>NZ_LDWR01000003.1 GCF_001039005.1 Burkholderia cepacia
GGCGCGGCCGCATCGAGCATGATGCGCACGAAGTAGTCGGCGAAGCTGCGGCGCAGGACGATCTCGAACGCATCGTCGCCGGTCGGGATCAGCACGATCGACGTCTTGAAGTAGTGCGACTGCGCGCACTGGCCCGGCTTGAACGCACGCGGATGGAAATCGAGCGGGCAGCCGCGTGCAAGTACGTCGCGCACGCGTTCGCCGCTGATCTCGACCACCGTATAACCGCTGCCGACGTCGACGGCCGCCGCATACGAACCCTGCACGGCCTCCGCGAGCCTGGCCTCGAGCACGCCGGCCTGCACGGGGCCGTTCGAGCGCACGAGCCATTCGTCGGGGCCGAGCCACAGCACGTCGTACTCGGCACCGCGCACGATCGTGTTCGGCTCCGCGGGCGGCCGGCAGCCGACCACGCGCTCGAACGCGGCGACGAACGCCGGATCGCTCAACTCGCCGCGCACGTTGACGAGATCGAGGAACGGCCGCTCGCGCAGCGCGAACTTCTTCGACGCGCGTGCCTGGTGCGTCTTCAGCACGTCGGCCGCGCCAACGAACGGCGATTCAAGCGTCACGCCGCCCGCGCCCGCCACCTGCGTCTGGTTTCTCGTTTCATTCCACATGCTGGCGCACCCCTTCGGTATCGTAGAAAACCGGGCTCGAGATCTTCGCGGTGATGCGCTTGCCGTTGGCCAGCGGAATCACGACGCTCTCGCCCATCTTGTTCAGGCCGCCCTTCACCACCGCAAGCGCGATCGAGCGCTTCAGGATCGGGCTGTAGTAGCTCGACGTCACGTGGCCGATCATCGGCGTCGGATCGACCGCCGACACCTGCGTGTCCTTCGCGACGATCTGCGCGCCTTCCGGCAGCACGACCTGCTCGTCCTCGGTCAGCAGGCCGACGAACTGCTTGCGGCCTTCCTTCGCGGTGTCCGAGCGCGCCAGCGAACGCTTGCCGAGGAAGTCCTTCGACTTCGCGACGAGCCCACCCATCCCGAGGTCGTAAGGCGTGACCGAACCGTCGGTGTCCTGCCCGACGATGATGTAGCCCTTCTCCGCGCGCAGCACGTGCATCGTCTCGGTGCCGTACGGCGTGATGTCGAACTCGGCACCCGCGGCCATCAGCGCTTCCCACACCGCGCGGCCCGCATTCGCCGGCACGTTCACTTCATAGGCCAGCTCGCCCGAGAAGCTGATCCGCATCACGCGCGCCTTCGCACCCGCAACGGTGCCGTTCCGGTAGCTCATGAACGGGAACGCTTCGTTGCCGAAGTCGATGTCCTGGCACACCTTCTGCACGACCTTGCGGCTCTTCGGGCCGACCACCGCGAACGTCGCCCAGTGATCGGTGACGGACGACAGCCGCACCTTCATGTCGGGCCATTCGGTCTGCAGCCAGCGTTCGAGCCACGTGAGCACGCGCGCCGCGCCGCCCGTCGTGGTCGTCATCATGAAATGCTGGTCGGCGAGGCGCACCGTCACGCCGTCGTCGAACACCATCCCGTTCTCGTCGAGCATCAGCCCGTAGCGGCACTTGCCGATTTCGAGCTTGTTCCACGGGTTCGTGTACATCCAGTTCAGCAGCTTGACCGCGTCGGGGCCCTGGATGTCGATCTTGCCGAGCGTCGATGCGTCGAGGATGCCGACGCTGTTGCGCACCGCGAGGCATTCGCGCTTCACGGCCGCATGGAGATCCTCGCCGTTCTTGGGGAAATACCACGGCCGCTTCCAGTTGCCGACGTCCTCGAACAGCGCGCCGTGCTCGACGTGCCATTCATGCACGCAGGTCTTGCGGATCGGGTCGAGGAAATCGCCGAGCTCGCGGCCCGCGAACGCGCCGAACGTCACCGGCGTGTAGTTCGGGCGGAACGTCGTCGTGCCCGTTTCCGGAATCGTCTTGCCGAGCGCCTGCGCGAGGATCGCCATCCCGTTGATGTTGCCGAGCTTGCCCTGGTCGGTGCCGAAACCCATCGCCGTGTAGCGCTTCACGTGCTCGACCGATTCGAAGCCTTCGCGCGCGGCGAGCAGGATGTCGGCGGCCGCCACGTCGTTCTGGAAGTCGACGAACTGCTTCGGCCCGCGTGCGGCGGCCTCGCGGCTGCCGACGAGCCACAACGGTTGCAGTGCGCCTTCGACGGTTTCGGCGACCTGCGGCGCGACCGGGCGCTGCGCGGCCGTGAAGCCCGCCGCCTTCGCCGCTTCCGCGCCCGCATCGACCGCGAGCCGCAGCGCACGTGCGAGGCCGAATTCGCCCGCCGCCGCACCGATGCTCGCTTCCGCCTGCACCGGCTTGCCCGGCAGGAAGCATGCCTTCTCGTCGTTCCAGCAGGCCTTGCCGCCCGATTGCGCGAACAGGTGCAGCACGGGGCTGAAGCCGCCCGACATCGCGACGAGGTCGCACGGCAGCGACTGCAGCTTGCCGCCCACCTGGCCGTTGGTGATCGACGCGACGTCGACCGACGATACGCGCCACTTGCCCGCTGCGACCGTCACGACCGCGCCGCTCATCACCGTCACGCCCTGCCGCTTCGCAGCGGCCGGCAGTGCGCCGTTCGACGACGCGCGCGAATCGACGACCGTCACCTTCGCGCCGCACGCCTTCAGGTCGAGCGCGGTCTGGTACGCGCGGTCGTTGTTCGTGAACACGACCGCGTTGCGGCCCGGCAGCACGCCGAAGCGATGCACGTACGTGGACACCGCGGACGCGAGCATCACGCCCGGCAGGTCGTTGTTGCCGAACACGATCGGACGCTCGTGCGCACCGGTCGCGAGGATCACGCGCTTCGCGCGGACCTTCCACAGCAACTCGCGCGTGCCCTTGCGCATCGACACGGGCAGGTGATCGGTCAGGCGCTGCGTGACCGTCACGAGGTTGTGGTCCTGGTAGCCGAACGCGGTGCTGCGCGACAGGATCGTCACGTCGGGCAGCTTGCGCAACTCGGCCTCGATTTTCTCGACCCACTGCAGCGCGGGCTTCGCGTCGATCTCGGCGCGGCACGACAGCAGGCTGCCGCCGAGCTCGCGCTGGTCGTCGACGAGGATCACGCGCGCACCGGCCACGGCCGCCGCATGCGCGGCCGCGAGACCCGACGGGCCGCCGCCGACGACGAGCACGTCGCAATGCGCGTAGCACTTGTCGTAGCGATCGGCGTCGAGCACTTCAGGAGCCTTGCCGAGACCGGCCGCCTCGCGGATCTTCTCTTCGTACTTCGGCCACATGTTGCGCGGCCACATGAAGGTCTTGTAATAGAACCCGGCCGGCATGAAGCGCGAGAACTTCTGGTTGATCGCGTACTTGTCGTTCTCGAGCGTCGGCTCGGCGTTCACGCTCGTCGCGACGAGCCCCTGGTACAGCTCGATTTCGGTCGCGCGCGCGTTCGGCACGGTGTACGGGCCCGATTCGAGCTGCACGACGGCATTCGGTTCCGCGACGTCCGCCGTCACGATCCCGCGCGGGCGGTGGTACTTGAAGCTGCGCGCGACGAAGTGCACGCCGTTCGCGAGCAGCGCGGACGCGAGCGTGTCGCCCTGGAAGCCCTGGTACGTGCGGCCGTTGAACGTGAACGTCAACGGAATCGCGCGATTGATGCGGCCACCGGTGCCGAGACGGTCTTTCTGGCTCATTTGCTCGTGCCCTCTTCGTGTGCGTTGCCGGCGGCTGCGCCACTGATGGCAGCCCCACCGAACGTTTCGTAGCCCTTGATATCGTAGGTCACCGTGTCGCGCGTGGCCTTGAACCAGCGGCGGCAACCCTGCGCATGCAGCCATTGCTCCTTGTGCAGCCCGCGCTTGTTCTCGCGCATGAACACGTATTCGCCCCACTCGCGGTCGGTCATGTTCTCGTTATTGACCGGGCGCACGATGTCGGCTTCGCCGCCGCACGAGAACTCGGATTCGGCGCGCGGCCCGCACCACGGACATTCGATCAGCAACATGTTTCTTTCTCCAATGGTCGGGTTAGTGCGCCACGGCGGCAGCGCCGTGCTCGTCGATCAGGTGGCCCGTGTAGAAGCGGTCGAGCGCGAACGGTGCGTTCAGCGGATGCGGTTCGTCGCGGGCGATCGTGTGCGCGAACACCCAGCCCGAGCCGGGCGTCGCCTTGAAGCCGCCGGTGCCCCAGCCGCAGTTGAAATACAGGCCCTTCACGTCGGTCTTGGTGATGATCGGGCACGCGTCCGGCGACACGTCGACGATGCCGCCCCACTGGCGGTTCATCCGCACGCGCGAGAACACCGGGAACATCTCGACGATCGCCTGCAGCGTGCTTTCGATGATGTGGAAGCTGCCGCGCTGGCCGAAGCCCGTGTACTGGTCGATGCCCGCGCCGATCACGAGGTCGCCCTTGTCGGACTGGCTGATGTACGCGTGCACCGCGTTCGACATGATCACCGAGTTGACGACCGGCTTGATCGGCTCGGACACCAGCGCCTGCAGCGGGTGGCTCTCGATCGGCAGGCGCACGCCGGCCATGTCGGCGAGCGTCGTCGTGTTGCCGGCCGCGACCACCGCGACCTTCTTCGCCTTGATGAAGCCCTTCACCGTGTCGACGCCGACCACCGCGCCGCCTTCACGGCGAATGCCCGTCACCTGGCAGTTCTGGATGATGTCGACGCCCGCGCGGTCCGCGCCGCGCGCGAAACCCCAGGCCACCGCATCGTGACGCGCGACGCCCGCGCGGCGCTGGATCGATGCGCCGAGCACCGGGTAGCGGCTGTTCAGGTTGATGGTCGGCTCGATTTCCTTGATCTGCTCGGGCGTCAGGAACTCGGCGTCGACACCGTTCAGCCGGTTCGCGTTCACGCGGCGCTCGGTGTCGCGCACGTCCTGAAGCGTGTGCGCGAGGTTCATCACGCCGCGCTGGCTGAACATCACGTTGTAGTTCAGGTCCTGCGACAGCCCTTCCCACAGCTTCATCGCCTTCTCGTACAGCGCGGCCGATTCGTCCCACAGATAGTTCGAGCGCACGATCGTCGTGTTGCGCGCGGTGTTGCCGCCGCCGATCCAGCCTTTCTCGAGGATCGCGACGTTCGTGATCCCGTGTTCCTTCGCGAGGTAGTACGCGGTCGCGAGGCCGTGGCCGCCGCCGCCGACGATCACGACGTCGTATTCCTTCTTCGGTTCCGGGCTCTTCCACTGCTTTTCCCAGTTCTCGTGATACGAGAGGCCGTTGCGGAACAGGCTGAATATCGAGTAGCGGCTCATGATGATTGACCCTTCGTTAGCATTCGATGACGTTCACGGCGAGACCGCCGCGTGACGTTTCCTTGTATTTCGTCTTCATGTCGGCGCCGGTCTCGCGCATCGTCTTGATCACGGAATCGAGCGACACGTAGTGCTGGCCGTTGCCCTTGAGCGCCATGCGCGACGCGTTCAGCGCCTTGATCGCGCCCATCGCGTTGCGTTCGATGCACGGGATCTGCACGAGCCCGCCGACGGGGTCGCAGGTCATCCCGAGGTTGTGCTCCATGCCGATCTCGGCCGCGTTCTCGACCTGGTCGGGCGTGCCGCCCATCACGGCCGCGAGTGCCGCGGCGGCCATCGAGCACGCGACGCCCACTTCGCCCTGGCAGCCGACTTCCGCGCCGGAGATCGACGCGGTTTCCTTGTAGATGATTCCGATCGCCGCGGCCGTCAGCAGGAATTCGACGATGCCGGCTTCGTTCGAGCCCGGCACGAATTTCACGTAGTAGTGCAGCACCGCGGGAATCACGCCGGCCGCGCCATTGGTCGGCGCGGTCACGACGCGCCCGCCCGCCGCGTTCTCCTCGTTGACGGCCATCGCGTACAGGTTGACCCAGTCGAGCATCGACAGCGGGTCGCGCAGCGACTCTTCCGAACGCGCGCGCAGGCGGCCGTTCAGCTCGGCCGCGCGGCGCTTCACGCGCATCGGGCCCGGCAGCTCGCCCTCGACCTTGCAGCCGCGCTCGACGCATGCGGCCATCGTGCGCCAGATCGCGAGCAGCCCGGCGCGCACTTCGTCGGCGGGGCGCAGCGCGGATTCGTTGTGCAGCATCAGCTCGGCGATCGACAGCCCGTGTTCGCGGCACTGCCGCATCAGGTCGTCGCCGGTGCGGAACGGATAAGGCACCTCGACCGCCGCGCGCACGCCGTTCACGCGATCGCCGTCGCGGTTCACGACGAAACCGCCGCCGACCGAGTAATACTCTTTCTCGACCAGCAGCTGGCCGTGTTCGTCGAACGCCTGGAAGCGCATCCCGTTCGGGTGCACGATGCTCGTGCCGCTCATCAGCTTGCGATAGAAGCCGATGTGCTCCTTTTCCTCGAAGCGGACCGTCTGCTTGCCGAGCAGCGACAGCGACTTCTCCGCGCGGATCGCGGCGAGCCGCGGCTCGATCAGGTCGGGATCGATCGTGTCGGGCAGGTGGCCCTCGAGGCCGAGCAGCACGGCCTTGTCGGTGCCGTGGCCCTTGCCGGTCGCGCCGAGCGAGCCGTACAGCTCGATCCGCACGCGGCGCACGAAGCCGAGCAGGTTCGCGTCCTCGACGTGCGACGCGAAGCGGCACGCGGCGATCATCGGGCCGACCGTATGCGAACTGGACGGGCCGATACCGACCTTGAACAGGTCGAACGCGCTGACGTTCATCTGGCTGCCTTTGCGCTTTCACGCGTTGAGTGACGTTGATTGGACGCCAGTACACCAAAGCGTAAAATTGGCCGATAGAACAAAAACGGCATCGACGTGGGATACCGCCGCCAAGCACCGTGCCGGCCGGCCCGAAAGTGCGTTTTGGCGATGGTTCGCGACGGAAAACCACAAGTCCGGCCCGGGCCGATCGGCGACGCTGGCTTCATCCGCGCCGCCCCGGCAGCCGTACCCGCAAACAGAGTGAAACGAGTGAGACCGCCTGCCCGGCGTGACGAGATTGGCCGCGATGACACCCGACGTACCCGCTTCCCCCCTCGCAGAACCCGCGCCGCGGCGCATCCGCTTCGGCATCGTGCTGCTGCCGAACTTCACGCTGACGGCCTTCTCGGGCTTCGTCGACATGCTGCGGCTGTCGGCCGACGACGGCGACTACAGCAAGCCCGTGCGCTGCGCGTGGAGCGTGATCGGCGAGACCCTCGCGCCGGTGCGCGCGAGTTGCGGGATCCAGATCACGCCGTGGGAAACGTTCGACGCGGCCGAACCGTTCGACTACGTGGTCGTGGTCGGCGGATTGCTGCATTCGGGGCCGCAAGCCGGCGCTGAAACGCTCGACTTCATCCGCCGCGCGGCAGCAGGCGGTGCGACGGTCGTCGGCATCTGCACCGGCGTGTTCACGCTGATGCGCGCCGGCGTGCTCGACGGCTACCGCACCTGCGTGAGCTGGTTCCACTACTGGGATTTCATCGAACGCTTTCCGAACGCCGATCCGGACCTCCTGATCGCCGACCGGCTGTTCGTGATCGACCGCCGCCGCATCACCTGTTCGGGCGGCCGCGCGTCGATCGACGTCGCCGCCGCGATCCTGCTGCGCCATTTCGATCACGCGACCGTGCAGAAGGCGCTGCGCATCCTGCTCGTCGGCGAGATGCAGAAAGGCAATGCGCCGCAACCGCATCCGCCGGGCCTCGAACCGGCGACGCACCCGAAGGTGAAGCGCGCGATTCTCCTGATGGAACAGCATGTCGGGCGCACGCTGCCGCTCGAGGAGCTCGCGTGCAAGCTCGACCTGTCGACGCGGCAGCTCGAACGGCTGTTCAAGGCCGAGACGGGCAAGAGCCCACAGGCGTTCGCGAAGCAGGTGCGGTTGCGCACCGCCGCGTGGCTGCTGACGAGTTCGGACCGGACCGTCGCCGATATCGCGTCGAGTTGCGGGTTCGCCGATGCGTCGCACCTCGGGCGCGAATTCCGCAAGCAGTTCGGCGTGCCGCCGGCGGCCTATCGCGAGCGCGGCGGTGAAGTCGTGGAAGCCGGCGACGCGCCGGATGCGGCGGCCGACCCCGTCGAGGACATCGCCGACTGACGGCTGTGGGCACCTGCCCCCCTTTCCGATCGACCGTAGAACGACGCATGATCGCGTCGGTTTCGGTGTTAATGGAACCGGTACCAGATGATTTGACCGACGTTGCACACCGTTAACCGAGGGTTATCCCGGATGCTGATGCACACTCAAATTTGTATGATGACCACATCACCTTACAAACCAGAGCGTCATGTTCGAGAAAATTCCCGCCCGTGCGATGAGCGACCATGTCGCGCAGCAACTGCTCAAGCAGATCGAAGTCGGCAGTTTCTCGGCCAGCGGCAAGCTGCCGACCGAAGCCGTGCTCGCGCAGGAATTCGGCGTGAGCCGCACCGTGATCCGCGAGGCGATCTCGCGGCTGAAGAACGAAGGCGTGGTCGAGCCGCGCCAGGGCAGCGGCGTGTTCGTGAACCAGCATGGCGCGATCCGGCCGCTGCGGATCGACTACGCGGAAGCGGTCGAGGCGAGCTCGCTGCCGCACCTGCTCGCGGTGCGCCGCGCGATCGAGGCTGAAGTCGCGGCCGAAGCCGCGCTGCACCACACCGCCGACGACATGGCCGACATCGACGACGCGCTGCGCAAGATCGACGATGCGGTGGCCGAAGGGCGCGACGGCGTCGCGGAAGACGTCGCGTTCCACCGGACGATCGCGGCCGTCACCGGCAACCCGTATTTCCTGAAGACGCTGCAGTTCCTGAACCAGTACCTCGAAGCGGGCGTGAAGGTCACGCGGCGCAACGAAGCGACGCGCGAGGACTTCTCGCGCCAGGTGCGCGAGGAACACGCGGCGATCGCCGACGCGATCCGTACGCGCGACCCGATGGCGGCGCGCAACGCGGCGCGCACGCACATGTACAACGCCGCCCGCCGTCTCGCGGAAGCCGGCATCTGCTGAAGCCGGCGGCGGCCGCCGAACCCGGCGCCGCCGTTGTCCCGAACCTTCCCCCGAATCGATCAAGGTTGACCATGTCACGAAATGTTGGAGTCATCGGCCTCGGCGCGATGGGCCTCGGCGTCGCCCGCTCGCTGCTGCGCGCCGGCTTGCGCGTGCACGCGTGCGACGTGCGCGACACCGTGCTGCAGGCGTTCGCCGCCGAAGGCGGCATGGCCTGCGCGACGCCGGCCGAACTCGGCGCGCAGTGCGACGTCGTCGTCACGCTCGTCGTCAATGCCGCGCAGACCGAAACGGTGCTGTTCGGCGAGCACGGCGCGGTCGCGGCGATGAAGCCGGGCGGCGTCGTGATCGCGAGCGCGACGGTCGCGCCCGAATTCGCGGTCGCGCTCGGCGCGCGCATCGAGGCCGCCGGCCTGCAGATGCTCGATGCGCCCGTGTCGGGCGGCGCCGCGCGCGCGGCATCCGGCGAGATGACGATGATGACGTCGGGCCCGGCCGCCGCGTACGCGGGCTGCGAGGACGTGCTCGCCGCGATCGCCGGCAAGGTCTATCGCCTCGGCGACGCGCACGGCATCGGCTCGAAAGTGAAGATCATCAACCAGCTGCTGGCCGGCGTGCATATCGCCGCGGCGGCCGAGGCGATGGCGCTGGGCCTGCGCGAAGGCGTCGATGCCGACGCGCTGTACGACGTGATCACGCACAGCGCCGGCAATTCGTGGATGTTCGAGAACCGCGTGCCGCACATCCTGAACGGCGACTACACGCCGCTGTCGGCCGTCGACATCTTCGTGAAGGATCTCGGCCTCGTACTCGATACCGCGCGCCGCAGCAAGTTCCCGCTGCCGCTGTCGGCCACCGCGCACCAGATGTTCATGAGCGCGTCGAGCGCCGGCCACGGCGGCGAGGACGATTCCGCCGTGATCAAGACTTTCCCCGGCATCACGCTGCCGCCCGCCCGCTGATTCGAACGACGCTCCCGCCATGACCGCTTCCGCTTCCCGTCCCCTGCTCGGCTGCATCGCCGACGATTTCACCGGCGCGACCGATCTCGCGAACATGCTCGTCAAGAGCGGCATGCGCACCGTGCAGACGATCGGCGTGCCCGCCGACGGCGCCGCGCTCGACGCCGACGCGATCGTCGTCGCGCTGAAGTCGCGCACGATCCCCGCGGCCGACGCCGTCGCGCAATCGCTCGCCGCATACGAATGGTTGCGCGCGCAAGGGTGCCGGCAGTTCTTCTTCAAGTACTGCTCGACGTTCGACTCGACCGACGCGGGCAACATCGGGCCCGTCGCCGACGCGCTGCTCGACGCGGCCGGCGGCGGTTTCTCGATCGCGTGCCCGGCATTCCCCGAGAACGGCCGCACGATCTATCGCGGCCACCTGTTCGTCGGCGACGTGCTGCTGAACGAATCGGGGATGGAGAACCATCCGCTCACGCCGATGAAGGACGCAAACCTCGTGCGCGTGCTGCAACGCCAGACGAAGTCGCCGGTCGGCCTGATCCGCTACGACACGATCGCGCTGGGCGCGGCCGCCGTCCGCGCACGGATCGACCAGCTGCGCGCGGAAGGCGCGCGCTTCGCGATCGCCGACGCGCTGTCGGACCGCGATCTCTACGTACTCGGCGAAGCATGCGCGGGCCTGCCGCTCGTCACCGGCGGCTCGGGCGTCGCGCTCGGCCTGCCCGCGAATTTCCGCCGCGCGGAATTGCTGCCCGAGCGCGACAACGCGGCGGCGCTGCCGCGTATCGACGGGCTGTCGGCCGTGCTCGCCGGCAGCGCGTCGAAAGCGACCAACGCGCAGGTCGCCGCGTGGCGCGCGACGCGGCCGAGCTTCCGCATCGATCCGCTCGCGGCGTCGCGCGGCGAGCCCGTCGTCGATCAGGCGCTGGCCTTTGCGCGCTCGCACCTGCCGCAGCCCGTGCTGATCTACGCAACTGCGACGCCCGACGAAGTGAAGGCCGTGCAGCAGGCGCTCGGCGTCGAGGCGGCCGGCCATCTCGTCGAAAGCACGCTCGCGGCGATCGCGCGCGGCCTGCGTGACCTCGGCGTGCGCAAGTTCGTCGTCGCCGGCGGCGAAACGTCCGGCGCGGTCGTGCAGGCGCTCGACGTGAAGTCGCTGCAGATCGGCGCGCAGATCGATCCGGGCGTGCCGGCCACGCTCACCATCGACGCGTGGCCGCTCGGCCTCGCGCTGAAATCCGGCAACTTCGGCACGACGGACTTTTTCGACAAGGCGCTGCGCGCGCTGGACGGAGCCGCACGATGAGCCACGAAGCGAAACTGCGCGAAGAAATCTGCGTCGTCGGCGCGAGCCTGTACGCACGCGGCCACGCGGTCGGCAGCGCCGGCAACATCAGCGCGCGCCTGCCCGACGGCTGGCTGATCACGCCGACCGACGCGTGCCTCGGCCAGCTCGACCCGAACGACATCGCGAAGGTCGGTATCGACGGCCAGCCCGTATCGGGCGGCAAGCCATCGAAGACGCTCGCGCTGCATCGCGGCATCTACGCGCGCAATGCCGACGCAAACGGCGTCGTCCACACGCATTCGACGCACCTCGTCGCGCTGACGCTCGCGGGCGTATGGCGCGACACCGACGTGCTGCCACCGATCACGCCGTACTACGTGATGAAGGTCGGCCATATTCCGCTGATCCGTTATCGCCGCCCCGGCGACCCTGACGTCGCGGCCGAGGTCGCAGCGCTCGCCGACCAGGTGCGCGGCGTACTGCTCGACCGCCTCGGCCCGGTGATGTGGGGGCCCTCGGTGTCGCACGCGTCGTATGCGCTCGAGGAGCTCGAGGAAACGGCACGGCTGTGGCTGATGACGAACCCGAAGCCCGAGCCGCTTTCCGACGCGGCGCTCGACGCACTGCGCGAGACCTTCGGCGCGCGCTGGTAACGCCGCGCACGTCGCACGCCGGCCACGTAACGATTCCCATGCCCGCCGTGTGCGCGGGCCCTTCCGTCAGCACACACAAACGATCCGGCGGCCTACGCGCCGCCGGCACACGATATTCATGGAGACGACGATGACTGCTCTCGACGCGGCCGCAAGCCGCTCGCCCGCCGCGCCCGCCCACTCGGCCGAACTCGACCGCACCTACAAGAAAGTGTTCTGGCGCATCGTGCCGTTCCTGATGCTCTGCTACGTGGTCGCATATCTCGATCGCGTGAACGTCGGCTTCGCGAAGCTGCAGATGTCGCAGGATCTCGCGTTCAGCGAAACCGTGTTCGGGCTCGGCGCGGGCATCTTCTTCCTCGGCTATTTCCTGTTCGAACTGCCGAGCAACCTGCTGATGCACCGCCTCGGCGCGCGCATCTGGATCGCGCGGATCATGATCACGTGGGGCCTGCTGTCCGCGTTGTTCGCGTTCGTGAAGACGCCGACGCAGTTCTACGTGCTGCGCTTCCTGCTCGGCCTCGCGGAAGCCGGTTTTTATCCCGGCGTGATCCTGTACCTCACGTACTGGTTCCCGTCGCATCGCCGCGCGAAGATCATCGCGGTGTTCATGTCCGCGATTCCCGTGTCGGGCATCTTCGGCAACCCGCTGTCGGGCTGGATCATGGAGCGCTTCCACGGCGGTTCGGGTTTCCACGGCTGGCAATGGATGTTCATGATCGAGGCCGTGCCGGCCGTGCTCATCGGCATCGCGACGATCCTGTATCTCGACAACAGCATCCGCGGCGCGAAGTGGCTCGACGAGCGCGAGAAGCAGCTGCTCGAAGACGAAATCGCCGCGCAGCCACAGGAACAGGGGAAGCACGGCCATTCGCTGAAAGCCGTGTTCTCGGACCCGCGCATGTGGTGGATGTCGCTGATCTACTTCGCGTTCGTCACGGGCCAGTACGGGCTCACGTTCTGGATGCCGACGCTCGTGAAATCGACCGGCATCACCGATACGCTGCAGATCGGCCTGCTGTCCGCGATTCCGTTCCTCGTCGCGATCGTCGTGATGAACCTGTTCGGCCACAGCGCGGACAAGCGCCGCGAACGCCGCTGGCACCTGATCGTGCCGGCGCTGATGGGCGCGGTCGGGTTTGCGGTCGCCGCGTCGTACTCGCACAATACAGCGGTGTCGATCGTGTTCCTGTCGCTCGCGGCGGGCGGCGTGCTGACCTGCGCACCGCTGTTCTGGTCGCTGCCAACCGCGTTCCTCGCGGGCTCCGCGGCCGCTGCCGGAATTGCCATCATCAACTCGGTCGGCAACCTCGCCGGTTTCGCGAGCCCGTACGTGATCGGCTACCTGAAGGACGCCACGCACAGCACGTCGTCCGGCATGTACGTGCTGGCGGCCATGCTCGTGATCGGCGCGATCGCCGTGTGGCTCACGCCCGCGAAACTCGTGAACCGCTGAGCCGCCATTCGACGCGGGGCGCCTGCCGCCCCGCCCCATTCATTCACAGGACCCGCTGCCATGCCACGCTTCGCCGCCAACCTCTCGATGATGTACAACGAGCACGCGTTCCTCGAACGCTTCGCCGCTGCCGCCTACGACGGCTTCAAGGCCGTCGAGTACCTGTTCCCGTACGACTTCGCCGCCGAGGACATCCGCACGCGCCTCGACACGCACAACCTCGAACAGGCGCTGTTCAACGCGCCGCCCGGCGACTGGGCCGCGGGCGAACGCGGCATCGCGGCGCTGCCGGGCCGCGAGGACGAGTTCCGCCGCGGCATCGACCAGGCGCTCGACTATGCGCGCGTGCTCGGCAACCGGAAGCTGCACGTGATGGCCGGCATGGTCGCGCCGGGCGCCGACCGCGCGCGCCATCGCGACACCTACCTGTCGAACCTGCGGCATGCGGCACAGGCCGCCGCTGCGCACGGCGTCACGATCCTGATCGAGCCGATCAACCAGCGCGACATGCCCGGCTATTTCCTGAGCCGCCAGGACGACGCGCAGGCGATCCGCGCGGAAGTCGGCGCGCCGAACCTGAAGGTGCAGTTCGACTGCTACCACTGCCAGATCGTCGAAGGCGATCTCGCGATGAAGCTCAAGCGCGATTTCGCGGGCATCGGCCACATCCAGATCGCGGGCGTGCCCGAGCGCCACGAGCCGGATCTCGGCGAACTCAACTACCCGTATCTGTTCGAGCTGATCGACGCGCTTGGCTACGACGGCTGGATCGGCTGCGAATACCGCCCGAAGGCCGGCACGTCCGAAGGTCTCGGCTGGATCAAGCCGTACCTGTAATTCACGTAAGGATAAAGAACATGAAAGTACTGATCACCGGCGGCGCCGGCTTTCTCGGCCAGCGTCTCGCGCGCAAGCTGCTCGAGCGCGGCGAACTGACCGGGCCCGACGGCCGGATCGCGAAGATCGACGAGCTGGTGCTGCTCGACGTCGTGAAGGGCAGCGATTTCGGCGACGCGCGCGTGACGACGATCGTCGGCGACATCGCCGATCGCGCGGTGCTCGACAGCGCGATCGACACGCAGACGGGCGCGATCTTCCACCTCGCGGCAATCGTCAGCGGGCAGGCCGAAGCCGATTTCGATCTCGGCATGCGGATCAACCTCGACGCATCGCGCACGCTGCTCGAAGTGTGCCGCGCGCGCGGCCACCAGCCGCGCGTCGTGTTCACAAGCTCCGTCGCGGTCTACGGCGGCACGCTGCCCGACGTCGTGCAGGACGATACCGCGCTGAACCCGCAATCGTCGTACGGCGCCGAGAAGGCGATCGCCGAACTGCTGCTGTGCGATTACGCGCGGCGCGGCTTCGTCGACGGCCGCGTGCTGCGCCTGCCGACGATCAGCGTGCGGCCCGGTCGCCCGAATGCGGCCGCGTCGTCGTTCGCGAGCGGCATCATTCGCGAGCCGCTGAACGGCGAGGAAAGCGTGTGCCCGGTGCCGGGTTCGACGCGGCTGTGGCTGCTGTCGCCGCGCGGCGCGATCGACGCGCTCGTCGCGGGCTGCGAGATCGATAGCGCGAAGCTCGGCAACAAGCGCGTGATCAACCTGCCCGGCCTGTCGGTGTCGGTCGACGAGATGATCGCGGCACTACGCGAAGTAGCAGGCGACGACGTCGTGAAGCTGATCCGCCATGCGCCCGACGAGCGTGTCGAGAAGATCGTCGGCAGCTGGCCGGGCCGGTGGGACACGACGCGCGCGGAAGCGCTCGGGCTGAAGGGCGACACGTCGTTCGCGGACGTGATCCGCAGTCATATCGCGGACGAACGGCGCTGATTCACGCGCCGCCGGGCCGCGTCAGCGCGGCCGGGCGGATTCCCCGATGCGCAGCGACGAACGTTTCGCTTCGCCCGGCCGGTTCGGCGAACCGGCCGCCCACTGCCACGCCAGCAAGCCCGGCAGATAGAACAGCAGATCGCGCACGCGGCGGGCGCCGGCCAATGCGAGACAGGTCGGCGGGTCGAACCCGAGCAGCCCGCCGATCAGCACGAACCCGCCCTCCTGCACGCCCAGGCCACCCGGCATCAGGAATGCGATGCTGCTGACGAGCTGGATCAGCGCTTCTATCGCGAGCGCCTGCGCAAAGGTCGGATCGGCGCCGAGGAAATACAGCGCCAGCCAGATTTCCAGCGCATAGCCGATGAACTGCAGCGTCTGCCATATCGCGAGATAACGCACGACGATGCCGGTCTTTCTCCAGATCATCCGGATCGACTGATCGGTGCGCGCCGATTCGCCGACCAGCGCCACCACCTTGCCGCTCGTGAGGCGGTTGAGCGCGCGCGTCGCGCGTTCGAACGGCCGCGCATGCTGCACCAGCGCGAACAGCAGCAGCACCGGCACCAGCGCGGCCATGCCGATGGCGAGGTTCGCGGCCACCCGCGCGGCATCGGACGACACGCGTTCGAGCACGTAGGCAATCGCAACCAGCGCGAACACCAGCTGGCTGATCAGCGTCAGCTGCATGTCGGCGACGAGGCTGGCGACGGCGGTCGCCGGCCGCACGCCCGCCTGCCGCAGCAGGCTGAACGACACGATCTCGCCGCCGATCCGCGCGACCGGCAACAGCCCGTTGATCGATTCGCGGATCCAGACGAGCTTCAGCATCGTCGCGAACGACGGGCGGCGCGGGCCGCGGATCAGCATCCGCCAGTCCCACGCATTCGCGAGCATCGGCAGGATGTGGGCCAGCGCGGCGAGCAGCAGCCCGGCGCCGGCGATCTGCAGGCGGTGCAGGATCTCCAGCGGATGCTCGCGCCAGATCAGCCACACGGCGAGCGCCAGCCCGCCCAGCGCGGCCGCACGCCCCGCATGCCGCAGCCGTGCCTCGTGACGGGCGGACTGTCGGTCCGCGTCGGTGTCCGTTTCCATCGTCATGATTCGCTCGCCGGCGACAGCAGGCCTTCCCGGTCGACGCGAAAGCGCGTGCCGCGCCACACGACATGCGACGAGAAGAAGCTCGACACGAAAATCAGGAACTGCAGCAGATCGACGAACGGCAGCCAGGCCACGCCGCGCAGGCCGGCGCCGGTCGCACGGCTCGTTTGCAGCATCAGCAGCGCGCGCGCGGCGAGCGCCGCGACCGTCAGCGCGCAAGCCGCGGCCGTGCCGCCGGAGAACAGCAGCGCCAGCAGCGCGAGCGGCAGCGGGTGCATCAGCACCGAACCGGCATGGCCGAGCCGGTCCGCCGCGCGGATCGTGCAGCTCCAGCGCAATTCGTGTGCGTACAGCTTGGCGAAGGTCTCCTCGACACACGCATGCCCGACCACGAATGGCGGAATGACGACCTGCGCGCCCACCTGCCGCACCGCTTCGCCGAGCGCGTGATCCTCGGCCAGGTGATGCGCGAAACGCGTGAGCCCGCCGATGCGTTCGAGCGTCGCGCGCGTGAACGCAATCGTCTGGCCAAAGCACGGACGCGCGCGCCCGAGAAAGAGCCCGGTAATCACGCCGGGCAGGAAATGGTAGTTGGTCATCGCGACGGCGACACCGGGCCAGAAGCCCGGCGATGCGATGCCGCGATACACGCTCGTCACGATGCCGACATCCGGCTGCTGTAGCGCGCCGACGACGGCGCGCAAATAATCGCGCTCGACCACCACGTCGCTGTCGGCCAGACAGAGCACCGAATACTCCGCGTGTTCGAGCATGTTCACGAGATTGGCGATCTTGCGGTTCGGCCCGTACAGTCGCGCATCGGCGACGACCTTGATGTTCGCGTCCGGGTAGCGCGCACGCAGCGCCTCGACGGCCGCGAGCGCCGCGTCGCCCGCATCGTGCACGCCGAACAGGTGCTGGACCGGCCCCGGATAATTCTGGACGAAGAAGCTTTCGAGATGGTGTACGAGATGCCATTCGTCGCCGTGCAGCGGCTTCGCGACGGTGACGCCCGGATAGTCGCGCGGCTCCGCCGCCGCCCGGGAAAAGAACCTGCCGACCAGCACACTGGCCGTGACCGTGTATGCAATGCCCAGCAACACGCCCAATCCGCAGACGATCGACATTACCCCGGCCAGCGCGCGCAGCACATGCAGCAAAACCATGCTTCTCCCCAGTGGTGACCCGTACGGCCGTTATGCCCGGGACGGCCGCACGCACGCGGGCTCACCCGTGCACGCTGCCGTATCGATTCCCGTTGAGCCGGATGTGAAGGACGACCAAGCGACGATACGCGCAATCAGATGACACGACTACCGTGCGGCGATCGATTCCTGTCATGCGCACGTATCCGCACGCGAGCGCGGCCCTGAACGCCGCATCGGCAAGCTTGCGGGCCGAAAGGATCGCGGTCGCGACCGCGACGACGGTCCATACGCGAAATGTCATCGTGGTGAAAAACGCTTCGGGTACGCGCAACGCGAGCAACGACACCAGCACGAGACATTGAATCAGCATGCCGGCCAGCGCGGCGATCAGCAGGTGGGCGCGCCATCGCTCGATCGTCGAGGGTGCCATCAAGAATGAACCTCCCGTGCAGGCGACCCGAATCGATCTGAAATCAAACTGAAGGGTCGCGGATTCGTGGGCCAGTGCGCGGTCCGTGACGGACGCGGCAAACCCGGATCGGGATCAGGGGGAGAAATGGTGTGGCCGATAGTAGCGGGAATGCCGGCAGCGAACCTTAAGCGTTCTTCAGAATCGCTCGATGCTCGAGACCGCTCAATTACAATCCGTTGCATGGCACGCACAGTGGGGCTCGTACAATCGCAGACACCTGCACGCGAATCGACCATGCGACTCCTCCTTGTTGAAGACGACGATCTGATCGGCAGCGGCCTCGAGATCAGCCTGAGCCAGGCCGGCTATCACGTCGACTGGCTGCGCGACGGCCACGCGGCCGCCGCGGCGCTCGCGTCGACCCGCTTCGCGCTCGTCGTGCTCGATCTCGGCCTGCCCGGAAAATCCGGCACGGAACTGCTGCGTGCGTTGCGCGATGCGGGCGACACGGTCCCCGTGCTGGTGCTGACCGCGCGCGGCACCGTCGCCGACCGCGTCCGCGGCCTCGACGATGGCGCCGACGACTATCTCGCGAAACCGTTCGAGCTGTCCGAAGTGCTCGCCCGCTGTCGCGCGCTGGTGCGACGCTCGCAGGGCCGCGCCGGCGACGAGATCGTCTGGCGCGACATCACGATCGACCTGACCACCCATACGGTGACACGCGATGCAGCGCGCATCGCGCTCACGTCGCGGGAATGGGCCATCCTGGTTCAGCTCGTCAGCCACCCGGGCACGCCCCAGTCGCGCGCGCGTCTCGAGGACGGCCTGTACGGGTGGCAGGAAGGCATCGAGAGCAACGCGATCGAGGTCCATATTTCGAACCTGCGCAAAAAGCTCGGCGCGGAATTGATCCGCACCGTCCGGGGCATCGGTTACGTCGTCGACACACCATGATCTCGCGCTCGATACGCCGCCGCGTGTCGGCGATGGCGCTCGGCTGCGTCACCGTCGTCTGGATCGTCGCCGTGTTCGGCGGCTTCCGGCACGCCACGCGCGAGATCGGCGAATGGGAAGACGCGCGCCTCGTCGAGTATGCATCGCTGCTCGTCGGTCTCTCGCCGACCGACCTCGCCCGCCTCGCCCGCTTTCCGCCCGACGCACGCGTCGAACTCGCGCTCGGCGCTTCAGGATCGCGCCCCGCCAACAACGACGGCGATCGCCTGCCGCGCGACGTGCTGTTCGAGGTGCGCGACGCGCAGAACCATGTCATCGCGTCGAGCCTGCCGGCCGACGCCGCCGGCCTGCCCGATGCACGCGAACCGCGCGGTGCCCCCTGGACGATCGTCATCGGCGACGCGCAATGGCGCACGCACACGCTGCGCGACAGCGCGTCGGGGCGCTGGATCCGCGTGATGGAAACGGTCAACACGCGCAGCGATCTGGCGACCGGCATCGCGCGCGGCATCGTCTTGCCGCTGATCGTCGCGCTCCCGGTGCTGGCACTGCTCCTCTGGTACATGATCGGACGCAGTCTCGCGCCGTTGAAGACATTGTCGACGCAGATCGGCGCACGCGATGCGCGATCGCTCGAACCGCTCGACGTCGCCACCGTGCCGGACGAAGTGCGCACGCTGGTCGACGCGATCGACCGCCTGCTGGCGAGGCTGCGGCAATCGATCGTGCGCGAGCGCGCCTTCACGTCCGACGCGGCGCACGAACTCAAGACCCCGCTGGCCGCGATCAAGGTTCAGGCCCAGGTGGCGATCGCGACCGACGATCCGGCGCGCAAGCAGCTCGCGATGCAGCGCGTCGTGCAAGGCGTCGACCGCAGCGCGCGGCTCGCCGAACAGTTGCTGCTGCTCGCGCGGCTCGACGAATACGAACGCATTCCGACGCGCGCCGTCGTCGTTCGCGAACTCGTCGACGCCGCCATCGATCGCCATCTCGCGAAAGCGTCGGACAAGGCCATCGACCTCGTGGCCGGCACTGCATCCGAACGGTCGATCGATGCCGATCCGATCCTGCTCGGCATCCTGCTCGACAATCTCGTCGACAACGCCGTCAAGTACGGCCGGCCGGGCGGCCGCATCGAACTCGGCGTGCACGACGACGGCGCGCTGCAACGCATCGTCGTGCGCGACGACGGGCCGGGCGTCGCCCCCGGCGAGCACGAACGGCTCGGCGATCGCTTCTATCGCGGCAGCGGCGCGCAGTCGCCCGGCAGCGGGCTCGGACTGTCGATCGTCAAGCGCATCGCGCAATACTTCGGCGGCACCGTGCAGTTCGAGCCGGGCATCGGCGGTCAAGGCCTCGGCGTCGTGATCGCGCTGCCGTCGGCGGACGCGGCCGGATCGTCGCCGCGCCATGCGCCGGCCGACGAACACGACGACCGCCCGCGCGCGATGCCGCGTGCTTAACGTTTCGTTAAGGATTCGGTTGTAGAATCCGCCGACACATACGATCCCCGCCGTTCGTCAGGAGCCTTCATGCCCACGCCCGCCCGCTATGACGCAGTTGCACGCCTTCTTCACTGGCTGATCGTGGCGCTGGTCGTCGCACAATATGTGATCGGCTGGACGATGCCCGATGTGCATCGCGATACGCAACCGATCGGCCTGATCGCCGCGCACCTGATCGTGGGTACCGCCTTGCTCGCGGCGATGGCTTGCCGCGTGCTCTGGCGTGCGACGCATCGCCCGCCCGCGAGCGACCTGGCGCCCGCGATGCGCGCGCTGTCGGGCGTGACGCATTTCGCGCTCTACGCGCTGCTGATCGCGGTGCCGCTGCTCGGCTGGATCAACGCATCGTCGCGCGCATGGGCCGTGACGCTGTTCGGTGTCATCCCGTTGCCGGCGCTGTCGGCGGCCGGCTCCGGATTCGGTCACGCGATGGGCGACGTGCACGGCATCCTCGCATGGGTGCTGTTCGGCGGCATCTGCCTGCACATCGCCGGCGCGCTGGCGCACCGCTTCGTGCTGCGCGATCAGGTCATGCAGCGCATGATGCCCTGGTGATCGCATCGCCCGCAGCCCGGCGCGTCATTGCGCGCAAGAAGCGGGTTGTCCGGATTCATCTTTATCGTTCCGCCGCGTCGAACGGCATGCGCCTCGCGCCCTGAGCCGCCACGCGTCTGCGCCGAGCCGCGCGGCGCTGCCCGCGGGGGCGCAACGCCGCATGCCTGCTCCGCACCCCGCCCGTCCGCCTGGAAACCGGATGCGCCGACACCACACCGGTACACATCGCCGTCTAGTTCCCGGCCGGCGCCGGCGCACCGGCGCCGGCCGCCTTCGCGGCGAGTGCCGCCATCCTCGCCTGGTCCTGCGCGGCGACCTTCGCTTGCGCGGCCTGGATATCGGCCGGGTACTCGCCATCGTCGCCCTTCGACGGGTCATACCCGGCCGCTTCCAGGCGCATCAGTTCCTCGCGAACCTGCGCGCGCGTCAGCGGCGCGGCCGATTGCGCGAAGGCCGACTGACCGACGATCACGCCGATCATCATCAGTACTGCGATATATGTTTTCATGATGAACTCCTTCAATGTTCCGTATCGATCAACCGTTGTGAATGCCTGACCTGCGAACGCAGGCGCTTGTATCAGCTACCGAAATAGATCGTGCAGAAGCTCGCCGGGCCGACGCATGCGGCCGGGCGCTGGCGCGGCGACATCGTTGCCGGCTTGCCCGCTTCGGATGAAACGGCCGGATCGCTGCCGACCGCCGTGCTGGACTGACGCTGCGGCATTTGTTGGGCCTGCTGCTGGAACAGCGGGCTCACGTCCGGATACGACGTGTCGGTCACGAAGCGCAGCCCGTTGTTTTCGGCGTCGATCAGTTCCTGCCTGACCTGCGCGCGCGTCAGTTCCTGTGCCGACGCTTGCGCTGCGACACCCGCGAGAGAAATCGCCGCTACCGTGGCGGCCACCAGCCAATGCTTGTTCATGGTTTGCTCCTTCAGAAGTCAACGAGACGACGTGCTACACCCGTATGACGACGGAGCGAGTTCGTTTATTCCCGCGCGGCGCGGCTCAAAATGCTGGGGCCGGACATTCATCGAACTGTCATTCTTTCGTCAGCCGGCGTAATCTCACGTAACGCAGCGCCCATTACGCTTCGTGCAGACTGACGACACCTCATACGGATCGCCTTTCGATCGACCATGTCCGTTGCTTACGACTATGCAGCCGGCCTGCTTCGCACGCTGTACGACCGCCATATCGACGGCGGCTCGGTGCTCGACACGGCCGTATTCCCGGACGCCGAGCGTTTCGTGCGCGCATGGCCGGCGATCCAGGCGGAAGCGCTCGCCGTCGCGCGCGACATGCCGCGTATCCCGCGCTTCCACGAGATCATGCGCGAGCAGTACGACATCTCGGCCAACGATGCGCGCGACTGGCGGATGTTCATCATGCAGGCATACGGCCAGCCGTTCCCGCGCAACCTGTCGCGCTGCCCGACCGTCGCGTCGCTCGTTGCGACATCTGCGGACGTGCTGTCCGCGTCGCTGTCGTTCCTCGCACCGGGCAAACACATTCCGCCGCATCGCGGGCCGTTTCGCGGCATCCTGCGCGGCTATCTCGTGCTGTCGATGCCGAAGCGCGCGGACGGCACGCCGGCCGCCGTGCTGAAGGTCGACGGCCGCGAATACCGGCTCGACGAAGGCCGCTTCCTGCTGTGGGACGACACGTTCATGCACGAGGTGTGGAACGACAGCGATGAAGTGCGGATCGTGCTGCTGCTCGATATCCGCCGGCGCGGGATGCCGCGCTTGCTCACGTGGCTGTCGAATGCGGTGATCGGTGTCGTACGGCTCGGGATCCGGATTCGGGGGCGGTCGATTCCGGTTTAACGCACGACCGGCCGGCGCACCCGATCACGCCGGGTGGCTCCGTCCCGCCTTTCGGCTCCCGCCGGATCGCCTACACTACAGACCGTCCCCTCCGCGCGGCTCCTGCCAGCCACCGCCATGGCGCACCTTTTCTTCGCCGCCTCGATCCAGCGGCACGTCGCAACGCCCGAGCGCGACATCGACGCGCGAACGCTCGGCGAGGCGTTCGAAACCGTCTTCGGCGAGCAGCCGAGGCTGCGCGGCTACATCGTCGACGACCAGGGTGCGCTGCGAAAACACCTGTCGGTATTCATCGACGGCCACCCGATCCGCGACCGGCAACGCCTGTCCGATGCGCTCGGCGACACCAGCCGGGTGTATGTCGTCCAGGCGCTGACGGGCGGATAAGAGGACTGATGCATGGATTCCGACCGGGCGCCAACGCACCAGAGCGCCAAGCCGGGCCACCAGGAGACATCCGACATGAACGATCGATTGCTCGTCGCCACCCGCAAGGGCCTGTTCATTCTGCAGCCCGACGGCAACGGCGGCTGGACGCTCGGCGAACCGCATTTCGTCGGCGAACCGGTCAGCATGGCGCTCGCCGACCCGCGCGACGGAACGCTGTACGCGGCGCTCAATCTCGGCCATTTCGGCGTCAAACTGCACCGCAGGCGCGCGGGAGCCGCCGATTGGGAAGAATGCGCCGTCCCCGTCTATCCGCCGCAGCCTGCCGACGAACCGCCCGCCGGCGCCAGCGTGAATGCCGGCACGGCCGACGCGGACGACGAGCCGCCCGGCCCGCCGCAGCCGCCGTGGACGCTTCAGCAGATCTGGTCGCTCGAAGCCGGCGGCGCCGACGAGCCGGGCGTACTGTGGGCCGGCACGATACCCGGCGGGTTGTTCCGCTCCGACGATCACGGCGACTCGTGGGTGCTCAACCGCCCGCTGTGGGATCGCCCGGAGCGCGCCGAATGGGGCGGCGGCGGGTACGACGCGCCGGGCATCCATTCGGTGATGGTCGACCCGCGCGACAGCCGGCACGTGACGATCGGCATCTCGTGCGGCGGCGTCTGGCAAACCTTCGACGGCGGTGCGACCTGGCGGGTAACCGCCGACGGCATGGAAGCCGATTACATGCCGCCCGAGCGGCGCGGCGAGCCCAACGCGCAGGACCCGCACCGCGTCGTGCAGTGCCCGGCCAACCCGGACGTGCTGTGGACGCAACATCACTGCGCGATCTTCCGCTCGACCGACGGCGCCGAGCACTGGCGACGGATCGAAGCGCAGCCTTCGAGCTTCGGCTTCGCGGTCGCCGTGCATCCGAACGAACCGGACACGGCGTGGTTCGTGCCGGCCGTGAAGGACGCGTGCCGGATTCCGGTGAACGGCCAGTTTGTCGTCACACGTACACGCGACGGCGGCCGCAGTTTCGAGAGCTTCTCGAACGGGTTGCCGGCCGCCCCCGCATACGACCTCGTGTATCGGCACGGGCTGGCGGTGGACGATTCCGGCACGCGTCTCGCGATGGCGTCGACGACCGGCGGGTTATGGACGTCCGGCGACGGCGGGGAAAACTGGCAGATGGTGTCGGCACATTTGCCGCCGGTGTATTGCGTCAGGTTCGGGTGACGGTGCGGCGGTCGTCCGTCATCCGCGCCACCG
This sequence comes from Burkholderia cepacia, assembly GCF_001039005.1. GTDB lineage: Bacteria > Pseudomonadota > Gammaproteobacteria > Burkholderiales > Burkholderiaceae > Burkholderia > Burkholderia theae. Next base: position 24,200 of record NZ_LDWR01000003.1, read on the forward strand.
CCTCACGCGTCTGCGCGATTTCCGCTTCGAGCCAGTCGAGAAACCGCCTGACCCGCGGTTCGCGCTCCCGCCCGGGCCGGCACAGCGCGACGAAGCGCGCGCCGCCGAGCCGCACCGACGGCTCGATCGGCATCAGCGCGCCACGCTCGACGTGCTCGGCAACCAGCACCGAGCTCAACAACGCGACGCCCTGTCCGTGCAACACGGCCTGCAACGCGTACTGCTCGTCGTCGTAATGCCGGAACACCGCGCGTTCGAGCCACGCTTCCCGGCCGGCCGCGCGGCACCACGACGCCCAGTCGATCGACACGGGTAGCGGCGTATCCCACACGGTCTCGATCAAATCGAGCCGCTCGTCCGTGCGATGCGCGTCGAATCCGGCGGCCGCATACGCGCCGAAATACTCGTCGAGCAGCGCGATCTCGTGCAGCCCCGGGAACGTGCGCGACGTCGCGCGAATCGCGAGATCGATGCGCGCATCGCGTTCGAGATCGACGAGCGCGTTGCCGGTTTCGACCTTGATGTTCAATTCCGGATCGACGCGACGGAACCGGCCGAGCCGCGGAATCAGCCACATCGCGGCGAACGCGGGCGTGGTGGTCAGCACGAGCGTACGCTCGCCGGCCGCCTCGGGCCGCACCGCGTCCAGCCCTCGGCTCAGCGCAAGCAGTGCATCGTGACTCGCGCGAAACAGCCGCTCGCCCGCGTCGGTGAGCCGCACGCCGCTCGCGCCGCGCTCGAACAGCAGCACGCCGAGCCAGCTTTCGAGCGACTTGATCTGGTGCGACACGGCGGCCGGCGTCACGGACAGTTCGTCCGCGGCGGCCTTGAACGTGCCGAGCCGCGCCGACGACTCGAATACACGCAATGCGGTCAGGGGAATTTTCGAGAACACGGGGCCTCGCGGGCCGGATGCGGCCGGGTTGAATTCGATTCAATCGGGGTGAGATTAGGTGAATTGAGGCGGGCGTGCAACGCGGGTAGCCTTGCGGGACGTCGCGGCACGGTGCCACGGCGGTTGCCGTCGAACCGGAGAAACAACGTGCAAGGCCTACCGCGCAGGATCACGCAGGCGGTGCTCTACGAAGCGATCGCCATCTCCTGCATCTCGCCCGTGATCGCGGCGATCTTCAAGCAGGACCTCGTCTATTCGGGCGCGCTGTCGGCGACGATGTCGGCGATCGCGCTGCTGTGGAACATGATCTTCAACGCGCTGTTCGAGCGCTGGGAAGCGTCGCGCCGGCGGCCGGCGCGCACGCTCGGGCGGCGGATCCTGCACGCCACCGGCTTCGAAGGCGGGCTGATCTTCATGCTCGTGCCCGTCGTGGCGTGGTGGCTCGACATCTCGTGGTTCGACGCGTTCGTCGTCGATATCGGGCTGTTCGCGTTCTTCTTCTGCTACGCGTTCGCATTTCAGTGGGCGTTCGATCGCGTGTTCGACGTGCCGGCGGCAACGAAGGGGTCGTGACGGTTGTATCCGCACGCAATCGCACAAAAACGACGCGGCCCGCCCGCACGATGCGGGAGGGCCGCGATTCATCACACCAACGCGCCGCCCATTTCAGTCGGCGCGCCGGTCAGGTCGACGCTCAATGCACGCCGAGATACGCCTTCACTGCCGGCAGACCCGGCTTGCCGTCGATGGTCGTCACGCCCGCGAGCCACTTGTCGAGTGCCTGCGGGTTCGCCTTCAGGTACTCGGCGGCCGCCTTGTTCGGGTCTTCCTTGTTCATGATCGGCACCATCACGTGGTTTTCGATCGTCGTCGTGAACTGCAGGTTCGACACGAACTTCGCGACGTTCGGGCAGCGCGCCGCGTAGTCGGGCGGCGTTGCCGTCAGCACCTTCGCTTCGCCGTAGTTCGGGCCGAACACGTCGTCACCGCCGCTCAGGTAATCGATCTTCATCTGCACGTTCATCGGATGCGGTTCCCAGCCGAGGAACACGATCCACTGCTTGTCGCGGATCGCGCGGTTCACCTCGATCAGCATCCCGGCCTCGCTCGACTCGACCATCTTGAACTTGCCGAGGCCGAACTGGTTGCCGTCGATCATCTTCTTGATCAGCAGGTTGCCGTCGTTGCCCGGCTCGATCCCGTAGATCTTGCCGTTCAGCTTGTCGGCGAACTTCTGGATGTCCGCGAACGACTTCAGGCCGCCCTGGTACACGTAGTCGGGCACGGCAAGCGTGTATTTCGCGCCGGTCAGGTTCGGCGTCGACAGCACCTTGATCGTGCCGGCCTTCGTGAACGGCTGGATGATCGGGTCCATCGTCGGCGACCAGTAGCCGAGGAACACGTCGATCTGCTTGCTCTTGATCCCCGCGAACGTGATCGGCACCGATGCGATCGTCTTCGTCGGCGCATAGCCGAGGCCCTGCAGCATCGTCGATGCCAGACCCGTGGTCGCCGCGATGTCGGACCAGCCGACATCCGCGAAGCGCACGTTCTTGCATACGGGCGGATCGGCCGCATAAACGGCCGACATCGGCGCGGATACCCCGATCCCGCACACCGCTGCGATCAATAGGCGCTTCATCTGTCTTCTCCTCAAAGTGATGTCGTTTGCTTGAATGCGGGATCGTTTATTGAAGCCGCGCGCCGCGATCCCGGCGACGTCGCGGACTGGATGATTCATGGCGGCGCCGGTCAGCGCCCCGGCAACCTGCGCTCGTAGCTCGGCGCATGGCCGAACTGCGCGCGGTAGGCCTTGCTGAAATGGCAGGGCGAATGAAAGCCGCAGACCGTCGTCACGCGCGCGATCGACGCGTCGGTCGTGCGCAGCAGATCGCGCGCGCGTTTCAGGCGCATCGTCAGGTAATAGTGGGTCGGCGACACGTTCAGGTACACCTTGAACATCCGCTGCAAGTGCCGCTGCGACAGCCGCACGAGCCGCGCGAGTTCCTCCAGCGACAGCGGCTCCTCGATGTTCGCCTCCATCAGCCGCACGACCTCGATCAGCTCGGCACGCGAGAAGCCGACGCGCGCATCGACGGGAATCGGCTGCGTGTCGGTCGAGCTGCGGATGCGCTCCAGGATGAACTGCTCCGACACCTGCGCGGCAAGCTGCTGGCCGAACCGCATGCCGACGAGGTTCAGCATCAGGTCGAGCGGCGCGGTGCCGCCCGTGCAGGTCAGCCGGTCGCGGTCGACGACGAACAGCTCGTCAGCGAAACCGACCTGCGGAAATTCGGAATGCAGCGCGGACAGGTTCTCCCAGTGCACGGTGCAGCGATAACCGTCGAGCAGCCCGCTCGACATCAGCGCGTACGCGCCCGTGCAGATGCCGCCGAGCGGCAGCCCGCGTTCGGCGAGCGCCGCGAGCGTGTCGCGCGCGCCCTCGTCGACCACGTCGCGGATGCGGATGCCGCCGCACACGATCATCACGTCGGGCAGGTTCGTGTAGTCGAGCGCCTGCGTGGGCCGCACCGCGATGCCGTTGCTGGCATGCGCCGGTGCGCCGTCGAGCGAGTAGATCGACCATCGGTAATGGTCGGCGCGCCCGACATAGTTCGCCATCCGAAGCACCTCGACGGCGCTCGAGAACGCGATCATCGAGAAGTTCGGCAGCGTCAGGAAGCCGAAATGGGCGAGCGACGAAACCGGTGAAACGCAGGCGGCGGGCGCGACAGCGACGGCGGACGTCACATCGGTCTCCTGGCGAGGAGGTTGCAGGGGGCCAGCCCCGCGGCCAAAGCCGCGGAAGCCGTTATCGATTCAGGGAAGGCGGCCGGGAGACGGGCCGGCCGCCGGTCGTTCAGGCCTGGGCGTGCGCGGGCTTCACGCGAAACAGCTGCTTGAGGCCCGAGAACAGCGGCGCTTTCACGGTGCCCGGCGCGCGGCCGAAGCTTTCGGTGATGCGGTCGAGAATGATCGCGAGCAGCACGACCGACAGACCGCTTTCGAAACCGAGGCCGATGTCGAGGCGCTGGATACTCGCAAGCACGTCGTTGCCGAGACCGCCCGCGCCGACCATCGACGCGATGATCACCATCGACAGCGCCATCATGATCGTCTGGTTCACGCCTTGCATGATCGACGGCAGCGCGTTCGGGAACTGCACCTTGTACAGCAGCTGCCACGGCGTGCAGCCGAATGCCTGGCCGGCTTCGACGATCTCGCGGTTCACGTGGCGGATGCCGAGGCTCGTCAGGCGCACGGCGGGCGGCATCGCGAAGATCACCGTCGACAGGATCCCCGGCACGCGGCCGAGACCGAACAGCATCGCGGCCGGAATCAGGTAGACGAAGGCAGGCATCGTCTGCATCAGGTCGAGGATCGGACGCACGGTCGCGGCGACCCACTTGCTCTTCGCGGCCCAGACGCCGAGCGGGATGCCGAGCACGAGGCTGATGATCGTCGACGACAGCGTGAGGCCGAGCGTGATGACCGTCTGGTCCCAGAAGCCCGTCGCGAAGATCAGCAGCAGCGACGCGGTGGTGAACAGCGCGAAGCGCCAGCCCACCCGCCACAGCCCGACGCCGATGAAGATCGCCATCATCATCCACATCGGAATCGCCTGCAGGCTGTGCTCGACGAATGCCGCGAGCCCCTCGATCGCTTGACCGATCGCGTCGAACGTCTTCGCGTCGTGGTCGAGCAGGTAATGAACGCCCTGGTCGACCCAGGTACCGAGCGGAATCATTTCAGACATGGGAACCTCGCGAACGCGTGATGGCCTTCAGGATGAGCGCACGATCGACCGAGCCGCAGTAGCAGCCGTCGTCGTCGACGACCGGCAGTGCATTCGGGCTCGCGACCACGCGCGCGACGACATGTTCGAGCGACGCGTCGCGCCGGATGCTCTCGATCGGCCGCACGGACGGCGTGGCCTCACCGATCGCGTCGCGCGTGACGAAGCCGCGGATCTTGCGTTCGGCGTCGAGCACGAATGCGTATTCGGCGCTGCCGTTCAGCGTCGCCGCGACGTTCGCGGCATCGCACTTCGACACGATCGGCACGGCACCCGTCTGCATCAGGTCGCCGGCCGTGAGGTAGCGGCTCGTATCGATGCCGTCGAAGAACGCGCGCACGTAGTCGTCGGCCGGGTTCGCGATGATGTCCTGCGGCGTACCGACCTGCACGAGGCGGCCGCCTTCCATGATCGCGATGCGGTTGCCGATGCGCAGCGCTTCCTCGAGATCGTGCGACACGAACATGATCGTGCGGCGCTGTTCCTTCTGCAGCTGCAACAGCACATCCTGCATTTCGCGGCGCTTCAGCGGATCGAGCGCGGAGAACGCCTCGTCCATGATCATCAGCGACGGGTTCACGGCCAGCGCGCGAGCGAGGCCGACGCGCTGCTGCATCCCGCCCGACAGCTCGGACGGCAGCTTCTGCGAAAACGGTGCGAGACCGACCTGCTCGAGCACCTCCATCGCGCGCCGTTCGCGTTCCTTCTTGCCGACGCCCGCGACCTCGAGGCCGAACGCGGCATTCGACACCACGGTGCGATGCGGCATCAGCGCGAACGACTGGAACACCATGCTCATGTCCTTGCGGCGCAGCGCGGTCAGCGCCGAGCGGCGCGCCGACGCGACGTCGAGCCCGTCGATCATCACCTTGCCGGCGCTCGGATCGACCAGCCGGTTCACGAGGCGGATCAGCGTGGACTTGCCGGAGCCGGACAGGCCCATCAGCACGAAAATTTCGCCTTCCTGCACATCGAAGGAGACGTTGTGCACACCGACGACCTGACCGGTGCGCTTGAGCACCTCGTCCTTCGTCGAGCCGGCGGCGAGCATGTCGAGCGCCTGCTGCGGGTTGCTTCCAAACACCTTGCACAGACCTTCGACTACGACCTTGGGGGCATCCATCGAAACCTTCTCCTCGTGTAGCGGGGACTCGAGCGAGTCATAGCGTGCCTACATAGTTGCCAGAAAAAACCCCGACCTGCCGACGAATTACGACAAACGCTTGCGCAAATACGACACGCCCCCCAGCCCCGCCCGGCGGGGCGCGGCACGCGGCGGCACCCGATTGCGGCGGCGCAATACGCGCACGGCCAACAACGACGGGCATCGCGCGCCGGACTTGTGCGCAGCAGCGCGGCGCGCATCGCATGATGTTTTGCGCCAATTCGCGTCGGGCGCTGGTCGCTTTGCGACAATTTCACGTCCGATCCGCCGGTGGCGCGACTGTCGTCCGATCAATGCGCGCCGACCGGCCGTCTGCCGGTGCCTGTCGGCCGCCCGCAAAAAGCATGACCGTACAAAAAAAGCCGCGTCGAACGATCGTCATGCACGGAAATCAGCCACGTATCGCCCCCTGTCCGCAACCCTGAAAATCCCGCATGGCCGCTGTGATACATTGCCGGCAAACACGCCGATCGCGACGCTGCGCGGGTCTGTCGCACGACGGTCCGCCTGCGGCGCGCGCATGCCGGTTCGCCTGCCGGCCGTGCTGAAACCGCCTCGATCCGGTGCGATCCGCGATCGAAGGACGATAACGATAGAGAGGGAGCAAGGCGTTGAACTGGGCATTCGCCGTAATCGGTTTCATCGTGGGCGGCATCGCCGCATTGATCGGGGATTTCTCGGGCGCGAGCGGCTCGCTGCTCGGTGCCGCCATCGGGTTCTGTATCGGCCACGCGCTGCAGCAACACAAGCTCAAGAACAAGCGCGCCGCATCCGATGCATCCGCGATGCCCGCGACGCCGCAACAGCCGCCCGTACCGCTCGCCGATCGCGTCGCGCGCCTCGAGGCGACCGTCGAAACGCTCACGCGCGAACTCGATTCGCTGCGCGGCCAACTGGCCGGCGCAAAGGCCGGTGCGGCAACGACCGGCATCACCGCGCAAACGCCTTCGGCCAGCGCGGCCGGCGCCTCATCCGCGCCCGTGTCGCTACCCGCCTTCGCAACGCCGCCGACACCGCCCGCGCAACCCGCAGTCGCACGCGCGGGCATGCCGGCATCCGCGTCGGCGCCGGTACCTGCCACGGCACCCGCCGCCGTGCCCGC
>NZ_LDWR01000030.1 GCF_001039005.1 Burkholderia cepacia
GATAGTTTTCACGTCCATCTCAAGACGCTTCCGCTATCCAAATTACTTACTTCTTCCAGATTGTTAAAGAACGACAGCCGATACGTACTACGTATCACTCTGACTGGCTCAATCGCCAATGAAAAAGACTCGAACAAACCTCATTCGAATATTTGTCATTGAAGATTATTGAAAGCGGCCGGCATTATAACCGGTTTAACCGCAGACAGCTAGTCTGTCTTAATCAACAGCCGATAAGCGTGAGCGCT
>NZ_LDWR01000031.1 GCF_001039005.1 Burkholderia cepacia
TCTGAATCCGGGTATGACATTGCTGTAGGTCCCAAGTTCAGATGTCGCGTTTCCGCTAAATAAAAATGTCGTGTTTTGGCCTGTAGGTTGATCGCCGACACCCCTCAGGGAGCGCTGGCGATGAACGCGACTGGGACGATCACGATGACGATGCATGAAGTGGATCGGCTGAAGGTCATTGAGGCGGTGGCCGAGTGCCGGCTCAAGCCCGGCCAGGCAGCCGAACGGCTGAGTTTGAGCGTGCGGCAGGTTGAGCGCCTCGTGTTGCGCTATCGCGCGGCTGGCGTGGCGGGACTGGTGTCGGGTAAGCGTGGGCGCCCAAGCAATCATCAGTTGCCTGCGGGCAAGGCTCAACGGGCGCTGGCGCTGATCCGCGAGCGTTACGTCGATTTCGGCCCGACGCTGGCGTGCGAGAAGCTGCGCGAATGTCACGGCATCGAACTGGCCGTCGAGACAGTTCGTACACTGATGATGGCCTCCGGCCTGTGGATTCCGCGCAAACAGCGTCCGCCGAAGGTCTACCAGCCACGGAATCGCCGCGCGTGCCTCGGCGAACTGATCCAGATCGACGGCAGCGACCATCGCTGGTTCGAGGAGCGTGCGCCAGCCTGCACGCTGCTGGTGTTCATCGACGATGCAACCGGACGGCTGATGGCGCTGCATTTCACGGCGAACGAGTCGACGTTCAGCTATTTCGAGGCGTTGTCGAAGTATCTGGGTTCGCACGGCAAGCCGGTGGCGTTCTACAGCGACAAGGCGAGCGTCTTTTACGTGAAGAAGCGCTCCGAGACCGCGGGCAAAGGCGTCACGCAGTTTGGCCGGGCTCTGTATGAGCTCAATATCGACGCGTTTTGTGCAAACACGAGTCAAGCCAAGGGGCGTGTGGAGCGGGCCAACCTGACACTGCAGGACCGGCTCGTCAAGGAACTCAGGCTGCGCGGAATCAGCACGCGCGAGGCAGCCAATGCGTATGCGCCCTCCTTCATCGCTGACTTCAACCGGCGCTTCGGCAAGCCGCCCAGGAGCGATCACGATGCGCATCGATCGCTGCGCGCGGACGAAGATCTGAGGCAGATACTGTCCTATCGCGTGCCGCGCAGAGTATCCAATGCGTTGACGGTGCAGTATGACCGCGTGATGTACCTGCTAGCCGATTCGGTGGCCAATCGGAGTCTCGTGCACGAATACATCGAGGTCGTCGAATATCCCGATGGCGTGATCGAGGTGCAGGCCAATGGCGTGGTGCTGCCGTGCCAGCAATACGATCGCATCGCGTGCATCGATCAAGGCGCAGAGGTCGAGAACAAGCGGCTGGCCAGCGCACTGGAAGTCGCCCGGCGCGTCCAGACCATACGTGATGATCGCCGTGCATCCGGTTCACCGTCCCGCACCCATAGCGGTGAAGAAGTTCGAGCGAAGAAGGCGCTCATTGGGCTGAAGAAGCAGCGTGCACTCGAGGTTGCTGACCTGAATCAAGCCATTCTCGGAGTCAGCGTCGAAGGAATCAGAGAACGGGGGGGCGGCTTCGCCGCCCCACCCCAACACCTTAAACAAGGACAAGAGAAAGCCCAAACACCGCGACATTTCAATTTAGCTGGCGCCACGACATCTTGAAATGGCTACGACATTGCTTGCGACGGCTAAGTTGTAATGTCCGCTTCGGGGGTGCGGCGGTTTGGACTGCCGGAGCGCATCGTGGACCATCCTGGACTGATCACCATGAGCATGCGTGAGCTGGATCGTCTCAAGGTCGTGGAAGCCGTGGTCGAGCAGCATCTGATGCCTTGGCGAGCCGCGGATGGCCGGTGCGCTTCAACGGCTATGCCGATCAGATGAAGCGCATAGGTGACGCCGAGTACGCTTTTTCGCACGTGGTATCGACGAATTTGACCGATGCGCGTTCCCTCCATTAGCTGCCTAGCCGCGCGTTCTCAGTCGATCATCTTTGACAGGCGCTGCCTGACAATCTGCTCGGCCTCGCTCATCACTCGACGGATCAGTTCGGCAACGCTAGGAACGTCTTGGATGAGACCCGCGACCATGCCGCAGGACCACGCGCCAGCATCGAGGTCACCGTCTCGCATGACACGCGGGTAGACGCCTGCCACTTCGTCCACAATGTCATCGAAACGGATATCCGCGCCCAGTTGCCGCTCTTTTTCCAGCAGGCGATCGACCCCCGCATTGCGGAGCACACGCTCGGTATTTCGCAGCGGCCGCATGACCAGACGCGTGTCCAATTCACTGGCTTGGACGATCGCTTCCTTCACGCGCGGATGCACTGGCGCTTCCCGGGTCGCCACGAAGCGCGTGCCCATATTGATGCCGGCGGCGCCGAGAGCCAGAGCGGCGACCAGCGAGCGGCCATCTGCCATGCCTCCGGATGCCAAAAACGGGATACGCAGCTCGTCGGCAGCACGCGGCAGTAAGATGAAATTGGGCACGTCGTCTTCGCCGGGATGACCGCCGCATTCGAAACCATCCACGCTGACTGCATCGCAGCCAAGCGCCTCGGCTTTGAGCGCGTGGCGCACTGAAGTGCATTTGTGAATGACCTTGACGCCGGCCTTATGCAACTCCGGTAACCATTTCTGAGGATTGTTCCCCGCCGTCTCCACGACCTTGACGCCGCCATCTACGATCGCTTTCACGTATCCGGCGTAGTCCGGCGGCGTGCGCACTGGAAGAAAGGTAAGGTTCACGCCGAATGGCTTGTTGGTGAGCTCGCGGCAGCGACGGATCTCGTCAGCGAGAGCCTGCGGCGTGGGCTGCGTCAGCGCCGTAAGGATGCCAAGCCCCCCCGCGTTAGAAACCGCGGCGGCCAGTTCGGCCAAGCCAACAAAATGCATGCCGCCCTGGATGATGGGGTGCTCGATGCCGAGGAGCTCGGTGATTTGCGTTTTCATAATTCGCCTAGATCGTGTTTACACTGTTTGCCCGAAGTGATGCTTCGGAGACAGAAATCAGCCACCTTAGTGACTGATATACCAACTATCCGTTGTGGTCGTCGACGGCTTTCCCATCGTCCGCGTGCGCCTCGGCATACACGGATCGGTCAGCAATGTGTGTGGGGCGTGCAACGATGTGCAGCATTCACATGATTTCCGTGGACATGCTGCCTTTGAGAAATCAAGCTTTTTTGCTATACGCACTACACCAACCCTTGGCCGCAACTTGCTTGCCGCCGAATATTGGGCACGGGGCAAACGGATCATTCGGTTTTCCCTGGTATAACGTGCAGTTCCGACAGTCCTCTCCCGCTGCGTATTTCGAATACTTCGCCTTGTTCACCCGGGTCGCGTCGGCCAAGTAGCCGAGTGCGACCGCCGTCGAATCGGCTTCCGACACCTTAGCTGCATCTGCAAACGCAACGCGTGACAGCGCTAGTCCCGAAGCGATGCCTGCGGACGTGATCATAAAATTGCGGCGGGACTTGATCATACAAATACTCCTTTATTGTGAAATAGCGGGTCATCCTGACTCTGGGATACCCAATAAATAGATTGATGAGCTGGTCAGATCGCCAGCATGCCGAAAACCTCGCTGAGCATCGACTTCGCGTCGCCGAACAACATGCGGTTGTTGTCCTTGTAGAACAGCGGATTGTCGACGCCCGCATAGCCCGAAGCCATGCTGCGCTTCATCACGATCGACGTCTTCGCCTTCCACACTTCCAGCACCGGCATGCCGGCGATCGGGCTCGTCGGGTCGTCCTGCGCCGCCGGGTTCACGATGTCGTTCGCGCCGATCACCATCGACACGTCGGCCTCGGGGAAGTCGCCGTTGATCTCGTCCATTTCGAGCACGATGTCGTACGGCACCTTCGCTTCGGCCAGCAGCACGTTCATGTGGCCCGGCATGCGGCCCGCGACCGGGTGAATCGCGAAACGCACGTCGACGCCCTTTTCACGCAGCAGCTTCGTCAGTTCGAACACCGTGTGCTGGGCCTGCGCCACCGCCATCCCATAGCCGGGTACGATGATCACGCGTTTCGCCTCGCGCAGCAGTTCGGCCGTTTCCGCCGCGCTCACCGCGACCGCCTCGCCGGCCGGCTGCGCGCCGCCGCCGGCTGCCGCCGGGGCGCCTGCGCCGCTGCCGAAGCCGCCCGCGATCACACTGATGAAGTTGCGGTTCATCGCGCGGCACATGATGTACGACAGGATCGCACCGGACGAGCCGACCAGCGCGCCGATCACGATCAGCAGGTCGTTGCCGAGCATGAAGCCGGTGGCCGCCGCCGCCCAGCCCGAGTAGCTGTTGAGCATCGACACCACGACCGGCATGTCCGCCCCGCCGATCGCCATCACCATGTGCACGCCGAACAGCAGCGAGATCACCGTCATCACGACGAGCGGCAGCATGCCGTCCTGGATGCTTTCCGCATGCAGGAACGCGCGGCCGAAGTAGATCACGATCAGCAGTGCGGCCAGGTTCATCCAGTGCCGCGCCGGCAGCAGCACCGGCTTGCCGCCGATCTTGCCCGACAGCTTGCCGAACGCAATGATCGAGCCTGCGAAGGTGACCGCGCCAATCAGGATGCCGACGTAGATCTCCACTTCGTGGATGGCCTTCTCGGCGCCAGTGAGCTGCAGCGACGTGTCGATATAGCTCGCGAAGCCGACCAGGCAGGCTGCGAGACCGACCAGGCTGTGCATCAGCGCGACCAGTTCCGGCATTTGTGTCATCTGCACCTTCTTCGCGGCGTACAGGCCGACCGCGCCGCCGACGACGAGTGCGACGACCACGTACGGAATGCCCGCGGCCGACACGCGCGGACCGGCCACGGTGGCCAGCACCGCGATCAGCATGCCGATCATGCCGAGCAGGTTGCCGCGGCGTGCCGTTTCAGGGTTGGCCAGCCCGCCGAGGCTGAGGATGAAGAGGATCGCGGCGCCGATATAGGAGACGGTAGTCAGGTTTGAAGTCATTGTTGTCGTCCCCTTATTTGCGGAACATCGCCAGCATGCGTCGCGTGACCGCGAAGCCGCCGAACATGTTGACGGCCGTGAGCGTCAGCGCGCCCACCGCCAGGCCGAGGATCAGCCCGGACGGGCGATCGCCCGCGTTGGCCAGTTCACCGAGGGGCGGCGCGACCTGCACGAGCGCGCCGATCGCGATGATCGACGAGATCGCGTTGGTCACGCTCATCAGCGGCGTGTGCAGCGACGGCGTGACGTTCCAGATCACCATGTAGCCGACGACGCACGCGAGCACGAACACCGTGAAGTGCGACAGGAAGCTCGCCGGCGCGAATTGGCCGACGAACAGGAACACCAGCGCGCCGACCGCGAACACGATCGCGAGCGACTTGGCCGACATCGGCTCGCCGGCATGGCCGTGGCCCTTGGACTTCGCGGGCGCGGCCGCTGCGGGCGCCGCCTGGGGCTTGGGCGCGACGACCGCCTGCTTGATCGGCGGCGGCGGCCACGTGACGTTGCCTTCCTTGATGACGGTGAGGCCGCGGATCGCGTCGTCGTCGAAGTCGACGTTGATCGTGCCGTCCTTGCCCTTGCACAGCTCCTCGACCACGCGCAGCAGGTTCGTCGCATACAGCGTGGACGACTGCCGCGACAGGCGCGACGCGAGATCCGTGTAGCCGACGATCGTCACGCCGTGGCGCACGACGGCCTCGCCGGGCACCGTGAGTTCGCAGTTGCCGCCCTGTTCGGCGGCCATGTCGACGATCACGCTGCCGGGCTTCATCGACTGCACCATCTCGGCCGTGATCAGCTTCGGCGCGGGCTTGCCGGGGATCAGCGCGGTCGTGATGATGATGTCGGCGTCCTTGGCCTGCTGCGCGTACATCGCGCGCTGCGCCTGCTGGAAACCTTCGCTCATCACCTTCGCATAGCCGCCGCCGCCCGAGCCTTCCTCCTCGTAGTCGACCTTGACGAACTCGCCGCCCAGCGACTTGACCTGATCGGCCACTTCCGCACGCGTGTCGTTCGCACGCACGATCGCGCCGAGGCTGGCGGCCGTGCCGATCGCGGCGAGGCCGGCCACGCCGGCACCGGCGATGAAGACCTTGGCCGGCGGAATCTTGCCGGCCGCCGTGACCTGGCCATTCAGGAAGCGGCCGAATGCGTGCGCGGCCTCGATCACCGCACGGTAGCCGCTGATGCTGGCCATCGACGTGAGCGCGTCCATCTTCTGGGCGCGCGACAGCGTACGCGGCAGCGAATCGATCGCCAGCACGGTGGCCCGCTTGGCCGCCAGTTGCTCCATCAGTTCCGGGTTCTGTGCCGGCCAGACGAAGCCGATCAGCGTGCCGCTCTCGCGCATCAGCGCCACTTCGTCGCTGGTCGGCGGGCGCACCTTGAACACGATGTCGCTGCCGGACCAGAGCTCGGCCGCTGTCGCGGCAACGCTCGCGCCGGCCGCGCGGTAGGCGTCGTCGTCAAAGTTCGCGCCGGCACCGGCACCGCTTTGGACGACTACCGAAAACCCCAGCTTGATCAGCTTCTCGATCACTTCGGGTACGGTCGCTACGCGCCGTTCGCCGGTGGCGGTCTCCAGAGGAATCCCAATCTTTAATGTCATCAGCAGTTCTGTTTCTCAGATGGTATCGTTCATCGCATGGATTGCGGGCCCGATGGCAATAACGAAGTCGGCTAGCCGAGCGACCTGTCAGTCGTCCGCGCGGAAAATCGTCGGCGTGATATTGGTGAAATTTTTCACGTCACTCATCACCTCACGAGTTTCGGCGGAAGAGAGAGTCATGTCGATTCCAACCTGATCACTGAAACGCAGTATCGCAACGCATACGAAGGGTTGCTGGGTAGATGAAGGAAACAAGACTTCGGTAGATTGCAGACCGAATTTGCTCCACGCCGTGCCGACAAGTCGACCGTGCCTCGAGAGGTAATACTCGCGGTCAAAGATCGCTCCTTCCGTGCTTGGGTAGCTCACGATCAGGGTAGACATATTCAATCCTCTATGGAGATGTGTTCGAGCGTTGCATTAGGCGGTCGCGCCAGCACCTTGCACGCGTGCCGGAACTTTTCGTGCACGGCGAAGCAACTGCAAGCCGAACCACAACATCCACAACGGCAGCAGGAGGACGACGACGATCTCGCTCGCACCCGTCACGGCTTCGAACTCCGGAAAGAATCCCGACACAAAAATGACCGCGAAAAACCATGCGGTTATCTTCAGCAGGAACGACCCGTGCCATCCGGCCTTTTTCAGCTGATTGGCGACGATCGGTGCCCAGAAGAACACCAGCGGGCCTTCTGACCACCACAACCCGCTTTGCGTGCCGTTGGCGACTGTCGTCCATGCAGCCGCCGCGGCGGCCCTCGTTGCGTCGTCTCCGCCCGCATACATTTGCGCCAGCGGGTTGAGCACCGACAACTGGAGTGCGGCGCCCGTGATGCCGAGCACTGCGTACGCCCCGATCCCGAACGCGATCATGTAACTCAGCGCGCCAAGTTCATCCTTGAAGGTATGCAGGAAGTATCCGCCGATCACGAGCACCGCGAGATAGAAGCCGAACACGTCGACCAGCATCGATAAGCGAAACAGGTCGCGCGTGTCGGACGGCAAGCTCAGCATGGTCGCGCCGTGCAACAACATGCCGGCATCCGTGCCGGCTACCATCGACACAAGCCCCACGTTCGCGTAGGCCAGCAGGCCACCGATGATCGCGCTCCATGCCGTGAAGCGCATGACCTTGTATGAATCGTTCCTCATTCTCTTTCTCCGTACACCATGTCCGACTCCCGCGCAGGGAACCCCTCGATAACAGTGACCGACCCGATCGGACGACTTCGCAAACCGGGCCGTCCGATTGATAGTTCACATTAACAATGATAGGTCGTCATGACAAACACAAAATCGACGCAACACATGAGGAAATTCCCTCATGACTGCTTCATCCAGGTCGACGCGTAACGCGTCGCGGGTCAGTCACACCACTGCGTTTCCTTGAGCCGCGGCCGTCGCGGCCTCCTCCCTTTCCTGCAGTTCCCGCCACATGATCTTCCCGGATCCGGATTTCGGCAGTGCATCGACGAATTCGACGATGCGCGGAACCTTGTAGGACGCCATATGATCGCGCGCCCATGCAATCACGTCGTCGGGAGTCACCCCGTCGGGGTACGCCGGATCCAGCACAACGAATGCCTTGACGGTCTCGCCTCGATGCGCGCTGCGCGTGCCGATCACGCACACTTCCTTGATCGCCGGATGGCGGTACATCATCGTCTCGACTTCGGCCGGCCACACCTTGTAGCCCGATGCGTTGATCATCCGCTTCAGCCGGTCGGCCATGAAGAAATAGCCGTCCGCATCGACGCGGCCGAGGTCGCCGGTGCGCAGGAAGCGCTTGCCGTCGATCTCGACGAATGCGTCCCTCGTGGCATCCGGATTGCGCCAGTACCCTTGCATCAGTTGCGGCGCATTCATGACGATCTCGCCCACCTCCCCTTGCGGCACCGGCTGGAACGTAATCGGATCGACGATCCGCGCATCGACGTCGAACACCGGAATGCCGAGACACTGCGGCTTGGGGCGTGCCGGCGGATTGATGTGCGTTGCGGCAATCGTTTCCGACATCCCGTAGCCTTCGACGTAATCGAGCCCGACCGCGTCCTTGAGCTTCCGGGCGATCGCGTCCGGCATTGCTGCGCCACCGCCGCGCAACGAGCGCAGGCTCGACAGGTCGTATTCCTGCAAGTTCGGATTCGACAGGAAATCCACCATCATCGTCGAGATCGACTGCCACACCGATACGCGGTTGCGGCCGATCGCGCGGCCCGCGGCATCGCGGTCCCATCGCGGCAGCACGACGACGGTCGACCCGCGGTACAGCGGGCCGTTCAGCCCGCCCTGCATGCCGGTGACATGGAACAGCGGCAGCACCGCCAGGTGGATCGCGTCTTCAGGATCGTCGAACCAGTCGACGAAGCCCGCCGCCGTACACATGACGCTTCGATGCGTATGCACGCAGCCTTTCGGCTTGCCCGTCGTGCCGGACGTGTAGGGCATCAGGCAGATGTCGTCCGGGCCCGCCGTCAGTTCGCCCGGCGCCAGTTCTGCAGCGAGCGCATCGCGCCAGTGGACCACGCCCGGCCCGTCGACGTGGCGCGGCGCGGCCACGAAATCGGGCAACGCGACGGCCGAAGGTTGCGCCACGTAGTCGCCATACGTCGCCACGACGACGTTCGCGAGGCCACTCGCGCCGCCCACGAGCGGCGCGATGCGCGGATACAGGTCCTGCGCGACGAACGCCGTGCTCGCACCGCTGTCCTCGATGTAATGCGCCAGCTCGTCGGTCATGTTCATCGGATTGACCGGAACGACCACTGCGTTCGCACGCAGGATGCCGTAATACGCGATCATCCATTGCGGGCTGTTCTGCATGTACAGCAGCACGCGGTCACCCGCCTTCACGCCGCACCGTTGCTGCAGGAAGCCTGCCACGTGCTCGGCTTCGCCCTGGAAGCGCGCGAACGAGACCGGTGTGTCATAGAAAAGAATGAACGGCTTGTCGGGATGACGCGCCGCCGCGGCCTCCACGTGACGAAACAGGTTGGTCGCGGGCGGCACCTGATGCGCGGCCAGATGCGCGGGCCAGAATGGCGATCGGATGGCAGACATGATTCGGCAACTCTTCGTCAAAACTGCGGGTGATAAATGGCATCGACGGGACCCGTCGTCCCGACGCTGCATGCACGCATTCGCTTGGTCGCGTGAAAGTCCGACGCTGACGACAATCTGACTTTCACCGTGATCGGACTTTCACGCTATCGGCCGGCCTCGATGCCCGACGTCGTGACCCGGCGCGTTTCCGCCGCTTCCGAGCGCGCCGCGGACGCCACCCGGCTGACGCCGAGCATCATGTCGACCGCCTTCTCCGCGATCATGATGGTGGGCGCATTGGTGTTGCCGCCGATCAGTGTCGGCATCACCGATGCATCGACGATGCGCAGCCCGTCGATACCATGCACGCGCAACTGCGGATCGACCACGGCCATCGCGTCCTGCCCCATGCGGCAGGTGCCGACCGGGTGATAGACGGTATCCGTGCGCTTGCGCAGCACTGCCCGGATCTCGTCGTCGCTGTGTACGTCGCGCGTGAACATGTCCCGCGTGATCCACTCCGCGAGCGCGGGCGCGTTCATGAGGCCGCGCGTGATCTTGAATCCCGCCACCATGTCCTCAAGGTCGCGCGGATCGTCAAGGAACGCGGGATCGATCAGCGGCGCGGCGGCCGGGTCGCGGTTGAGCAGCGTGACCGAGCCACGGCTGCGCGGGCGCAGCAGGCACACGTGGCAGGACAGCCCGTGACCCAGGTGCATGCGTCGCGCGTGGTCGTCGACCAGCGCCACCAGGAAATGCAGCTGGATGTCGGGCGCGTCGAGGCCCGGTTGCGTCTTCAGGAACGCGCCGCCTTCGGCGAAATTCGACGTCAGCATGCCGCGCCGTTCACGGCGAAAGCGCATGATCTCGCGCAGCATTCGCGCGCTGCCGCCCAACGAGATGCCCATCGTATCGAGGCTGCGCGTGCGGTAGCTAAAGATGAAGTCGGGGTGATCCTGCAGGTTGCGGCCCACTCCGGGCAGATTGTGCAGCGTCTCGATGCCGACGCGCGCGAGCTCGCCCGCAGGGCCGATACCGGACAGCATCAGCAACTGCGGCGTCTGCAGCGCGCCCGCTGCCAGCACCACCTCACGCCGGGCGCGGAATGTCTTCAGCGTGCCTTTCTGCAGCACTTCCACGCCCACTGCGCGCTTGCCCTCGAACAGGATGCGCCGGACCTGCGTGTGAGTTTCGATGGCCAGATTGGTGCGTTTGCCGAGGTGCGGGAACAGATAGCCGCGCGCCGCGCTCCACCGCTCGCCCTGCTTCTGCGTGACCTGGTAGATGCCGACGCCTTCTTGCTGCCCGCCGTTGAAATCGTCCGTCAACGGCAGGTCGGCCTGGCGCGCCGCCGCCAGGAAGCGCGCCTGGAACGGGTTGTCGGAACGCAGGTCGCTTACCCACAGCGGGCCGTCCTGGCCGTGCCACTCGTCGTTGATGCGCTCGTTGTGCTCGCTCAGACGAAAGTAAGGCAGCACTTCGTCGTACGACCAGCCGGGATTGCCGAGCGCGGCCCACGTGTCGTAGTCGCTGCGGTGGCCGCGAATGTAGACCATCGCATTGATCGCGGACGAACCGCCCAGCGCCTTGCCGCGCGGCTGATATCCGACGCGCCCGCCGAGCCCGCGTTGCGGCACCGTATCGAACGCCCAGTTGTTGAGGCGGGTCGGCAGCATCGCGACCGTGCCCGCCGGGATGTTGATCGCCATGTCGTTACCGCTGCCTCCCGCTTCCAGCAGGCAGACGGTGATGTTCGGGTCTTCGGTCAAGCGCCCTGCTACCACGCTGCCGCCTGAGCCTCCGCCCACGACGATGTAGTCGAACTGATGATTCATGGCATTTCTCTCGATACAGGATTCGGAGGTCACGCAAGACGCGACAGCGTGCGCAGCAGCAAATCGAAGACACGACCGTACGGCGGATGGAACAGCACGGCGCCGTTCAAGCGGGTCTGGTGAAACACCGGCTTCAGTTTGCTGAAGGTGTCGAAGCCCCACTGCCCGTGATAGGCGCCCATGCCGCTCTGCCCGACGCCACCGAACGGCTGGTTTTCTTGCACCAGGTGCCACAGGCAGTCGTTGATCGTGACGCCGCCGGACACCGTCTCGCGCAGCACGCGGTCGCAGCGCGACGCGTCTTCGCCGAACCAGTACAACGCCAGCGGACGCGCGCGGTCCTGGATGTAGGCCAGCGCATCGTCGAGATTCGCGTATTCGACGATCGGCAGAACGGGGCCGAAGATCTCTTCGTTCATCAGCCGTGTATCGGGCGGCGCGCCGACCACGATCGTGGGCGCGAATTTGCGCGACGACGTGCCGAACGATTCGCCGGCCGGGTTGACTTCGAGGATGCGCGCGCCCGCGCGACGTGCTTCATCGACCATGTCGGCGAGGCGTGCGCGGTGGCGTGCGCTGATGATGGCCGTGTAGTCGGGATTGGCGGCGAGCGTCGGATACAGGCGCGCGACGGCCCGCGACAGCTGCGACGCGACACGGTCGGCCATTCCGGTGGGCACGAGCAGGTAATCGGGCGCGACGCAGGTCTGGCCCGCGTTGAGCAGCTTGCCGAACGCGATGCGCTGCGCGGCAATCGCGACGTTGCACGACGCATCGAGGATGGCCGGCGATTTGCCGCCGAGCTCGAGCGTCACGGGCGTCAGGTTGGCCGCGGCCGCCTGTGCGACGACACGCCCCACCTGGGTCGAACCGGTGAAGAACAGGTGATCGAACGGCAGGCCGGCAAACGCCTTGCCCAGTTCGACGTCGCCCACCACGACGTCCAGTTCGTCCGGCGCAAAGGTTTCGCGCGCCATCGATACGAGCAGGTCGGAGAGCGCCGGCGTAAGCTCGGACGGCTTGATCAATACGCGATTGCCGGCGGCGAGCGCCGCGAGTGCCGGCCCGAGCGAAAGCTGCAGCGGGTAGTTCCACGGCGAGATGATGCCCGTCACGCCCAGCGGTTGCGGCACGAGCCGGTTGTAGCCGGGACGGAAATGCAGCGCGGTCGGCACGCGGCGCGCCCGCATCCAGTGCTTCAGGTGCCGGCGCGCGTGCCTGATGCCGGTGCGCACGATGAACACCTCCGCCAGCCGCGTCTCGTGAGCCGAGCGGCCCTGAAAATCGGCGTCGATGGCGCGTACGATGTCGTGCTCGTGCGCATCGAGCCACGCAGCCAGCCGTTCGAGGCGCGCCAGCCGGGTGGCCAGCGCCGGGTTCGGCTCCAGTGCGAAGGCGCGGCGCTGGCGCTCGAAGCGCGCCGCAAGGTCGGTTGGGTAGCCTTGATGCATGGTGTCTCCTCCGGCTTGTCGATCGTGCGATCGCGTCGCGTCACGACGACAAGCGGCTTGCAAAATGTTCCTGGTTCTCACGCGGCGACGGGCCGGTTCGGTGGCCGGCGATGGCGTGAGCGCTGCGTCCCGGCGTCACGCGCGGATCGCCTGCCGCAAGCGAGCCGGCTCACGCAATGTGCCTGCCGGCGCGTACGAGTTCCGCGGTAGCGCGTGTCGCACGGCGCCGGATATGACCATCGATCAGACTCGTCAGCAGCGGCACGACGCCATCGGGAATGTCATGCCCCATGCCGCGCACCGTGACCATGTCGGCACCCGCGATGGCTGCGGCGGTCGCGACGCCGCCGCTGGG
The DNA here is from genome assembly GCF_001039005.1 of Burkholderia cepacia. Lineage (GTDB taxonomy): Bacteria > Pseudomonadota > Gammaproteobacteria > Burkholderiales > Burkholderiaceae > Burkholderia > Burkholderia theae. The sequence goes on from NZ_LDWR01000031.1 coordinate 13,224, forward strand.
CGCGACCAGCAGGTCGCGATCGCCGTGCACGACCAGCGTCGGCGCCTGGATTCGCCGGAGTTCGTCGGTCCGGTCTCCTGAATTGATGATCGCGCCGATCTGGCGGGTCGTGCTCTCGTGGTCGCGCGCCTGCTGGCCGCGATCCCACGCCTGGGCCGCGTACGCGCGTCGTGCGACGTCATCCGCGGGATACGCCTGCGTGCCGATGTGGGCCATGATGCGGCTGTACTGCTCCACCGCCGCTTCGCGCGTGCGCGGCGGCGGCGCGGTCAGCATCAGCATGCTGGACATGGCCGGCTGTCCGACCTCGCGCGCGCCGGTCGTGGAAATGATGGAGGTGAGCGACAGCACGCGTTGCGGATAGCGCGCGGCGAGCACCTGGCCGATCATGCCGCCCATCGACATGCCGACGACATGCGCGCGCGCCACCTGCAGGCTGTCGAGCAAGCCGATCGTGTCCTGCGCCATGTCATTCAGGTCGTAGCCGTCCTTGACGGGCCGGCGCAGGAATTGCTGGAGCACACTCGGCCCCGGCAGCGGGATGCGGGACGAGCGCCCGACATCGCGATTGTCGAACACGATCACGCGATAGCCGCATTGAATCAGCGCGCCGATCAGCGCAGGCGGCCAGAAGGTCAACTGCAGCGTCATGCCCGCGATCAGCAGCAACGGCTCGCCGTCGTCGGGCCCGTAGGTGCGATAGCAGAGGCGCACTCCGCTCGACAGATCGCAGAACGCGTCCTGGATCTCTTCCATGGCGTGGATCGTCATGATCAGGCTCCGACGGCCCGACGGGCCTCGACGCGATCCGTTCCGCCCGCTGCCTGCGCATACCGGAAGCGCAGGCACGGATCTTCGATCGGGCCATGACGCAGAATCTTGACATCGACGTGATAGTCCATCGACATGATCCACGGCGTGCCGGGGCCCTGGCGCGGCAGGCCGCCGATCGCGCGCTGCACGTACCCGGCACCGAAATCGAGCAACGGGCGCGTCGGCATGTCGCTGTCCGGCAATTCAGGCATGCAGACCGCGTAGCCGCCGCGCTCCATATGCGTCAGCAAACGGCAGAAGTGTTCGGCCAGCAGCCCGACCTTCATCGTCCACGACGAATTCGTATAGCCGATCGAGAACCCGAAATTCGGCACGCCGCTGAGCATCATGCCTTTGAAAGCCACCTTGCTGTGGAGATCGACCGGCTCGCCGTCGACCGTCAGCTTGATCCCGCCGAAGAACCTGACGCTGAGCCCGGTCGCCGTGACGATGATATCGGCCGGCAATGTCTGCCCGGATTCAAGCACGATGCCCGTTTCCGTGAAGGTCTTGATGCGGTCCGTCACGACCGACGCACGGCCATCGCGGATCGACTTGAAGAGATCGCCGTCCGGCACCGCGCACAGGCGCTGGTCCCACGGGTTGTACGGCGGGTTGAAGTGGACGTCGACCGGATAATCCTTCGGCAACTGGCGCTTGTTCATGTAGCGGATCAGGCGCCGTGCAGCCTGCGGACGCGACCGGCAGAAGCGCCAGATGAAGCGGGAAATCGCGACATTCTTCCGCCGCACGATCGCGTAGCCCCACTTGTGAGGCATGATCTTGCGCAGCGTATTGGCAATGATGTCTTCCGACGGCAGGCTCACCACGTAGGTCGGCGTGCGCTGCAGCATCGTCACGTGCCCGGCCTTGCCGGCCATCGCCGGCAACAGCGTGACGGCTGTCGCGCCACTGCCGATCACCACCACGCGCTTGCCGCCGTAGTCGAGATCTTCCGGCCAGTGCTGCGGGTGAACCACCGGGCCGCCGAAGTTCTCGATTCCGTCGAGTTTCGGCGTGTAGCCTTCGTCGTGGCGATAGAACCCTGCGGCGCTGAAGAACCACTTGGCCAGGATCGTCTTGCGTTCGCCGGTATCGAGGCGCTCGACTTCGACGCTCCACAGAGCCTGTGCACTCGACCAGCTTGCCTGGATCACCTTGTGATTCATGCGGATGTGACGATCGATCCCGTATTCGGCTGCCGTCTCTCTCAGGTACGAAAGGATCGCATCCGCTCCGGCGATCGCCTTCTTGTCGGCCCACGGCTTGAAACCGTAGCCATAGGTGTGCATGTCCGAGTCGGAGCGGATGCCCGGATAACGGAACAGGTCCCACGTGCCGCCGGTCGCGGCACGCGCTTCCAGAATGAGGTACGTCGTGCCGGGGCGGTCCGTCTCGAGTTGACGCGCAACGCCGATACCGGAAAGGCCGGCGCCTACGATGAGCACATCCACATGCTCGGTGGACGGAAGAGGGTGTACGGTCACGGCTTGTCTCCAGATCGCGTCGAAATGCGCTATGTGGCGTTATTGTTATCAACCGGATTGGACCAAACAAGGTGTCGAACGCACAGTACGCGACTACAATTGGTGCAACTTGCACCTCTTCGTTTGCGTCTTGCCTGCCATGTCCCAGAACCTCCCCCCCGTTACCCCGCCGCCATGGCCGATGCCGTCGCCCCGCATCCGGGAATTGATGCGCCAGGGTGCCGAGATCGCGCTGAATGTGCAGACGGAATGGCTGCAGGAACTGGACAAGGAGAACGTGGCGGCCAGCACGACGATGAGCGACCCCGTGCTCGCGGCGGCCGTACGGCGGATCAACCGCAACGGGCTGATTCACTGGGCAACCTCCAACCTCGAGAACCCTTGCGCGCCGGTCTCCCGCTTTCTGTCCGCCGACATGCTGAGCAGTGCGCAGGAACTGGTGCGGCGCGGCCTGACCGACCTCGTGTTCGTCGCGGCCCGTTCGTCGCAGAGCGTCGTGTGGCAACGCTGGATGGAGCTCGCGTTTGCGTTGACCCAGGACCCGGAAGAACTGCGCGAATTCCTCGCCGTATCGTCACGTTCGATCGCGACTTTCATCGACACCAACATGGTGGGCATGGCGGAGTTCATGCGCGCCGAACGCGAAGCGCGACTGCGCGGCACCCACGCCGACCGTCGCGAACTCGTCACGCAGATCGTCGAAGGCGCAACCATCAGCGCGCAAGAGGCCAGCCGGCGCCTGGGCTATACGCTGGAGCAGCGCCATCACGCCGCGATCGTCTGGAGCGAGGAAGCGGATATCGAGCTGGGGTTGCTGGAACGGGCAGCCGATGCGCTGGCCCAGTGCGCGGGCACGCGCAATGCGCTGGTCGTCGTCGCGAACACGGCGACGTTGTGGGTCTGGACGTATCACGACGGCAAACCGCTCGAGATGCTTTCGCTGCAGCGTGCGATCAAGCTGCTGCCCGGCGTGCACATGGCCGTCGCAACCGCCGGGAGCGGCATGGAAGGATTCCGGCACGGCCACCTGGACGCCCTGGCGACACAGCGGTTGCTCGGCAGGCTCCATGCCGGCGTCGGCGTGGTACACGCCGACAGCATGAGCCTGATCGCACTGATGACGAACCATATGGAATCCGTACAACAGTTCGTCACCAATACGCTGGGCAACCTGGCCACCGCCGACAAATCGCTGCGCGCTGCGCTGCGCGCGTTTCTCGCGGAAGGCTGCAGCGTGACCGACGCAGCCGAGAAAACCCATGTTCACCGCAACACGCTGCTGCGCCGGCTCGAGCGCGCCGAGTCGCTGCTGCCCCGCCCGCTCGCACAGCAGCGTCTGCACGTCGCGGCTGCGCTGGAGGTGCTGTACTGGATCGCCAGCGATCCGGATTGATTGCGGTGAATGCATCGAGACCGCTCTTCACATGCGGACGACGTATGCAAACGGCCGGTGACGCGTAACGGGCAGCTGCCGTCAGCTCAACACGTCTCTGCCGCTATCGCACGGTCCCGGCCCGGTGCACCCGGCACGATATCGCGCAACCGCACCGTGACCGGCGGCGCCTACTCGCCACGCACCGTCACCGCGGGAGGTTGCCTCAAGGTCGCTTTCCGTAGATGAGGCAATGGGCCGTCTCCATGAACATCGCATCGAGCCGCTGCGTAAATCGCGCTGACCCGGATTGCATCGTCAGGCCGTCGGCGGTCGCAATCAACAGCGTGGCAACGTGCAGGCCGTCGGCCGCGTCGAACGCCGGATTGACGGCGCGCAACAGCGCCGCGATCTCGCGCGTCAGTGTGTCGTACCATCCGTCGAACAGCTTGAGACACTCTGGATCGATGGCGGCGAACGACAGGAAATGCCTGAACAGCGCGCCGTATTGCGCATCCTTCGCATCGCTCAGCGAGCGTGCCAGCACGCGTTCGAGCACGTCGTCCGGCGATGCATCGCTATCGAGCACGCGTTTCAGCTCGACCAGGTACGCATCGATGACCGGTTCGATCACGGCCCGCAGCACGGCCAGACGGGTCGGGAAGTAGTACTGCAAATTGCTCACGCTGATTCCGGCACCGGCGGCGACTGCGCGTTGCGAGAAGGTCAGCGGGCCACCTTTCAGCAGGAGTTCCCGCGCGACGCGAACGATCGTGTTACGCGTACGCAGGCCCTGGGCCCGCAAGCCGTCGAGATCGCTGCCTGACGAAGCGGCACGCGTCGGGCGCCGCCTTCTGCCACCGTGGTGTGCTTTGGGTTCGGTCATCGTGTTCGGTCCGTCGTGACGATGTCGCGCGACGCTATCCGCGATCCGCGTGGCGATTCACGCGCTCGTCGAGCAAGTTCGCGACGCCCAGCACTGCCTTGATCGAGCACCAGCGCAGCGGCTCCGGCGGTAGCGCGGGCGTGCGGTGCGTGAGCGTCGTGAGCAGTGGCGACTCCGCACCGCTGATCCGGTCGGCCAGCACCTGCCCGATCAGCGACTGCGTGCCGACGCCGTGCCCCGAGCATCCAGCCGTGTAGAACACGTTGCCGTGCGTGCCGGTCGCGCCGACCACCGGCAGTGCATCGCTGGCAATCGAGATATAGCCGCTCCAGCACGCACGCACCGGCTGGTTGCCCAGTTGCGGAAAACGCGCGTGCAACGTCGCGAGCAGTGCGCGATAGGCCGCTTCATCCGCTACGTTCGGCGTACGCGATCCATAAACGTAATCCAGCCGCTTGGTTGTCACCAACAGCGTATTCCGCGCAGTGAGCCGGTGGCTCTCCATCGTCAGGTGCGGCGTGACGATTCCCTCGCGATTTGGCCAGCCCAGTGCCGCCAGTTGCGCATCGGACAACGGCTCGGTTTCGAGTGCGGACACGCGCAGCGGCATCACCTTGTTGCCAAGCAAGCCGAGTTGCGGCGTATACGCATTGGTCGCGAGCACCATGACAGGTGCGCTTGCGCTGCCGCGCGCCGTCCGGACTCGCACGGTCTCGCCCGCGTCGAAGTCGAGCAGCGCGGTGTTCTCGTAAAGCCTCACACCCGCCGCGAGCGCCGCGCGCCGCAAGCCCGTCACGTACTTGCCGGGGTCGAGCGTGCCGCCGCCGGGGATGTGGCAGCCGAACAGGAACGCGGGTGGAATCCCGCGTGCGCGCATCGCCGTACCATCGAGATACTGAGCGGGCGAACCAAGCGCGATGCCGGCCTCCATGTTCTCGCGCAAGCGCTTCTCCTGCGACGGATGCACGCCGGCGCGGACGATGCCCGACGCGCGGTAGTCACAGTCGATCCCGTATTCGACGAGCTTGCGTTCGACGTAGACCACGCCCTCGTCATAGAATCCGACGATTCGTTTCGCCTGCTCGTGCCCCACGCGTTTCACGAACAGCTCGTATTCAAGCCCCTGCCCGCCCGCGAGATAGCCGGCATTGCGCCCGCTCGCGCCGAAGCCCGCGAACTCGCGCTCGATCACGACGACGCTGGCGCCGCGCGCGGTCAGCTCCAGCGCAGTGGACAGGCCAGCGAAGCCGGCGCCCACGACGACCACGTCCGCGCGAACATCGCCTTCCAGCTGAGGCTGGATGTTGTCCGGCCGCTCGATCCACCCGCCGATGGGCCGGTACATTTGCAACGCACGATCTGCGCGCGATGCATCGAACCGCATGGCATTGCCGGTCGATTCATCCCGAATCCTGTACTGCGAATCGCTCATGTTTGCCTCCATCACTCAGTTTTGCCAATAAAAATTCCGTGCAACTCGAGTTGCAATCAAGGCGAAGTCAACACGCCGTCCTGCGAGAACAGCATTGGCGTGCCGCCCTTGCCGGGCAGCGCGGCAGTCAGCGTCGCACGATCCGGTCGCTGCGCGACCTCGACCGTTGCGGCCCCGGCCCGCTGCTTCAACACCAGGCCATCGAGCCCGACGCCGACCAGGCCGTCGCCTGCCGCCATCAGATCGGTGATCGAACTCCGCGTGCGACTGTCGACGGCCGTCCAGCTCGCGCCGCCGTCGCTGCTCTGGTACAGGCTGCCGAGCAGCCCACCGACCACGATCCGGCCATCGGGCATCGCGACGCCCGACCACAACGTGCCCTTGCCGCCGGTCGGCAGATAGGTCCAGTTCGTGCCCCCATCGGCCGACTTGAGCACCATCCCCTGTTCCGACGCGACGTAAAGCGCGTGTGCGGCGTCGGCAAACACGTGATAGAGATTGCGGTCGGCCTTGCCGCCGCCGGGTGGTTTCGGCAGCGTCGTACGCGCCCACGTCTTGCCGCCGTCATGGGTCTGCAGCATCAGCGACCACAGGCCGACCGCAATGCCGTCCTGCGCATTCGTGAACAGCACCGAGAACAGCGGCTGGTCGACCGACGTATCGAGCCGCTGCGTGACCCACGTATCGCCGCCGTCGTCGGTCGCGAGAATCACGCCCCACTGGCCGACGGCCCAGCCGTGCTTCGCATCCGCGAACGACACGGCCGACAACGTCGCCGACACCGGCACGCGTCGTGCCTGACGCCAGGTCTTGCCGTCGTCATCGGACAGCAGCACGATGCCGTGCTCGCCGACCGCGACGACCCGCGACCCGGCACGCGTCGCGTCCATCAGCATCATGTGTGTCGGGGCGGCCCACGTGTGCGCGGGCTTCGCGGCCCAGGCCGCTACTGTTCCGTCCTGCGGTTGCGCGAAGACCGTCGCGGCGGCGCAGAGCGCGGTACAGCCAACCAGCATCTTGATCATGGTGAATCTCTGTAGTGTGTGCGGGCATCAGTGGTTGAACAGCGACGACCAGCCGGCATTCGCTTCGTGAAGCACAACGACCGGCGGCTGGTCGGCACCCGGTGCGACCGCTGCCTGTCGCTCGGCCTTGCCGTCGTTCGACGACGTCGCGACGCCCGTTTCCCCGGCTGCGGCATGGCGCACACCGGTGCGTGCCGTGTCGGTCGCGAACGCACGAGCCGGCGCGGTCGGGCTTGCGACGGTTTCATGAAATCGCGGGATGGCAACCGCGACGATGCAAAGTGCGGCGCAAGCAGCCAGGGTCTTGACCATGCGGGAATCTCCGTCAGCGTGTTCGCAAGCTTCAGTGGCTGAACAAACCCGGCGCGCGGGCCGGTTTGCGGCGGGGGAACCAGCGTTCGAGCAGCGACGCGAGCGCGGGCAAAGCGGTCATCGCCATCACGAGGTTCACGATGAACATGAATGCGAGCAGCTTGCCCATGTCGGCCTGGAACTTGAGCGCGGAGAAGCTCCACGTCGCCACGCCGATCGCGAGCGTGATCGCCGTGAAGATCGTCGCGACTCCGACTTCGAGCATCGCGTGCTGCACCGCCTTCACGATCGTCTGCCCGCTCGCGAGATGCACCTGCAGCCGGTTGTAGATGTAGAACGCGTAATCGACGCCGATCCCCACGGCCAGCACCATCACCGGCAACGTTGCAACCGTCAGCCCGATCTGCAGTTCCTTCATGAACCAGTAGCCGATGAAGGTCGCGACCGACAGCGGTGCACAGCAGGCGATCATCGCGCGCCAGTCGCGATAAGCGAGGAACACGAGGATCAGGATCGCGCCGTACACGTACAGCATCATCGGCAGCTCGCTGCCCGCGACTTCCTCGTTGGTCGCCGCCAGCACGCCCGCGTTGCCGGCCGCGAGCCGCACGGCGATGCCCGGGAACGGATGCGACGCACGATACTGCTTCACGTCGTCGAGGATGCGGTTGATCGTCGTCGCCTTGTGGTCGGTCAGGAACAGGTGCACGGCCGACATCGTGCAGTCGGCCTTCATGAAACCCTTCACGCGCCCGACGTCGACCGATACCGCCCCATAGTTCTCCGGGTCGATCGGCACCACGTTCATCTTCGGATAGTCTTCGTTGTAGCCTTGGTTGTACGCGCGCAGCATGCCCGAGTACGACTGCACGGACACCACGCCCGGCTCGGTGCGCATGGCCGCCTCGAAATCGTCTTCGTACAGCCCGACCGCCGGGTTGTCGCAGCCCTTGCCGGCCGACTCGATCGCAACCGTCAGCCAGTCGAGGCCCATATCGTAGTTGCCGGCGATGGCCGTCGCGTCGCGATTGAACCGTGCGTCCGCGCGCAATTCCGGCGCGCCCGGCTGCAGCGTGCCGATCACGCGATCGCGGCTTTGCCACGCGGCCATCGCGAACACGACCAGCGTCAGTGCGACTGTCGCCCCCGCATACTTCGGCTGCGCGACGCGCGCCAGCGGGCGCAGCCATGCCGAGCGCCGCTCGCCGCGCTTGAGCGCGCTGTCCGCGTAGCGCTTCGTGAAGTTGAAGCAGGACGCGGCCACCGGCAGCAGGATCAGGTTCGTCACGATCTTGTATGCCACGCCGAGCGACGCGGTGATCGCCAGTTCACGCACCATCGGGATCGGGATCAGCAGCAGCGTGATGAACGACACGAACGCGGTGATCAGCGCCAGCACGCCCGGAATCAGCAACCCGCTGAAGCTGCGGCGCGCCGCCTCGTACGAACTGTGCCCGTGCGAAATCTCGCGCACGATGAAGTTCACCTGCTGCACACCGTGCGAAACACCGATCGCGAACACCAGGAACGGCACCAGCACCGCGAGCGGGTCGAGGCCGAAACCCAGCAGCTTCAGCGTGCCGAACTGCCAGACCAGCGACGTCAGCGAGCACGCGATCAGCAGCACCGTGAAGCGCAGCGAATGGCAATACCAGTACACCGCAAGAGCGGTCAGCAGCAGCGCGATCGCGCAGAAGCCGAGTACGCCCTTCGCGCCGTCCGCGATGTCGCCGATCTGCTTCGCGAAGCCGATGATCTGGACTTCGTAGCCCGCATCCTCGAACGGCTGGCGGATCTTCTGTTCCAGCAAATGATTGAAGGCGACGTAGTCGAGCACCTTGCCCGCACTGTCGCGTTCGTTCAGTTCGGCCGTGATCATCGCGCTATCTTCGCCGTGCGACACGAGCGTGCCGACATAGCCACCCAGCGTCGTCGCTCGACGGATCTTCTCGACGATCTCCGGCGTCAGCTGATCCGGCGTGATCGTGCCGGAAATGATCGGCTCCGCCCGAAACCCTTCATCGGTAATTTCATTGACGAACGCGTTCGACGTCCACAGCGAGCGCACGCCGATCCGGTCGACGTTCGGCAGGTAGGTCACTGCCTGCGTGACCTTGTACAGCCGCGTCAGGCCGTCTGGCGTCCAGATCGAGCCGCGCTTGGCGCGCACGACGACAGTGATCCGGTTCGCGCCGAGCAGGTCGTTCCGGTACTGCTGGAACGTGCGGATGTACTCGTGCCCGATCGGCATCTGCTTCTCGAAGCCGGCGTCCATGCGCAGTTGCATCGCGAACACGGCCATCACGACGGTGAACAGGCCGATCGCCGAGAGCACGATCGCGCGATGACCGAAAAAAAGCCTTTCAAGGCGGCTGACCAGACGATTAAGCACTGCATGACCCCTTCATGTTTTCCGGCGCTGCCCGACACGCGCGCTCGCTTCCGCTTGCACCCGTCAGAAGTTCCGGGTAGCAAACACACCGACGAAATTGCGGTCCGAATACGGGTTCCCCACCGACTGATGGCCGCCGAAGAACGCCGCGAAGTTGATGCCCGCCTGCCACGTCGGCGGATTCTGGTTGAACAGCACGTAGACGTTCACCGACTTCGCGCCCTGCATGTAGTTCGCGGTGAAGGTCGGCGTGTACCCGTAGAGGCCGGTGCTGAACGTCACGCCCGGTGTTACTTGCCAGCCCGGAATCAGCGAGCCGTCGTACGTCCAGTTGAAGTCGATCGTCGCGCCCACCGAACTCGACGTGCCCTGCCCTTGCGCGATCGGATAGCCGAGCCCCGAGTTGTTGTTCAACCACGGGAAATAGCCGGTGGCCGGCACCTGCGTGACCGGCTGCCCGCCCACCGTGCGCGTCACGTCCGAACCGAGGCCCGGGTAGTAGATCCACGTGAGTTCCCAGGTCAACGCGGCGGAATCCGCCGCGATCAGCTTCAGGAACGGGTACTCACTGCGCGTCAGAGCCAGCAGCCCGTTCACATCCAGCTGGAACTTCTTCTTGTCGGCCCACTGCTGGCAGTCGACACCTTGGACGCCGTTCGTAATCAGGTCGGTCGGGCCGCCCGCGCCGTAACAGCTCGACAGCGCGACCGCATCGCGCGGCCGATACGACAGCTCGGTGCCGATCGCCCACGGGCCGACCCCGAAGTTCGCGCTCGCGCCGAACAGTTGCCGGTTCTGCAAATACGACCACTGGGCTGTACCGTTGGCCAGCGTCGACAGCACCGGCGACTTGTCCGTGTAGTTCAGGTAGTAGAACGCGAAGTTCGCATCGAACGAGCGCGGCGCGTAATTGAACTTCACGCCGAACTGCGGCCGGTATTTCGCGGGCAGCTGCGTCGAAACCGGAATACCGATGTCGTTGAACGGCGGCCCGGCGAACGCACCGTTCACCAGCCCGTTCTTGATCGCGGTCAGCGTGTCCTGGTTGCCCGCCGCGGCCCCGCCGCCGATCGCATTGGCGATCGTGCCCACTCCCGGGCCGGCCAAGTTCGGGTTGTTCGCGTTGATCGTGAATGGTTCGGCGCCGCGGCCGATGACGTTCGCCAGCGACCAGTACGACCCGACCGGCGGGATGCGGTTGCCGTTCCACTGGAACTGGTAATACGCTTCGGTGCTGAAGCCGTGGGAAAGATCGGCGGCGAGGCTCAGCATCGGCGCCGGCAGCAGCGCCTGCTTGAGCTGCGAACCCGGGATCAGCAGCTTCTGCACATCGATCGAATTGGTCGCGTTGATGCCGCTCTGCGCGTAGATGCTCTCGCCCCAGTTAATCACCTGGTTGCCGAACCGGACGTGCGCGTTGCGCCCGCCGATCGTGAAATCCTTCTGCGCCCACAGATCGAGTAGCTGCGTGTTGTACACCACCTGCGCGGCAGCCGTGCTCGACAGCGGCGTTCTGGCCGTTCTCCCGGCGAAGAAGTCGTACATGCCCGTGCCGCGCACCATGAACTTGAGCCCTTCGCTCGGCATCTTCAGCAGCAGCTCGCTGGTCGCGCTCACGTAAGTGCTGAACGGCTGCCCCTTGCGGTAGTTCAGATCGCCGTTGTCGCCGTAACCCCACTGGTTCGTATTGGCGGCCGCACCACATCCGTATGCGTTCGGATCGCCGGTCAGCGAGCAGCTCGGACTCTTGGTCCGGATCCCGCCGCCCGCCGTGAGATTGCTCACCCACGACCCCTGGACGACTCCGTCCCCGAGCGTGAACTCGTACCCGTACGCAGTCGACGTTGCCGCGCCCAGCATTGCAATCGACACCGTAGTACTCTTGACGATATTGCTTGCTTTCATCGCACCACCCACCCATCTCCAGACCGGATGCCGACGGCGCGAGCGCGCACGTCGGGCCTGTTTTGTTTTTTTTATTACCGCAATCAGCGTTCGCTGACCGATCTCAGCGATTCCGCCGAGTAGAAATCGGACTTGAAGCGCGGATCGTTGATCTCCTGATACCAGCGGATATCCTTGCTCTGGCCGATCGTCGACGAATCGAATACGTAACGCCCGTTCAGCACGTCGTACTGCGCCATCGGCTCGTTGTCACAGGCACCGCCCAGCTCCCATACCGGAATCGGGTAGCTCTCGCGCACCTTCCACAGCTTGCCCTGCGCGTCGTAGTCCTCGCCGACGAGCGCGAGCCAGCTGTCCTCGTCGAGGTAGAACACCTTCTTCGACGCGACGTGGCGCGCGCTCGGCTTGACCGTCGCCTCGACGACCCATACGCGATGCATCTCGTAGCGGCGGTTCGCCGATGCGATGCCGTCCGGGGTCGCGACGTCGTGCAGCTTGCTCTTGAACTTGTACATGCCGAATGCGTTGTACGGAACGAGCAAGTCTCGCTTGCCGACGAGCTTCCAGTTGAACCGGTCGATCGAGCCGTTGAACATGTTGGCTTCGTCGATCAGGTACTGGTTCTCGAAGCCGATCAGCGGCGCGTCATGCGTATAGGCCGGCATGCGTCTCACGCGGCGCTGGCCCGGAAAGTAGTAGTAGGTTTCCGAGTCCTTGTTGAAATACTGGCGCTGCACGAATGCCTGCCCGGCCAGCGCGGCCGGCGAAGTGGCCGAGAAATAGGCGGCCAGGCTGAGCTGGTCGACATCCTTCGGCCCGCTCTTGCCCGATTTGCCCGACGGGAAATAGAAGACCTGCGGGCCGATCCCGTCGATCCATTCGCCGCCGCCCGGACGCGGAGAGATGGACGTGACGACCAGCGGCCATTCGATACCGATACCCCGATACCGGTTCTCGTAGTTCAGGATCGCTTCGGCGCCGTTTTTCGGCTGGGGGAACAGCACGCCGGGCAAGACGCCCGCTTCGAGCGTTTCTCCATCCGACGCGAGCTTCGCGGCCGTGAGGTTGGCCTTCGTGTTCTGCTCGGCAAATTCCGGCATCTGGCACTCGCGGTGCGACGGATAGACATCCATCCGGTAACCCTTGCGCTGCTTGATCAATGCGATCTGGCCGGGCGACAGATTGCTCGCGTACTTGTCGACGTTCGCGGCATCGATCGAATAAAGCGGCTTCTCGCTCCGGTGTTTCCAGAAATCGCCTCGCGTCTTGCCGTATTCCCAGCCCGACTGCGGCTCCTGCTTGCCGGCGAAGGCCGGAATGGAGCCGTCCTTGCTCGCGCCGCGTTCGGCTCCTGCGGGGGTGAGGTCGTCAGCCACGGCGCTGCTGGCCATCACCAACAATGCAGCCGCGATTGCGGACACGGTTCCGATCGTGTGCTTCTTCATCATGTTCTCCTTCCGAGACTCGGCTTTCATTCACCGGTTGTGCGGTTGACGGGCGACAGGCGTTCAATCCGTTTCGTGCGGCTGGCACGCCGCTTCATGGAAAGCCATCGCGCGACCTCCGCGACCGCGAAACGCTCGACATCACCGGCCGATGCGCTCTACGTTGTAAGTAATACGAAATATTGTCGGTATTCTTCTGCCGGATGTGGCGGCGTCGAACACCCTCTTGCGTCGACGCCGCGCCGGCCGCGCGAACGGCCGGGCGTCCGCGTCAGGCAGCGCCGGAACCGGCCACCGCCACCGCCCGCACTTCGACACACAGCTCGGGCAGCGCGAGCTGCGTCACCCCGACCGCCGTCCACGACGGATACCGATCCGGGAAGTATTCGTCCTTCACGGTGGTGAAGGCTTCTACCTCGGCGCGCAGATCCGTATGAAAAGTCGTCAGTTCCACCACGTCGGCAAGACTCGCGCCCGCCTCGACCAGAATCGCCTTCAGCGATTCGAACGCGATGCGCGCCTGCGCCTGCACGCCGTCGCCCGGCCGCATGTCCGCGCCGATCCCGACCTGGCCGGAAACCCAGATCGTGTCGCCCACACGCGTAGCCGGGGCGAAATGGTAAGTGTCGTACCACGCCTTGAACCCGGGTGGAATGATCTGTTGCCGCTTGCTGGTTGTTGCCATGACTGGAATCCTCCGGATTCAGACGAGTTGACGGAAGCACGGCGCGCGAAACGGGTCGCCCGCCTTCAAGGACGCGAGCTCGTCCACGAACAGCACGCCGGCCGGCGTGAAGCCGGATGCGCTGTAGTCCGGCAGCGGGCTGAACGTGGCGTCGTCGCCGAAGAAGCGCAGCACGAGCGTGTGGCGATCGGGAAACGCCGGATCGACCACGCCGCCGCCGTGCAGCACGCCGGGATGAAGCAGCAGGACGTCGCCCGGCTTCGTGGCCCACGAGATGATGTCGTACTTGCCCGGATCGGCGCGGCGCTCGGCTTCGATGTCCGGCATCCGCGGCCAGACGCCACCGCCATGCAGCGGCTCGGTGGGATCGTCGACGTTCTGGAACGTGGTGCCGTCGTGACGCACGCCGCGATGCGAACCCCGGACGATCTCGAGCGCGTTGCGCTTGGGAACGGCCTCGAAACTGATCCACGCGTTGCCGAAGTGCATCCCTGCCCACGGCAGGTACGAGGTGTCCTGATGCCACAACGAGCGTGCGCCCTTTCCGCCTCGCTTCAGGAACAGCTCCTCGGCGAAGAACCACGCGTGCTCCGATCCCCACAAGTCGGCAAACAGGCGACCGAGCGGCAGCGTGGCGACCAGCTCGTCGAGCCGTTCCTTCGCATACGGATTCGCGTTGTCGACGTGCGACCGGAATTCGGTACCGTCGAGGATGCTCGACGCCATCGGCCCCGGGTTTTCAATACCCCAGTCGAACGCGAGCCGGCATCGGGCCAGCTGTTCCTCGTTCAACACACCTTCGATCAGAACCGCGCCGTCTTCCGCGAAAGCCTTGCGCTTGACATCGTCCATCGGTCACCTCCTGTTGGTTCGCCCGCGCCCCGCTCGAGGGTGCGCTGTACCGTCTTGACTGTAGAACGGAATAACAATGTTAGGTAATGATGATAAATTTAGAACAAAATAAAAAGAGAGGGTATTCCCGGTACGAATTCAATGCGTGGACAAATCTGGATGCCTGCATGGCAGCCGATCCCCCAGCCGGGCATGCGAAGCCGATCACGGCGGCGCGCCTGCCGGCGCGCCGCTTGGCACGTGCGACGAAAGGGCACGCGAAGGGCTAGTGCCCCCTCTTTCCTGCGACGATTGTTCGACGGCCTTCACGTGTCGCGGTCAGCACCGCGCGGACACCCCGCCATCCAGAACAAGCCGGACAACGAGACGCTCGGGTCGTCGACGGATCGATGTCGACACCGCCCGACGAAGGCCGGTGAATATGCGACGGCCGATGCAGGCAAGCCGCGCTCCGGCACACCGTGACTCACGCGCGCGATCGGCCGCGGTGAGTCACAGAGGCGATTCGACCCTGCGCGACACGACAGCCGTCTCCGGCGCGTGTCTTCGATCGACGCGAATGCTCCGATGCGCGTCGCCACGCGCTTACGCGAGGCGACGATCCCCGTTCCGTGGCGAGCGGAACCGGCTGGCGTCATGCGTCTGACCTGCGCGCTCCAGCGCGCAATAGGCGTAATACAGCACGACCGTCATGTACGACCACGTCACCAGCGCGAGTACGAAGAAGTTGAGCACGACGTTGTGCTCGTCTCCCGGTATCGGATAGAAGTCGTAGATGCACGCGATCACCATCGAGGTCACTGCCGCGACGGTCGTCGTCATCGCGTGAAACCGCTCGCCGGCCGCCAGCAGTTTCCGCACGAAACCCGCGAGGTAAATCGTCAGCCATGCCCATGCCGCGACATAGAAATACGGTTGCACTTTCGCGATCAGGCCGGACACCAGCACGACGGTGCCGACGGTGGAAATCCCGAACAGCAAGACATCCTGACGGCCCGACGGCCTGTAGCCGCGCGTCACGGCCATCAGGCCCGCGACGGCGACGAGCGGCATCCCGAAGCCCCGGGAAAACGCATCCAGGACATGCGACACGAGCCCCGAGATCTCGAAGCGAGTCGCGAAGTAGATCAGCGCGTTGGTCGAAGAGACCGTGACGATGAGCCACTCGATTCCGAGCAGGAAATTGCGCCGCTTGAGAAACTTCCAGCCGTACGTGGCCGTCGTGGTTGCCAGCAACGCACTGGCGAAGCAAAGTACGAGCGATCTGCTGTCCATGATCAAACACTCCATTCCGATTGCATACGGTTCATCATTCCTTCTCCGGATTCAAACTCGCCAGGTACTGGGCGACGGCCTCGCGGTCTTTCGGCGACAGCGCGGCGGCGACGCGCTGCATCGTGCCGGTCGCTTCGGTTCGCGTGCCGGCGGCAAACGCCTCCAATTGCTTCAGGAGATAGTCGTGCCCCTGGCCCGCCAGTCGCGGGAACTTCGCCTGGCCCGTCAGGCGGGCGCCGTGACACGCGGCACACGTCCCCTTCTCGACCAGTTGCCTGCCTTGCGCCGCCAGCTGCGGATCGGCTTCGAAGTAGCGGTTGCTGCGGGCCGGCTGCCGCGCGTAGTACTCGGACAGCGACTTGATTTCGGCCTCGCTCAGACTCATCGCCAGCGGCGCCATGTTCGGGTTGGCGCGCTTGCCGCTCGCGAAGTCGTGAAGCTGGGCCGCCACATAGGACGCCGGTTGCCCCGCCAGGCTCGGATAACCCTGGTCGACCGACGTACCCTTGACGCCGTGACAGCCGAGGCACGTGTCGGTCTGGTGCGGCCACGGTCCGCCGTCGGCGCGGTACGCATCTTCCGACGCGGACACGAACTGTTGAAGGCGGTACAGATTCAGCAACGTCGGCCCGAAGACGACGAGCGATACGGCGACGAGCCCCGCAATGGCGAGCAAGATGCGTTTTTTCATGATTGCTCTCCTATGCGCGACGCAGGCCGTTCAGCGCCTGCAATGCACCCTGATGGCCCGAACGCACGGCGCCATCCATGTAGCCGGCCCAGATGTTCGCGGTTTCGGTCCCCGACCAGATCAGATTGCCGCACGGCAAATGCAGTCCCTCGCCGTGCGCACTCCAGAAGCCCGGTGGAATCGCGGACACACACGTGATCGTCCACGGGTCGGCGCGGCTCCAGTCATGGTCGTGATACGACACGGGCGACAGCGCGTCGTCACCCCACGCCTGCGCGTAGATGTCCGTGAGCATGTGTTGCGCGGCCTTCCGGTCCGTCGGCAACAGCGCGTTCCGGACGAACGCATTGATGATCCCGATCTCGCCGCCCGGCGGGGAGTTGTCGTACGCCCAGATGATCGGCCCGCCGACCTGGAAGATATGGCCGTTCAACCCCTTCTCGCGCCAGAACGGACGGCGATAGACCATCGCCGTCTTGCGCGCCGGCGAGTGAGCGGGCCACGCACGCTGCAGCGACGCCCGCTTCTCGGGTAACGCCGGCTCGAACTGCACCTGGTTGCAGAGGGCCGGGTGGATGGCCATGATGACCTTGCGCGCACGCACCGCTCCACGATCGGTATGCAGCGTGACGATGTCGCGATCCCAACCGGAGATCCGGCGCACCGGGGTCGACAGGCGCACCTTGTCACCCAGTTGCCCGGCCATCTTCGTGCAAAGGATCTGCGAGCCGCCGATGAAGCGCGTTTCCTGTGCGCTGTGCTTGATGGAGTCGAGTTGCGTGAAGTCGCTGGACGCCGAATTGATCATCGACAGGAAGTGCAGCAGCCCCATGCTGACCGGCGGAGCGCCGCCGCTCAGCGTGCACGAGCCCTCCCAACCCACCCGGTCCTCGGGCTTGATGTCCTGCGTCACCAGCCAGTCGGCCACCGACAGCTTGTCCAGCTCGCCGGCCCGGGGCGACGTCCACGGCGCGCCCGACGGCACGTCCCGCGACATCTTGCTGAGCTTCGACGATATGGCTTCGTCGGTGCCGAACGTGCCTTTCAGGTCGGCCGTCGCGCGGCCGTCGCCGCCCAGGATGACCGTCTTGCCTTCGTAGTAACTCGGGAACGTGCCGACCTCCAGTTCGCGGGCAAGATCGGCGACGGCGGTCTGGCCCGGTCCGATCCATTGGCCGCCGACCTCGGTGACAAATCCGCCTTCCACGTTGTAGTTGAGTGTCCGGCCGCCGACGCGGTCGCGCGCCTCGAGCACCACGAACGATTCGCAACCGGCCTGTCGCAAGTCGCGCGCGGCCGTCAGTCCGGCCAGCCCCGCGCCGATGATGACCACGTCGAGCACGTCGCCCGGCGTGCCGGACGTGTCGCCTTCGCCGGCGCTCGCCTGCCGCGCGCCGATCGCAAGCGTGCCCACGGCGGCGGCTGACGCGCCCGCATACTTGAGCCACTGCCTCCGATGCAAATCGGCTGCTCCATTGGGGAAAGACTTCTTTGGCATTTTGTCTTGGCTACTGCAATGAAAGTCGCTCGGGAGCCGTCCATCAGGATGACGAACGATAGGCGGCCCGTTCGGCACGTCGTTCCAGACCGATCGGAGTGCGGCCGCTACTCCCGCCCCGCTCGTAGCGCAAGGCAGTCGACGAACCATGCAATCCATTTGTAGGAATATGTGACAAACGTAGGTCATGATACATATAACAAGAATAAAAAAAAGACGGGGGATTACCCTGCCTTCGGAGGACCATCGGACGCGTGCAGACGACGATGCGCGAAGCAGGTCATTCATCGCACGAATGCATGCCGATTCACAAAATAAACTTCAATGCGGCGCACGTGCCCGCTATGCTCGCGGTCGCGAATCCTCGCAAGATATCGCATCGATCCGCCGGCAATGGCATTGCCGCATGGCATTCACACGCTCGATCACGGCAACCCATGCGCGGTAGCGACTCGCGTGCACGTCGCGGTGCGCGTGCCGCTCAATTCGATTCCCCATCCCGTCGACGGGGCATGGCTTCACAGGAACAGGAATGTCAGGCGCCTGCGTGGAAATACCCGTCGATATCTCGTCTCGATTCAACGTCCTCGGCTATCCGAACGGGGGGTACCTCACTAAGCTGGCAGCCGAGACGCTCGCCAACCGAAGCGCGCACCCCGACCTGCTGTCGATCAACGCGAGTTTTCTCGGCCATCCCGTTTCCGGCCCTGCAACGGCCCGCATCGTCGAATTGGGATCGACGAAAAGCCCGTCGCGCGCGACGTTGTCGCTGATGCGGGAAGACGAACTCAAGGCGTTCTGCGTTGCGACGTTCACCGACTTCTCCCGGACAATCGGCGCAACGGCGTCGCACTGCGCGGGACCGCAGCTGCCGGCCACGCCTTGTCGCGCGTGCGTGAGCATCGACACGCTGGCGATCCCCGATCCGATGCGCTCGTTCATCTCGCAGTTCGACCTGCGTCTCGCACCTGGGGCATTGCAGAACAGCGGGCCGCAACACGCCGCGACCATCGAGGGATGGATTTCTCTAGATGACGAATCATCACCGACGCTCGCGTCGCTGGCCCTCTTCGCCGATGCGTTCCCGCCGCCGATCTACAACGTCATTGATCGGGCCGAGTGGGGATCGGTGCCGACGATCGAAATGCGGTACACCTCACGCCCGGCCCCGGGCCGATCCACGCACGCTTTCTGACGAAGGAAGTCCGCAATGGCCTGCTGGTCATCGATGGTGAATTGCGGGATACGGGCGGGCAGCTCGTGGCGGAATCGCGCCAGCTCGCGAAATTCCGCGGAACGCTTGGCAACACGCGTCCGGCAAGCTGAATGCCCACCCCGCGAGTCGCCATCGCCAGACGCGGCGCCCGCCACGCGGTATCACGCGCGGGGGCAAAAGAAAAAAGACAGGGACATGCCCTGTCTTCTCGTGTCACCTGGCCAGGCTGCGGCCGCTATCGGCTCTTGCCGCGGGACGCCTTGCCCTCCACCAGGCTGTACGCCGACGCCAGGAACCTCGCATCGAGCCCCTCCGTCTGCCGCCCCATCGTGTACTGGAGCGCCAGCCCGTCGGCCATCGCGACGAGCAGCATCGCGACGTGTTCGCTGTCGGCCGCCTTGAAGCCCGGATTCACCGCACGGACGAGCGCGGCAATGGCTTGCGTCAAGGACGCATACCATTCGTCGATCAGCCGCGCGCATTCGGGATCGATCGATGCGAACGAAACGAAGTGGGCCCACAGGGCCGTGCCCTTGACGTCCTTCGCATTCTCGAGCGCCATACCGAGCAATGCATCGAGCGTTTCACGCGGCGGCGCGCCGCTTTCGAGCGCGCGCTTCAGCGCGCTCAGGTATGCCTCGATCTCGGGCTCCATGACTGCCCGCAGCACGGCAAGTCGCGTTGGAAAGTAGTACTGGAGGTTGCTGACACTGATGCCGGCACGCTGCGCGACCGCACGCTGGGAAAACTCCAGCGCACCGCCCTCGAGCAAGAGTTTCCTCGCCACGCGCACGATGAGTTTGCGCGTACGGACGCCCTGGGCCCGAAGGCCTTCAGGCTGCGCGCCGGTGGGTGCAGCACTCGATATCCGCCGTTTCCTGGTCGGTTGCTCAATAGGCACTGTCATCGCTTCCGTCGTGATCTGGGCGTTCCCGCCTTCCTGATGTGATAGGACCGGCGTTTCGCCGGTCGCGAACGACTATACCCGATGCCGACACCAATTTCCATCCGGGGCGCCGCCGGCCAGCGGCTCGCGGCCGCTGCCTCCGTTCGTCGCAGCGTGTGTCGCGCGCGACGTGTCGCGGCCGCCCCGTGCCTGCCTGCTCCACGTCGGCGCTGGCGTCCGCCCGCGCCGTCGCCACAAGCAGGCGGGATCGCCTCTCCGGGCGTTACCTCACACCGCCGTCGCGCCGGGAAGACACGTTGGCCAGGTAGTACGCCACGGCACGGATGTCGTCGCCGGACAACCTGGCGACAGCGGCATGCATCGCACCGGCCGGATCGGCACGATTCCCGGTCTTGATGGCCGTGATCTGCTTCACCAGATCCGCCTCGTCGTGATTCGCGAGGCGCGGCGCATGATCCGTCGATGCGGCCGCGGCATGCATCGGTGCGATACCCGCAAGGTAGTGCGCGACGGCCCGGATGTCCTCGTCCGACAATGCGGCGGCCACCCCATTCATCGCGCCCGTCTCGTCGTGCCGCCTGCCTGCCCGGAACCCGACGAGCTGGTCCGCGAGATAGGCCTCGCCCTGCCCCGCGAGGCGAGGCGCGCGCTCGTTGCCCGTCAGGCCCGCGCCATGACACGCGACGCAGCTCCTCGTCTGCACCACCGACATGCCGCGCGCGGCGAGCGCCGCGTCGACGCGGATCTTCTCGTTCTGGACCGGCGCCTGGCGCGCGAAATACTCGGCCAGCAGCTTCATCTGTTTCTCGTCCATGCCGCGCGCAAGCGGCCCCATGTACGGGTCCGGCCGGCGGTCGCGGGCGAACGCGCGCAACTGGGCTTCGATGTAGGCCGCCGGCTGGCCTGACAGCGCCGGATATCCGCCGTTACCGGATTGCCCGCGCGGGCCGTGACAGATAAAACACGTCTCCTGGGGCTGAGGCCACGGGCCGGCATCGACCCTGAGCGTGTCGGCCCCGCCGTCCAGCGCCTTCCCGAAGCGGTAATAGCCGTACAGATCGCGCCCGAACAGTACGCCTGCCGCCGACACGGCGGCGACCACGACAACACCGATGATCCATGCTCGCTTCACTCAAGCCTCCGTCGTCCGATGCGCGAGCGCACCCAATACCTGCAGTGCGGCGCGATGCCCCGAACGCACCGCGCCATCCATTGCACCGGCCCAGATATCCGCCGTCTCCGTTCCTGACCAGATCAGCCGCCCGGCCGGCGGGTGCAGGTACTCGCCCCACTTCGTCCAGAAGCCGGGCGGAATCGGATGGATGCAGGTCAACGACCACGGGTCCACCTTGCCCCAGTCGAAATCGTGGAACTGTGTCGGGCGCAGCGCCTTGTCGCCGAGCGCCTGCGCGTAGATCGTGGAAAGCGTCTGTTCCGCCACCTTCGCGTCGCTCGCGAGCGCGCCCGGTGCGATGAAGCCGTTGATGACGCCGATCGAGGCGTCCGGCGGCGAGTTGTCATAGGCCCACAACAGCGGACCGTTGACCGGGATGACCTGCCCGTTGCACCCGTCGTCGCGCCAGAACGGCCGGTCGTAGACGTGAACCGTCTTGCGCATCGGCGCGTACGCGGGCCACAGGCGCTGCAACTGCGCGCGGCCGTCCGGCAGCGGCGGGTCAAATACGAACTGGTTGCACAGCGCCGGATTCAACGCGACGATCACGCGGCGCGCACGTACGACGCCCTGGTCGGTATGGAGCTCGACGACCTCGCGATCCCAGCCGGAAATCCTGCGCACCGGGCAGGACAGCTTCACCCGTTCGCCCAGTTCGTTCGCCATCCTGATGCTCAGCACCTGCGAACCGCCGACGAAACGCGATTCCTGTGCGCCCCCCTTGATCGACTCGAGCTGGTCATAGTCGCTGTTCGCGCTGTTGATCGTCGCCAGGTAGTGCAGCAAGCCGAGCTGCGCCGGCGCCGTGCCGAGCGACAAACGGGCCGCCAGGCTGAACGAGAATTTCTCCTCGTTGGTCAGGCCTTGCTGCGCGAGCCACGCACCCAGCGACAGTTTGTCGAGCGCCGCCGCATTCGGCGCTTTCCACGGTGCCGCCGAAGGCACGTTCTTCGCCATCGCGTTGAGCCGTGCCGCGATCGTGCCGTTGCCGCCCACCGTGCCCTGGGTGTCCTGGGCCACCCGCGCACCGTCCGCCAGATACACCGTCTTGCCGGCGTAGTACGTATCGAAGGAATCGACGTTCAGCTCGCGCGCGAGATCGACGATCGCCGTCTGGCCGGGGCCGAACCACTGCCCTCCCGCCTCGGAAATTCTCCCGCCGCCGAGGTCGTGGTTGTAGGTTCGCCCGCCGACGCGATCGCGCGCCTCGAGCACGACGAACGATTCACATCCGGCACGCTTCAGGTCGCGCGCAGCGGTCAGCCCTGCGAGCCCGGCGCCGATGATCACGACGTCGAGCACGCCGTCGTTCCCGGTGACTGCGTCGGCTGCATGCGCGAGCGACACATCGCCGGCCGCGAGCGACGCCGCGCCCACCGCTGCGAGGCGCAGTATGTTGCGCCGAGTCTGTGCATCCGGCCTGGGTTTGCGATTCATTTTTATGTTCCTTCCGTCCTCGTCAGTTTGTCCTTCCACCGGTACACCGCAATCGCGCGGTCATTCCATCGACTCGTCGTACGGGCTGATCGCGAACACCCGCGTCACCGCCGCGTCGACCCATGCGTCTGTCAGGTGCCACCGTCCGCTCGCGTCGTCGGGCAACACGTCGTCGCCCAGCCCCGTCAGGCCGAGCGTCAGCAACTCGATCGGCAAAGGCAGCCGCGCATCGGCGCACGCCGAGCCACGATCCCGCTGCTCGTTCAGAAATGCAGAGAATTGAATGCGGAACGGCTGGTCGTGCACGGACAGGAGCGCCGCTTCCATCCACAGGACGCAGGCGTCTGGCTGGCGATAGCGTTGCCTGAAGTACGCGTGCATCGCGCGCTCCGTGACCTCGCGGTCGTTGCGCGCTTCTACGATGCGCATCAGTTCACGCTCGACGTCTTCGTGATCACGCTTTAGCAATTCGAGCAGCACGATCGTCTTGTCGCTGAAATTCGAATAGAATGCGCCGCGCGTATAGCCCGCCGCAACGGCGATGCTCTCGATGCTCGCCGCCGCATACCCCCTTTCGGCGAAGATCGTGCGTGCCGCTTGCAGCAAACGCTCCCGTGACTCACCATCGCGTTTCCTTCCGCGCCGAGGCGTCGGCTTCACCGCCTGTCCCGCCTGATCCGCGCCGGGTGTTGCATACTCTTTAAGATCCTCATTCATTTCAGGATTCCTATTCGAATGAGGTAAATTCACGCCATCGGAGCATGCCTGCAGCCCCGGCCGTTTCGACATGACGCTTCCGTTCCAGCGCGCAGTACGCGTAATAGATCGCGACCGCGAAATATGACCACGTCAGCAGCGCCAGCACGGGAAAACTGAATACGGCGCCGTGCGTATTGCCAGGCATCTTGTATAGGTCGTCGACGTACGCGACGACCAGCGACAGCACGAGCGCCAGCGTCGTCGTCGTCGCATGCAACGCTTCCCCGACGCGCAATAGCCGCACGACGAAATAAACCAGATAGAGCGCCAGCAACACCCACATCGCTACATAGAAATACGGCAGGACGATATCGACGAACTCGAGCGTCATCAGCACCATCGTTCCCACCACGGCCATCCCGAACAACATGACGACCTGCTGGGCCATCGGCCTGTATTCGTGCGTGACGGCCATCATGCCGGCAGCCGCGATCACCGGGATGCCGAACCCCCTCGTGAACATGTCCAGGAAGTGCGCTACGCCGGACGAGCCTGACCAGCCAGTCGCCATGAAAATCAGCGCGTTGATGGCGGACGCCGCAACGACCCACCAGGCGGCCCCGAGCAAAGGGTTACGCTTCCGGACGAACTTCATGCCATAGGTGCCTGTCACCCACGCCAGCAAGGCAACGGACAACGCGATGTTAGGAGATCTGAAATCCATCAAGAAACTCCCTGTACCGATTCGGTTCGACGCTTCATTTGTTCTCCGGATCAACGCTCGCCCGACGCGATTGCGCACACCCATCGGTGTGCTCATGTTTCCCGCTCGCACCGGCAGCGAAACCCCACACTTCCTCGATCCTCGCCTCTTCCATCGAATCCGGCCGGATCAAGCTGGCCGGGACATTCAACAGATAGAAAATTGTGACTAATGTAGGTCATGATACACAATAAATGACCACAAGAAAAAGGCAGGGTATTCCCCTGCCTCGAAAGCGCGTGAATCGCGTGGGATCATCCGGCAGGCATCGAGCCAGACGATGGCTCAACACCCCTGCCGACCCGCGCCGCGCGGCACTGCCAGCGTCGCTCGTAATCCAACGCATGCCGAACCATCGTGTCATCCGGTAGCCAATTTCGTGCGATAACATTGCGATTCGATGGAGTGAATAGCAAAAACAAAAGCGGACACCATGACTGAAGAATCCATACCGTCCCACGCGAGTCGAGCCGTTCGGCCGCTGTCTCTGTCGGTCGGGAGCGATCCCATTGATGCAAGCCCGGCCCTCTCCGGTCCCGGGCACCATGACATCTCCGGCACACCTGCAGCCGGGAGCCTCGGCGCACCGAGGCGCGCCGCCGCCTTCCGCACTGCTGCGGCAGCCCCTGACCGGCACACCGCTCGCCCGCCCCCGTCACGTATCTCCGCTGATGCCACGGCAATCAGACCGCGCAACTTTCCCGTCGTGAATCAACCCAACGCCACGCTTGGGAGCACGAAATGAAGCTCGGAGGGCTGGGCCGCAAGATTGCGGTGTCGATGGCGGAGCTGGCGCTCGGCGTCACGTTGATCGTCGTGCTGATGCTCTATGCGTTCTACTACGTGATGCTCCGGCACTGGAGCGACGTTTGCTACCAGGCGACCTGGTTTCCGTCGAACCCCGAGTGGATCTGGCTGGGCATCACCATCGTGACCGGCCTGGCACTCGCGATTGTCGTGTCGGCGCGACTCGCGCACCGGATTCTGGTGCCGCTCAACTCCGTCGCGGACAGCATTCGCCGCGTCGCCAAGGGCGACCTGACCGCGCGCGCCGTCGCCGGCGATCGATCGATGCGCGAAGCCGCGCTGATTGCGGATGACTTCAATGCACTCGCGGCCCAATTGCAGCGCATGACGGATGAACAGGCATTTTGGAATGCCGCGATCGCTCACGAACTGCGTACGCCGGTCACGGTTCTGCGCGGGCGGTTGCAGGGGCTGGCGGAAGGCGTCTTCCAGCCGGGCGAGGCGCTGTTTCGAAGCCTGTTGACCCAGGCGGAAGGACTGACGCGCCTGATCGAGGATCTCCGCGTGATCAGCCTCGCTGAAAGCGGGCATCTGAGCGTCAGCATCCAGGAGACCGACCTGGCGACGCACATCAACGCGGTCGTCGAGATGTTCGAGGATTCACTGGCCGCGGCCGGTCAACACATGGTGCTCGATCTCGATACGCGGCCCATGCGCTGCGACCCGTTCCGGATGCGCCAGGCGCTGCTCGCGCTGCTGGAGAATGTGCGGCGCTATGCGGTACCCGGCGCGATACGCATTCACACGCGCGTCGAAAACGGTGCGTGTCGCTTGCTGGTCGAAGACGAGGGGCCGGGCATCCCGGCCGATTGTGCGGCCCGGATTTTCGATGCATTCCGGCGCGTGGACGATACGCAATCCAGCCAGAAGGGCGGCAGCGGCCTGGGGCTGGCCGTGGTCGCGGCCATTGCGCAGGCGCACGACGGAGAGGCATCGTGCAGCCCGACAGCATGCGGCGGCACGGCGTTCGAGTTGCGCTGGCCCGACAGCCCCGCATCGCCGCGCATCGCGACACCGGACCGGAAGGACGTGACGTCCGCCACGCAGCGCTCCGTCGATACCGATCCGTGCTGAATCTCCCGGCGAGCCGTCGACGCGCCCCGCGCCGGCCTGCCGCCGCGCCTCGTCGCGCACACCCCCGCCACCGCTGAACGGGAGGTGCGCTCGCCGTCCACGCCGATGCGATCCTCGCGATAACAACACCCGGACCGCTGGGCCGGCGATGCCGATGGCATGCGCGGCCACCGCGATTTCGTCAGATGATTTCGGCATTCCGGGATTCCCGCACTGCCATCTTCGGGCTTGGCCCGCCGCCGCATCGCCCTCCTGTCATTCTTTCGCACCCTCCATCAAACCTCCATTTTTACGCACAAAAAACTCCATCGGGCGCACGCACACTGCGAACCGAAAATGCGGGCCATTGGGTGCCTGCGTCCCAAGGAGTCCACATGAAGAATCAGAAACGAGCCTGCTACGGCGCTGTGTGCGCGCTGGTGGCGGCGATGCTGGCGGGCTGCGGGCCCTCCGAACAGCAGGCCGCCGCGCCGGCCATCCCGGTTGCGGCGATGACGCTGGCGGCCTCGCCCCTCGACCTGACCGAAGACCTGCCCGGCCGCGTCGCGGCCCACCGGATCGCCGAGATCCGGCCGCAGGTCAGCGGCATCGTGCAACGACGGCTGTTCGAACAGGGCTCGGAAGTGCGAGCGGGCGAGCCGCTGTTCCAGATCAACCCGGCGCCGTTCAAGGCCGAAGTGGACACGGCCGCGGCGGCCCTGCAACGTGCGGAAGCCGCGCTCGAACGGGCCAAGGTGCAGACCACGCGTCTCAAGCCGCTGGTCGAGGCCGACGCGATCAGCCGGCAGGTCTACGACGACTCGGTGTCGCAACGCGACCAGGCTGCCGCCGACGTCGCGCAGGCCCGCGCGACGCTCGCACGCCGCCAGCTCGACCTGAAGTTCGCGACCGTCGAGGCGCCGATCACGGGCCGCATCGACCAGGCCCTCGTGACCGAGGGTGCGCTGGTCGCGAGCAGCGACAGCCAGCCGATGGCACGCATCCAGCAGATCGACCAGGTCTATGTGGACGTACGCCAGCCGGCTGCGTCGCTCGATTCGCTGCGCGGCGCGCTCGCGGGACAGCCTGACGCCGCGGGCAACGGGCTGCCGGTCGACGTGCTGCGCGACGACGACTCGCGCTACGACGTGAAGGGCCGCATGCTGTTTTCGGGCGTCAACGTCGACCCGGGTACCGGCGACGTGCTGCTGCGCGTGCTGGTCGACAACCCGAAGCGCGAGCTGCTGCCGGGCATGTACGTGCGTGCCCGGATCCCGCGCGCGCACTACGTCAACGCGCTGACCGTACCGCAACAGGCGATCGTCCGCGCCGGCGGCAAGACGCAGGTCTGGGTGCTCGACGCGAAGGGCACCGCGCATCTCAAGGCCGTCGAAGTGGGCGAGCTGACGCACCGCAGCTACCGCATCAAGTCGGGTCTGCAGGTGGGCCAGAAGGTCGTCGTCGAAGGCATGGAGCGCCTGAGCGACGGCGCGGCCGCGACCGCGACCGCATGGAAGGCGCCTGAAGCGGTCAAGACCGCTTCCACGCACTGATTCACGGAGAGCCTCCAGTCATGTCCCAATTCTTCATCCGGCGCCCGGTCTTCGCGTGGGTGATCGCCCTCTTCATCATCCTGCTGGGCCTGATCGCCATCCCCGAACTGCCGGTTGCGCGCTACCCGTCGGTCGCGCCGCCGACCGTTACCATTACCGCCACCTACCCGGGCGCGACGCCGCAAACGATGAGCGACAGCGTGCTGAGCCTCATCGAGCGTGAACTGTCCGGCGTACGAAACCTGCTGTACTTCGAATCGTCGGCGGATACCTCCGGCCAGGCACAGATCACCGCGACCTTCAAGCCCGGCACCGATTCGGCGATGGCGCAGGTCGAGGTTCAGAACAAGCTCAAGTCGGTCGAACCGCGCCTGCCCCCCGTCGTGCGGCAAAACGGCGTGATCGTGCAGTCGGCCGCAACAGGCTTCCTGCTGTTCGTCGGCCTCAAGTCGGAAAGCGGCCGCTACGACGAAAACGCGCTTGCCGACTACATGGCGCGCAACGTCGTCGAGGACTTGCGACGCGTCGAAGGCGTCGGCCGCGTGCAACTGTTCGGCTCCGAACAGGCGATGCGCATCTGGGTCGATCCGCAGAAGCTGATCACCTACGGCCTGTCGATGAGCGACCTGACGACGGCCGTCAGCCAGCAGAACGTGCAGATCGCCCCGGGCAGCCTCGGTGCGGCGCCCGCGCTGCCGGGCCAGCGCGTGACGGTGCCGCTCACCGCACAAGGCCAGCTCACGTCGCCGGAGCAGTTCGCGAAGATCGTGCTGCGCGCGAATGCGAACGGCTCGAAGGTCGTGCTCGGCGATGTCGCGCGGGTCGAACTCGGCCCGCAGGCGTTCACCTTCGTCAACAGCGAGAACGGCAAACCCGCCACCTTCGCCGGCGTGCAACTGGCGCCGGGCGCCAACGCGGTGAAGACCGCCGAGGCCGTGCGCGCGCAGCTGGACATGATCGCCAAGACCATGCCGGCCGGCATGACCTACTCGATCCCGTTCGATACCGCGCCGTTCGTGAAGATCTCGATCGAGAAGGTGATTCACACGCTGCTCGAAGCGATGGTGCTCGTGTTCCTGGTGATGTACCTGTTCCTGCAGAACGTGCGCTACACGCTGATCCCGGCGATCGTCGCGCCGGTGGCGATGCTCGGCACCTTCACGGTCATGCTGATGACAGGCTTCTCGATCAACGTGCTGACGATGTTCGGCATGGTGCTCGCGATCGGCATCATCGTCGACGATGCGATCGTCGTCGTGGAGAACGTCGAACGCCTGATGGTGGAAGAAGGCCTGTCGCCGAAGGACGCGACGATCAAGGCCATGAAGGAAATCACCGGCGCAATCATCGGCATCACGCTGGTGCTGACGGCCGTGTTCCTCCCGATGGCGATGTCGAGCGGCTCGGTCGGCGTGATCTATCAGCAGTTCACGCTGTCGATGGCCGTGTCGATCATGTTCTCGGCTCTGCTCGCGCTGACGCTGACGCCGGCCCTGTGCGCGACGATGCTCAAGCCCATCGAGCATGGCCATCACGAGAAGCGCGGCTTCTTCGGGTGGTTCAACCGCCGCTTCGACCGCCTCACGGATTGGTACGAAACGCGCGTCGGCGGGCTGGTCGGCCGCACGGGCCGCGTGATGCTGCTGTTCGTCGCGATTTCCGCCGCGCTGGTGTTCGGCTTCCGCATGCTGCCGTCGTCGTTCCTGCCCGAGGAAGATCAAGGCTACTTCATGACCGGCTTCCTGCTCCCGGCAGATTCGACCGTCGAGCGCACGGGTGACGTGGTCAAGACCCTCGAAAAGCATCTCGCGTCGCGCCCGGCAATCCAGTCGAGCATCTCCATCATCGGCTACGGCTTCTCCGGCCTCGGCTCCAACGCGGCACTGAACTACGCGGTGCTCAAGGACTGGGACAAGCGCGAGGGTTCGTCCACGCTGGAAGAAGCGATGCGCGCGCAGGCAGCGATGGGCGCCGTGACGGAAGGCACGGTCATGAGCCTGTTGCCGCCGGCGATCGACGGGCTGGGCACCAGCTCGGGCTTCACGATGCGCTTGCAGGATCGCGCCAACCAGGGCTACGCGGCGCTCAAGGCGGCTGAAACCAAGCTGCTCGAACTGGCCGCGCAAAGCAAGGTGGTGACCGGCGTCTATCCGGACAGCCTGCCGGTCGGCACGAGCGTGCGGCTGGACATCGACCGCGAGAAGGCCGAAGCGCTCGGCGTGTCGTTCACGACCATCAGCGATACGCTGTCGGCCGCGATGGGCTCGACCTATGTGAACGACTTCCCGAACGCAGGCCGCATGCAGCAGGTGATCATCCAGGCCGATGCCCCGGCACGCATGCAGATCGAAAACGTGATGAAGCTCTACGTGCGCAACGCGACCGGCGGCATGGTGCCGCTGTCCGAAGTGGTGCATCCGGTCTGGTCGGAAGCTCCGCTCCAGATGGTGCGCTTCCAGGGTTATCCGTCCGCGCGCATCTCCGGCGGTTCGGCACCCGGCTACTCCAGCGGCGCGGCAATGGCCGAGATGGAGCGTCTGGCGGCGCAGTTGCCGCCGGGCTTCACGGTGGCCTGGACCGGCCAGTCGCTGCAGGAGCGGGAATCGGCATCGCAGGCGCCGATGCTGATGGCGCTGTCGATGATCGTCGTGTTCCTGGTGCTCGCGGCGCTCTACGAGAGCTGGGCGATTCCGTTGTCGGTGATGCTGGTTGTGCCGCTCGGCCTGATCGGCGCACTCGGCGCGGTGATGCTCCGCGGGCTGCCGAACGACGTGTTCTTCAAGGTCGGGATGATCACCGTGATCGGCCTGTCGGCGAAGAACGCGATCCTGATCGTGGAGTTCGCGAAGCAGCTGCGCGAGGAAGGTATGGGGCTGATCGAGGCTGCCGTGCAGTCGTCCAAGCTCCGCCTGCGACCGATCCTGATGACGTCGCTTGCGTTCGGGCTCGGCGTGGTGCCGCTCGTCATCGCCTCCGGCGCCAGCTCCGAGACGCAGCACGCGATCGGTACCGGCGTGCTGGGCGGCATGATTACCGCCACCGTGCTGGCCATTTTCTTCGTTCCGGTCTTCTTCGTGTTCGTGATGAGCATCCAGGAACGCATCTCGGCATGGCGCGCATCCGGCAAGAAGCCCGCCACCGTGACCCACGAACAAGAAGGTTGATGCCATGCGATTGCTCATTCTTTCCGCTGCGGTTTCCGCCGCCCTCGCGCTGTCGGCTTGCTCGATGGCACCCAAGCTGGTCAGGCCCGAGCTGCCGGTGCCGACCGCCTACACGACCGCTGCCGCGGCCGACCAGCACGCGAACGCGGCCGATCTCGGCTGGCGCACGATGTTCGGCGACCGTCGCCTGCAGCGCCTGATCGAGCTCGCGCTCGACAACAACCGCGACCTGCGCCTGGCCGCGCTGAACGTCCAGGCCGCCGAAGCGCAGTACGGCATCCAGCGTTCCGCGCGCCTGCCGTCGATCAGCGCCGGCGCGAGCTTCACGCGCGAGCGCACACCGGCCGACTCGCAATCGAACCCGCCGATATTCGAGACGACGCAGAACCAGTACGGCGTGAACGTCGGTGTCAGCGCGTTCGAGATCGACCTGTTCGGCCGCGTCAAGTCGCTGTCCGATGCGGCGTTCGCGCGCTACCTCGCGACCGATCACGGCCGCCGCGCGGTGCAGATCGCGCTCGTCGGCTCCGTGGCCAATGCGTATTTCGCCGAGCGCCTCGCGCAGGAACAACGCGCGCTGTCCGAACGCACGCTGAACGACTGGCGCCAGTCACTCGACCTCGCGCGCCGGCTCAAGCTCGCGGACCAGGCGAGCGGCGTCGACATCGCACAGGCCGAAGGTCAGGTCGCGAGCGCCAGCGCCGATCTCGAAGCGCGTTCGCGCGCCGTCGAGCAGGCGGGCAACGCGCTGCGGCTGCTGGTCGGCACCGACCTGCCGAAGAACCTGCCCGACCCGCTGTCGCTGGAGCGCCAGCCGGTGATGACGCAACTGCCGGCCGGCCTGCCGTCGGAATTGCTGTACCGTCGGCCGGACATCCAGCAGGCCGAGCAGAACCTCGTCGCCGCCAACGCCGACATCGGCGCGGCGCGCGCGGCGTTCTTCCCCCGCCTGTCGCTGACCTCGTCGATCGGCTTCCTGAGCCCGGGGCTGGGCAGCCTGTTCGCCGGCGGCCAGAACGTGTGGAGTTTTGCGCCGCAAGTCACGTTGCCGATTTTCCAGGGCGGCCGGCTGCGTTCCGAACTGAATCTCGCGGAAGTGCGCAAGTCCAGCGCGGTCGTCGAGTACGAACGATCGATCCAGACCGCGTTCCGCGAAGTGGCCGACGGTCTCGCCGGGCGCGAGACGTTCAGCCGCCAGATCGACGCGCAAACCAGGGTCGTCAAGAGCGCCGAGCGCCGTACCGATCTCGTGAACCTGCGCTATCGCGCCGGCATCGAGGATCGGCTGGAACTGCTCGACTCGCAACGGCAGCTGTATGCCGCGCGTCAGGCCTTGCTGGATCTGCGCAACGCCGAACTGGGCAACGCGGTCGCGCTCTACAAGGCGCTCGGTGGCGGCCTGGTCGACACCGATGTGCCTCCCGCCAACAACGTGGCGAACAACTGAGCAACAAGTCGTCGCCCTTCCGTTCGCGACGACTGAACGCACGGTGAAGTCCGGCGGCGCACGTGCCGCGCCGCCGGCCCGCCTACAGGTCACGCTCATTTCCGGTGAAACCCATGAATCCATTGATACTAATCGCCGACGACGATCCGGAGATCGCCGAGATTCTCGACGCGTATCTCGCTCACGACGGCTTTCGCACCTACCGTGTCGGTCACGGCCAGGCCGTGCTCGACGTGCAGCCCGTGCTGAAGCCCGACCTGATCCTGCTCGACATCATGATGCCGAAGAAGGACGGCTGGGAAGTCCTGGTCGAACTGCGCCGCCGCGGCGACACGCCGATCGTCATCATCACGGCGCTCGACCGCGAAATCGATCGTTTGCAGGGATTGCGTTTCGGCGCGGACGACTACATCACGAAGCCGTTCAATCCAGCCGAGGTGGTCGCGCGTATCCGTGCGATCCTGCGTCGCTATGAAACAGCCACCTCGCGACGCTTCATCAGGGTCGGCAACCTTGAAATCGACATGCAAAGCTATCTGACAACGGTCCGCACGGACACCGGAGAAACCAGCGTCTCGCTGACGCTGACTGAATTCCGGCTACTCGCTCACCTGGCCGGCTCGCCGAACCACGTGTTCACGCGTGGCGAACTGGTCGATGCCTGCCTCGCCGACGTGGATGCCCTCGAGCGTACGGTCGACAGTCATATCAGCCGGCTGCGCAAAAAGCTCGAATGCGCCGGCGCATCCAGAGTGCCCGAAGTGATGCGTGGAGTCGGCTATCGGCTACGCGCCACCCAGTGAACTCGCATCGTAAAACCTGGCGGCCTTTCGCATTGATCTGCGGCCTCCTGATCGCCACTATCGCGCTAACGATCGCGACCAGTTGGTTCGTCGTCTACGGTCTGGTCGTTGTCATTTCGTCTCCTGTGACCAACAACCCGATCGCAGCGTTGATCCGGGAGACGCAGAGCTATCTGCTCCTCGGCACCCTACTTCTTGCCGCGCTAGTGGCGACGGTCATCGACCTCGTCAAACTGGCGCGCACGGCAGGCTCGTAATCCGTTGCGCCACAGTCGTCGCCCGTCCCCTTCCCCACGTGAAAAAACATTTCCTGAATCTGAAGTCCCCGCTCTTGCGTTGCTGCCCATTCGTTTCGACGAAAGGCCGGCGAAAGATAGCACTCCAATCCAACCCTAGTTCGCCATTGTCGTAACAGATTGTGTGGGCCTGGAGAGCCACGCCAGCGGCTGCCAGGCAGCCTGCGATTTTTTATCCCGGCTCCATCATTTCTCCATCAAACCGCACAAAAACATCCATCGAGGCGAAGCACACTGCGACGCAATTCATCGAGTGCACGAGCACGAGCAACACGAACACATGGACACGTTTCCGACCCTGATCGCCTGCGAGCATTGCGACAGCGTCTACCGGCGCCGCGCACTGGCGCCTCACGAGATCGCGCGTTGCGAACGGTGTTCGGCCGTGCTGTTTCGATCGAGCTGGCTCGATATCGACCGGTGGCTCGCGCTGGCGGTTGCGGCAGGCGTGGTCTTTGCCATCGCCAACCTCTGCCCGATCATGCGGATCAGCGTGCAAGGGCTGCATAGCGAGGCCACGCTGTGGCAATCCGCGCTCGCGCTTGCCCGGGGGCTCGCCGCGCCGATCGCGATTCCGACGGCCTTTGCCATCGTGGTGGTGCCGTTCCTGCAGATCGCGACGCTGATCTGGTTGCTGGCCTTTGCCCGCGCGGGCCATCGCGCGCCCGCGTTCGGCCCGCTGATGCGACTGCTCGTCGCGCTGCGACCGTGGAGCATGATCGAGGTCGGATTGCTCGGCATCCTCATCGCCATCATCAAGCTGTCCAGCATCATGCAGATCATTCCCGGCGCCGGCTTGTGGGCCACGGCAGTGCTGATGGTGCTGATCCCGCTGATCGCGGGTCACGATGCGCGCCAGCTATGGGACCGGGTCGTGCCGGTGGAACCCGTCGAAGGTCGCCCGTGAGCCTGCCCGTGCGCGCCAGTCAGCTGGGCATGATCGGGTGCCATGCGTGCGGCCTTGTCTGCCGCACGTCTGCACCCGCCGGGCAGGATGCGGTTCCGCACGTCGCCGAAACGGAACGCTGCCCGCGGTGCGGGTCCGCGCTGCACGCCCGTCGTTCGAACAGCATCGTGCGCGCCTGGGCGCTCCTGATCGCCAGCCTGATCTTCTACATCCCGGCCAACCTGTTGCCGGTGATGCGCACCACGCTGCTCGGCAGCCACAGCGAATCCACGATCCTCAGCGGCGTCGTGGTGTTCTGGAAAGCCGGCTCGTACGGCATTGCGTCCGTCATCTTCATCGCGAGCGTCGTCGTGCCGTGCACGAAGTTCCTCGCGATCGGCATGTTGCTCGTCACGACGGGTCGGCGCAGCGTGTCGGCCATGCGCGAGCGGACCGTGCTGTACCGCGCGGTCGAACTGGTTGGCTACTGGTCGATGCTCGACGTGCTGGTCGTCGCGATCATCTGTGCGCTGGTGAAGTTCGGTCCGCTGTCCGAGATCGAGCCGCGCGCCGGCATTTTGTTTTTCGGCATGGTCGTCATTCTCACGATGCTGTCTGCGATGAGTTTTGACCCACGCCTCATTTGGGACGCCGAGGAAGCATGAATCCTGCATCTGACCCGCAAGGCCTCGAACCCCACGACCCGCCCGTGACACGCAACCGTATGCGGCTATCGCTCGTCTGGCTCGTGCCGCTCGTCGCGGCTCTGATCGGCCTGTCGATGGTGATACACGCGTGGTTGTCCGTCGGACCGGAAATCACGATCACGTTCAGCACCGCGCAAGGCCTCGAGGCCGGCAAGACGCCCGTCAAGTACAAGGACGTCGTGATCGGCACCGTGACCGCCATTTCGCTGAGCGACGACAGTTCACACGTGGTCGCGACGGTTTCGTTCGTGAAGAATGCGCGCAACCTCATTCGCGACGGCACGCGCTTCTGGGTCGTGCGGCCCCGTATCGGCATGAGTGGCGTATCGGGCATCGATACGCTGTTCTCCGGCGCGTATATCGGCATGGACACGGGCCGCTCCGACAAGGCGCGCAAAGCCTACACCGGGCTCGAAACGCCGCCTACCGTCATCAACGGCACGCCGGGGACGAGCTTCGCGTTGCGGGCCACCGATCTCGGCTCGCTCGATATCGGCTCGCCGGTCTACTACCGCCATCTGATGGTAGGCCACGTGGCGTCGTACAAGCTCGACATGCAAAGTCGCGACATGTACCTGCAGGTGTTCATCGATACGCCGTACGATCGCCTGGTGACGACCGATGCGCGCTTCTGGAATGCGAGCGGCATGGATCTTTCGCTCGACGCGAACGGCCTGAAGTTGAAAACCCAGTCGGTCGCGACGATCGTGGGCGGCGGCATCGCGTTCGCGACACCGGAAGACGGCGGCACGACGGCCGCCCCTGCCGGCACCCTGTTTACGCTCGCCGTCGACGAAGCTGCCGCGATGGCCGCTCCGGACGGTCCGTCCCAGCTCATCCGACTGCGTTTCGAACAGCCGTTGCGTGGGCTCGCGGTCGGGGCACCGGTGGAATTTTCCGGCATCGAAATGGGCAAGGTCGTCTCGACCCAGCTCGACTTCGACCGTGCCGCGCAGCGCTTCCAGTCCATCGTCATGGTCAAGGTCTATCCGTATCGGCTCGGCCCCGTCGTCGAGAAACTGCAGAAGACCGAAGGCAACGGCAATCCGCGCGCGGCCCAGTTCCTCGCGGGCCTGGTCGAGCATGGGCTCCGGGCGGAAACGCGTACCGGCAACCTGCTGACGGGTCAGCTCTACATTTCGTTCGATTTCGTGAAGAACGCGCCGAAGGTGCCGTTCGACGCCAATGCCACGCCGCTGACCCTGCCCACCGTCACGAGTACGTTCGACAAGCTGCCGGAGCAGATCGCGGACATCGTCGACAAGATCAACAAGATGCCGCTGGATTCGATCGGCAAGCATGTCGATTCGAGCCTGACGAACCTGGACGCGACGCTCAGGCAGGTCAACGGCCAGCTGCTGCCGTCGACGACGCGCGCACTCGACCAGGCGAACCAGACGTTCGGCGCGTTGCGCCAGGGCATCGCCGAGGACGGCCCGCTACAGGAAAACCTGGCGAACACGCTGACCGAAGTCCAGCGTACCGCGCGATCGTTGCGCACGCTGACCGACATGCTGGGCCGCCGTCCCGAATCGCTGCTCCGGGGAACCGGGGCCGATCGTGCACCGTTCGCGCCTGCCGACACTTCAACCCAGCCTGTCCAGCAGGAGCCACGACAACCATGAGCTTCCCGATTCGCGCCAAGACGATCGCCCTGGGCACCGGTGCCGTCATCGCGCTGACCGCCTGCGCGTCGAACCCGGTGCATTACTACACGCTCGTCTCGCCGGCCACGTCCGCGACGGCGACGACCGCGCGCGGCACCGCGCCGCTGGCGATCAATGTGTTGCCGGTCGGCATACCCGCCCAGCTCGACCAGCAGCAGATGGTCGTTCGCAGAGGCACGGGCACCGCGGTGATACTCGATAACGAACGCTGGGTCGCACCGCTCGGCGACGAACTGCGCGCGGCGCTTTCGTCGGCACTCGTCGAGCAACTGGGCGCGCGCAACGTCACCGGCCTGCCGCGCCCGCCGAACCAGACCGTCATGAGCATCCGCACGCAGGTGCGCCGCTTCGACGCGTGGCCCGGGAGCAGAGCCCAGTTCGAAGCCGACTGGGTCGTCGGCGTGCAGCAGGACACGCCGGGCCCGCGCATTTCGTGCAGCACGCGGCTCAACGAGGCCGCCCCTGGAAGCTATGCCGACATGGTGCGCGTGCAACAGCTCATGATCGAGCTGTTCGCCGCCCGGATCGCGAGCGCCGTGCGCAGCTTCGGCAGCGGGCGCCCTGCCTGTCCCGCCGATTCGTAATTCATTCCGCCCAAGGTTCACAAATTCATAGTGTGAATTGCACGATCGGTGATAGCAGCGCCGACTGTTCGTGCGCCATGTCCACTCCATATCGTTGCCACCTGTTCTCCATCAAAACGCAAACTTCGCCCAGTACGCTTCGTGCAACCGAAAGGTCGACTGAAACCGTCGGACATCTCGGCCCGACGCCCAGGATCCAGATCAGGCGTCGCCGCCGTCGTTCCTGAAGCCGACCCAGCCTATTGCGGCGTCGTGGCTGGATTGAAAGCGCCTGATGCCCCCGATCAACCTCCCACAGTCCCTCGCGGCGCTCGGTCTTTCTCATGGAGTTCTAATGTTCAGCAAACGCTACCTTGCGATGTGGTGCGTGGTCCTTTTCTTCGCTGCCGTTGCCATCCTCGTGGCCCGGCAGGCGATCTCGTGGTTGTGGCTCATTCCTGTCACCGCGCTGATCGTTCTCGGCATGTCCGACATGCGGCAGCACCGGCACGCGATCCTGCGCAATTATCCACTCGCGGGCCACCTGCGTTTCCTGTCCGAGTTCATTCGTCCGGCCGTGCGTCAGTACTTCATCGAGGGCGACACCGATGAGAAGCCGTTCTCGCATGTGCAGCGCAGCCTTGTCTACCAGCGAGCAAAGAACGTCGGGGACAAGCGGCCGTTCGGCACCAAGCTCGATGTGAAGATCGTCGCGCACCAGTGGATCGATCATTCGCTCGTGCCGACACAGCTCGACGGGCACGATTTCCGGATCCGCGTCGGCGCGTCGCGCCGGCAGTCGTACGACATGTCGATCTTCAACATCTCGGCGATGAGCTTTGGCGCGCTGTCGGCGAATGCGATCCGCGCCCTCAATCGCGGCGCGAAGCAAGGCAGCTTCGCGCACGACACGGGTGAAGGGTCCATTTCGCCGTACCATCGCGAACACGGCGGCGACCTCATTTGGGAAATCGGCTCGGGCTACTTTGGTTGCCGGAATTCGGATGGCACATTCAACCCGGATCGGTTCGCGCAGCAAGCGCGCGAGGTGCAGGTGAAGATGATCGAGGTGAAGCTGTCGCAGGGCGCGAAGCCCGGTCACGGTGGCATCCTCTCCGCAGCGAAAGTGACGCGCGAAATCGCCGAGACTCGCGGCATCCCGATGGGGAAGGACTGCATCTCGCCGTCTGCGCACTCGGCGTTCGCGACGCCTCGCGAACTGCTCGCCTTCATTGACCAACTGCGCGATCTTTCGGGTGGCAAACCGACCGGCTTCAAGCTGTGTATCGGACATCCTTGGGAGTTCTTCGGCATTGCAAAAGCCATGTTGGAAACCGGCATCGTGCCTGATTTCATCGTGGTCGACGGTGCGGAAGGTGGCACCGGCGCCGCGCCGCTCGAATTCACCGACCACGTTGGCATGCCGCTTCAGGAAGGCTTGCTGATCGTGCACAACACGTTAGTCGGGATCGGCTTGCGTGATCAGGTGAAGCTCGGTGCAAGTGGCAAGATCATCACCGCATTCGACATCGCACGCACGCTCGCGATCGACGCGGACTGGGTCAACTCGGCACGCGGCTTCATGTTCGCAGTCGGCTGTATCCAGGCGCAGCACTGCGATACGGGCCGCTGCCCGACGGGCGTCGCGACCCAGGATCCCGCTCGCCAGCGCGCGCTCGTGGTGCCCGACAAGGCGGAACGCGTCCACAATTTCCACCGCAATACGCTGCACGCGTTGCAGGAACTGGTGCAAGCGGCGGGCCTTGAACACCCGTCCGAGTTGCGCGCGCATCACATTGTCCAGCGCGTCACGCCGCACCAGATCGATC
Organism: Burkholderia cepacia; assembly: GCF_001039005.1. Lineage (GTDB taxonomy): Bacteria > Pseudomonadota > Gammaproteobacteria > Burkholderiales > Burkholderiaceae > Burkholderia > Burkholderia theae. Next base: position 52,265 of record NZ_LDWR01000031.1, read on the forward strand.
TTTTGTCGTCGCTGCTCGAGTATCTGAAGCCAGATGTGTTGCTGGGTGACGGGCCCTTTGGGTCCGCGCTGTATGACACGTGGTGGCCAGTAGCGCGCGGCGATTCGTTCTCGCCGGGAAAGGTTGTTTACGAGCGACTCGGGTAATGCGCCGAACTGATGGATGCAACGTCGATGCTGCGCAGAGGGCGCCTTGGAAACCGGGCTGTTGCGCCCCTCACCAGCGATGATCGCAACAGATCGAGGTGGATCGACGTGCAACAAACCCCAGCCGAGAAACTCGATATTCTGTGAGTAGCCCACCTGTACTACGCCTAGAAATATAAGAGAAGCGTAGAACCAAGCGACGCAACACGGTCCCTCAAGTACCAAGATTCATTAATTTGTGTTGTAGCAGCCATATCCTAATGTCGTGTTCTGGCTATTTACAGATGTCGTGTTTTTGACTGCTGGCATGCTGGACGGCTCGTTGAGCAAGCACGGGAGCCGACCATGCAGCCAGCCGGATTGGTGACACTGACGATGCGAGAGCTTGATCGACTCAAGGTAATCCAGGCTATGGTGGACACGGGTTTGAAGCCTGGACGAGCGGCCGAACGGCTGGGCCTGAGCGTGCGCCAGGTGGAACGGCTGGTCATCCGGTATCGAGAGCACGGGCCCAGCGGCGTAGCTTCGGGCCGTCGCGGCCGGCCGGGCAACCGCAAGCTTGACGACGGGCTGGCGTTACGTGCCCTGACCGTTATTCGTGAGCGCTACGCCGATTTTGGGCCGACACTGGCCTGCGAGAAGCTCTGGGAATGTCACGGCATTCGGCTGGCCAAGGAGACGGTCAGGAAGCTCATGACGGAGGCTGGCTATGGATTCCTCGCCGGCAACGACCGCCCAAGGTCTACCAGCCGCGAGCGCGCCGCGCCTGCCTGGACGAACAGATCCAGATCGAAGGCAGCGACCACCGGTGGTTCGAGGACCATGCGCCGGCCTTAACGATTTCGACGGGACCCAACACCTACCTCGTCGATCGCTTTAGCCGCATCGACAACGAAAAGCTGTCCGCACGGTGCACCGTCACGGAAAACTCAAATGCTTCACCGGTAGCATCCAGATAGCGGCGCGAAATCCTCAACACGGCTGCACCACGCTCAAGCCTGAGCCCCTTTCCTACGCGTTCATCCGTCAGGGTCGACGCGCGGACGTCCTGCTCGATCTCCGCGATCTGGCGGCCGTAGCGCGATTCGATCAGGGCGCTGACCAGCTCCGTCGATTTGCGCACCATCTCGCCGACGTCCGTGTATGCCGGATCGATATAAATATCCGTCCAGGCCATCGGGGCGTCGGCCCGGCCCTCCTCCAGACGGATACTGGAGATTCGCAGTAAAGGCGTCCCCTCTGCACAGCCGATCTCTCGCGCCAGATCCCCTTTCACCTTGACCGTTCCCACCGATTGCACGTGGCGCGAATGCTCGACGCCGAACTGGACGAGATCGTCCACCGAGGCAAGCGTCGGCCGGAACCTCGCCTGGGGACTCGATGCTTCCACGCGCGTACCCACGTTCTTGCGGCGCGACACGAGCCCCTGGTCCTGCAATTCCTGCAGCACGGCGCGGATCGTGTACCGGCTCGCATTGAACTGCTCGCACAACTCGAATTCCGTGGGGAGCAGTGTGCCGACCGGGAAGCGCCCGCTGGCGATCCCGTCAAGAAGTTGCCTGGCGATCTCCGCCGCGTTGGTTTTGCTCATCTGATTCGACAACATCACGTTCCATTCGAATTGGGTAAACCCGGATTTGCCAAACATGTTCGAACATATCTAATGCTATTTGTTCGAACATATTAGCCAACCCGACTTCCCATCACAAGGTAGCACCATGCCCGTCAACGCCATCCCCGCCGCCAGCACCGTCGTCGATTCTGCGCTCTTCCGAGATGCCTTTGGCACGAAGAAGATGCGCCAGATCTTCTCCGACGGTGCGCTCGTGCAGCGCTACATCGACGTCGAAATCGCGCTGGCGAAGGCTGAGGCGCGCGTCGGCACGATTCCGAGCGAAGCCGCCGAGGTCATCGCGAGCGAATCGTGCATCGAGCGGATCGACTTCGACCATATGCGCGAGGAAACCGACATCGTCGGCTATCCGATCCTGCCGCTGGTACACCAGCTTGTGACGATGTGTGGCGAAGCAGGCCGCTACGTGCACTGGGGGGCGACCACGCAGGACATCATGGACACCGCCGTCGCCCTCCAGGTGCGCGATGCGCTCGACAGCATCGACGCCGACATTCGCGAACTGCGCGGCATTCTCGCAGATTTGTCGACGAAGCACCGCAATACCCCGATGGCCGGCCGCACTCACCTGCAACAGGCGCTACCGGTGACCTTCGGCTACAAGACCGCGATCTGGCTGGCGATGTTCGACCGGCACCAGCAGCGTATCGCCGAACTGCGCCCCCGCGTGGCGGTGGTGGAATTCGCCGGCGCGGCCGGCACCCTGGCATCGGTTGGCGAGAAGGGTTTTGCGATTCAGCAGGCGCTGGCCGAAGAACTGGGCCTGGGCGTGCCGGCCACCACCTGGCATGTGGCACGTGACGGTTTCGCCGAAGCGGTCAACCTGCTCGCGCTTGTCACCGGCTCGCTCGGCAAGATCGCACTCGACATCATGATCATGGCCTCGACCGAGTTCGCGGAAGTCTACGAGCCCTTCGTGAAAGGGCGTGGCGCCAGCAGCACGATGCCGCAGAAGCGCAACCCCATTTCCAGTGAACTGATGCTGGCAGCCGCCAAGGCCGTGCGCCAGCACGCCGGGTTGATGGTCGATGCGATGGTGCAGGACTTCGAGCGCGCCACCGGCCCATGGCACGCCGAGTGGATCGCCATTCCGGAGAGCTTCATCCTGACCTCGGGCGCGCTGCACCAGGCGAAATTCGCGCTGGGCGGGCTCATCGTCGACACCGCCCGCATGCGACACAACCTCGATATCTCCAACGGCCTGATCGTGGCCGAGGCCGTGATGATGGGCATGGCGCCGCACATCGGCCGCCAGCAAGCGCACGACGTGGTGTACGACGCCTGCCGCACCGTGAACGAAACCGGCGGCACGCTGGCCGACGCGCTCTGCGCCCTGCCGATCGTCACGACGCATCTCGACCGGGCCGCCGTCGAGCGCTTGTGCGACCCGGTCAACTATCTCGGCCTCGCCCCGCAGATGGTGGATCGCGCCATCGAACTCTCGAACAAGGTGGCCTGAACACAGGCCCCGGTGGAGGAAGACATCATGCAAGACCCGACCATCCAGACCGCTGCAGTTCCAACCACCGCGCCGCCGGCCTCCCCACGGCTTCCCTGGTATCGCAAGCTCGGCATGCAGGTGCTCGTCTCGCTGCTGCTCGGCATCGGCGTCGGCTTTGTGTTCCCGGCCTTCGCCGCGAAGCTGAAGTTGCTGGGTGACCTGTTCCTGTCGCTCATCAAGGTCGGCGTGGCGCCCCTCGTCTTCCTGACCATCGTGCACGGCATCGCCTCGGCGGGCGACGTGAAGAGCGCCGGGCGCGTAGGCTGGCGGTCGATCCTCTACTTCGAGGCAATTTCGACCGTCGCGTTGGTGGTCGGCATGCTCGCAGGCAACCTGCTGGAGATCGGCAAGGGGATGGCCCACGTCGCGGGCAGCGCCGTCGCGCCGGCGTCAAAGGCCGTGGCGCCGCAGGGCTTCCCCGAATTCATGATGCACATCGTGCCCGACAACTTCGTCGGCGCATTCTCCAGGGGCGAACTACTGCAGGTCGTGGTGCTGGCGGTCATGGTCGGCATCGGGATCCTGGCCATTCCGGAGACGCGTCGCGCGACGATCAACCATGGCCTCGACACCCTCTCCGAAGTGCTGTTCTCCTTCATCAATCTCGTGATGAAGCTGGCGCCGATCGGCACCTTCGGCGCGGTGGCCTATTCGGTGGGTATCAACGGCGCAGCGGTACTGGTCGCACTGGCGCAATTCGTCCTGAGCTTCTACGCGGTGGTGGCGCTGTTCATTGCCGTCGTGCTCGGCATCGTCGCGAAGGTGGCGGGCTTCAGCCTGTGGCGCTTCCTGCGGTACATCAAGGACGAGATCCTGATCGTGCTCGGCACGGCCTCGTCGGAAAGCGCACTGCCGCGCCTGCTGATCAAGCTCCAGCGGCTGGGCTGCGCCAAGCAGACCGTCGGTCTGGTGCTGCCTACCGGCTACGCGTTCAACCTCGACGGCACGTCCATCTTCATGGCGATGGGCGTGATGTTCATCTCCCATGCGTACGGAGTGCCGCTGACGCCGGACCACCAGCTCGGCATCCTGGTGCTGATGCTGCTGACGTCGAAAGGCGCGGCCACGGTCTCCGGCGGCTCGTTCGTGGTGTTTGCCGCGACGGTGACGTCGACCGGGGTGCTGCCGGTGGAAGGGCTGGCCGTGATCTTCGGCGTCTACCGCTTCCTGTCGATGGCCATCTCGACCTGCAACACGATCGGCAACAGCGTGGCGACGGTGGTCGTCGCGAAGTGGTCAGGCACGTTCGATGCCGAGATGGCCAAGCGCCACCTCTATCCGGAGCGCTATCCCGACATGGCCGCGGCCGACGACGGCGCCCTGCCGGACGGCGCGCCCCAGGCAGCCGATCCGCAGGCGTCCCGCACCCCGCTGCAGCGCACGACGGCTGCCTGAACTGAACAACCTTCGCTGGATTCAACATGACAACGTACCGCACCGAGAATGACGCGTTCGGCCCTGCCGACATACCCGCCGACCGCTATTGGGGTGCCCAGACGCAGCGCGCGCTGGCCGTGTTCGCAGTCGGGGAGGAACGCTTCCCGGACTGCCTCGTCCATGCGTTCGGCCTGCACAAGATGGCCGCCGCCCACGCCAACATGCGTTGCGGTATGCTTGACGCGTCGCTCGGCGAAGCCATCATCGCGGCCGCGGAGGAACTGCGCCGCGGCCGATTCGATGAACACTTCCCCCTTTCCATCTGGCAGACCGGTTCGGGCACGCAGACCAACATGAACGCCAACGAGGTGATCGCGAACCGCGCCAACGAACGGCTGGGGCAGCCGCTGGGCACCAAGTCGCCCGTCCACCCGAACGACCACGTGAACGCGTCGCAATCGTCAAACGACAGTTTTCCGTCGGTCATGCACATCACCGCTGCCATCGAACTGGAAGACCGACTGGTCCCGGCGCTCAGCCGGCTGCGCGACAGCCTGCACGAACGCGCCGGTGCCTTTGCCGACGTGCTGAAGATCGCCCGCACCCACCTGATGGACGCGGTCCCCACCACGCTCGGCCGCGCCTTCGACGGCTTCACCGCGCAGATCGACAATGCGCTGGCGCGTCTGAGCGGCACGATGCCCCGCCTGCTCGTCCTGCCGCAGGGTGGTACGGCGGCGGGAACCGGCCTGAACGCCCCGCCCGGCTTCGACCAGGCGTTCTGTGAGGAAGCGAACCGCCTGAGCGGCCTGGCGTTCCGTCCGAATCCTTGCAAAGTCGAGGGCATGGCCGCACACGACGCATTGCTCGAACTCTCCGGTGTGCTAAACGTGATCGCCGCCTCGTTCACCAAGATCGCCAATGACCTGCGCTGGATGGGTTCCGGCCCGAACTCCGGCCTTGGCGAATTGCTGCTGCCGGACGACGGGCTCACCTCCTCCATCATGCCCGGCAAACGCAATCCGACCATCGCCGAGGTCATGGTGCAGGCAGCCATGCAGGTGGCAGGCAACCATGTGACGGCGACGATGGCCGCAGCGTCCGGCAGCTTTGAGCTGAATGTGGCAAAGCCGGTGCTGATCTATAACGTCCTGCAGTCGATCCGGCTGCTGGCGGACTGTGCCAACGTTGCGGCCACTCGCCTCATTCCCGGCCTCCGGCCGGCCACGGAACGACTCGCGCGCGATCTGCAAAGCCCCTTGCTCGCCGTAACCGCCCTGAATCCGGTGCTGGGATACGACAAGGCAGCCTCCATTACCCGCCATGCCGCCGGCCGCAGGATCGCGCCGCGCGAGGCAGCGATCGAGCTTGGCTTGCTGGACGGAGAGGCATTCGACCGGCTGGTGGATCTCCGGCGCATGGCGGGGAAATGATGCCGAGTCGAGGGCAGGCAGACTTTTTGTCCACACGACACTGGCGCCGAGTCCCGCCGTCAGCAAGCCCTCACCAAGTCCGCGCCGACATTCATGGTTGGCCACCTCACACACTGAACCAATCGCGATCGTGCTCCATAGGCCGCCGGATTCTTATCGACCGGCGCGCAACGCGTCTGCCGGTGCCAGGAAACGCGGAGCGCCAGAGCCCGAGCCCGCGTTGAGCAGGCTCTACGCACCGACATCGCAGGTCGGCCGCTCCGCCGAGTGCGTGTGCTCGTGTAACGCCCCCGGAATCAACCTCTGTTCGAGGCCGCCATCGCCGAGCCACGCGCGGGTCCGCTCGGCCGCGAGTTCGATCAACTCCTTGCACTGCGTATAGTCGTACGGCGAGACGTCGAGCGGACATAGGGGCGGCACGACGCAAATCGTGGCGCGACTTTCGTAGAACGCCAGATCGCGCACGAGCTGGCGCGCGATCACGAGCGTCAGCGCATGCATCGCCTGCGCGATTGCGCTTCCCGGTGGCTTGCGCAACGCGCACGCAAAGCCGGCCGGCAGCACGACGATGCGCGTCGCGCCCCGCGCGACGGCGATCGAGATCGGCGTATTGTTCGCGACGCCGCCATCGACCATCAGTCGATCGTCGATCCGCACCGGCGGAAACACGCCCGGGATCGCCGCGCTGGCGAGCACGGCGTCGACGACGGGGCCCGACGACAGCACGATTTCATTGCCGCTGAGCATGTCGGTCGCGACGACGTGCAGCGGCAGCGACGCGTGCTCCACGTACCGATACCGCAGATGCCTTTCCAGCAGCATTCGCAGCGCGGTCGCCTCGACGAGGTGTGCGCGGTTCTGCAGAACCGTCCTTAACAGGCCGAGCATCGAAAACGGCATGATGTCGCGCCGGCGGATGCTGCACCACAGCGCTTCGAGCTTCGCGACGCCGTCGCCGTCGGGCTGCCCGGCGAAATACGCGGCGTTGATCGCACCAGCGGACGCGCCGACCACGAAGTCGGGCCGTTCACCGTGATTGAGCAGTTCGCGCAGCATGCCCACCTCGATCGCACCGAGGCTGCCCCCGCCTGCAAACACGAAAGCGGTCCGTTCCGGACCCGCGCTTCGATCGAGGGCCATGGTTGTCTCCCGTACCGGGCCAGTAGAGAAGGATGAACGCCGATGTCTGCGATACAGATTCGCACAAATTGGCGGGCCGCTCAATGTCGCTCGTACGACGATCAGCCCCTTCTCCGTTCGCGTCAGATCCTGCGCGAAGTCTTCGAATATGCCGGTCTTGAATATCTTCACGAAGCCATCGGCATCGGGCTCAAAAGCCGCCACTTTCGGATCATTGCCTGCTTCGGTGATTTCGGTGATGACGGCACCGCCATACGCTGCCGCACGGCGGCGGCCCGAACGCCCGGCCACCGCCGAACCGCGGGCCCCACTCGCCCACCCTCACCCGACCACGACCTGCTGCCCGGGACTGATCGCGCCCGGATCGTTCGCCAGATTCCGGTTGAGCTGCAGGATTTCGTTGAGCGCGACGTTGATCCGCTGACCGTCCGACATCTGCTGCTGTTGATCGGCCGGCACGTGTGCCGCGGCAAGCAGCGATCCTTCGTGACGTTCGGCGATCGTCCACAACGAATCGCCCGCGACCACATTCACGGTCAGCTGCGTGGCGCTGGGTGAACTCGACGGCGGCTGCGCCGATTGCGATGGCGTCGCGGACGCGCTCGGTTGAGCCGGCGCCGCCGTCGCCCCTGGCGACGGCGCAAGCGACGCGCCCGGCGTCGGCATCCCGTTGCTCGGGCCCAGATGAATCGTTGAAGAACCGGGCGCCTTGTGCTTGTCGTCCGACGCCGTCACCGACGTAATCAGGCTGATCCCTTGCGTGATGCCGAAAATCGCCACCGGCGCGAGCGCGATGCCGGTCGGCAAGCGCGCCAGCCACGGCGTCGCATTCGGGAAATGCGAATGCAGGCGCCCGGCGCCGAGCAACAAGCCGGACATCGTCGTCAGCGTGCCGGTGTACGGATCGCCCGTCATCGCGGTATGAATGCCACCCGCGATGCTCATCGCCGAGGTCACGTAATCGCCGGTCGCGCTCACGGTACGCGCGAGCTGGCTGCGATTATCGGCATTCATGCCGCGCAGGCTGCCCCGGTAGACGATGCCGGTATACGCGGCGCCGAACATCCCGCCCAGCGCCTGCCCGCCGGCCAGCAAGTCGCCTGTCTTTCTCACCTTGTCCACGTTCAACTTGATCGCGATACCGTAACCGCCGAGCGACAGCACGCGGCCGATCCGGCCGACCGAGTGCCGCGGGCTGCCGTGGTGCAGCAGCTTCAGCGACGTCCCGCCCACCACGCCCTGCATCTGCGAGAGCATGTCGGCGGCGATCGCCTTCGTATGCATCACCGTGTCGTCGAACGACAGCTGGCCGTCCTCGTTGAGCCCGCGCAGCTGCGCAGCCTTGGCCTTGCCTTCGTACGCGATCTGCTCCAGTTGCGCGCCGCGCCCCGCCACGTCGAAGCCGTTCACCTTCAGTTGCGTCTGCAACCCGCGCACGAGCCGGTCGACTACGCGGTCGAACACGCGCGGATCGCCGTTCTTCAGGCTGGCGACCGCACCGTGATGCAGCGCCTGGAACACGCGGCCGACCCGCAGCCCCGCGTAAAAGGAATTCGTCGCGGTACGTACCGGTTCCTTGCCGACCGTAACGAGCACGCCGGCCCCGGCGGCGCCCGTCACGGCCGCCGCTCCGAGGTCGCCGCCAGCCCGCCGCCACCACGATGTTGGCGGCCGGTTGACGCCGATCGGCTCGTTGTGCACACGCAGCGCATGCAGCTCCGCCTGTGCGCGCTGCGCGTCGGGAATATCGACCTTCGCGAGTTGCGCGGCCTCCCGGCGGCTCGTGCCGATCGGCTTTGTGCCGTCGTTGAGCAGCGCGGGATCACGCACGACCGCACGCCAGTAGTCGAACGGGTCCGCCGCGGCAGGCTGCGCAAGCGTGGTCACCCGGTCGGGCACGCTGCTGCCGTATTGCGCCAGCCAGCGCCCGCCGAACGCGCGCGCGCCCTTGTCCGTGGGGAAGCGCGGCTTGTTGCCGTCGGCCTCCCACTGCTTCGTCGCATGCTCGATCGTCGCCTTGCGCGCCTGATTCAGCCACACCGTCGTGTTGCCTTCGTAGATTTTTTGGCGCAACCCGGCGATTTCGGCAGGCGTCATCCCTTGCGCGGCGCCGAGCCGCTCGACTTCCGCGAACAGCAACTGATGTTGATTCGCCAGCGTCTTCCGGTCGACACGTTCGAATACGCGCGTCAACGCATCCGCGCCATGCAGGCGGTTGATCACGTCGGGCCGCTTGCGGTTGTCGACGATCAGCTTCGCGAGTGCGCTGGTGAGCTCCTGGTTGCCGATGAAGTCGGCACCGTGCGTGCCGTACGACAGCCCCATGTGGACCCATTCGAGCCCCTTGCGCTCGAGCACCGCGCGCAGCAGCTTCTCGTGCCCCGCGCCCGGCACCGATTCCGGCACCGTGTCCCAGCCGTGGAACGTGACCATCACGTTCGGCGCGACCGTGTCGGGATGCGCGTTCGACCAGCGTTCGAGCGCCGTGGCGACCCGCACATAGTCGTGATACGTGTCGTTGGTGCCCGACTGGAACCGGTAGTCGACACCGGACACCAGCGCGCGCGACGGCGCCGTCTCGAGCCGGATCGCGAAACCCGTGCGCGCCGCCTCGTCGAGCCAGCGATGCAGATGGTCGAGATCGTCGAGCGCGAGCGCTTTTCCTTTCGAGCCCGGCGCGGGATGAATCATCCCGTTCTCGCCGTCGAACGTCGCGCTCTTCTGGTCGCCGAGTGCCTTCACCGCGCGCAGGAAATCCGGGGCGTGCGCCTTGCCGAGCGCCGCCGCGAGCGAATGCGGGTCGATCACGAGCGTGACGACCGGCGTCACGCCGCCGTACCGTTCGACCTGCGCGCCCATCAGCGCCGGATCGTCGCTCAGCGAGTACGAACGTGCCATCGGCACCATCCGGTCCTGCAACTGCGGGTCCGAGCGCGTGAAGAATTGCCGGACCCGCTTGTCGGCGACGGTCGCCGCGCCGACGCGGCGCGTGTGCGGGCGCAGCTTGCCGTTGACCGGCAGGAATCGCGATGCCGACGTCGACACGTCGCGCGCGACATACAACTTGTTGTTCAGCGTGCGCCACATGCCGACGTCGACCATCACGGCCTGCGGGTCGCCCTTCAGCACGAGATTCACGTTGCCGGGCCGCTGCGCCTGCTTGTTGTACGCCTCGACCTGGTCGTAGGTCGGGAAATAATCGTCGGACTTCGCCGCACCGTTGCGCAGGCTGAACTCGACGACCGTGGCCGACGGCAACCCCGGCTGGTACGGTTCGATCGACAGCGGCTCGGGCGCCGGACCACTGCTCCCCAGGCGCCGCAATTCGCCGAGCACGTCGTTGTAGCCGTGCTGGAGGCGGGCCGCCAGCGCGCGGAAAGCGGCCGACTGCTGGCCGCGCGCCTGCGCGTCGGACACGTGCTCCTTGAGCGCTTTCTCACGCGCCTCGAGCGCCGCGACGCGCGTCGGCCGCGCACTGTTCAGGAAGTCGCGCGGCTGCAACTGCGTGAGCAGGAAATGCACGTCGGCGCCGAAGCGATCGGTACCGATCGGCATTTCGTCGAGCGGAATGCCCGGCTTGTTCTGGTTGCCCGCGTGCTTGATCTCGTCGAACCAGCGCATCTCGCCGTTGCGCACCGCGATCGCGCCGAGCGGACTGTCGAGCGCCTCGGCCACCGCCTGGTCCGTCTTGAACACATAGATCACGTGACGCCCGCCGTCCAGCGAGCCGTTGCGGATCGCGGTCAACAGGTGCGACACGCCGTTGCCGCTGAAGTCGACCGCGTTGAGCGCGGACTTGTCCGACGGCAACAGGTGCGGATCGACCGGCGGCCGCGGCGCCGCATTCGTGCCGCCGCCCTGCTCCGCGGGGGCCAGCGGCTTGCGGACCGGCACGATCGACTGGAACATGTCGCCGGCCGAGCGCAACGGCTTCTTGTCGGTGGCAGCGGCGTCCTTCGCCGGCCGGAACCCGCCGATGCGATCGACGACCTCGGGCCTGACGTCGCTGACCACGAACCGGATACCGCGGCGCGGCGAGCGGCCGACCGGAATGCCGCCGCGGCGCCGCCGCCGGAACACCGTCCGCAGGTTCTGCTCGGGAATCTCGGTATCGCCGAACGGCGCCTTCTCGACGTACTTCCATTCGTGGTTCGTGTTGCGCTGTGCGTAGCCGAGCACCTTGCCCGTCTCGTCCTCGACCACGTGAATCCAGCGGCGCTCACCTTCGACCGCGCGCACGGCCTGGCGCGGCCGCTTGAAGGCCGGCGCGTCCTGCAGCTTCGACACGTCGGCGGCGAGCGTGGAATCGATCGTGCCGCTCGACGCAGTCACGGGCCACGACGTCTTGCCGTCCGGCGTCTCGATCTTCGACGGGCCGCCGAACTGCACCAGCTCGTCGTGCGCGACCGGAGATACGTAGAAATCGTACTGGCGCCGCACGCGACGCCCGTGGCCGGTGGTTTGCTCGAGCGCCTTTTGAAGCGTCTGCTGCACGCGTTTGCCGTTCAGCATCCGCGCCGGGCCGAGCGTGCCGTGCGCATCGGTTTCGAGTACCGCGACGACCGCCGGCACCGTGTATTCGGCGCCGTCGGCGGGCGGCACGGTATGCGTCGTGATCAGCACGTGCGCGTTGGGTCCGAGCTGGCGTGCCAGCCCGTCGAGGGTCGGCGCGTGCCGGCCGTCGACGCGTTTGAGCGTGCGCTGGCCGACGCTGTCGAGCCATGCGGCGGCACGCGCCTGGGATTCGGCCGCTTCAGCCACCGCGGCGCTCTGCGGTGTGGCAGGTGCACCCGCATGACCGGAGACGGTGGCGGGCGTTGCCGCGCCGGACGGGTCGCCGGCGGTGCCCGCGAGGCGGCCGGAAGCCGGGTCCGCTCCGCCGAGCATCGGCCAGACCGGGCGGCCGCCGACCGAGCCGACCGCGCGCAATCCGGCGGCATGCACGGCCGCATACCCTTCCGGCAATCCGGAACGATCGACGCCAGCGAGCCGGTACGACACGTCGCCGGTGGCCGCGTCACGGGTTCGCACGACATACATGTCGACGCCGGCCGGCTTGAACAGCTCGCCGCCGAGCGTCGTGATGCGCAGCGCGCGTGCCGGATCGTGGCCGAGCGCCGACAACAGCACGGCATCGGCCGACGGGGCGGCCTCGACGGCGGCCAGGTTCGCGGCCGCTTGGGCCGCGACGCGTTCCTGCGCCGTCAGGTCGCCCTGCGCGAAGGCGATTGCGTCCGGCAGCACATCGGCAGGCACGTACGCGTGATGGCTCGGCCCGGCATGCGTCGCATCGAGCGCCGGGCCGAGATCGTCGTGCGCGACCACCCGCGTGCCTTCCGGCAACGCGCGCTGCCCATCGGGCGTCGCATGGCCCTGCGCGTGCGATGCCGCCGCCGTCGCGTCGGGCACCGTGCCGCTGAAGCGGAACCAGCCGTCCTCGGGATCGAGCCGGCTGAAATCGGTGCCGCTGCCGAGCACGATACTGCCGTCGTGCGTGACGAATTCGACGCGCAGGTTCGTCAGGCCGGCTTCGTCGAACGCCTGCATCACGCCGTCGATCACGCGGGTCGGCTGCGGTTCGTCGAGGAAATAGCTCGGCCAGCGCTGGCTCACGGTGCCGCCGGCGCGCGTGACGCGCGCGGTGTCGCCGATCACGCCCGGCCGATCGGTCAGCGCGCTGCGGAACGGATGGTCGAGCGTGACCGATTCGAACGTACCATCCGGAATCGCGTTGAAGTCGTAGCCGGGATCGGCAAAGGTCGGATCGGACACGCGCGGCACCGTCGGGCGCACCGGCGCCTCGCGCATCGGCCGGGCCGCCGTGGGAGCGGTGGCCGGCGACGGCTCCGCGCCGGCGGGAAGCACCGGGCGTCCGGCACGCGCCGGGTCGCCGCGGAAGCTCTGCATCGCCAGGCGATCCTTGTCGACCTGGCCGGTCGGTCGCGTCCCGCGCACGGCCGCCGAACCGTCGGGCTGGACGAGCAGGATGTCCGGCGGCGCCCACACCGTCGTCGGCCGGCCCGTGAGCTCGGACAGACGCTGTGCGAGCGCGGCGGCGAACGTCGTGCTCGCGGCCCTCACCTGGCCAGGTGCGACCCGCAACGGATCGTGCCTGGTCGACCCGCCGAAGCACGAGTACAGCGTCACGTCCTGCCCCGGTTCGAGATGCGGCGCGACGCGCGCGGCCACCTCGTCCGGTGTGAGCGGCCGGCCCTCGGGGCCCAGCATCGCGTCGGCCGACATCCCGTGTCCGAACACCACGTGATGGCCGGGCGGCGACATCAGCGCGCGCGCGCCGATCGCATGCAGCGGGTCGCTGGACGGCATCAGCAGCGTGTCGGCCGGACGCAGGAATTCGGGGTGCTGGGTCGCGTCGACGCCGGTCACGTCGTCGAATCCCGTCTGCAGGACCGACTGACCGTGGATCGTCGTCGTGACGACGCCGCCGTCGACGATCTGGCGATCCGTATAGACGCGGCTGTTCTTCGGATAGGTCTTCTGCGGGATGCCGGACAGGCCGTCGTCGGCCTCGTCCGCGACGGCCTGCTCGGTGCGCGCCGCCCATTCGTCCGCCGTGAAGATCTGCCCGGGCCCGACTTCGACGATCGGGGTCGGCACATAAACGGGCGGCTCGCCCGCATCTGGTTCGGACCCGAGACGCGGATGCACGGGCCCGCGCGGCGGCGACACCGGCTGCCCGGCATCGCCTTGCGCACCAGCGTTGCCGCGCCGCCCGCTGTCCGCTTCCGGATCGATCTGCGCTTCGATCGGGTGCACCGGTTCGACCGGCGCGTCGCCATGCGCGGCCGCGTTCGGCACGGGCTCGCCGCGTCGCGCGAACACCATCGGCGGTTCGGTCGCGTCGGGTGCCTCAGGGATATGCAGGTAGAGCCGCGTCGACACGTCGGGATCGTGCGCCGGCACGACGATGTCGTCGCCGTTCGGATACAGGTACAGCGCCCCGGTGCCGCGCACCGAGTTGGACGCGATCGACGCGATCACGGGCACCTGCAGCTCGTATGCCAGCTCCTGCGCGAACGGGTAGCCGCCGGAGCCGAGATAACACCCCGTCAGCAGCACGCCGTTGCCTTCGGTATAGGCGGGATCCTCGAGCAGCTTGCGTGCGAATTCCCTCGGCGACATCGTGGTGCCGTCTTGCGTGACGGCGCTCGAACTGTCCCAGCTCACGTCGCGCGGCTGCGTGCCGTGCGATTCGGCGATGTCGAAACCCGACACCTTCAGGAATTGCCGCGCGGTCGCGTGGCCGAGCAGGTTCACGACGCTCGAGCCCGGTACCGGCCGCAACTCCAGCGGATTGACGCGAACCGGCTGCGCACGGCCCGGCGAGAACTTGCCGTTCACGTCGGGTTCGATCTGGAAACGCGCGAGCCGACGGCCCGGATCGGGGATCGCGCGCCGCCACCCGGCCGCGTCGTCGCCGCCGAGCCGGCCGAATACCGGCGCCTGGATCAGGTCCGCGAATTCCTGCAGCAACTCGGGATCGGCGCCGCTGTGCGGCCCCTCCAGCGCGACCGGCACGCCCGGCGTGTAGCCCTTCCACGCCAGGTCCTCCAGCGCGTACGTCATCTCGAGCGCACTCGCCGAGCGGCCGCTGCGTGGATTGACGATCGCCCCGCGATTCGTCAGTACGCGCCACACGTACACGCCCAGCGGCACGCGTGACTGCCCCGACGCGTCGCGGCCGCCCCAGCGGTTCGAAACCGGGCGCGGCGCCACGGTGCTCCAGTCGACCGCATGCGCGCCTTGATCGATGACCGCCAACGCCGGCGAGAATCGGTAGGTGCGCGGCGCATGCTGCACCGAATGGTCGGGCTTCCCCGCGTAACTGGGGGCGCCGGGTTCCAGCTCGATGCCGGCCGTATAGCCGGAGTCGGGGCCGTCGCTGCGATAGCGCGGCGACCGCCACACGACGAAGCCGCTCGAGCCGTACACGTCCACCCCGAGCACGTTCGCCAGCAGTTGCGCGAACGACGTCACGCGTGTGCCCGAGCCGCAGGCATAAAGGATCACCGGCGATTTGCCGTCCCAGCCGCTCTGGCGCACCATCGCGGCCACGTCGTCGGCGCTCATCGGCTTGCCGGTCGCGCTCGCCAACGCATCGGACCACGCGTGCGCGTACACGGCGAAGTAGCCGGGCGGCACCGGCATCAACGGCCGCTCGCCCGCCGGCAGCCGGTTCTCGGGCTGCGACGGGTGGTTCGAATAGATCGCGAGGTCGGCTTCGCGGCGCGGATACGCGCCCCACTGCGTTTCGTCCATGCCGACCAGCGCGTTGACCACGTCGATGCGCTTGCCGTCCTCGAAGCGGATCAGCGGCTTGGCCGGATCGAATCCGCGCGGATACACGACGCGCAGCGTGCGATCGAAGGTGTCGTTCATCGACAGGGTCAGCGCCTTGCCGGCATTGTCGAACCCGACATGGCCGACCATCGCCTCGGGCGGCACCGTGCCGTCCGCGGCGAGCCCCGTGGTGTCGACCAACGCGACCTGGTAGCGGCCCGCCACCGTCCCGCCGAGCGCGACCATCATCGCGTCGTGGTACGACGCATATCGCGTCACGCCGATCGTGCCGTCCTCGTCGGAGGCCGCAGCCGCGCGTGCCGCCGCATCGTCGCCCGCGGCCGCGCGCCGTTCGTCCGCGTTCGCCGCGCGGATGTCGTCCGTCAGGCTGCCGCGGTCGGTCGCGGGCAGTCCGTCCTTCTCCGGGTTGCGCACGTTGCCTTCGGTGTCCTCCAGCGCGTACACGTAGTATTCGATGTCTTCGAGACGGTTGCCGCCGGTGAGAACCGATCCGACCACGGTGCGCAGCACGTCCGGATCGGCCGCCGCCCGCGCGGGAATCTCCCACGACGCGGGGTGTCCCGTCGTTGCCGGCGTGCCGGCCTCGGCCGGCGGCGCTTCGTCGGCGGCCAGCGCATGCTCGATCGCCGGCGTCGGTTCGCCGTCGATTGCGTCCGCATCAGGCGCCAGCCGCAACGGGATCGCGTCGCCGTCTTCCGGCGTGCCCTGCGTGCGGCGCGCGCGCAGCCACGCGGAGAATCGCGACCGCAGCCCCGCGTCGGCCGGCGACACCGGTTCGCCATCGTTGGCCGATTCGCCGAAACTGTTCGCCTGTTCCTCCGCGTGCTGCCACGGGTTGCCGATCTCGCCGACCGCGAGACGCTGGTTCGCGAGCCCGTTGGCGAGCATCGAGTTCGCGACGTCGACCGCGACCGGCCTCGGTGTCGCCGGCGGCGCGGGCGTCTTCGTGATCGCGCGGATCGGCCGCTCCATCAGCGTGTGCGAGCCGAGGCCCATCTGCGCGACGCCGATCCCGAGGTTCAGCAACTGCTGTGCGCGATCGGAGTCGGACATCGCGTCCCAGTTCTTCACCAGCGACACGCCCTGGTCGAGCATCTGATAACCGCCGATCGCGCCGCCGGTGACGTTGAACACGCCGGCCGTGCGGCCGGTCATCTGCGCGAGCGTCTGGAATGCATCGGCCCCCTGCGTCAAGCGGCCGACACCGGCCGCCTCGGCCGTGACACCCTCGCCGCGCGATGCGAGCGTGATCATGTCGGATACCTGCCCGGTCGTGCGCAGCAGCGACGACGCTTCGGCGAGCGACTTCGCCGCCACACCGAGCCCGCCGCCCGCCATGCCCGTGCCGCTGCCGATCAGGCTGATCCAGTCGCCGCGCGCCTGCGTATTGCCGAAGCCGATCGACTGGCCGTGATCGCTCAGGTTCTTCAGGTCGGCGATCGCGGTCGGCACGCCGACCGCCATCCCCGCGCCGATGGCTGCCATCGAATAACCGATCAGCGGGCCGCCGCCGATCGCGCCGATCCCGCTCGCGACCAGCACGACGCCGCCGGCCGCCGCGAGAATGCCCGTGCCGATCTCGAGATAGTGTTCGACGTGCTGGTACCACTCGGTCTTGTGCGCGTCGATCGACTGGTATTGCGAGAAACCGCCGGTCGCGGAATCGGTCGTCAAGCTCTTCGGCACGTACAGCTGGCCGTCGTCGGACAGCGCATTGTTGTGCTGGTAGTTGTCGACGCTGTCGTATTTCCAGCCGCGATCGTCGATCAGCTGGTACTGGTCCGGATGCCCCGCGACCTGCACCTTGAACAGCGCGCTCGGCGCGGTGCCGGTTCCCTTCGACACGTAGTAGATCGGCACCAGCGACACGACCGCGTGATCGCCGCCGACCTTGCGGATCTGGTCGACGACGGTCTGGATCATCTGCGTTGCGGCCGAATTCTTCGCATACAACGACTGGCTGTTCACGGCCGTACCGTTCTGCAACTGCCCGTTGCTGACGATCATCTGCTCGAGCATCGCCATCGACGGCACGTCGTTCCGGTCGGTCGGCACCGCGCCCGGGTCGTCCGGCTGAATCCCGAGCCCTGCGCCGACGAAGTTCGTGAGCTGGTCGGAACCGACCGTGAACGTACGGGACTGGCCGTCGAAGTTCTTCTGGAAGTCGTTGAAATACGCCTGCAGCTGCTGGTCCGGATTGGACTTGAACAGGTTGTAGCTGGCCGTTGCGGCCTGACTGTTCTGTTTGTTCTGCGCGTTCTGCGTCCCTTGCTGGTAACGGAGCTGGAAGTCGACCGCGAAGTTTCCGCTGAACCGGTCGTTGCCCTGCATCTTCGACAGCAGCGCCTTCGACAGCGACGAATCGACACCGGACGACAGCGCCACGCGCACGCTGTCGAAACCGTAGCCCGGGTCGCTGCCGCGCAGCGTGTAGATCACCGCCTTCGCGTTGCTCTTGTCGTCGAGCAGCCAGTTCGCGACGTCGTCCTCGCGCTGCACGGGCACGCCGTTCGCGGTCGGCTGCTGGTCGGCCAGCCCGACCGCCTTGCTGAGCCCCTTGAAGAACTCGGTGCCCTGTCCGTATGGCTGCGGCGTGCCCGTGTTCGTCTGCATCCACTTGTTGTTGAAATCCTTCTCGACGGTGTCGAGCACGACGCCCGCGAACTCGGGCGGCGCGTTGTTCAGGATGTCCTGCATCCACTTGCCGGCCTTGTCGGCATTCATCGTGTCGTCGTAACGCGCACGCATGCTCGCCGGATCCGTCGCATCCGCATCGGGCTTCTGCATCAGCGGATCGATCTGCGAATGGATGAAGTTCGCGTCGAAATGCGGCTGGCCGGCCTGCGTCCACAGCGTCTGACGCTCGTCCAGCGAGAACGACGCGTCCATGTTGGTCTTCAGCACCTGCAGCGCGGCGCCGGGATTGCTGCCCGGGTTCTGCATCAACTGGCCGACCTGCTGCTTCGTGTACTGCAGCCGCACGTCGGGCGCCGCCGCGAGCAGCGTCTGGATCTTCTGGTACGCGGGCGAATTCTTGTCGACGTGGGCCATCGCATACGCAAACACACCGCCACCCTGGTCGATCTGTGCGTTCAATGCCTTCGCGTCCGCCTCGCTCAGGCCCGCCGGGTTCACCGGCACGCCCGTCAGCTTGACGAACGCCTCCGCGAGCGGATTCTGCTGGGCCAGCGTCTTTTCCTGCGAGGACAGCTTCGGGTCGTTCGGATCGACGGTCTGGCCCGTGTCCTGCAGCAGCGCGAAGCTGACGGGATCCGACTGCGCGAGCTGTTTCATCTGCGGCGTCAGCGACGGATCGTCGGGATTGATTGTCGCGATCGTGCGCGTGAGCTGGCTTTGCTCGCCGAATACGTCGACGAGGCCGGTGTACCACATGCCGTCGTGGTTCTGCTTCACGGACGCGACGGCCTGGTTCTGCTCGTCGGGCGTCACGTAGGTCAACGCGGTGTCGTCGCCGCCCGTCACCACCTTGTCGTACTGGCTCTGCGCCTGCGACATTTCCTGCGTGATGTCGGCCTCGTCGGCGCGACGCAATCCGCCGGGCTCCTTCTGCCACGCCGCATAGTCGGCCTTCGCGTCGTTCAGGCGCAGCGTCGCGGCCGACACGCTGTATTCATGCCGCAATGCGTTCGTCAGCGCCGTGTTGGCGGTGTCGGAGTTGGCATCGGCCGTGCTGGCCGCCTGACGCAACTGCACGCCGGTATCGGGGTCGTCGCGCCGGATCCCGCCCGGCAACGCGTTGTACTGCTGCAAGGCGGCATTCGCGTCCTGGTCCTGCTGCGCGACCTGCACAAGCTGGTACGCCTTTTCGTTGGTCGCGCGCTGCGGCGCCGATTCCGCCGAGACGGCCTTCTGCGCGTCGTCGAGGACTTCGCCGAGCACGGGATCGTTCGGCGTCGCGTTGCGCAGATCCGATGCGACGCCTGCGATCGCCTTGTTCGTGTCGCCGCCGCCGTCGGCGGCCACGCGCATCTGGTTTTCGACGGCCACCTGCACCGCGCCCCACGCGGATTCGGCCTTCTTGACCTGGTTGTCGAGGTCGGCTTGCGACGCGCCCTGATCGTTCAGGCGCTTGAGCGTCGCCATCTCCGCCTGCGCGAGCTGGAGCAGGCGCTGCGTCTCGGCCTGTGCCGCGGCGAGGGCCTTCTGGTCGGGTGTCTGAGCCGGCGGGGCACTGGCGGCGTTGTTGTTCGTCCCGTTGTTGTTCGTCGGGTTGTTGTCGTTCTGCGGCTGCGGCACGTCAACCGGTCCGCCCCCGCCTCCCACTGCCATCAACACCATGTCCGTTCTCCCGCGGCCTGCGTGACGTTCCGGGCAAGCGGCAGGCCGCCACGCGTAATGGTCCATTGTGCCGAACCGATCGCGCGCAAAAAGTCGCGAATTACGTAGTCCGCGGCACGGTTACGCCGGCAGCGGCAAACGCGCGCTACGAACAGCGCGCGCGTAAAACGGGCGTGGCTTGCCGATCGCGGTTCGGTGCCGCCCGAGCGGTAAGTTTTTCCCGTTGCCGCCGGCCGTGCGGTCCATTCATACTGATTGGTCAGGAGAAAACCGGGGCGGCGGCCGTGCACGCCGTTGCGGCGAACCTCCGCACACCACGGCATTCCCGATGCACTACCACCCCGACGACATCAACCGGCTGTTCCTGAGCGTGCCGACCTTGCAGTTGAACCGCCCTGCACCGGCCGAACGGTTTCTCGCTGCCGCCGTCGATACCGGAGCCGAACTCGGGCATGTCCTGCGCGAATACCCGCAGGTCCGCTATCAACCGCTCGACTTCCACTACCTGTGCCAGCAAAGCCTGTCCGTGCTGGACGACGCGCTGCTGGCCGACCTGACGCGCGACATGAATCACGGATGGCGCGGCGCGCACTGGGCCGCGCTGCTGATCGCGTTATCGGGCGACGCACGCTACCTGCCGCATCTCGACGAAGTCAGGCACCATCGCGGTGTCGCGTGGACCGTCGGGCTTGCCGAAGCCGCATCGCATCCGGATGCGTCGGCGTTTCGTGGTTGCCGGTCGATCGTGCGCCTGCGCAATCAGCTTGCCGTGTTGCCGCGCGTCGTCGTTCGACTGAGACCGTGCCCGTCGCCGGAAGCGATCGAAGCCAGGGCGATCGCCGTGCGTGCCGCGTATCGAAGCGGTGGCGTCGGCGCCGCGCTGCCGATTGTGCGCCGTTAACCAACCGTTCGACATTCGATTCCGTGCCGACGGCTCGAACGGCCTGACGTCGCACTGAAACCGAAACGCGCCGCCGACACCTCGACACGCCCCCTCCCGCGCCACACACTCCCCGACGCCTGCGCCGACTCGCCGCGATTCCGCTCGATTTCGCAGAGGACCTTTCCTGTGCAGCGCCTTAATCGACCGTCGCGCGATCTCCAATAATGGCCGCTCGATCCGTCGGCCTGCACGCCGACGCGACCTGCCGGCCACCGGGCCGGGCCAACGATAAAAACTCCTATGCATTCCTACCAAATGAACAAGCATGCCGGCGCGCGCGTCGCGGGGACCGTTTTTGCCGCATGCATCACCGGCTTCGTGCCGGGCGTCGCACACGCACAAAGCAGCGTCACGCTGTACGGCCTGATCGATACGTCGATCACCTACGCAACCAACCAGCGCACGCAAGGCGCCGGCTCGCCCGGCAGCGGCGCCGTCGCGATGACGAGCGGCGCACTGAACGCGGCGCGCTGGGGGCTGCGCGGCCGCGAGGATCTCGGCGGCGGGATGGCCGCGGTCTTCACGCTCGAAAACGGCTTCTCGGGCACCACCGGCAAGCTGTCGCAGAAAGGCGTCGACCTGTTCGGCCGCCAGGCGTGGATCGGCGTGAGCTCGAAGACGGCCGGCACGCTCACGTTCGGTCGCCAGTACGACCTGATTCTCGATTTCGTGACGCCGCTCGGCGCGTCCGGGCCCGGCTGGGGCGGCAACCTCGCGGTCCATCCGTACGACAACGACGATTCGAACCGCAACCTGCGCATCAACAACACGGTGAAGTACACGAGCCCGACGTATCACGGGCTGACGTTCGGCGCGATGTTCGGCTTCTCGAACACCGCCGGCCAGTTCAGCAACAACGCGGCGTGGAGCGCGGGGCTGTCGTATGCGAACGGGCCGCTGAAGCTCGGCGCCGGCTACCTGAAGATCAGCCGCGACCGCAATGCGCCGAACCCGGACGGCGCGCTGAGCACGGTCGACGGTTCCGCGACGATCACGGGCGGCAACCAGCAGATCTGGGCCGCGGCAGGCCGCTATGCGTTCGGCCCGCATTCGGTCGGCGCCGCGTGGTCGCACTCGACCACCGACGGCGTGACGGGCGTGCTCCAGGGCGCCAGCATCGCGCCGCTGAAGGGCGAATCATTGGTGTTCGACAACTTCTCGGTCGACGGGCGCTTCTTCGTCACGCGCGCATTGAGCGTCGCCGCCGCGTACACCTACACGATGGGTCGCTTCGACACGCGCACGGGCCAGACGCGCCCGAAATGGAACCAGGTCGTCGCGCAGGCCGACTATGCGCTGTCGAAGCGCACGGACGCGTATCTCGAAGGCACCTACCAGAGCGTGAGCGGCGGCAACGGCATTCCCGCGTTCAACGCGACCGTCTGGACGCTAACGCCGTCGGCGAACAGCAACCAGATCGTCGTCGCACTGGGTTTGCGTCATAAGTTCTGACGACGCGGCACCCTGCTCGCTTGATCGCCTGCAGAAGCAGGAATGTCTCCCGGACTGTCGCGTCTGCGCAAAAAATGCGGAGAAACTGGTCACGCTGTGACATTTTTCCTAATCTAGTTGCAGCGGCATCGTGTTTCGGTGCTCCGGCCACAACACTCTTTCATATGGCGCCCCGCCGGCTTACGAAACGCATCGCGTGACGGAGCCGGCACTTTCGCGCCGTTGCGGCCGGATACGTACGTGCAGATGTGGCACGCACCACGCTTTCAACGCAGTCAACCGCGGGAGACGAACGATGAGCAAAACGAACCGATTTGCGGTTCTGGCAGCCTTCGCACTACTGGCCGGTTGCCACCATGCGGCGAAAACACCCGAGAATGCCGGCATGGCGCCGACGCCGTCGAGCGAAGCCGTCGCAACGGTGACGGCCGACGATCTCGACAATCCGAACAGCCCGCTCGCGAAGCGCAGCATCTATTTCGATTTCGACCAGTACTCCGTGAAACCCGAATACCAGTCGCTGCTGCAGGCGCACGCCGACTACCTGCGCAGCCATCCGGCGCGGCATGTGCTGATCCAGGGCAATACCGACGAACGCGGCACGTCCGAATACAACCTCGCGCTCGGCGAGCGCCGTTCGCAGGCCGTGATGAGCGTGCTCGAAACGCTCGGCGTGCCGGCCACGCAACTCGAGGCCGTCAGCCTCGGCAAGGAAAAACCGGTCGCGCTGGGGCACGACGAGGATTCGTGGGCGCAGAACCGCCGCGCCGATCTCGTCTATCGTTGAGCGGACGCCGCCGCGACGGCGGCATCGCGTAAAGGAACGCACTGCAGGCCGCGGGCCGCCGGGCCCCGGCCGCATCCGGACACCACCGAACCGCGACAGCGATCGCGCCACGTACTTCCAGCCGAAGTCGTGAACGCCGTGGCGCAAGATCGCGCGACGCACGCGGTCATGCTCAACGCAAGCGTTCGAGCCGCCGATGCAGCCAATGCGACATCACGGCCGACGTCACGAACGAATCGAGTATGGCGATCCCGTCGATGCCACCGATTTCATCCGACTTCAACAGATAGGTCTGCAGCAGCACGTATCCGATCATCGAACCGGTGCCCACGACGATCCCCAGCAGTACGAACCAGCGCCGCCGGATGCGCGTGCCGATCGCGCCCATGATGCCGCCCGCAACCGCCGCGGGCAGAAAATAGCCGAATACGAACGACGCGACAAAAACCATCAGCACCATGCCCGCGCAGAGTTTCAGCGTATCCCACTGCGGACCGTGAATCACGGACCACGCAACCAGCATCACGGACGGCCAGACAATCGCCGCAACGAGCGGGCCGCCGACGGCAAACGACAGGCAGCCGAACACAACGGGACTGGACGCACGCAGCGGTTTGCGCGGTGGACGATCGATGGTGGCACTCATGTTTTTGTCATCGGAATCGGAATGGCGGCGTGCCGGAGTGTACCAAGGCACCGCGCGGTGCGTCCGATCCGGCACCTTCACGCGCGACGATACGCAAAAAGCATGGAATAAACGGCCCGCCCGAAACGTTTCGTCATCGCGCAGTCGCGCGGTTCACGCGAACCGGCCTGTCCCGCGGCCTGCGCGCTGCAAGGAGATTGCAATGAAATCGGCAACGTTGGCCGCGGCGTTGATCGCGGCGCTGGTGCTTGTGCTGTCGGCGGGATGCACGTCTGGCAGCGGCACTTCGCAAGGGCCCGGCATGAGTCGGTATGGCGGCGGGTCGGGAGGCAGCGGAGGTGGAGGCGGTGGCGGCAGCGGCTACTGAAGAGCCACCGCAAAAAGTCGGGCGACGCATCGCGCGCGAGCGCCGGAAACCGGCTGCCTCGCGCGCGACGCCCCGCCCTGCGGCACGACTTAACGCATGGCCTTCACGTCGGCCGGCGTGACGCTCGCGGGCTGGCCGCCCCACGTCGCACGCAGGTAGTTCGCGAGCTGCGCGAGTTCGTCGTCGCTCAGCGTGTGCGCGAAACCCGGCATCGGCTGCAGGTTTTCGAGGCCGGCAAACTTCTGCTCGTCGATGCCGTCGAGCATCGCGACCAGCAGGTTGCGCGGGTCGCCCTGGCGCACCGTCGAATTGCCGTTCATCGGCACAGCGACGTGCGGCTTGCCTTCGCCGTTGAAACCGTGACAGCCCGCGCAGACCGCCAGATACACCGAGCGGCCGGCCGCGAGCTGCGCGGCATCGGCCGACACCGGCTTCACCGGTTGCGGCGCGGGCGGCGTATCGCCGAGCAGGTACACGGACAACGCGCGCAGGTCGTCCTTCGTCATGAATTGCGTGCTCAGGTGCACAACCGGATACATCTCGCCGAACGCCGAACCCTGCGGCGCGATGCCGACGCCGAAGAACGTCTGCAGGTCGGTGCCCGTCCAGCCGCGTGCGGCGAGGCCGGCCGGCGTGATGTCCGGCGCGGCCACGCGGCCGAGCGCGGCGCCCGCGAGCGGCTTCGCACTGTCGAGCTGGCCCGTGAGCGTGCGCGGCGTGTGGCATTCCGCGCAGTGGCCGAGCGCGTTCGCCAGATAACGGCCGCGCTGCCAGTCGGCGGATTGCCCGACCGACGCATCCGGCAGGCTGTCCTTCAGGAAGAACAGATCCCACACGGCCATGCCGAAGCGCAGGTTGTACGGGAACTTCAGGTCGTGCGCGCGGTTTTCCTGCGCGACCGGCTTGACCGTCATCAGGTACGCGTACATCGCGTCGGTGTCGGCGCGCGTGAGTTGCCGGTACGACGTGTACGGCATCGACGGATACAGGCGCTTGGCCGGCGCCTTGCCGTCGTGCAGCGCGGCGTAGAAATCGTCCGCGCTCCAGTTGCCGATCCCGTGATCCTTGTCGGGCGTGATGTTCGAGCCGTAGAACGTGCCGTACGGCGAATCGAGCTTCGCGCCGCCGGCGAACGGCGCGCCGTCCTTCGCGGTGTGGCACGCCGCGCAGTCGGCGGCCTTGACGAGATAACGGCCGCGCGCGACCTGGTCGGCACCGGGTGCGCCGGACGCCGCGTTCGACGCAGGCGCGTCATGGCCGCCGCAGGCAGCAAGCAGCAGCGCGCAGGCCGCCGCGAGCACGGGCAGGCCCGCGGCCCGCGCGACACGATGGGCGAATGTGCGTTTCATGCGGCGTCCTTCACGAGTCCCTGCGTCGTCAGCACCACGTCCTTCACGGCTTCGTAGTAGCGGACATAGCCCGTGCAGCGGCAGATGTGCGCGTCGAGCGCTTCGGTAATCGTGCGTTCGACGTCGGCCTTCGCGACCGGCTCGCGCTTCAGGCGCTCGATCAGCACGGTCGCCGCGTTGACGAAGCCCGGCGTGCAGTAGCCGCACTGGAAGCTGAAGTGCTCGAGAAACTTCTGCTGGATCGGCGACAGTTCGACCACTTCGCCCGCATCGTTACGCTTCGCGTGGCCTTCGATCGTGCGGATCGAACGGCCGTGGAAGAAGTGCGCGCCGGTAATGCAGGTGCGCATTTCCTCGCTCGTGCCGTCCGGCTTGTCGACGATCACGACGCAGGCGTGGCAGATGCCCTGCCCGCAGCCGAGTCGCGAACCGGTGAGGCCTGCGTACTCGTGCAGGAACTCGATCATCATCAGCCCTTCGGGCACCTGCATCGGGCCGACGGACTTGCCGTTGATATTGATCGACAGCGGCTTCTGCTGGAACCGGACGAGCGGACGCTCGACGGCTGCCGGCTCAGCGGCCGGGGCGGATGCCGGTGCGGCCGAAGCCGCCGCCGGCGCGGAAGCGCCGGTCGCAGCCGCGCTGGCGCTCGCGGCCGAAGCCGCGGTTTGGGCGGTCGTCATGCGAGCACCTCCTGAATCTTTTGCGGGGTCACCGGCAGGTCGGTGAAACGATGGCCGATCGCGTGCGCGATGCCGTTCACGATCGCGCCGACGACGGGAATCATCACCACTTCGGCAACACCCTTCGGCGGATCGGTCTCGGACAGCGGCGGCAGGATGTCGCCCGTCTGCGACCACACGGCGACGTCGGACGCGCGCGGCAACTGGTAGCGGTTGAAGTTCCACGTGCCGTTGCCCGGGCCGTCCTCGTAGAGCGGCAGGTATTCATGCAGCGCATGGCCGATGCCCATCGCGAGGCCGCCCTGCAACTGGCCCGACACGAGCTGCGGCGAGATCTGGTTGCCGCACTCCATGATCGAGTGGTGCGTGATCAGTTCGACCTTGCCGGTCGCTTCGTGCACGGCCAGCTCGACGAGCGTGCCGACGGCCGTGTAGTACGTGACGGCCGCGTTGTTGCGGCTCGTCGGCGGGATGAACACGCGCTTGCGGTCCAGTACGCGATAGCCGTTCGCGGTCGGCGCCAGCGTGCCGCGCATCGCGGTCGCGCCGGCCGGCGCGGCGGTGCCCGGCACCGGGCCGTTGTCGTCGCCCGTCTTCGGCGCGCCGACGCGCAGCGACAGCCCGTCGATCGGCAGGCGATCGACCATGCCGCCCACTTCGAACTCGGCGTCGGTCCATTGCCAGCGGTTGAACACGTGCACGACGGCGCCGGTCGGCAGGCCGAGCGCATGCGCCTGCTTCGCGAGCTGTTCGAACGTCAGCGGCTCGAGGCCGTCGGCGGTCAGCTTGCCGTCGACCCAGCGCGCGTCCTCGATACGGATCGTGTACGGCGCGGCCTGGCCGCCGCCGAGGCCACGCGTCCAGATCGACATCGCGGCCGGCCACAGCCCGTAGCGGAACACCGCGCGCGCGGCTTCGCGCGTGCTGTGCGTGAAGTAGTACGCCGAGTTGGTCGCGCTCGACGGCGACGCATAGTTCGGCGACCAGCGCGGGTTCGCGCTCAACCGATCCTGGTCGGCCTGCGACATGAGGTACGGATCGCCGCTCGTCTCGACCGGCAGGTCCGGCCACTCGGTCACGGCGACGCGCACGTCCGTCGCCGGACGGCCGAGCCATTTCACGACCGCGACGGCCTGCGACGTCGACATCCCGGTGCCGATCTCGGCAGCCGTGTGCTGCAGCGACACCTTGCCGTGCTCGTCGAACTCGACCTTCGCGAACGATGCTTCCGCGCCCGTGCCGAAATCCTTCTGCACGCAGGCGAAGCCGACGCCGTAGCGCTTGCCCGGGTTCGCGGCCTCGAATTCGGCCTTGCGCGCGACGCGGTGCGTCCACAGCGGGTGCTGCTTCGCGCGTTCCAGCACTTCGTCGACGCGCAGCGCGCCGGCGGGAATCGCACCCTGCGTGTTCTTCATCCCCGAGCGCAGCGCGTTGCGCAGGCGGAAGTCGATCGGGTCGATGTTCAGCTGCGCGGCGATCTCGTCGACCGCCATCTCGGTCGCGGCCATGCTCTGCAGCGTGCCGTAGCCGCGTGCGGAACCGGCGTCGATCGCGCGTGACGCGATCGCGACCGAGGCCAGGTCGCTCTTCGGGAAGTAGTAGATCGATTGCGCGGCCGTCGCGCCGACCATCGCGACCGACGGCGAGAAGTTCATGCGGCCGCCGCCGTTCGCCTCGAAGTCGCCCTTGAACGACTGCAGCAGCCCCGTGTTGCGGTCGACCGCGATCCGGTAGTGCATCTTGAACGCGTGACGCTTCAGCGACGTCTGGAACTGCTCGTAGCGGTCGTTCGCGAAACGCACCGGGCGGCCGTCCGCGTACAGCGCGCAGACGAGGCCGTAGAACGGCACGTTGAAGTGATCCTTGGAACCGTAGCCGACCGTGTAGCACGGATGCACGAACAGCTTCTTCACCGGGAAGCGGCATTTCGCGACCATCGCGGCCGCGTTTTCCGATACTTCGAGCGGCGACTGGGTCGGCACGACGAGGTGCAGCGACTGCGTCGCGGCGTCGTACCAGCAGTTCGCGTTGTCGGGTTCGAGCGCGGCCGTATCGATCGACTGCGTGTTGTACTCACGGTCGAACACGAGCCAGTCGGCCGACGGATGATCGAGCTCGCCGGCGATCTGCCCCGCGAGGAACATGCCCTGCTCGTCGAGCTTGCCGTGCTCCTTGCCGTCCGGCCACACCGGCAGGTGCTTGCGCATCATGCTCGGGAAGATCGGCGCATCTTTCAGGCTCGAATAGACGTCGTCGTCGTAGGCCGTCTTGCCGCCCACGCGCACGTAGCGGAACGTGCCCCACGGATCGCGCTCGAGCGGGCCCGTGACCGCGCCGTAGCGGATCACGTCGTCGCGGAACTTGAGCGTGTTCTTCGCGAAGCGGAAGCGTGCGAAGTCGTGATAGATGAGGATCGCGACCGCATGGCCGAGATACGCGGGCGTCTTGCCGGCCGGCAACAGCATGTCGTCGCCGTAGAACGCCGGGAACGCGACGCCGTCGCGCGCGAGATCGTCGGCCGTGACCACGCGGTCCGGTTTCAGGTCGTCGCCGAGCAGCGACAGGTCGAAGCCTTCGTACGTGCGGTCGGCCTGCGTGGCGCGCAGGATCAGCGCATGCGACTGCTGCTGCGGCCAGTGCGGCATGTCGGCCGCGCGCACGTCGCGGGCGAACACTTTCGAGCCCGTGACCTTCGCGATGCCGTCGATGCGGAATTGGGGGATGCCGGTGACGCTATCCCATTTGACCGGGGTGAGGAGTTTTTCTTCGAAGAGCGCCGCGAATGCGCGGCTGCCCAGGGGCGCGACATACACTGCGACGCCCGCCAGCACGCTGGCTTTCAGAAAACCCCGCCGTGACAGGCCGTGGTTTTTCATTGGGGGGAACCTCCTGATGCGGCTCGGACGGCGATAGGGTGTCGCGGCGTTCGGAGCGGCGCGCATTCTGGCATTGTTTTTGATATATCGCCTATAGTATTTCTCGCATGAAATACTTATTGAATTTCTTATAACGAGATTCAGCCGGGCTGCGGCGGCCGGTCGCGGCGCGCAACGCGTCGACGATTTGCGCGCGTTTGCCTGCCGACGCGCAAGCGCGCCACCCATGGCGGCTGGTCTCCGGTCAGCCGCCGCACATCGTCTCGCTGTGCAACGATGCTGCCTCCGCGTCGTCGAATGCGCAAGACCTTCGCAGGCGTGGTTTACGACTAGCGGCCGGGGCCCGCCGGCCCGTCCGGTGCCGGTGCCCGGACGCTCCGCGCCGCGCATGTTTCATGGTAATGTCGCGCGTATCCGGCTTGGCCGGTGCTTCCGCCACGTGCCGTGCGGGCATCGCCAGCCATCGCTACATCGTGTCGAGGTCAAAAATCATGGCAGTCAGGGCATCTCTCCTGAACTCCGTTCTCGCCACTCCCCCCTCCGGCAACCACCGTGTGACGGCCGCGCTGCGCCCGTCGATGCTCGTCACGCTGTTCGAGGACGTCCGCCCGATGGCGTTGTCCGGGCTGGCGAGCGGCTTCGTCGCGGCCATCGCGCTGATCCGGCTGCAGCAGCTCTGGTGCCTCGTGTGGCTCATCGCCGACATCAGCCTGCTCGCCGCCCGGCTCGCGATCGCGCGTGCCTATGCGGTGCAACGCAACGCCGGTAACGATCGCGCCGAATACTGGGCGATGCGCTATGCGCCGGTGTCGCTCGTCGCGTGCTTCGTGCTCGGCCTTGGCGTGATGGGCTGCATACAAGCCGTCGACGTCGAGCTCGGCACGCTGTCGGTGATGGTCGCGGGCGGCGTGTTCGGCGGCATCGCGTCGCGCAATTCGGCGCTGCCGCGGCTCGCGATGACGCAGGTCGCGCTCGGCGTGCTGCCGATCGGCGTCGGCGCGCTGCTGGCCCACCGCTCGGGCGCGTGGCTGCTGCTACCGCCGCTCGCGATCTATCTCGCGGCCATGCGCACGGTCGTGCAGCGCCACTACCGCGTGCTCGTCGCGCTGATCGCCGCGCGCCAGCGCAACGCCGAACTCGTCGCGCGCTTCGACGCCGCACTCACCTATATGCCGCACGGCCTGTGCATGATCGACGGCGACAGCCGCGTGATCGTCGCGAACCGGCGCACCGCGCAGCTGTTCGGCTCGCCGCGCGAGATCATGCTCGATACGCCGCTGCCCGACGTCGTCGCGGCGCTCGGCGCGAACGCCGTGACCGAT
The DNA here is from genome assembly GCF_001039005.1 of Burkholderia cepacia. Classification (GTDB taxonomy): domain Bacteria; phylum Pseudomonadota; class Gammaproteobacteria; order Burkholderiales; family Burkholderiaceae; genus Burkholderia; species Burkholderia theae. The sequence goes on from NZ_LDWR01000031.1 coordinate 82,541, forward strand.
GCGCGCGACGCCGGCCTCGCCGCGCAGTGCGCCGGCTGGCTGAACCGCGACGAGCCCGCGCCGTTCGACATCGTGCTCGGCGACGGCCGCCAGCTCGAACTCACGCGCCATCGCGTACCGGACGGCAACGCGGTGATCATCGTCGAGGACGTCACCGCGCGCCGCCGGACCGAGCAGCACATCCGGCACCTCGCGCGGCACGATGCGCTGACGGGTTTGCCGAACCGCCACGAACTGCATGCGGAGCTCAAGCGGATGCTCGCGCGCCGGCCACGCATGCCGGGCCCCTCGCTCGCCGTCATGTATCTCGATCTCGACGGCTTCAAGGCGATCAACGACCACTTCGGCCACCAGGCCGGCGACGAAGTGCTCACCCAAGTCGCCGAGCGGCTTGGCAAGACGCTGCCGCCCGGCGAGCTTGCGGCGCGCATCGGCGGCGACGAGTTCGTCGTCGCGATCGACGACACGACGATGCACGCGTGCTCGATCCTCGCCGCGCGGATCATCCGGCAGATCTCGGCGCCGTACACGCTATCGATCGGCGAGACCGTCAGCTTCGGGATCAGCATCGGCATCGCGCTCGACGACGGGCACGGCTCGCCCGACGACCTGATCCGGCAAGCCGACAGCGCGCTGTACGACGCGAAGTCGAACGGCAAGGGCATCTACCGCTTCTATTCGAACGGGAGCCGGCGCGTGGCGCCTGCCGCCGCGAGCTGACCCGACACCGCGCGCATCGGCCGCGACTCCGTCTTTCCCCTGCCGTCCGCCTCCTCCCGACGATTCAATTCCGAAACCCTTTGCGTGTTCGCACGTCACGCGGCGCACTCGCGTGTCACGTGACGTGTTCCGTAACATCGTCGGTTTCGACGCGTCACGTTGGCCGCAGAAGCCGGCACGATCGATGCAGGGCAAGGCTTTTCATGGCTGGCACTCTTATTGCTCCCTGTCAGGGAAACAGGTTGTCAGGGAGACCCACCATGAATACCGTCGAAGTCCTCAGCCGCAGCGAAACCATCGACGAACTGGATGTGATCGACGGCGCATCGCTGATCCGGCGGCTCGTCTCCGAGCGCCGCATGCCGGCCGCCCGCGAAGCCGCGTGCGTCGACAATCCGCCGCTGACGCTGTACGGCGCGTTTCGCCAGGGCGTCGCCGATTACGGCACGCGCCGCGCGAATCCGTATCGCGCCGGCAGCCGTTTCTGGGCACTGTGGGAAGAAGGACGTCTCGAAGCTGAAACATCGGGCCGGTAAGCCGGCCGCACGCGCCGGCCCTGTCGCGGCAAGGGATCGGCGCGAAACCGCACACAGGAATGCAGCCGGCCGGCGCGCCGGCATGCGTTCACCGATGCAACATCGCGCACGGTCGCGCGTATCGAAACAACGGCTCGCCCATGCGCATCCGCGCGCATGCCGGTTGACGGCGTTCGGCGTTACCCGCCCCCGGTGCGCCGCGCGGCGGTCGTTTCCCGATAAGATGGCAGATTCCGTTCATCGCACGATGCCGCCATGACCGTCTCTTCCTCACAGCGAAACCCCATCCACTGCGAAATCGATCTCGACGCGCAAGGCAAGCACGCGGGCTACCTGCGGCTGCCGCATTCCGTGCACCGCTCGGCGTACGGCTGGCTGCCGATCCCGATCGCGTCGATCCGCAACGGCGACGGGCCGGTCGCGCTCGTGATGGCCGGCAACCACGGCGACGAATACGAAGGCCAGATCATCGTGTCGCAGCTGATGCGCGAGATCGAGCCCGAGATGGTCCGCGGGCAGTTGATCCTGCTGCCGATGGCGAATTTCCCGGCGGCGGATGCGGGGCTGCGCGTGTCGCCGCTCGACGAGGGCAACCTGAACCGCAGCTTCCCCGGCGATCCGACCGGCACGCCGACGCAGATGATCGCCCACTACATCGAGCATGCGCTGCTGTCGCGCGCGCAGTATCTGGTCGACCTGCACTCGGGCGGCAGCTCGCTGCTCTACCACGGCGGCAACATGCTCGCGATCGATCCGCTCGATGCCGACGAAGCCGCGAAGCTCAACGGGTTGCTGGTCGCATTCGGGTTGCAGAATGCGCTGCTGCACGCGCCGAATCCCGTGCATTCGGCGTCGGCCGCGCGCCGGCAGGGCGCGATCTCGATCGTGACCGAACTCGGCGGCGCGGGCATGGCCGATCCGTCGCTGATCCGGCTCGGCCGCCACGGGCTGCTGCACTACCTCGGCTATATCGGCCTGCTGCACGGCGCGCTCGTGCCCGACGCGCCGCCGACCGTCACGCGCTTCATGCGCGTCGACGGCGACCGCCATTTCGTCTATGCGTACGAGCGCGGGCTGTACGAGCCGCTCGTCGAACTCGGCGACCAGGTGAAGGCCGGGCAGCCGGCCGCCTGGGTGCATTTCCCCGATACGCCGTTGCGCGAACCGGTGCTGCACCGGTTCAAGGGCGACGGCGAAGTGGTGTGCAAGCGCGTGCCCGCGCAGGTGCGGCGCGGCGATTGCCTGTTCCAGCTCGCGGAGTTGTCGGCGGCGCCGAGCATAGGCCAATAGGCCAGTTCCGGATTCATCCCTTTTCCATGCAGTCTGTCGTTCGTGACGGACGGCATACGTGCGTCATTAACCAACTTGACAAATTAACTTACTTGGTTATGATCGCAAATGGAAAAGAGAAGGCCTCATTGCAAGCTGCCCCTCGTCAAGGCGCTGGTCGAATCCGGCAAGGTCCGGTTGACCACGAGTGCGGTATTCGGCGCCCGGCAACTGGGTTTCACGGAAAGGGAGGCGCTCGATGTCGTGATGTCGCTGACCGACCTCGACTTCCACAAGAGCATGACGACGTACGCCGACCACACGATCTGGCAGGACGTCTACCGGCCGTTGACGGTGCGTGGCGACGTGTACCTGAAACTGACGGTGATCGACGATGTGCTGATCGTGTCTTTCAAGGAGCGATGATGATGAAATGCCCCGCATGCGGTGCCGCCAGGCTGGTCCGCGACACGCGAGACATCCCCTATACCTACAAAGGCCGGTCGACTGTCGTTCACGATATCACCGGCGATTTTTGCCCGGCCTGCGGGGAATCGATACTGGATCTCGACAAGGCGACCCGTCTCGGCGAAGCGATCGCCGAGTTCAACAAGCAGGTGAACGCAACCATCGTCGACCCGAAGTACATCGCGAAGGTGCGCAAGAAGCTGAGGCTGGATCAGCGCGAGGCGGCCGAGCTCTTCGGCGGTGGCGTCAACGCGTTCTCCCGTTACGAGACAGGCAAGACGAATCCGCCGCTTGCCCTCGTGAAATTGCTGAAGATCCTGGATCGTCACCCCGATCTACTCGCCGAAGTTCGAGCAGCCTAGGCGCTCGCATGTCGGCATCGCGCATGCGTCGAGCACCGGCTCCGACGCATGCGCACGCGGCCCGTCATCCCCACCCCACGCCCGCTGCAAGCCTTCTGACGCCTCCCGCGAAATCCTTATCGAAATTGCTTCGTTCGTCTTTGCCGGCCGCGCCGCTAACGTGTTCGAAACGGCGGCGGCCCGCCCCGTGCATCGCAGGATGCGCACCGGCTGCCGTCATCACGACAACCGCGTCGCGATAACGGAACAGACCGGACGGGCCGCGTGCCCGAGCCCCGCCAGGAACGTCCGCATCGCGCGCCCTTCGCGATGCCCATGGCCACGACCGACCGCATCATCGATACGACGCCGCTCGACGTCCGCGCGCAACCGCTGATCGACGCGCTGATCGACGAATATTCGACCCGTTACAACGCGTATCGCCCCGACAGCCGCGCATCCGCGCGCGACGAACTCGCGCGCTACCCGGCCGAACTGTTCGCGCCGCCCGAAGGCGCGTTCGTGCTGCTGCTGCGCGACGGCGAAACCATCGGCGGCGGCGCGTTCAAGCGCTTCGACGCGCAGACCGCCGAACTCAAACGCATCTGGACCCGCACGGACCTGCGCCGTCAGGGTCTCGCGCGACGCATCGTCGATGCGCTCGAACTGCGCGCCGCGCAGCAAGGCTATCGCCGCCTCTACCTGACCACCGGTTTCCGCCAGCCCGAAGCGTGGGCGCTGTACGACCGCACCGGCTATACGCGGCTGTTCGATTCGTCGATCGACCCCGAAGCGTATTTCCACCTGCGGTTCGGCAAGGATCTCGCCGATCCGTCGCGCACGTCGACGCTCGTCGACCTGTGGGCGCCCGTGCCCGAACCGGTATTGCAGCGCTGACCGCGCAACCAACGGCTCCGTTTTCCTCCGACTCCGATCTCCGCTTCCGCTTTCCACGACAGGACGTTTTCATGCAACGAGCCGTACCGCTTTCTTCCCGTGCCGTGCGCACGCTGGCCGCCGCGCTGATCGGCCTGACCGCATTCGCCGCGGCCGCCGCGACGTTCGACCTGAGCCCCGAGCAGCGCGGCCGCCCGCGCGGCACGGCCGATGCGGCGGTCGAACGCGCGGTACCCGCGTCGTTCAAGTTCGCCGAGCCCGGCACGCTGACGATCGGCATCGCACCGAGCCTGCCGCCGATCAGCTCGTATGCGACCGACGCGCGCACGGTGATCGGCTTCGACGCGGACGTCGGCCAGCTCGTGTCCGACAGTCTCGGCCGCAAGCTGAAGATCGTCGCGCTCGCGTGGGCCGACTGGCCGCTCGCGCTCGAATCGGGGAAAGTCGACGCGGTGATCTCGAACGTCACCGTCACCGAGGAACGCAAGCAGAAGTTCGATTTCTCGACCTACCGCAAGGACCAGGTCGGCTTCTACGTGCGCAACGACAGCAAGATCCAGGCGATCCGCGAGCCGAAGGATGTCGCGGGGCTGCGCATCGTGACCGACGCCGGCACCAACCAGGAAAAGATCCTGCTCGCATGGGACCGCGAGAACGTCGCGCACGGGCTGAAGCCCGTGCAGATCCAGTACTACGACGACCAGGCAATGCGCATCGTCGCCGTGCAGTCGGGCCGCGCCGATGCCGTGTTCAGCGTGAACTCGGTGCTCGCGTATCAAAGCGCGCAGCAAGGCAAGACGCGGCTCGTCGGCGCGATCAGCGGCGGCTGGCCGCGCACGGCCGATATCGCGATCGCGACGCGTCGCGGCAGCGGGCTCGCCGATCCGCTGACCGTCGCGCTGAACGGGCTGATCAGGAACGGTCGCTACCAGCAGGTGCTCGACCGCTGGAACCTCGCGTCCGAAGCGCTCGACCAGTCGCGCACGAATCCGCCGGGGCTGCCGAAGAGCTGAGCGCCGCGCGCGCCCACCGTCCATTCACGCCACACGCAGGAACGCCGCTCATCATGTCTTATTCGCTTTCGTTGCTGGACAAGAGTCCGATCGCCGACGGCGCGAGCGCCGCCGACGCGCTGCGCTTCACCACGACGCTCGCGCAACGTGCCGAACAGCTCGGCTACGAGCGCTTCTGGGTCGCCGAACATCACGGCACGCCGGGCTTCGCGAGCTCGGCGCCGGAGATCGTCGTCGCGCACCTGCTCGCGCGCACGTCGCGCATTCGCGTCGGCTCGGGCGGCGTGATGCTGCAGCACTACAGCCCGTTCAAGGTCGCCGAGTCGTTCAAGCTACTGGCCGCGCTCGCGCCGGGCCGCGTCGATCTCGGCATCGGCAAGGCGCCCGGCGGGTTGCCGCTGACCACGCGCGCGCTGCAGTGGTTCCACGACAAGGCGCGCAAGCCCGACTTCGCGGGCCAGCTCGCGGAGCTCGACGCGTTTCTCGGCTGGGGCGTCGCCGAAGACCATCCGCTGGCCGGCGCGGTCGCGATGCCGGTGCCGCCGCAGCCGCCCGAACGCATCCTGCTCGGTGGTTCGCCAGACAGCGGCGCACTCGCCGCGCGCAACGGCTGGCGCTTCTGCTACGCGGGACATTTCAACGGCGACGACGCGAATCTCGAACGCTCGCTGGACGCATACCGCAGCGCGGGCGGCACGCGACCGCTCGTCGCGCTGTACGCGGTGGCCGCGCCGACGCGCGACGAAGCCGAGCAACTGATCGGGCCGCTGAAGATCTTCAAGCTGCAATTCGCGGGCGGCCAGAGCTTCAATCTCGGCAGCGCGCAGGCAGCCGCCGAATTCGCGCGGCAAAGCGGCGCGTCCGACTACCGGATCGACGAGCTGCGCCCGACGGTGCTGGCCGATACGCCCGAGCGCATCCACCGCGCGCTCGATACGCTGAGCCGGCGGCTCGACGTCGATGCGTTCGTGATCGATTCGCCGGTGACCGACTACGCGGCGCGGCTCGCGTCGGTCGAATGGCTCGGCGGTGCGCTGTCGGCCACGCCGTTGCATGCGGCCCTCGCGGACGACCGCTCCCTCTCCCCTGACCAGAACGCGTGACGCTCCCATGACGACCCGACGATCGATTCCCTTCGGCCTGATGCTGCAAGGCGCAGGCAGCCACATGAATGCATGGCGGCACCCGAGCAACCCGCCGGACGCGAGCATCAACCTCGACTTCGCGATCGGCATCGCGCGCAAGGCGGAAGCCGCCGGCATCACGTTCGCGTTCGTCGCGGACGGCCTCTACATCAACGAGAAATCGATTCCGCACTTCCTGAACCGTTTCGAGCCGCTGACCGTACTGTCGGCGCTCGCCGTCGCGACGAAGAAGATCGGGCTCGCGGGCACGATCTCGACGTCGTATAGCGAGCCGTTCACGGTCGCGCGCCAGCTCGCGTCGCTCGATGCGATCAGCGGCGGGCGCGCGGGCTGGAACGTCGTGACGACGCCGCTCGAAGGCACCGCGAAGAATTTCGGCAAGGCGCATCCCGATCACGAACTGCGCTACGAGATCGCCGACGAATACCTCGACGTCGTGCAGGGCCTGTGGGACAGCTGGGACGACGACGCATTCGTGCGCGACCGTGCGACAGGCCGCTTCTTCGATCGAGACAAGCTGCACACGCTCGATCATCACGGCCGCTTCTTCCAGGTCGCGGGCCCGCTCAACATCCAGCGCTCGCCGCAGGGGCAGCCGGTGATCTTCCAGGCCGGCTCGTCCGACACCGGCATCGGGCTCGCGGGCAAGTACGCCGATGCGGTGTTCACGCATTCGCCGTCGCTCGACGAAACGGCCGCGTTCACGCGGCGCGTGAAGCAGAGCGCGATCGAGCACGGGCGGCAAGCCGGCGACGTGAAGATCTTCCCCGGCGTCGGGCCGATCGTCGGCCGCACGGCCGCCGAGGCGGAAGACAAATACCAGGTGATCCGCAACCTGCTGACGATCGACGAGGCGCTCGCGTATCTCGGCCGCTATTTCGATCACCACGATTTCACGCAATACGCGCTCGACGCGCCGTTCCCCGAACTCGGCGAGCTCGGCCGCAACAGCTTCCGCTCGACCACCGACCGGATCAAGGCCGACGCGAAACAGAAAGGCCTTTCGCTGCGCGAAACGGCGCTCGCGGTCGCGACGCCGCGCCCGAACTTCATCGGCACGGCCGAGCATGTGGCCGACGAGCTGATCCGCTGGCACGACGCGGGCGCCGGCGACGGCTTCATCCTCGGCTTTCCGGTGCAGGCGCAGGGCGTCGACGATTTCGTCGAGCTCGTGATTCCGGTGCTCGAGGCGCGCGGCCGCTACAGCCGCGACCTGCCCGGCGCCACGCTGCGCGACCACCTCGGCCTGCCGCGCAAGGCGAGTCGCCACGCGGCGCCCGGCGCTTCGCAGGAACCGGCGGCCGAAGCGCACGCCTGACGCCACCGCGCCGCCCGTGCGCGGCGCGCCCGACCGACCGACTCGAGGACTCCCCACGACATGAGCGACACGACCCACCTCGGCGGCGCGCTGCCGCCGCTCTCTTCCCCCGGCACGCGCGACGCCGGCACGCGTTTCCGGATCGTGCCCGCACGCCACCGGGCGCGCACGGCCGGCACCGTGCTCGCCGTCGTGCTGATCGCGATCACGCTGCATTCGATCCTCGGCAACCCGCAATGGGGCTGGCCGGTGTTCGCCGAATGGTTCCTGTCGCCGCCGGTGCTGTCGGGACTCGCACGCACGCTGGTGCTCACGCTGCTCGGCGCGGTGTTCGGCTTCGTGCTCGGCGCGTTCGTCGCGCTGGCCCGGCTGTCGCGTTCGCGCCTGCTGTCCGCGAGCGCGTGGACCTTCGTCTGGCTGTTCCGCTCGATTCCGCTGATCGTGCTGCTGCTGATCCTCAACAACCTCGGCTACCTGTACGAGCATGTGCGGCTCGGCGTGCCGTTCACCGACATCGTGTGGTTCGAAGCGCCGACGACCGACCTGATCAGCCCGTTCCTCGCGGCCGTGCTCGGCCTCACGCTGAACCACGCGGCGTTTTCCGCGGAGGTGATCCGCGGCGGCATTCTCGCGGTCGACCAGGGGCAGCTCGAAGCGGCCGCCGCGCTCGGGTTGCCGCGCGGCCGCCAGACCGCGCGGATCGTGCTGCCGCAGGCGATGCGTGCGATCCTGCCGACCGCGTTCAACGATCTGATCACGCTCGCGAAAGGCACGTCGATGGTGTACGTGCTCGCGATGCCCGAGCTGTTCTACACGGTGCAGGTGATCTATCGCCGCAATCTCGAAGTGATTCCGCTGCTGATGGTCGCGACCGTCTGGTACCTGATCATCCTGACCGTGCTGTCGGCGATCCAGGTGCAGGTCGAGCGGCACTATGCACGCGGGGCGCTGCGCAATCCGCCGCCGTCCGTGCTCACGTTCGCGCTTGCGCGCATCGGCGTGCTGTGGCGGCGTGCAACGGCGCGCAACGCGGCGTCGAATGTGCAGGCCGAAGGCGAACTCGCCACCGCCGCGCCCCGAACGGGCGGCGAAGTGGCCGTGCACGGCGTATCGAAGCAGTTCGGCATGCAGCGCGTGCTCGACAACGTGTCGTTCGTCGCGCCGCGCGGCAGCGTGACCGTGATCGTCGGACCGTCCGGATCGGGCAAGTCGACGCTGCTGCGCACGATCAACCATCTCGAGCGCGTCGACGACGGCTTCATCGACATCGACGGCGAACTGATCGGCTACCGGCGCGACGGCGACGTGCTCTACGAGCTCAAGGAGCGCGATGTGCTGACGCGGCGCACGGCCGTCGGGATGGTGTTCCAGAACTTCAACCTGTTCCCGCACCTGACGGTGCTCGAGAACCTGATCGAGGCACCGGTCGCCGTCGCCGGCGTGACGCGCGACGCCGCCGAGCGCACCGCCCGCACGCTGCTCGCGCGCGTCGGTCTCGCGGACAAGGCCGATGCGTACCCGCGCCAGTTGTCCGGCGGCCAGCAGCAGCGCGTCGCGATCGCGCGGGCGCTCGCGCTGCGTCCGAAGGTGCTGCTGTTCGACGAGCCGACGTCGGCGCTCGATCCCGAACTCGTCAACGAGGTGCTCGACGTGATCAAGGAACTCGCGCGCTCGGGCACGACGCTCGTGATCGTCACGCACGAGATCGGCTTCGCGCGCGAAGTCGCGGACAACGTGCTGTTCATGGAGCGCGGGCGCATCGTCGAGGCCGGGCCGCCGGCCGTCGTGCTCGACGCGCCGGCGCATCCTCGCACGCGCGCATTCCTGTCGCGGGTGCTGTGATGCGCGCCGCTCCCGACCTGCGAGACCTGCGAGGCGCGCCACGATGATCGACCGACGCCAGTTCATGACCGCCGCGCTGGCGGCGGCATCCGGCTTGCCGTGGCGCGCGGCGCACGCGGCGGCCACGACCGCCGACCTCGACCCGCGCCAGGCCGGCCGCCTGCGCGCGGAACGCGACGCCGCCGCGATCCGCGCGGCGACCGGCTACCGCTGGGTGCGCGACGGCGCGTTCACGGTCGCGATTTCGCCGCACGCGCCGCCCGTGTCGACCTACGCGACCGACGCGCGCACCGTGGTCGGCGCCGATCCCGACTATGCGCAACTCGTCGCCGATGCGCTCGGCCGCACGCTCGCGCTGGTGCCGATCGCGTGGGCCGACTGGCCGCTCGGGCTGACGTCCGGCAAGTACGACGCGGTGATCTCGAACGTCGGCGTGACCGAGAAACGCAAGGAGAAATACGATTTCACGACCTACCGGCTCGGGCTTCATGGCTTCTATGTCCGCACCGCCAGCCCGATCGCGAAGATCGCCGAGCCGAAGGACATCGCGGGCTTGCGGATCATCACCGGTGCCGGGACGAGCCAGGAACGCATCCTGCTCGAATGGAGCCGGCGCAACGTCGCGCAAGCGCTGAAGCCGACCGAGCTGCTCTATTTCGACGACGATGCGACCGCGCGCGTCGCGCTGCTGTCGGGCCGCGCCGATGCGGAGCTGAACCCGAACGCGTCGCTCGCGTACGAGGCCGCGCGCAGCGGCAAGATTCGCCGCGTCGGCGTCGTCAATGCGGGCTGGCCGAACAATGCCGATGTTGCGATCGCGACGCGCCGCGGCAGCGGGCTCGCGCCTGCGTTGACGCTCGCGACGAATGCGCTGATCGGCAGCGGCCGCTACGGGCAGGCGCTCGCGCGCTGGGGCCTGCAGAGCGAAGCGATCGCGCACGCGGAGACCAATCCGCCGGGGTTGCCGTCGTTCTGAACGGAATGCCGGAACGACAACGACGCACGCAATGAAATCGCCCCGGCATTCCGCAATGGAAATGCCGGGGCGAATCGACGTGCGGTGTGCCGCCTGACCGGGTCTCGCTTACGCCGTCACCGCCGCTCGATACCGGTCGAGATCCGCGACATGCGCATGAATCGCCGGAATCAGGTCGCGCCCGTAGGCCAGCGCATCGTCGAGCGGATCGAACCCGCGAATCAGGAACGTCGACACGCCGAGCCGGTAATACGCGCCGAGCGCACGCGCGACCTGTTCGGCCGTGCCGACGAGCGCGGTCGAATTCCAGCGCGCGCCGGTCAGGTTCGCGACACCCATCCACAGCCGCTCGTCCAGCACGTCGCCCTGCGCGGCGGCCGCCATCAGCCGCTGCGAGCCCGCATTCTGCGGCGCGTGGCCGGCAATCGGCTGTCCGTTCGCGAGCCGTGCCGCGCGCACGCGCTCGCGGATCGCCTCGGCCTTCTCCCAGGCAGCGGCCTCGGTGTCCGCGACGATCGGCCGGAATGACACGCTGATGCGCGGCGCGCGCCCGAACGGTGCGGCCGCGGCCTGCAGGCGCGCGATCTGCTCACGCACCGACGCAAGCGGCTCGCCCCACGTCATGTAGACATCCGCATGCTGGCCCGCGACCGCGAGCGCAGCCGGCGACGAGCCGCCGAAATAGATCGGCACGTGCGGCCGCTGCGCGCCCTTCACGAGCGGCGACGCGCCGCGCAGCCGGTAGAACTCGCCGTCGTGGTCGACCGGCGCGTCGGCCAGCCAGATCCGTTTCAGCACGTCGAGATATTCGCCGGTGCGGCGGTAGCGCACATCGTGCGCCACGAAATCGCCGTCGCGCTGCAGATCCGTGTCGTCGCCGCCCGACACGACGTTCAGTGCGACCCGGCCGCCGCTGAATACGTCGAGCGTCGAGATCTGCCGCGCGGCGGCCGACGGCATGATCACGCCGGGCCGATGCGCGAGCAGGATGCGGATACGTTCGGTCGCGGCGGCCGCAAACGAGGCGACGATGAAGCCGTCCGCCGCGTTGCTGAAATGGCCGACCAGGATCTGGTCGAAGCCCGCGGCCTCGTGCGCTTGCGCGAAGCGGCGCACGTAGTCGGGCTGGACGGCCGCGCCGCCCGGTACGTCGACCTCCGCGCCGGGCGTCGCGGTGATCATGCCGATGATGTCGACTGGCATGTCGGGATGTCCTTCTGGTTCTCGATCGGGAATCGTGGATAGGGCGGCACGATCACTGCGCGGCGGCCGTCTTTTGCGCGGGCGCCGCGAATGCGCCCGCATACGAGCGGTCGAGCAGCTTCGACGTGTCGTACGCGGCCGGAATCACGCCGGCCTTGTGCAAAAAGTCGGCCGTGTTCTGCGCGTCCTTCGCGGCCGCGTCGTCGACGGGCCCGACGCGCTGCTTCGCGTTATTGAGCCAGCGGTAGGCGACGTCGGGCTCGAGCTTCGCGCGTTTCGCCCACAGGTCCGCGTACTCGCGCGGATGGTTGTCGACCCACTGGCGCGCGGCGACGGCGCGCCGCAGGAAATCGGCGATCTCCGCGCGCTTTCCCGATGCAGCCTGCTCGTTCGCGGCGACGAAGCTCAGCGCGGGCATCAGCCCTTGCGCGGTCGTCACGGGCCGCGCGCCCTGCCGCAACGCGAGCGTGCTGACGAACGGCTCCCACAGCGACACGGCGTCGACCGAGCCGTTCGCGAGCGCATTGGTCGCATCGATCGGCATCAGATACGCGTACTTGACGGAATCCGCGCGCAGGCCCGCATGTTCGAGCGCGCGCAGCACGAGCTGCTGGCTCCATGCACCGCGCCACACGGCGACGGTCTTGCCCTGCAGGTCGGCCACGGTACGCACCGGCGAATTTTTCGGCACGAGGATCGCGACGCCGTCGAGGCTCTGCCGCGACACCGCGACGACCTTGACCGGCGCGCCGCGCGCGGCCAGCGTCAGCAGCGCCGAATCGCCGAGGAAGCCGACATCGATCGCGTTGCCGTTCAGGCTCTCGGCGACGGGCGCGGCGGCCTGGAAGTGCTTCCATTCGATCGTATAAGGCAGGTCCTTCAGCACGCCGGACGCCTCCATCGACGCCTGGATGTTGAAGTAATTCTGTTCACCGACGCGCAGCGTGACGGTGTCTTTCGCGATGCCCGGCTGCGCGGCAAGCGCCAGCACGAGCGCCGTGACGATTCGGCTCAGCAACGTGATCTCCCCGAGGGTTGGCAGGCTGCCGCACGGCGGCGGCGCCTCGTTGTCCGCGTTGCGCAACGGCCGGCGCAGCGGATGGAACCGGTGAAGATACGTCGGTCCGCTTCATGAGACAAATGCAATATTCTGCTATGGAAAGATGCAAATATTTTATGAATCGAGCGTAACCGCCAGATACCGGGTGCCGAGCTCCGGCCCCCGTCGTTCGAATGATTCCTCGATAGATATTTCGTGCACGAAATAAATCCCGGACTATATTTCGCATACGAAATAACTACCGGAACGAGGACGGCCATGACCTCCCAACCCATCGAGTTTTCCGCCATCGACGGTTACCTGCTGCGCGGCACGCTGTGGACGCCCGACGCCGAACCGCGCGCGCTGGTGCTGATCCATCCGGCCACGGCCGTGCCGGAACGGCTGTATGCCGGATTCGCACGCTTTCTGACCGAGCGCGGCTTCGCTGCGCTGACCTACAACTACCGCGGCATCGACACGTCGCGGCCCGTGCGCCTGAAGGCGCTGCAGGCGAGCATGCGCGACTGGATCGAGCTCGATGTGGGCGCCGCGACCGCGTGGGCACGGCAGACGCACGCCGGTCTGCCGCTGCTGGCGGTCGGCCACAGCGTCGGCGGGCATGCGATCGGGCTGTCCGCCGGCACGACGCACCTGCGCGCGGCCGTGCTCGTCGCCGCGCATGCGGGCAGCACGCGCCTGATCAAGCAAGCGACCGAGCGCCTGAAAGTGCGGCTGATCCTGCGTGTGATCGGCCCGCTGATGTCCGCGCTGCTCGGCTACGTGCCCGGCAAGCGGCTCGGGCTCGGCGAGGATTTGCCGGCCGGCGTGTTCCGCGAATGGAGCCGCTGGACCACGCTGCCGCGTTATTTCTTCGACGATCCGACGCTCGGCGCAGCCGAGCGCTTCGCGAAACAGCGGCTGCCGATCCTCGCACTCGGCTTCGACGACGATCCGTGGGCGAACCCGACCGCGATCGACCTGCTGGTAAGCTATCTGACCCGCGCGGCAGTCGAACGCCGCCAGATCGATCCGCGCGCGGCGGGCAGCGGCCCGGTCGGGCACATGGGCTTCTTCCGCAGCCGGCCCGGCGCTGTGCTGTGGCCCGACGTGGCCGACTGGCTCGCGCAGGCGCTCGACACGCCACGCGGCGCGGGCCGCCCCTCCCTCTCCATTGCAGCCGGGAACCCAGCTTGAGCGAAGACCGACGACTGTTTTTCCTGTTGAACCTCGGCCAGCGGCGCGTGCAGCGCTGGATCGACCGCAAGGCCGAGACCGATACGCGCGCGAGTGCCGCGCAGGCCGGCGTGCTGTTCTGTCTCGCGAAGCAGGACGGCGCGCTGATCGGCGAAGTCGGTGCCACGCTGCAACTCGCGCCGTCCGCAATGACCGGGCTCGCCGACCGGATGGCGAAAGCCGGCCTGCTCGCGCGCCACGCCGATTCGGACGACGGCCGCGCGACGCGCCTGTACCTGACCGACGACGGCCATGCGGCGCTCAAGCGTGCGCGCGTGCTGCTGCGCGAACTGAACGGCAAGCTGGGCGACGGGTTTTCCGACGCGGAACTCGATGTCGTCGCGCGCTGGCTGCACACGTTGCAGGAGCGGTTTCCGGCGGAACGCTGAGCAACGTACGTCGAGCGGAAACGATAGCAATTCATCTTTCCGTTTCGATTTCGCATGCTCGCCACGGCAAATTTTGCCCACACGTTTGCTCTCGTTCGGCAACGCTTTCCGGCTACGTGCTGTTACAAAAAATTGCCTGCCTCGCCGCATCCGGATCAACTACATTGCAATCCACTTCTACGCATTCTTCGCCTGCCCGAACCGGCCTCCCCGCCGGGCGGCATCAACGACACATCCGTCACAAGCAATAAAAACAAATAGGAGTCTTGACCGAAGTGCTGGCGGTATCCAGCGCACGCGGATCGCGATGGCTGAAGCGGCATCCTGAACGACACGTTCCGGCGGCACGCATCGTGCGCGTCGCCGCAACACCCCGACCCGGGCGGCCCGTACCGCCGCGCATCGGCTCGCACGGCCTCGTTCCGCCGCACCATCGCGGCCGCACGTCAACGAGGAGCAGTCCATGCGACGCATTATCGTGTCCCACCCGCTATTCACCTGCCTGCCCGCCGCGATGGCACTGGCCTGTGCCCCCGCGTACGCGGATCCCGTGCTCGTGTCCGGCCCCAGTCCATACGCCGCCTGCACCATCGGCGGGCCCGGCACCGTCTACGTGAATGCGGAAGTCGAACCGTGGCTCGCGGTCAATCCGGCCAACCCGCAAAACATGATCGGCGTGTGGCAGCAGGACCGCTGGTCGAACGGCGGCGCGCACGGCCATGTCGCGGGCTACACGTTCGACGGCGGCGCCACCTGGGCACGGACGACGCAGCCGTTCAGTGCATGCGCGCCGGGCGGGCTGTCGTACGAACGCGCGTCGGACCCGTGGGTATCGATCGGGCCTGACGGCACTGCGTACTCGGTCGCGATCACGTTCAACCAGTCGAACAACAGCAACGCGGTCGCCGGCTCGATATCGACCGACGGCGGGCAGACGTGGAGCAGTCCCGCGTTGCTGGTCGCGAACAACGAACCGACGACGCAGTTCTTCAACGACAAGGAATCGGTGACGGCGAATCCGGTGAAGGCCGGCACTGCGTACGCGGTATGGGACCGCCTCGAACTGCCGAACGGCAACCCGTACGCGAACCTGCACACGCAGGCGTTCCGCGGGCCGACGCTGTTCTCGAAAACAACCGACGGCGGCAAGACTTGGAGCAAGGCGAAGGTCATCGTCCACGTGCGGTCGCGCCAGCAGACGATCGGCAACCAGATCGTCGTCGATCCGAAGAGCGGCACGCTCTACGACTTCTTCAACCTGATCCAGCCACCATTCAGCAAGGCCGCCGGCAAGGTCGCGTTCATCAAGTCGACCGACGACGGCGCGACGTGGACGCAGCCGCAGGTGATTGCGGGATTGCAGACGGTCGGCGTGACGGACCCGAACACCGGCGAACCCGTGCGCACCGGCGACATCATTCCCGAGCCCGCGATCGATCCCGCGTCGGGCCAGCTTTACGTCGTGTGGCAGGACAGCCGCTTCAACGGCGGCAAGTACGACGAGATCGCGCTATCGACGTCCAAGGACGGCGGTGCGTCCTGGAGCGCGCCGCTGCAAGTCAACACGCCGACCGGCCGGCCGGCCTTCAATCCGTCGGTGCGCGTCGACAACACGGGCGCCGTGATGGTCACCCACTACGACTTCCGCGACCTGCTGGCCGCGAACACGACGACGCTGCCGACAGGCTTCTGGCGCAAGATCTCGCTCGACGGCGGAACCACGTTCGTCGCCGAACGGCGCGTCGGCGGCCCGTTCGACATGAAGCTCGCGCCGAACGCGGAAGGCTTCTTCATCGGCGACTATCAGGGCCTCGACGTCGGCCCGTCGTCGTCGTTCCATCCGTTCTTCGTCCAGACCAACGCGGGCAACCTGACGAATCGCACCGACGTGTTCTTCGCACCGTGACGCGCACCTGACCGCAACGCCGCCACGCCGCCACGCGACGTCATCCGTCGCGCGGCGGCCCGCCCTGAACAGCGTGTGTCGCGCGTCAAATCACGCGGCACAAGCGTCAGGCGGCCTGCTTCATCGCAGTGGCCGCGGATTCCGCCTTGAGCGCCGCAACCTTGCCGATCGTATCGACGCATGCGTGCGCGAGCTCAGCACCTTTCACGAGGAAGTGTTCGTGGAAGAACTTGACGTGCTCGTCCGATCCATGGAAATGGTGCGGCGTCAGCACCGCCGACAGCACCACCACCTCGGTTTCAAGCTGCACCTGCATGAGGCCCGAAATCACCGTTTGCGCGACGAAGTCATGGCGATAGATGCCGCCATCGACAACCAGCCCGGCGCAGGCGATGGCCGCGTATTTGCCGGTTTTCGCGAGCAATTTGGCATGCAGCGGAATCTCGAAGGCGCCGGCCACTTCGAAGAAATCGCAATCCGATTCGCCCATGTTCGCGTTGCCCAGTGCATCGACAAACGCGATTCGGCACTGGTCGACGATCTCCTTGTGCCAGCACGACTGCACAAAAGCGATACGGGGAGCGGCAGTTGGGGAAACGTGAGAAATCTGGGTCATTGGCTGATCCTGTGTGAGTTGAATGGGCGCACAGGGACAAGCCGCGTACCTTGCGTACGCAACGAACCCCGCTCTCTCTCATCCGGACTTTAACCGTCGGCCCCGGAATCACACCGGGTCTGCTGACCTTGCCGTGACAACCATCCAGGCAAGCGCTCGCGGGCTACGCGCAATCGCGCGATTACCGCCGGTGGGGAATTTCACCCCGCCCTGAGAACGTTCGCGGCAAATTGGCCGCGACGGAAATCTATCACAGTCTCATCGCGCATATTGCCCGAAGCCGGCTGAACCGTTTCATGCGGTAGACGCGCCCGACGCATGCCGGCCGACGCTTTCCGTCGCCGGTTTTCCGCTCTCGCCACCCATTTCACCGATCCGACAGAAACCCGACGAAACCCCGTCAGCCGGCTTGGAATTTGAAATGATATAACATATCATTCTGCGTACTCGTCCGCCTGACGCCGTTCCACTGTGGGTGGCCGAGCCTCGCCGAGCCATGTTCCAACGGGTCACTCCGCGTCACAGACGCAACAATATATCGTATCTAGTCGTGACCCGCATCGCTCGTTATCCGATCCGATTCCAACCGATTCACCGACCATGCGCGACCTCCCTCGTCTACCGCTTCGCCCGCTCTCGCCCCTTTCGCTGATGCTGTTCGCCGCCGCCGCGCACGCGCAGGCCGATGCGCCCGCCGCGTCGGGCACGCCGTCCGCCGCCCCGCTCGCACCGATCTTCGTGACCGCGAACCCGCTCGGCGACACCGAACTGATCGCGCCGACCGCGCAGCTTTCCGGCGATGCGCTGACGCGCCGCCAGGCCGATTCGCTCGGCGAAACGCTCAACGGGCTACCCGGCGTGTCGACCACCACCTACGGGCCGATGGTCGGCCGCCCGATCATCCGCGGGATGGACGGCGACCGGATCCGGCTGCTGCAGAACGGCGTCGCGGCCTACGACGCGTCGTCGCTGTCGTACGACCATGCGGTGCCGCAGGATCCGCTGTCGATCGAGCGCGTCGAGATCGTGCGTGGCCCGGCCGCGCTGCTGTACGGCGGCAACGCGGTGGGCGGCGTCGTCAACACCATCGACAACCGGATTCCGCGCGAAGCGATCCAGGGTGTGACGGGTGCGATCGACGCACGCTACGGCGGCGCGAATTCGGTGCGCGCGGGTGCCGCGCAAGTCGAAGGCGGCAACGGCCGCTTCGCGTTCCACGTCGACGCGTTCGACCGCGAAACGAGCAAGCTGCGGATTCCCGGCTACGCGCGCAGTAGCCAGCAGCGCGCGATCGACGGCCCCGACACGCCGCAGCCGGTCGGCAGCGTGCCGAACAGCGACGGCCGCGTGCACGGCGGCGCGGTGGGCGCGTCGTACACGTGGGCGGACGGTTTCGCGGGCCTGTCGTACAGCGGCTACGAATCGAACTACGGCTCCGTCGCGGAGAGCGACGTGCGGCTGCGGATGCGCCAGGAACGCCTCGCGCTTGCGTCCGAGGTGCGCAACCTGAACGGGCCGTTCACGAAGCTGAAATTCGATTTCGCGTACACCGACTACCGCCACAAGGAAGTCGACAACGGCCAGACCGCAACCACCTTCCGCAACCGCGGCTACGAGGCGCGCATCGAGGCGCAGCACCGCAAGATCGGCCCGTTCGAAGGCGCGATCGGCGTGCAGTTCGGCCAGAACACGTTCTCCGCGCTCGGCGACGAGATGCTCGTGCCGTCCACGCGCACGAACAGCGTCGCGCTGTTCGGCCTCGAGGAATGGCAGGTCGTCCCGGCGCTGAAGCTGAGCCTCGGCGGCCGCTTCGAGCATGTGAAGGTCGATCCCGATCCGGCCGGCGTCGAGAAATTCGCGGGCGCGCAGCCGCGCGACTTCAACGCGGGCAGCCTGTCGGCCGGCGCGCTGTTCTCGCTGACGCCCGTGTGGTCGGTCGCAGCGAACGTCGCATACACCGAACGCGCGCCGACGTTCTACGAGCTGTATTCGAACGGTCCGCACGATGCGACCGGCCAGTTCCTGATCGGCAACCCGAACGCATCGAAGGAAAAGGCCGTATCGACCGACCTGTCGCTGCGCTACACGAGCGGCCCGAACCGCGGCAGCGTCGGCGTGTTCTACAACCGCTTCTCGAACTACCTGACCGAGTACAACACGGGGCGCGTCGTCAACGACGACGGCGAGCCCGTCGCACCCGGTACCGACGGCTCGCTCAACGAGGCGATCTATCGCGGCGTGCGCGCCGAGTTCTACGGTATCGAGCTGGACGGCAAGTGGCGCGCCTTCTCGCGGCGCGGCCATACGGTCGACCTGGAACTGACGGCCGACTACACGCACGCGCGCAACGTCGACACGGGCCAGCCGCTGCCGCGCATCGCACCGCTGCGCGCGACGCTCGCGGCCGACTACGGCTACGGCCCGTTCGGCGCACGCGCGCAGGTCACGCACGCATGGTCGCAGCGCCGCGTGCCGGACAACGACTTCTCGACGGACGGCTACACGTCGCTCGGCGTGATGCTGACCTACAAGTTCCGCGTCGGCCCGACGCACTGGCTCGCGTACCTGCGCGGCGACAACCTGACGAACCAGGAAATCCGCTACTCGACCTCGGTCGTACGCGGCTTCGCGCCGCAAGGCGGCCGCAGCGCGATGGCCGGATTGCGCACCACGTTCTGACCCTCTCAGGGCCTGCGGTGAGCGCCGCAGGCCCGTGGCGCAACCAACGATTCGCCGTCAATTTTCATTATTCGCCATAACCACCTCATTGTGCAGCGCACGCCAATGGCGCATACCGGTTCCCGCCTCCTGATTCATCCGAAAGGAAATTCCGTCATTCACCCATAAATTGAAACAAAATCATCAGACGATTATTAACAAAAAGAGGATTTTTGTTTCACCAATAAAACCGGTTTCAAATTCTGCGTATAAATTTTCGAATCACGGGTGATCCTCCATTTTTTGATCAAAATCAACAGCGCCCCGCCCGACAAGGCTCTCATCGCTAAAAAAACTAATATCAGGGTTTTCGAAGGGTAAAGAATCATCCGGGATACCCGTTAATGCCGGCACCAGCCCGTATCTGGTCGAAGAATAAATTCCATTTGCCAACCACACGCGCAGAGGCACAACGTGAAAATCGCCAGAATGAGCATCAAAACAAAACTCCTGGGTGGCTTCGGCCTGCTCGCCGCAGTCGTCGTGATCGTGTCGGGCATGGCCCTCAAGGCGCTATCCGATACCAACGCCGAGTTTTCCCGCTACATGAACGGCATCAATGCGCGGGCAACCCTGTCCGCGCAAATCCGCACCGCGGTCGACCGGCGTGCGATCGCCGCGCGCAATCTCGTGCTCGTGACCAAACCGTCCGACGTCGAGCTCGAACTGGCCGAAGTGAACCAGGCGCACAAGGACGTGCAGGAACATCTCGCGAAGCTCAAGGACATGATGGCGAACGCGACCGACACCTCCGATCGCGCGCGCGAGCTGGTGGCCGACATCGTGCGCGTCGAAACCAGCTACGGGCCCGTCGCGCTGCGCATCGTCGGGCTCGCGCAGGCCGGCAAGAAGGACGAGGCGACGGCCGACATCGACGACAATTGCCGCCCGCTGCTCGCGCAGCTGGTGCGCGCGACCGACGCGTACGCGACCTATACGCATGACCGCGAACTCGCGATCGCGCAGGAATTCGCGGATCGCTACGCGATGGAGCGCAATCTGCTGGCCGGCATCTGCCTGATCGCCGTCGTGATCGCCGCGTGCGGCGGCCTGTGGCTGACGCGCAAGATCACCGCGCCGATCGGCTCGGCGGTGAACGTCGCGCGCACGGTGGCGAACGGCGATCTCGGCAGCCGCATCCAGGTGAGCGGCAACGACGAGACGCGCGACCTGCTCGACGCGCTGCGGACCATGAACGAACGGCTGATCGGCATCGTCGGCCGCGTGCGCGATTCGTCGAACAGCATCGCGCATGCGGTGGGCGAGATTGCATCGGGCAACCTCGACCTGAGCCAGCGCACCGAGGAACAGGCCGCGTCGCTGCAGGAAACCGCCGCGACGATGGAGGAATTCACGTCGACGGTGCGGCTGAATGCGGAAAACGCGCAACAGGCGAGCACGCTCGCCGCGAATGCGTCCGATGTCGCGCAGCGCGGCAGCTCGGTGGTCGGCCGCGTGGTCGACACGATGACGGAGATCGGCCACAGCTCGTCGAAGATCGCCGACATCACCGGCATCATCGAAGGCATCGCATTCCAGACCAACATCCTCGCGCTGAACGCGGCGGTCGAAGCGGCGCGCGCCGGCGAACAGGGCCGCGGCTTCGCGGTCGTCGCGAGCGAGGTACGCAGTCTCGCGCAACGCTCGTCGACGGCGGCGAAGGAAATCAAGGAACTGATCTCCGCGTCGGTGCAGACGATCCAGAACGGCTCGGCGCTCGCGGGCGAAGCCGGCAAGACGATGTCCGACGTCACGCAGGCGGTTGCGCGCGTGACGGACATCATGGGCGAGATCGCGGCCGCGTCGGCCGAGCAGAGCCGCGGCATCGACCAGGTGAACCTGACGATCACGCAGATGGACGAGACGACGCAGCAGAACGCGGCGCTCGTCGAACAGGCCGCGGCCGCATCGAAGTCGCTCGAGGCGCAGGGCCGCGAGCTGTCCGAAACGGTCTCCGCATTCCGGATGCCGGCCGGCGAACACGTGGCGTCGCCGGGCATGCATGCGCAGGCGGCCGACACGCATCACTGGCAACCGGCCGCCGCATGACGACTGCGGCGAGGAGACGATGAGGCGCACGCTGCGCCGGTGGTCCGTCTGGGTCACGCTTGCGCGCACCACGCGATGCGCGGCCGCACGCGGCACGCGGTGCGGCTGCGCAGCGTCGCGGTCCGGCACGCTTTGCCCCCATGCACGACGTCGCGCGTCGCCGCTCCGCGTCGCGCGTTCACGGCACGCGTGCATGTAGGTCGCGCATCGGCATAGCCACATCGAAAGCCATCGCCGTCGATCCGCGCGGCATCGTGCGCGTGTGCGGACGTGCGCGTGCCTGCCCGCAAGCACGCTGACACGAATCACCGCCTTTTCCCCTTCCCCCGCTGTGCGGGACGCATGCCGCGTTTGCAGTGCCGCGCAAGCTCCGATCCCGCCCACGCATCGCGTCGTGGCGCACCGATGTCATACACGTCGCTCCGCTCGCCGACACGCCACGTCTGCAACGCCGCGCGAGTTCCGATCCCGCCCACGCATCGCGTGCCGCCACGCCGACGTCATGCCCATCGCGCCGCATGCGCACCCGCGCCGCTCGCCGATGCAGACTTTTAAAACGCACGAATGACGAGTATCCTAAAAAGAGCACTCCCCGTTCGGACGGCGAATCGCGTGCCCTGACTCCCGTCCGATTGCATTGCGGCCCCATCACATCGCGCACAGCGCGGCGATGGCGGCGTCCGCTTCGTGCCGTCGGCCGCACGACCCTTTCCCCCAACAATCGTCAGGAGAGCTGGTGAGCCGACTCGTCGTCGTATCCAATCGCATTGCAGATCCCCGTAAAGCCGCGGCAGGCGGCCTTGCCGTTGCCGTGAAGGACAGCCTGCAGGAAACCGGCGGCGTATGGTTCGGCTGGAGCGGCAGGCTGCGCGGCGGCGACGATCAGCCCACGCATGGCGACGAGGTGCAGATCCAGAACGTCGGCGGCATCCAGCTCGCGACGATCGACCTCGACCCGCAGGATTACGACGCGTACTACCTCGGTTATTCGAACAATGTGCTGTGGCCGGTGTTTCACTACCGGCTCGATCTCGCGCAGTTCGACCGCCGCTTCGCCGACGGCTACCGGCGCGTGAACCAGCTGTTCGCGCGCAAGCTGCGCACGCTGCTGCGGCCCGACGACACCATCTGGGTCCACGACTACCAGCTGATTCCGCTCGCCGCCGAACTGCGCGCGATGGGCTGCCCGAATCCGATCGGCTTCTTCCTGCATATCCCGATGCCGCCGCCGCCGATCATGGCCGCGATCCCGGAACACGAATGGCTGATGCGCTCGCTGTTCGCCTACGACCTCGTCGGCTTCCAGACCGAATCGGACCTGCTGCACTTCGAGCATTACGTCGAAGCGGAAGCGGGGGCCGCGCGGCTGCCGGACGGCCGCTTGCGCGCGTTCGGCCGCACGTTGTCGGCCGGCGCGTTCCCGATCGGCATCAACGTCGACGAGTTCGAGTCGCTCGCCCGCGATCGCGACGGCATCGACATGTTCGACCGGATGCGCGATGAATATTCGCGCCGCCAGTTGCTGGTCGGCGTCGACCGGCTCGACTACACGAAGGGGCTGCCTCAGCGCGTGCATGCGTTCCGCGAGTTGCTCGAACAGTATCCGGAGAACCGCGACCGCGCGACGCTGATCCAGATCGCCGCGCCGAGCCGCGAGGATCTCGGCGCCTACGACGACCTGCGGCGCGAGATGGACAGCCTGTGCGGCGCGATCAACGGCGACTACGGCGAACTCGAATGGATGCCGATGCGCTACATTCACCGCACCGTTGCGCGCAAGCGCTTGCCGGGCCTCTACCGCGCGAGCCGCGTCGCGCTCGTCACGCCGCTGCGCGACGGGATGAACCTCGTCGCGAAGGAGTTCCTCGCCGCGCAGGACGCGGCCGATCCGGGCGTACTCGTGCTGTCGCGTTTCGCGGGCGCGGCCGAGCAACTGAAATCGGCGCTGCTCGTCAATCCGTACGACACGCAAGGCACCGCGCAGGCCATCCAGCGCGCGCTCACGATGCCGCTCGAGGAACGCCGCCAGCGTCACGCGGCGCTGATGGCGATCGTGCGCAAAACCGACGTGCACTGGTGGCGCACGCGCTTTCTCGAAGCGCTCGCCGAAGCAGCCGAAGTCGCCGCAGCCACCGAGCACTGACCGCACTCACCCGTCCGTCGCCGCGTATTCCATCACCGTGCCGTTCGCGTCGCACAGGTCGACCGCGATCGGGATGCCCGCGCGCATGCTCTCGGTGACGACGCAATACGCATCGAACCGGTCGAGCACGCGCGTCGCCGCCGCGAGATCCGCCCACGTTTTTCCGATCGACAGCCGCACGGACATCGCGCCCACACGCACCCTGCCTGCTTCGTTCCGCACCATGTCGACGTCGATGTGCGCGGCGACCGGCTGCGGATCCACATGCTGCTTTTCCAGCGCGAACAGCAGGCTTGCCGCGAGACAGCTCGCGACGGCCGCGGCAAGCAACCGGACGGGGTTCGGCCCGTTTCCGGCGCCGAGCGGCGGCGGCTCGTCGATCAACACCGGCGACAGCGTCGTGCCGGCAAACGTGACTTCGAAGCAAAAGCGCGCCTGCTGCGCGACCTTGACCGATACGTGCGGCTCGCTCATGGCGACTCCGTGGCGGGAAAGAGGGAATTGAATCGCGGCGCGGCGCCGCATCGGCGCGCGCCGGTCTCAGGTCGGCAGCGCGTTCAGCGCTCGGGCTCGCGCGGCGGCCCGTACGCGACGAAATCGCGCTCGACCGCGGAGGCCTGCTCCGGCGCGATCGCGTCGCCGCGCGGGCCGGTTTCGTCATCGGGTGCCGCTGCCGCGGCAGATGACGATTCGATGCGCCCGTCGATCAGCGCCTGCAGCGCGTCGCGTTCGAGCACCTCGCATTGCAACAGCCGTCGCGCGATGCGTTCGAGCGCATCGCGGCGTTCGCCGAGCGTCGCCGCGACACGCGTATGCGCGTCGGCCAGCAGCGTGCGCACCTCGTCGTCGATCATCCGCGCGGTATGTTCGCTGCAGCGTCCGTCGGCCGCACGCCATGCGCCGGGGATGCCCTGGCGCGCATCGCCGTCGTCGAACGTCGCCAGCCCGATCTTCTCGCTCATCCCGTACTGCATGACCATGTGGCGCGCCATCGCGGTCGCGCGTTCGAGATCGTTCTGCGCCCCCGTCGACACGTCGCCGAACACGAGCTCTTCCGCGACCCGCCCGCCGAGCAGCGCATCGATCCGGTCGAGCAGCTCGCTTCTGCGCAGCACGTAGCGATCCTCGGTCGGCACCTGCTGCGTATAACCGAGCGCGGCAACGCCGCGCGGAATGATCGACACCTTCTTCACCGGATCGCAATGCGCGCGGCTTTCCGCGACGAGCGCATGGCCGGCCTCGTGATACGCGATGGTCAGCTTCTCCTGTGCGTTCATCACGCGGCTCTTGCGCTCGAGGCCCGTCAGCGCGCGGTCGATCGCCTCGTCGAAGTCGGCCATGCCGATCGCCGGCTTGCCGAGTTCGGCCGCATGCAGCGCGGCCTCGTTGACGACGTTCGCGAGATCGGCGCCGACGAAGCCCGGCGTGCGCGACGCGAGTTCGCCGAGGTCCACGTCGGCCGCGAGCTTCACGCGCTTCACGTGCACGCCGAAGATCTGCCGGCGGCCGTTCACGTCGGGCCGGTCGATCGCGATATGGCGATCGAAGCGGCCCGGCCGCAGCAGCGCGGGATCGAGGATCTCCGGCCGGTTCGTCGCGGCCATGATGATCACGCCGGAGCCGGCCTGAAAGCCGTCCATCTCGACGAGCAACTGGTTGAGCGTCTGCTCGCGCTCGTCGTTGCCCGACATCGGGCCGACGCCGCGCACCTTGCCGAGCGCATCGAGCTCGTCGACGAACACGATGCACGGTGCCTTCTGCTGCGCCTGCTCGAACAGGTCGCGCACGCGCGCCGCACCCACGCCGACGAACATCTCGACGAACGCCGAGCCGCTGATCGAGAAGAACGGCACGGCCGCCTCGCCGGCCACCGCGCGCGCCAGCAGCGTCTTGCCCGTACCCGGCGCGCCGACGACGAGCACACCCTTCGGAATCTTGCCGCCGAGCCGCTGGTAGCGATCGGGGTTGCGCAGGAACGCGACGAGCTGCTGCAGCTCGGCCTTCGCCTCGTCAATGCCCGCGATATCGTCGAACGTGATGCCGGTTTCCTGCTGCACGTACACGCGCGCCCGGCTCTTGCCCATCCCGGTGAAATCCTGCAGCCCGCCGCGTCTGCGCAGCATCATGTTCCACACGAACACGAACAGCACGAGCGGCAGCAGCCACGAAGCCAACGACGCGATCCAGCCCGTGTCGGGCGTGCCGTGATAACGAATGCCGGCGGCGGTCAGCGTGTCGGTGAGATGTTCGTCGGTCACGCGGTTGGTGGTAAAGCGCCACGGCGTGCCGGCCTGCTGCACGACCGCGGCCTCGGATGCCGGCAGCAGCGTCGCGGCCTGCGGCATCTTGAGCGTGCCGGTGATCGATGTGGGGCCGACCTCGAGATCGTCGACGAGCCGCGCGGCGACGAGCCGGTGGAAATCGCTGTAGGCGATCGACGCCGACGTCTGGTGCAGCATCAGCAACTGCGCGGCGAACAGCACGAAGAAGCCCGCCGCGATCAGCAATCCCGGGTAGTCGAATTTCTTGTCCATGGCATCGGGCCGGCCATCCGCGCTGCGCGGCACACGCTCACGCAGGCACGCGCGCGCAGTCGGCGCGCGGCATCGGCAGCCATGCGAAAACGCCCTTCATCCGCGCCATCGTCGCCTCGCTTGATCGCCTCGTTTCGTCGCATCGATGACGCCGCGGCGACGCCGTCGGCCGACGCCGCCGGGCGATCCTCGCCCGGGCGGCACGCCGCGACGTGCCGCCCCTGAATCCAGTCTAGTTCGCGCACGCGCGTCGCGCATCGCCCGCCGCGTGAACCGAATCGTCCGACAAACGCCTTTCATCGGCAGCCCTCGCCGCGTTATAGTCGCGTTCGTGACATTTTTGTGACAGCCGAGTCGCCCCTGCTTGCACGCGACACCGGCCGTTGCTTTCCGACCCGCGTCGCGGCAGCCTGTGCGACGCCGCCGCGCATCGAACCACACCGCCAACCCGCCCATTCGAGGAGCACACGACGTGAACGACACCCCCGATCGCCCCGACGACCTTCCCGCCGATCCCGACCGCCGCCGCATGCTCGGTGGCCTCGCCGCGCTCGGTGCGGGTGTCGCGCTCAGCGGCTGTGAAACCACGCCGGGCGGCGCACCGCGTTCCGCCGCCGACCTGCGCATCGACGAAGCGTTGCGCGAACGCGTGCGCCACATCGTCGTGATCTACGCGGAAAACCGCAGCTTCGCGAACCTGTACGGCGATTTCCCGGGCGTGCGCCATCCGCTGAGCGAAGTGCGGCCCGAGCAGGCGCAGCAGCTCGACCGCGACGGCAAGACGCCGCTGCCCGTGCTGCCGAAGATCTGGGGCGGGCTCGTGCCGCAGGCGCAGGAAGTGGACGGCAAGCGCTACGCGATCGCCGAGCGCGACATCGACAAGCTGCCGAACGCGCCGTTCCGGGTTGCCGATGCGCAGGGCAAGCCGCTGCCGAACGGCGTGATCACGCCGTTCGGCAG
>NZ_LDWR01000032.1 GCF_001039005.1 Burkholderia cepacia
TGTGGGGGCGGGATGGGTGGGGTGTCGGGAAGGTCGGGCGGCTTGGTGGAAAACCGATGCGCGTCGGAAGGCGACCCGCCGGGGCGGCGACAGGCGCTGGCGCCCCGTGTGACAAGGGTTTTGGTGGCTTGAGGCGGTCACCCTCACCGTTGGAATGCACAGCGTTCCGATTGGTCGATGGCGCGGGATGTCCACAATGCCGCGCCCGCTGGCCGATCGGGCTCGCGCGCTCACCGTTCGATTGCACAGCGTTTCGAGTGGCGTCGGGGCGGAGATGTCCACATCCGTCATTGGTCTGCAATTCGCTCCGGCGCCGATCCTCACCGTCGACATTCACAGCGCGGCGAGTGGATTTCGGCGGTGGATATCCACACCGGGATCGGCGCATTGCGTCGGTCCGCCGTTCACCGTCACCGTTCGAATACACAGGATCGCGAGTGCGCTCGCCGGCCGGATATCCAGGTCGGATCTGCCTGCCGCGCAATCGCGAGGCTCGCCCTCACCGATGAATTACGCAGGGCTTCGAGTGGCTGCAATGGTCCTTGTCCAGGCCGGAACCGGCATTGTCACCCGGTCTCGCGCCGACCCTCACCGTTGAAAACCACAGCGCTTCGAGTGGGTCGGAGGGCAGGATATCCACATGAACGAGAATCGGTCGATCGATCGCGGGCGCGCATTTCGAATACGTACCGACGACCGGCAATCCACGCCTGACGCTGCACACCGTCCGATCAGGCGCCGACGCTCACCTTCAGAATACACAGTGGCGAGAGTTGCTTCGGCAGCCGGATATCCACACTGGAATCCGCGTTTTCTTCGTTCGCGTGCTGGCATCCGAGCCGGACCCACGCAGCGTGTCAGACGGCTTCGGCAGCCGAATGGCCGCATCCTGGCGGGCGTTCCGCCGATCGCGTGCAGATGCTCACCATTGAATTGCACAGCGCTTCGAGTTGCTTGAGAAGACGGGTATGCGCAGCGAAATCCGCACGTTGCAGACCACGCGCCTGCGCTCACCGTTAGAATGCACACCCCTTCGAGAGGCTTGCGGAACCGGATATCCACGTCGCGGCGCACTCGCGCTTCAGTCGCGCATGCGCGCGTTCGGCTAGAATGCGCGGCGCCCCGAACCACGCCAAAGACCGGGAAACGGCGCTGGAGTGGGCGCGTCGCGAGATCGGGCGCCGACACTCACCGTTTAATTTCACAGCATTTCGCTTCGTCTCGCGGGCGAGTTGTCCACAACCCTCTTCATCCGTTTCGCGGCATCCGGTCATCCTCACCTGTGAATTGCACAGGGCGCCGAGTCGTTTCGGGGGGGATATCCACAACTGATTGCGCAAAGAAACCTGCATCTCCACATCGGCAGAACCAGCCCGCGCATCGGCTCGCGGCCATCGGGCGATAACCGGAAAGCCCCATCCGGACGGCCTCCGCGGCACCCTCACCATTCAAATGCACAGCGTTTCGAGTCGCCTTGGCGGTGGGTTGTCCACATCCGTCCGGCCACGCATCGTCGAGCAGGCACGCGCTCCCGAGCGGCGCTATTCCGCAATCGACCGGATGACCGTCGCCGGATTACCGCCGACCAGCGTATTCGGGGGAACGTCCCTTGTGACGACCGCCCCGGCCGCGACGACCGAATTCTCGCCCACCATCACACCGCCGATGATCGTCGCGCCGGCGCCGATCCACACATTCCGTTCGATCAGGATCGGCTTCGCGACGACGAAGTCGCGCCGCCGGGAAGGCTCGACGGGATGGCCGGACGTGATGAGGCTGACGTTAGGCCCAATCATCACGTCGTCACCGATCTCGAGCCCGCCCAGGTCGTAGAACGTGCAGTTCTGGTTGACGAACACGTTGCGCCCGACCTTCATGCCGGCGCCGCCCGTCGCATGGAACGGCGGGATCAGCACGAAGCCGTCGTCCACCTGCGTGCCGACGAGTTCGCTGAACAGCGCGCGAACTTCAACCGCATCGTCGAACGTCAGACGGTTGAGCTTCGCGGTGATCGCCATCGCTCGTTTCACCTCGGCGACCATTGCCGCCGATTCCGGTGTTCTTCGCGGAATGATCGTGGTGCGATCGTCGTTTGACATGCGTGACTTGCCTCCTTGATTTCAGCGTCTCACGACGCGCGGTGATTGCGGCCGGAAGCTGGTTTCGCCGAGCGTGCGGGTGCTGCGGAATCGGCCGAGGCACATTGTAGAGATGCCGATCTGCGCGTCAGTTTTCGCGCACCTTATAACTAGTTTTAATATAACTAGTTATTCATTTAACTCTTATTGCAGCAGGCTTTGTCCGGCTTTCCGCCCGATTCCCGTTCGACACAACGCGTCGAACCAGACTCACACACCTGGGCGCCCCTGTCCGAACCTCCTGCGCTCGGGTACGCTTGAGCATCCACCGGACCGACACCTGCATCCACACGCGGAGGCGCGATGAAGCTCTACTACTGGCCGAAGACCCGGGCATTCCGGGCGCTGTGGATGCTCGAGGAAATCGGCGTCGTGTACGAACTCGTGCCGATCGACCTGCGCTCGCACGAACAGGGCAGCGACGCGTTCGTGCAGGTCAACCCGATGGCCAAGCTGCCCGCGCTCGACGATGGCAGCGTACCGTTCGCCGAATCGGGCGCCGTACTGCTCTATCTCGCCGACCGCTGTCCGGGCGCCGGGCTCGGCATTGCACCCGACGATCCGCTGCGCGGCCGTTTCCTGCAGTGGATGTTCTTCACGCCGACCTGCCTCGAACCGGCGATGGCCGAGAAATTCACGGGCGCGTCGGGCAATCCGGTCGCGTTCGGCTGGGGCAACATCACGCGCGTACAGCGTGCCCTCGCGCAAGCGCTCGCCCATAGCCCGTGGCTCGTCGGCGACCGTTTCACCGCGGCCGACCTGCTGCTCGCCAGCACGCTGAAGATCGCGCTCGACGCGCATCTGCTGCCGCACGAAGGCGTGCTCGGCGATTACGTCGCGCGCGCCGAGGACCGCGATGCGTTCCGCCGCGCGGTCGCGATCGAGCAGCGCGAAGCGGCCCGTCTGCTGCACGCGTGACGCCTGGCCGCCGCCGGCCACCCCGGGCACGCTTACGCGGCCGGGCCCGGTGCCGCGGCGCCGGCTTCGACCACCACGCCCGGCGAGCCACGCTCGTCGGTGTCGGCATCGACCGGCACGACCTCGTGAAAATGCGTGTAGTCGATGTGCGTGACGCCGCCCTCGTCGTGCATCAGGTCAACGTAGCGGTGACGCCAGCGGATCTCCCCATGCGCCCACGAGTGACGCGCCTGCATGACCTGCGCGGTCGTCTCGTCCGAGCCCTCGATCGTGATCAGCAACGACGCGTCGCGCGCGGCGAGCGACTCGGGCGTCTCACCGAACAGCGCGCTCGATTCGTCGATCACGTGCATCAGGTTCCAGCCGAGCAGAAAAATCGGATGCTCGCTGCGCACGAGCGACAGGTCGTGGATCTTGCGCAGCGTGTAGCCCTCGTGCGTGCCTTCGACGCGCATCAGCCGCAATTTCGCCTGCGCCTCGGCAATCACGTTCTGGCGCGCATTCGCGGCGCGCACCATCAGCGTCATCCGGCCGTTCAGCGGCCGCACGATCGCGTAGCGCGCGAACAGGATCTTCGCCTGCGGCCGGGAAAACCGCGCGAACACCAGCCCCGTGGCCAGCGCGATGCTCGACATCCCGACGAAGATTTCGAATGTCGCGACCATGTGCGCATAGAGGGTCTGCGGATGCATGTCGCCGTAACCGACGGTCGCGAGCGTCTCGACGCTGAAGAAGAACGCGCCGCCGAACCCGGCCGGCGACTGGTTCGCGATCGGCGCGCGGCCGAGCAGGTAGAGCGTCGCGAAACCGCCGTTGAGCAGCAGGAACACCAGCGCGAGCGACAGGAAGAACACGGGCCAGCTCACCGTCAGCGCGCGATGATAGAAGTCGCGCCAGCCGAGCGGCGGCATCCCGTACGCGACCACCGGGCGGGTGCCCGACCAGATCTTGCGGCCACGACGGCGGGGAGCGGAGGAGGACGAATCGACGTTCATCGCACGGTGCCTGTTGCAGGGAGGCGATGAGCGTAGCACGCGCGGCGGCGGCCGGGAATGCGGGCCGGTTCGGAACGGAAACCCGAACGAAAATCCGCTGCGCGGCCGTGCAGCGTCGAAAAAAAACCGGCCGCGTGTGAGCGGCCGGCAGCATCGTTATCGTGCGAACAAGCGCGGTGCGCGCCGCGGTCACTTCCGGTCGACGATCACCTGATCGAACGTCCCGCCATCGGCGAAATGGGTCTTCTGCGCGTTCGCCCAGCTGCCGAAGACCTGCTCGACGCTGAACGTCTTCAGCGACTTGAACTCGGACGCATGCTTCTTCAGCACGTTCGCGTCACGCGGGCGCAGATGGTGCTGCGCGATGATCTCCTGCGCTTCCGGCGTGTACAGGAAGTCGAGGTACGCCTGCGCGACCTTGCGCGTGCCCTTCTTGTCGACGACCTTGTCGACGACGGCGACGGGCGGTTCCGCGAGGATGCTCGCCGACGGATACACGGCGTCGAACTGCGCACCCGACGCGCCCGTGTCCATCAGCGCGACTTCGTTCTCGAACGTGACCAGCACGTCGCCGATCCCGCGTTGCGTGAACGTCGTCGTCGCGCCGCGGCCGCCCGAGTCGAGCACCGGCACGTTGCGGAAGATCGCCTTCTCGAAGTCGAGCGCCTGCTGGTCGGTCGCGCCCTTCTGCTTCTGGAAACCCCAGGCGGCCAGATACGCATAACGACCGTTGCCGGACGTCTTCGGGTTCGCGATGATCACCTGGACACCCGGCTTCGCGAGATCGCTCCAGTCCTTGATCGCCTTCGGGTTGCCCTTGCGCACGAGGAACACCATCGTCGTCGAGTACGGCGAGCTGTTGTCCGGGAAACGCGCGCGCCAGTCCTTCGGCAGCAGCTGGCCGCGTTCGGCGAGCAGGTCGATGTCGTTCGGCTGGTTCATCGTCACGATGTCGGCCTGCAGCCCCTGCAGCACCGACAACGCCTGCGCGCTCGACGCGCCGTGCGACTGCTTGATCGCGACCGTCTCGCCGGTCTTCTGCTTGTAGGCGGCGGCAAAGCTCGTGTTGATGTCCTTGTACAGCTCGCGCGTCACGTCGTACGACACGTTCAGGATCGACGTATCCGCGTGGGCGGCCGTCGCCGCCACGACCAGCGCCGCCGCCGCGCCCGTGTGCAGCCAGCGGCCGATCCCCTTCATGCTTGCCATCGTGATATGCCCCGTTCCAGTGGTGGTGAAAGTGCGTGACGGCACGCGTACGCGCTGTCATCGAAACGTAAGCGGGCATTCTAGCGGCCGGGCGCGGCGCGCTTTCCAATCAGTCGTGGAAAGCAAATCTCGAATCCTGCTAAACGCAGGCGGACGCTCGCGCGTGCGTCCGATCCAATGTTAAGATCGCCGCTCAGCCCACTTCACGGTTCATCCATGTCCGCTGCCCTGCGTTCGCCCTCGATCCTTGCCGCCATCGCGGCAGGTGCGTGCGCGGCCGGGCTGAAACTGAAAAAACGACTCCTCGACTGACGGGGACGTCGCGTCCCGTCAGGCGAATGCCGGACGGGATGCCCGCAGGTCGTTTCTTTCTCCTTGCACGCATGCCTCATTCCGGCAAACCGCCGGCGGAACGGTTCCTTCCCACTCCGTTTCCACCATGAGGCTTTGCATGAACACACGTTTCGAAGGTATCTGGCTGCCGATCATCACGCCGTTCCACCACGGCGAAGTCGATCATGCGGCACTCGCGCGGCTCGCGCGCCGCTATGCGGCCGCGGGCATCGCGGGATTCGTCGCGGGCGCGACGACCGGTGAAGGCGTGCTGCTCGACGCGCGCGAACAGGACGCCGTGTTCGCGACGCTGCGCGACGCGGCGCCCGGACTGCCGATCGTCGTCGGGCTGACCGCGAGCGCGACGCACTTCGCGGCCGCCCGCGCACGCGAACTCGCCGCGCTGCGGCCCGACGGGCTGCTCGTCACGCCGCCCGTCTACGTACGGCCGACGCAGGACGGCATCCGCCGCCATGTCGAGGCGATCGTCGACGCGGCCGACCTGCCGGTGCTCATCTACAACATCCCTTACCGCACCGGCGTGAACGTCGAACTGGACACGCTGCAGGCGCTCGCGCGCGACCCGCGTATCGCGGGCATCAAGGAATGCGGCGGCACGCTCGACCGGATGAGCCGGCTCGTGCACGACACGCCGCTCGCGATCCTGTCCGGCGACGACAACCAGAACTTCGCGGCGCTGTGCGCCGGCGCGCACGGTGCGATCGCGAGCAGCGCGCACGTGCTGCCCGAATGGCATGTGCGCATCCATGCGCTGCTGCGCGACGGGCGGCTCGCCGATGCGCGGCGCCTGTCGGTCGCGCTGCAGCCGCTCGTCGCGGCGCTGTTCGCGGAGCCGAACCCGGCACCGGTGAAGGCCGTGCTGGCCGCGCAAGGGTGGTGCGAAGACGGGTTGCGGCTGCCGTTCGTGCCGGCGAGCGAAGGGTTGCGGGAGCGGCTGGCAGCCCTCTGCGCGGCACTCGACGAAATCGAGTCGAACGTCGCGGCAGCATAGGCTGCCGTGACTCCCCAGGGCGCAGGCGATGAGTGAATCTCGACCCGGAGACTATTTCAAACTGTCAGAACCAGAGACAGGCCGTACCGCGCAAGAAGCGCGTCGGCGGTCACGAGCTGAAGCGGCTCGTGCCGCGCCTGCGCGACCAGCCAGCGATCGAACGGATCGCGATGGTAGTGGGGCAAATCATGGACTGCCGCCCCATGCACGGCCCTGACCGGCAACTCGCGAATCCCGCTTGCGCCGATCGAGCGGACCAGCTTGCCCACATCGATGTCGAGCTTTCCCAGGCCGGCCTTGATGGCGGCTTCCCAGATACTCGCGCTGCTGACGAAACGTTCGTCGGCAGCCGAGATCAGTCTGCGCGCCCGTGCGCTGAGCCTCGGGTCATGGGTCACGATCCACAAGAAGATGTGCGTATCGAGCAGCAGCCGCATCAGCGCCCTTCGAAGGCATCCAGCAGGTAATCGGGAAGCGGAGCGTCGAAGTCGTCCGCGATCCACGCCTGCCCTTGCAGGATGCCGAACCGAATGGGCGGCTTGGCGGACGCCCCGTCGCCGCGGGTCGTGGCATCGGCCCGTTGCGACGGATCGATCGCACTGGTATCGGGAATGTTCGCGTTTTGCATGATGACCTCCGTTACAGGTGACCCTCACTGTAGTCAGGTTCGCCCGAGCGATCCATTCGACCAATCGGCAGATGGACTGTCGAGTCGCAGCCCGCCGCAGCAATCGAACGTCTCGTCACGCCGCCAGCGCCACCGCCGCCCCCTCCGTCGCCTCCCGCACCGCCTGCGTCACGATCTGCGCGAGCCGGTCGACGGTCGGCGTCGCCGACGACGTGCGCCGCAGCAGGATCAGCGGCAGGCTCGGCAGCGCCGGCAGGCCGAACGACGCCGCGTCAAGCACGCGCACTGACGCGGGCAGCCCGTAGTGCGAGCGCACCGTCAGCCCGAGGCCGGCTGCCGCCGCGGCCCATAGCCCGGCAAGGCTCGGCGTCGTGAACGCGACGCGCCACGGCACGCCCGCGCGGTCGAGCGCGCCGGTCGCCGCGCCGAAGAACCGGCACGGCCGGTCGAATACGACGAGCGGCAGCGGCTCGTCCGGCGCGCGCACCGCACGACTGCCCGGTTCTCCCGCACTGCCGCCTGCGCCATCCTCCCCGCCGCCGTCCGCCCCGCCGAAACCGCCCGCGCCTGCCGCGCCGATCCATTGCATCGGCACCTGCGCGATCACTTCGCCGTCGATCCCCGTCCGCGCGACGAACGCCGCCGACGCCGGATCGCCCCACACGAGCGCGAGATCGAGCTGGTTCGCGTCGAGCCGGTCGAGCAGATCGGCATTGCGCGCCACGCGCGCCTCGATCTTCACCTTCGGATGCGCACGCGCGAATCGCCCCAGCACGTCGGGCAGGATCGCCTCGCCGAAGTCCTCCTGCAGCCCGACCCGCACCCAGCCGTCGAGATTCACGCCGCGCACGGCTGCGGCCGCCTCGTCGTTCAGCTCGATCATCCGCCGCGCATAGCGCAGCATCGCGTCGCCGGCGTCGGTCAGCGCGAGCCCGCGCCCGGCCTTCACGAACAGCGGCGTGCCGGCCTGCTCCTCGAGCTTGCGGATCTGCGCGCTCACCGCCGACGACGAACGTGCGACGCGGTCGGCCGCCTTCGCAAAACTGCCGAGATCCACGCCCGCGACGAGGCTGCGCAGCGCCGCCACGTCGAAGTTGGGCCGGGCCAGCGCGGCATCGGGCACCGCGAGCGACTCGCCGCCGCCGCGCGGGATATCTTGTCCGGACATGTCAACCATCCTGTTTTATCGAACGATTTATCAAAAACTTTCCGATTTTCAGGATGAATGTAGGCCGCCACACTGTCGATGTCAATTTCCAACCGGGACTGCCGCCATGGACACCTCGTGCATCGCTTCTCCCTCCTCGCCCGTCCGCGCCACGCGCGGCCCGGCCCATCGCTGGCGCGTGCTGGCGGCCGGCGTCGCCGCGAACATGAGTTTTTCGGCCGCCGCGGCCGGCATTCCGACCACCGCCGTGTGGATGCGCACGGCCTATCACCTCGACAACGGCGCGCTCGGGCTCGTGCTCGGCGCACTCGGCTTCGGCGTCGCGCTGTCCGAGCTGCCGTGGGGGATCGCCGCCGACCGCTTCGGCGATCGCCGCGTGCTGCTGACCGGGCTCGTCGCGACGGCCGCGATGCTCGCATTGATGGTGTGCACGATCGTCCCGACCGCGCACGCGGTGCCGCCGCTGATGCGCGTCGTCGTGGCGATGTGCGGCGTCGGCCTGCTCGGCGGCAGCGTGAACGGGTCGAGCGGGCGCGCGGTGATGCGCTGGTTCGGCGAACGCGAACGCGGGCTCGCGATGAGCATCCGGCAGACCGCCGTGCCGCTCGGCGGCGGCGTCGGCGCGGCGCTGCTGCCGTCGCTCGCGTCGCATCTGGGCTTCGCCGCGGTGTTCGGCGCGCTGATGCTGCTGTGCGCGGGATCGGCCGCGCTGACCTGGCGCTGGCTGCACGAGCCGCCCGCCGCACCGGCTGCCGCGTACGTCGCCGCGCCTCGTCCGGTCGAGCAGCCGCATCAGCCCGTGCGGCACGCGCGCAGCCCGCTCGCGAGCGGCGCCGTGTGGCGCATCGTGCTCGGCATCGGCGCGCTGTGCGCGCCGCAGTTCGCGGTGCTCACGTTCGCGACGGTGTTCCTGCACGACTTCGGCCGGCTCGACCTCGCCGGCATCAGCGCGGCGATGGTCGCGCTGCAGCTCGGCGCGATGGTGATGCGTGTCTGGAGCGGCCGCCATACCGACCGGCACGGCAACCGGCGTGCGTATCTGCGCGGTTCGGTGCTCGTCGCGGCCGGGTCGTTCACGCTGCTCGCGGCCGCGACGGCCGGCAGCGCGCACGTGCCGCTCGCGGCGATCGTCGCGATTCTCGTGTTCGCGGGCATCTGCGTATCGGCGTGGCACGGCGTCGCGTACACGGAGCTCGCGACGCTCGCGGGCGCGAACCACGCGGGCACCGCGCTCGGGATGGCGAATACGATCGTCTACCTCGGGCTGTTCGCGACGCCGCTCGCGATTCCGCCGCTGCTCGCCGTCAGTTCGTGGAGCGTGGTGTGGCTCGCGGCCGCGCTGGTCGCGGGCGCGACCTATCCGCTGTTCGCCGCGCGATAGCCACCGCGCGTTGCTTGCGGGCGTCGCGGCATGCACCACGACGCCCGCCTCTCCGTTAGCCCGCCTCGCGCGCCAGCGCACGCCGAGCGGCCGGCCGTTCGGCCTCGCGCTGCGCATGCGCGGTCCACGCGGGATGCCGCGCCATGTCGAGTCCGATCGCGACGCCCCAGCGATGCAGCACGAACAGGAACGGATCGACGATCGAATGCGCGCCCGGCTCGGCCCACGTGCGGCCGTCGGCGAGCGCGGCTTCGATCGACGCGTTCGCGGTTTCGATCACGCCGCGACCGTGCTCGCTGACCGCACCGTGCAGGGCCGGATCGCCGATGAAGCGGCCGGGCCGCCACAGCGCGCCGTAACCGACGCCATGCACCCAGCCGACCAGCCAGGCGAGCCATTCATGGCAGCGCGCCTCGCGCAGCGGATCGCCGAGCGGCAGCAATTGCGCGTCCGGATAACGGCGCGCGAGATACGTGAGGATCGCGGGCGTTTCGGTCAGCACGCGCAGTTCGCCCGGAATCGCGAGTACGGGCACGCGCGCCTTCTCGTTGATCGCGAGATAACGCGCTTCGAGGTTCTGCTGCTTCTGCACGGAGACGATCTCGACGTCGAACGGCGCGCCGGTTTCCTCCAGCGCGATGTGAGCGGCCAGCGAGCAGGCGCCCGGCGAAAGATAGAGACGATATGCGTTCATGGTGGTGTGGCCCGACGGGGCTGTGGAAGACGGAACCGAGTGTAGGAACGCGTGCCCGTGCGCCGCAAACGATGAATTGTCGTGCTCGGACATTAGTGTTACTAATACCCGAATGCGACGCATCCACCTTCCCCCGCTGCAGACGCTGCGTGCGTTCGAGACCGCCGTGCGGCTGCAGAGCTTCACGCGCGCGGCCGACGCACTCGCGCTCACGCAAGGCGCGGTCAGCCAGCACATCCGCGCGCTCGAGGCGCAGCTCGGTTATCCGCTCTTCACGCGCGAACGCAACGGCGCGACCCCGACGCAGGCCGCGCATGCGCTCGCGCTGCAGGTGCGCCAGGGCCTGAGCGTGCTCGAACGCGCATTCGAACCGGCGCTCGCCGTGCGCAGCCGCCCGCGCACCTGCGACGTCACGCTGAACGTCAGCGTGCTGCCGAGCGTCGCCGAGCGCTGGCTCGCGCCGCGCCTGCCGCGCTTCGCGGCCGCGCATCCGCACATCGCGATCGCGCTGCACCCGGACGTGGCGCTCGCGCCGCTGCGCAAGCGCGACCGCATCGACGTCGCGCTGCGCTACGGGCCCGGCACGTGGCCGGGCGTCGTCGCCGAGAAGCTGATGAACGAGACGATCTTCCCGGTCGCGAGCCCCGCGTACCGCAATCGCGACGGCGTCGCGCCGCGCGCGCCGGCCGACCTCGTGCGCGCGACGCTGCTGCGCCATCCTGCACAGCCGTGGGAACCGTGGTTCCAGGCCGCACGGCTCGACCTCACCGAATCCGCGCGCGCGCCGCGCTTCACCGATGCGAACGCGCTGATCGACGCGACGCTGAAAGGACGCGGCGTCGCACTCGCGCGCCGCTCGCTGATCGAACCCGAACTCGCGGACGGCACGCTCGTGCGCGTATCGACGGTGCGCGTGACCGACGTGTATGCGCACTACGTCGTGTGGCGCCCCGGCCACCCGCACGAAACGGCGATCCGCACCTGGCTCGACTGGCTGCGCAGCGAGGTGCGGCGCAAAACGCCTCGGCGCTGATAGGCGGCACGCGGCGATGGCCACACGCCGCCCGCATGCACACGCACGAAAGCAATTAGTCGGCTTGCCGAAAGCATTTCGCGATCACGCACCGGTCGCAAACGATTCACCGAAACGTCGCATCGCTTCGGCATACTCGAGAACGTTTCCCGATCAGCCTGCCAGGAGAGAAGTCATGCGTCGCGTTTTCGTCGCCGTCGTTCTGTGTGCCGCCGCTTTCGTCGCCGCCTGCAGCGATGACGCGCAGCACGATGCGCACGCGACCGACGCCTCGCAGCAGGCCGGCGCATCGGCCGGCTCCGCCAGCGCGTTCAACAGCGATGCATCCGCGAACGCCACCGCGTCCGATGCCGCCCCGCTCGCGCCGCCGGTCGTGCACTACCCGCCCGATGACGACGACGACACGAAACCCGCGATGAACGCGGCCGCGTCGGCCACCGCCGCGTCGTCACCAGGCTGATCGCGCCGTTTTCGTCCCCCTGACCGCAGAACCGAGGTGAACAACATGCCGTCATCGAGCCGCCGCCGTTTCCTGCATACCGTCGCACAATCCGCGGGCGCCGCCGTTGCGCTCAACGCGTTTCCCGAATCGATCCGCCGCGCGCTCGCGATTCCCGCCGCGCGCGGCACCGGCACGATCCGCGATGTCGAGCACATCGTCGTGTTCATGCAGGAAAACCGCTCGTTCGATCATTACTTCGGACACCTGCGCGGCGTGCGCGGCTACAACGACCGCTTCCCGATCCCGCTGCCGAACGGCAAGCCGGTGTGGTACCAGCCGTCGAAGGCCGATCCGGGCAAGCCGGTGCTGCCGTTCCGGCTGAATACGCTGACGACGAGCGCGCAGTGCGTCGGCGACCTCGACCACTCGTGGTACAAGACGCACGCGGCGATCGACGGCGGCCGCTACGACCAGTGGCCCGCGAACAAGACCGACATGACGATGGGCTATCACGTGCGCGAGGACATCCCGTTCCACTACGCGCTCGCCGATGCGTTCACCGTGTGCGACAACTACTTCTGCTCGCTGCCAGGGCCGACGCACCCGAACCGTTCGTACCTGATGACCGGCACGGTCGACCCGACCGGCAAGTTCGGCGGCCCGCTGCTCGACAACAGCGACTATGTCGACGGCGACGGGCCGCCCGCCTATCAACTGCTGTCGTGGACGACCTTCCCCGAGCGCCTCGAGGCGCACGGCGTGTCGTGGCAGATCTACCAGCAGGGCACGACAGGCAACGATCCGTACAACGGCAACTACGGCACGAACGTCCTGCAGAACTTCGCGAACTTCATCAACGCGAAGCCGGGTTCGTCGCTGTACCAGCGCGCGCAGACGGTGCGCACGCTCGACAACCTGAAGGACGACGTGATCAACGACCGGCTGCCGCAGGTGTCGTGGCTGTGCCCGCCCGCCGCGTTCTCCGAGCATCCGAAATACACGCCCGCATACGGCGCGAACTACACGTCGCAGATCCTCGACGCGCTCACGTCGAACCCGGACGTATGGCGCAAGACCGTGCTGTTCATCATGTACGACGAGAACGACGGCTTCTTCGACCACATCGTGCCGCCGCAGCCGCCGACGTCGGCCGCGCAGGGCGCATCGACCGTGACGACCGACGGCGAGCTGCATACGGTCGTGAACCCCGGCCGCGGCGGCAGCTACACGGCCGACGGGCTGCCGTACGGCCTCGGGCCGCGCGTGCCGATGACGGTCGTGTCGCCGTGGACGAAGGGCGGCTTCGTGTGCTCGCAGGTGTTCGACCACACGTCGGTGATCCGCTTCATCGGCGAGCGTTTCGGCGTCGACGAACCGAACATCACGCCGTGGCGCCGCACCATCTGCGGCGACCTCACCGCCGCATTCGACTTCCGCTCGTCCGACGCGTCGTTCCCGCCGCTGCCCGACACGAGCCAGTACCGCTCGATCGCGGACCAGCAGTGCACGTCGCAGCCCGCGCCGACCGTGCCCGCGACGCCGTCGCCGGTCGCGCCGCAGGAGCCCGGCGTGCGGCCGGCGCGTGCGCTGCCGTATGAACTTCATGTGAACGCGAGCGTCTACGGCGGGAACACGCTGCGCATCGAGCTCGCGAACCGCGGCAACCAGGGCGCGCACTTCCACGTGTATTCGACGAACCGCACCGACGGCCCGTGGCGCTATACGGTCGGCGCGCGCCGCCTGCTGCATGCGGATTTCGACCTGACGGTGACGAACGGCGCGTATGCGTTCTCGGTGTACGGGCCGAACGGCTTCGTGCGCGTGTTCTCGGGCAACGTGTCGGCCGGAACCGCGCCCCACCGCAAGCCGGCGCAGCCGGAGGTGAAGGCCGGCTACGACGTCGCGAACGGGAATTTGTACCTGAAGCTGCACAACCACGGCGGGGCGCACATCACGCTGACGCTGACCGACAACGCGTACGGCGCGCCGGCGCGGCAGGTCACGCTGCACGGCGGCGACGAGCGCGTCGAGCAGTGGGCGCTCGTGTCGAGCCACCAATGGTATGACGTGACGGTGAGCGACGGCGCGAACGGCACGTTCTCGCGCCGTTTCGCGGGCCACGTCGAGAACGGCCGGCCGAGCTATTCGGACCCGGCCGCGGTGCAGCCCGTCTCCGCGTCGTAAGCGCGACGGCGCGGCGT
The DNA here is from genome assembly GCF_001039005.1 of Burkholderia cepacia. Lineage (GTDB taxonomy): Bacteria > Pseudomonadota > Gammaproteobacteria > Burkholderiales > Burkholderiaceae > Burkholderia > Burkholderia theae. The sequence continues at coordinate 14,153 of NZ_LDWR01000032.1, forward strand.
TGCGCGGCCCCCGCCGCGTAGCGCGCGCTACCTGGTCCGATCCGTCAGACCGCGTGCGCGAGCGCGCGGTCGACGAGCGCGGCTTCGAAGCCGTCGTCCGCGTCGCGAAAACGCAGCGGCGCCGCGCAATGGACGAGCGTGTCGATGAAGTACTTCGCGCGCGGCCACGGCCCGAAACCGGCGGCCGTGTTGATGTGTCCGGCGTCGCCGAGGTTCACGAACGCGCTGCCCAGGCGCTGCGCGAGCGTGCGCGCATCGGCGAGCGGCATCCACGGATCGGTCTCGCTGCCGATCACGATCGACGGCGCCGCGAGCCGGCGCGCGTCGAACGGCCCGGCGAACTTGAATTTCGCCGGACTGGCGGGCGCGACGAACAGCACGCCCGCGACGTCGCCGGCATGCGGCCACTGCGCGAGCGCATGCGCGGTCGCGAGGCAGCCGAAGCTGTGCGCGGCCAGCACGAACGGGCCGCGCTCGCGGTCGAGCAGCGCGCGCACGGATTGCGCCCAGCGCACGAGATCGGGCGCATCCCAGTCGTCCTGCTCGACCCGCAGCGAGCGCGGGAACTGTCGTTCCAGCCAGGTCTGCCAGTGAGCGCCTTCGCTGCCGTGCAGGCCCGGAACGGTGACGAGCCGCGGCGGCCACGCCGATTTGCTGCATGCGCGCATGATTGCCCTCACTTGCTTGAAGACGGGGTTCGATTGTGGCGCGCCGTATCCGGCGGCCGAACCAATATTTTGTGCTTTGCTTTTGCGCGGGGCGGCCATCCGCGGGGCGGCGACCCGGGGCGGGCCACCCCGCGCCGGGCGGCCCGTCCGCGCACCGGCACGCATTGCGCCGCGAAACCGTAGAATGTGGGCTTCCCGTCAGCTTCACACGGAACCGGGCCGGGCGCCGACGCGCCGGGCCCGGTCGTCAGGAGACGCCCCGATGTCCGCTACGCCCGCCGGCGCGCTGCGCCCGTTCCACCCCGCCTGTCCCGTGACGCGCCGCACCGGCGTGCACGAAATCACGCGATGAGGATCCTTTTTTATTCGCCTCACCAGGAAGCCGGCGCGTGGCGCGACGAGATCGCGCACGCGCTGCCGGAAGCCGAACTGCGCGCATGGCAGCCGGGAGACACGGCCGCCGCCGACTACGCGCTCGTCTGGCGCGCGCCGCACGAGTTCTTCGCGCCGCGCGACGGCCTGCGCGCGATCTTCAACCTCGGTGCGGGCGTCGACGCGCTGCTTGCGCTCGACCGTGCGCATCCGGGCACGCTGCCGCCACACGTGCCGCTCGTGCGGCTCGAGGATTCGGGCATGGCGCAGCAGATGGTCGAATACGTGACGCATGCGGTGTTGCGCTACCTGCGCCGCTTCGACGAATACGACGCGCAGCAGCGCGAGCGCCGCTGGCACCCGCTCGAACCGCATCCGCGCGCGAGTTTCACCGTCGCCGTGCTCGGCCTCGGCGTGCTCGGCGCGCAGGTCGCGCTCGCGCTCGCCGCACTCGGCCTGCCCGTGCGTGGTTACAGCCGCAGCGCGAAGCAGCTCGACGGCATCACGACCTTCGCCGGCGACGGTGCGTTCGACGCGTGCATCGACGGCGCGAAGGTGCTCGTCAACCTGTTGCCGAGCACGCCCGACACGGACGGCATCCTGTCGGCGCACACGTTCGCGCGGCTCGCGCCCGGTGCGTACGTCGTCAACGTCGCGCGCGGCGCGCATCTCGTCGAGGCCGACCTGCTCGACGCGCTCGAGAGCGGCCGGATCGCCGCGGCGACGCTCGACGTGTTCCATCGCGAGCCGCTGCCGGAAGACCATCCGTTCTGGCGCGCGCCGCGTATCACCATCACGCCGCACAGCTCGGCCGAGACACTGCGCGCGGAGGCCATAGAACAGATCGCCGGCAAGATCCGCGCATTCGAACGCGGCGAGCGCGTCGGCGGCATCGTCGACTACGCGCGCGGCTATTGAATTCCGCCTTGCCCAGATATCAGGAACCAGGAGACAACCATGACGTTCCCCACCGCCGTCAAGATCGTCGAAGTCGGCCCGCGCGACGGGCTGCAGAACGAGAAAACCTTCGTGCCGACCGACGTGAAGATCGCGCTCGTCGACCGCCTGTCGCGCGCCGGCTTTCGCAACATCGAGGCCGCGTCGTTCGTATCGCCTAAATGGGTGCCGCAGATGGCCGACGGCGCCGACGTGATGGCCGGCATCGAGCGCCGCGCGGGTACGGTGTACTCGGTGCTCACGCCGAACCTGAAGGGTTTCGAGAACGCCCTCGCCGCGCGCGCCGACGAAGTCGTGATCTTCGGCGCGGCAAGCGAGGCGTTCTCGCAGCGGAACATCAACTGCAGCATCGCCGAGAGCATCGCGCGCTTCGAGCCCGTCGCGAAGGCCGCGAAGGATGCGGGCCTGCGGCTGCGCGGCAGCGTGTCGTGCGCGCTCGGCTGCCCGTATCAGGGCGAGGTGCCGGTCGCATCGGTCGTCGACGTCGTCGAACGCTTCGCGGCGCTCGGCTGCGACGAGATCGACATCGCCGACACGATCGGCGTCGGTACGCCGAACCGCACGCGCGAAGTGCTCTCGGCCGTCACGCGCGTGTTCCCGCGCGAACGCCTGTCGGGCCACTTCCACGACACCTACGGCCAGGCGCTCGCGAACATCTACGCGGCGCTGTTCGAAGGGATCGAGATCTTCCACGCGTCGGTCGCCGGCCTCGGCGGCTGCCCGTACGCGAAGGGCGCGACCGGCAACGTCGCGACCGAAGACGTGCTGTACCTGCTGCAGGGCCTCGGCATCGACACCGGTGTCGATCTCGAGCAGGTGGTCGCCGCCGGCGACTTCATCTCGAACGCGATCGGCCGCACGAACGTGTCGCGCGCCGGCCGCGCGCTGATCGCCAAGGCGCAGAGCGCGGCCGACGCCGCGAACTGCGTCTGACCCCGGCATTCCATGGATTCCTCAATATGACGACACCTGCTTCATTCGATTCCCTCCCTGATTCCGCGCGGCGCGTCGCGCTGCTGCTGCGCGAGCGCGGACATGCGAAAGGCATCGTGATGCTCGCCGAAACCGGCAAGACCTCGGCCGAGGCCGCGGCCGGGCTCGGCTGCTCGGTCGCGCAGATCGCGAAGTCGATCCTGTTTCGCCGGCAGTCGGACGGCGCGCCCGTGCTGGTGGTCGCGAGCGGCGTCAACCGGGTCGACGAGAAGAAGGTCGCCGCGCAGGTCGGCGCGGTCGGCCGCGCGGACGCGAAGTTCGTGCGCGACAACACCGGTTACGCGATCGGCGGCGTCTGCCCCATCGGCCATCTCGTCGAACCCGTCACGCTGATCGACGCCGATCTGCTCGAGCTCGACAGCCTGTGGGCCGCCGCCGGCCATCCGCACGCGGTGTTCAACCTGTCGCCGCACGAACTCGTGTCGCTGACGGGCGCGCCGGTCGCGGATGTCGCATTGCGGGACCAGGCATGAGCGACGTGCCGGTGGCAGTGGTAGTCGGCACGGTCGCATCGCCGTGCACGGACGTCTGCAGGATCGATCCGCGCACCGACTGGTGCGCGGGCTGCCTGCGCACGCGCGGCGAGATCAAGGAGTGGCGTGCGTCGGACGACGACGCGAGGCGCGCGCTGCTCGCGCGGCTCGATGCGCGGCGGCGCCTGATCGCCGGCAGCGAGACATAAAAAAAAGCCGTTCAGCCTCACGGGCGAACGGCGTCGAGATCGGAATCCTGTGAACGTGATCAACGTCACAGCCCGCATCATACGAGCGACGCGGCCGCATTGCATCGGGTGTTTCCCTACAACTTCTTACAGCGTTTTTCACGCGTGCGCGCGGGCCCCTTTCGGGTGCAATCCGCGCGCAATCCTCGTTCCCGACCAACACACCAGGCAAGCCGCGGCGATGCCCCGCAGCGGCGCCGAATCGTACGATCGTTTCAGTTGCCGACCGCCGCGCGACGCACGGGCACGATGCGCCAGCCGAGATTCACGCCGGCCGCCGCGAGCAGGATCAGCAGCGCGCCGAACACCTGCGTCCACGCGAGCGTCTGCCCGAACGCGACGTGATCGACGACGATCGCGACGACCGGATAGACGAACGACAACGCACCGGTCATCGCGGTCGGCAGCTTCTGGATCGCGCCGTACAGCAGCACATACATCAGGCCCGTGTTCACGACGCCGAGCACGACGAGGTCGAGCCACTGCGCGGCGGTCGCCGGCAACGTGCCGAAGTGCGCGAACGGTGCGAGCAGCACGACGCCGAGGCCGGCCTGCAGCAGCGCGAGCAGATGCGGCGGCGTGCCCTTCAGGTGCTTCGTGACGATCGACGAGATCGCATACAGGAATGCCGCGCCGAGCGACAGCGCGACGCCTTCCAGATATTCGCCCGGCACCGCGAGCACGGCGGGTTCGACCCGCACCACGAAGACGAGCCCGGCGAACGCGAGCGCGAGCGCGAGCCACGCGATCGTCGACGCGGAGATCCGTTCGCGGAACACGATCGCGCCGAGCGCGACGAGCATGAACGGCTGCGTGTTGTAGACAGCGGTCGCCATCGAGATCGACGCGCGCGAATAGGCGGCGAACAGCAGCAGCCAGTTCGCGACGATCGCAACGCTGCCGAGCGTCGCGAGCGCGAGCATCCGCGGCGAGAACAGCGAGCGGCGCAGGAAGCCGAACGCCGCGCAGACGATCGCGAGCGTCGCCGCGCCGAACAGGCAGCGGAAGAACACAACGTTCGTCAGCGGCTGCTTCGACGACATCACCAGCCAGCCGATCGTGCCGGACATCATCATCGCGACGATCATCTCGGCGGCACCGCGGCGCATTTCATTCGAGGCCATCATGAACTCCGTTGAAGAGAGTGGATGACTTCGATTCTAGAAACTTGCTTTCGTCGCAACCATGGCTAAACTGAAGTGAAATAACCGATTCACCTTCGAAAGCAAAGCGATCATGCCGAAACGCCTTTCCCCGCCTGCCGTCACGTCGCTCGACGCGACCGACCGCGCGATCCTCGCGGCGCTTGCCGACGACGCGCGCATCGCAACCAGCGAACTCGCACGGCAGATCGGGCTGTCGGCACCCGCGACCGCCGACCGTGTGCGGCGGCTCGAGGCGCAAGGCGTGATCGCCGCGTTCACCGTCGAGCTCGATCCGCGCGCGCTGGGCTACACGCTGCAGGCGATCGTCCGCGTGAAGCCGCTGCCCGGCCAGTTGCATCTGGTCGAGGAGTTGCTGCGGCGGATTCCCGAATTCGTCGAATGCGACAAGGTGACCGGCGAGGACTGCTTCATCTGCCGGCTCTACCTGCGCACGATCGAGCACCTCGACGACATCCTGTCGAAGGTGACGGAGCGCGCGGAGACGAGCACCGCGATCGTGAAATCGACGCCCGTGCCGCGCCGGCTGCCGCCGCTCGCCGAGGACGACGGCGCGCACCGCTGAGCGGGCGGCGCGCGCCGCCCGCGCGCGCCCCTTACGCGGCTGGGTCGCGCGCCTCGAAGAACGCGAGCAGTTCGTCGATCAGCGCGACGGGCGCCTCTTCCGGAATGTAGTGCCCGCACTCGAGCGCACGGCCGCTGACGTCGCGCGCGACGCGCCGCCATTCGTCGAGCGGATCGAAGCAGCGGCCGACGATCCCGTTCGCGCCCCACAGCACGCGCAGCGGGCACGCGACCTTGTTGCCGCGTTCGAGGTCCGCACGGTCGTGCTCGAGATCGATCGTCGCCGACGCGCGGTAGTCCTCGCACATCGCATGCACGGCGCCCGGCTGCGCGAGCGCGGCACGGTACGCGTCGAGCGCCTCGGGCGCGAACGGCGCGAGCCCGGCGGACCGGTTGCCCATCACGCGCTCGATATACGCATCGGTATGCGCGCCGATCAGCGTCTCGGGCAGCGGCTCCGGCTGGATCAGGAAGAACCAGTGGAAATACGCGGTCGCGAACGCGCGATCGGTTTTCTCGTACATCGCGAGCGTCGGCGCGATGTCGAGCAGCATCATCCGCTCGACGGCGTCCGCGTGATCGAGCGCGAGCCGGTGCGCGACACGCGCGCCGCGATCGTGCGCACACACGTGGAACTGCTCGAAGCCGAAATGCCGCATCACGGCGACCTGGTCGGCCGCCATCGCACGTTTCGAATACGGCACGTGCTGCGCGTCGCTCGGCGGCCGGCCCGATGCGCCGTATCCGCGCAGGTCGGTGGCGATCACCGTGAAGTGATTCGCGAGCGTCGCGGCAACGCGATGCCAGATCATGTGGGTTTGCGGATGCCCGTGCAGCAACAGAAGCGGCGGGCCCGTGCCTCCTTTGACACCGAAGATGTCGGTGTCCTGCACCGTCACGCGAAACGGTGCAAACGCCTCAAACGACATGGTTTATTTCTCGTTGGTTTGTTATGGCGGCTATTTTAGGAGCGCTTGCGCGTCTTCACAGTGGGGTAGCCACCAGAATCCGTAGAACGAGAACACTCACTCGATTGCCGCCACACCGCGCAGTTTGTTAAGCTCGCGTAGAATCGCACGACCGTTCGTATTAATATGAGCGAACGAAGTCGTTCCGCAGCTACACTCGAATCACCGTTCGAAACGCAAAGCATGGTGTCGGCGTCAGCGCGACCGCGCGGGTGCCGACCGCCCCTGGAGACTGGAGACATCACATGGCATTGCCCACTGTCCTGCAGAACCTGACGCTGCCCGTCATCGCGTCGCCGATGTTCATCGTCAGCTACCCCGAACTCGTGCTCGCGCAATGCAAGGCGGGCATCGTCGGTTCGTTCCCCGCGCTCAACGCCCGTCCGGCCGAACTGCTCGACGAGTGGCTCACGCAGATTCAGTCGGCGCTCGCCGAGCACAAGGCGCAACACCCCGACGCGGTGATCGGCCCGATCGCGGTCAACCAGATCGTCCACCAGTCGAACGCGCGGCTCGAGCACGACGTGCGCGTCTGCGTCGAGCACAAGGTGCCGATCTTCATCACGAGCCTGCGCGCGCCGGCGCGCGAGATCGTTGACGCGGTGCACAGCTACGGCGGCATCGTGCTGCACGACGTGATCAACCTGCGCCACGCGCAGAAGGCGCTCGAAGCCGGCGTCGACGGGCTGATCCTGGTCGCGGCCGGCGCCGGCGGCCACGCGGGCACGACGTCGCCGTTCGCGCTCGTCGGCGAAGTCCGCAAGATCTTCGACGGTCCGATCGTGCTGTCCGGCTCGATCGCGAACGGCGGCTCGATCCTCGCCGCGCAGGCGATGGGCGCCGATTTCGCGTACATGGGCACGCGCTTCATCGCGACGCAGGAAGCGCACGCGATCGACGACTACAAGCGCGCGATCGTCAACGCGAAATCCTCGGACATCATCTACACGAACCTCTTCACGGGCGTGCACGGCAACTACATCCGCGAGAGCATCGAGAAGGCCGGCCTCGATCCGGAAGCGCTGCCGGAATCCGACAAGACCAAGATGAATTTCGGCGGCGACAAGACGAAGGCGTGGAAGGACATCTGGGGTGCCGGCCAGGGCGTCGGCCTGATGGACGACTTGCCGAGCGTGGGCGCGCTCGTCGAGCGCCTGAAGCGCGAGTACGACGACGCGAAGGCGCGGCTCGGCATTACGCGCTGAAGGATGCGGCGGCCATGATCCGACCGCCGCAACGACGATTAACGCCGGACCAAACAAAAAGCGCGAACCGCAATGGTTCGCGCTTTTTTCATGGCCCCGTCGCAGCGGGACGCGCCGCTTAGCCTGTGCGCTTGATCCGCGTGATCGGCAGCACGCGCAGCCGCGACTCGATCGACGGGCACAGCGACTGCCCTTCGAAACGCGCCGCCAGGAAATCGACGAACGAACGCACCTTCGCGGACACGTGCCGGCGGCTCGCGTAGACCGCATAGATCGGCGCCTCGTGCGGCGGCACCGAATCGAGCAGCACCGGCACGAGCCGGCCGGATTCGATATCGTCGCCGACCACTTCGGTGCCGAGCAGCGCGATGCCCGCGCCCGCGAGCACGGCCGCACGCAGCCCTTCGAGATGGTTCACGATCAGGTTGCCGTTGAGGTTCACGCGCGACGCGGCCGCCGCATCGATCACCAGCGAGTCGAGCATCGTCGAATTCGAGTCGCGCCGCAGGTAGTTGTGGTGCGCGAGATCGGCGATCGTGTCGGGCGTGCCGTGCTTGTCGAGATACTCGGGCGACGCGACCAGCAGGATGTGTGCGGTCGCGATCTGCCGCGCGACCAGCGACGACGATTTCAAGCCGTTCGGCGCCGCACGCACCGCGACGTCGTAGCCTTCCTCGATCAGGTCGACCACGCGATCGGACAGCGTCATGTCGACGGTCACGTCCGGGAACCGGCCCGCGTAATCGGTAACGGCCTGCATCACGTGCCGCAACCCGAATGCGGACAGCGACGTCACGCGCAGCCTGCCTTGCGGCACCACGCTCGCGGCGCCGACGGCCTGCCCGGCTTCGTCGAGTTCGGACAGCGCCTGCACGAGGCGCTCGTAATATTCGCGTCCGGCCTCGGTAGGCGCGACGCGTCGTGTCGTGCGATGCAGCAGCCGTGCGCCGAGCTGCTGCTCGAGATGCATCACGTGCTTGCTCGCCATCGCAGCCGACATCTGCATGCGCTCGGCCGCGCCGACGAAGCTGCCCACTTCGACGACGTAGCGAAACACATTCATGCTGACGAGGGTATCCATCGAACTAGCTCGTAATGACGGGGGAATGGTCCAATTACGAGATAGGGTAACAAAGGCGAGGAAACAGAAAGGTCAACAAAGGCAAAACGGCGCCGCGGGTGGCGGCGCCGTTTCGGGCGGGAAAACATGTAGACGGGACGCGCGATTTCCGCGTGCGTCCGGCGCACCGATCGCGCGTGCGCGTCAGAACTTCGCGCGGATGCCTGCGCCGAACGTGTTGCCGCTCGACAGGCCGCTGATGTGGTCGTTCATGTACGCCGCGTAGACGTCCGTGCGCTTGGACAGCGGATAGTCGTAGCCGACCGCCCAGGTCTGCCGCGTCTGGTCGAGGCCGCCGGCGTCACGCGAATACGCGTACGACGCCATCGCGCTGCCCACGCCGAGCGGCACCGACACGCCGCCCTGCGCGGTGTTCACGTGCCAGCTGCCCGCGACCTGGTCATTCTTCGTATACATGTACTGGCCGAACAGCTTCACGAGCTTCAGGTCGTAGGTCGCGCCGACCAGCGCGATGCCCTGGCTCTTCATGCCGGTGACGAGTGCGCTCAGGTCCTGCGGGCCGTTGTTGAAGTTCACGTACTGATACGTGGCGGTCGCCGCGAACGGGCCGTTCGCATAGTTGAACTGCGCGCTCCACTTCTTCGAACGGTTGTCGCCGGCCTGGTTGCCGAGCGCGTACATTGCGCCGAAATTCAGGCCACCGAACGACGGCGACGTGTACGACAGCGCGTTGTTCCAGCCCGAATCGCCCACCGCGCCCTGATCGCTCGGGTAGGTCGGGAACGTGCCGAGGCCGAGGAACACGTGATACACCATCGGCGAGAAGGTGTACGAGTCGTAGAACGGGTTGAACAGGATCGTCGACAGGAACAGGTGCGTCGTCAGGCGGCCGGCCGTCACCGTGCCGTACGGCGAATCGATGCCGACATACGCGTTGCGCGCGAAGAACGTGTCGCCCTGGAAGCGGCCGAACTGGCCGTTCTGCGCGCGGAAGAAGCTTTCCAGCGTGAAGATCGCCTTGTAGCCGTTGCCGAGATCCTCGGTGCCGTGCAGGCCCCAGTACGACGTCGACATCCCGCCGCCGCTCACGTTCCACGCGCGGTCGCCGCCCGGGAACTTGGTTGCGCCGACCCATTCGTCGACCTGACCGTAGAGCGAAACGCTCGATTGCGCATGGACGGGAGCGGTAGCCGCCACGCAGGCGGCGGCTGCGATCAGCTTGACGGACGTGCGCGACGCACGGCGGGCGAATGCTTTCATGGGATCTCCAGGTTTTGTCGAATAGTCGATAAGTGGCGCGAGCGTTGTTTTATGGAGCCGAGTGCTTGCGTCGTATGGGGCGCAGCCATCTTTACGGATCATTCGTCCGGTCAAAATTGCGCACACTTATTGCTGGTATAGCGCCAGCATTAACTTCGAGGAATCGATACATGGCCGGGTACACGTCGGCGGCCCGGCGCAAAAGCGACGGCGCGGCGGGACGGCGGCGTGGCACACGCGAGCCGGGCGCGAAAGATAGCGCAATGCGACGGGAAAATCAGCGGAAATCTGCGCGCGACTGTGGCGAATTCGCATCAGCCGGCGGGGGGACGAGCGCGCGGGCGCTCAGTTTCGGTAGAACGGGGAGAACAGCGGTGAGTGTGCAGGCTCTTCCTGCGAGCGGGGCGGCGGCATCGGACGGCCGCCGCGCTCCTCGTTGTAGCGCGCGACGTCGGCGCGGATCGAACCGGCGCGCAGCGGCACGTTGCCGCCGCCCGGCGGGCGCGGCATCTGGCGCGCGTCGGCGCTGATCGGACGATACGGGCTTTGCGCGGCGTAATGGCCGTACGACGGCGTCGGCCGCAGCCCCCAGCGGGAGCCGTAGCTGCTCACGCCGCCGGGGCGCACACCGGCGGGAGGCGGAACGCGGCGCCAGACAGGCCCGCCGCCGGCCTGGCCGTACGCTTGACCGTACGCGCGCATGTCGCCGCCGCCGAAGCCGTGGCCGCCGAACGCATGACCGCCGTGGGGCGGTTGCGCGAGCGCGAGCGGCATCAGCAGCGTGCCGAGCACGCCTGCCACCCATCGTCCGATCTTCCGTTTCACCCGTTCCGTCATCGTTCAGTGCCTGTCCACGCCCGCCGCCGGCTCCTTTCGGCCGACCCAAGGCTTTCAGCAGTAATTTATGAGCGGCCCGAAAATGTGTCGAGCCAAAAAGTGTTATGTCACGGGCATCGGTGTAACACCATGTTACTGCTAGGTTTTTTCACTTCAGGGCGCGAACGCGACAGAACATTTTTCTGCCGTTTTGCGCATTGCCGGGCGTGAGCGGTGGTCGTTGTCACATGCAATCGATTCATCAATCGATTCTCACAATGAATTTGTGTAGTGAATGACCAACCGGGACAATAACGCCATCCGCGCGCGCGACGCGCGCCTTCGTCGTTTCCGAATCGAGTTTCCGATGGCCCGTCCCCGTTTTCTTCCCGACAACTTCACGCTCGCGCTGGTCGGCACCGTCGTGCTCGCGAGCCTCCTGCCTTGCCGCGGCCCGGCCGCCCATGCGTTCAACTGGGCGACCAACATCGCCGTCGGCCTGCTGTTCTTCCTGCACGGCGCGAAGCTGTCGCGCGAAGCCGTCGTCGCGGGCGCGACCCACTGGCGGCTGCACGCGGTCGTGCTGCTCAGCACGTTCGCGCTGTTCCCGCTGCTCGCTCTCGCGCTGAAACCCGTGCTGCAGCCGCTCGTCACGCCGACGCTTTATGCAGGTGTGCTGTTCCTGTGCACGCTGCCGTCGACGGTCCAGTCGTCGATCGCCTTCACGTCGATCGCGAAGGGCAACGTGCCGGCCGCCGTGTGCGCGGCATCCGCGTCGAGCCTGCTCGGGATCTTCGTCACGCCGGCGCTCGTCGGGCTGATGATCACGTCGCAGTCGGCCGCCGCCGCGTCGCCGTGGAGCACCGTCGGCAGCATCGTGATGCAGTTGCTCGTGCCGTTCGTCGCCGGCCAGCTGCTGCGCCCCGTGATCGGCGGCTGGATCGAACGCAACCGCGGCGTGCTGCGCTTCGTCGACCAGGGCTCGATCCTGCTGGTCGTCTACGTCGCGTTCAGCGAGGCCGTCAACCAGGGCCTGTGGCACCAGATTCCGGCCCACGCGCTCGGCGGCCTGCTGGTCGTCAACCTCGTGCTGCTCGCGATCGCGCTGCTGCTGACCGCGTTCGTCAGCAAGCGGCTCGGCTTCAACCGCGCCGACCAGATCACGATCATCTTCTGCGGATCGAAGAAGAGCCTCGCGGCCGGCGTGCCGATGGCGAAGGTGATCTTCTCGGCGAACGCGGTCGGCGCGATCGTGCTGCCGCTGATGCTGTTCCACCAGATCCAGCTGATGGCGTGTGCGGCGCTCGCGCAGCGCTGGGGCGCGCGCGACATGAGCGGCGAGCGCGGCGGGCAGGACGATGCGACGCCCGCGCCCGGCACGCTGAGCGCGGGCAAGCGCTGACGCACGCAGCGACGCGATGCACCACCGGCGCCCATTGCGTCACGAAATCTTCATTCAATTCTCCGCGAGCGGTGCCGTTAAGCCGGGCGTCCCGTCGATTCGGCTGCCCTCGCCCATGCCCGCGCTCCACCCCGCCCCCGCTGCCGTCAGCACCGCGCGCCTGATCGCGGACCGCGCGCTCGCCGCCGTCTTCCAGCCGATCGTCGACCTCGGATCGGGGACCGTCGTCGGTTACGAGGGCCTGATACGCGGCCCGCGCGGCACCGATCTCGAACAGCCCGCCGCGCTGTTCGCGCAGGCCGCGCGCGAAGGCGCAACCATCGCGCTCGAACAGGCCGCCGCGCGCACCTGTCTCGACGCGTTCGCGGCGCTCGGCTGCGACGGCAAGCTGTTCCTCAACTTCAGCGCGGGCACGATCCTGCAGCTCGCGCGCGAACGCGAGCGCGCACGCCTGCTGCTCGGCCGCGCGCGGGTCGGCGCCGAGCGCATCGTGATCGAGCTGACCGAGCAGAACGCGGTGCCGGACATCGCGCACATCGGGCCGGCGGTCGCCTCGCTGCGCGACGCCGGCATTCAGTTCGCGCTCGACGACTACGGCACCGCGAACGCGAGCATGAACCTGTGGCTGCGCCTGCATCCGGACGTCGTGAAGATCGACCGCTTCTTCATCCACGACATCGCGCGCGACCCGCTCAAGTTCGAGGCCGTGAAAGCGATGCAGCACTTCGCGCACGCGAGCGGCGCGCAATTGATCGCGGAAGGCATCGAGAACGAATGCGACCTGATCGTCGTGCGCGACATGGGCATCTGCTGCGTGCAGGGCTTCCTGCTCGGCCGGCCGAACGCGCAGCCGTCGCGGGTCGTCGCGCCGGCCGCGCGCGACGCGATCCGCGCGCCGCACATCGCGGTGTTTCCCGGCGCGACGCGCACCGTGCGGCCGGCCGGCACGATCGCCGCGAAGATGCTCGTCTCCGCGCCGGCGCTGTCGCGCGACGCGACCAGCAACGACGTGCTCGACCTGTTCAACCGGATGCCCGAGCTGCACGCGGTCGCGCTCGTCGAACGCGGGCGGCCCGTCGCGCTCGTGAATCGCCGCGGCTTCATCGACCGCTTCGCGCTGCCGTACCACCGCGAGGTGTTCGGGAAGAAGCCGTGCCTGCAGTTCGCGAACGACGCGCCGCTGATGATCGACAACGCGACGACGTTCGAGCAGCTCGCGATGCTGCTCGCGAGCCACGACCAGCGCTATCTCGCGGACGGCTTCGTGATCACCGAACACGGCCGCTACGTCGGGCTCGGTACCGGCGAGAGCCTGGTGCGCGCGGTGACCGAGATGCGCATCGAGGCCGCGCGTTACGCGAATCCGCTGACGTTCCTGCCCGGCAACATCCCGATCAGCGCGCACATCGACCGCCTGCTGCAGCGCGACGCCGGCTTTCATGCGTGCTACGTCGACCTGAACCAGTTCAAGCCGTTCAACGACCAGTACGGCTACTGGCAGGGCGACGAGGTGCTGAAATTCGCCGCGACGGTGCTGGCCGGCGTGTGCGATCCACAGCGCGACTTTCTCGGGCACGTCGGCGGCGACGATTTCCTCGTGCTGTTCCAGCACGACGACTGGCACGCGCGCGCCACCGACGCGATCGCGCGCTTCAACGACGGCGCGCAACTCTTCTACACGCAGGCCGACCGGGAGGCGGGCGGGCTGCGCGGCGAGGACCGCCACGGCAACCCGGCGTTCTTCGGCTTCGTGACGATGGCGATCGGCGCGGTCGGCGTGCCGGCCGGCGCGCACGGCACGCAGCGCTACGGCAGCGACGAGATCGCGTCGGTCGCGGCGCTCGCGAAGCGGCGTGCTAAGCAGCAGCCGGACGGGCTCGCGGTCGTCGATCTCGACGCGGGGCGCGCCGCGCTGCGCAATCGCGGCGAACCGCCGGCCGCGGCGATGCGCTGAACGGCGGGCGACTGCCGTTCGCGAATACGGCGGCGCCTCGTGCGAACGGGGCAAACGTCCGCCCGTCTTCCGCCGGGCCGTTGCGCACCGGCTTCCGACCGGCCCGTGCAGGCCACCGAGCCCCCGCGTGGACGCGCGAGGCGCGCTCGCTTCCCGTCCACTTCCCGCCCGCCGTGCGCGCCGCCACGCACCCGCACGGTCACCTTGCCTTTTTCGCGTTTTGTTTAGTATTTTTAGTAACGTCGTTTTCGCAGATTAGCGCCTAAATGCCCGTAATTTTCGGGTATTCCCCGGTTATCCGGCCCGAATTCCGCGATACGTTTTACTATACAATCGCTTTCACCCTAAACAAACCGGACCCCGAACGATGGGTACCACCATTCGCGATGTGGCGCGGGCGGCAGAGGTCTCGATCGGCACCGTCTCCCGCGCGCTGAAAAACCAGCCGGGCCTGTCCGAAGCAACGCGTGCGCGCATCGTCGAGATCGCGCAGCAACTCGGCTACGATCCCGCGCAGTTGCGGCCGCGCATCCGCCGGCTCACCTTCCTGCTGCACCGCCAGCACAACCGCTTTCCCGCGAGCCCGTTCTTCTCGCACGTGCTGCACGGCGTCGAGGATGCATGCCGCGAACGCGGCATCGTGCCGACGCTGCTCACGGTCGGCCCGAACGACGACGTGCTGCGCCAGATGCGTCCGCACGCGCCCGACGCGATCGCGGTGGCCGGCTTCATCGAGCCCGAGACGATCGAGGCGCTCGCCGCGACCGGCCGGCCGCTCGTGCTGATCGACCTGTGGGCGCCCGGGCTGCGTTCGGTCAACATCGACAACGCGACGGGCGCCGCGCTCGCGATGCGCCACCTGCTGGCCACCGGCCGCTCGCGGATCGCGTTCATCGGCGGCTCGCCCGCGCACTACAGCATCGCGCAGCGCGCGATCGGCTACCGGCGCGCGTTCTTCGAGGCTGGGCGGCTGTTCGATCCCGCGTACGAAGTGACGATCGACGCGGGGCTCGACCCCGACACGGGCGCCGCGCGTGCGATGGAGCAACTGCTCGACGCGCCGGGCCCGCGCCCCGAAGCCGTGTTCGCGTACAACGACGCGGCCGCGCTGGCCGCGCAGCGCGTGTGCACCGCGCGCGGCCTGCGGATTCCGGACGACATCGCGATCGTCGGCTTCGACAACATCCCGGCCGCCGCGCACGCGAGCCCGCCGCTCACGACGCTCGCGGTCGACAAGGAAGCGCTCGGCCGCCGCGGCGTCGAGCTGTTGCTCGCCGAGTCTCCCGAGCGCACCGAGCTTTCCCTGCCCGTCGAGCTGATCGTGCGGGCCAGCAGCCAGCCCGCCGGCTCCCCGGCACTCGATATCGCCACGGCCACCGAATCATGAACATGCCCCCGGTCCAACCCTGCACGGCCGCGCCGGCCGCCCACACGCAAGCCGCGCCGTTCGTCGCGAGCTTCCGCGATCCGTCGTTCCTGCTGTCGCACATCGAGGACACGCTGCGCTTCTACGCGACGAACG
The DNA here is from genome assembly GCF_001039005.1 of Burkholderia cepacia. Taxonomy (GTDB): domain Bacteria; phylum Pseudomonadota; class Gammaproteobacteria; order Burkholderiales; family Burkholderiaceae; genus Burkholderia; species Burkholderia theae. The sequence goes on from NZ_LDWR01000032.1 coordinate 29,799, forward strand.
CGTTCGACCCGACGGGCGGCTTCTACCACTACTTCCGCGACGACGGCAGCATCTACAACCGCACGTCGCGCCACCTCGTCAGCAGCTGCCGGTTCGTCTTCAACTACGCGATGGCGTACCGGCATTTCGGCGATCCGCGTCACCTCGAGTACGCGCGCCATGGGCTGCGCTTCCTGCGCGACGCGCACTGGGACGACGAACTGCAGGGCTACGACTGGGAACTCGACTGGCGCGACGGCGCGAAGCGCGCGACGCTCGACGGCGCGCGCCACTGCTACGGGCTCGCGTTCGTGCTGCTCGCGGCCTCGCACGCGACGATGGCCGGCATCGACGAGGCGCGCCCGCTGATCGCGGCGACCTACGAACTGGCCGAGCACCGCTTCTGGGACGCGGCCGCGGGCCTGTATGCGGACGACGCAACGCCGAACTGGATCGTGTCGTCGTACCGCGGCCAGAACGCGAACATGCACATGACGGAAGCGCTGCTCGCGGCCTACGAGGCGACCGGCCACCTCACTTACCTCGATCGCGCGGAAAAGCTCGCGAGCCACATCACGCAGCGCCAGGCCGCGCTGTCGGGCGGGCTCGTGTGGGAGCACTACCATGCGGACTGGTCGGTCGACTGGGACTACAACAAGGAAGATAGCTCGAACATCTTCCGTCCGTGGGGCTTCCAGCCCGGGCACCAGACCGAATGGGCGAAGCTGCTGCTGATCCTCGACCGGCACCGCCCGCTCGACTGGCTCGTGCCGCGCGCGGCCGAGCTGTTCGACGCGGCGCTGACGCACGCGTGGGACGCCGATCACGGCGGCCTGTACTACGGCTTCGGCCCCGACTTCACGATCTGCGACCACAACAAGTACTTCTGGGTGCAGGCGGAAACCTTCGCGGCGGCCGCGATGCTCGGCGCACGCACCGGCAGCGAACGCTTCTGGGACTGGTACGACGAGATCTGGCGTTATAGCTGGACGCACTTCGTCGATCACCGCTACGGCGCGTGGTACCGGATCCTCACCTGCGACAACCGCAAGTACAGCGACGAGAAGAGCCCTGCCGGCAAGACCGACTATCACACGATGGGCGCGTGCTACGACGTGCTCGCGACCCTCGCACGCACGGTGCGCAGCGAGCCGACGCAATGAGCGGCGGCACGTTTCCGGCTTTCGTGTCGGCGGGCGACATCCTGACCGACATGGTGCGGGCGGGCGATGCGCAGTGGACGTCGGTGCCGGGCGGCGCCGGCTGGAACGTCGCACGCGCGGTCGCGCGGCTCGGCGTGCCGAGTGCGCTCGCGGGCTCGATCGGCGAGGACTGCTTCTCCGACGCGCTGTGGCACACGAGCGAAGCGGCCGGGCTCGACCTGCGCTTCCTGCAACGCGTCGCGCGGCCGCCGCTGCTCGCGATCGTCCACGAGACGCGGCCGCCCGCGTACTTCTTCATCGGCGAAGCGAGCGCCGATCTCGCATTCGATCCCGCGCGGCTGCCGGCCGGCTGGACCGACCACGTGAAATGGGCGCATTTCGGCTGCATCAGCCTCGTGCGCGAACCGCTCGCGGGCACGCTGGCCGCGCTCGCGGCCGACCTGCATGCGCGCGGCGTGAAGATCAGCTTCGACCCGAACGTCCGGAACCTGATGACGGCCGCGTACCGGCCGACGCTGGAGAAGATGGCCGGGCTCGCCGACCTGATCAAGGTATCCGACGAGGATCTGCGGCACCTGTTCGGCGGCGACGGCCCCGACGCGGTCGCGGCGGTGCGCGCGCTGAACCCACGCGCGGCCGTGCTGGTCACGCGCGGCGCGCAGGCGGCGACGCTCTACGCGGACGGCGACGTGCACGAAGCCAGCCCGCCGCGCGTCGAGGTGGCCGACACCGTCGGCGCGGGCGACGCGTCGATCGGCGGCATGCTGTTCAGCCTGATGGCCGCGCCGCAGCGCGCGTGGCGCGAGCATCTCGGGTTCGCGCTGGCGGCGGGCGCCGCCGCATGCCGGCACACGGGCGCGCACGCGCCGACGCTCGACGAGGTGGTCGCGCTGATCGAGCGCTGATCGAGCGCCGACCGGGCCGTTCGGTCACCGATAAGCGCCGCTGTACATGCTGCGCCGCAGTGCTACGATGAAGTGTCGTTTTGCGGGAGAGCACGATGGACACCAACACGTTCACGAAAGGCATCTACACGGCCAAGGCGCATACCCAGCATTCGGCCAACGGGCAGTTCCAGGGTTACGTGATCCTCTCGCGGGACGACGGGGACGATACCGAGAACACGCGCTACGACGTCCACTCGACGAGCCCCAGCGAGGATGAGGCGTTCGACGAGGCGAAGGCGCTCGCGCACCGGATTCTCGGCGAGATCGAGCTGTAGCGCGCGCCGCCGATTCGGCGCGGCTCAGAGCAGCCGCGCCACCATCGATACCAGCATCGTCAGCACCAGCGTCGACATGAACGGGAACGGGTAGCGCCGCCCGCCGAGCGTCAGCGTGACGTCGCCCGGCATCCGCCCGATGCCGAGCTTGCCGAGCCACGGCCAGCAGCGTGTCAGGATCATCACCGCGACGAACGACGTCATCAGCCAGCGCAGCATGTGCGGCCCCCGTCAGAGCGCGTGCGAGCGATCGCCGCGCGCAAACGCGTCGAGCGTACCGTCGATGCCGCGCGAGAACGCGATCACCTTGAACAGCTCGCCCATCTCGGCTTCGGAGATCAGCTTCTGCACCGCGTTCGCGGCCGGCAGGAATTGCCGGATCTCGGACGGATCGATCGCGGCCAGCGCGTCGGTGATGCCCGCGTTCAGCAGGAAGCGCGCCTGCGACGTGTAGCCGAGCAGGTCGGCGCCGGCGGCGACGGCCGCGTCGTAGATGCCGGTGAATTCGACGTGCGCGGTGATGTCCTGCAGCCCCGGGTACAGGAACGGGTCGTCGTGCGCGTGGTGGCGGTAGTGGCACATCAGCGTGCCGCGGTCGCGCTGCGGATGGTAGTACTCGTGCGCGGGAAAACCGTAGTCGACCAGCAGCACCGCGCCGCGCGCCAGCATCGTGCAGACGGTGCGCGTGAACGCCAGCGCGGCCTCGTGCGTCTCGGTCACATAGCCGTCGGCGACCTCGGCGGCGAGCCCCGCGAGCACCGGCGGCTGGCTGGCCGGCGCGGCCGGCCGGTCCTCGAACACGAACGCCTGCCGCGCGTCGAGCGCGACGCCGCGCTCGTGCCATGCGCCGTCCGCCTTCGCGAACAACCGCACCGGCATTGCATCGAGCACCTCGTTGCCGACCACGACGCCCTCGAACCGCTCGGGCAGCGCGTCGAGCCAGCGCACCTTCGCCGCGAGCGCCGGCGCGGCCGTCGAAATCGTGTCGCGCTGCCGCTCACGCAGCTCGCCGGACAGGTCGACGATCAGGTATTCGTCGAGTTCGGCGCCCAGCGCGTCCAGCGCCATGAGCAGCCCGGCCGCGAGCTTGCCCGTGCCGGCGCCGAATTCCATCACGCGACGCGTGCCGCTCGCCGCGAGCGCTTCCGCGACCGGTTGCGCGAGGGTCTGCGCGAACAGCGGCGACAGCTCGGGCGCGGTGACGAAGTCGCTGCCGTCGTCGGCGCGGCGCCCGAATTTGCGTGCGCCGCCGCTGTAATAGCCGAGGCCCGGCGCGTACAGCGCGCGTTCCATGAAGCGGTCGAACGGCAGCCAGCCGCCGGCCGCCGCGATCTCGTCGCGCAGTTGCGCGGCGAGGGTTTCGGACTGCGCGAGCGCGTCAGGGCCGGGAGCAGGTAAACTAGCGGGTTCGTGAGCTTTCGGGTTCATCCCGGCATTGTAAATGACCGTTTCAGCCGATACGTCGACCCTGCGCGTGGTGCTCGTCGCGGGTGCCCTGGGCAGCGCGGCCGACGCCGCGTCGATCGGCCGCGCGCTCGCGACGGGATTCGCGCGGCGCGGCTGGGACGTCGCGCTGCAGCGCAGCCAGGGCGCGCCGCGCGCGGCCGCCGACGCGATCGTCGCCGAAGTCGCGGCGCTCGGCCGCCGCGCGGCCGTGCTCGACGCCGATCTGGCCCTGGAAGCCGATGCAGCCGCGCTGGTCGCCTCATGCGGTGCGGCGCTCGGCCGGCCCGCGTGCGCGGTGTTCGTGAGCGCCAGCGCGGGTGCCGACGACGCGCTCACGGTGGACGGTGCGTCGCTCGCCGGCGCGCTCGCGCGCAACGTGACGGCGCCGCTCGCGCTGGCCCGCGCGCTCGCCGACGCGACGCCCGACGCCGCACGCGAGCACGAAGCGCTGCGCGCGTGTGCGATCCACGTGCTGGACCAGGCGCTGTTTCACCCGGCGCCGGAACAGCTGTCGCACGCGCTGATGCAGGCCGCGCTGAACCGCGCGACGGCGGCGCTGGCGGTCGCGCTCGCGCCGAAGGTGCGAGTCGCGGCGCTCGTGCGCGGCCACGCGCCGCACGCGGACGACATCGCGGCGGCCGCCTGCTATCTCGCGAGCGCGCCCGGCGTCACGGGCGCGACGCTGACCGTCGACGGCGGCGAGCACCTCGTGCCGCCCGCCGCCGGCCCGAATGAATGAACCGCGCGGGCGTGCGGCCTTGACCGCCGCCGCCCGCGCCGCTTTGCGTGCGCGCACGCCAATTTGACTGGGACGACCATGTTTTCCGCTCTCCTGCACCCCCGCCTCGCGGATTGCCGCAGGCTCTACCTGCGCGATTACGAGGTGCACATCAACATCGGTGCCTTCGAACACGAGAAGCGCGGCGAGCAGCGCGTCGTCATCAACGTCGACCTGTTCGTGCCGCTCGCGCTGTCCACCCCCGTCGACGACCGGCTGCACGAAGTCGTCGACTACGACCTGATGAAGCAGAGCGTCGCGCAATGCGTGGCGCGCGGCCACATCCACCTGCAGGAAACGCTGTGCGACTCGATCGCCGCGCACCTGCTGGCGCACGATGCCGTGCGCGCGGTACGCGTCTGTACCGAGAAACCGGACGCTTATCCGGACTGCGACGCCGTCGGCGTCGAAGTCTTTCGCATCAAGGACGAGGAGCGCGCATGAACGCCCCCCACATGAATGACACGGCGGCCGATGCCGCCACCCTCGACGCGGCCGCCCCGGCCGGCCGCCAGGTGCTGACGCGCCGCGAGCAGAAGGAAGCGTACGAGAACAACAAGCTGTTCAAGCGGATCGTGCGCCAGGTCGGCCAGGCCATCGGCGACTACAACATGATCGAGCACGGCGACAAGGTGATGGTCTGCCTGTCGGGCGGCAAGGACAGCTACGCGATGCTCGACGTGCTGCTGCGCCTGCGCGAGCGCGCGCCGATCGACTTCGACATCGTCGCGGTGAACCTCGACCAGAAGCAGCCGGGCTTCCCCGAGCACGTGCTGCCCGAATACCTGAAACAGGTCGGCGTGCCGTTCCACATCGAGAACCAGGACACCTACAGCATCGTCAAGCGGCTCGTGCCCGAGGGCAAGACGACCTGCTCGCTGTGCTCGCGGCTGCGCCGCGGGATCCTGTACCGCGTGGCCGGCGAGCTCGGCGCGACCAAGATCGCGCTCGGCCACCACCGCGACGACATCGTGCAGACGCTGCTGCTCAACATGTTCTACGGCGGCAAGCTGAAGGGGATGCCGCCGAAGCTGCAGTCGGACGACGGCAAGAACATCGTGATCCGCCCGCTCGCGTACGTGAAGGAAACCGATCTCGAGAAATACGCGGAGCTGCGCGAATTCCCGATCATCCCGTGCAACCTGTGCGGCAGCCAGCCGAACCTGAAGCGCGCGGAAATGAAGGCGCTGATCCGCGAATGGGACAAGCGCTTCCCCGGCCGCGTCGAGAACATGTTCAACGCGCTCGCGAAGGTCGTGCCGTCGCACCTGATGGACGCGACGCTGTTCCCGTTCGCATCGCTGCGCGCGACCGGCGAAGCCGATCCGCACGGCGACATCGCGTTCGACGAGGAACCGTGCGCGTCGGGCGACGACACCGCGGCGCCGGGCGCCGCCAAACCGATCTCGATCGTCCAGTTCGACGATCTGTAAGCGGGGCCTGAACACCCGCCGGAATGGGGCGCCGGCCGCCGTTTCCGGCGCTGCCGCACCGGCGCGGCGGCCCCGGAACGGCGGGGGCCGCATGCTAAAATGGACAGCTTCGAACTCCTCTGACAAGCTGGCGCCATGAATATCGTGATTTTGGCGGCAGGCACCGGCAAGCGCATGCGTTCCGCGCTGCCGAAAGTGCTTCACCCCCTGGCCGGCAGGCCGCTCCTCTCCCACGTCATCGACACCGCGCGCACGCTGCAGCCGTCCCGGCTGGTCGTCGTCGTCGGTCACGGCGCCGAGCGGGTCCAGGCCGCCGTCGCCGCACCCGACGTCCAGTTCGCGGTGCAGGCCGAACAGCTCGGCACCGGCCACGCGGTGCGCCAGGCGCTGCCGCTCCTCGATCCCGCACAACCGACGCTCGTGCTGTACGGCGACGTGCCGCTCACCCGCGCGTCGACGCTGCAGCATCTCGTCGACGCCGCGCGCGAAGGCCGCTACGGGATTCTGACCGTCACGCTCGACGATCCGACCGGTTACGGCCGCATCGTGCGCGACGTGTCCGGCTTCGTCACGCGCATCGTCGAGCAGAAGGATGCATCGCCGGAACAGCTGAAGATCGCCGAGATCAACACGGGCATCATCGTCACGCCCACGGCCCAGTTGTCGATGTGGCTCGGTGCGTTGAAGAACGAAAACGCGCAAGGCGAGTATTACCTGACCGACGTCGTCGAACTCGCGATCGAGGCCGGCTTCGAGGTCGTCACGTCGCAGCCCGACGAGGAATGGGAAACGCTCGGCGTGAACAGCAAGGCGCAGCTCGCCGAACTCGAGCGCATTCATCAGCGCAATGTCGCGGACACGCTGCTCGTCGAAGGCGTCACGCTCGCCGATCCGGCGCGCCTCGACGTGCGCGGCACGTTGCGCTGCGGCCGCGACGTGTCGATCGACGTGAACTGCGTGTTCGAAGGCAACGTGACGCTCGCCGACAACGTGACGATCGGCGCGAACTGCGTGATCCGCAACGCGTCGGTCGGCGCCGGCACGCGCATCGATGCGTTCACGCACATCGACGGCGCCGAACTCGGCGCGAACACCGTGATCGGCCCGTACGCGCGGCTGCGCCCCGGCGCGCAGCTCGCGGACGAAGCGCACGTCGGCAACTTCGTCGAGGTGAAGAACGCGGTGATCGGCCACGGCTCGAAGGCGAACCACCTCACGTACATCGGCGACGCCGACATCGGCGCGCGCGTGAACATCGGCGCGGGCACGATCACCTGCAACTACGACGGCGCGAACAAGTTCCGCACCGTGATCGAGGACGACGTGTTCGTCGGCTCCGACACGCAGCTCGTCGCGCCCGTGCGCGTCGGCCGCGGCGTGACGATCGCCGCCGGCACGACGATCTGGAAGGACGTTGCCGACGGTCTTCTCGCGTTGAACGACAAGACCCAGACCACGAAGAGCGGCTACGTCCGCCCGGTCAAGAAGAAAAGCTGAACCTTTTGCGGGCGCCCGTGCGGCGCCCGCGTCGACTTACAGGACTGACCCATTCATGTGCGGCATTGTCGGCGCAGTTGCGCAACGTAATATCGTTCCGGTGCTGATCGAAGGATTGCGGCGCCTCGAATACCGTGGCTACGACTCGTGCGGCGTCGCCGTGCTCGAGCCGGGCGCACCGAAGCGTGCGCGCAGCGTCGCACGTGTCGCCGATCTCGACGCGCAGGTGCGCGAGTCGCACCTCGAAGGCACGACGGGCGTCGCGCATACGCGCTGGGCCACGCACGGCGCACCCGTCACGCACAACGCGCACCCGATCTTCTCGTCGGACGCGCTCGCGCTCGTCCACAACGGCATCATCGAGAACTTCGAGCCGCTGCGCGAAGCGCTGCGCGCGAAAGGCTACGAATTCGTGTCGCAGACCGACACCGAAGTGATCGCGCACCTCGTGCACAGCCTGTATCGCGGCAACCTGTTCGACGCCGTGCGCGAAGCCGTGCTGCAGCTGCACGGTGCGTATGCGATCGCCGTGATCCACAAGGACCAGCCGCACACCGTCGTCGGCGCACGCCAGGGTTCGCCGCTCGTCGTCGGCCACGGCGACGGCGAGAACTTCCTCGCGTCCGATGCGCTCGCGCTCGCGGGCAGCACCGACCGCTTCACGTTCCTCGAGGAAGGCGACGTGTGCGAACTGTCGCTCGACGGCGTGAAGATCCTCGACCGCAACGGCGCGCTCGCGCAGCGCGAAATCCGCGTCGTCAGCGCATACGGCGGCGCGGTCGAGCTGGGCCCGTATCGCCACTTCATGCAGAAGGAAATCTTCGAGCAGCCGCGCGCGATCAGCGACACCGTGCCGCAAACCGACGCGTTCGACGCGACGCTGTTCGGCGACGCCGCGCCCGCCGCGTTCGCGGACATCGACAGCCTGCTGATCCTCGCGTGCGGCACGAGCTACTACTCGGGCCTCACCGCGAAGTACTGGCTCGAATCGATCGCGAAGATCCCGACGCAGGTCGAGATCGCGAGCGAATACCGATACCGCGAATCGGTGCCGAACCCGCGCCAGCTCGTGCTCGTGATCTCGCAGTCGGGCGAGACGGCCGACACGCTCGCGGCGCTCAAGCATGCGCAGTCGCTCGGCCACACGCATACGCTCGCGGTCTGCAACGTCGCGACGAGCGCGATGGTGCGCCTGACCGAAATGCAGTTCCTGACGCACGCGGGCACCGAGATCGGCGTCGCGTCGACGAAGGCGTTCACGACGCAGCTCGTCGCGCTGTTCGTGCTGGCCGCGACGCTCGGCAAGCTGCGCGGGCACGTCGACGCCGCGCAGGAAGCCGAATTCCTGAAGCAGCTGCGCCACCTGCCGGCCGCGCTGAACAGCGTGCTCGCGCTCGAGCCGCAGATCATCGCGTGGTCGGAGGAATTCGCACGCAAGGAAAACGCGCTGTTCCTCGGCCGCGGGCTGCACTACCCGATCGCGCTCGAAGGCGCGCTGAAGCTGAAGGAAATCTCGTACATCCACGCCGAGGCCTATCCGGCCGGCGAACTGAAGCACGGGCCGCTCGCGCTCGTCACGGAAGCGATGCCGGTCGTCACGGTCGCGCCAAACGACACGCTGCTCGAGAAGCTGAAGTCGAACATGCAGGAAGTGCGCGCGCGCGGCGGCGAGCTGTACGTGTTCGCCGATGCCGATACGCAGATCGTCAACGACGACGGCCTGCACGTGATCCGGATGCCGGAACACTACGGGCAGCTGTCGCCGATCCTGCACGTGGTGCCGCTGCAGCTGCTCGCGTATCACACCGCGTGTGCACGCGGCACCGACGTCGACAAGCCGCGGAACCTCGCGAAATCGGTGACGGTGGAGTAAGGCAGGACGACCGGGACGGCCCTCGAGAGGCTGTCCCGACCCGTATCGGCACGAAGCAGGCCATTTGGCGAGGTCGAAATATGTACCACGTAGTGGTATATAATCCTGTGCTAATTCGATCGGCCCGACATGCCTGCTTCCGTACGACGCGTCTTCAAGACGAAGTGGTTTCACAAGGCAGCCAGAAAAGCAGGCATCGCCGATGCCGAACTCTGCCGCACCGACGCCGATATCGCGACGCTGATCGCACTGAAAGAGCTGGTGGAGATTTGCAATGGCCAAGAGTCGATTCAAGAGCGACGCAACGGAGGCGATCCACAGCGCCGCGTCGGGTCTCTATCGCGCCGCGCTGATCGACAAGAAAACGATGCGCGAATACGACGATCTCTGCATCGAAGCCGCCCCGCAATTCGATCCGGAAGCGATCGCCCGCATCCGCAAATCCGTCAACGTCAGCCAGAGCGTGTTCGCGCTCTACCTGAACACGACAACGTCGACGATCCGCCAATGGGAACAGGGCGACAAGCGGCCGAGCGGCATCGCCGCACGGATGCTCCAGATCGTCGAGAAACACGGGCTCGAGGTGTTCTCCTGAACCGGCCTCCCCGAATGCGCATGCACGGCCGCCCCCGCACCGGATACCGCGACGCGACCCGCAAGGAATATGACGGAGACACAATGGTAGCAAGACTGTTTGGATGCGGATTGCTGGCGCTGACGTTCGCGTCGACCGGCTGGGCCGCCGAGCACTACGTCGAAGTCTGGAACCCGCCCGAGGCGCGGCAGCCGGCAGCACATGCGCCCGCGCATGCGGGCGCCGACGCGCACGCCGGCAAGAGCGCGGAGAAGCACGCGAGCGCAACGCCGAAAACCGCCGTGAAAGCGCACAAGCGCCGCGTTGCGCAAGCCGTGAAAGCCGGTTCGCATCACCCCGCCGCCACGGCCGTGGCGCCCGCCGTACCGCGCCCCGTCGCGCAGCCCGCACCGGGCCGCCTCACGGTGATGCAGCCTGCCGACCCCGACGCGACGCGCACGCTCAAGTTCTCCGACATTCCGCGACAATACACGCCGGACGGCAACGTGCTGCGGGTCGGCACGCACGACCGCTCCGCGGAGGTGACTCGATAATGGAAGCGCAAACCTACCTCGGCTACCAGATCTGGGGCCACGCGATCCTGCAGCAGGACGAGATCCTGCAACCCGAACGCTTCGCGGCGAGCGGCACGATCACGCAGAACAACCGGCTCGTCGAAGCGTCCGGTGTGCTCGGCGTGTTCGACACCGAGGACGACGCACGCGAGGCCGGACTCGAATGGGCCCGCGCGTGGATCGACAGCCACCGCTGACCGGCATGGCCGCGTACATCCGGCGTGCGGCCGTACACGGGCCGGCCGCGAGCCGTAAACGAAAGAAGGGGCGTCCATGACGCCCCTTCTTTCGTTCTGACCCGGCACACTCACGCGGCAGGCCGCGGCGACCTCACCGCCGCGTGCGGACGGCCGACGAGCCGCGTCAGCACGACGATCGCCACCAGTGTCGCGACGTATGCGGCGATCTGGATGCCCGCCGGACGCGCGGTATAGCCGATCAGCGTATGCAGCGCCTTGCCGACGATACTCGTCTCCTTCAGCAGCCACGATGTATCCCAGATCATGTCGCCCCACGACGGTACGAGGCCGGCCGCCAGCAGGAAACCGACACACTGGCTCGCCATCCCGGCCGCCAGCAGCACGATCAGCGCGTTGGTGACGGAGAAGAGGCGCTTCAGCGGAATCTGCAGCAGGCCCGCATACATCGCATAACCCAGCCCGGCCCCGCCGAGCACGCCGAGCAGCCCGCCGGCAATCATCTGCGGCGTCTGCCCCGGGTCGCCCGCGGCGATGCCGTACAGGAACAGCACGGCCTCGGAGCCTTCGCGCAGCACCGCGACGCCGACCACGATCGCCAGCCCCGTCAGCGGCCGGCTGCCGGCCGCGACGGCCCGGCCGACTTCGCCCATATGCAGCGCCATCTCACGACCGTGCCGGCTCATCCAGATGCAGTGCCAGGCCAGCATCAGCGTCGCGACGAACATCACGCCCGCGTTGAAGACTTCCTGCCCCATGCCGGACGCCCACTGCGAGATCACGTCGGCGAACGCCGCGATCAGGCCCGCGCCGATCACGCCGCCGACGAGCCCGCCGCCGACCCACCAGCCGCGCCGCGGCACGCCCTTCGTGGCGGCCATCACGATCGAGACCACCAGCGCGGCCTCGAGCACTTCACGAAAGACAATCAGCGCGGTAGACAGCATGGCGGGATTCGCTTATTTGACGGTCAGGTGGGTCTTCGACTGCGCTTCGTGATACTCGTCGTGAAACTCGTAGGTGCCGGCCTTCAGCGGTCCGACCAGGATCTCGGCCGATTTGCCGGCAGGAATGACCTTCTCGGCCTTGAAGTCGTCGCTCTCGAATTCCGCGGGCGTCGCATCGAGGTTCTTCACGACGAATTTCACTTTCTTGCCGGCCGGAATCGTCACGCCATCGGGCGAAAACTTGTGGTCCTTCAGCGTCAGGTTGACGACGTCGTCGGCGGCGAATGCGGTGGCGGCGGACATGCCCAGCAGGACAGCGGCGAAACCCAGTGCGAAACGGTTCATGTGCGTGACGAAATGAAATATCGAAGGGCATTGATATTAAGATCGATTCGCATTTTCATATCGCACGCCCTTACTGTCACTATGGAGATAGCGCTTCACAAGGTCGCACCGTGCGTTGCCTGGCAAGGCTCTCGTCGCATGGCGCCGGTGGCGCACCGGCGTCAATCGGGAAAGATTCCGACTGACTCATGCGACTGCCTTCCGATTCGTCTGACTTCACGCTGGCGAGCGATCTCGCCGCGCGGGGCGACCACGCATGTGACATGCTGTATGAATGCGCTTGACCTTCCCACCATGGCAAGCTTCATGCTGACCCTACTCGTCAATCGTCAACTCAGGAGAACACGATGGAATTCGAAGTCCAGGACATGACCTGCGGCGGCTGCGCCAATGCGATCACGCGCGCGGTAACGGCCGCCGATCCCGCCGCGAAGCTCGACATCGACGTCGCGGCGAAGCGCGTCACGGTCGAATCGGCGCAAGGCGCCGAGCGCGTGCAGTCGATCATCGAAGCCGCGGGCTTCCACCCCGCGCTGCGCAGCGCGTAACGCGGGCTGCGGGCGCACCGCCGAACGGCGATGCGCCCCGGTAGCGCGTCAGCGCAGCCGGATGAGCGTCGACTTCAGCTCGGTGTACTTCTCGAGCGCGTGCAGCGACTTGTCGCGGCCGTTGCCCGACTGCTTGTAGCCGCCGAACGGGAAGTTCATGTCGCCGCCCTCGTCGTAGCAATTCACCCACACCGTACCCGCACGCAAGCGGCGCGACACGTCGTGCGCGGTCGTCAGGTTCGACGTCCACACCGCCGCGGCGAGCCCGTATTCGGTGTCGTTCGCGATCCGCACGGCCTCGTCGACATCGTCGAACACGATCACCGACAACACGGGCCCGAAGATCTCCTCGCGCGCGATCCTCGCATCGTGCTTCACCTCGAACACCGTCGGCTCGACGTAGAAGCCGCCGGTTTCCTCCTTCACGCGCGCACCGCCCGTGACGAGCTTGCCCTCGCCGCGCCCTGCCTCGATGTAGCCGAGCACGCGCTCGAGCTGGATACCGTCGACGATCGCGCCCATCGACACCGACGGATCGAGCGGATTGCCGGGCACGTAAGCGCGCGCGGCCGCCACGAGCTTCTCGATGAACGCGTCCTTGATGTCGCGATGCACGAGCAGCCGCGAACCGGCCGTGCACATCTCGCCCATGTTGTAGAAGATCGCGCCGGCCGCTGTTTGCGCGGCGCGATCGAGATCGGGGCAATCGGGCAGCACGATGTTCGGCGACTTGCCGCCGAGTTCGAGCCACGCGCGCTTCAGGTTCGATTGCGCGGCGTACTGCATGATCAGCTTGCCGACCGCCGTCGATCCCGTGAATGCGATGCAGTCGACGTCGCGATGCAGCGCGAGCAGCTTGCCGGGTTCGCCCGCACCCGGCACGACGTTGAACACGCCGGCCGGGATGCCGGCTTCATGCGCGAGCTGCGCGACGCGGATCGCGGTCAGCGGCGATTTCTCCGACGGCTTCAGCACGACGCTGTTGCCGGCCGCCAGCGCGGGGCCGAACTTCCACGCGGCCATCAGGATCGGGAAGTTCCACGGCACGACGGCCGCCACCACGCCGACCGGCTCGCGCGTGACGAGACCGACGAGATGATGATCGGCCGGCGCGACCTCGCCGCCGACCTTGTCGATGGCTTCCGCAAACCATTCGACGCAGTACGCGGCGCCCGGCACGTCGACCGTCGTCGTGTCGCCGATCGGCTTGCCCGCATCGAGTGTCTCGAGCAGCGACAGTTCGTCGAGATGCTCGTGCATCAGCGCGGCCCAGCGCAGCAGCACCGTTTTGCGCGCACGCGGATTCAGGCCGGCCCACACGCCCGCGTCGAACGCGCGGCGCGCGGCCGCGACGGCTGCATTCACATCGACTTCGCCGCAATCGGCGACCTTCGCCAGCACGCGGCCGTCGATCGGGCTCACGCAGTCGAACGTCTTGCCGCCGTGCGCGTCGCGCGACGCGCCGTCGATGAATGCGCGCCCTTCGATCGTGAGCGACGCCGCCTTGTCCTGCCAGTCAGCCAAAGTCAACTTGTTCATCAGGATGCCTCAATGTTGTGACATTCGCGATGCGACACGCCGCGCGCCCGATGCGCGGCCGGCCGTCAGCGAATGCGGTGATGCGCGGTCAGAAGGTCGCCGGCGAATTGGCCGAGACGACCTCGCAGATCAGTTCCGCGCTGGGATTGCGAAAACGGTGCGGTAAACGGCTCTCGAAGTAGTAGCCGTCTCCAGGGTCGAGCAGCCACGTCGCGCCGTCGACGGTCAGCTCGAGCCGGCCCGACACGACGACGCCGCCCTCGTGCCCCGCGTGCACGAGCATCTCGGGCCCGGTGTCGGCGTGCGGCTGGTAGATCTCGCGCAGGATGCACATGTTGCGGTCCTTCACGCTCGCGCCGACCAGATGAAACGCGAGCGTGTCGCTGCCGAGGTTCGGCATGTCGTCGCGACGCGACACGACCGAGCGCGATTCGACGAGCTCGAACGTGAAGAACTCCGCGAGACTCATCGGTATGCATTCGAGCAACTTCTTCAGCGAGCCGACCGACGGGCTCACGCGGCCCTGTTCGATCAGCGAGATCGTGCCGTTGGTCACGCCGGCCCGCTTCGCGAGTTCACGTTGCGACAGGCCATGCTTGTTGCGCACGTAACGCAGGCGCTCGGCGACTTCGGTGGACATCGATTCGGTTTCGGACACGATAAGTGCGATGACAAAGTGAAACGACGCAGTGGACAGCCGTTGAATATTCTAATCACTTTATGCCGCGTATTAACGGGGAAAACCCTGAAAGGCGTTCGAAATAATGAACACGCCGCGGATCATTCCAGTTGCGAATCTTTTGTTCGCACTGCTCGGGAAACCCCTGATGCAGGACCGTTAAAAAACATTTGACGCCGTTTTTGGCTCGTATATGCTGGCTCTCAGGTCAGCGTCATTTAGTTTTCATAGGCAGCAAAACGCGTTATTGCAACGCAAAAATTGATGCCCATCAATGTAAATGACGCGTAACCGGCGCCTTGATTATTTTAAACGCCCAGCGCGTCGAGAAGGTCAGGTGTTCAATACTTTCAACAACCCAGTCGAGTGTAATCGTGAGAGTCCGTGGCCCTCTGGTGAGGTGGGATCGAAGCGTGGCGCGAAGTTCGCGCAGCGCGGCATCCCCTTCCGATGGCAGTTGCGGCTGGCATAGTCCTCGCCTGCAGCATCTGTCGATCTACACCATCCTGTCCCGTCGTTCCGTTCGGCGTCACAACGCCGTATCCGCACGCGCATTCGTCGCCGTCGATACCGACGAAGTGGCGTCGCTGCTGCCGTAGCGCCTCTCCTTTCTTTACGTCGTTCGTTTGGTCTGCTGATTCGCCAACCGCATGGTCCATGCGGTGACGGAACGCGTTCGCGCATTCGTTGCCGCGTCGCGTATCGCAACCCAACGAACGACGGCCTGATCGTCGCGCGCAGCGCGGATCGCCACGTCATCCCGCTGCGCCCATTCACCAGCGGCCTTGCGCTTTTCGCCAGGCTGCGGGGCGGCTGCACGCCTGCGTTTTGTCGAATCAGGCAACACGCACGCAGCAGTCCTCTGGATAACTGATTGACGTCATGGAAAGGAAACCCCTCGTCGGCATCACCGCCGACCTCACGCAAATCGGCGCTCACGCGTCGCATACGGTCGGCGACAAATACGTCGCCGCGATCGTCGACGGCGCGCAGGCGCTCGCGATGGTGCTGCCCGCGCTCGGCGAGCGCCAGTCGGTCGACGACATCCTCGACACGGTCGACGGCTTGCTGTTTACCGGCAGCTACTCGAACGTCGAGCCGCACCTGTACGGCGGCGAGCCGAGCGCGCCCGGCACGAAACACGACCCGGCCCGCGATGCGACGACGCTGCCGCTGCTGCGCGCGGCGATCGCTGCGGGCGTGCCGGTACTCGCCGTCTGCCGCGGCTTCCAGGAGCTGAACGTCGTCTGCGGCGGCACGCTGCACCAGCGCGTGCATGAAGTGCCGGGCCTCGCCGATCACCGCGAGGACGACGCCGCGCCGATGGAGACGCAGTACGGCCCCGCGCACGTCGTGCACCTGACGCCCGGCGGCAAGCTGCATGCGCTCGCCGGCGGCCGCGACGAAGTAAACGTGAACTCGCTGCACAAGCAAGGCATCGCGCGGCTCGGCTCCGGCCTTGCCGTCGAGGCCGTCGCGCCGGACGGCCTGGTCGAGGCCGTCAGCGTCGTCGATGCCCCCGCTTTCGCACTCGCCGTGCAGTGGCATCCGGAATGGCGGCATGCGCATGACCCGCTGTCGAGCGCGATCTTCCGCGCCTTCGGCGACGCATGCCGCGCCCGCCGGAATGCCCGCACGCGAACCCTGGCCGCTGCCGCGCTCGCCTGAGCGCGCCGACCAAACAACGAGAACAGACATGCAAGATATCGAAAGTTTTCTGAAACAACACCGGATCACCGAAGTCGAGGCGATCATTCCCGACATGGCCGGTATCGCGCGCGGCAAGATCACGCCGCGCAACAAGTTCACGTCCGGCGAATCGATGCGCCTGCCGCAGGCCGTGATGGTGCAGACCGTCACCGGCGAATATCCGGAAGACGGCTCGCTGACCGGCGTGACCGACCCCGACATGGTGTGCGTGCCCGACGAGTCGACGATCCGCCTGATCCCGTGGGCCACCGACCCGACCGCGCAGGTGATCCACGACTGCGTGCACTTCGACGGCTCGCCGGTCGAGATCTCGCCGCGCTACGTGCTACGCCGCGTGCTCGACCTGTACAAGGCGAAGGGCTGGAAGCCCGTGGTCGCGCCCGAACTCGAGTTCTACCTGGTCGACATGAACAAGGACCCGGACCTGCCGCTGCGTCCGCCGGTCGGCCGGACGGGCCGCCCCGAAACGGGCCGTCAGTCGTATTCGATCGAAGCCGTCAACGAGTTCGATCCGCTGTTCGAGGACATCTACGAGTACTGCGAAGCGCAGAACCTCGACATCGACACGCTGATCCACGAAGTCGGCGCCGCGCAGATGGAGATCAACTTCATGCACGGCGATGCGCTGTCGCTGGCCGACCAGGTGTTCCTGTTCAAGCGCACGGTGCGCGAGGCCGCGCTGCGTCACAACATGTACGCGACGTTCATGGCCAAGCCGATGGAAGACGAGCCGGGTTCGGCGATGCACGTGCACCAGAGCATCGTCGACGAGGAAACGGGCCAGAACCTGTTCACGTCGCCGGAGACGGGCGGCGCGACGTCGATGTTCTACAACTATCTCGCGGGGCTGCAGAAGTACACGCCGGCACTGATGCCGATCTTCGCGCCGTACATCAACTCGTATCGCCGGCTGTCGCGCTTCATGGCTGCACCGATCAACGTGCAGTGGGGTTACGACAACCGCACGGTCGGCTTTCGCATCCCGCACTCGGGCCCGTCGGCACGCCGTATCGAGAACCGAATCCCGGGCGTCGACTGCAACCCGTACCTCGCGCTCGCCGCGACGCTCGCGGCCGGTTATCTCGGCATGACGCAGCGCCTGGAGCCGACCGAACCGCTCGTCAGCGACGGCTACGACTTGCCGTACCAGCTGCCGCGCAACCTCGAGGAAGGGCTGACGCTGATGGCCGCATGCGAGCCGCTCGGCGAGATCCTCGGCCACAAGTTCCTGAAGGCGTATTTCGCGCTGAAGGAAACCGAATATGAAGCGTTCTTCCGCGTGATCAGCTCGTGGGAACGCCGCCATCTGCTGCTGCACGTCTAAGCGCGCGCACAACCGCATACGGAATCACGGAGGAAACATGACTTACCGCAACGAATCTGCCTGGATCCAGCCGGCCGCGCCGGCCGCCGCGCCGCGCGCGACGCAGGCACGCTCGACCGCCGAATACCGCGCGCTCGACGCCGCGCACCACATCCACCCGTTCTCGGACATGGGCGCGCTGAACCGCGCGGGCAGCCGCGTGATCGTGAAAGCCGACGGCGTCTACCTGTGGGACTCGGACGGCAACAAGGTCATCGACGGGATGGCCGGCCTCTGGTGCGTGAACGTCGGCTACGGCCGCAAGGAACTTGCCGATGCCGCGTATCACCAGCTGCGGGAGCTGCCGTTCTACAACACGTTCTTCAAGACGACGCACCCGCCGGTCATCGAACTGTCGGCGATGCTCGCGGAAGTGACGCCCGCCGGCTTCAACCACTTCTTCTATTGCAACAGCGGCTCGGAAGGCAACGACACCGTGCTGCGCCTCGTGCACCAGTACTGGCGCGTGCAGGGCAAGCCGCAGAAGAAGTTCGTGATTTCGCGCAAGAACGGTTATCACGGCTCGACGATCGCGGGCGGCACGCTCGGCGGGATGGGCTACATGCACGAGCAGATGCCGTCGAAGGTCGAGCACATCGTGCATATCGACCAGCCGTATTTCTTTGGTGAAGCGCAGCCGGGCGAAACACCGGAAGCGTTCGGTCTCGCACGTGCGCAGCAACTCGAAGCGAAGATTCTCGAACTCGGCGCGGAGAACGTTGCCGCATTCATCGGCGAGCCGTTCCAGGGCGCGGGTGGCGTGATCTTTCCGCCGTCGACGTACTGGCCGGAAATCCAGCGGATCTGCCGCAAGTACGACATCCTGCTCGTCGCCGACGAGGTGATCGGCGGGTTCGGCCGCACCGGCGAATGGTTCGCGCACCAGCACTTCGGCTTCGAGCCGGATCTGATCACGATGGCGAAGGGCCTCACGTCGGGTTATGTGCCGATGGGGGCGGTCGGCATTCACGAGCGTGTTGCACGCCCGATCATCGACAACGGCGAATTCAACCACGGCCTCACGTACTCGGGTCACCCGGTCGCCGCGGCCGTTGCCGTTGCAAACCTGAAGCTGCTGCGCGACGAAGGGATCGTCGAGCGCGTGAAGAACGACACCGGCCCGTACTTCCAGGCACTGATGCGCGAAACCTTCGCGCGTCACCCGATCATCGGCGAAGTGCATGGCCATGGCCTCGTCGCGAGCCTGCAGCTTGCCGAAGCGCCGGCCGAACGCCGCCGCTTCGCGAACGGCGGCGACGTCGGCACGATCTGCCGCGACTTCTGCTTCAACGGCAACCTGATCATGCGCGCGACCGGCGACCGGATGCTGCTGTCGCCGCCGCTCGTGATCTCGCGTCCGGAAATCGATGAACTCGTATCGAAGGCGAAGAAGGCCGTCGATGCAACCGCCCAGCAACTGGGTATTTCGTAACGGCTTTGCCTACAAGCGTGCGGCGGGCGCCGCACGCCGCCATAACCAGGGGAATTCCACCATGCGTGCCTGCTTTCTTCGCCAAGCCTGTTCTGTTGCCGCCCTTGCCGCCGCGGCAGCGTTCACGTCAGTCGCCAGCCCATCGGCGCATGCCGAGGACCTGAATGTCTACAACTGGTCCGACTACATCGCACCGGACACGATCCCGAACTTCCAGAAGCAGACGGGCATCCACGTCAAGTACGACAACTACGACAGCGACGACACGCTTCAGGCGAAGCTGCTTGCCGGCAGTTCGGGTTACGACATCGTCGTGCCGACGTCGAACTACATGGCCAAGCAGATCCAGGCCGGCGTGTACCAGAAGCTCGACAAGTCGAAGCTGCCGAACCTCGCGAACCTCGATCCGCTGCTGATGAAGATGATCTCGGATGCGGACCCGGGCAACCAGTACGGTGTCCCCTGGGCCTACGGCACGGACGGCATCGGCTACAACGCGCAGGCAGTGAAGAAGGCACTCGGCGACAAGGCGCCCGTCGACAGCTGGGCACTGGTGTTCGACCCGGCCAACATGGAGAAGCTGAAGGGCTGCGGCGTGTCGTTCCTCGACCAGGCCGTCGACGTGTTCGCCGCCACGCTGCAATACATGGGCAAGGATCCGAACAGCAAGAACCCCGGCGATTACCAGGCCGCATTCGAAGTCCTGAAGAAAGTCCGCCCGTACATCACCCAATTCAACTCGTCCGGCTACATCAACGACCTCGCGAACAACGACGTGTGCGTCGCGCTCGGCTGGTCGGGCGACGTCGGCATCGCGCATCGCCGCTCGTCCGAAGCGAAGCGCTCGTACGACATCAAGTTCTCGAACCCGAAGGAAGGCGGCCTGCTGTGGTTCGACGTGATGGTGATCCCGAAGGATGCGCCGCACCCCGAGGCTGCACTGAAGTGGATCAACTACATTTCCGATCCGAAGGTCAACGCGGCGATCACCAACACGGTGTTCTACCCGACCGCGAACAAGGCCGCGCACCCGTTCGTCACGCCGTCCGTCGCGCAGGACCCGACCGTCTATCCGCCTGAAGACGTGCTGAAGAAGATGGTGCTGATGAAGCCGATGCCGGCCGACATCCTGCGTCTCCAGAACCGCCTGTGGGCACAACTGAAGACCGGCCACTGATCGCCAGGCATCACGGCGGCGCAGGCATCGCTCCACGCCTGCCCGCCTGAGATTCGCGGACCTCCGTCCGCCCGCGCGCGCCGCGCGCACTGTTCCATCCGGCACGAGCCGTTGTCCGCGAGTCGCGTTGCACGCCTCGCGCGGGGACGCTCACGCCTGCAATCCGTGAAGAACGAATGGTGACTCCCATGCAATCGATACCCTCTTCCGCTGCTGCACGACAAACCCAACCGGCCGCCGCGCCCCGTACGCAAAACGACGCGTTCGTGCGCATCGAAAACGTCGTGAAGAAATTCGGCGACAGCACGGCCGTCGACAACGTAAACCTGACGATCGCGAAGAACGAACTGTTCGCGCTGCTCGGCAGCTCGGGCTGCGGCAAGTCCACGCTGCTGCGCATGCTCGCCGGGCTGGAGACGGCGACCTCCGGCAAGATCTTCGTCGACGGCGAGGACCTCGCATCGCTGCCGCCGTACCGCCGCCCCGTGAACATGATGTTCCAGTCGTACGCGCTGTTCCCGCACATGACGGTCGAATCGAACGTCGCGTTCGGCCTGAAGCAGGAAGGCACGCCGAAGAACGAGATCAAGGAACGCGTGGCCGACGCGCTCGCACTCGTGCAGATGAGCAAGTACGCGCAACGCAAGCCGCATCAGCTCTCCGGCGGCCAGCAGCAGCGCGTCGCGCTGGCCCGCTCGCTGGTCAAGCGCCCGAAGCTGCTGCTGCTCGACGAGCCGATGTCCGCGCTCGACAAGAAGATCCGCCAGAAAACCCAGCTCGAACTCGTGAACATCATCGACAAGGTCGACGTGACCTGCGTGATGGTCACGCACGACCAGGAAGAGGCGATGACGATGGCCAGCCGCCTCGCGGTGATGAGCGAAGGCAAGATCGTGCAAATCGGTGCGCCGGGCGAGGTGTACGAGTTTCCGAACAGCCGTTTCTCGGCCGAATTCATCGGCTCGACCAACCTGTTCGAGGGCCGCGTCGTCGAGGACGAGCCCGATCACATCTTCGTCGAGAGCGACGACCTCGAGACACGCATGTACGTGAGCCACGGCGTGACGGGCCCGCTCGGGATGCCGGTCGGCATCTCGGTGCGCCCCGAACGTGTGCACGTGTCGCGCGAGAAGCCGGGCTCGAAGCACAACTGGGCGCGCGGTGTCGTGACCGACATCGCATACATGGGCAGCTACTCGCTGT
>NZ_LDWR01000033.1 GCF_001039005.1 Burkholderia cepacia
CCAGCAACCCCTGCCTTCGGAGGGCAGTACTCTATCCATTGAGCTACGGGCGCGTGAGACAGTGCAGCGACCCCAATATACAGGCCGCCCACAATTGGCAAGACGGCAAGGATACCCGGTTTCCCAAGACGCGTCCACCTTGCCCGCCGAATCCCCGCCGAGCCGCGCTGCGTGCGGGTAAACACGCGCCATCGTGCCGCTCGCCGTGATGTAAACGTTCCGTCTATAATCGTCCGAGCTTCATTGGACTGCCATTTTGCCGTTGCACCGCGCTCACAATTCCTATTCATGGAGACGAGGCAAGCATGAGCGAAGCATCCCACGAATCTCCCGTCAAAACCCCCGGGCAGCTGATTGCTGTCATCATTGCGTCGTTCGCGATTCCGATCGTCCTGATCATCCTGCTCGCCAACTATGCGAACCATGCGCTCCGTTCCGGCGCCGGCACGGATGCACTATCCGACGAGCAGGTCGCCGCGCGTATCGCACCACTCGCGCAAGTCGACGTGAAGGACGCCAACGCGCCCCGCACGTTCAAGACGGGCGAGGAAGTCTACAAGGCCGTCTGCGTGACCTGCCACGGCACGGGCGCCGCCGGCGCGCCGAAGTTCGGCAACAAGGACGACTGGGCGCCGCGCATCTCGCAAGGCTTCGACACGCTGCTGAAGACGGCCCTGTCCGGCAAGGGCGCGATGCCGCCACGCGGCGGCACGAGCCCCGACGACGTCAGCGACTATGAAATCGCCCGCGCGATCGTCTACATGGCGAACAACGACGGCGCGAACTTCCCCGAACCGGCCGCACCAGCCGCCAACGCGGCGCCTGCCGCCGGCGCCGCTGCATCGGGCGCCGACGCGGCGAACGCGCAGGCGGCCGCCGCGATGGCTGCGATCGCCGCGCTCCCAAAGCCCGGCGAACAGCCCGCCGCCGCACCGGCCAGCGCCGATGCGGCAACCGCCGGCAAGGCGCTGTACACGTCGACCTGCCAGGCCTGCCACGCGGCAGGCGTGCTCGGCGCGCCGAAGTTCGGCAGCAAGGAAGACTGGGCGCCGCGCCTGAAGGACTCGATGGATACGGTCTACAACTACGCGCTGCACGGCAAGGGCGCGATGCCGCCGAAGGGCGGGTCGACCGCGTCGGACGCCGACGTGAAGGCGGCCGTCGACTACATGGTCAACGCGTCGAAGTAACGCCGGCCGGCCAGTAAAAAACCCCCGCGACGCACACGCATCGCGGGGGTTTTGTTTTGCAGGATCGCCTGGCCGCGTACGCCCGACGGCGCCGCCACATCACTTCTGCAGCAACGCCTTCAGGCTCGCGAGCCGGTCCTTCGGCGACATCGGCGCCTCTTCCGCCGTGGGCGGCGGCGCTTCGTCGAGCCCCATCTCCGGGATGAAGCGTGACGGTTCGCACACGACCGTCTCGCGCGCCCGCTTGCGCTTCTTGCACCAGTTCAGGTGCAGGCTGCGCTGCGCGCGCGTGATCGCGACGTACATCAGCCGGCGCTCCTCCTCGATCCGCTCGCTGTCGATCGGGCCGTCGTCCTCGCTGCCGCCGCGGTGCGGCATGATGCCCTCCTCGACGCCGACGAGGAACACGTGTGGATACTCGAGCCCCTTCGACGCATGGACGGTCGACAGCCGTACGGCGTCCGGATCCTCGTCCTTGCCCTCGAGCATCGACATCAGCGCGACGGTCTGGATCAGGCCGAGCAGGTTCTTGCCCGTATCGGCGAGCCCGTCCGCGTTGTGGAAACCCTCCGCCTCGCCGTCGACGGCCTCCGTCTCGGGCTTCGTGCCCTTGCGCTTCAGCCATTCGAGGAATTCGAGCACGTTCTGCCACTTCGACTGCGCCTGCCGCTCGTCGAACGCGTCGTACAGGTACGCCTCGTAGTGGATCGCTTCCATCATGTCGTCGAGCACGACGGTTGCGGGTTCCTTGTCCGCGCGGTCGGTCAGGCGCTGGATGAAGTCGCAGAACATGCGCAGCGGCTCGACCTGGCGCGCGGACAGCCGCGCCTCGATCCCGCCCATGTACACGGCTTCGAACAGCGACACCTTCGCCTGGCCCGCGAACGAGCCGAGCGCTTCGAGCGTCGTGTTGCCGATCCCGCGGCGCGGCGTCGTGACCGCGCGGATGAACGCGGGATCGTCGTCGGCATTCGCGATCAGCCGCAGGTACGCGCACAGGTCCTTGATCTCGGCCTTGTCGAAGAACGACTGGCCGCCCGACAGCACGTACGGGATCCGCTCGCGCCGCAGCACCTGCTCGAAGATCCGCGCCTGGAAGTTGCCGCGGTACAGGATCGCGTAGTCGCGGAACTGCGCGCGCCGCTCGAACTTGTGCGCGGACAGCCGGAACACGACCGATTCGGCTTCATGCTCCTCGTCGTTGCACGGCGTGACGGTGATCGAATCGCCCATCCCGTGCTCGGACCACAGCTTCTTCTCGAACAGCTTCGGGTTGTTCGCGATCACGTTGTTGGCGGCGGTCAGGATCCGCACCGTCGACCGGTAGTTCTGCTCCAGCTTGACCAGGTGCAGCTTCGGGAAATCCTTGCCGAGCTGCGCGAGGTTCTCGAGCGTCGCGCCGCGCCAGCCGTAGATTGCCTGGTCGTCGTCGCCGACCGCCGTGAACGCGGCGCGCGGGCCCGCGAGCTGCTTCAGCAGCTCGTACTGGCACGCGTTGGTGTCCTGGTATTCGTCGATCAGCAGGTAGCGCAGCTTGTTCTGCCAGCGGTCGCGCACCTGCTCGTTCTTCGCGAACAGCTCGGCGGGCAGGCGGATCAGGTCGTCGAAGTCGACCGCCTGGTACGCATGCAGCGTCGCGACGTAGTTGCGGTACACCAGCGCGGCCTGATGCTCGTCCTCGTTGGCCGCGATCGCCATCGCCTCGTCGGGCATGATCAGGCCGTTCTTCCACAGCGAGATGATGCTCTGGATCTTGCGGATCAGCCCCTTGTCGGTCGTGCCGAGCTGCTCCTGGATCATCCCGAAGCAGTCGTCCGAATCCATGATCGAGAACTGCGGCTTCAGGCCGACGTGCTCGGCCTCCTGGCGCAGGATCTGCACGCCGAGCGAGTGGAACGTGCAGACGGTGAGCTGGTTGACGGGTACCTTGCGGCCTTCCTTGCCGGGCGTGGTGAGCGTCTTGCCTTCAAGCAGCTTCCCCACGCGCTCGCGCATTTCGGCGGCCGCCTTGTTCGTGAACGTGACGGCGGCGATGTGGCGCGGCTCGAAGCCTTTCGCTTCGATCAGGTGCGCGATCTTCTGCGTGATCACGCGGGTCTTGCCGCTGCCCGCGCCGGCGAGCACGAGACAGGGACCGTCGAGGTAGCGCACCGCTTCGTTCTGGGCGGAATTGAGGCCTGCGGACATGATGGCGGATGGTGTTGCGGTTGACGGCGGAACGCCGGGAGGATGCCGTGCGCGGCAGGCTGGCGAAGCAGGCAGACCGCAGGCAGGACGCGCATGTTAACACGCCGGCGGCGCGCATTTCGGGACCGCCGCCGGGCGGGGTCGCGCGGGCGTACCTCCCGGCCGCACCCTGTCCGTTCGGCCAATCCGGCCCCGTTCGCACACCGATCGGCCACAATACCCATACCCCGGCGCCGCCTCGCGCCGGCCCGTATGAACCACCGGATCGACACCATGGGATACCCGCTCGCCACCGCCGCTCTCGGCCCGCTGCTGTTCGCGCAGGGGCGCTACGTGCGTCGCGTCACGCCGCGGCTGCCCGAGGCGGCCGGCCCGCGCGAGGGTGTTGCCGGCGACGGCCCGCCGCTGCGCGTGCTGGTGGTCGGCGATTCGGCCGCCGCGGGCGTCGGCGTCGCGACGCAGCACGACGCGCTGTCCGGACACCTGGCGCGTGCGCTGGCGGCCACGCACCGCGTGAGCTGGAAGCTGCTCGCGCGCACGGGCCTCACCACGCGGGATCTCGTCGACTGGCTGGCCGCCGAGCCGGCCGAACCGTTCGACGTGGCCGTGACGTCGCTCGGCGTCAACGACGTGACGGGCGGCGTGCCGCCGGCCCGCTGGCAGGCGCAGCAGGCCGAGCTCGTCCGGCTGCTCGCCGGGCGCTTCCAGGTCGGGCACGCGATCCTGTCGGCGGTGCCGCCGATGGAGCGCTTTCCGGCGCTGCCGCAGCCGCTCGCGTGGTATCTCGGGCGGCGCGCGAAGCGGCTCAACGCCGCGCTCACCGGTTGGGCCGCCACGCAGCCGCACTGCACGTTCCTGCGGGTCGCGCTGCCGCTCGAGCGCCACCTGATGGCTGCCGACGGCTTCCATCCCGGCGAAGCCGCATGCGCCGTCTGGGCCGAGCAGGTCGCGGCCGCCGTGCTGCGACGGGCGCCCCCATGACGCGGCACGACGCCCGCGCGCCGACTGCCCGCCGCGCAGGCGGGCAGCCGGCCATGCGCACCCGGCGCGCGGGCCTGCGCAAAATGCCGGCTTCCCTTGCGCACGCGCCGCGCCCTCCCGCGCGTTTCGCCCAACGCCCCGGTGCAAGCGGCGGCGCCATGCCAAAATAGCCGATCGTCTTCGCGCCGTCTCGGCGCGCCATCCTTTAGTTTCCTTCGTAGCCAGGGATTGCCATGTCGTCATTGCTCAGGATTGGTTTGATGGGTTTCGGTTTCGCCGGCGCGACGTTCCACGCGCCCGTGATCGCCACGAGCGGCCGCACCGAAGTGGCCGCGATCGCGACGGGTCAGCCCGAGCGCGCGCAAGCCGCGTATCCGGGCGCGCGCGTCGTCCCCGACCTCGACACACTGCTCGCCCTCGACGACATCGAGTGTGTGGTGATCGCCACGCCGAACGACACGCACTTCACGCTCGCCCGCAAGGTGCTCGAAGCCGGCCGGCACGTGGTCGTCGACAAGCCCGTCACGCTCACCGCCGACGAGGCGCTCGCGCTCGCCCGGCTCGCGAACGCGCGCAGCCGGCTGTTCGCGCCGTTCCACAACCGCCGCTGGGACGGCGATTTCCTCACCGTGCGCCGCGTCGTCGAATCGGGCGAGCTCGGCCGCCTGACCTACTTCGCATCGCACTTCGACCGCTTCCGGCCGACGCCGCGCACGCGCTGGCGCGAGGAGCCCGCACGCGGCGGCGGCCTGCTGCTCGACCTCGGCCCGCACCTGATCGACCAGGCGCTCGCGCTGTTCGGGCTGCCGGAAACGGTGGCCGCGACCGTCAAGACGCGCCGCGAGAACGGCACGGCGCCCGATTTCGTGCACCTGCTGCTCGGCTATCCGGACAAGGACGTCGCACTGCATGCGAGCGCGCTGTCGGTGATCGAACCCGCGCGCTTCACGCTGCACGGCACGCGCGGCAGCTACCAGAAGTTCGGGCTCGACACGCAGGAGGACCAGCTCAAGGCCGGCCTCACCGCGGACGACGTCGAATTCGGCGGCGGCAACCCGCCCGGCCTGTTGCGCGTGCTCGACGGCGACCTCGAGGTCGAGCGCCCGGTGCCGACCCTCGACGGCCAGTACGCGGAGTTCTACCGCGCGCTCGCCGCGTCGATCCGCGACGGCGCGCCGTTCCCGGTCACCGCGCAGGACGCCGTCGACGTGATGACGATCATCGAACTGGCCGCGCAGAGCGAGCACGACGGCCGCCGGCTGCCGTTCGTGCGCCGCACGGTCTGACACCGCGTGCCGGCCGGTTGCGGCCGGCCGGCACGCCGCGCTTGGATCAGCCGGAACATTCGGTTACAAATGCCGGGGGAACGAAAGTCAGCGGTAGACCGGTCTGACGCGTTTCTTAAAAAAAGTCGATCCGACACCAATCCGTCAGGAGAATGTTGATGCAACGGTTGATTCGCGCGGCAGTGTGCTGCGCCCTGGTTTCCTCGCTCGCGGCCTGTATCGTGCAGCCGCAGCAACCGGTCCGTCCGGCCCCCCCGCCGCGGCCGAATCCGCAGGTCGTCGCGAACGAGCGGATGCAACAGATCCAGGGCCGGATCGACAACCTGCACCGCCGCATCGATGCGCGCGTGAACGGCGGCTACTATCCGCCGCCCTATGGCGCGCAGCTTCACCATCGCCTCGACGTGATCCGCCAGGAAGCGAACGACATGTCGGCGCAGCACAGCGGCGGCCTGTCCGGCGACGAGCAGCGCGTGCTGAACCAGGAACTCGACACGGCCGCGCGCGCGATCGGCGAGTAACGCACCGGCGCCAGCCGGAGCGGAAAAAGCGGCGGCACGCGCTGCCGCCGCTTGTCGCGAAGCGACATTCTTTTGCTCAAATTGACAAGGCCAACCTGCTCGCGTACAGTCGCCCGCACGCGTCGGGAGAGCGTGTGACCGCGTTGCTGAAACGCCGGTCGCGCCGCCGAAGGGGCACACCCGCAAACTCTCAGGCAAAAGGACCGACCGCGTCGGGGAATCCCGTCCGCGCATTGCGCGGGCCGCACTCCCCGCACTCTGGAGAGCGGCAGTAGCCCGCAGCGCATAGGCTGCGCGGGCAAGCTGCCCACCGAAGGGGCGCGCGTTCACCGGGCTTGGCCCGCAACGCAATCTCTCAGGTATCGAGGACAGAGGGGCATGTACCGGATCGCTCGCGCGCCATGGGCCGCGGCGGACGGCACATGGCCGTTCTGATCCGCGCGCAAGCGCCTTGCCTGAGGCCTCGATGACTGCACTGAATCACACCCCGCTCAACGCCGCGCACCGCGCGCTCAATGCCCGCATGGTCGACTTCGGCGGCTGGGACATGCCCGTCAACTACGGCTCGCAGATCGAAGAGCATGAAGCCGTGCGCACCGACGCCGGCATGTTCGACGTGTCGCACATGTGCGTCGTCGATTTCACCGGCAGCCGTGTGCGCGCGTTCTTCGAGCATGCGATCGCGAACAACGTCGGCAAGCTCAAGACGCCCGGCAAGGCACTCTACTCGTGCCTGCTCAATCCGCAGGGCGGCGTCATCGACGACCTGATCGTCTATTACTTCACCGAAGACTTCTTCCGCGTCGTCGTCAACGCCGGCACCGCCGAGAAAGACATCGCGTGGTTCAACCAGCTGAACGAGCAAGGCGGCTACGGCCTCACGATCGCACCGCGCCGCGATTTCGCGATCGTCGCCGTACAGGGCCCGAACGCCCGCGAAAAGGCCTGGGCGACGGTGCCCGCCGCGCGCGCCGCGACGAGCGAGCTGAAGCCGTTCAACGCCGCGCAGGTCGCCGGCACGCCGTTCGGCGATCTCACCATCGCGCGCACCGGCTATACCGGTGAAGACGGCTTCGAGGTGATCGTCCCGGCCGTGCACGTCGAAGCGCTGTGGCACGCACTGCAGCAAAACGGCGTGCGCCCGTGCGGGCTCGGCGCGCGCGACACGCTGCGCCTCGAGGCCGGCATGAACCTGTACGGCCAGGACATGGACGACAACGTGTCCCCGCTCGACGCGGGCCTCGCATGGACGGTCGACCTCACCGCGCCGCGCGACTTCGTCGGCCGCGCCGCACTTGAAGCAAACGGCACCCGCGCCGCGTTCGTCGGCCTGATCCTGCAAAAGGAAAACGGCAAGGCGGGCGGCGTGCTGCGCGCGCACCAGAAGGTCGTCACGCCGCACGGCGAAGGCGAAATCACGAGCGGCACGTTCTCGCCGTCGATGCAGGAATCGATCGCGTTCGCACGCGTGCCGGCAGCCGTCCAGATCGGCGACACGATCCAGGTGCAAATTCGAGACAAGAATCTTCCCGCGCGCGTGGTAAAACTGCCGTTCGTGCGCAACGGCAAGGTCCTCGCTGCGTAACGGCCGGGGGGCCTGCCTCCCGGGAAGCCGGGAGATGGCGCCCGGCGCAACCACACCCGGCGCGCCCCGGTGGCGCGCCAGCAAAACGAACAACCCCCTTTTATCAGGAGCATCCGATGAGCAACGTCCCGGCCGATCTGAAGTACACCGACGAACACGAGTGGATCCGCACTGAAGCCGACGGCACGCTGACGATCGGCATCACCGATCACGCGCAGAACACGCTCGGCGACATCGTTTTCCTCGAACTGCCGCCCGTCGGCAAGCAAGTGAAGGCAGGCGACGCGATCGGCGTCGTCGAATCCGTGAAAGCCGCGTCGGACATCTATTCGCCGGTGTCGGGCGAGGTGGTCGCGATCAACGCGGACGCAGTCGACACGCCGGAAGAGGTGAACAGCGACGCGTACGACACGTGGCTGTTCAAGGTCAAGCTCGCGGCCGGCGCATCGACCGACAGCCTGCTCGACGCTGCCGCCTACTCCAAGCTGATCGACTAATTTCCTTACCCGAACCGCGCGGGGCCGGTCAGCCGCCCCGTCCCGCGCGGGACCAGAGTCACGCCATGAAGCTCGAACACCCGGACCGCCTGATGAACCGCACGCCCCTCTCGCTCGCCGCGCTCGAAACGCACGACGCGTTCGCCGAACGCCACATCGGCCCCGACGCCGCCAGCCAGCAGGCCATGCTCGACACGCTCGGCTTTGCGTCGCGCGCCGCCCTGATGGACGCCGTGATCCCGGCCTCGATCCGCCGCGCCGAAACGCTGCCGCTCGGCCCGTTCGCGCAGCCGAAGAGCGAGGCCGAAGCCCTCGCCGCGCTGCGTGTTCTCGCGGACAAGAACCAGGTGTTCCGCTCGTATATCGGTCAGGGTTACCACGACACGCACACGCCGGCCGTGATCCTGCGCAACGTGCTCGAAAACCCGGCTTGGTACACGGCCTACACGCCGTACCAGCCCGAAATTTCCCAGGGCCGCCTCGAGGCGCTCCTGAACTTCCAGCAGATGGTGGCCGACCTCACGGGCCTCGCGATCTCGAACGCGTCGCTGCTCGACGAGGCCACCGCCGCGGCCGAAGCGATGACGCTGCTGCAGCGCACCGGCAAACCGACGTCGAACGTGTTCTACGTCGCCGACGACGTGCTGCCGCAGACGCTCGAAGTGATCCGCACGCGCGCGCTGCCGGTCGGCATCGAGGTCAAGACGGGCCCGGCCGCCGACGCGGCACAAGCCAACGCGTTCGGCGTGCTGCTGCAATACCCGGGCGTGAACGGCGACGTGCGCGACTACCGCGCGCTCACCGACGCGATCCACGCAGCCGGCGGCCACGTGGTGGTCGCGGCCGACCTGCTTGCGCTCACCGTGCTGACGCCGCCCGGCGAATGGGGCGCGGACGTCGCGATCGGCAACACGCAGCGCTTCGGCGTGCCGATGGGCTTCGGCGGTCCGCACGCAGCGTATCTCGCGGTGCGCGACGAATTCAAGCGCCAGATGCCGGGCCGCCTCGTCGGCGTGACGGTCGACGCGCAGGGCAAGCCCGCGCTGCGCCTCGCGCTGCAGACGCGCGAACAGCACATCCGCCGCGAGAAGGCGACGTCGAACGTGTGTACCGCGCAGGCGCTGCTCGCGATCATGGCCAGCATGTACGCGGTCTACCACGGTCCGCACGGGCTGAAGACGATCGCGCTGCGCGTGAACCGCATCGCGGCGCTGCTCGCCGCCGGCGTGAAGCAGCTCGGCTTCGCGACCGTCAACGACACGTTCTTCGACACGCTGACGATCGACACCGGCGCGCGCACCGCGCAGGTTCACGAATTCGCGAAGGCGAAGCGCATCAACCTGCGCCGCGTGAGCGACACGCAAGTCGGCGTGTCGGTCGACGAAACGACGACGCGCGACGACCTCGCCGATCTCCTCGCCGTGTTCGCGCAGGCAGCCGGCGGCACCGCGCCGGCCGTCGACGCGCTGGACGCGGGCCTCGGCGGCGTCGCCGCGCTGCCGGCCGGCCTCGAGCGCACGAGCGCGTACCTGACGCACCACGTGTTCAACCGCCACCATTCCGAAACCGAAATGCTGCGCTACCTGCGCAGCCTGTCGGACAAGGATCTCGCGCTCGACCGCTCGATGATCCCGCTCGGCTCGTGCACGATGAAGCTGAACGCGACGTCGGAAATGCTGCCCGTCACGTGGCCCGAATTCGGCGGCATCCACCCGTTCGCACCGGCCGAGCAGACCGTCGGCTACCGCGAGATGATCGACCAGCTCGAGCAGATGCTCGTCGCGGCCACCGGCTACGCGGCCGTGTCGCTGCAGCCGAACGCCGGCTCGCAGGGCGAGTACGCGGGCCTGCTGATCATCCACGCGTATCACGCATCGCGCGGCGAGAGCCACCGCGACATCTGCCTGATTCCGGCGTCCGCGCACGGCACGAACCCGGCATCCGCGCACATGGCCGGCATGAAGGTCGTGGTCGTCGCGTGCGACGCGCAGGGCAACGTCGACATCGCCGATCTGAAGGCGAAGGCCGACGAGCACTCGAAGGACCTCGCGGCGATCATGATCACGTATCCGTCGACGCACGGCGTGTTCGAGCAGAACGTCCGCGAGATCTGCGAGATCGTTCATGCGCACGGCGGCCAGGTGTACGTCGACGGCGCGAACATGAACGCGATGGTCGGCCTGACCGCGCCGGGCCAGTTCGGCGGCGACGTGTCGCACC
This sequence comes from Burkholderia cepacia, assembly GCF_001039005.1. Taxonomy (GTDB): domain Bacteria; phylum Pseudomonadota; class Gammaproteobacteria; order Burkholderiales; family Burkholderiaceae; genus Burkholderia; species Burkholderia theae. The sequence goes on from NZ_LDWR01000033.1 coordinate 10,468, forward strand.
TGAACCTGCACAAGACCTTCTGCATCCCGCACGGCGGCGGCGGCCCGGGCGTCGGCCCGGTCGCGGTCGGCGCGCACCTCGCGAAGTTCCTGCCGAACCAGCGTTCGACCGGCTACTCGCGCGACGAAAACGGCATCGGCGCGGTGTCGGCCGCCCCGTACGGCTCGGCGTCGATCCTGCCGATCTCGTGGATGTACATCGCGATGATGGGCGCGAAGAACCTGACCGCCGCGACGGAAACCGCGATCCTCAACGCGAACTACATCGCGAAGCGTCTCGCGCCGCACTACCCGGTGCTGTACTCGGGCCCGGGCGGGCTGGTCGCGCACGAATGCATTCTCGACCTGCGTCCGATCAAGGAAACGAGCGGCATCAGCGTCGACGACGTCGCGAAGCGCCTGATGGACTACGGCTTCCACGCGCCGACGATGAGCTTCCCGGTACCGGGCACGCTGATGGTCGAGCCGACCGAATCGGAATCGCAGGAAGAACTCGACCGCTTCATCGCCGCAATGATCGCGATCCGCGACGAAATCCGCGCGGTCGAGGAAGGCCGCGCCGATCGCGAGGACAACCCGCTGCGTCACGCGCCGCACACGGCGGCCGTCGTCACCGCGAACGAATGGCCGCACGCGTACTCGCGCGAGCAGGCTGCGTACCCGGTCGCATCGCTCGGCACGAACAAGTACTGGCCGCCGGTCGGCCGCGCGGACAACGCCTACGGCGACCGCAACCTGTTCTGCTCCTGCGTGCCGATGTCGGAATACGCATAACGCGCGCCAGGTCCGGAACCGTCCGATGGTGATCGCACCGCACGCAACTCCGTGTTGCGTGCGGTTTTTGCGTTCGCCGCTCGAACCGGTTCACGTTCGTCCGCCAATCCGGCTAACATCACACGCGATCCAGCCAATGAAGGAGTTCCGCATGGTGCGTCCGATGTTTCCGGGCCATGGTGCAATGCAGGGGCGGCCGCGCACGCACGCGCGCCGCTTCGTGCCGATGCTCGTCGCGTCCTTGTCGTTCGCCGCTGCCGGCCTCGGCGCGGCCGGCAGCGCGCGCGCGGCGATGAATTTCTGCGCGGCGCCGGCACTGCAGGCGAGCGAGACGACGCAGGCCGAGCCGGGCGTGCAGGCGCTGATCCGCAGCGTCGACGCGCGCATCGGCGAGCAGCCGAAGGCGATGCCGCGCGTGCACACCGAGGGCACGCTGCCGCACGAAGGTATCTACGACCAGAGCGCGGCCGCGCTGAAGGACCTCGACCTGATGCGCGACGCGGCGCTCGCGTGGCGCGTGACGAACGCGCCGCGCTACCTGCAGCTCGTCGACCGGTTCCTGTCCGCGTGGGTCGCGACCTATCAGCCGAGCTTCAATCCGATCGACGAGACGCGCTTCGAAAGCCTGATCGTCGCGTACGACATGACGGCGAGCGCGCTGCCGGTGAAGACCCGCAACGCAACGGCCGCGTTCATCGCGAAGCTCGGCGCCGGTTATGTCGCGCAGATCGACGCGCAGAAGCGCCCGCTCACCGGCACGTGGCGCAACAACTGGCAGAGCCACCGGATCAAGCTGATCGCGCTGTCCGCGTTCACGCTAGGCGACCGCAAGATGATGAACGCCGCGCAGCGGCTGTTCGTCGAGCATCTCGCCGACAACATCGGCCCGGACGGCAAGACGTGGGACTTCGAGGAGCGCGATGCGCTGCACTACGCGGTCTACGACCTGCAGCCGCTGGTGACGGCCGCGCTCGCCGCGCGCCGCTTCAACCGCAACTGGCTGCGCGAGCGGGGCGCGAACGGCGCGACGCTCGCCGCCGCGCTCGACTGGCTCGTACCCTATGCGCTCGGCGAGAAGACTCACGAGGAATTCGTGAATTCGCCGGTGCCGTTCGACGCGAAGCGTCGCGAGGCCGGCCTGCCGGGCTACACGGGGCAGTGGGACCCGAAAAACGCCACCGAACTCTTTCATCTGGCCGCGCGGCTCGACGGGCGCTATGCCCGCGTCGCGCAGCAACTCTCCCCAACGCCGCCCGCATGGCTCGCCGCGTGCCTGCCATTGCAGGCGCGCTAGTACTACTCTTAAAGCAAGGCAGGAATCGAAATGGCAGTCAGCGTGTTTGACCTCTTCAAGATCGGCATCGGCCCGTCCAGCTCGCATACGGTCGGACCCATGCGCGCCGCGCTGATGTTCGTCCAGAGCCTCGAGCGCGACGGGCTGCTCGATGCAACCGCCCACGTGAAGGTCGAGCTGTACGGCTCGCTCGGCGCGACCGGCAAGGGCCACGGCACCGACCGCGGCGTGATGCTCGGCCTGCTCGGCGACGCGCCCGACACCGTCGATCCCGAAACCATCGACGCGCGGCTCGAAGAAGTCCGTAAATCGAAGAAGCTCGCGCTGCTCGGCACGCATCCGGTGCCGTTCGTGCTGAAGGAGAACATCGCGTTCTACCGCCAGGCGCTGCCCGAGCACCCGAACGGCATGAAGCTGCGCGCGAGCGACGCGAACGGCGCGGTGCTGATCGAGCGCACCTACCTGTCGGTCGGCGGCGGCTTCGTCGTGACGGCCGGCGCGCCGAACACGAAGGTGCTGAGCGCGGCCGAGCAGATGACGCACCCGTTCCGTACCGGTGCGGAGCTGCTCGCGCTGACCGAATCGACCGGCAAGTCGATCGCGCAGCTGATGTGGGAAAACGAGCGCGCGTGGCACACCGAGGAACAAACGCGCGACGGGCTGCTGAAGATCTGGGCCGTGATGCAGTCGTGCGTGTCGCGCGGCTGCGGGATCGGCAACCCCGATGCCGACGGCAACCTGCCCGGCCCGTTCCAGGTCAAGCGCCGCGCGCCGCAGCTGTACCGCACGCTGACGGGAAGCCCGGAGCGCGCGCTGCAGGACCCGCTGTCGATGATCGACTGGATCAACCTGTACGCGATCGCGGTCAACGAGGAAAACGCGGCCGGCGGCCGTGTCGTCACCGCGCCGACCAACGGCGCGGCCGGCATCATCCCGGCCGTGCTGCACTACTACACGCGCTTCACGCCCGGCGCGAACGAACAGGGCGTGATCGACTTCCTGCTGACGGCCGCCGCGATCGGCATTCTCTACAAGCTCAACGCGTCGATCTCGGGCGCGGAAGTCGGCTGCCAGGGCGAAGTGGGCGTCGCGTGCTCGATGGCGGCCGGCGCGCTCGCGGCCGTGCTCGGCGGCACGCCGCACCAGGTCGAGAACGCGGCCGAAATCGGGATGGAACACAACCTCGGCCTGACCTGCGACCCGGTCGGCGGGATGGTGCAGATCCCGTGCATCGAGCGCAACGCGATGGCGTCGGTGAAGGCCGTCAACGCGGCGCGCATGGCGCTGCGCGGCGACGGCTCGCACTACGTGTCGCTCGACTCCGTGATCAAGACGATGCGCGAGACCGGCGCCGACATGAAGACGAAGTACAAGGAAACGTCGCGCGGCGGGCTGGCGGTCAATATCGTCGAGTGCTGATGCGGTAACGGCGGCGCGCGCTCGCTGCGGCGCGCCGTCAACCTGTTCGTTCCGACACTATTCAGCGCCCCGCCAACGGGCGTAAGCTGTACGTCCCGCTACCCAGGGAGACGGCAGCCCATGTCGCATTCCAAGGATCTCGAGCCGCGCGCCACCACCGGTGCGCGACTGCTCGTCGATGCGTTGCTCGCCAATCACGTCGAACGCGTGTTCTGCGTGCCGGGCGAGAGTTTCCTCGCCGTACTCGATGCGCTGGCGGACGACACCGCGCGCATCCAGACGGTCGTCTGCCGCCACGAGGCGGCCGCCGCGAACATGGCCGAGGCGGTCGGCAAGCTGACCGGCCGCCCCGGCATCGCGTTCGTCACGCGCGGGCCCGGCGCGACGCATGCGTCGATCGGCGTGCACACCGCGTTCCAGGATTCGACGCCGATGATCCTGTTCGTCGGCCAGTGCGCGCGCGAGCACCTCGACCGCGAAGCCTTCCAGGAAATCGACTACCGCCGCATGTTCGGCCAGATGGCGAAGTGGGTCGCGCAGATCGACGATCCGCGCCGCATCCCCGAATACCTGAGCCACGCGTTCCACGTCGCGACGTCCGGCCGGCCCGGCCCGGTCGTGCTTGCGCTGCCGGAGGACGTACTGTCCGAAGTGTGCGCGGCGCAGCCCGCCGTGCCGGCCGCGAAACGCGTCGCGGCGGCGCCGTCCGCCGCGCAGCTGGACGAGCTGCGCGAGCGGCTCGCGCGCGCGGAACGGCCGTTCGCGATCGTCGGCGGCAGCGGCTGGACACCCGAAGCGTGCGCGAACCTGCGCACCTTCGTCGAGCGCTGGCAACTGCCGGTCGCGTGCGCGTTCCGCTACCAGGACACGATCGACAACGCGCACCCGAACTATGCGGGCGACGTCGGGCTCGGGATCAACCCCGCGCTCGCGAAGCGCATCCGCGACGCCGACCTGCTGCTCGTGATCGGGCCGCGCCTCGGCGAAGCGACCACCGGCGGCTACACGCTGCTCGACATCCCGAAGACACGCCAGACGCTGATCCACGTGCATCAAGGCGCGGACGAGCTCGGCCGCGTGTATGCGGCCGACCTGCCGATCGTGTCGGGGATGCCCGAAATCGCCGCGCCGCTCGCCGCCCTCGAAGCGCCCGAGCGCCCGGCCTGGGCCGGCGCGGCCGACGACGCGCATCACGCGTACCGCGAATGGCATGCGCCGCTGCCGATGCCCGGCGACGTCCAGCTCGGCGACGTGATGGTGCAGCTGCGCGAGCGCCTGCCGCACGACGCGATCCTGACCAACGGCGCAGGCAACTATGCGATCTGGCTGCATCGCCACTTCGCGTACCGGCACTTCCGCTCGCAGCTCGCGCCGACGAGCGGCGCGATGGGCTACGGGATTCCCGCCGCGCTCGCCGCGAAGTCGCTGTACCCGTCGCGCGCGGTCGTCGCGCTCGCCGGCGACGGCTGCTTCATGATGGCCGGCAACGAACTCGCGACCGCAATGCAGTACGGGCTGAACATCGTCGCGATCGTCGTCAACAACGGGCATTTCGGCACGATCCGCATGCATCAGGAGCGCAACTACCCGGGCCGCGTGCATGGCACGGGGCTCACGAATCCCGATTTCGCCGCGTATGCGCGCGCGTTCGGCGCGCATGGCGAGACGGTCGAGCGCACCGCCGATTTCGCGCCGGCGCTCGAGCGCGCGCTGACCTGCGGGCTGCCCGCGCTGATCGAGATCCGCATCCCGCAGGACGCCAGCACCCCGGCCGCGACGCTCGAACAGATCCGCGAACAGGGCCGCCGCGCACGCGGCGGATGACGGTGGACACGCGCGGCGCGCCGCCCGGCATCGCGCTGGCGCACGACGACGCGCTCGTGCTCCCCGGCACGCTGCTCGCGCCGGACGGCACGCTCGTCGCGCCTTACGACATCGAGCACGGCGATGCGCGCGCCGTCGGCCACGTGCCGGCCGCGGCCGCGCTCGGCCTGCTGCACGCCGCGCACCGGCCGTTCCGGCTCGACTACGACCGCGCAAGCGATGTGCACGTGATCAACGGAATGGGCGTCACGCTCGGCGATTCGGTGATCGGGCTGACCGCACTCGCCGCGCTCCGCACGGCGCACGCGGGCCTGCGCTTCACGCTGTACCGGCCGGCCCGCGCACCGCGCCATGTCGACGCGCTGTATGCGCTCGCGGCCGACGTCGTCGCGCCGTCGCGCACGCTGCCGTGCCCCGCCGACGCGCTGCCTGCGGGCGCGCCGTGCATCGACGTCGGCAATCACCTGTACTGGCCCGCGTTCGCGCGGCTGCCGATGATCGATTTCTTCCTCGACGCGCTCGGCGTCGACCCGGCCACCGTGCCGGCCGCCGAGAAGCGCAACCGCTGGCTCGCGCGGCTGCCGCTACCCGCGCTGCCGGCCGCATGGCAGCGGCCGTACGTGCTGTTCTGTGCGAGCGCGAGCACCGCGGTGCGCAGCGTGCCGCCCGCGCTGCGCGCGGCGTTCGTGGAGATGCTCTCGCAACGCTACGGGCTGCCGGTGGCCGGGTTCGGGCCCGTTGCGCATCCGGCTTACGTCGACGTGAGCCGCGACGCGGCCGACACCGCGCGGTTCCTTGCCTGGGTCAAGGGCGCCAGCCTGCTGTTCGCGCCCGACACGGCCGCGCTGCATCTCGCCGACGGTTTCGACGTGCCGACGCTCGCGTGCTTCACGACGATCGGGCCGGCGCTGCGCGCGCGCGACTATCCGTATTGCGTGCCGGTCACGCTCGACCTGCCGGCCGAATTGCACGGGATGCATCGCAGCGAGCGGCCGGACGATCTCGCGGCGGTTGAAGCCGCGTATCGCGCGGTCGACTGGGATGGGCTCGCGTGGCCCGCGCCACGCGAAGCGGCGGCGACCACCACCGGATAACGGAACAGGACGCGGCGGCCAGCCGGTAGGCCGAAGGCACCGCCGTCGTCACCCCACCGCGACCATCACCGCGCGATCGCGCAGCGTCTCCGACGGCCGCTTGCCGAACAGCCGCCGGTAATCGGTCGCGAACTGGCTCAGATGCCAGAAGCCCCACGCCTCCGCGACGTCCTGCACCGAGCCGGCCGCGCGGCCGCACAGGTCGCGCCGCGCGCCGTTCAGCCGCAGCGTGCGCAGATAGGTTGCGGGCGCCATCCCGAGCACGTCCTGGAAGCAGTACTGCAGCGTGCGCCGGCTCACGAGCAACTGCTCGCACAGCTCGGGCACGCCGACCGGGCGCGTGCGGTGCGCGAGCACGTAGTCGCGCGCCTGCTCGACGATCCAGCGGCGCGTCGACGGCGTGCGGCCCGCGCCATCGTCGCCCGGTTGCGCGCACGCGTCGAACAGCGCGGCGAGCACCTCGGCCTGCAGCTCGTCGCGCTGCGCATCGGGCAGCGGGCCGGCCACGGCCACCGCGCCGTCGAGCCGGCGGCCGAGCAGCGCGCACAGGCGCGCGAGCCGCGCATCGCCGACCTGCATCACGCGCTGCGTGAACAACTGCTCGTCGAGCGCGCGGTGCTCGACCTCCTCCGCATAACGGCGCAGCACGTCGCCGCGCACGACGACGCCGTAGATCGAAAACTGCGCGGGCGTCACCAGTTCGAATTCGACGTTGCCGGGCCGGAACGCGAGCGCGCCGGGCCCGATGCGGCACGCATCGACGCGCGCCGTGCCGTCGCACACGAGCGGGATGCCGAACCAGTACGCATCGCCGCGCACCTCGCATGCCTGGCGCAGCAGGTGGCTCGTCGATTCGCGAAACAGCTTCATCGTGTCGAGCGGCAGCTCGGTCAGCGTGCCGACGAAGCGGCCGGCCGCGAGCTGGTCGTAGGTCTGCCGCCAGCCGATCAGGTTGCGCGCCTGCTCGTCCGCATCGTGCGCGACGCTGACGACGGCCTGCCCGGCCAGCGCGTCATCGCCCTGCGCGTTGCGCCGCGTGTCTTCGGCGGTCGGTTCTTCGATATACGCCACGTATTGATCCATCGTGTCCTCCCTCACCTGCCCGGAACCGCGCTTGTCACGCAAGTCCCGTGCCGAACCACGCGGCCCGGCAACAAGCCCGTCATTCCACGCTGCCCGGCCGGTGTGCGCCATACGGGCGCACCCGGACGCCGCGCGCGGCGCACGCCGCCGGTGCGATCCGCGCGACGACCGCGCATGCTCGCCGCCGCTTGTTACCGAGACTATCGACTACCGGCTGCCGGCCGTAGCCGCACGACCCGCGTGCCGCAGTTGCCGTACGCCTGCGCGACCGCCAACTCGACGATCGTGCTGCCAGCCGGCCAGGGTGACGCGTCGACTTCCGGCAGATCGGCACGCAGCGTGGCGCGGCCGTTGATCCGGTAGCGGATGCCGCGCACGAAATCGACGAACAGCAACCCGACACCGCTGCCGTCGCATGCTGCCGCGTCGATCCGGCCAGCGCCGCCCTGCGCGGGCAACGCGAACCGCAGCGTCTTCGTGTCGATCACGCGGACCACGGGCAACAGTTCGCCGTGCGCGTCGCGCAAGCTCTGCACGATGTCGCAGGTCACGCTCGCGCGAGCGCCGCACGCGGTGCCGATGAACATGAACGGCTGCGATTCGACGAACTGCCGCACACCGATGCTCACGCGCGTCGTCACCACGTCGCTCATCCGCTCGGCTTCGTCGGCGACGCCGAAACGCTGCTGCGCGTCGAGTTCACCCGCGTGGAATACGGGGTGGCGCGGAAAGGATCGGTGCAGTTCTGACATGCTGGTTTCCGTCACGCGCGTCCGCACGCCATGCCGCCGCGAACAGGCGACGGCCGGTATCGTTTCCGGTGCGGGCCGCAACGCTGCGCGGCCGACGCCGGCTGTCGAATGTCGAAATCGAACAGGGCGAAGTGCCGGACGACCGGCACCTCGCCACCGCGTCGGCGATCAGAAGAACCCGAGCGCCTCGGCCTGATAGCTGACCAGCAGGCACTTCGTCTGCTGATAGTTCGACAGCGCCATCTTGTGCGTCTCGCGGCCGATCCCCGACTGCTTGTAGCCGCCGAACGCCGCGTGCGCGGGGTACAGGTGGTAGCAGTTGGTCCACACGCGGCCGGCCTCGACCTCGCGGCCCATCCGGTACGCACGCGTGCCGTTGCGCGTCCACACGCCCGCGCCGAGCCCGTAGAACGTGTCGTTCGCGAGTTCGATCGCGTCCTGCTCGTCCTTGAACGTCATCACCGACGCGACCGGCCCGAAGATCTCCTCCTGGAACACGCGCATCTTGTTGTTGCCGAGCAGCATCGTCGGCTTCACGTAGTAGCCCGTGCCGAGTTCGGCGGCCGGCGCCGTGCGCTCGCCGCCCGTCAGGCATTGCGCGCCTTCGCCGCGGCCGATGTCGATGTACGACAGGATCTTGTCGAGCTGCTGTTGCGACGCCTGCGCGCCGATCATCGTCTGCAGGTCGAGCGGGTGGCCGGACTTGATGCGCTCGACGCGCGCGACGGCCTTCTCGATGAAGCGTTCGTAGATCGACTCCTGGATCAGGATGCGCGACGGGCACGTGCACACTTCACCCTGGTTCAGCGCGAACATCGCGAGCCCTTCGAGCGCCTTGTCGAGGAACGCGTCGTCCTGGTCGAGCACGTCGGCGAAGAAGATGTTCGGGCTCTTGCCGCCCAGTTCGACCGTCGACGGGATCAGGCTGTCGGCCGCCGCGCGCAGGATGTGCTTGCCGACCGGCGTCGAGCCCGTGAATGCGATCTTCGCGATCCGCTTGCTGGTCGCGAGCGCCTCGCCCGCTTCCTTGCCGAAGCCGTTCACGATGTTGATCGTGCCGGCCGGGAACAGGTCGCCGATCAGTTCCATCAGCACGAGCACCGACGCGGGCGTCTGCTCGGCCGGCTTCATCACGACGCAACAACCGGCCGCGAGCGCCGGTGCGAGCTTCCACGCGGCCATCAGCAGCGGGAAGTTCCACGGGATGATCTGGCCGACGACGCCGAGCGGCTCGTGGAAGTGATACGCGACGGTGTTGTCGTCGATTTCGGAAATGCCGCCTTCCTGCGCGCGGATGCAGCCCGCAAAGTAGCGGAAGTGGTCGACCGCGAGCGGCAGGTCGGCCGCCATCGTCTCGCGCAGCGGCTTGCCGTTGTCGATCGTCTCGGCCACGGCCAGCAGCTTCAGATTCTTTTCCATCCGCTCGGCGGCGGCGAGCAGCAGGTTCGCACGCTCGGCCACGGACGTCTTGCCCCACTTGCGGCGCGCGGCATGCGCGGCGTCGAGCGCCAGCTCGATATCGTCGGCACCCGAGCGCGGCACGCGACAGAACGGCTGGCCGTTGATCGGCGACACGTTCTCGAAATACTCGCCCTTCACCGGCGCCACCCACTTGCCGCCGATGTAGTTGTCGTACTGCTGACGGTACGGGTATTCGACGTCGAGGCCCAGTTGCTTCAGGTCAAACGGGTTCATACATGTCTCCTGTTCATCGTGCTTGTGTGAGTACAGCGCCGGTTGGACCGCGCTGCACTCGTTTACGCAACATGCGTGCCAAACAGGACGGGAGCGGAACGGAAGCAGCGCGACCGCGGCCGGCCGGGTGCGCGCCGTGCCGCGGCCGCGCACGCAGCGCGGCGAGTGTGCCGATTCTGAACACCGCGATTGCGCAACGGCGTGGCCGCTGTTCGAAACTTCCACAGTGGGTGTGCCGTGCGGCACGGGCCGGCGGGCAGCGCCGCGTGGCATGTCGCTTGCGTGCGAATCACGCATCCTGACCACACGCTACGGCGTTCGCGCCGATCGACACCATGAGCGACCCCGGCCCCCTGACCGACGACGCCGTCGCGTTCATCCGCGAGCAGGCGTTCCTGATCGTCGCGACCGCCAACGTGGCGGGCGACAGCGATTGCTCGTACCGCGGCCGCCAGCCGCGCGCCGACGGCTCGTTCGCGCCGCTGGTCGACCTGCCCGACCGCCGCACGCTCGTGCTGCCCGACTTCGCGGGCAACAACCTGTTCAACACGATCGGCAACCTGCTGGTGAATCCGGCCATCGCGCTGCTGTTCGTCGATTTCGTGCGCCAGACGACCTGGCTCGTGCAGGGGCGCGCGACGATCGACGAGGAGGCGGGAAGCCGCGCGCATCTGTGGCCCGACGCGAAGCGCTATGTGGTGGTCGCGGTCGAGCGGGCGCAGGCGCGCGCCGACGCGGCGCTGCCGCCGCTCGTGCTGGCGTGATGCGATGAGCGCAGCGTCGGCGTGCGAATGCCGGTCACGATGAAACACAATGGCGCGACGGCTGCGATGGCCGAAGCGGCATGCGCGCCGACTCGAGAACGCAACGCTCAGCGTCCGTGCGTCTCCACACAGGCCGGTTCGATCCGGCTGCGCGCCGGCACGTCGGCATGCGCATGCCCGTCCGTGTCGTCGCCCGTTTCGGCGGCCGCCGGCCGTTCACCCAGAAACACGAACACCACCACCGCGCACAGCACCGTGACGACGGCCAGCCCGGTCAGCAGCCGGTCGAACGCATGCGTATAACTCGCGAGCAGCGCCGCATGGCCGACGCCCGGCAACGCGGCCGCGGCGCCGGCGAGATCGCCGGTCGCGAGCCGCGCGGCCGCACGCAACGTCGCGTCGGACGTGCCGGCGCCACCGGCCGCCTGCCGTAGCCCCGTCTGCGCGAGCGCGGCCAGCACCGCGCCGACGATCGCGAGCGCGATCCCCTCGCCGGCGACGCGCGTCGTGCTGAAGATGCCCGTCGCCATCCCCGCGCGCTCCTTCGGCACGACGCTCACCGACAGCCCGTCCATCAGCCCCCACGGCATGCCGGCCCCCACACCGATCGCGAGCATCGGCGCGATCGCCGCGGGCCCCGCGCCGCCTCGCAGCGCGATGCCCAGCCACACGAGCCCGGCCGCCGCGACCAACAGCCCGAGCCCCGAGATCACGCCGGCCGACAGCCAGCGCGTGAGCGTCGCCGCGACGAGCGGCACGACCAGCATCGGCGCGGAGATCGCGAGCATCAGCCAGCCGGCGCCGATTTCGCTGAAGCCGTCGATGCCGATGAAGCGCAGCGGCAGCACGACGAGCAGCACGATGTAGCAGCAGCAGGTCGACACCGGCAGCACCTGCACGCCGACGAAGCGCGCGATGCGGAACAGCGACAGGTCGAGCATCGGCCGCGCGACGCGCGTCTCGATCATCACGAACGCACACGCGCCGAGTGCCGCGCCGGCCAGCAGCACGATCACGAGCGGGCTCGACCAGCCGCGCGCGGGCGCCTCGATCACGCCGAACGTGAACAGCGTCAGCGCGGCGGTGAACGCGGCCGTGCCGGGCCAGTCGAGCCCGGTCGCGTGCGGATCGCGCGACTCGTGCATGCGCGGCAGCCCGAACACCAGCGACAGCACGCCGGCCAACGCGCCCGTCACAAAGATCGCGCGCCAGCCGTAATGCCCGATCAGGACGCCGGCCAGCACCGGCCCGAACGCGAGCCCGACGCCGAAGGTCGTGCCGAGCAGGCTGAACGCACGCGTGCGCGCCGCGCCGTCGAATTCCTGCGCGAGCGCCGCCGTGCCGCCCGCGAGCGCCGCGGCCGCCGCGAGCCCTTGCGCGGCGCGCAGCAGGTCGACCGCGAGCATCGACGGCGCGAAGGCGAGCGCGGCCGACATCAGCGTGAAACCGCCGACGCCGATCGCGAACACGCGCTTGCGGCCGAACTGGTCGGCCAGCGCGCCCGCCGCCATCAGGAAGCTGCCGAACGCGAGCATGAACGCGTTGGTGATCCAGTTCATCGCGACCGGGCCGCCGTGCAGGTCGCGGCCGATCGCCGGCGTCGCGACCGCGCCGCCCGAAAACGACAGCGGCAGCGCGACGGCGGCCATGCAGACGGCGGCCAGCACCCACGTGCGCCGGCGCGCCGACACGGCTGAAGCGGCTGAAGCGGCTGAAAACGGGTGATCCATCATCGCTCCTCGAAAAGCCGGCGCGGATGCGCCGTTGGAGCGACAGAAGATAAATCCGATTCAATTCGCGAAAAACCACGCGAAGTTCCGCATATAACGGACTAAAATTCCGCAATTCACCCAACCACCCGCATCGACGCACGCACTTCGATGGAAAACCTGACCGGCATCGTCGCCTTCGTCCGCACCGCCGACGCGCTGAGCTTCGTCGCGGCCGGCCGCGCGCTCGGCATCTCGGCGTCGGCGGTCGGCAAGACGATCGCGAAACTCGAGCTGTCGCTCGGCGTGCGCCTGTTCAACCGCACGACGCGGCGCGTCACGCTGACCGACGAAGGGCGGCATTTCTACGAACGCTGCCAGCGGATCCTCGAGGATTTCCGCGATGCGGAAGCGACCGTGACGGCCTCGGCACAGCGCCCGCGCGGCAAGCTGCGCGTGAGCCTGCCGGTGATCGGCTACCGCTTCCTGCTGCCCGTGCTGCCCGAATTCCGGCAGCGCTACCCGGACGTCGAGCTCGATCTGGATTTCAACGACCGGATGGTCGATGTCGTCGAAGGCGGCTTCGACGCGGTGATCCGTAGCGGCCCGCTGTCGGATTCGCGCCTGATGTCGCGGCGGCTCGGCCCGTTCGCGTTCGTGCTGTGCGCGACGCCCGCGTATCTCGCGCAGGCCGGCACGCCGCGCACCCCGCACGACCTCGAAGCGCACGATTGCGTGCGCTACTGCTTCCCGACCACCGGCAAGCTGCAGGACTGGGCGCTCGCGGCCGCCGACGGCACGCCGCTGAAGCTGCGCACCGCGATGACCTGCAACAACATGGAAGCGCTGCGCGGCACCGTGCTCGCAGGGCTCGGCATCGGCTACATGCCCGACTTCCTCGCGCGCGACGCGCTCGAACACGGGGCGCTCGTCACCGTGCTCGACGACTACCGGATCGCACCGGGGCAGTTCTCGATCGTGTGGCCGTCGAGCCGGCAGCTGTCGCCGAAGCTGCGCGTGTTCGTCGATTTTCTGTGCGAGCGGCTGTTCAAGTAGCCGCGCGCCATCGCACCTTCACACCGCCCCGATCCGCTCCGTGTCGGACGGCGGCAGCAGCGCGTCGCTGTCGTCCTTCAGCCCGACGCCCGTCAGCTGGAGCCGGCGCGCATGCGTCATCAGGTAATGCAGCTTGTGCGCGGCGGCCGCGTGCGGCAGCCCTTCGGGCCGCACGTTCGAGATGCAGTTGCGCAGCGCGTCGTGGCAGCCGACTTTCGGCGCCCAGGTGAGGTACACGCCGAGGCTATCGGGCGAGCTGAGCCCCGGCCGTTCGCCGATCAGCATCGCGACGACCTTCGCGCGCAGCAGTTCGCCGATCTCGTCGCCGAGCGCGACGCGCGCCTGCGTCGCCACCACCACCGGGCCGATCCGCCAACCGTCCGTGTCGAGCCTCGATCGCACGGCCTGCAGCAGCGGCAGCGCCTGCTTCGCGGCCGCGAACGCCGACAGCCCGTCGCCGACCACGAACACGACGTCCGGCGCATCGTCGAGCGCCGCGCCGTGAGCGGCCAGCAGCGCGCGCCCTTCGTCGGACAGCTTGCGGCCGAGATCGGGCCGGCGCAGGTAATGCTGGCGATCGGGCGCGGCACTCTGCACGCCGAGCGTCGCGAAGCCGGCCGCGTCGAGCTCGGCCCGCAGCGCATCCGCGTCGAGCGGCTGGTGCACGGCGTCGCGCGCCTGCGCGTGCGACAGGTTGAACGCAAGCAGCGGCGCGGTCGGCAGGCTGTTGCCCGCGCGGCCGAGCGCGATCCGCGCGTTCGTGAACGACTTCAGCTGCGCCCACGGGTTCTTTTCGACGGCGTCGCTCATGCCGAAATCCCCATCCAGTCGTTCGCGCCCGCCAGCAGCGGCACACGCGACGTCGCGGCGCGCAGCGCGCCGTGCGCGTCGGCGATCTCCATCGTCTCCAGCCACTCCTCGAACTCCGGCGCGCGGCGCAGGCCGAGCACCTCGCGCACGTAGAGCTGGTCGTGGAACGACGTGCTCTGGTAGTTCAGCATCACGTCGTCCGCGCCCGGAATCCCCATGATGAAGTTGATGCCGGCCGCGCCCAGCAGCGTCAGCAGCGTATCCATGTCGTCCTGGTCGGCTTCCGCGTGGTTCGTGTAGCAGATGTCGCAGCCCATCGGCACGCCGAGCAGCTTCCCGCAGAAGTGATCCTCGAGCCCCGCGCGAATGATCTGCTTGCCGTCGTACAGGTATTCGGGGCCGATGAAGCCGACCACCGTGTTCACGAGGAACGGCTCGAACTTGCGCGCGACCGCATACGCGCGCACTTCGCAGGTCTGCTGGTCGACGCCGTGATGCGCGTTCGCCGACAACGCGCTGCCCTGGCCGGTCTCGAAGTACATCAGGTTGTTGCCGACGGTGCCGCGGTTAAGCGACAACGCAGCCTCGCGCGCCTCGCCGAGCAGCGCGAGCGAGATCCCGAAGCTCGCGTTCGCCTTCTCGGTGCCCGCGATCGACTGGAACACGAGATCGACCGGCGCGCCCTTCTCGATCGCCGCGATCGTGTTGGTCACGTGCGTGAGCACGCACGACTGCGTCGGCACGCCGTAGCGTTCGCGGAACCCGTCGATCATCGCGAGCAGCTTCACGATCGCCGCGAGGCTGTCGGTTGCCGGGTTGATGCCGATCATCGCGTCGCCGCAGCCGTACATCAGCCCGTCGAGCATCGACGCGGCGATGCCCTTCACGTCGTCGGTCGGGTGGTTCGGCTGCAGCCGCACCGACATCCGGCCGGCCAGCCCGACCGTGTTGCGAAAGCGCGTGACCACGCGGCGCTTGCGCGCGGCCGCGATCAGGTCCTGGTTGCGCATCAGCTTCGACACGGCCGCGACCATCTCGGGCGTGAGGCCCGGCGCGATCCGTTCGAGCGCCGCGCCGTCGGCTGCGGGCGACAGCAGCCAGTTGCGGAAATCGCCGACCGTCAGGTGCGAGATTTCCGCGAACGCCTGCGCGTCGTGATCGTCGACGATCAGTCTCGTGACTTCATCGTCTTCGTACGGAATCACCGCTTCGTTCAGGAACGCCTTCAGCGGCACGCCCGCGAGCGCGATCTTCGCGGCCACGCGCTCCTCCTCGCTCGCCGCCGCGACGCCGGCGAGCTGGTCGCCGGAACGCAGCGGGCTCGCCTTCGCGAGCAGCGTCTTCAGGTCCGCGAAGCGGTACGTGCGCGGACCGATCGTCTCCGTGTAGGACATCGTGCGAGTCTCCTTGCCAAAAGCCGACGGCGCGCCCGTTCGACGGGGCGCGCCGGATGCCGTCAGGAACGGCCGTTCACCTTCACCCTGCTCACTCCTCCAGCAGCGCGTCGCCCGGCGCACTCTCGCGCTGCGAACGGGTCGCGAGGAAGTACGCGTAGCCGAACGCGAGGAAGCCGAGGAACACCAGCGCGACCAGCCCGTTGAAGTACACCATCGTACCGAGACAGATGACCGCTGCAACGATCGCGAATGCCGGGAAGATCGGGTACAGCGGCGCGCGGAACGGCCGCGCCATGTTCGGCTGCGAGCGGCGCAGCTTGAACAGCGACGCCATGCTGACGATATACATCACGATCGCACCGAACACCGACATCGTCACGATATTCGCGGTCAGCGTCTGCCCGCCGAACTGGATCAGTTCGTCGCTGTAGATCGCCGCGATGCCGATCACGCCGCCCGCGAGGATCGCGCGATGCGGGGTCTTGAAGCGAGGATGCACCTTCCCGAGCCACTCCGGCAGGTAGCCTTCGCGGGCCAGCGCGAAGATCTGGCGCGAATAGCCGAGGATGATCCCGTGGAACGATGCGACGAGCCCGAACAACCCGAGCCACACGAGCATGTGCATCCAGCCGCTGTTCGCGCCGACGATGTACTTCATCGCCTGCGGCAGCGGATCGTTGATGTTCGCGAGCTTGGTCCAGTCGCCTGCGCCGCCGGCGAACACCATCACGCCGATCGCGAGTGCAACGAGGGTCAGGATCCCGGCCACGTAGGCGATCGGGATCGAGCGCTTCGGGTTCTTCGCTTCCTCGGCGGCCATCGCAACGCCCTCGATCGCGAGAAAGAACCAGATCGCGAACGGGATCGCCGCGAACATCCCGTGGAATGCGCCGACGCTGAAATGATCGGCGCCCGACCAGCCGCCCTTCATGAAGTTGCTCCACGCGAAGCCCGGCGACACGACGCCCATGAACACCAGCAGCTCGAAGATCGCGAGCAGCGTGACGACGAGCTCGAAGGTCGCGGCGATCTGCACGCCGACGATGTTCAGCGCCATGAACACGAGATACGCGCCCATCGCCGCATGCTTCGGCTCGAGGCCCGGGAACTGCACGTGCAGGTACGCACCGATCGCGAGCGCGATCGCCGGCGGCGCGAACACGAACTCGACGAGCGTCGCGGCGCCGGCGAGATAACCGCCGGTCGGGCCGAATGCGCGGCGTGCATACGCGAACGGGCCGCCCGCGTGCGGGATCGACGTCGTCAACTCGGTGAAGCTGAAAATGAAGGTCGTGTACATCGCCGCGACGAACAGCGCGGTGATGACGAAGCCCAGCGTACCGGCGCTCGCCCAGCCGTAGCTCCAGCCGAAGTATTCGCCGGAAATCACGAGACCGACCGCGATGCCCCACAGTTGCCAGGTCCCGAGCGTCTGCTGCAGCGCGGGCTGGCCGGACGATTTGGCGCCGGCGGCGGGCCGGCCATTCGACTCTGCTTTCATCGGACTTTCTCCTCAAAGGCGCCGGGCCTGTCGGCGTGCGCGACTGAGAATCGATGCTAGAGAGTCATTAAACGACGTGTTATCGAAATTCGGCAAAGATCGCGGGTTACGTTTCGCTGACGGAAACGCCGGCCGCGATCGTCGCCATGGCCGTCCGGCCGCACGACGCGGCCGGACCACCGGCACTTACTGGCCGCCGCCGCGCTGGTTGAACCAGCGGTCGAGCAGCTTGCCGGCCGCTTCGCGGCCGCCGAGGCCGAACGACAGCGCGACGGCCACCGCGATCGCGCCGAGCACGAGGCCGAACGCGAGCTGGACGATCTCGTTGGCGATGCCCATCGCGCGCAGCCCCATCGCGAACACGAGGCCGAGGATCGCGAATTGCGCGATGCGCGCGAACAGTACGCTGTGCTCACGGTCGGCCTGCTCGATCACGCGGCGCGCGAGGCCCGCGAGCCACACGCCGATCACGAGGATCACGCCGCCCATCAGCACGTGGCCGCCGAACTCGATGAACAGCGTGACGACGTCGCGCACCTGCGAGAAGCCGAGCCGGTTCGCGGCTTCGACCGATGCAAACAGCATCGCGAAGAACACGATCAGCCGCGCCACCAGCACCGACGGCTGCAGGATCCCCGAGAACACGCGCTCGACGCCGAGCACGGCCGGCAGCCCGTCGGCACCGGCGGCTTCCAGCAGCTTCTGCGCGAGCGACGCGACGAAGCGCGCGAAGTAGAACGTGACGAGCACGATCACGATCGCCGCGAAGATATCCGGCACCGCGCCGAGGAACTGGTTCAGCATGTTGGTCGCGGGGCCCGAGATCGCGTCGATCTTCAGCGCGTCGAGCGCGGAAATCAGCGTCGGCACGAACACGAACACGTAGACGATCGTGCCGATCAGGCTCGACACGCGCACGGGCGTCGGGCTGTCGAGACGCTGCGTGAGGCGGTCGGCGCCTGCGGCGACGAGCAGGTTCGTCACGAGGCCGCGCAGCACGCGCGCGACGACCCAGCCGACGAAGCCGATCACCGCGGCCGCGAACAGGTTCGGCACGATCGCGAGCAGCTTGTCGACCATCCCCTGCACGGGCGACAGCAGCCCCGACAGCGCGAACGACGCGAGGATCGCCGGCAGGAACATCAGGATCACGAGCCAGAACAGCACGTCGCCGAGATAACCGCTCATCGGCTGCATGCCCGCGCCGTCGGACAGCTTGTCGTCGATCTTGCTCGCCTTCAGCGCGCGGTTCGCGAGGCTGCGCAGCAGCGACGCGATGAGCCACGCGATCAGCGTCAGCGCCGCGCCGCCGATCAGGTTCGGCAGGTAGTTGACGATATGCGTGACGAGCAGCGAGAACGGATTGGAGACCGCGTACAGGTTGAGCACGTTGAAGATGCCCACCGCGGTGACGAGCAGCACGAGCCAGAACAGGCCGCCGGCGATGATCCGCTCGACATACGCGCCCTGGCCGGTGCTTTCGTTGATCCGCTGATCGACCTTCAGCGCTTTGAGCAGACGCAGCGCGCCGGCCCGCACCACCACCGCGATCAGCCAGCCGATCACCAGGATGCCGATCGCGCCGGCGATCTTTGGCAGATATCCGCCTAGCGTGGTCTGCAGCGACGTGATGAAGCTGGAAGCATCCATTTCTTGTTCTCCCGAAAAACGTGGCGTTGCGATTGAACATCGACGAACTACCTGCGTACTTCGAAACACGTGCGTTGCCGCTCGAGCAAAGTACCCGAGAAAAATGACGCCTTCACCCGATTTCACCGTCTTTAACTTTAGTTGTTGATCACGGGGGGGCAAGACCCCATTTCGATGAAATAAAAAGGGACGGATTTGTCGACTACTACGCATTTCCGCAAGATTTATCAATTCGGGCCGTGCTACCGTGACGTCGGTTCCTGCCCGGACACGCCGATGACAGTCGAAACGAAAACCGAGACGCCCGCGTGGATCCGCTATGCGGCAAGCGTGGCGCGCGTCCACGAGTACATCCGCATGCACCTCGACGGCTCGCTCGACCTGAACCGGCTCGCCGAAGTCGCGTGCCTGTCGCCGTATCACTGGCAGCGCGTCTATCGCGCGCTGTACGGCGAGTCGATCGTGCTGACGGTGCGGCGGATGCGGATCGTTCGCGCGTCCGAGGATCTCGTCTGCACCGACCGGCCGATCGACGAAATCGCGCGGCGCGCGGGCTACGGTTCGACGCATGCGTTCGCACGCGCGTTTCGCGACGCCTACGGCGTACCGCCCGCACAGCACCGGCGCACGGGCGCCCACCGGCCGATTTATCCGCTACAGAGAGGAGAGGAAGACATGTTCAAGCACGAAGTCGAAATCCGGCGCCTGCCGGAACTGCGCGGCTACGCGGTGGCGCACACCGGCGCGTACCTGAAGGTCGGCGACGCGTTCGGCCGGATCGGCGCGTGGGTCGGGCAACACGGGCTGATCGGCCCGGGCGCGAAGATGATCGGCATTTTCTACGACGATCCGGATACGACACCGGAAGCGCAACTGCGCGCGAAGGCTTGCTTCATGCCGGCCGACGGCGCGCCGGACGTCGAACCGGTGCCGCCCGTCGAACGCGCGACGGTGTCGGGCGGCGAATACGCGGTGCTGCTGCACACGGGTCCGTATGCGGACCTGAAGACCGCCTACCAGTGGCTCTACGGCGACTGGCTGCGCCACTCGGGCCGCGAAGCCGCCGACGCGCCGCCGTTCGAGCTGTACCTCAATACGCCGATGGATGCCGCGCCGGCCGACCTGCGCACCGAGATCCACCTGCCGCTGCGCTGATCGAAGGGCCGGTGCGCCGGCCCTGAAACGAACCGCGCCGGCCGGCATTCATGCGCGGCCGGCGCGAATGGCCTGCGCACTCAGGCGGCCTGCGTCCCGCACCCGGGACAGAAACGCGCGTCGGCGGCCAGCGCCGCGTGGCAGCGGCTGCACGCCTTGCCGCGTTGCGCCGCACCGCACTGCGTGCAGAAGCGCGCATCCGCCGCGTTGAGCGCGCCGCAGCCCGCGCAGGCGAGCTGGCTCAGCGGCACGTTGCCGCCCTGCCCGTCGGCCGGCGCCTGCCAGCCCCAGCCATACCGATCGCGGCCGCGCGCGTCGTGGCCGCCATGTCCTTCCCGGCGCTGCCCGCCGTGATGCCCGCCACCGTGGCCGCTGCTGCCCTGCCCACCGCCATGGCCACCGCCGTGGCCGCCCAGGATCCGTTTCAGAAAGCTCATCGCCCGCTCCTCAACGCTTGGCCCGCGCGTCGCCGAACGCCCCGGAGGACGACAGCAGCCGCAAGCCGTTGGCCACGACGATCAGGCTCGCGCCCGCGTCGGCGAAGACTGCCATCCACATCGTGCCGAGCCCCGCGACCGTGAGGCCGAGGAACACGATCTTCACGCCGAGCGCGAAGCCGATGTTCTGCACCAGGACGCGGTGCGTCGCGCGCGACAGCCGCACGAACGCGGGAATCTTGCGCAGGTCGTCGTCCATCAGCGCGACGTCGGCCGTCTCGATCGCCGTGTCGGTGCCCATCGCGCCCATCGCGAAACCGATGTCGGCACGCGCGAGCGCCGGCGCATCGTTGATCCCGTCGCCGACCATCCCGACCGCGCCCGCGCCGCCGGCCGACAGCTCCTCGACCGCCGCGAGCTTGTCTTCCGGCAACTGGTTGCCGCGCGCGTCGTCGATGCCGGCCTGCCGCGCGATCGCCTGCGCGGTATGCGGGTTGTCGCCCGTCAGCATCGCGGTACGGATGCCGAGCGCATGCAGATCGGCGATCGCCTCACGGCTCGTGTCCTTGATCGTGTCGGCCACCGCGAAGATGCCGAGCACGCGCGCGTCGTCGACCAGCACCACGACGCTCTTGCC
Source organism: Burkholderia cepacia (assembly GCF_001039005.1). Taxonomy (GTDB): domain Bacteria; phylum Pseudomonadota; class Gammaproteobacteria; order Burkholderiales; family Burkholderiaceae; genus Burkholderia; species Burkholderia theae. Next base: position 31,518 of record NZ_LDWR01000033.1, read on the forward strand.
CTGCCGCTCGAGCGCGTCGAGCTTCGCTTCGAGGGCCGGCGAGCAGCGCTCGAGCTCCTCGACGAGACGGTGGTTGCCGAGCCAGTAGCGCGCGCCGTCGATCGTGCCGCGCACGCCGCGCCCGACCAGCGCTTCGAAGTCCTGCACATCGGCGAACGCCGCCGTTCCGGCATCGCGCGCCGCGGCCGCGATCGCCTGCGACACCGGGTGATCCGAGCGCGCCGCGAGGCTCGCGCCGAGGTGCCGGACCTGCGTGGCATCGGCGTCGGACGCATGCACGTCGAAGTCGGTCTGCACCGGCTTGCCGTGCGTGATCGTGCCGGTCTTGTCGAGCGCGAGCCACGCGAGCTTGCGCCCTTCTTCCAGATACACGCCGCCCTTCACGAGAATCCCGCGCCGCGCCGCGGCCGCGAGGCCCGACACGATCGTCACGGGCGTCGAGATCACCAGTGCGCACGGGCACGCGATCACGAGCAGCACCAGCGCGCGGTAGATCCAGTCCTGCCACCCGCCGCCCGCGACGAGCGGCGGCACCACCGCGACCAGCAGCGCGACCGCGAACACGATCGGCGTGTAGACGCGCGCGAACTGATCGACAAAGCGTTGCGTCGGCGCCTTCGCGCCCTGTGCCTCCTCGACCGCGTGGATGATCCGCGCGAGCGTCGAGTTGGCCGCGACGGCCGTCACGCGGTATTCGAACGAACCCGATTCGTTGATCGTGCCCGCGTACACCGCGTCGCCGGCCGTCTTCTCGACGGGCAGGCTCTCGCCGGTGATCGGCGCCTGGTTGACCGTCGAGCGGCCCGCGACGACTTCGCCGTCCAGCCCGATGCGCTCGCCCGGCTTCACGCGCACGACCGCGCCGAGCGCGACCTGCGCGGCCTCGATCGTGCGCCACGTACCGTCGGCTTCCCGCACGGTCGCGGTGTCCGGCGCGAGCTGCATCAGGCCCTGGATCGCATTGCGCGCGCGGTCGAGCGACTTCGCCTCGATCAGTTCGGCGATCGTGAACAGCACCATCACCATCGCGGCCTCGGGCCACTGGCCGATCGCCATCGCGCCCGTCACCGCGATGCTCATCAGCGCGTTGATGTTCAGGTTGCCGTTGCGAATCGCGATCCAGCCCTTCTTGTACGTGGTGAGCCCGCACGCGAGCACCGCGACGAGCGCGAGCGCCGCCGCCAGCCACACGGGCAGGCCGGCCCAGGTCGCGCCCTCGGACGCGACCGCGGCGACGCCCGCCAGCGCCAGCGGCCACCACGGCTTGGGCGCGTCGGCGACGCGTGCCGTCGGTGCGCCGGGCGACGCGGCCTCGGGCGTCATCCCGAGCGTGCGGATCGCGCTTTCGATCGCCGGCTGCGCGCCGGGCACGTGCTCGACGGTCAGCATCCGCTGCATCAGGTTGAATTCGAGCGCCGACACTTCGTTCATCCCGCCGAGCTTCTTGCGGATCAGCGTTTCCTCGGTCGGGCAGTCCATCTGCATGATCCGGAACGCGGAGCGCACGTGGCCCGACGCGGTCGCCTGTGCGACCGGCAGCGGCGCGAGCGTCAGCGCGGCAGGCGCGCAGCAGTCGCCGGCCGCGTGGTCGTGGTCGTGGTCGTGGTCGTGGTCGTGGTCGTGGTCGTGACCGGCATGGTCGTGCGAGCACGCGGCGCCATGGACATGCGCATCGCCGTGCGCATGATCGTGGTCGTGACCCGCATCGTCGTGCGCGGTGTGGTCGTGCGAGCACGCCGCGCCGTGCTGATGCGCGTCGTCGGCTGCATGGTCGTGATCGTGCCCCTTGCCGCCATGGCCATGATCATGGTCGTGGGCATGCGCGCGCTCGCCGGCCGCCGGCGCCGCGTCGGCAACGGTCGCCGTCTGCGTGTCGCGCGAGTCGGCGCAGCACGTATCGGCGCCGTCGGCATGACGGTGTCGTGGGTCGTGGGTACGCTGGGTGTCGGTCATGACAACCTCCTTTGTGGCTTGACGGTGTAGAGTTAACACCCTGAAGCCACTACAAGGTCAACCCTTACACGGGAGAAAGGCATGAAGATTGGCGAACTGGCCAAAGCGGCCCGCTGCACCCCCGAAACGATCCGCTTCTACGAGAAAGAGGGGCTGATGCCGGATGCGGAGCGCACCGACTCGAACTACCGCAACTACACCGACCTGCACGTCGAACGGCTGCGCTTCATCCGCAACTGCCGCGCGCTCGACATGGCGCACGACGAGATCCGCGCGCTGCTGCAGCTCACCGACGTGCCGGCCGACCGCTGCGATTCGATCAATTCGCTGCTCGACGACCATATCGGACACGTCGACGCGCGCCTCGCGGAACTCACGCATCTGCGCGACCAGCTCACTGAATTGCGCCGCCAGTGTGTCGGCGAGCATTCGGTCGAGGATTGCGGAATCGTGCACGGTCTCGCGACGATGGAAACGGTCGCGCCGGCCGCGAAGCGTTCGCACCTCGGCTGAAACCCTTGTGAAATAAGATAGTCTAGTTGAGAATAGTTATATTCTTACTAGATATATCATAACTATTCATGTCAACGAGCCGCCCGTCCTCGCTTGCGCTGGCCGTCCTCGCAACGCTCACCGAAACGCCGATGCATCCGTACGGGATGCTGCAGCAACTGAAGGCCCGCGGGTACGACGAAGTCGTCAACGTGCGGCAGCGCACGAGCCTCTACCAGACGATCGACCGGCTGCTGCGCGACGGGCTGATCGCCGTGCACGACACCGAGCGTGACGGCGCGTTTCCGGAGCGCACGCTCTATGCGCTGACCGAGGCCGGGCACGCGGCCGGGCAGACCTGGCTGCATGCGCTGCTCGCCGAGCCCGCGCGCGAGTTTCCCGCCTTCGGCGCCGGCCTCGCGTTCCTGCCGCTGCTCGACGCCGACGATGCACGGCACCAGCTCGAGCTTCGCATTGCCCGACTCGACGCCGAGCGCGAGCGCCTCGAAACGCTGCGCAACGCCGCGCAGGCCGACCAGGTGCCGCGCCTGTTCCTGCTGCAGAACGAACATGCGCTCGTGCTGCTCAACGCGGAGCTCGACTGGGCGCGCAGCGTCGTCGAACACCTGAAGATCGGCGCGCTGCGCTGGGTGGACGGCTGACAAAAAACGCAGGCCGATTCCCGCCGGCAGCGGGAATCGCCCCTGTCAAAGCACCTTGCCGGGGTTCAGGATGCCGCGCGGGTCGAGCGCGGCCTTCAGGCACCGCATCAACCCGATTTCCGCGTCGCTGCGCGTGTGCGCGAGATAAGGACGCTTGAGCACGCCGATGCCGTGCTCGGCCGACACCGAGCCGCCCATGTCCCGCACCACCGCGTACACGCAGTGATCGAGCGCGTCGACGTCCGCGTCGGTCATGCCGGCCAGCGACACGCCGATATGCACGTTGCCGTCGCCGACATGGCCGAAGAACAGGCACGTGGCGTCCGGCCAGCGCGCCCGCAGCGCCGCCTCGCAGCGCTCGGCGAACGCGCCGAGTTCGCCCGTCGGCAGGCTCACGTCGAAGTTGACGAGATGCGGTAGCGCATCGATCGCGAGACCTTCGCGCAGCGTCCACAGGTCGCGCGCCTGCCGCTCCGACGTCGCGAGCACCGCGTCTTCCACGAGTCCTGCGTCGATCCCGGCCGCGAGGCCGGTTTCCAGCGCATGGTGCGCATCGCCGCCCGGCGCGCTCGTCGCGCATTCGATCAGCACCGCGAAACCGCCGTCGCCCGCGAACGGCGCGGCCACGCCCGGCGTGTGATGCGCAACGTAGTCGTAGAACGACGGCCACATCGCCTCGAAGCTGACGACCTCGGGCAGCGTACGCATGCGGTTCCACAACCCGGCCACCGCGTCGTAGTCGCGCACGCGACAGAGCGCCGTGGCCGGCGCGGCGAGCAACGGATGCAGCCGCAGCACGGCGCGCGTGACGACGCCGAGCGTCCCCTCGCTGCCGATGAACAGCTGCTTCAGGTCGTAGCCCGCGTTGTTCTTCAGCATCCGGTTCATCGACGACACGACCGTGCCGTCCGCGAGCACAGCCTCGAGCCCGAGCACCTGCTCGCGCATCATCCCGTAGCGGATCGCGCGCGTGCCGCCCGCATTGGTCGCGAGCATGCCGCCGATCTGGCACGAGCCGCGCGCACCGAGATCCACGCCGAACGTGAAGCCCGCCGCTTCCGCGGCCTCCTGCACCGTCTGCAGCGGCGTCCCGGCGCGCACGGTCATCGTGCCGGCCGCCGCGTCGAGCGCGTCGATGCCGGCGAAGCGCTCCATCGACAGCACGATCTCGCCGCCGAGCGCGACCGCACCGCGCGCGAGCCCCGTCAGCCCGCCTTGCGGCACCACCGGCTGGCCAAGCCGCTCGCACAGCGCGAGCGTGCGCGACACGTCGTCGACGCTGCGCGGGCGCACCAGCGCGCGCGGCCGGACGCCGGCCGCCTCGTTGTACGCGGTGAAGTAGCGTGGATCGATGTCGGCCGAGCGCGTGACGAGCGCATCGCCCAGTTCGGCGACGAGCGCGGCTTCGAGCGCCTCGCCCGACAGCGGCGCACCGCCCTGCGCGCTACCCGCGGCGGCCGTTTCCCGGTTCTGCATCGCGCGTCCCCGGTTACTTCGTCGAGATGTCGATATCGCCGAAATACTTCAAGCCGAGCGACTTCACCGTGCCGTCCGCCTTCAGCTTGTCGATCGCCGCATCGAGCTTCGCCTTCAGCGCGTCGTCGCCCTTGCGCAGGCCGAATGCGATACCGCTGCCGAGGATCCGGTCGTCGTGCACGGGCTGGCCGACGAACGAGAAGCCCTTGCCGTCCGGGCGCGACAGGAAGCCGCGCTGGCCGGACGGCGCGAGCACGAGCGTCGCATCGAGGCGGCCCGACACGAGGTCCGTATACGCCTGGTTCTGGTCCTGGTACGGGACGATCGCGACGCCGGCCGGTTCCCAGTGCGCCTTCGCGTAGGTTTCCTGGATCGACGCCTGCAGCACGCCGACGCGCTTGCCCTTCAGCGATTCGGGTGTCGGCAGCAGGCCGCTGCCGGTGCGCGCGATCAGCTGGGTCGGCACGCGATAGATGATCGTCGTGAAATCGATCGCCTGGCGCCGCTGCTCGGTCGCGTTCATCGCCGAGTTGATCGCGTCGAACTTGCGGCCCTTCAGCGCCGGAATCAGGCCGTCGAACGACGTCTCGACCCATTTGCACGACAGCTTCGCCGTCTGGCAGACGGCATTGCCGACGTCGATGTCGAAGCCCTGCAGGTCGCCGTTCGGCGCTTTCGATTCGAACGGCGGATATTGCGCCTCGAGGCCGAAACGCAGCGTCTGCGCATCGGCAAGCGCCGCGCCGGTGCCGATTGCGCACGCGAGTGCGAATGCGAGTTTCAGGGTTGCCGTGTGCTTCATCGTGATCTCCTTGTGCCTGGTCGATGCGACGTCCCCGCCGCCGGTTTCCGTACTACAGCGAACGCAGCCGCCGCGCGCCTTCGACCAGCGTCGCGTCGTCCTTCGAAAAACTGAGCCGGATCACGCCGGCATCGGTGCCGTCGGTATAGAACGCCGACAGCGGAATCGTCGCGACGCGCGCGTCGCGGATCAGGCGCAGCACGAAATCGCTGTCGCTTTCGTCCGAGAAGTGCCGGAAGCGCGCGAGCATGAAGAACGAGCCTTCGCTCGGCAGCAGCTCGAAACGCGAATCGGCCAGCTCGCGCGCGAGCAGGTCGCGCTTGGCCTGGTAGAACGCCGACAGTCCGAGATAGCTGTCCGGCCGCGCGAGGATCTCCGCGAACGCGACCTGCATCGGCGTGTCGGCCGCGAACACCATGAACTGATGCACCTTGCGGATCTCGTCCATCAGCTCGGCCGGCGCAACGCAATGGCCGACCCGCCAGCCCGTCACGTGGAACGACTTGCCGAACGACGACACGATCACGCTGCGCTCGGCCAGCTCGCGGTGGCGGGCCAGGCTCTGGTGCAACGCGCCGTCGAACACGACGTGCTCGTACACTTCGTCGGACAGGATCACGATGCCGGTGTCGCGCGTGAGCTGCGCGAGCCGCGCGAGATCGTCGGCCGAGAACACGGTCGCGGTCGGGTTGTGCGGCGTGTTCACGATGATCATCCGCGTGCGCGGCGTGATCGCCGCGGCCACCTCGTCCCAGTTCACGCGGAAATGCTCGGGCGACAGCTTGATCGCGACAGGCGTCGCGCCCTGCAACCGCACGATCGGCGCATAGCTGTCGAACGACGGCTCGAAATAGATCACCTCGTCGCCCGGATGCACGAGCGCGCTGATCGCCGCGTAGAGCCCTTCGCTCGCGCTCGCGATCACCGTGATCTCGGTCGCCGGGTCGTAGCGCGCGCCGTACAGCGCCTCGGTCTTCTCCGCGAGCCGCTCGCGCAGCGACGCGAGCCCGGCCATCGGTGCGTACTGGTTGTGCCCGTCGCGCATCGCACGTGCGACGCCTTCGACGAGCGCCGGATCGGGCGCGAAATTCGGCGCACCCTGCGACAGGTTCAACGCATCGTGCTGAGCGGCCAATTGGCCGATCACCGTGAAGATCGTCGTCCCGACGTCGGGCAGTTTCGAACGGGGCGCGGTGGCGCTTCGCATGACTTCTCCTTCTGATGTCCTTCGGGCTGGCCCGCGCGCAGCGCGCGGCCCTGCATATCTCGCATGATTTAGCCCCAGTCAATATCGGCGGACAATCGAAAGTTCGTCATGGCGGCCATGCATTTTTCTCATGCTGCCCGGTGTGAAGCATGCATCGACAAGACCGACCTGCCGGCCCGATATGCGAATCAGGCATTACCCCTAGGGCCTGTTCACGCTAATAACGGGCTTGCGCTGGCCACCAGAAGGGCCGAGCGCAAGGAATGCGACGAAGCGAATACTCGACGTATTCGCGAGGAGTATGACGCGGCGATCGGCCCTTCTGGTGGCCAGCCCCACGAATGAATTTTTCCAAACAGGGGAACGTGCCTTGCCGGCCGCACTGCGGCGTCGATCGTCGCTTGTTTGGCTCGGCCAAACGGCGCTCCTCACTCCTTACATTGCAACCGGCAAGGCACGTTCGCAAGCCCGTTATTAGCGGGAACAGGCCCTAGGGCATGCTACCGGCCCGCCGCCGCCAGATACGCAAGCAGCACGGCCCGCAGTTCGCCGCGCAACGCGGCCATGTCGAGCGCGGGCCCGAGCGTCAGCAACGCCTGCGAGAGGCCGCCGTAGCAGACCGTGTGCGCCATCCGCGCAAGCCCGTCGAGCCGCGCGGCCGGCGGCGGATCGGCCGCGTGCGCGAGCGCGTCGCGCCACAGCGCGACATACGCGTCGTAGTGCCGGCGGTAGGCGGCGAGCGGCGACACCTGCCGCTCCAGCGCGAACAGCGCGCTCCACAGCGCCGCGTCGGCGCCGATCGCGTCGACCTGCAGGTCGACAAGCGCCATGGCGAGTTCGGCCCGCGGCGCACCGCGCAACCGCTGCGCCCTATCGCGCAGCCGGTCGGCCATCGCCAGCACGTACCGGTGGATGCAGAGCGCCGCGAGGCTCTGCTTGTCGCCGAAATACTCGTAGAAGGTGCCGACGCTCACGCCCGCGACAGCCGCGATCTCGCGGATCGTCGCCTTCACGTAGCCGCGTTCGAGCAAAAGCTGAACGAATGCCTGTTGCAGCGCATCGGAACTCGCCTGCGCGCGCGACTGGCGCGGCCGGCGGCGCAACGCGGGCGCGGGTTGCGCCGCCGGCTGGCCGGGCGGCGCCGGAACCTGAACATGTCGCGGCGGCATATTTGCTACTCTGAAATCAGCAGGGAATGCGTTTTACCGGGAGCCGGAACCAGCGCCGCAGCGCCACCCGTGTTGGATGACGCCGGCCGCCCGCGAAGCATGAGACCGGAGACCACCTCGATGACCGAATCGACTCACGCCGTCACGAACCAGTTCGACGAACTGACCGACTATAACCTCTTCGCGACGGACGTCGCGCTGCGCGACGCACTCGCCCGCGCGGGCGCCGACTGGGCCATGCCGCAACTCGACGCGTACGGTGCGCGGCTCGGCAGCGCCGACACCGCGCGGCTCGCCGACGAAGCGAACCAGCACACGCCGGAACTGCACACGTTCGACCGGCGCGGCCGGCGCATCGACCGCGTCGACTTCCACCCGGCATGGCACACGCTGCTCGGCCAGTACCGCCACGAAGGCTTCGTGTCGCTCGCGTTCCGCGAGTCGCGCCGCGGCCGCTGGGCCGCGACCGCCGCCGGCTTCTACCTGCATGGTCAGATCGAGGCCGGCACGCTGTGCCCGGCGACGATGACGCAGGCCGCGATCCCCGTACTGCAGAAGGAGCCCGCGCTGTGGAACCTGCTGCGCGACAAGCTCTACAGCGACGACTACGATCCGCGCGACGTGCCGGTCGCCGACAAGCGCGCGATCTGGTTCGGCATGGGGATGACCGAGAAACAGGGCGGCTCCGACGTGCGCGCGAACACGACGCTCGCGACCGCCGTCGGCGCGGGCGGGCGCGGCGGCGAATACCGGCTGCGCGGCCACAAGTGGTTCTTCTCCGCGCCGATGTGCGATGCGCACCTCGTCGTCGCGCACACCGAAGGCGGCAGCCCGTCGTGCTTCTACGTGCCGCGCTGGCGGCCGGACGGCACGAAGAACGCGGTCGAGATCCAGCGGCTGAAGAACAAGGTCGGCAACCGCAGCAACTCGAGCAGCGAGATCGAGCTGAACGACGCGTGGGGGATCATGCTCGGCGACGAAGGCCGCGGCATTCCGACCATCATCGAGATGGCCACCTACACGCGGCTGAACTGCGTGCTCGGCAGCGCGGCGATGCTGCGCCAGGGTGTCGTGCAGGCGATCGCGTACACGCGCCAGCGTCACGCGTTCGGCCGCGCGCTCGCCGAGCAGCCGCTGATGCGCACCGTGCTCGCCGATCTCGCGCTCGAAAGCGAAGCCGCGCTCGTGCTCGCGATGCGCCTCGCCGACGCGTTCGAGCGCGACGACTCGCCGCGCGAACGCGCATGGAAGCGGATCGTCACGCCCGCCGCGAAATTCTGGGTCTGCAAGCGCGCGGTCGAGCTGACCGGCGAGGTGATGGAAGTGTTCGGCGGCAACGGTTATGTCGACGACGGCCCGATCGCGCGGCTGTTCCGCGAGGCGCCCGTCAACTCGATCTGGGAAGGCTCGGGCAACGTGATGTGTCTCGACGTGCTGCGCGCGGTATCGCGCGAGCCCGACGCGGCCGCCGCGCTGTTCGCCGAGCTCGCCGACCTCGGCGCGGGCGAGCCGCGCATCCGCGCGGCGCTCGACGCGCTGCGCGCGATGCTCGGCGCGCCCGCCGACACGCTGGAGGCATCGGGCCGCGTGTTCGCGCAGCGGCTCGCGCTCGTCGCGCAGGCGTGCCTGCTGCGCCGCGATGCGCCGGCGGCCGTCGCCGACGCGTTCGTCGCGACGCGGCTCGCCGCACCCGACTGGGGCCGCATCGCGGGTGGCTTCGACCCGCACGCGATCGACGTCGCCGCGTTGCTGCAGCGCGCGTATCCCGCCTGACGAACGCCCGTTCGTTCGCCTTCGTTCGCCCCGCCCGGAGCCCCCGATGAACCTCGTCGCCGCCCTCGACCGCGCCGCCCGCGCGACGCCCGACAAGCCGTTCCTCGTCAGCGAATCCGCGACGATCACCTATGCGGCCGCGCGCGAGCGCTCGCACCGCGCGGCCGGCGTGCTGAGCGCGCTCGGGATCGCGGCCGGCGATCGCGTCGCCGCGATGTGCTTCAACACGCCGGCGTTCGTCGACCTGATGTTCGGCGCGTGGCGGCTCGGCGCGACGTTCGTGCCGATCAACCACAAGCTGCAGGCGCCGGAAGTCGACTACGTGCTCGAACACAGCCGCAGCAAGGCGCTCCTGTTCGACGTGACGCTCGCGCCGGTGCTCGAACGCATCGTGCATCCCGCGCGGCGGCTCGTGACCGAAGGCGAGCTCGACGGCGTGCCATCCTTCGACACGATGTGCGCAACGATGGACGGCCTCACGGGCATCGATCCCGCCGACGGCGACATCGCACAGATCCTCTACACGTCCGGCACGACCGGCCGCCCGAAAGGTTGCGTGCACAGCCACCGCACCGTGACGCTCGCGGCGATGTCGGCGGCGCTCGCGATCGGCATCGGCCGCCATGAGCGCACGCTGATGGCGATGCCGATCTGGCATTCGTCGCCGCTCAACAACTGGTTCGGCGGCACGCTGTATGCGGGCGGCACCGTCGTGCTGCTGCGCGAATACCATCCGCTGCGCTTCCTGCAGGCCATCGAGCGCGAGCGCGTGACGCTGTATTTCGGTGCGCCGGTGTCGTACACGCTGCCGCTCGACACGGTCGACGGCTTCGCCGCATTCGACCTGTCGAGCGTGCGCGCGTGGCTGTACGGCGGCGGCCCGATCGGCGCCGCGCAGGCCGAGCGGCTCGCACGCGCATATCGCAGCGATGCGTTCTTCCAGGTGTACGGGATGACGGAAACGGGGCCGGCCGGCTCGACGCTGTATCCGGACGAGCAGGTCGCGAAGGCCGGTTCGATCGGCCGCCACGGCGGCCCGGGCGTCGACCTGCGCGTCGTGCGGATGGACGGCATCGAAGCACGCCCGGGCGAGACCGGCGAAATCTGGCTGAAGGCCGACAGCATGATGCTCGGTTATCTCGACGACGCGGCCGCGACGCGCGCCGCGTTCGCGCCGGACGGCTGGTATCGCACCGGCGACATCGCACGGATCGATCAGGATGGCTATCTGTTCATCGTCGACCGGCTGAAGGACATGATCGTGACGGGCGGCGAGAACGTCTATTCGAAGGAAGTGGAGGACGTGCTCGGCGCGCACCCGGACATCGCCGAAGCGGCCGTGGTCGGCGTCCCGCATCCCGACTGGGGCGAGACGGTCGTCGCGCACGTCGTGCCGCGTACGGGCACGGTGCCCGACGCGGACGCGCTGCGCGCGTTCTGCGGCGAACGGCTCGCCGCGTACAAGATCCCGCGCGAGTTCGTGTTCGCGCAGGCGCTGCCGCGCACGCCGACGGGCAAGCTGCAGAAGTTCCTGCTGCGCGTGCGCAAGGACGACTAGCGACCGCTCGCGCAGATGAAAAAAGCCACCGGGCCGTCGGGCCCGGTGGCTTTTTCACTTGATCGACCGGGCAGCGACACGCGCCGCCGCCCGCGATTCAAAGGCTGCTTACTTGCCGCCGATGCTCTTCAGCGGCTTCCACTCACCCTTCTCGACCTTGTACATCGTGATACCGCCGTTCTTCAGGTCGCCCTTCGCGTCATACGCGACGTGCGTCGACGTGACGCCCGCCATGTCGCTCTTCGCGAGCACCGGCAGGTACTTCGCCGGGTCGGTCGAATCGGCCTTCTTCATCGCGTTGAGCATCGCCATCGCGCCGTCGTATGCGTACGGCGAGTAGGTCTGCACGTCTTCGCCGAAGCGCTTCTTGTACTTGTCGGCGTACGTCTTGCCGCCAGGCATCTCTTCGAGCGGGAGACCGGCCAGCGACGCGATCGTGCCTTCCGACGCGTTGCCCGCGATCTTCAGGAACGTCGGCGTCTTCACCATTTCGCCGCTCATCAGCGGTGCCGTGATGCCCAGCGTCTTCATCTGCTTGACCATCGGCGCTGCCTGCGAATCCGCGCCGCCGTAGTAGACGAGGTCCGGCTTCACGGACTTCAGCTTGGTCAGGATCGCCTTGAAGTCGACAGCCTTGTCGTTCGTGAATTCACGGTCGACGATCGTTGCGCCGCCGGCCTTCGCGGCCTTCTCGAACTGGTCGGCGAGACCCTGGCCATAGGCCGTGCGGTCGTCGACGATTGCGATCTTCTTCATGCCGAGATCCTTCGACGCGAACGTGCCCGCTACCGAGCCCTGCTGCGTGTCGGACGTCATCATGCGGAAGGTCGTCTTGTAACCTTGCTGCGTGTATTCCGGCGCCGTCGCCATCGCGATTTCCGGAATGCCCGCGTTCGCGTAGATGCGCGAAGCCGGAATCGTCGTGCCCGAGTTGAAGTGGCCGAGCATGCCCTTGATGCCGTCGTCGACCAGCTTCTGCGCAACCGTCGTGCCCGTGCGCGGGTCAGCCTGGTCGTCCTGCGTGCTCAGCACGAACTTCACCGGCTTGCCGCCGATCTTCGGGTTCGTCGCGTTGAAATCTTCCAGCGCGAGCACGATCCCGTTCTGCATATCCTTGCCGTAGTGCGCCTGCGCACCCGTCATCGGCCCTGCGTAACCGATCTTCACGTCATCTGCATGGGCCGTCCCCGCCAGCGACATGACGGCGACAAACGTCGCGCCTGCCAGCTTTTTCATCGTGTGTTGCATAGCATCTCCTTGGTACCAGGGTAAATGGAGCGGCTTCGGGATCGCCTTGCCGCTTCCTTTGTTTGATCCGAACGGCAAGGATGATCAGCCGATCGTCATCAAATTCGCATTGCCGCCCGCCGCGGCCGTATTCACGCTCACCGAGCGCTCCGTCAGCAGCCGCTCGAGCGCGTAGTCTTCCGCGTCGCCGTTCTCGAACGCGCCCACCGACACGCCCTGCACCGACACGATCGGGCCCGGCCGCTGCGCGACGTCCTTCACGAGCGTCTGCAGTTCGTCGCTGTCGCCTTCGAACAGCACCGCATCGAACGCCGCGTCGGCCTGCTTGCGCACGACCGCGTGCGTCTTCAGCGACGCCGGCAGCGCGGCGACGAGCGCCTCGCCCGCCGCGCCGGCGAACAGTGCGCGGTTACCGGTCGCCAGCACCGCGGCGAACTGCGCGCGCGCGCCGCCCGGCGTCGCCGCGACACACAGCACCGTGCCGCGCGGGCCGAGTGTATACGTGTTTCGCTCGCCCGTCGGCCCGGTCAGCACCGCGGTTGCACCGGCCGGCACCTGTGCGAGATAACCGTCGCAACGCGCGGCCAGCACCGGCTCGCGCTGCTCGATCAGCCAGTCGCGCAGCGTGGTGAGCGCCGCCGCCGGGTTGCCGCGTGCATCGCCTTCGACTGCGCCGTCCGCCACCAGCGCCTGCGCGAGCGTGCGCGGCAGGCCCGACGGACGCGTCGCGAGCAGGCGCTGCAGGTACAGCGCGCCGCCGGCCTTCGGGCCCGTGCCCGACAGCCCTTCGCCGCCGAACGGCTGCACGCCGACCACCGCGCCGATCACGTTGCGGTTCACGTAGATGTTGCCCACGTGCGCATTCGAGATCACGTGCGCGATCGTCTCGTCGATCCGCGTGTGGATGCCGAGCGTCAGGCCGTAGCCGGTCGCGCGGATCTGTTCCAGCAGCTTGTCGAGCTGGCTGCGGCGGTAGCGCACCACGTGCAGCACGGGGCCGAACACTTCGCGCTTCAGCTCGTCGATGCTGCCGATCTCGATCAGCGTCGGCGGCACGAACGTGCCGTGCGTGCAAGCTTCGGGCGCCGGCAGTTGCGTGACCGCGTGGCCCTTGTCCTTCATCGTCGCGACGTGCGTGTCGATCGTCTGTTTCGCTTCGCCGTCGATCACCGGGCCGACGTCCGTCGACAGCCGGTCGGGGTTGCCGAGCGCCAGTTCGTGCATCGCGCCCTTGAGCATCGTCAGCGTGCGGTCCGCGACATCGTCCTGCAGACACAGAACGCGCAGCGCCGAACACCGTTGACCGGCCGAGTCGAACGACGACTGCATCACGTCCGCGACGACCTGCTCCGCGAGCGCCGACGAATCGACGATCATCGCGTTCTGGCCGCCCGTTTCGGCGATCAGCGGAATCGGCTTGCCGTCCGGGTCGAGGCGTGCCGACAACGTCTTGTTGATCAGGCGCGCGACTTCGGTCGAGCCCGTGAACATCACGGCACGCGTGCGCGGATCGGCGACCAGCGCCGCGCCGACGGTCTCGCCGTCGCCCGGCAGCAGTTGCACCGCGCCGGCCGGCACGCCGGCCTCGCGCAGCAGGCGCACGGCCTGCGCGGCGATCAGCGGCGTCTGTTCGGCCGGCTTCGCGAGCACCGTGTTGCCGGCTGCCAGCGCTGCCGCCACCTGGCCCATGAAGATCGCGAGCGGGAAGTTCCATGGGCTGATGCAGACCACGGGGCCGAGCGGGCGATGCGTGTCGTTCGAGAATTCCTCGCGGATCTGCGCGGCGTAGTAGCGCAGGAAGTCGACCGCTTCGCGGATCTCGGCGATCGCGTTCGGCAGCGACTTGCCGGCTTCGCGCACGATCAGGCCCATCAGCGTGTGCATCTGCGCTTCGAGCAGGTCGGCCGCGCGCACCAGGCAATCGGCGCGTGCATCGACCGGCGTCGCCTGCCAGATCGGCGCGGCAGCCACCGCGTGCGCAAGCGCCGCGCTCACGTGCTCGGCCGTCGCTTCGCTGACCGTGCCGACCGTGTCGCGCTGGTCGGCCGGGTTGCGCACGTCGCGGGCCGGTGCGTCGGCGAGCGTGTCGTCGGCGAGCATCGGCGCCGCGCGCCACGGGAAATGCGCGCTCGCGAGCAGCGCGGACGACAGCGATGCGAGACGGTGTTCGTTCGACAGGTCGAGGCCCATCGAGTTGGGCCGCTCGTCACCGTACAGGTTGCGCGGCAGCGGGATCTTCGCGTGCGGCGCGCCGAGCGGCACGACTTTCGACGCTTCATCGACCGGATCGGCGACCAGTTCCTTCACCGGCACCGCTTTATCGGCGATGCGGTTCACGAACGACGTGTTCGCGCCGTTTTCCAGCAGGCGGCGCACCAGGTACGCGAGCAGCGTTTCGTGCGTGCCGACCGGCGCGTAGACGCGGCACGGACGGTTCAGCTTGTCGCGGCCCGTGACTTCCTCGTACAGCGGCTCGCCCATCCCGTGCAGGCACTGGAATTCGTACTGGCCCGGGTAGTAGTTCTGGCCCGCGAGCTGGTAGATCGCGGCCAGCGTGTGCGCGTTGTGCGTCGCGAACTGCGGATAGACGGCGTCGGGCGCCGCGAGCAGCTTCTTCGCGCATGCAAGGTACGACACGTCCGTGTAGATCTTGCGCGTATAGACAGGATAGCCTTCGAGGCCGTCGACCTGTGCACGCTTGATCTCGCTGTCCCAGTACGCGCCCTTCACGAGGCGGATCATCAGGCGGTGACGGCTGCGGCGCGCGAGATCGATCAGGTAGTCGATCACGAACGGGCAGCGCTTCTGGTAGCCCTGCACGACGAAGCCGATGCCGTTCCAGCCCGCGAGATCCGGATCGAAGCACAGTGCCTCGAGCAGGTCGAGCGACAGTTCGAGGCGGTCGGCCTCCTCGGCATCGATGTTCAGGCCGATGTCGTAGCGGCGCGCCAGCAGCGCGAGCGCGCGCACGCGCGGCAGCAGCTCGATCATCGTGCGGTCCTGCTGCGAGCGCGAGTAGCGCGCGTGCAGCGCCGACAGCTTGATCGAGATGCCCGGGCCTTCGTAGATGCCGCGGCCGCCGGCCGCCTTGCCGATCGCGTGGATCGCCTGCTCGTACGACGCGTAGTAACGCTGCGCGTCCTCTTCGGTCGTCGCCGCTTCGCCGAGCATGTCGTACGAGTAGCGGAAGCCGCGCGCTTCGTACTTGCGGCTGTTCGCGAGCGCTTCGGAAATCGTCTCGCCGGTGACGAACTGCTCGCCCATCAGGCGCATCGCCATGTCGACGCCCTTGCGAATCAGCGGTTCGCCGCCGCGGCCGATCAGGCGCGTGAGCGCCGACGACAGGCCCGCTTCGCTGTTGGTCGTCACGAGCTTGCCCGTGATCATCAGCCCCCAGGTCGCCGCGTTGACGAACAGCGACGGCGCGTGGCCGACGTGCGAACGCCAGTCGCCCTTGCTGATCTTGTCGCGGATCAGCGCATCGCGCGTCGCGCGGTCGGGAATGCGCAGCAGCGCTTCGGCGAGGCACATCAGCGCGACACCTTCCTGGCTCGACAGCGAGAACTCGTGGATCAGCCCTTCGACGCCGCCGCCGGAGCTCTTCTCGCGCAACGCTTCGACGAGCCTGGTCGCGAGCGCCTGCACGTCCGCCTGCAGGTTCGCGGGCAAACGTGCCTGGCCGAGCAGGAACGGCACGCATTCCGGCTCAGGGCGGCGGTATGCGGCCGTGATCGCCGCGCGCAGTACCGATTGCGGCTGCACGTTCTGCGCGAACTCGAGGAACGGATGCGGCGAGTTGTCGTCGTCGCCGTCCGCGGCCTGGCCGTCGGCGAGCTCCGTGACGCCGCTGTGGCCCGACAGTTCGGGCGGCAACTGACCGTGCTCGATCCGCTCGAGATACGCGAAGATCGCCTGCTTGATCAGCCAGTGGGGGGTGCGCTCGAGACGCGCGGCAGCGTCCTTGAGGCGCGAGCGGAGAAGATCGTCGACTTTGACGCCGAGAGTCGTGCTTGCCATGGTGGGTTCGTGCGCCGGTGCGAGCCCGGCAATGTGGTGTGAGAGGATGCGCGAAATCCTACGGCACGCAATAAAAAGGTGCAACCAAATTGAGAGATAGGTTGCACCCTTTGGATAGTCAATATAATCAGCCACTTACACGGTTGCAACCTAGGGGTTGCCCGTGGTCGGCGGATCGGTGTTTTCCCTGAGCGGGCCGGTTTGACACGCGTGGGCAACCCGCGGTGTGTGCGGAAGCGGAACAAAACGGGTTGCACTGGGCGTGCCGGCGGGTGCGGCGCCGGGTTGCGGGCGCGCGACGAGAGACCGTTCGAGGGTGCCCGGCGGTTTGGGCGTCAACACCGGGCAGCGCGCCGCGCGATGGCCGCGCGGGCGCCGCTCAGATATCCAGCGGATCGACTTCGACGCTCCACCGCAGCACGCCCTTCAGCGCGCGCAGCTCCGGCTGCCACGCGCGCAGCGCATGCTGCAGCGCCGCCCGCGACGCGCTTTCGAGCAGCAACTGCGCGCGGTGGACGTTCGCGACCTTGACGATCGTCATCGGCACCGCGTCGTACACGGTCACGCGATCGGCGCCCGGCAGCCCCGGCAACGCGGCCGCGGCCTGCAGCAGGAACGCGAGCGCCGCGTCGAGCGTGCGTCCTTCGGCGCGCAGCAGCGCCTGGTAGACGAACGGCGGCAGGTGCGCGTCGCGGCGCTCGCCGAGCGTCGAATTCGCGAAGCCGATGTAATCCTGCCGCCCGAGTGCGTGGTACAGCGCGTGACGCGGGTAACGCGTCTGCACGAGCACCTCGCCCGGCAGCCCGGCGCGTCCCGCGCGGCCGCTCACCTGCATCAGCTGCGCGAACAGCCGCTCGCTCGCGCGGAAGTCGTGCGAGAACAGCGCGGTGTCGGCATTGAGCACGCCGACGAGCGACACGCGCTGGAAGTCGTGGCCCTTCGCGATCATCTGCGTGCCGACGAGGATATCGACCTCGCCCGCGTGCACATCGGAAAAAAGCGCCTGAGCGCTGCCTTTGCGGCGCGTGCTGTCCGCGTCGATCCGCAGCACGCGCGCGCCCGGCACGGCCTCGGCGAGCGCCTCCTCGATGCGCTGCGTGCCGCGCCCGAGCGGCGCGATGTCGACGTTCCCGCATTCGGGGCACGACCGCGGAATGCGCGACTCCCAGCCGCAGTGATGACAGCGCAGCGCATGTTCGGGTTTGTGCAGCACGACGTACGCGCTGCAGCGCGGGCAACCCGCGACCCAGCCGCATGCGTCGCACGCGAGCTGCGGCGCGTAACCGCGCCGGTTCAGGAACACGAGGCTTTGTTCGCCGCGCTCGAGCCGCCCCTTCAACCCGGCGACGAGCGGCCCCGACAGCCCGCCCAACGACGCGCGCCCGCGCCGCCGTTCCTCTTCGAGATCGATCAGCCGCACGGTCGGCAGCGTCGCATCGGCCACCGCGCGGCGCGACAGCGTGAGCCGCGTGTAGCGGCCCTGCTCGGCCTGCCACCAGGTTTCGAGCGACGGCGTGGCCGAACCGAGCACGACCGTGATGCCGAGCTGCTTCGCGCGCCACACGGCGAGATCGCGCGCCGAATAGCGCAGCCCTTCCTGCTGCTTGTACGCAGGCTCGTGCTCCTCGTCGACGACGACCAGCGCGAGCGTCGGCATCGACGCGAGCACCGCGAGGCGCGTGCCGAGCACGATCCGCGCGCGGCCCGTATGCGCGGCGAGCCAGTTGCGCGCCCGTTCGCCCTCGGCGAGCCCGCTGTGCAGCGTGACGATCGCGTCGTCGGCGAGCGCCCCCGCGAAGCGCGCGCGAAACGCGGCCTCGAACTGCGGCGTCAGGTTGATTTCGGGGACGAGCACGAGCGCCTGCGCGTCCGGCCGCGCATCGAGCAGCGACGCGAGCGCATGCAGGTAGACCTCGGTCTTGCCGCTGCCCGTCACGCCGTGCAGCAGGAACGGCGCGAAGCCCTGCGCGGCGCGGATCGCGTCGAGCGCCTCGGCCTGCTGGTCGGTAAGTGCCGGCGGCACAGCTCGTCCACCGGTTGTCGACAGGTTATCCACAGCTTTGGGCACAGGCGTATCGGCCCAGCCGATCTCCTCGACGTCGACCCAACCGCGTGCCGCCCAGTCGTCGAGCGTCGCGGCCGCCTTCGGATGCAGCGCGCGCGCATCGGGCAACGCCAGCGAGCCGGTATCGACGAGCGCCTGCGCGAGCCGCCGCAGCGCGGCGCCGCGCGCGGGCAACGCGTCGGGCAGTGCCGCGCGGCCCGCGTCCGTCGGCCGGTAGCGCACCTCGGGCGCCAGCAGCCGCCCCCAGCGCCCGGCGTCGCGTAGCGCTTGCGGCAGCGCCGGCAGCGCGACCTCGCCGCGCCCGCGCTGATAATAATCGGCGGCGAACGACACGAGCGCGAGCCAGTCCGCCGACAACGGCGGCAGGTCGGAGCAGATCGCGTCGATCGCGCGCAGCCGCGACGGCGGCACGTCGGTGTGAGTCGTCACTTCGCAAACGAGCCCGACGGCCTGCCGCTTGCCGAACGGCACCTGCACGAGCGTGCCGGGCACGGGCGCCGGCTGCGCGTCGCAGCGGTAGTCGAACAGGGTCGCAAGCGGATGGTCGAGCGCGACGCGCAGGTAGGTGCCGTCCATCACGGCGCTCCGGCGGCGACACGCGCCGCGTGGACGGCTTGCATCCGCGTCCGCATCGCGGCAGCGAACTTAAAGTAAAACTTCAGATTCGGCGCTAAGTTTTGGATTCGCATTAGGAATCGCCGTATACCCTGCCCAGCCTGTGGATAACTTTGTTGAGAACTCGTCGCTCAATGGCCGCAACGCGCGCGGGGCCGTGCTTTCCGCCGTTTTTCGCCGCTTGTTGCGGCGCCCCGCGGAGCCTTATTCCATAAGGCTGCTATTCAAATTACCAGACCATAGCGAGACAAATTGACCGATACGGGGCTCTACCGCGCTGCAACGTGGAAAATGTGTATAAGTCAAGTCTTGACAAGCAACGAATCGGCAACCGGTGCGGGGTTGCGCCCTGTTTAGTTTCAAAAACGAAACACCGTCACCCTGCAGTGCAGCATGACGGCGCTTGCGTTCAGCCGGCGGCTCCGCTACGGATCGCGCGGCTGTGGTTGTGCACCTCGTCGACGAGTTCGGCGACGTGGTCGGGCGACGTGAATTGCGAGATGCCGTGCCCGAGGTTGAACACGTGGCCCGGATGGTTGCCGTAGCTGTCGAGCACCGCGCGCGCCTGTTCGCGCACCGCGGCCGGCGGCGCAAACAGGATCGTCGGGTCGAGGTTGCCCTGCAGCGCGACGCGCCCCGCGACGCGTTCGCGCGCGGCGCCGAGGTTGACCGTCCAGTCGAGCCCGACCGCGTCGACGCCGATCGCCGCGATTTCCTCGAGCCAAAGCCCGCCGCCCTTCGTGAACGTGATCACCGGCACGCGCTCGCCGTCGTGCTCGCGCTTGAGCTGCGCGACCACGCGGCGGATGTAGTCGAGCGAAAAGCGCTGGTACGCGCCGTCCGCCAGCGCGCCGCCCCACGTATCGAAGATCATCACGGCCTGCGCGCCCGCTTCGATCTGCGCGTTCAGGTACGCGGCCACCGCCTGCGCGTTCACGTCGAGGATCCGGTGCATCAGGTCGGGGCGCGAATACGCCATCGACTTCACCGTGCGGAAATCGTCCGACCCGCCGCCTTCGACCATGTAGCACGCGAGCGTCCACGGGCTGCCCGAGAAGCCGATCAGCGGCACGCGCTGGCGGCCCTGGCCATCGGTGAGCGCGCGGCGAATCTCGCGCACGGCGCCGGTCACGTAGCCGAGCGTCTCGTCGATGTCCGGTACCGCGAGTTTCGCGACGTCAGCCTCGGTGCGCACCGGGTGCGCGAACTTCGGCCCTTCGCCAACCTGGAAGTCGAGGCCGAGCCCCATCGCGTCCGGAATCGTCAGGATGTCCGAGAACAGGATCGCGGCGTCGAGCGGAAAGCGCTCGAGCGGCTGCAGCGTCACTTCGGTCGCGTAGTCGGGATTCTTCGCGAGACCGAGGAAGCTGCCGGCGCGCGTGCGCGTCGCGTTGTATTCGGGCAGGTAGCGGCCGGCCTGGCGCATCAGCCAGATCGGCGTGTAGTCGGTCGGCTCGCGCAGAAGCGCACGCAGGAAGGTGTCGTTGAGCAGGGTATGGGCCACGGTAGGAGCGACGATGCGAGAGCAAACCGGCATTTTACCGGACTGCCGCCGCCGGGCTGCGCATCCGACGCGATGGCGGCCATATGACGCGCGCGATGGCTCCGTTATGATCGGACGCTCATATCGAACGAAACGAAGGAGGAGACCGATGAAACCATTCGCCACGCTCGCCGCGGTCGCGTTGCTTTGCTGCGCCGCCGCGCACGCGCAGACCGGCGCGGGCGCCGCCGCGGCCGCACCGGGCGCCGGCTCGCGGCTCGACGACGTGCTCGCGCGCGGCGCGCTGCGCGTCTGCACGACGGGCGACTACAAGCCGTATTCGTACTACCGCGCGGACGGCCGCTTCGAGGGCATCGACATCGACATGGCCGAATCGCTCGCGAAGTCGCTCGGCGTGAAGACCGACTACGTGAAGACGAGCTGGTCGAACCTGACCGGCGATTTCGTCGCGAAGTGCGACATCGCGGTGGGCGGCATATCGACGACGCTCGAGCGCCAGAAGCGCGTGTTCTTCACGCGGCCGTACGTCGTCGACGGCAAGGCGCCGATCGCACGCTGCGCGGACGCCGACAAATACCAGACCGTCGCGCAGATCGACCGGCCCGAAACGCGCGCGATCGTGAACCCGGGCGGCACCAACGAGCGTTTCGCGAAGCAGTATTTCCCGCACGCGAACCTGACCGTCTATCCGGACAACGTGACGATCTTCAAGCAGATCCTCGCGGGCAAGGCCGACGTGATGGTGACGGATGCGTCCGAGACGCTGCTGCAGCAAAAGCTGAATCCGGGCCTGTGCTCGGTGCATCCGGACAAGCCGTTCCAGTTCGGCGAGAAGGCATACATGGTGCCGCGCGGCGATGTGGTGTTCCAGCAGTACGTCGACCAGTGGCTGCATCTCGCGCTGTCGACCGGCGAATATCAGGCAATTTCGGACAAGTGGCTGAAGTAAGCGAGCCGGTGCGCGGCGGCCGATAACGGGCACCGACCCCGTGGCCGCCGCCCGTAAAAGTAGCTGCGCGGCGGCGGCCGGCCGACCGCCGTTACACTTCGACGCCGCACGCCAGCGGCGAGAAACCCGCCCGAAACCGCCGAATTGGCCGAACGGCCGACTTCCGCGTATTCCAATCACGTTTCAAAATCTTTCCGACGAATGAATCGTCATGCGCGGTATCTGCCGCGCGGCGCACTTTCTCGCGTGCAAATAGGCAGTTCATCGAGCCTGATACGCATGAAAAACGCATCGTGCGCATGCGATGAAAACGCTGAGGAAAATATGGGTAAAAATGACCTTTTTCAGAATCCCGAAAACAGCAAAAAATCCCGGGAAGCCTTATCTGGCGGGCGTTACAACCTGAAACACTTTGTTACCGCGACGGGTCATTAATTCGCCCACAATGGCCTCAACGGTTTCAACACGGATGCGGTCTCGTGTGCCAAGTGTGAGCGGACGCGAAGCGCTGCGAGCCAGTCGGTCACGTACCGAAGCCCTTCCCAGGGGCATCCCTGTTGGAGTCGTTTCCGGCCCCCCGCCGGACTCGGTTTCATCTTTGGTCTCCTCGCGCTAACCCCGTAGCGTGTGGTTTTTAGCGGGCTAATAAGCCCGCTTTTTTTCGTCCATCGAAAACGCAATTGCCCGCAGGCCGTTGCGCTTTTTTTTGGCCGCCAGCCGCCAAGCCGATTTACGCGGTCTTCTGCACGTCGAGCTTCAGTTCCTCGATCATCCGGTCGCGCATTACGAACTTCTGCACCTTGCCCGTCACCGTCATCGGCAGCTCGTCGACGAAGCGGATATAGCGCGGAATCTTGTAGTGCGCGATCTGCCCGCTGCAGAACGCACGCACGTCGTCCTCGGTCATCTGCTCGTCCGCGCGCAGCACGATCCACGCGCACAGCTCCTCGCCGTATTTCGCATCGGGCACGCCGAACACCTGCGCGCTCTGGATCTTCGGATGCCGAAACAGGAATTCCTCGATCTCGCGCGGATAGACGTTCTCGCCGCCGCGAATCACCATGTCCTTCAGCCGGCCGACGATGTTGCAGTATCCGTCCGCGTCGAGCGTCGCGAGATCGCCCGTATGCATCCAGCCGTCGACCAGCACCTCGCGCGTCTTCGTGTCGTCGTCCCAGTAGCCGAGCATCACCGAATAACCCTTCGTGCACAGCTCGCCCGTCGCGCCGACCGGCACGATCTCGCCGCTCGGATCGACGATCTTCACTTCCAGATGCGGCTGGATGCGCCCGACCGTCGTCGTGCGCTTCTCGAGCGGATCGTCGGTCGAACTCTGGAACGACACGGGGCTCGTCTCCGTCATCCCGTACGCGATCGTGATCTCCGACAGGTGCATCTGCGACACGACGCGCTTCATCGTCTCGATCGGGCACGGCGAGCCGGCCATGATCCCGGTGCGCAGCGTCGACAGCTCGAAGGTTGCGAACTGCGGATGATCGAGCTCCGCGATGAACATCGTCGGCACACCGTGCAGCGCGGTGCAGCGCTCGTCGGCCACGGCCGCGAGCGTCGCGACCGGGTCGAATGCCTCGCCGGGGAACACCATCGCCGCGCCCTTCGACACGCAGGCGAGCACGGCCAGCACCATCCCGAAGCAGTGGTACAGCGGCACCGGAATGCACAGCGTGTCCTGCTCGGTGAAACGCATCGCCGTCGCGATCGAGCGCCCGTTGTTGACGACGTTGCGATGCGTGAGCGTCGCGCCCTTCGGGCTGCCGGTCGTGCCGCTCGTGAACTGGATGTTGATCGCGTCGGTGGACGTGAGCGTCGCGCCGATCGCATCGAGCAGCGCGGAATCGACCGCCTGGCGGCCGCGCGCCATCAGGTCCGCGAAACGGAACATGCCGGCCGGCGCGACGTCGCCCATCGACACGACCGTGCGCAGGCTCGGCACGCGTGCCGCATGCAGGTCGCCCGGCGTCGCGGTCGCGAGCTCCGGCGCGATGGTCTGCAGCATCTCGACGTATGCGGAAATCTTGAAGCGCTCGGCCGCGATCACGGCCTTGCAGCCGACCTTGTTCAGCGCGTATTCGAGCTCCGACAGCCGGTAGGCCGGATTGATGTTGACGAGCACCGCGCCGATACGGGCGGTCGCGAACTGCGTCAGCAGCCATTCGCTGCGGTTCGGCGACCAGATACCGACGCAGTCGCCCTTCACGATGCCGAGCGCGGCCAGGCCGGCCGCCAGCACGTCGACCTCGTTCGCGAACTCGCGCCAGGTCCAGCGCACCTGCTGCTCGCGGAACACGACGGCCAGGCGATCGGGAAAGCGGCCGGCCGTGTCGAGCAGGAAACGGCCGATGGTCGCTTCGGATAGCGGCACGTCGGTCGCGCCGCGCACGTAAGACAAGCCGTTTTCGGGCGCGATCAGCGCCGCTACGCCAAGGTCTGCTGCCATGAATGTCTCCGTCCTTTTTGTCTGATCGGCCCGTGCGCACTTCCGGCGCCCGCCTCCACCGCCGCGATCGCGACGGACAGCCTCACCGCGGATGATGACCCGCTCTGCTGACAACACTCTGACATCAAATCGCAGCGGACGGATGAAATAGCACGACCGGACGAAACGATCTGGCGCGCAAACGGCGGACGAAAAAAAAGCAGCCCGAAGGCTGCCTTTCTTTCGCGGGATACGCGGCGCGGCTCAGTGCCGGCTGCGAATCTTCGCCAGACGCTGGATCGCCTCGAGCTGCGCCATCGCGGTCGCGAGCTCGGATTGCGCTTTCGCGAGGTCGAGATCCGACTTCGCGTTCTGCAGCGTTTCCTCGGCGCGCTTGCGCGCTTCCTCGGCTTTCGCCGCGTCGAGGTCCTTGCCGCGGATCGCGGTATCGGCGAGCACCGTCACGGCACCCGGCTGCACTTCGAGAATGCCGCCCGCGACGAACACGAATTCGTCGTTGCCGCCCTCGACTTCGATGCGCACCGCACCCGGACGAATCCGCGTGATCAGCGGCGTGTGGCCCGGCAGAATGCCCAGTTCACCCGCTTCGCCCGGCAGCGCGACGAATTTCGCCTGGCCCGAGAAGATCTGCTCTTCCGCGCTGACGACGTCTACTTTGATGGTTGCCATATCGACTCCTGTCGGCGGGAGTGAGTGCTTTGGCACTTACCCCCGCCCCATGCCGCAGTTGGCAAGAGTTAGCGCCTCAGCACTGACTCTTGCCCTGCGGCGGTCGGCGGGAGTGAGCGCTTCAGCGCTTACTCCGATCACATGACCCTTACTGGATCTTCTTGGCCTTTTCGAAGGCTTCGTCGATCGTGCCGACCATGTAGAACGCCTGCTCCGGCAGGTGATCGCACTCGCCGTCGACGATCATCTTGAAGCCACGGATCGTTTCCTTCAGCGGCACGTACTTGCCCGGCGAGCCCGTGAACACTTCAGCAACGTGGAACGGCTGCGACAGGAAACGCTGGATCTTACGTGCACGTGCGACCGACAGCTTGTCTTCCGGCGACAGTTCGTCCATGCCCAGAATCGCGATGATGTCGCGCAGTTCCTTGTAGCGCTGCAGCGTCTGCTGAACGCGACGGGTGATCGTGTAGTGCTCTTCACCGATCACGTTCGGGTCGATCTGGCGCGACGTCGAGTCGAGCGGGTCGACCGCCGGGTAGATACCCAGCGAAGCGATGTCACGCGACAGAACGACGGTTGCGTCCAAGTGGCCGAAGGTCGTAGCCGGCGACGGGTCGGTCAAGTCATCCGCAGGGACGTACACGGCCTGGACCGACGTAATCGAGCCCTTCTTGGTCGACGTGATGCGCTCTTGCAGCTTGCCCATTTCTTCAGCCAGCGTCGGCTGATAGCCCACTGCCGACGGCATACGGCCGAGCAGTGCCGACACTTCGGTACCGGCCAGCGTGAAACGGTAGATGTTGTCGACGAAGAACAGCACGTCGAGGCCTTCGTCACGGAAGTGCTCGGCCATCGTCAGGCCGGTCAGCGCGACGCGCAGACGGTTGCCCGGCGGCTCGTTCATCTGGCCGTACACCAGCGCGACCTTGTCGAGAACGTTCGAGTCCTTCATTTCGTGGTAGAAGTCGTTCCCTTCACGGGTACGCTCGCCCACGCCCGCGAACACGGAGTAACCGCCGTGTTCCTTCGCGATGTTGTTGATGAGCTCCATCATGTTGACGGTCTTGCCCACGCCAGCACCACCGAACAGACCGACCTTGCCGCCCTTTGCGAACGGGCAGATCAGGTCGATGACCTTGATACCCGTTTCGAGCAGTTCGGTCGACGGCGACAGTTCGTCGAACGCCGGTGCCTTCTGGTGGATCGAGCGGGTGTGTTCGCTCTCGATCGGGCCAGCTTCGTCGATCGGACGGCCGAGCACGTCCATGATCCGGCCGAGGGTCGGCTTGCCGACCGGCACCGAGATCGGCTTCCGCGTGTTCTTCACCACCAGACCGCGGCGCAGGCCGTCGGATGCACCCAGACAGATGGTCCGGACCACGCCGTCGCCCAGCTGCTGCTGGACTTCGAGCGTCAGTTCCGAGCCATCGAGAATAAGCGCGTCGTAGATCTTCGGCATGCTGTCGCGCGGGAATTCCACGTCGATAACGGCGCCGATGCACTGTACGATCTTGCCTTCTACCAAAGCAGCAGTACTCATCGCTTTTCCTTTAAATACCTGATTCTTTACTCGCGCAAAGGCGCAGTTGTCGTCCCGGGCGCGCGCTTAAACAGCGGCTGCGCCGCCGACGATCTCCGACAGTTCTTTCGTAATCGCGGCCTGACGGCTCTTGTTGTACACGAGCTGCAGTTCGCTGATCACCGTCTTCGCGTTGTCGGACGCGGCCTTCATCGCGACCATGCGCGCCGATTGCTCGGACGCCATGTTCTCCGCGACGGCCTGGTACACCAGCGCCTCGACGTAACGCACGAGCAGTTCGTCGACGACTGCCTGCGCGTCCGGCTCGTAGATGTAGTCCCACGACGTCGACGGCGTGCCGTCATCCGTTTCGAAGTGTTCCGACGACAGCGGCAGCAGTTGCTCGATCACGGATTCCTGCTTCATCGTGTTGACGAAGCGCGTGTACGCGATATAGACCGCCGACAGCTTGCCTTCCGAGTACAGATCGAGCTGCGTCTTCACGGCGCCGATCAGCTTGTCCAGGTGCGGGGTGTCGCCGAGGTGCACGACCTGCGACATCACCTTCGCGCCGAAGCGGTTCAGGAACCCGAGGCCCTTGCTACCGATCGCGGTGGCTTCGACCTTCTGGCCCTTCTCTTCCAGCTCCTTGAACTTCTGCACCGTCGCACGCAGCACGTTGGTGTTCAGACCACCGCACAGACCCTTGTCCGTCGTGACAAGGATGATGCCGGCCGTGTTCACGCCTTCGTTCGCCACCATGAACGGGTGGCGGTACTCCGGGTTCGCGCGGCTCATGTGCGCGGCGATGGCACGGACCTTGTCCGCGTACGGACGCGCTGCGCGCATGCGTTCCTGCG
Source organism: Burkholderia cepacia (assembly GCF_001039005.1). GTDB lineage: Bacteria > Pseudomonadota > Gammaproteobacteria > Burkholderiales > Burkholderiaceae > Burkholderia > Burkholderia theae. The sequence goes on from NZ_LDWR01000033.1 coordinate 58,517, forward strand.
CGCGGCGCATCTTCGATGCGGCCACCATCTCCATCGCCTTCGTGATCTTGCGCGTGTTTTGCACGCTCTTGATCTTGCCGCGAATTTCCTTCATTCCAGCCATAGCTTGCTCCTTGACCGAAGCGGCGCGGGCGCATCACGCAACCCGCGCGGCCTCAGTGTGTCACTCGCGGATCAATAGGCACCGGACTTCTTGAAGGATTCGATCGCCGCGCGCAGCGCGCCTTCGTCGTCCTTCGAGAGATCCTTGGTGTCTTCGATGCGCTTGATGAGGTCAGCGTGGCTGGTCTTCAGGTTGTCGCGCAGGCCCTTCTCGAACGCCAGCACTTGCTTGACGTCGAGGTCGTCGAGGTAGCCGTTGTTTGCGGCGTACAGCGACACGGCCAGTTCCCACACCTGCAGCGGCTGGTACTGCGGCTGCTTCAGCAGTTCCGTCACGCGGCGGCCACGCTCGAGCTGCTTGCGGGTCGCTTCGTCGAGGTCCGATGCGAACTGCGCGAATGCGGCGAGTTCACGGTACTGCGCGAGGTCGGTACGGATACCGCCCGACAGCTTCTTCACGACCTTCGTCTGAGCGGCGCCACCGACTCGCGACACCGACACGCCGGCGTTGATTGCCGGGCGGATGCCTGCGTTGAACAGGTCGGTTTCCAGGAAGATCTGGCCGTCGGTAATCGAGATCACGTTCGTCGGAACGAACGCGGTCACGTCGCCTGCCTGCGTTTCGATGACCGGCAGTGCCGTCAGCGAACCGCTCTTGCCCTTCACTTCGCCGTTCGTGAACTTCTCGACGTACTCTTCCGACACGCGAGCCGCACGCTCGAGCAGACGCGAGTGGAGATAGAACACGTCGCCCGGGTACGCTTCACGGCCCGGCGGGCGGCGCAGCAGCAGCGAGATCTGACGGTATGCCCAGGCTTGCTTGGTCAAGTCGTCATAAATGATCAGCGCGTCTTGGCCGCGGTCGCGGAAGTATTCGCCCATCGTGCAACCGGCGTACGGTGCCAGGTACTGCATTGCGGCGGAATCCGATGCCGAAGCGGAGACGACGATCGTGTATTCCATCGCGCCCGTTTCTTCGAGCTTGCGAACCACGTTCATGATCGACGAAGCCTTCTGGCCGATCGCGACGTAGATACAGATCAGGTCCTTGCCCTTCTGGTTGATGATCGCGTCGAGCGCCACCGCGGTCTTGCCGCACTGACGGTCGCCGATGATCAGCTCCCGCTGGCCACGGCCGATCGGCACCATCGCGTCGATCGACTTGATGCCCGTCTGCACCGGCTGCGACACCGACTTACGCCAGATCACGCCCGGAGCGATCTTTTCGATCGCGTCGGTCAGCTTTGCATTGACCGGGCCCTTGCCGTCGATCGGGTTGCCGAGCGCATCGACCACGCGGCCGATGAGTTCCGGACCAACCGGGACTTCCAGAATGCGGCCCGTCGTCTTGACGATGTCGCCTTCCGAGATGTGTTCGTATTCGCCGAGAATCACCGCGCCGACCGAGTCGCGCTCGAGGTTCAGCGCGAGGCCGAACGTGTTGCCCGGAAACTCGAGCATTTCGCCCTGCATCACGTCCGACAGGCCGTGGATACGCACGATACCGTCGGTCACGGAGATCACGGTGCCCTGGTTGCGAACGTCTGCGCTCGCTTCAAGGCCCTGGATCCGGCTCTTGATCAGCTCGCTGATCTCAGAGGGATTGAGTTGCATTATTCGCTCCTGATAGTCAATTCTGTTGCGTGCCGACTGCCTGGGCGCTCAAGCGCTCAAGGCTGTCTGCATGCTGGCGAGCCGCGCGCGGACCGAGGTATCGAGCACTTCGTCGCCGACCGTCACGCGCACGCCGCCGATCAGCGACGCATCGGTCTCGACCGTCGGCTTCAGTTTGCGCTTGAACTTGCGTTCGAGGCTGGCGATGAGGTCGGTGAGCTGTGCGCCTTCGAGCGGAAACGCGCTGACGATCTGCACGTCTGCCGCGCCTTCGCGCGCATTCTTCAGCTCGTCGAACTGCGTGGAGATTTCCGGCAGCAGCGCGATACGGTGATTTTCGACCAGCATCTGCACGAAGTTCTTCGCTTCCGCGCTGGTCGCGAGCGGCGATTTCACCGCGGCGAGCAGCAGCTCGTTGACCTGTGCGCGACTCACTTTCGGACTCGACGCGACAGACAGCACTTCGGGCAGGTGCGCAACCTGAGCCAGCTCTTGCACGAGCGTGGACCAGGCGGCGATATCACCACCCTCGGCCACGCGGAACAGCGCTTCTGCGTAAGGGCGGGCGATGGTTGCAAGTTCGGCCATGATCAGAGCTCGGCTTTCAGTTGATTCAGCAGTTCGGCGTGGGCCGTTTGATCGACTTCGCGCTTCAGGATCTGCTCGGCGCCCTTGACCGCCAGCGTGGCGACTTCGCCGCGCAGCGTTTCACGCGCCTTCACGATTTGCTGATCCGCGTCCGCCTTCGCCTGAGCGATGATGCGGGCGGCTTCGGCATGGGCTTGAGCCTTGATTTCTTCGGCAACGGCCTGCGCGCGCTTTTCAGCGTCGGCAATGCGTTGTTGACCGTCGTTACGGGCCTGCGCGAGTTCCTGGTCGACGCGCTTGTGCGCCGCTGCGAGTTCCGCCTGACCCTTTTCCGCGGCCGAGAGGCCATCGGCAATTTTCTTCGAGCGCTCGTCGAGGGCGTTGATCAACGGCGGCCACACGAACTTCATCGTGAACCACGCGAGGATCAGGAACACGACCATTTGCGCAAACAGGGTTGCGTTAAGATTCACGGTGTTTCCTTATCTGCTATTCCGGAAATTGAAACGAGGAGGAGCGCGTCGAATGTGAATTCGATTGGCGCTCGTCATCCGTTCCACCCTGCGCCGGCGATCGCTGGCGCAAATCTTCCGAGGAACCTTAGCCTGCGAGCTTCGACAGGAGCGGGTTCGCGAATGCAAACAGCATTGCCACGCCGACACCGATCAGGAACGCCGCATCGATCAGACCAGCCAGCAGGAACATCTTCGTTTGCAGCGGGTTGATCAGCTCGGGCTGACGCGCGCATGCTTCGATGTACTTGCCACCCATCAGACCAATACCGATACAGGCGCCGATCGCACCGAGGCCGATGATGATACCGATACCGATAGCGGTCAGACCTTGGATGTTGGCGATGAAAGCTTGCATGATCACTCCTTTGTGAAAAGACTTGGAACTGGAATTAAAAGAAAAACTAAAAACAAACCTGCTTGATTGTCCGGCTGCTTAGTGCGATTCGTGAGCCTGGCCGAGATACACCAGCGTCAGCATCATGAAAATGAACGCTTGCAGCAAAACAATCAGGATGTGGAAGACCGCCCAGATGCTGCCCGCGAGGATGTGGCCGATGAAGCCGAGCACCGACGCGTCCGCGCCGAAACCCCACATGCTGCCGAGCAACGCGATCAGCAGGAACAGCAGTTCGCCTGCGTACATGTTGCCGAACAGCCGCATGCCGAGCGACACGGTCTTGGCGACATATTCAACGATGTTCAGGCCTAGGTTCGGGATCCACAGCAGCGGATGCGCACCGAACGGAGCCGACACGAGTTCATGCACGAAGCCGCCCGCGCCCTTGATCTTGATGCTGTAGTAGATCATCAGCACGAAGACGCCAAGTGCAATGCCGAGCGTGCCGTTCAGGTCGGCCGTCGGGACGATGCGATGATGCGGGATGACTTCCGACAGGCCCAGCAGACCGATCACGCGGCCCGGCAGGTCGACGGGGAGAAAGTCGAGGGAGTTCATCAGCGCGACCCAGATGAACACGGTCAGCGCGAGCGGAGCAATGAAGGTACGATTGCCGTGAACGACCGCTTTCGACTGGTCTTCCACCATCTCGACGATCATTTCGATCATGCACTGGAAACGACCCGGCACGCCCGGCGTAGCCTTGCGGGCAGCCATGTACAGGATGAGGATCGTAACGAGACCGCAGACGATCGACCAGAACAGCGTGTCGAGATTCCAGACGTGAATATCGAAAATCGACGTCTGATGCGCGGTGGAGAAATTCTGCAAGTGGTGCGCAATGTACTCGGACGGATCCAGAGCACGCGAGCCTTCGCTGGTTGCCATAATCGTTAGTGCCACCCAAATTGTCGAAAATCGGTCTATCCGCTTCGCCGCAACAATTTATTGCGGGAACGCGCCTGCGCATGTTCCTGTCGAACTGCGCAAGGTCTCACAGCCTATCGCCAGGCCAACGCAATCCAGTACGTTTTCAGCACGAGCAAGTACGTAATGAGCAACGGCACCCAGTGCACACCGGGGTACCACACGGCGATCGCCACGAACAGCGCGATCGTCGCACCCATCTTGAGTACTTCGCCGACCACCCAACCCATCACGGTGTCGGCACCGCCTCGCCTCAAACGCGCCGCAAACAATGCGCTCGGCACCCAGCCAATCGCTCCGCCCAGAAATGCAGATTGCGCAGCGGCGCCCGGCGGCTTCGAGGAAAACAGCCACCACGCCAGCGTTGCAACTAAGGACAAGACCACTTGCGCGATCACCACCCGGTAGGGCGTGACCCGCGAGGGTCGGCTTACATCCGGCCCGAACAGCGTTTCCGCTTCGGCCCGCGTAAGCGGAACGATTGTTGTGTCGTCTTGCTGCTCGGCATCCCAATCGTCGTCGGCTACGTGCCGCGTCTCGACAACCGGTGCGGTATTGCGGTGTGCGCTGTGCTTGTCGTGCCCATTGTTCGGCTCCTCCTGACCCGCCATCGCAACCTTCCGCAAAATCCCAATCCGCCCCAATCTTTCCGAAAGCTTTCGGGGGTGCCTAGCTAACAAATCCGGGCGATTGTAAGCGATAGTTGCAGGTGATTCAAGGCTTTAGACGCGACAAAAATCTGCGTAAAACGTCGCCTCATCATGTGAAAAACGGGCGAACCGACGACGTACGATGACAGTTGTAAGGTCGGTTTTTCGCGCAGGTATTTCTTGCCGGGAAAAATGCGTCGACGATGCAATGGCGCGCAAACGATGCTGGGCGCGCGTGTCGGTGATGCGGTGCGATCCCCGCGAGAAATTCGCCGCGGCGCAGCCGGCTGGAATCGTCCTGTGCGACGCACCGGAACAAGCAAGACGCGACAACCGATCCGCCGCACCCGATGTGCGAAATTCGATCGGACGCTGGTGCGTCGATCCATCCAATCAGTTGTCATGCCACCACAGACGATCGACTGTGGATGACCGCACTTATCAACAGCCCCGCAACCACCGCGAACGCTGTGCCCCTACCCCGCCACCCGAACGGCGCGCCTGTGCCGCACACGCCCGCATCGCTCAGCCGTGCACGAGCAGCCACGCACCCAGTGCCGCGCTCGCGAGCGCGAACGGAATCGAGACGAGGTGGAACGGCAGCCACATGCGCGGCTCCTTCGCGAGACGCACCGCGATCAGGTTCGCGAGCGAACCGATCGCGAAACCGAAGCCGCCGACCGATACGCCGAATGCAAGCGCGCGCCAGTCGCGCGTGAATTCGGACAGCAGGATGGCCGCCGGCACGTTGCTGATCCCCTGCGACAGCACGGCGCCGGCCGCAAAGACACGCAGCGGCGAATCGAGCTGGGCGCGCGCAATCGCGTCATGGATGGCGGGCAGCGCAGCCGCGCTGCGCAGCACGATGAACATCAGCACGAAAATCAGCAGCAGCAGCCAGTCGATCCTGAGGACTGCATCACGTTTTACGACGAGCAGCATGATCGCGACCGCGACCAGACCCGGCAGCGGATGGTGCGCATCGGCGAGCAGCACGAACGCGGCGAACAGTACCGCGGCGATCAACGCATGCATGCGCTGCACCGGAAGTGCGACAACGTCGCCCGACAGGTCGAGCGGCTTCGCGCGAAACGCGCACGCGGTCAGCGCGAGCAGCAGCACCATCAACGCGATCGCGAGCGGCCCGAGCGTGACCACGAAGTGGCCGAACGACACGCCGCTCAATTGCCACAGGAAAAGGTTCTGGGGATTGCCGAGCGGCGTCGCGACGGACCCCGCATTGACGGCCAGCGCGACGACGATCACGAGCCGCCGGAACGGCAGCGGCGTCAGCGCACGCAGCGACACCATCAACGGCACGACGACGAACAGCGCGACGTCGTTGGTGAGCCACATCGACAGCACCGCGGCGAACACGACGAGCAGCATCGCGAGCCCGCGCTCGGAGTGCACGTGATGCACGATACGATGCGCGAGCCACATCAGGCAGCCGGACAACTCGAGCGCCTTGGTCAGTATCAGCAGGCCCGCGAGCGTCGCGACCGTCTGCCAGTCGACAAGACCAGCCAGCACGGAAAATGGTTGCGGACGCACCCATTGCAGCACGATCAGGCCAAGCGCGAGCACCGATAGTACCGGCTCCTGCGCAAGCCATCCGAGCCACCGGCGCGGCGCCGATGCGCCCGTCTTCTCCATCGGCAACCCGTTACTCTTCGGTCGCCACGTTGCCGCGCAGCCGCGCGAGAATACCCTCGAGCGAGTCGAGGCTGCCGAAGTCGATCATCACCTGCCCTCGCCCGCGGCGGCCGAGCTTGATCTTCACCGTCGACGCGAGCAAGTCGGACAACTCCTCTTCGAGACGGCGCGTATCGCGGCCGCCGTCGTCCTTCGCGCGCGCCTTCACGGTCGGCGCTTCCTTCGTCGTGTGCGCGACGAGCTTCTCGGTCTCACGCACCGACATGCGCTTGTTGACGACCTGATGGGCGAGCGTGATCTGCGTTGCCGCATCGACGGCGAGCAGCGCGCGCGCATGCCCCATGTCGAGATCGCCGGCCAGCAGCATCGTCTGCACCGGCGACGCGAGGTTCAGCAGACGCAGCAGGTTCGACACCGCGCTGCGCGAGCGGCCGACCGATTCGGCCGCCTGCTCGTGCGTGAAACCGAACTCGTCGAGCAAGCGCTGGATACCATGCGCTTCTTCAAGCGGGTTCAGATCCTCGCGCTGGATGTTCTCGATCAGCGCCATCGCCGCGGCGGCCTGATCGGACACGTCCTTCACGAGCACCGGCACTTCGTCGAGGCCGGCCAGGCGCGCCGCGCGGAAGCGCCGCTCACCCGCGATGATCTCGTATTTGTCTGATGAAATAGGCCGTACCAGGATCGGCTGCATCACGCCCTGTGCGCGGATGCTTGCCGCCAGCTCCTGCAGGCTGCCTTCGTCCATCCGCGTCCGCGGCTGGTACTTGCCGGCCTGCAGCTTGCCGAGCGCGAGCGTGTTCGGCGCCCCTTCGATCTTCACCGCTTCGGTGATATCGGCACTGCCACCAAGCAGCGCTTCGAGGCCACGTCCCAAGCCCTTCTTCTTTGGTACCGCGTTCATGTCTTTCTTCCTCGCTTCGCTCATGTCCGGATCACGACACCTCGAACGCGCGGACGCGTTCGATCATCTCGGCACCGAACTGGAGATACGCTTGCGCACCGCGCGAGCTGCGGTCGAACACGACGCCCGGCAGCCCGTAGCTCGGCGCTTCCGCCAGGCGCACGTTGCGCGGAATCACCGCGTCGAACACCTTGTCGCCGAAGTGCGCTTTCAGTTGATCGGAGACTTGCTGCTGCAGCGTAATGCGCGGATCGAACATCACGCGCAGCAAGCCGATGATCTTCAGGTCGCGGTTCATGTTCGCGTGAACCTGCTTGATCGTGTTGACGAGGTCCGACAACCCCTCCAGCGCGAAGTACTCGCACTGCATCGGGATCACGACGCCATGCGCCGCGCATAGTCCGTTCAGCGTCAGCAGCGACAACGTCGGCGGGCAATCGATCAGCACGAAATCGTAGTCGTCGGCGACGGACTCGAGCGCGGCCTTCAGCCGGCGCTCGCGGTTGTCGATGCTGATCAGTTCGATCTCGGCACCGGACAGCTCGCGGTTCGCGGGCAGCACGTCATAGGTGACGCCTTCCGGGCGCACACGTGCGTCGGTCACCGACACACCGTCGATCAGTACTTCGTACACGGTCGATTCGCACGCGGCCTTGTCGATCCCGCTACCCATCGTCGCGTTGCCCTGCGGGTCGAGATCGATCAGCAGGACTCGTTGCTCCTGCGCTGCAAGGCTTGCGGCGAGATTGACCGATGTCGTCGTCTTGCCGACGCCCCCCTTCTGGTTTGCAACGCAGAAGATCTTTGCCATCGTAGGTGTGTTCCTCTTACTTCAAACAATCGGCGCGCTACAACGCGCCTTCAATTCGCTTCGTCGACGGCCACTTCGATCAGATGCCGTTCGGCATCGAGCATCGGCACCGCCAGCCGCATCGTCTGCTTTACGCGGCTGCCTTCCGGCAACCGTGCAATCTCGTCGTCCGGGTGTACGCCCTTCATCGCCCAGATCGATCCGCCCTGCGCAACCAGATGTCGAGCAAGTTTAACGAAGTCGGACAGATCAGCGAAGGCGCGAGAGACGATCATGTCGAATTTTTCCGGCACTTCGACACCCGGCTGCAGCGATTCGACCCGCCCGGTGACTACCGACAGGTTCGCGAGCTTCAGCTCCGCACGCATTTGCGTCTGGAATGCAGACTTCTTCTGCACGATATCGTTCAGCGTGACCTGCCAGTCCGGCTCGACGATCGCCAGCACGATACCCGGTAACCCGCCCCCCGAACCGACGTCGAGCACGCGGGCCGATGCACGGCCGCGCAGATGCGGGACGATGGAAAGCGAATCGAGGATGTGCTGAATCAGCATCTGCTTCGGGTCGCGGATCGCAGTCAGGTTGTAGACCGCGTTCCATTTGCCGAGCAGCGCGACATAGTCGAGCAGCTGGTCGCGTTGTGCATCCGTCAGCGAGATGTCGAGCGCAGTCGTGCCGTCGACGAGCATCTGTTCCAGTACGTCCCGATTAACCGCCGGCGCGCGACGCGCCGTCATTGTTGCGTCGGGACGGCACCGTCCCCCTGCTCCGTTGCCTCTGCGGCAGTGCCATTACGACGTCCCAGGCCGCGGCGCTTCAGGTGCACCATCAGCAGCGAGATGGCCGCCGGCGTGACGCCCGAGATGCGCGACGCCTGCCCGATCGTTTCCGGTCGGAACTCGTTGAGCTTCTGGCTCACCTCGAACGACAGGCCGCGAACTTCGCGGTAATCGATGCCGTCCGGCAGGCGTGTGTTCTCGTTCGCATCGTTGCGTTCGATCTCGGATGCCTGGCGCTCGATATAACCCTGATACTTGATGCCGATCTCGACCTGTTCCTTGATCTGCTCGAGCATCACCGGATCGTCAGCCAGCGGCTCCGCGGGGCCGCATTCGCCACCCTTCAAGCCGCATACGCCGTCGTAGCTGATCCCCGGGCGGCGCAGCAACTCGGCGAGGCTGTATTCGTGATCGATCGCCTTGCCGAGCAGCGCGGTTGCCTCTTCCGGCGGCAGCGTCTTCGGCGTGACCCACGTCGACTTCAGGCGTTCGGTTTCACGTGAAACAGCGTCGCGCTTTCGGCTGAATGCATCCCAGCGCGCGTCGTCGACGAGCCCCAGTTCGCGACCCATCTCGGTCAGGCGCATGTCGGCGTTGTCTTCACGCAGGCTCAGACGATACTCGGCACGACTCGTGAACATCCGGTACGGCTCGGCCACACCACGCGTCACCAGGTCGTCGACCAGCACGCCCAGATAGGCCTGGTCGCGACGCGGGCACCATGCGTCCTTCTCCTGCACGTAGCGGCCCGCATTGAGGCCGGCCAGCAGGCCCTGCGCCGCCGCTTCTTCATAGCCGGTCGTCCCGTTGATCTGGCCCGCAAAGAACAGCCCGTTGATCGCTTTCGTCTCGAGCGACGCCTTCAGCGCGCGCGGGTCGAAGTAGTCGTACTCGATTGCGTAGCCGGGGCGCAGGATGTGCGCGTTCTCGAGGCCGCGCATCGAATGCACGAGCTCGAGCTGGACGTCGAACGGCAGGCTCGTCGAGATCCCGTTCGGGTAGAACTCGTTGGTCGTCAGCCCTTCCGGCTCGAGGAAGATCTGATGCGATTCCTTCGATGCAAACCGGTGGATCTTGTCCTCGATCGACGGGCAATAACGCGGCCCGACGCCTTCGATCACGCCTGTATACATAGGCGAACGGTCGAGGCCGCCGCGAATGATGTCGTGCGTGCGCTCGTTCGTGTGCGTAACCCAGCACGGCAACTGCTGCGGATGCTGCTCCGCACGGCCCAGGAACGAGAACACGGGGATCGGATCGAGGTCGCCCGGCTGCTCGTCCAGCTTCGAGAAGTCGATCGTACGGCCGTCGATACGCGGCGGCGTACCGGTCTTCAGGCGGCCCTGCGGCAGCTTCAGCTCCTTCAGGCGCGACGACAGCGACACGGCCGCCGGATCGCCCGCACGGCCGCCCGTGTAGTTGTTCAGGCCGACGTGGATCTTGCCGTCGAGGAACGTGCCGGCGGTCAGCACAACCGCGCGCGCGCGGAAGCGGATGCCGATCTGCGTGACGGCGCCCACCACACGGTCGCCTTCGACCATCAGGTCGTCGACAGCCTGCTGGAACAGCCACAGGTTCGGCTGGTTTTCGAGCCGGTGGCGGATCGCGGCCTTGTACAGGATGCGATCGGCCTGCGCCCGCGTCGCGCGCACGGCCGGGCCTTTCGACGAATTGAGGATCCGAAACTGAATACCACTCTCGTCCGTCGCGGCTGCCATCGCGCCGCCCAGCGCATCGACTTCCTTGACCAGATGGCCTTTGCCAATGCCGCCGATCGACGGATTGCAGCTCATCTGCCCGAGTGTTTCGATGTTGTGGGTCAGCAGCAGTGTCTTCGCGCCCATTCGGGCGGACGCCAGCGCTGCTTCCGTGCCGGCGTGACCGCCACCGACGACGATGACGTCAAATTCTGTGGGAAAAAGCATGGTGGGATTCCGTACGCAGGACTGCGCACGAACCTATCTGAGAAATGTATGGGCGGAATTATAGCGGGTTCGCTTTTCACCCGAAGGCCGTCCGAATGGTAGGGTCTGTGCATTTCGTCGATTTTTCGACGGAAGACAGGCGAATTCGCGGGGTTAGGCCTGCTCCGGCAATGTTCTCGGTCAGTTCGCCGCACATCGCAGCGGCTGTGCAAAGACCGCCGCATCGGGAAAGCAGCACGAGGAACACATGCAGCAATCAAAGCCTGTGGCCGACGCGGCACCCTGTGCCTGCCGCGCCCGCCCTCGTCCTCACAGAATTCCCAGCTATTGATCCGGCACTTATCCACCGAGAACCAGCACATCGTTGGTCTGTGCAGAAATCAATGCGCCATGAACTTGACCAGTGGCGCTAGACCCAGGATCACCCGTCACGCTGTGCACGGCTTATCCGCCAGCACCGCACAGAACTTCCGACTATTCGCCCGATACTTATCCCCCGGCCTCGGGCCTTCGAGGCATCGCCCGATCCTCCAAACAAAAACGGCGTGTTTCACGTGAAACACGCCGCCCGTTTCCCGCCAACCACTCGAACAATCAGGCCGTCTTCTTCGCCAGCCCGAGGTACGTCTCGATCACGCGCGGATTCTGCGCGAGTTCGGCTGCCGGCCCTTCCAGCGCAAACTCGCCCGTCTCCAGCACATAACCGTAGTCGGAGATCTGCAACGCGGCCCGTGCATTCTGCTCGATCAGCAACGTCGCAACGCCCGTACCGCGCAACGCACTGATGATATGAAAGATCTCCTTCACGATCAGCGGCGCCAACCCGAGGCTCGGCTCGTCGAGCATCAGCAGGTCAGGTTTGCCCATCAGCGCTCGCCCGACCGCAAGCATCTGCCGCTCACCGCCCGACAGCGTGCCGGCCGCCTGCTTGCGCCGCTCCTTCAGCCGCGGAAACAGCGCGAACACGTGATCGAGCTGGTCCAGGAAGTTCGCCTCCCCGGCCCGCTTGCGCCGATACGCGCCCAGCACGAGGTTGTCCTCGACCGTCATCGTGCTGAACAGCTCGCGCTTTTCCGGGACGAGGCACATCCCGCGTGCGACGCGCTGCTCGACCGGCAATGCGCCGACGTCGTTGCCGCGATACACGACCGCGCCCGACGCATGTCCGGTCACCGGCAGCGCCCCCATGATCGCGTTCAGCAGCGTCGATTTGCCGGCGCCGTTCGGGCCGATCACGCTGACGATCTGCCCCGCGCCGACCTTGATCGCCGCGCCGTGCAGCGCCTCCACCTTCCCGTACCGGACCGCCAGCCCGCGCACTTCGAGAATCGGCATCGTCGTGTCCGTCATCACTCCACCCCGCCCAGATACGCTTCGAGCACCGCCGGATCCTGCTGCACGTCCTGCGGCAGCCCTTCCGCGATCCGCGTGCCGAATTCCATCACCACCAGCCGATCGGTGAGGTTCATCACGAAATCCATGTCATGTTCCACAAGCAACACGCTCATGCCTTCCGCCTTCAGCCGCCGCAACAGGTCGGCGAGTTGCTGCTTCTCCTGGTAACGCAACCCGGCGGCTGGCTCGTCGAGCAACAGCAGTGTCGGATCGCAGCACAGCGCCCGCGCGATTTCGAGTATCCGCTGCTGCCCCAACGCGAGGCTGCCTGCTTCGTCGTACATGTGCTTTTCGAGCCCGACGCGGCGGATCTGGCGCGCGGCTTCAGCCAGCAACTGCGCCTCCTCGTGTGCATTGAGCCGCGCGATGCTGCGCCAGACACCCGTATGGCCGCGCAGATGCGCGCCGATCGCGACGTTCTCGAGCACCGTCATCGCCGGCAACAGCTTCACGTGCTGGAACGTGCGGCCGATGCCGCGGCGGACGATCTGGCGCGACGTGAGTCCGTCGATACGCTCGCCGCGGAACGTGATCGTGCCGCTCGTCGGCTTCAGTACGCCTGTGACGAGATTGAACGTGGTCGACTTGCCGGCGCCGTTCGGGCCGATCAGCCCGATGATCTGCCCCGCCTTCACGTCGAAGCTGACATCGTTGACGGCCACGAGCCCGCCGAACTGCTTGCGTGCGTTGTCGACGACGAGCAGCGGCTCGCCGGTCGCGGGCTTCGCACGCTGCGGCAACGGATCGGCGTGCGCGGGCACATGTGCGCGTGGCCCGCGCGGGAACAGCCTCGCGACGAACGGCCATACGCCCTGGCGCGCGTACTGCAGCAGCAGCACCATCAGCACGCCGAACACGATGATCTCGAAGTTGCCTTCCGAGCCGAGCAGCTTCGGCAGCAGCGTCTGCAGGTAATCCTGCAGCACGGTGAGGATCGCCGCGCCGAGCACCGCGCCCCACACGTGCGACACGCCGCCGACCACGGCCATGAACAGGAATTCGATCCCGTGGTTCAGGCCGAACGGGGTCGGATTCACCGCACGCTGCAGGTGCGCGTAAAGGAAACCCGACACGGCCGCGAGCACGGCCGCGTAGACAAAGATCACGACGCGCATCCACGCGGTGTTCACGCCCATCGCCTCGGCCATCACGCCGCCGCCGCGCAGCGCGCGGATCGCGCGGCCCGGGCGGCTGTTCAGCAGGTTCTGCACCGACACGATCGCGGCCAGCACGACGGCCCAGATCAGGAAGTACAGGCTGCGGCCGCTTTCGAGCGCGATGCCGAACAGGTTCAGCGCCGGAATCCCGTTGATCCCGTCGTACTTGCCGAGCAGTTCGAGGTTGCCGAACAGGTAGAACAGCGCGAGGCCCCACGCGATCGTGCCGAGCGGCAGGAAGTGCCCGGACAGCCGCATCGTGACCGCGCCGAGCACGAGCGCGACGAGCGCCGTCAGCACGACACCGACGATCAGCGCGAGCCACGGCGACACGCCGTACCGCGTCGTCAGGAACGCGGTCGCATACGCGCCGATACCGACGAACGCGGCCTGCCCGAAGCTGGTCATCCCACCGACGCCCGTCAGCAGCACGAGCCCGATCGCGACAATCGCATAGAGGCCGATGTAGTTCAGCAGCGTGATCCAGTACTCGGGCACCTGCAGCACGCCCGGCAACACCGGCAGCGAGAACAGCACCACGAGAAACACCCAGAAGGTCTTGTTGCGTACCATCGTCTTCATCGTGTCACTCCTCTTCCTCTTCCGCGTGCGGCGTCGCGAAGCTCCGCCACAGCAGCACCGGAATGATCAGCGTGAACACGATCACCTCCTTGTATGCGCTCGCCCAGAACGACGAATACGATTCGAGCACGCCGACGAGCAGCGACCCGGCGGCCGCGAGCGGATAGCTGACGAGCCCGCCGATGATCGCGCCGACGAAGCCCTTCAGGCCGATCAGGAAGCCCGAGTCGTAGTAGATCGTCGTCAGCGGGCCGACGAGGATGCCGGACAGCACGCCGAGCCCCGCCGCGAACGTAAACGCGAGCCGCCCTGCGTCGGTCGTGCCGATGCCGACGAGCTGCGCGCCGAGCCGGTTCACCGACGTCGCGCGCAGCGCCTTGCCCGCGATCGTGCGGCCGAAGTACACGTAGAGCGCGCCGATCAGCACGAGTGCGGTGACGACGACCAGGATGCTCTGCGCCGACACCGTCATGCTGCCGATCGACAGCGATGCATCCGAGAACCCGTTGGTGCGCGAGCCTTCCGCGCCGAACATCACGAGCCCGAGGCCGACCATCGCGAAATGGACGGCGACCGACACGATCAGCAGCAGCAGCGTCGTGCCTTCGGCGATCGGCTGGTACACGAGCCGGTAGACGAACGGCCCCATCGGCACGACGATCGCAAGCGTCAGCGCGATCTGCGCGAGCATCGGCAACGGCTGCGCGGCAACACTGTGCGTAATCGCGAACACCGCGAGCGGCAGCAGGATGTAGCGGCTGCCGAGCGTCGCGAGCGTGCGGCCGAGCTGATGGCGGCGTTCGCGATGCCGGATCAGGCCGCCGACTTCGAGCAGGAAGCATGCGATGCCCATCACGAACAGCAGCCAGCAGGTGGCGGGAAATTTCTGCGCCTGCAACGCTGCAAGCGTCAGCGCACCGTAGGCGACGAATTCGCCCTGGGGAATGAAGATCACCCGCGTGACGGAAAACACCAGCACGAGCGCCAGCGACAGCAATGCATAAATGGCGCCGGTCGTGATGCCGTCTTGCGCGAGGATCGCCGCAATCGAGAAATCCATACGTTTCGTGTATCGAGAATGTTGCGGAGAAACGGCGACGGGAACGGCCGGGGTGCACGGACCGCAAGATCGGCGCGTCAGGCGCCACGCGGCGTACCCGGTGGTTCCATGCGGCACGGGCGCCGCCCGTCAGGCCCGGCGCCCTGCCGACGGCGCGCGCGGCACCGTTCGCGCCGCGCACGCCGGTTTCACGTGATGCTTACTCGGCCTGCAACTTCCACTTGCCGTCGACGATCTGCACCATCACGCGCGCACGCGTGTCGAAGCCGTTGTGATCGGTCGGCGTCATGTTGATCACGCCGTGCGACACCGGTAGATCCTTCACGCTTTCGAGCGACGCGCGCAGCGCTTCGCGGAACGCTTCCGTGCCCGGCTGGCCCTTCTTCAGCGCCTCGGGAATCGCACGCTGCAGCAGCAGCCCCGCATCCCATGCATGGCCACCGAACGTCGCCAGCGAGCCCGCGCCGTAGGCCTTCTCGTACGCGGCCTTGTACCCGAGCGCCGGCTTCTTCACCGGATTCGAATCGGGCAGCTGGTCGGTCACGAGCACCGGGCCGGCCGGCAGGATCTCGCCTTCGCAATCCTTGCCGCACACGCGCAGGAAGTCGTTGTTCGCGACGCCATGCGTCTGGTACACCTTGCCCTTGTAGCCGCGCTCCTTCAGCGTCTTGGCCGGCAGCGCCGCCGGCGTGCCGGACCCGGCGATCAGCACCGCATCGGGATTCGAGCCCATCAGCTTCAGCACCTGCCCCATCACCGACGCGTCGGTACGGTTGAAGCGCTCGTTCGACACGACCTTCAGGCCGTTCTTCGCGGCCGCCGCGTTGAACGTGTTGTACCAGCTGTCGCCGTACGCATCGGCGAAGCCGATGAAGCCGACCGTCTTCACGCCGTGCTTCGCCATGTAACCGGCGATCGCGTCCGCCATCAGCTGGTCGTTCTGCGGCACCTTGAACATCCACGCACGCTTCGCGTCCATCGGCGCAATGATCTGCGCGCTCGCCGCGAGCGAAATCGTCGGCGTCTTGCCCTGCGACACGGGGTCGAGCATCGCGAGCGAGTTCGGCGTGACGGACGAGCCGATGATCGCGTCGACGTGGTCCTCGTCGATCAGCTTGCGTACGTTCTGCACCGCGCGGCTCGTGTCGGATGCATCGTCGAGCACGATGTACTGCACGCTCTTGCCCGCGATTTCCTTCGGCAGCAGCGCGATCGTGTTCTTTTCCGGAATCCCGAGCGATGCGGCCGGCCCGGTGGCCGACAGCGTCACGCCGATCTTCACCTGCGCCGACGCCGTTGCCGCCGCGCACACGAGGCCCGCGGCAAGCACGGCCTCCATCCATCGATTCATCTTCATTTACGTTGTCTCCAAACGCTGCTCGAAAAAGCCACGGGTCGCTCGGGCGGCTCCCGGTCCCCAAAACAAGTTAATAATTTAACTATCTCGCCTTACCGCGCCTACGCTCGTTTTCCCGTGAAGCATCGCGTGCGCGACAGCGCCCGGTCGGGACCCCGCACGCGCGCGCCGGATACCGCCCGGAGCGGTCGTTCGACCGCCACGATGCGCAGCGGCAGTGTCGTCAGGATGAAGGAAGCGAAGAAATGCGGAATCGTGCGGGCGATCGATGCGTACGCAACGATGGTCGGAAGGTGCGTCGATCCGGCCTGGTTCGGCCTGATACGCGAGCGGCAAACGATCGAAAAACCGGCAGCTCATGCGGATGCCAACGCGGCTGCGGATACGGATGCGAACGCAACGACCCGGAATCGCGACGGAACGCCCATACAGGCTGCAGAACGGCCCGGGAAAGCCGCGATGGCACCACTCGCACCCCACGACGAACGAGCAGCGCCAGCCGCCCTTCCTGCCCCGATCCAACGTCCCGCGCTTCTCATCCAACCGTACTCCCTCTTCTGCATTCTGCTTGTAGGAGAACTGCCGACCGATATTCCCGACCGCACGGTCGGCGAAAGCCAAGTGTAACGGACGCTTTTCGCGCACGCCAACCGGGTAAGCCCGGACGGTATGCGCATGGCTGCGCGTCGTCTGCGAATGGATTGCGGAGAATGGAAAAGCGGAGGGACGCGGTGAAGCGCGGAAAATGCGCGGCGCGAACGGTAGCGTGGAACACGGCAATGGCGCCGCTCGATGCACCATCGACGCAAATTCGTGCACGCAAATGAAAAAGCGCTGTTGGATTCCGTCCAACAGCGCTTTGGGGTCCGGGCACTTTGTGCCTCGATTGTCTCCTCGTTCTCCACCTGCAAATTCGTTTCGCGGTGCATCAGAACTAGGACGAAGATTAAAGGACCTTTCACCGAGCGACAACTTAGCATTTACCCCTATGGTGCATCGCCGCACGAAAATGGGGCACCAGTCTGCCGCGCGGCGCCGGCCCGAGCCCGCTGCGGCACCCTTCCGAAGCGTGCCGGATGGTGCTTCGCATCAACGTGCACGCGACGCGTGCGGACCCGCGCTCAGGATGCCCTGAGCGGCTTGATCCGCGCGACCATTTCGCCGACGATGCCGCGCCGGAATGCCAGCACGCATGCGATGAAAATCAGCCCCGTGACGATCGTCGCCGATTCGCCGAGCGAGTGGAACCACGCAACGCCCGTCGTCGACGCGAGCCATTCGCCGATGTCGCCGAGCCGGTCTTCCAGCGCGACGATCAGCGCGGCCCCCAGCAGCGGTCCGAACAGCGTGCCCATCCCGCCGACGAGCGTCATCAGCACGACGAGGCCCGACATCGTCCAGTACGCATCGGAGAGCGTCTCGAAGCCCAGCACGAGCACCTTCAGCGAGCCCGCCAGCCCCGCGAGCCCGGCCGACAGGATGAACGCGAGCAGCTTGAAGCGATCGGTGTCGTAGCCGAGCGAGATCGCGCGCGCTTCGTTCTCCTTGATCGCGACGAGCACCTGGCCGAACGGCGAATGGACGACCCGCACGATGAACGCGCACGCGGCGACCACCACCGCCAGCACGACGTAGTACAGCGCGACGTCGTTCGACAGGTCGAGCAGCCCGAACAGGTGGCCGCGCGGCACGCCCTGCAGGCCGTCCTCGCCGTGCGTGAACGGCGCCTGCAGGTAGATGAAGTAGACCATCTGTGCGAACGCGAGCGTGATCATCGCGAAGTAGATGCCTTGCCGGCGGATCGCGAACAGCCCGACGACGAGCCCGAGCAGCGTCGCGGCGACGGTGCCCGCGAGCACGCCGAGTTCCGGCGTGAAACCGAGCGTCTGTATCGAATAACCGGTCGCGTAGCCGGCGGTCGCGAGGAACATCGCATGGCCGAACGACAGCAGCCCCGTATAGCCGATCAGCAGGTTGAACGCGGCCGCGAACAGCGCGAACGTGAGCACCTTCATCACGAACACCGGATACGCGCCGATGAACGGTGCCGCGAGCAGTGCGGCGAGCAGCGCGCCGTAGAGCACTTTTCTCTGCATCATTTTTCCTTGCCGAAGAGGCCCGCCGGGCGAAACAGCAGCACGATCGCCATGATCACGAACACGACGGTGGCCGACGCTTCGGGATAGAACACGCGCGTGAAGCCCTCGATCACGCCGAGCAGCAGGCCCGTGACGATCGAGCCGAGGATCGAACCCATCCCGCCGATCACGACCACCGCGAACACGGTGATGATCATCGGCTGGCCCATCAGCGGCGAGACCTGGATCACCGGCGCGGCCAGCACGCCCGCGAACGCGGCGAGCGCGACGCCGAAGCCGTAGGTGAGCGTGATCATCATCGGCACGTTCACGCCGAACGCCTCGACCAGCTTCGGGTTCTCGGTGCCCGCGCGCAGGTAGGCGCCCAGGCGCGTCTTCTCGATCACGAACCACGTCGCAAGGCACACCGCGAGCGATGCGACGACGACCCACGCACGGTAGTTCGGCAGGAACATGAAGCCGAGGTTGGTTGCGCCGGAAAGCTGCGACGGCACGTCGTACGGCTGGCCGGACGAACCGTAGATCGACCGGAACACGCCTTCGACGACCAGCGTGAGGCCGAACGTGAGCAGCAGCCCGTACAGGTGATCGAGCTTGTACAGCCAGCGCAGCATCGAGCGCTCGATCACGATCCCGAACGCGCCGACGACCAGCGGCGCCAGCACCAGCATCGCCCAGTACGGCAGCCCGAAATACGACAGGCCCATCCACGCGAGCATCGCGCCCAGCATGAACAACGCGCCGTGCGCGAAGTTGATCACGTTGAGCAGCCCGAAGATCACCGCGAGCCCGAGGCTCAGGATCGCGTAGAACGAGCCGTTGACGAGCCCGAGCAGCAACTGGCTCAGCATCGCCGGCAACGGAATGCCAAAGATTTCCATCGACTTAGCCGTCAGAATGAGTTTCGTTGCGTGCGCAACCTTCATGCATTGCGCACGCGGGCGGCGCAGCGGGCACATCGCCGCAGCCGCCACTGCGCGGCGCGCCCGCGCGCGCCGCTACGTTTCGCTTACTTCCACAGCGCGCAGCGCGTCTCCTGCCTGGTCCCGAACGCCTGCTCGCCCGGAATCGTCGCGAGCACCTTGTAGTAGTCCCACGGCTCCTTCGATTCCGACGGCTTCTTCACTTCCATCAGGTACATGTCGTGGATCATGCTGCCGTCCGTGCGGATGTAGCCCTTCGCGTAGAAGTCGTTGATCTTGATCTTCTTCAGCTCGGCCATCACCTTGTCGGAATCGGTCGTACCGGCGGCCTGGACCGCCTTCAGGTAGGTCGTCACCGACGAGTAGTCGGCCGCCTGCAGGCTCGACGGCATCTTCTTCATCTTGCCGAAGTAGCGCTGCGCCCACTGGCGCGACGCCGCGTCGCGATTCCAGTACCAGCTGTCGGTCAGCACGAGGCCCTGCGTCGTCTCGAGGCCCAGGCTGTGCACGTCGTCGATGAACATCAGCAGCGCGGCAAGCTTCATCGTCTTCGTGATGCCGAACTCCTTCGCGGCCTTGATCGAGTTGATCGTGTCGCCGCCCGCGTTAGCGAGGCCGAGGATCTGCGCCTTCGACGCTTGCGCCTGCAACAGGAACGACGAGAAGTCCGACGCGGACAGCGGGTGACGCACCGTGCCGAGCACCTGGCCGCCGTTCGCCTTCACGACATCCGACGTGTTCTTCTCGAGCGCCTTGCCGAACGCATAGTCGGCGGTCAGGAAGAACCAGCTCTTGCCGCCCTGCTTCACCACCGCCGAACCGGTGCCCTTCGCGAGCGCCATCGTGTCGTACGCGTAGTGAACGGTGTACGGCGTGCATTGCTCGTTGGTCAGCGTGTCGGCCCCCGCGCCGATGTTGATGTAGACCTTCTTCTTCTCGCCCGCGACCTGGTTCATCGACAGCGCCGTCGCCGAGTTCGTGCCGCCGACCAGCAGGTCGAGCCCGCCGCGATCCATCCATTCGCGCGCCTTCGACGCGGCGATGTCGGCCTTGTTCTGGTGATCGGCATAGACGACCTCGATCGGCTTGCCGAGCACCTTGCCGCCGAAGTCGGCGACCGCCATGCGGATCGCCTCGAGGCCGCCCTGCCCGTCGATGTCCGCGTAAAGCCCCGACATGTCGGTGATGAAGCCGATCTTCACGGTATCCGCGGCTTGGGCGGCGCCGGCAGTGAACGCGGCGGTCGCGAGCGCGAGACAAGCGTGTGCGAGGGTCTTCATTTTCATTGACGTCTCCTTGTTGTTCTGATGCGTTGTGGTTGTTCGAGGGCCGCCACGGCTAGCGGCAAAAGATACGGGGCGGCGTCACACCCCGAGCAGGTCGTGCAGGGTCGGCATCTTGCCTTCCAGTTCGGACGCACGGAAATGCTCGACGATGGTGCCGTGCTCCATCACGTAGAAGCGGTCGGCGAGCGGCGCGGCGAAGCGGAAATTCTGTTCGACCATCACGATCGTGTAGCCGCGCGCCTTCAGCGCGACGATCATCCGTGCGAGCGTCTGCACGATAACCGGCGCGAGGCCTTCGGAAATTTCGTCGAGCAACAGCAGGCTCGCGCCGGTGCGCAGGATCCGCGCGACCGCGAGCATCTGCTGTTCGCCGCCGGACAGCCGCGTGCCCTGGCTCTGCCGGCGCGACGCGAGGTTCGGGAACATCGCGTAGATCTCGTCGAGCGACATCGCATGCTCGCGCGGCCCGATCGGCGGCGGCAGCATCAGGTTCTCCTCGCACGACAGGCTCGAGAAGATCCCGCGTTCCTCCGGGCAGTAGCCGACGCCGAAATGCGCGATGCGGTGCGTCGCGAGGCCGATCGTCTCGTTGCCCGCGACCTTGATCGACCCGCTGCGGCGGCCCGTGAGGCCCATGATCGCGCGCAGCGTCGTCGTGCGGCCCGCGCCGTTGCGGCCGAGCAGCGTGACGACCTCGCCGCGGTGCACCGTCAGGTCGACACCGTGCAATATGTGGGATTCCCCGTACCAGGCCTCCAGGCCCGTGATCTCCAGCGCGGGCGTACCGCTCTCGACGCCGCTCAATTCGCGTTCCTCCCGTTCGCTGTGCTTCATGCGTGCGCCCCCGCGAGCGCTGCGTCGGCGCTGCCCATGTAGGCCTCGATGACGAGCGGATTCTTCGACACCTCCGCATACGAGCCTTCGGCCAGCACCTCGCCGCGTTGCAGGACGGTGATCGTGTCGGAGATGCCCGCGATCACGTTCATGTTGTGCTCGACCATCAGGATCGTGCGGCCGCTCGCGACCTTCTTGATCAGCGCGGTCACGCGGTCGACGTCCTCGTGGCCCATCCCCTGCGTGGGCTCGTCGAGCAACATCAATTCGGGTTCCATCGCGAGCGTCGTCGCGATCTCCAGCGCGCGCTTGCGGCCGTATGCAAGCTCGACAGTCGGTACCTGCGCGAAATCGGTGAGGCCGACCTGCGTGAGCAGGTCCATTGCGCGATCGTCGAGCCGCTTCAGCGTGCGTTCGCTGCGCCAGAAATGGAATTCGGTGCCGAGCGCGCGTTGCAGGCCGATGCGCACGTTCTGCAGCGCGGTCAGGTGCGGGAACACGGCCGAGATCTGGAACGAACGGATGATGCCGCGCCGCGCAACCTGCGCGGGCCGCTCGTCGGTGATGTCGATCCCGTTGAAGACGATCTGGCCGGCCGTCGGTGTCAGGAACTTGGTGAGGAGGTTGAAGCAGGTCGTCTTGCCCGCGCCGTTGGGCCCGATCAGCGCATGGATCGCGCCGCGACGCACACGCAGGTTGACGCCGTTTACGGCGGTGAAACCCCTGAATTCCTTTGTCAGTCCGCGTGTTTCCAGAATCGTGTCGCCGAGAATCATGTTCCCTTCCGTACGAAGTCAGGCGAAGCACCGGGAAGCGTGGCGCAAGCGCCCGCGAACAGGTCAGCGGATCAGCCGGCTGCCCCCGGGCGCCGTGGTACGCCTCGAGGGTGGTCTCCCGCGCCGACGCGTATGCACATTGCGCAACATTGTCGCGCCGTTGGTGCAGTGCAATCATCGGGATTTGCACTTATAGGGCTGGCCGCCATGCCGCATGGGTTGTGCACGGTTTTTCGCCACGCTTTTTTGACACGTGCATCATCGTCCGTTGACCATCCGCACGGCCCTGCACGCGCGCAACGAAAAAAGCCGCGCAACCGCGCGGCTTGCATGGAACTTGCCGTTCGAACCGCCGCAATCGACACGAGCGACGCAACGGCAGCTTGTTTCGCATATCGAATCAGCGGACGCCATCATGACGGCCCGCTGTCGCGCGCGTCAGCGTTCCGTCACGCGGCCGTCACCGCCGCGTCGGTTCGCACCGTCGTCGCTTCGCGCGCCGCGCGGCGATCGGCACGGATCATGTCGCTCGCGCGCTCGGCGATCATCAGCGTCGGCGAATTGGTGTTGCCCGATGTAATGAACGGCATCACCGATGCATCGACGATCCGCAGCCCGGCGATGCCGCGCACGCACAGCCGGCTGTCGACGACCGCGCGTTCGTCTTCGGCACGCCCCATCCGGCAGGTGCCGACCGGATGGAAGATCGTCGTGCCGACGGCGCCGGCCGCCTCGATCAGCTCGGCCTCGGTCCGGTACTGCGCGCCCGGCAGGATTTCCTCGGGACGATAGCGCGCGAGTGCCGGCGCCGACGCGATCCGGCGCGTGAGCCGCAGCGCGTTCGCGGCGACATGGCGATCGTGCTCAGTCGACAGATAGTTCGGCGCGATCGCGGGTGCCATGCCCGGATCGGCGCTCGCGATATGCACGCTGCCGCGCGACGTCGGCCGCAGATGGCAGACGGACGCCGTAAACGCGTTGAAGCTGTGCAGCGGCTCGCCGAAGCGATCGAGTGACAGCGGCTGCACGTGGTATTCGAGATCGGGCCGCGTGAGCGCGGGATCGTCGGGATCGGATTTCGCGAACGCGCCGAGCTGCGACGGCGCCATCGACATCGGCCCGCGCTGCAGCAGCGCATATTCCGCGCCGATCATCAGCTTGCCCCACCAGTGCGCGGACAGCGTGTTGAGCGTACGCACGCCTTCGACGCGAAACGCCATCCGCAATTGCAGGTGATCCTGCAGGTTTTCGCCGACGCCGGGCAGATCCTGCACGACGTCGATGCCGAGCGCCTGCAGCCGCCGGCCGCAGCCGACGCCCGACAGTTCGAGCAGTTGCGGCGAATTCACTGCGCCGGACGTCAGCAGCACTTCCGCGCTCGCCCGCGCGACGTAATCGGTGCCGCCGCCGTGATATTCGACGCCGACCGCGCGCCGCCCTTCGAAGATCACGCGCTGCGCCTGCGCGCCGGTGATCACGGTCAGATTCGGGCGCGCCATCGCGGGCCGCAGGAACGCCTTCGACGTATTCCAGCGCACGCCGCGCTTCTGGTTCACCTCGAAATAGCCGACCCCCGAATTGTCGCCGCGATTGAAATCGTCGGTCGCCGGGATGCCTGTCTGCTGCGCGGCCTGCGCGAACGATTCGAGGATCTCCCAGCGCAGCCGCTGCTTCTCGACGCGCCAGTAGCCGCCCGCGCCGTGCGCGTCGCTCGCGCCCGCGTGGTGATCCTCGCTGCGCTTGAAGATCGGCAGCACGCTGTCCCACGACCAGCCGGCGTCGCCTGTTTCCTGCGCCCAGCTGTCGTAATCCTCGCGCTGGCCGCGCATGTAGATCATGCCGTTGATCGACGAGCAGCCGCCGAGCACGCGACCGCGCGGATACGACAGTGCGCGGCCGTTGAGCGCCGCTTCGGGCTGCGTCTTGTACAGCCAGTCGGTGCGCGGGTTGCCGATGCAATACAGATAACCGACCGGGATGTGGATCCAGTGATAGTCGTCCTTGCCGCCCGCTTCGAGGAGCAGCACGCGGATGTCGGGATCCTCGGTCAGGCGGTTCGCGAGCACGCAGCCCGCGGTGCCCGCGCCGACGATCACGTAATCGAATTCGCCTTCGAGCGTGCGTTGAGTAGTCACTTGTTTGTCTCCTGTCGGTCCGAGTTAGTGCTTCAGCACTTACTCGGACCCCATGGCGTGGTTGGGTGGAGTTAGCGCTTCAGCGCTTACTCCACCCCCACGGCGGTCGGCCCGAGTTAGCGCTTCAGCGCTTACTCGGACCCCATGGCGTGGTTGGATAGAGTTACCGCCTCAGCCCTTCCTCCGGCCCATCCAAATCTCGTTGTTGTGTGCCGCGCATCAATTCCAGCATAGTGCGTCGCGCGCCGCGCTTGCGGCCCCACGCGCCACGACCGTTGAAGCGTACTCCGGCAGCCGGCCGCCGATCCAATGAGTTATGCTGAACTGCGTTATAAGCCGCGCTCATATCACGACGATGGATCTCACCCTGCTCCGCGCGTTCGCGACGGTCGCGCGCGAAGGCAACCTGACACGCGCCGCCGCGCAACTGCACCTGACGCAGCCAGCCGTCAGCCTACAGATCAAGCATCTGCAGGAAACGCTCGGCGTCGCGCTGTTCACCCGTACGTCGCGCGGGCTCGCGCTCACGCGCGACGGCCAGACGCTGCTGCCGCACGCGGAACGTGCGCTCGCCGCGGCCGCCGACGTGCAGCGCGCCGCTGCTGCGCTGCGGCACGAAGTGCGCGGCCGGCTGCGGATCGGCACGATCCTCGATCCGGGCTTCCTGCGGCTCGGCGGCTTCCTGCGCGCGCTGGTCG
The DNA here is from genome assembly GCF_001039005.1 of Burkholderia cepacia. GTDB lineage: Bacteria > Pseudomonadota > Gammaproteobacteria > Burkholderiales > Burkholderiaceae > Burkholderia > Burkholderia theae. Next base: position 83,687 of record NZ_LDWR01000033.1, read on the forward strand.
AGACCCATCCGCAGATCGAGACGGCGCTGCGGCACGGGATGTCGGGCTGGGTGATCGAACAGGTGCGCGCGCAGGCGCTCGACGTCGGCTACTACATCGGCCGGCCGGGCGAGGACGACCCGCTCGACGGCGCACTGTTCCATACCGTCACACTCACGCATTTCCAGTACCGCGTGCTCGCACCGGCCGGCTGGAAGGAGCGCGTGCAGCGCGCGCACGACTGGCGCGCGCTCGCCGCGCTGCCGTGGATCTGGACGCCGCCGGCGTCCGCGCACCACCGGCTGCTGTCGCGGCGCTTCGCGAACGCCGGCGCGCAGCCCGTGAAGGTCGCCGAGGTCGATCAGGAGCAGTCGATGCTCGACCTCGTCAAGTCGGGAATCGGGCTGACACTCGCACGCGACTCGACCGCGCTGGCCGAAGCGCACGCACATGCGCTGACGATCGTCGAGCGCGTGACCGTGCCGACCGAACTGACGTTCGTGACGCTCGCCGAGCGGCGCGACGAACCGGCGATCGCGGCCGCGCTGCGGCTGATCGAAGCCCAGTGGGCGATATGAGCGCTGCTGATGAAGGCGCGGCCGCCACGCACCGGGCGCCGGTATCGCGCGCAACACGCGTCATCTCGCCACGCCCCCCGCCCGCCGTCACGCCACCATCCCCGCCTTTTTGCTAGATTGTGCGTTCGCACACCGCGAGACCCCTTATCGAAGGAGACCCGCATGGCCCGCAACATCGAGATCAAAGCCCGCGCCCGCGCATTCGACCAGTTGCGCGAACGCGCTGCGACGCTCGCGACCGAAGCGCCGCTGTTCTACCGCCAGCAGGATTTCTTCTATGACGTGCCGCGCGGTCGGCTGAAGCTGCGCCGCTTCGAGGACGGCACGCCGGCCGAACTGATCTTCTACCAGCGCGACGATCGCGACGGCCCGAAGGCGTCGTACTACACCCGCAGCCCGGTGACGAATCCCGACGCGATGCACGCGCTGCTCGCCACCGCGCTGACCACCCGCGGGATCGTGACGAAGGAACGGCATGTATACCTCGCGGGCCGCACGCGCATCCACCTCGACCGCGTCGACGGCCTCGGCGACTTCATCGAACTGGAAGTCGTGCTCGGCCCCGACGACGACGAAGCCGGCGGTGAAGCCGAAGCGCACGACGTGTTCGCCAAGCTCGGCGTGTCGCAGGACGATCTCGTCGCGGTCGCGTACGTCGACCTGCTGAACGCGGACACGCCGCACGAGGCAGCCTGATCCGGCCCTGCCGGCGGCGCAGCGCGCGGCGGCCCTAGCCCCGTCGCCGCGTCACGCGGCGCCGGGCGCCAGGTGCGCGAGCGGCAGCGCGCCGTTGCGCTTGAAGGTCGTCAGCACGATGTTCGAGCGCACGCTGTCGACGCCCGGCACGCGCATCAGCTTCTTCATCACGAACTGCGACAGCGCGTTCAGGTCCGGCGCGACGATCCGCAGCAGATAATCGGCATCGCCCACCACCGCATGGCATTCGAGCACTTCGGGCAGCACGTCGATCTGCTGCTGGAACTGCTCGATGATCGAGTCGCCATGGTGTTTCAGCTTCAGGCTCGTGAACGCGGTAACGCCGAGCCCGAGCTTTTCGGGGCGCAGCATCACGCGGTAGCCTTCGATCACGCCCGCCGCCTCGAGCCGCTGCAGCCGCCGGCCGATCTGCGACGGCGACAGCGGCACCTCCTCGCCGAGCTGCTGATGCGTCGCGCGACCGAAGCGCTGCAGCACGTCCAGCAGCGCGAGATCGAAGTGATCGAGTTCCAGCATGAGCATTCTCCGCATTGATTCGTGATTTGATGCACGATTATCGCATCATCCGGCGAATCAACGCCAATATTGCGCCCATTCCGCGCGCAGGCCGCTCTACACTTGCATGGTTCCCAACCACAGCGTGCAGAGCCTGATCATGCCCACCGTCGTCACCGCGAAACTGCAGGAGCAGTTCGACGCGGGCCTCGAAACCCGCGCGGATTTCACCATCGACCAGCCGCTGGCCCGCTACGGCCAGGTCGACCATGCGGTGTGGAAGCAGCTCTATGCGCGCCAGTCGGCGCTGCTTCGCGGGCGCGCATGCGATGCGTTCGTCACGGGGCTCGGGAAGATCGACCTGCCGGCCGATCGCGTGCCGTCGTTCGCCGACGTGAACCGCCAGCTGAAGCCGGCAACGGGCTGGGAGATCGTCGCGGTGCCGGGCCTCGTGCCCGACCGCGTATTCTTCGAGCACCTCGCGAACCGGCGTTTCCCGGTCACCTGGTGGATGCGCCGTCCCGACCAGCTCGACTACCTGCAGGAACCCGACTGCTTCCACGACCTGTTCGGCCACGTGCCGCTACTGATCGACCCGGTGTTCGCCGACTACATGCAGGCATACGGGCGCACCGCACTCGCGGTTGCCGACGACGAAGCGGCGCTGGCGCGGCTCGCGCGGCTCTACTGGTATACGGTCGAATTCGGGCTGATCCGCGACCCGCGCGGCACGAACGGGCTGTCGATCTACGGCGCCGGGATCGTGTCGAGCAAGGGTGAAAGCCTGTACAGCCTGGAAAGCGCGGCGCCGAACCGGCTCGGCTTCGATCTCGAGCGCGTGATGCGCACGAAGTACCGGATCGATACGTTCCAGAAGACCTACTTCGTGATCGACGATTTCGCGCAGCTGTTCGCGCTCGCCGATGTCGACAGCCGCGCGCTGGCGGACCGGCTGGCGGCGCTGCCCGAATTCGCGGCCGGCGCGGTGCTCGCGACCGACCGCGTGCTGCACCGCGGCACGGGCGAAGGCTGGCCCGACGACGCCGACGCGTAACGCGCCAAGCCGCGCCGCATTCCGGCCTCCGTCCCCGGATGCCCATCCCCGGATGCCCGTCGCACAACTATGAAACAATGAACGGCGCCGGCTTCGCCGCGCGGCCCCTGCCGTGCGCGGGCGCCGTTACCAAACGAGGTGCAACATGATCCACAAGCTCACATCAGAAGAACGCAAGACCCGGCTCGAAGGCCTGCCGCTCTGGACGGCCGTGCCGGGCCGCGATGCGATCCAGCGCAGCCTGCGCTTCGCCGATTTCAACGAAGCCTTCGGCTTCATGACGCGCGTCGCGATCAAGGCGCAGGAAATGAACCACCATCCGGAATGGTTCAACGTGTACAACCGCGTCGACGTCACGCTGTCGACCCACGACGCCGACGGCCTGACCGAACGCGACATCGAACTGGCGCTGTTCATCGACCGTGCCGGCGCGCACGCGCACCCGGCCGCCTGAGGCCTTCCTCTACCGCCGCGCATCTTTCGATGCGCGGCGCGTCAACTTTTCATTTCGATGAACGTTTTCTAGGATGTAGTCAGCGAAAGCCTTCAGCTTTCCAAGCCATCCTTAAGGCGCACGTAAGTCTCGTACGCTTTCCGCGCCTTGGGGTCCAAACCTTCCAGTTGCAGCGCGCTTTCGCGCTGTACAATCAGCAGCGCATACGGCTTGGAGAGCGCGCTGGCCTCTTCGCAGAGTTTGAGTTCGTCGCCGCTCGACGGCGAGCGGGCGCGCCAGAAATTGATCGCGGCTTCAAGGTCGTTGATCGAGATATCGGACATGTTTGGATTTAATCGTTCGCTGGCCGCCACGCTTGATGTCGGTGATGCGGCGCCCCTGTGGAAACGGCGTCGTGCTGTCCGCGTGCCTGAACCGCCAACCCATTGTACTTGAGCGAACTTCATGCGACTCCTTCTGATCGAAGACGACCGCCCCATCGCACGCGGTATCCAGAGCAGCCTCGAGCAGGCTGGCTTCACCGTCGACATGGTGCATGACGGCATTTTTGCCGAACAGGCGCTGGCACAGAACCGCCACGAACTCGTGATCCTCGACCTCGGCCTGCCGGGCATCGACGGGATGACGCTGCTCACGCGCTTCCGCCAGACCAACCGCCACACGCCCGTGATCGTACTGACCGCGCGTGACGAGCTGAACGACCGGATCCAGGGCCTGAATTCGGGCGCCGACGACTACATGCTCAAGCCGTTCGAGCCGGCCGAACTCGAAGCGCGCATCCGCGCGGTGATGCGCCGCAGCGGCCCGCACAGCGACATGCCGCGTCCGGAAGTGTCGCTCGGCGGCGTCCGCCTGTCGGGCGTCGACCGCCGCATCTTCAACGACGACAAGCCGCTCGAACTGTCGCCGCGCGAATTCGCGGTGCTCGAGATGCTGCTGCTGCGTCACGGCCGCGTCGTCAGCAAGGCCCAGCTGCAGGATCACCTCACGCACTTCGGCGGCGATCTCGGCGATACCGCGATCGAAGTCTATGTGCATCGCGTGCGCAAGAAACTCGAGCAGTGCCGTGTCGAAATCGTCACGGTGCGCGGCTTCGGCTACCTGCTGCAGGAAATCCGCCAGACGGCGAGCGTCTGAGCGGCGCCGCACCGGCCGGCCGCGTGCCGCCGGCGTCCACGCCCTGCCCCGCGTCGTCGCCCGGCGCACGACCGCGCCGCTCCCCGTGAGCGGCGCTTATCCATTTGCCCGTCGAAATGTCTCCTGATCCGGCTGTGACCACCAGCCTGCGCCGCTCGCTGCTCCGGCGCCTCGCCGCGCCGCTGTCGATGCTCGCGCTGATGAGCGGCCTGATCGCCTACTGGCTCGCGTGGCAATACACGCAGCACGTGATCGACCGCTCGCTCGCCGATCTCGCGACCGCCATCTCGAAACAGATCCAGATCGCCGGCCCCGACGCGCCGTTCACGGTGCCGCCGCTCGCGCAGGCGATGTTCTCCGATCCCGCCGAGGCGCTGATCTACCGGATCAGCGACGGCGAACAGGAACTCGCCGGCGATCCGAAGCTGCCGCTGCAGGGCATCAACGTGCGCCGCATGCATCATGCGTACGTGTTCGAGGCCGAGTACGACAACCGCGCGGTGCGGGTCGCGCAGGTGCGCGTCGACGACGTCGAGGGCGGCAAGCCGATGGTCGTCGAGGTCGCGCAGCCGGTGCGGCACCGCTACCGGATCGCGGCCGAATTCCTCGTCGCGATCATGATGCCGCTGCTGCTGCTGCTGCTCGCGGGCTGGGGCATTGTCTGGCGCGTCGTGAACCAGCAGCTCGGCCCGCTCACGCATCTCGCCGATTCGCTGAACCGGCAGACCCACACGTCGCTGGAGCCAGTCGACGAAACTGAAGTGCCGCTGGAGATCCGGCCGCTGACGAGCGCGATGAACGCGCTGCTCGGCCGCCTGAAGACCGCGCTCGACGCGCAGCGCAAGTTCATCGCCGATGCCGCGCACCAGTTGCGCACGCCGCTCACGGCCGTGAAGCTGCATGCCGAGCAGGCGGCCGTCGCGCGCGATCCGCACCAGACCTTCGCCGCGGTGCGCGAGCTGCGCGCGGCCGCCGACCGCGCGGTGCGGCTGTCGAACCAGCTGCTGTCGCTCGCTCGTGCGGAACCGGGCGAACAGGCCGCGCGTTTCGTCGACGTCGACCTCGCGGCAATGGCGTTCGAGACGGGCGCCGAATGGGTGCCGCGCGCGCTCGCATCGCATGTCGACCTCGGCTTCCAGCGCAGCGACGACCCCGGCGACGACCATAAGCTGACCGTGCGTGGCAACCCCGTGCTGCTGCGCGAGGTGATCGCGAACCTGCTCGACAATGCGCTGAAATACGTGCCGCTCGCGCGGCCGGACGGCGCGCGGATCACGGTGAACGTCGCGCGCGGCGCACTCGAGGACGGCCAGCCGGCTGCCGAAATCGTCGTCGAGGACAACGGCCCGGGCGTCCCCGCGAACCAGCAGGCCGACCTGTTCAAGCGCTTCTTCCGCGGCGACGCGCAAAGCGGCAACGGCGTCGAGACCGGCGCCGGGCTCGGTCTCGCGATCGTGCACGACATCATCGCGATGCATGGCGGCACCGTGTCGTACGAGGATGCGTCGGGAGGCGGCTCGCGCTTCGTGGTGAGGGTACCGCTCGCCGGGCACACGGAGAAGCCGGCCAGCGAAACGCCGGCGGCCGCGTCGACGCACTGAGCGATCACCCGGCGATTTACGACGGGCGGGCGACCGTTGGCCGGCTCGCCCGCCGGATCAAGAAGCAGGAACAACGGCTGCGCAGTGCGGCAACCGTCCGCTGAAACGGCAGCGACGGCGCACGGTGCGCCGCCGCCTGCGTTACTTCTTGCTTTTCTTGTCCTTCGATTTGGACTCGGACTTGCCGTCCTTCTTGTCCTTCTTCTTTTTCTTCTTTTCGCCGTCGTCCGACGTCGCGAGCAGCGTGCCGCGGCACGCGGCCGCGCCGCAATGGCACGCGTATTCGCGCTTCAGCGTCTTCGTCAGCTTCGCGTCGATCACGAGGCCGTAGTCGTAGAACAACTCCTCCTCCGACCCGATGTCGCGCAGCGCGTGGATGTACACGCGGCCTTTGACTTCCTCGGCTTCGCAGTTCGGCGCGCACGAATGGTTGATCCAGCGCGCGCTGTTGCCGTCGATCTTGCCGTCGATCACGCCGCCTTCGTCCAGTGCGAAGTAGAACGTATGGTTCGGCTCGCTCGGGTCGTGCGGATGGCGGCGCAGCGCTTCCTTCCACGAAATTCGTTCGCCCTTGTATTCCACTACGCGCTCGCCGGCCTTGATCGGCGCCACGGCGAACACGCCCTTGCCGTGTACTCCCGAGCGGCGCACCGCGATCCTGCGTGAACTCATCGAACGAATCCTTGTGAAGACGAATGAATGGAAGACGACCGCGATCGCGGCCTGGCGTCGCGCGAAACGAAAACGCGGCACCGGTTGGTGCCGCGTCGGGGCATGCGGCGAATCACCCGCATCCTACACGTTCACGATTGCTTCGTTCAACATCGCGCTCAATATTGCGCGCTTGACACTCAACGCTGGCCGAAGGCGATGTCACCGAACAACGCCTTGTGCTCGCGCGGCTGCGAGCGCCAGTACTGCGGCGGCGCCGTCACCTGCGCGCCGAGCTCGGCCGCCGCATGCCACGGCCAGCGCGGGTCGTACAGCATCGCGCGCGCCATCGCGACGAAATCGGCATCGCCGGACTCGATGAGCCGGTTCGCATGCGCGGGCTCGTTGATCAGGCCGACCGCCATCGTCGGCATGCCGACCGCGCGCTTCACGGCCTGCGCGAACGGCACCTGATAGCCGGGCGACAGCGGAATCTTCTGCAGCGGCGATACGCCGCCGGACGACACGTCGATCCAGTCGCAGCCGCGACGCTTCAGTTCGTGCGCGAACGCGATCGTGTCGTCGAGCTCCCAGCCGCCTTCGACCCAGTCGGTCGCGGACACGCGCACGCCGACCGGCCGATCTTCCGGAAACGCCGCGCGCACGATCTCGAAGATCTCGAGCGGAAAACGCATCCGGTTTTCGAGCGAGCCGCCGTATTCGTCGGTGCGCTGGTTCGCGAGCGGCGACAGGAACTGGTGCAGCAGGTAGCCGTGCGCCGCGTGCACTTCGATCGCGTCGATGCCGAGCCGCGCCGCGCGCTTCGCGGCGGCCGCGAACGCTGCGCGGATCCGATTCAGGCCCGCGGCATCGAGCGCGAGCGGCGGCGTCTCGCCGTCCTTGTGCGGCACGGCCGACGGCCCGTGCGGCAGCCAGCCGCCGTCGGCGACGGACACGAGCTGGCCGCCCTCCCACGGCCCGGCGCTCGACGCCTTGCGCCCCGCATGCGACAACTGCATCGCAACGGGGATCGGCGAATGCTTGCGGATCGCGGCCAGCACGGGCTTCAGCGCGGCTTCGGTCACGTCGTCCCACAGGCCGAGGTCGCCATGCGTGATGCGCCCGTCGGGTTCGACCGCGGTCGCCTCGATGCAGAGCAGCCCCGCGCCGGACAGCGCGAGATGGCCGAGGTGAATCATGTGCCAGTCGGTCGCTTCGCCGCGCTCGGCCGAATACTGGCACATCGGGGAGATCACGATCCGGTTCGGAAGAGTCACGCCGCGCAGCGTGAACGGGGAAAACAGCGCAGTCATGGAGGCCGCTCGCCAGGAAGGGAAAGAGCGAACGAGCGTAGCACGCAGGCCCGAAGCGTGCAGGTGCCGTGGGCGGCAGTAAGGGGATGGTCAGGTGCGGCCGGCAGCTTGCCGGCGATGCTGGAAACGCCGGGAACGCAGCGACACGCCGGCCTGCAACGGATGCAGGCCGGGCAACAGGTTCGCGGCGACCGGCGCCGCCCGCGACGTCAGAGCCCGACGCTGTCGAGCCACTCCGCGAACATGCGCCGCGCGGCCGTCTCGAGCGCGGGGCCGTGCTGCGCGGTATCGGCGCGCAACTGGCGCGCGTCGATGCCGGGCGTCGCGGCGATTTCGCCCGCATTCCCGATCAGCCAGGGTTCGAAACGGTCGGCGCGGATTTCCGGATGACACTGCAGCGCCAGCACGTGCTGCCCCCACGCGAATGCCTGGTGGCGGCACGCCGGCGTCGACGCGAGATGAATCGCACCGCCCGGCAGGTCGAACGTGTCGCCGTGCCAGTGCAGCATCGACGTCGCCGCGCCATCGAGATGGCGCAGCGGCGACGCGCGGCCGGCATCGGTGAGCGTCAGCGGCGCCCAGCCGAGTTCGTGCTGCGCAGCCGGATAGACGCGCGCGCCGAGCGCACGGGCGATGAACTGAGCGCCGAGGCAGATGCCGAGGATCGGCAGCCCCGCGTCGATGCGCTGACGCACGAGCGCCGCGAGCGGCGCGATCGTCGGATACTGCGCATCGTCGTACACGCTGAGCGGCCCGCCGAGCACGACGAACAGCGACGGCGCGAGCGCGTCGAGCACCTCGACCCGCGACGACCCGACATCGACGTAGCGCACCCGCCGGCCCCGTTCGCCGAGCACCTGCTCGAAGCTCCCGAGATCCTCGAAATGCACGTGGCGGATCGCCACGACTTCAGCGTTCATCATCGGCCTCCCGGTCGATCGACGGACGTCAGCCGGCGAAAATCTTCCAGGTCTTCTTCTGCGTCGCCGCGTCGGCCTCTTCCTGCACCGAGCAGTCGAGACGCAAGTCGCTGTCGGACATCGAGATGTCGAGCGCCGCGCAGTGATGCACGGTCTTCTTCGACAACTTGCCCGGCTGGAAGTGGGCGCACGTCACGCACATGCGCTGCGGCGGCGTCGCACCGGCCACCTGCAGCTCGCGCAGCGTCTTCAGCAGCGCGCGATACAGTGCGCCCTGCTCGTCCGCGCCGAGCTTGCCGACCGCTTTCGTCAGGAATTCCGGCCATTGCAGCGCCTTCTTCGCGGCCGTACGGCCGCGGGCCGACAGGCGCACGGCCAGCGCGCGGCCATCGTCCAGCGCACGGCGCTTCTCGACGAGCCCCTTCGTCTCGAGCGTGCTGACCGCATCGCTCGTGGTGGCCGCGGTGAGCTGCGTCTCGCGCGCGATCTCGCCGAGCCGCATCGGACCCTTGCGCTGCAGCAGCAGCACGAGAATCTCGCCCTGCGTCGGCGTAAGGCCCGCGCCTTCCGCCCAATCCCATGCCTGGCTTCGCATGGCCGTACTCAACCGCAGCAGGCTGTGGGTGACACGTCCCGAAGCCTGGTTCCCGTAAACGCCTTCGCTCATAGTCTTTTCGCTTTGCCGCCGCCCGGATTGCCGAGCGGCCGTAGTGTGGAGATCAAATGTCTATCTCAAATCAGACGCGCTCTTGCGAGTGCGTCAGCACGGCCGTCGCGAGGCACACGCGGCGGTCGCGTTCGCGGCGACCGGTGAGACACGCGTCGTTCCGGTGTCCGCAAAGCCGACATTCTAAGCGACAGTGGAAAATCGCACAGCTAAGTTATCCCCTGCATTCTGTGGAAAATCGCTGGATAACTGAAATTTTTCGTTGTGCCTGCAATGCCGCGCGCCCGCGGAACGGGGCGCGCAAACATTTTCCTGTTCGGATCGGCCATCGGGGGAATGGCAATGATCCACCGGGTTATCCCACCCGCAGACCATTGACTTTGCAGCAGAATATTGAGTTATCCACAGATTTTCAGGACGACTGGCAACGATTTCGGCCTGAATCCGGGCCGAGCGTCGTTCAGCGAATCGCGATGCGGTCGAGCCTGCAATCTGCAAAACATTTTTTCATTCACGCCACCGTAAGCACTGCTGGCGGACCGTCTCGTTCAGTGATTTTTCCTGTTTGAAAACGGTTCTCAACCACGATGCGTCGTTCACGCGCGCTTTTGCCAGCGCGCCGATCTCGTCGAGCGCCGCGCGCGAGCCGAGCGCGGCCGCATGCGGCGCGATCCGGTCGAGCGTGTCGAGGATGTCTTCCGCGATCGTGCGGCGTTCACCCGTCTGAGGATTCACGCAAGTGCCCTCGAGCCCGAAGCGGCACGCTTCGAAACGGTTGAACGTGTAGACGAGGTAGTCGTCCTCCGACAGCTTCAGCGGCCGGTCGGTCAGCAGGTAGCGCGCGAGCGTCTGGATGTAGCAGGCGATCGCCGCCGCACGGTCGACCGACAGCGGCGTATCCATCACGCGCACCTCGATCGTGCCGAAGCCGGGCTTCGGGCGGATGTCCCAGTAGAAGTCCTTCATCGAGTTGACGACGCCCGTGTTCACCATCTTCGTGAAGTACTCCTCGAAGCTGTCCCAGGTCAGCACGAACGGCGCGCGGCCCGACAGCGGGAACGCGAACACCGAATTCAGGCGTGCCGACTGGAAGCCCGTGTCGACGTTCTGCACGAACGGCGACGACGCGGACAGCGCGATGAAGTGCGGAATGAAGCGCGACATCGAGTGAAGCAGGAACAGCGCGCTGTCGGAATCGGGACAGCCGATGTGGACGTGCTGGCCGAACACGGTGAACTGTTTGGCCAGATAGCCGTACAGCTCGGAGATGTACTGGAAGCGCGGCGCGTCGTAGATCTGCCGGTCGCTCCATTGCTGGAACGCGTGCGTGCCGCCGCCGGCGAGCCCGACGTTGAGCTGGTCGGCCGCCTTCACGAGCACGTCCCGGATCGCATGGAGCTCGCTGACCGCCTGCTCGTGCGTATGGCAGATGCCGGTCGACAGCTCGATCATGCTCTCGGTGATTTCCGGCGTGATGTTGCCCGGAAAGGTCTCGCCCTGGATCAGGCGCATCAGGTCGGATGCAGCCTTGGTCAGGTCGTAGTTGTGCGTGTTGACGACCTGGATCTCCAGTTCGACGCCGAACGTGAACGGTTCGGAATTGACGAAGGTTTCGAGTGCCATGGCAGGTTCCTGAATCAGTTGCTGTCGCTGCGTTCACCGACCGCCGACAGGCATCGGTAGACGACGAACGGACTGACGAGCTGCAAGACCACGATCGTGCACATCACGATCGCGCGCAGGTGCGGGTCGAAATTCGGATACAGCTGGTAGGTGTCGTCGACGAGCAGGTACGACAGCGCGGACATCGGCGTGAGTGCGATGCCGAGCGCGACGCCCTGCTTCATCCCGATGCCGCTCGGCTTCGCGAACGCGACGACGCCGGCCAGCTTCGCGACGAGCCGCGTGACGATCAGCACGATCGCGAGCAGCCCGCCGAGCGCGAGGTCGCCCCACGTGAACGACGTGAGCGTCAGCACGAACAGGACCACCGTCAGCAGCCAGCCGGCCGTGCCGAAGTGCTCGGGCCACAGCTGCGGACGCGCTTCGAGGTTCTTCACGATGATGCCGGCGAGCAGCAGCGTGAGCAGCGTCGACAGCTTCAGCGCCTGTGCCACCGCGATCGCAAGCATCACGAGCCCGAACAGTGCGACGAATGAATGCTCGTCGCGCATCGTCGACGTCATGTGGCGGAACAGGAAATTGCACGAACGCGCGACCAGGTACGCGACGATGAACGAGCCGGCGATCAGGTAGAGCGGCTGCAGGATCGTCGCGAAAACGTTGCCGTACGCTTCCTGGTGGAGCCAGCTGGTCACGAGCTTGGTCAGCACGATCGCGTACACGCTGTTGAGCGCTGTGAGCGTGATGAGCCGCTGCGACACCTGCCCTTCCGCGCGCAGTTCGGTCTTGAGCTGGATCACCATCGACGGCGACGTCGCGATCGCGATCGCCGACAGCACCAGCGCGACCATCCCCGATACGCCCAGCGCGAGCATCACGAACAGCACGAGCACGAACGTCAGCGTGGCTTCGGCAAGGCTCGACGCGATAAGCCATGGATTGCGCCGGATCCAGCGCAGGTCGAGGCGGCTGCCGAGCTCGAACAGCAGCAGGCCGAGCGCGACGTCGATCAGCAGCCGCGAGGTTTCGTCGGTGCTCGCGTCGATCACGCCGAACCCGAACGAACCGGCGATCAAACCGATCACCGCATAGCCGGTAATGCGCGGCAGGCGCCACGCGCGATAGCACAGCTCGCCGCACAGGCCGGCCGCGAACAACGCGAGCCCGGCCCAGAACACGGCATCCGGCGCAAGCGGCCAGTTGGGCAGAAATGAGAACGCCGACTTCATCGTGGTGACTTCTCCTTTGGAAGCAACCGCCAGCGACGCAGGGTCAAACGTCAGAAATGGATGCGCGCCGGCTGGGTGTCGCCCCGAATTTGATTGTTGTGGTCGACGACGGCGGGACATGGGATCCGCCTGTTCCGCCACTCGGCGGAACGTCGCACAGATTGCCGATCTGGATTGTCGGCCTGGTGTGTGAACGGACAGCGCAGTCTCGAAGATTCAGATTCGAAAACGTGCCGACCGTTCCATTGAAGCATGTCCGGCGCCTGGCCGAACGAACGCGAAGGACACCGATTGTGCCACAGCTTTTTCGGTCTGGAACCCATTGAATCGACTCGCGGCGCTGTGCGGCACCACAGGTCTTTGGTTTCAAAGGTTTACTTGTATATATACGTAGTAGAAGTTAACAAGGCCGGCACAGTTCTGTGGATAACTTCAGTTTACGCTGACGGATCAATGCTTTGCAGAAGCCATAACCCGTTGCACAGGCTGTTCGTGCACAGAGGTTTGAGTTGAGCAACTTTTGGCCCCTCTCACAGCTGTGTGGAGTTACCCAGTTTACGTCCACTGTGATTACACACGAAGTGCGTGTGGATTTCGCAAGGTTATCCACAGCAACGGGTGGATAACCTTGCACAGGAAAATCGGGAAACTGTGACGGATGCGTGCGGCCGGTCAGCCGGCCGAGGCGATGCGGCGAGCGCGCAGTGCGCGGATCAGGAAGCGTGCCGGGTCGACGGCTTCGGCGAGTTCGCGCTCGAGCGGCCACGGCTCGCCTTCGAGTTGCGATGCAATCAGTTCGGCGCCGAGGGCGGCCCATACGAGGCCGCGCGAGCCGAAGCCGAAGGCGCCGTAGAGGCCGGGCATGCGCGGCAGGTCGCGCGCCTTGGCGCCGCTCAGCGCGCGTGCGTTCGCGACGGCCTGCGCTTCGTCGGCGAGCGGGCCGATCAGCGGCAGACGGTCGGCGACGACCCAGCGGAATGCGACGCGGCCGCCCAGCGTGCCGACGTCCGGCAGGTCGCCGATCAGGCCCGGCAGCAGGTGCCGCACGCGGTCGAGATTTTCGACGTGGCCGGCCGTACGCATCGCGGGATCGACGTCGTCGGGTTCGAACGTCGCGCCGATTAGCAGCGTGCCGTCGTCGAGCGGCACCGCGTAACCGTCGCCGATCGTCGGACATGGCAGCGGCGCCGCACTGCCGGGCGGCAGCAGCGTGAGCTGGCCGCGCACCGGTTGCAGCGCGACATGCTGCAGCCCGGCGAGACGCACGGCGTCGCCTGCGTTCGCGAGCACCACGACGGGGGCTTCGGCCAGCGTGCTACCCGCCGCGTCGAGCGCATGCCACGTGTCGCCCCGCCGCTCGAGCCGCGCGACGCCGGTGGAGGCGAGCAATCGCACGCGTTCGCCGGCCGCCGCGCATTGCGCCGCGCAAAGCCCCGCCGGCCAGACGGCGCCGCCATGCGGAAACAGCAGGCCGCCATGCGCGACCGGCAGGTTCAGATGGGCGCGCGCGGCATCGGCATCGAGCAGCGATGCATAGTCGGACGGCGCGCCGAACGCATCGAATGCGTCGCGCATCCGCGCGAAATCGTCAGCAGATTCGGCGAGATGGATCATCCCGTGCGTGCTGCGCGCGAACGCATGACCTGCACGTTCGAGCGCACGCCAGCGTGCGATCGCGTGCAGGAAGCCGCTGCGCGTGAGCCGGCTCGCGACGTTGTCGTCGCGCGTCATCAGCGGGTGGAATACACCGGCCGGATTGCCCGACGCTTCGCTTGCGATCCGTTCGTGCCGCTCGATCAGCGTGACGTCCCAGCCGCGCGCGACCAGACGTTCGACGACCGCGCAGCCCGCCAGGCCCGCGCCGATCACGATCGCGCGGCGCGTCGCGACGGGCAGTGCGCGCGGCGGCTCGTGCCGGCGTGAGCGCCAGCGTGGCGCATATTCGCCGACGAGCAGATCGTCGACTTCGCTATACGTGAAGCCTGCTTCGCCGAGTGCATGCTTCATGGCGTCGGAATGCACATGCGTCGCAAACGTCGCGCCTTCGCCGGCGATCTTCGCGCATGCACGGACCACGTCGTTCGACCACTGATCCGTGTCGTCCGATGCTGCGACGCCGTCGAGACAGAATGCATCGGCGCGCGCGACGAGCTTCGTCAACCTGTCGATCGCATCGCCGAATGCGAGCGTGAGCACCACGCGCCCCGCATCGAATTCGAGCCGGTGCAGGCCCGGCACGAGCATCGGCCATGCGTCGACGAGCGCATCGACGTCCGCCGATATGGTTGTGTTCGCAACGATATGGGAAAGCGCGCGGCGCAGGTCGTCGCGCGAGAACGGGCGCGGCTCGACCGCGACGAAATGCAGCCGCTCGCAGCGTGCGGGGTCGTCGCGCCACGTGGCCCAGGTCGACAGGAAGCTGTCGCCCGCGCCGAAGCGCGTCGCGACGATCGTGAACGTGCGGCGGCCGTGCCAGCGCGCCGGCAGCCCGTTGCCCGCGACGAACGCGCGATGCGAGTGCGCGAGTGCGCCTGACGCGCCGCGATGGAGGTCGCCGAACTCGGGCGAAACGAGCGTGCCGTCGTCGCGAAGCGCGAGCGTGGCGGGAACAAGTCGGTCGGGCATGCGAAACAAAAAACGTGGCAGCCAAGCCTGGCAAGGGATTGCGCGGGGTCGTCCGAGCGGCCGTTGGAAAAGGCCAACGGGGCGGCGCACGGGCGGACCGCGCTGCGTATCCTGTCCGGTTGGCGCAGGTCAAAAAACGGGCAATCGACGATTCATTCGGCGAAATACCGATGAAAATCTTTGAAACCCTTGTCGTTATTGGGTTTGCGCTGCGCTATCATAGCAACGCCGTACCGCGGGGTGGCCGCCGGCAAGCCGGAGGGCGCGTCGCGCGGGCCAGGATTCGGCGCTGTGTCGTCGGAGTCTGACTCTCGACGGCACGGTTCGCGCACGTATAATCGGCGCGTTCGCGCTGTTCGTGTCAACCTAACCTGATAAAGGAACCTTAATGAACAAACAGGAACTGATCGACGCCGTCGCCGCCCAAACGGGCGCCAGCAAGGCTCAAACCGGCGAAACGCTGGACACGCTGCTCGAAGTCATCAAGAAGGCCGTGTCGAAGGGTGATGCGGTTCAGCTGATCGGCTTCGGCAGCTTCGGTTCGGGCAAGCGCGCAGCACGTACGGGCCGCAACCCGAAGACCGGCGAAACCATCAAGATCCCGGCAGCCAAGACGGTCAAGTTCACGGCTGGCAAGGCGTTCAAGGACGCCGTCAACAAGCGTTAAACCAGCGCCTGTTCCAGAAAAAACCCGCCTCTCGGCGGGTTTTTTGTTGGGCGCGCGCGGCATTTTCGCCACAGTCCGCGCCGCTCTTGCAAGATTTAACGGTTGTTTTACAAGCCGTTACGCGTGCACGATCTGCGTGTCGCCGTGATCGTCGTCGTCGTGCGAATCGACATCCCACGCCGGGAACGGATCGTCGAACGCGCTCCATCCCGCCGCGCCGAGCGCGAATTCCGCATCGGTCAGCAGGCACGCATCGAGTTTCTCGCGCCATGCATCGGCGTCGAGCGCGATGCCGATCAGCACGAGTTCCTGCCGGCGATCGCCGACCGTGCGATCGTCGAGATCGCCCTGCCATTCGGCGCGGATTTCGCCGAGCAGATCGTCGTCGTCCGGCCATTCCGAGCGATCCTGCGCGGCCCACCACAGACCCGCCGGGCCATGCCGGCATACGCCGCCCGCTTGCGACAGCGAACCCGCGATGTCGTTGCGCGTCGCGAGCCAGAAGAAGCCCTTGCTGCGCAACACGCCCGGCCACTCCTGATGCAGCAGCGCCCAGAGTCGCGCCGGATGAAACGGCCGGCGTGCGCGGTAAACAAAATTGCCGATCCCGAATTCGTCGGCTTCGCCGTGCACATGCGCGTGATGCTGATCGTGGCAGTCGGGGTCGTCGCAATGCGTGTGATCGTGATCGAGCGACGCGAGCCAGCCCGGCGCATTCGCAGCCTCGTCGAAATCGAAGCGGCCCGTGTTCAGCACTTCAGTCAGCGGAATGTTGCCGAACGTCGACACGACCTGATGCGCGCGCGGATTGAGTCGCGCGAGGATGTGCTGCAGGCGCGCGAGTTCGTCGGCAGCGACGAGGTCGGCCTTGTTGATCACCAGCACGTCGCAGAATTCGATCTGCTCGATCAGCAGCTCGACGAGCGTGCGGTCGTCTTCTTCCGACGCGGCGATGCCGCGCGTCGCGAGCGCGTCGTCGGAGCCGTAGTCGCGCAGGAAGTTGTATGCGTCGACCACGGTAACGAGCGTGTCGAGCCGCGCGATTTTCGACAGCGACGTGCCGTCGTCGTCGACGAACGTGAAGGTTTCGGCGATCGGCATCGGTTCCGCGATACCGGTCGATTCGATCATGATCGCGTCGAAGCGGCCCTCGGACGCGAGGTTGCGGATCTCGACGAGCAGGTCGTCGCGCAGCGTGCAGCAGATGCAGCCGTTCGACATTTCGACGAGGCGTTCCTCGACGTGCGACAGCGCCTGCGCGTCGCGCACGAGCGACGCGTCGATGTTGACCGCCGCGAGATCGTTGACGATCACGGCGACTTTCAGGCCCGCGCGGTTCGCGAGGATATGGTTGAGCAGCGTGGTCTTGCCGGCGCCGAGGAAGCCGGACAGCACGGTGACGGGCAACGGCTGGTTCATTGCGGTACGCACCAACGGAAAAAATGAAAAAGCGGCCGCGGCGCCCTTCCGGGGCGCGATCGGCCCGCGAACGGGCGAAGTTGCGGCGTGAGCCCGCATTGTGCATCAAACGCGCGCCGGCCGGCCGGCACGGCGTCAGGCCGCGATGCGGCGCAGCGTCATTGCACGGGCGGCAGCAGCTTCCATTGCGACAGGATGCCGGCGATCTGCCGCGCGTACTTGTCGCGCAGCGACGGTGTTTCCGAATGATAGGCGCCGACGGCCTGCCACGTGTTGCCGTAGCGGTTCATCTTCTGTTTGAGATGCCACGCGGCGATGTACACGTTCTTGCACGGTTCCATCAGCGTGTCGCGGCCGATTCCGTAGCGCGACAGCGTCGGCAGATGGATCGAATTGATCTGCATCAGGCCGTAGTCGACCGAGCCGTTGGTGTTCTTGTTCAGCGCGTCGGGCCGGTTATGCGACTCCTGCCATGCGATCGCGCGCAGGATCAGCGGATTGACCTGCTGGTATTTGGCCGCCTCGTCGAAACAATCCGCGCGTGCGTTTGCGCTGGCGAACCACGCGCCGGCGGCGATCAACACGATCGAAGCGAACCGTCTGTTCATGGTGCGGAAACGAAAAGGAATTGCGCGAAGGTCGGGAAAACCCGTGTCTATTACCAGTACGGCGAGAAACGCGCCGCCCGTATCATACCGACAGTCCGTCAGGTTGCGACAGGCATGCATGCAGCAGTCCGGTTATACCGTATTTCCATGTCGGTTCATCGAGAAACGGGGCGATGGCCGGCATGCCGAGGGTAGCTCAAAATATTACATATTGCATACGGTTGGCCGATCACATGTCGTATGTGAGACAGTCCTCTGATCAATGTGATATTTCGGACATGAAAAACTGCTAATGTCGCCTCTTTCGGACTTGGATCCCAGCACTACCGCCGGAAGTGGCCTGAGCCGGCATCGACCCATTCATCCATGACAAGAAATCGCTTCGTTATGCGGCGCGTTGCCACGACCCTGATCGTCGCCGGCATCATCGTCTCGCAGGCCGCCTACGCTCAGGTCACGCTCAACTTCGTCAACGCGGATATCGACCAGGTCGCCAAGGCGATCGGCGCCGCGACCGGCAAGACCATCATCGTCGACCCTCGCGTGAAGGGGCAGCTCAACCTCGTTGCCGAACGCCCGGTGCCGGAAGACCAGGCGCTGAAGACGCTGCAGTCGGCGTTGCGCATGCAGGGCTTCGCGCTCGTGCAGGATCACGGCGTGCTGAAGGTCGTGCCCGAGGCCGACGCGAAGCTGCAGGGCGTGCCGACCTATGTCGGCAATGCGCCGCAGGCGCGCGGCGACCAGGTGATCACGCAGGTGTTCGAGCTGCACAATGAATCGGCGAACAACCTGCTGCCCGTGCTGCGGCCGTTGATCTCGCCGAACAACACGGTGACGGCCTACCCGGCGAACAACACGCTCGTCGTGACCGATTACGCGGACAACGTGCGTCGCATCGCGCAGATCATCGCGGGCGTCGACAGCGCCGCGGGTGCGCAGGTGCAGGTCGTGCCGCTGCGCAACGCGAACGCGATCGACCTCGCCGCGCAACTGCAGAAAATGCTCGACCCGGGCGCGATCGGCAACAGCGACGCGACGCTGAAGGTGTCGGTCACGGCCGATCCGCGTACCAACTCGTTGATGCTGCGCGCGTCGAACGGTGCGCGCCTCGCGGCCGCGAAGCGCCTCGTGCAGCAGCTCGACGCACCGAGCGCGGTGCCCGGCAACATGCACGTCGTGCCGCTGCGCAACGCCGATGCGACCAAGCTCGCGAAGACGCTGCGCGGGATGCTCGGCAAGGGCGGCAACGACAGCGGCTCGTCGGCGTCGTCGAACGATGCGAACAGCTTCAACCAGAGCGGCGGCTCGTCGTCGAGCGGCAACTTCTCGACCGGCACGTCCGGCACCCCGCCGCTGCCGTCGGGCGGCCTCGGCGGCTCGTCGTCATCGTCGTCCGGGTACGGCGGTTCGTCGGGCAGCGGCGGTGGTCTCGGCACCGCCGGCCTGCTCGGCGGCGACAAGGACAAGGGCGACGACAACCAGCCGGGCGGGATGATCCAGGCTGATGCGGCGACCAACTCGCTGATCATCACCGCGTCCGATCCGGTCTACCGGAACCTGCGCTCGGTGATCGACCAGCTCGACGCGCGGCGCGCGCAGGTCTATATCGAAGCGCTGATCGTCGAGCTGAACTCGACGACGCAGGGCAACCTCGGCATCCAGTGGCAGGTGGCGAGCGGCCAGTTTCTCGGCGGTACGAACCTGGCGGCCACGGCGGGCAGCGTGGCGGGCAACAGCATCATCAACCTGACGACCGGCGGTACGGCGGCCACCACTGGGCTGGCGGCCAACATCGCGGGGTTGAACCAGGGCCTCAACATCGGCTGGTTGCACAACATGTTCGGCGTGCAGGGGCTCGGCGCGCTGCTGCAATATTTCGCGGGCGTGAGCGACGCGAACGTGCTGTCGACGCCGAACCTGATCACGCTCGACAACGAAGAGGCGAAGATCGTCGTCGGCCAGAACGTGCCGATCGCGACCGGGTCGTATTCGAACCTGACGAGCGGCACGACGAGCAATGCGTTCAATACCTACGACCGTCGCGACGTCGGCCTGACGCTGCACGTGAAGCCGCAAATTACCGAAGGCGGAATCCTGAAGCTGCAGCTCTACACGGAGGATTCGGCGGTCGTCAGCAGTACCACGAACGCGCAGACCGGCCCGACCTTCACGAAGCGCTCGATCCAGTCGACGATCCTCGCGGACAACGGCGAGATCATCGTGCTCGGCGGTTTGATGCAGGACAACTACCAGGTGGCGAACAGCAAGGTACCGCTGCTCGGCGACATCCCGTGGATCGGCCAGTTGTTCCGTTCGGAATCGAAGCAGCGCCAGAAGACCAACCTGATGGTGTTCCTGCGTCCGGTGATCATTTCGGATCGCAGTACCGCGCAGGAAGTCACGGCCAACCGCTACGACTACATCCAGGGTGTGACGGGCGCATACAAGTCGGACAACAACGTGATCCGCGACAAGGACGATCCGGTCGTCCCGCCGATGCCGCTGGGCCCGAGCCAGGGCGGCACGCCGGCCGGAAACCTGTTCGATCTCGACAAGATGCGCCGCCAGCAGATGCAGCGCCAGGTGGCACCGCCGGCCGAACAGGCGCCCGCGCAGCCGCAGGGCGTACCGCTGCAGGCGGTGCCGCAACAGCCGCTGACCGCCACGCCGGGAGCCTCGCAGTGAGCGACGTGCTCGCGTCTTCCGCCCACGACGGCGCGCCGGCCGAACGGCAGCCGCCGTCGCCGCTCGCCGCGCGCCTGTTGCCGTACGGCTTCGCGAAGAGCGGCCAGGTGCTGATCGCGCATCAGCTCGACGACACGCTCGAGGTGTGGATCAGCGAACGCACGAGCGACGCCGCGCTCGCGGAAATCGCGCGCAATTTCGGCTCGATTTCCGTGCACCGCGTGCCGGTCGACGAACTCGCGCAGGCGATCAACCAGGCCTACTCGCGTCATGACGGCAGCGCCGCGCAGGTGGTCGGCGAGGTCGAAGGCGAAGTCGACCTGTCGCGGCTGATGCAGGACATCCCCGAAGTCGAGGATCTGCTCGAATCGGAAGACGACGCGCCGATCATCCGGATGATCAACGCGCTGCTCACGCAAGCGGCGCGCGAACACGCATCGGACATTCACATCGAGCCGTTCGAGAATGCGTCGGTCGTGCGCTTTCGCGTCGACGGGACGCTGCGCGACGTCGTGCGCCCGAAGAAGGCGCTGCACGGCGCACTGATCTCGCGGATCAAGATCATGGCGCAGCTCGACATCGCGGAGAAACGCCTGCCGCAGGACGGCCGCATCACGCTGCGCGTCGGCGGCCGGCCGGTCGACGTGCGTGTGTCGACGCTGCCGACCGGCCACGGCGAGCGCGCGGTGCTGCGTCTGCTGGAAAAGGATGCGCAGCGCCTGAACCTCGAAGCGCTCGGGATGGGCCGCGACACGCTGCGCGAGTTCGACAAGCTGATCGCCCGCCCACACGGTATCGTGCTCGTCACGGGCCCGACGGGTTCGGGCAAGACGACGACGCTGTATGCGTCGATGTCGCGGCTCGAAACCGCGACGACCAACATCATGACCGTCGAGGACCCGATCGAATACGATCTCGGCGGCATCGGCCAGACGCAGGTGAACGAGCGGATCGGGATGACCTTTGCCCGTGCGCTGCGCTCGATCCTGCGCCAGGATCCGGACGTGATCATGATCGGCGAAATCCGCGACCTCGAAACCGCGCAGATCGCGGTGCAGGCGTCGCTGACGGGCCACCTCGTGCTCGCGACGCTGCACACGAACGATGCGGCATCGGCCGTCACGCGTCTGACCGACATGGGCGTCGAGCCTTACCTGCTCGCGTCGTCGCTGCTCGGCGTGCTCGCGCAGCGTCTGGTGCGGCAGCTCTGCCCCGTCTGCAAGGAAGAGCGGCACGAGGATGGCCGCACCGTGTGGCATCCGGTCGGCTGCGACAAGTGCGGGCATTCCGGGTACTCGGGCCGGCGCGGCGTATACGAACTGCTGCTGGTCGACGACTCGATCCGCGCGCTGATCCATCGCAACGCGGCCGATGCCGAGATTCTGGCCGCCGGCCGCGCGGAGGGGATGCGCACGCTGCGCGACGACGCCGAGCGCTGGCTTGCGGCCGGTGCGACGTCGCTCGAGGAAGTGCTGCGCGTGACGGGAGGCGCATAGCGCGATGCCGGCATTCCGTTTCGAAGCAATCGATTCGGCGGGACGCGCGCAGAAAGGCGTCATCGATGCCGACAGCGCGCGGTCCGCGCGTGGCCAGTTGCGCACGCAGGGGCTCACGCCGCTCGTCGTCGAGCCGGCCGCCAGCGCGACGCGCGGCGCGCGTTCGCAGCGGCTCGCGTTCGGCCGCAAGCTGTCGCAGCGCGAACAGGCGATCCTCACGCGCCAGCTCGCGAGCCTGCTGATCGCCGGGCTGCCGCTCGACGAGGCGCTCGGCGTGCTGACCGAGCAGTCTGAACGCGACTACATCCGCGAACTGATGGCCGCGATCCGCGCCGAGGTGCTCGGCGGCCATTCGCTCGCGAATGCGCTGGGCCAGCATCCGCGCGATTTCCCGGAAATCTACCGTGCGCTGGTCGCGGCCGGCGAACACACGGGCAAGCTCGGCATCGTGCTGTCGCGCCTCGCCGACTACATCGAGCAGAGCAACGCGCTGAAGCAGAAGATCCTGCTGGCGTTTACGTATCCGGGGATCGTCACGCTGATCGCGTTCGGCATCGTCACGTTCCTGCTGAGCTATGTCGTGCCGCAGGTCGTCAACGTGTTCGCGAGCACGAAACAGCAGCTGCCGATGCTGACGATCGTGATGATGGCGCTGTCGGATTTCGTGCGGCACTGGTGGTGGGCGATCCTGATCGCGGTCGCGCTGGTGGTGTGGTTCGTGAAGGCGACGCTGTCGCGCGACGGGCCGCGGCTCGCGTTCGACCGCTGGGTGCTGACCGCGCCGCTCGCGGGCAAGCTCGTGCGCGGCTACAACACGGTGCGCTTCGCGAGCACGCTCGGCATCCTGACCGCGGCCGGCGTGCCGATCCTGCGCGCTTTGCAGGCGGCCGGCGAGACGCTGTCGAACCGTGCGATGCGCGCGAACATCGACGACGCGATCGTGCGCGTGCGCGAAGGCTCCGCGCTGTCGCGCGCGCTGAACAACGTGAAGACGTTTCCGCCGGTGCTCGTGCACCTGATCCGTTCCGGCGAGGCGACGGGCGACGTGACGACGATGCTCGACCGCGCGGCCGAAGGCGAGGCGCGCGAGCTGGAACGCCGCACGATGTTCCTGACGAGCCTGCTGGAACCGCTGCTGATCCTGGCGATGGGCGGCATCGTGCTCGTGATCGTGCTGGCCGTGATGCTGCCGATCATCGAGCTGAACAACATGGTGCAGTAACGGCCTGACCAGTGGGTCGGGCCGTCACCGTTCAACGCATGTAGATCGCGGGGGACGGCGTGTTCGCCGGGAGCTGGATTTCGGCGCGGGCGCCGTTGCGGTCGACGATGATCGAGCGGGGGCGGACTTCGGCGAGCTTCGCGCCGGGCGTGACGTCCGCGCCGAGCGACACGGCGCGCGGCGGTTCGCCGCCGATGCCGACGATCGCGGCGGCGCCGCGGTCGAGCGAGAGAATGCCGAACAGGTGGATGTCCTGCACGGGATTCTTGTCGAGCTGACCGCCGAAGAGCGCCGCGGCGTCCTCGGTGCGGATCGGCAGCCGCGCGGCGGCGGCGGGCAGCGGCGCTTCGCGGGCCGATAGCGTGACGACCCAGTAGGTGGCCGTCGCGCACAAACCCGCGAAGAGGGCTAGGGAAAGGATCCGGATCGAGAGCGCGTTCATGCGCGCTATTGTACGGATGTATATGAAATTTGCGTTGGGTGAAAGCCCTCGGCAATGCGCGCCTTACAATGCGTGCTCCGCGCCCGCGGGTTCGGAAGGTTGCCGTCAGGTCATCGTCCGGGTGTGCCGGGTGCGTCACTCAACCAACGACATTTTTTTGGAAAGAGGTAGTCAGTCATGCAAACGTGGATCACTCGCCGCAACGCGGCCGTGCGTCGTCAGCGCGGTTTCACGCTGATCGAGATCATGGTGGTGGTCGCGATCCTCGGGATCCTGGCGGCACTGATCGTGCCGAAGATCATGAGCCGCCCGGACGAAGCGCGCCGCATCGCCGCGAAGCAGGACATCGGTACGGTCATGCAGGCGCTCAAGCTGTACCGTCTCGACAACGGCCGTTATCCGACCCAGGAGCAGGGCCTGAACGCGCTGATCCAGAAGCCGTCCACCGATCCGATCCCGAATAACTGGAAGGACGGCGGTTACCTCGAGCGCCTGCCGAACGACCCGTGGGGCAACGGCTACAAGTACCTGAACCCGGGCGTGCACGGCGAGATCGACGTGTTCAGCTACGGCGCCGACGGCAAGGAAGGCGGCGAAGGCAACGATACCGACATCGGGTCGTGGCAATAAGCCGTCGCTGATCGGCCCGCCGCTTCGTTCCCGTTCTTCATGCTCGCCATTCGCACGACCTCCCGCTGCGGCCGCGATTGCCGTGTGCGTCGCGGTGCGGCGCCGTTCGTCCCGGCGCGTGCCGATAGTGGGCCGCTGAAGCGCGGCGCGCGCGGCTTCACGCTGCTCGAAATGCTGGTCGTGCTCGTGATCGCGGGGCTGCTCGTGTCGCTCGCGTCGCTGTCGCTGACGCGCAATCCGCGCACCGACCTGCGCGAGGAAGCGCAACGCGTCGCGCTGCTGTTCGAGACCGCTGGCGACGAAGCGCAGGTGCGTGCGCGCCCGATCGCGTGGCAACCGACCGCGCACGGCTTCCGGTTCGACGTGAGTTCGCCCGACGGCTGGCGCACGCTGCGCGACGACCTGCTGCGCCCGCGCGACTGGGATGGCGGCGTCACGGGCGCCGACATCGACTACCCGGGTTCCGACACGCGCGTGAGCCGGGTCGTGTTCGGTACCGAGAGCATCGACACGCCGGTGCGCGTGACGTTGCATTCGGCCGTCGGCAGCGCGACGATCGTCGGCACCGGCAACGGCCGCTACGAGGTGCAATGACGATGCGTCGTCGCCTGCCCTTCCCCGTTTCCTCATCCCGCGGTTTCACGATGATCGAGGTGCTCGTCGCGCTCGCAATCATCGCGGTCGCGCTCGCCGCGTCGATCCGCGCGGTCGGCACGATGGCAACCAACGCGTCCGACCTCCATCGCCGGCTACTCGCCGGCTGGAGCGCCGACAACGCGCTCGCGCAACTGCGGCTCACGCATGCGTGGCCGGAGATCGGCGAGCAGAGTTTCGACTGCTCGCAAGGCAACGTGCAGCTCGTCTGCACGCA
Organism: Burkholderia cepacia; assembly: GCF_001039005.1. Taxonomy (GTDB): domain Bacteria; phylum Pseudomonadota; class Gammaproteobacteria; order Burkholderiales; family Burkholderiaceae; genus Burkholderia; species Burkholderia theae. The sequence continues at coordinate 108,770 of NZ_LDWR01000033.1, forward strand.
GCGCGTGAGCACCACGCCGAATCCCGTGTTCCGGCGCGTCCGGGTTTCGGTGAGCATGCCCGGGCGTTCCGGCGTGCTCGCGCAGATGGTGACGGTGGTCGCGAATGAAACCAGCCGTCCGCTCTGACGCGCCGATGCGACGCTCGCCCACCCGCTCCGCCCGCGGCTTCACGCTGATCGAGCTGATGATCGCGATCGCGATCCTCGCGGTGGTCGCGATCCTCGCGTGGCGCGGGCTCGACCAGATCATGCGCGGCCGCGACAAGGTGGCGGCCGCGATGGAAGACGAGCGCGTCTTCGCGCAGATGTTCGACCAGATGCGCATCGACGCGCGGCTTGCCGCGACCGACGACGAGGCCGGCCAGCCGGCGATCGGCGTCGCCGGCAATACGCTGCAGATCGTCCGCGAATTCGAGGTGCCGGGCGCCGCGCCGCGGCTACAGGTGGTCCGCTACCGGATCGCCGGCGGGCGCGTCGTGCGTTATGCGTCGCCGCCGATCGACGACGCGAATCGGCTGCGCAGCACGCTGAAGGACAGCAGCGTCGAAGGCTGGAGCTGGGTCGCGCTGATGGGCGGCGTCGGCGCGATCGACGCGAAACTGTACGTGCCGCGCGTGGGCTGGACCACCAACCTGCAGACGGCCGACGATGCGCTCGCGCAGAACAACGATGCGCTCAAGGTGCCGCAGATCGGCAACGCGCCGCCGGCGCGTGCGGTGACGGGGCTGCAGGTCAGCATCGGCGCGACGTCGCTGCGCGTGCCGGTCACGCGCATCTTCCTCGTCGGGGAATGACGATGCGCGCGCGCCGTCACCATTCATTGCTCACCAACCGCGCTGCCGTGCGCACACGTGAACGCCGCCGCGAGCGCGGTGCGGCGATCATCACCGCGCTGCTCGTCGTCGCGCTGTCGGCGATCCTCGTCTCGGGGATGCTGTGGCGCCAGCAGGTGCAGATCCGCCGCATCGAGAACCAGCGCGTGATCGCGCAGGCGCAGTGGGTCGCGCGCGGCGCGCTCGACTGGACGCGGATGATCCTGCGTTCGGAAGGCGACACCGCACCCGGCATCACGTATCTCGGCGGGATCTGGGGCGTGCCGATCGCGAAGACGAAGCTGTCGGACTTCCTCGGCCGGATCGGCGCGCCGAACGACAACGGCGGCGAAGACACCTATATCTCCGGCTCGATCGAGGACGCGCAGGCGAAGTTCAACCTGCGCAACCTCGTGGCGTCGCCGGCGCCCGGCGTGCTGCAACTGAACGTCACGCAGCTGCAGGCGTTCCAGCGCCTGCTGACGACGCTCGGCTTCGACGGCGCGTTCGCGAAGCGCATCGCGCTGCAGGTGCGCGCGGGCCTCATGCATTCGGCGACGCGCTTCCAGATGCCGACGCTGCCGGGCGGCGGCGGCACGGCGCCGGCCATCGCGCCGGTGACCACCGACCAGGAGGGCGGCGGCGGCTTCACCGACGATCCCGGCATGACCGGCGGCGACCGCGGGCCCGCGCCGCTGATGATGACGGGTGTCGACAGCCTGCTCGACGTCGACGGCGTGACGCCCGAGATGGTCGCGCGGCTGCGCCCGTTCGTCACCGTGCTGCCGACCACGACGCCCGTGAACATGAATACCGCGCCGGCCGAGGTGATCGCGGCGCTCGTGCCGGGGATGAGCGTGTCGTCCGCGCAGGCGCTCGTGTCGCGCCGCGAGACCGTGTTTTTCCGCAACGTCGGCGACGTGCAGCTCGCGCTGCGCGGTGCCGGCGCGCCGAACGTGACGATCGACTCGAACCTCGTCGACGTCAATTCGAGTTATTTCATCGTGCATGGCCGGATCCAGCACGATCGCGCGGAGGTCGACCGCACCTCGCTCGTGTATCGTGATCCGACCACGCACTCGACGCGGGTCGTGCGCATCCGCGACCAGCTATAACGACGCCATTCGGGAGAGGAGCTCTTGTGAGCACGTTGATTGTTTCTTTGCCGCCGCGCGAGCCTGCCGTGCCGTTGCAGGAATGGCAGTGGCCCGAGCTGCCGTTCACGCTCGTCGACAAGGCCGGCCACGTGCAGCGCGCGGGTCGCGCCGCGCTTGCGCTGCTGCCGCGCGCGAGTGCGACGGTACTGATCGTCGCCGCGCGCGACGTGCTGTTGCTGGCCGCGATGGTGCCGCCGCTCAAGGGACCGAAGCTGCGCCAGGCGCTGCCCAACATCGTCGAGGATCAACTGATCCAGGATCCGCTCGGCTGCCACATCGCGCTCGATCCGGCCGCGCTGCCCGACGGGCGCCGCGTGCTGGCCATCGTCGATCGCGCGTGGTTCCGCACGATCTGCGACGCGTTCACGGCGGCCGGCCACCGGCACCTGAGCGCGGTGCCCGCGACCCGCTGCCTGCCGGCGCCGCGCACTTCGGCCGAGGCCGCAGCCGCCGCGCCGGCCGACGGTGAGGTCGCGAACCTTGCCGATGCCGCGCTAGCCGCGGGCGCCGTCGAGCCGCCTGCCCACCCGCCCGCGGTTGCCGCGGTGCTCGGGCTCGCCGCGGCGGTCGAACCGGCGCTCGTCGAGGCCGGCGCGCTGCCGGCCGCGGCCGGTGCGCCGCGCCTCGAACTTGCGGTCGCGCGCGGCGCGCTCGGCGAAGGCTTCGCGGCGCCCGCGTCGCGCGCGGCCGGCACGCTGGCCGCGCTTGCGGGCGGCGGCGACGTCGAACTGTACGAACTCGGCGAACCGGGCGCGGAGCCGCGCCTCGCGTCGGTCGGCCGCACCGACGGCCCGCTGCTGCCGGGTGCCGCGCCGCTGTCGTTCGACACGTTCGCACGGCGCGCGCTGACCGAGCGGTTCGATCTGTGCCAGTTCGAATTCGAGTCGCAGCCGTGGCGCTTCGACCGCGCGACGGTGAAGCGCCTGCGCGTGCCGCTCGCACTCGTCGCGGCGACGCTCGGCGTCGCGGTGATCGGGATGAACCTGCACTGGTGGAAGCTGTCGCGCGAGCGCGATGCACTGTCGGCGCAGATCACCGAAACGCTGCTGTCCGCGTTCCCGAAGACGACGACGGTGCTCGATCCGCCCGCGCAGATGCAGCGCCAGCTCGACCAGTTGCGCCTCGCGGCCGGCGAGCTGTCGCCGAACGATTTCCTCGCGCTGTCGAGCGGGCTGACGCGCTCGATGGGCGCGCTGCCGCTGAACGGCATCGCGTCGCTCGACTATCACGACCGGCGGCTCGACGTCGGCTTCAAGCCGGAGGTCAAGGTCGATCCCGATTTCCCGCAGCGCCTCGCGCGCAACGGACTGTCCGGCGAAGTCGACAGCAACACGGGCAAATGGACGATCCGGAGCCGCTCATGAAAACCGAACAACTGAACCAGACGCTGGCCCAGTTCTGGGGTGAGCGCTCGCAGCGCGAGAAGATGCTGCTCGGCTGGGGCGGCGCCGTGCTGGCCGTCGTGATCGCCTATTCGGTGCTGTGGTCGCCCGCGCAGGAAGGCCGCGCGCGGATCCAGCGCGAGCTGCCGACGATGCGCCGCGAACTCGCGCAGATGACCGCGCAGGCGAACGAAGCGAAGTCGCTGACCGCTGCCGCGCAGGGCGTCGCGCCGACCGGCCTGGCGTTGAAGGACGCGCTGACCGCGTCGCTGTCCGATCATGGGCTGCAGGGCGCGCAGGTGCAGATCGTCGGCAACGGCGTGCAGGTCCAGATGAAGAACGTGTCGTTCCCGGCGTGGACGCAGTGGCTCGACGACGCGCGCCGGCAGTTCAAGGTGCAGGTTGGCGAGTCGCACGCGACCGCGCTGAAGGAAGATGGCCAGGTCGACCTGACGGCCGTGATGCAGCCGTCGACGCAGAAATGACGCAGTGGATGACGCAAGTGGCGGTCGGCCGATGAGGCCGTGGACGAAGCGGCTCGCCACCGCATTGCCGTGGGTATTGGCGGGCGGACTGGCGACGGCGGTGACGCTCGTCGCGCTCGCGCCGGCCGCGTGGATCGCGCCGCAATTCGCACGCGCGACCGACGGGCACGTGAATCTCGTCGATCCGGACGGGTCGCTGTGGCACGGCTCGGGCACGCTGATGCTCGCGCCGGGCGCCGACCAGGGCGCGGCGACGCTGCTGCCGGGCCGGGTCGAATGGACCACGGGCTTCTGGCCGCTGCTGACCGGGCGCGTACAGATGCGCATGCGGCAGACCGAGGCGATGCCCGACGCCGTCACGCTCGATGCGACGTGGCGCGGCGCGGTGTTGTCGGCGGGCACGATGGCCGTGCCGGCGTCGCTGCTTGCGGGGCTCGGCACGCCGTTCAATACGCTCGATCTGCAGGGCGACGTGCGGGTCGGCTGGAGCGACTGGCGACTGTTCGGCAACAACGCGTTCGGCCAGCTGACGGTGACGATCGATTCGATGAGTTCGCGCGTGTCGCGCGTGAAGCCGCTCGGCTCGTATCGCGCGGTGCTGCAGGCGAAGGGGGCGGGCGCCGATCTCGATCTGTCGACGACGCAGGGCCCGCTGTTCCTCGACGGGCACGGCAACTTCGGCGCCGGTCAGGGATCGTTCCGCGGCACCGCGCATGCGGCGCCCGAGCAGCAGGCAAACCTCGCCGGGCTGCTGAACCTGCTCGGCCACCCGATCGGGAACAACGAGGTGTCGCTGGTCTTCGGCGACGCGCAGCGCTGACGCGCGCGGCGCCCTCTTCCGTTACTTCTGCGCGAGCGGCGCGGCAGCCGCACCGGACGCCGGCACGGGTGCCGGCGCTGCCATGTCGCCGTTCTCGCGCGCCATGTCCGACGCATCCCAGCCGCCGCCGAGCGCCTTCACGAGCCCGACCGACGACGCCATCCGCTGCCCGGCGATCGTCGAGAGCTTCTGCTGCGCGGTGAACGCGGTGGTCTGCGCGGTCAGCACGTTCAGGTACGCCACCGTGCCGGCCTTGTACTGGTTCGTGACGATCGCGAGCGCGTGCTCGGCGCTGTCGACGGCCTGTCGCTGCACGTCGATTTCCTGCGCGAGGATGCGCTGCGACGCGAGGTTGTCCTCGACGTCCTGGAATGCGGTGAGCACCGCGAGGCGATACGCGGCGACATCCTGGTCGTAGGTCGCGCGCGCGGCGTCGGTCTGCGCGGCGCGCAGACCCGCGTCGAACAGCGTCGCCGCAAGCTGCGGGCCGACCGTCCAGAAACGCGCCGGCAGCGTGAACAGCTGCGACCACACCGAGCTCTGGACGCCACCGGTGGCCGACAGCGTGAGCGTCGGGAAGAACGCGGAAATCGCGACGCCGATCTGCTCGTTCGCGGCCGCCGCGCGGCGCTCGGCCGCCGCGATGTCGGGCCGGCGCTCGAGCAGCGCGGACGGCACGTCGACCGGCGTGATCGGCGGCTCGGCCGTGAGCGGGTTCGTCGGCAGTGAGAAGGTCGATGCCGGTTCGCCGATCAGCGTTGCGATCGCATGCTCGTACTGCGCGCGTGCGACGCCGTTGTCGATCGACGCCGCCTGCGCGCTTTGCAGTTGCGTCTGCGCCTGGATCACGTCGGCGCGCGCGGCGACACCTTGCGCATACTGGTTCTGCGTGAGCTGCAGCGACTGTTGGTACGACTTCACGGTGTCGTCGAGCAGCTTTTGCAGCGCATCGGATGTGCGCAGCTGGAAATAGGTTTGCGCGAGCAGCGCTTGCTGCGACAGCCGCGCGTTCGCGAGATCGGCCGCAGCCGCCGCTTCGCCGGCGCGCTGCGCGCTGACGGTGCGGCTCACCTTGCCCCACAGGTCGGGTTCCCAGCTCGCGTCGAGGCCGACGCTGTAGCTGTTGTTGATCGATCCGGACGAACCGCTGCCGAAACTCGACGACGAGCCCGACGACAGCGACGTGCGCGGCGTGCGGGCGCGCGAGCCCGACGCGGTCAGCCCGACGGTCGGGAAATACGCGGCACGGGCCTCGGTCACGAGCGCGCGCGCCTGCCGGTAGGCGGCCGCCGATTGCGCGATGGTCTGGTTCGACGCGTTGAGCTTGCCGATCAGCGCATCGAGTTGCGGATCGTTGTAGACCGTCCACCACGCGCCGCGGTCGGTGCGGTCGGCGGGTTGCGCGACCTTCCAGCCGGCCGGCGCTTCCTTGAATGCGGCAGGGATCGACGTGTCGGGCCGGTGATAGTCGGGCCCGACGGCGCAGCCGGCGAGCAGCACGGCCGTCGCAACGGCGACGGCGGCGCTCAGCGGGCGAAGGGCGCGCGGGAGGGAGGCGTACGGCATCGTGGTTTTCCTGTCTGGGCGCGACGGCCGGCGGGCGGCGCCGCGCGATGCGGTCGTTGCCGCTGGCGGACAAATGGTAACTGACGGTGGGGAAGCTGCGCAGCCCTAAGGGTACGGTGCCAGGGGGCCTGAATGTGTTACCGGTGCGAGCGGCCGGTTTACCGGCCATTACGGATCGCTTGCGCGGAGACAGGTGCGTGCCGGCCGCCGCGGGGGGCGCGGCCGGCGGTCAGTCGGGATGGCGGGAGCGGTGCGGCGTCAGTGGCAGCGCACGGGTACCGGGACGGGTTCGGCGGCGGACCGCCATGACGACGGCTCCGTCGCGGCCGGCTGGCTCGTGCGGCGTGCGCCGCCCTTCCCGTTGCGCTGCCGGCGATGATCGAACCACGCGAACCCGAGCGCCGCGAGCGAGCCGCCCGGCACGACCAGCATCGTCACGTACAGCGCGATCTTCCAGCCGCGGTGCGGCCCGGAAAACACATGATGAGCGGTATCGGTCAGGTTGCGGCGCAGCGCGCCGGCGGCATTTTTCAGGAACAGCATCGCGAACATCCTCGGGGGCCCGGCAGTGCGGGCGAATCGGTCAGAACATCGTCTCCGGCAGTGCAACATGCACGTCGTAACTGGTTGCCTCAAATAATATTGACTAAGCAATCATTTTTCAAGATACTGGGCGCGTTTTAACCTGAAACGCACTATTGCTGTGTGCGCAATCGCATGACCGGCGGCCTCTACGATCCCGAGAACATCGCGCTGGAAACGAGCCTCGGCTATTACCTGTCGAAGGCGAAGCAGGCGCTCGTCGAGCGGATGGATCGCGCGCTCGAGCCGCTCGACCTCACCGCGCAGCAGATCGGCGTGATCCTGCTGCTGTCGCGCGGTTACGCGAGCACGCCGTTCGAGCTGTCTCGCAAGATGTCGTACGACAGCGGGTCGATGACGCGGATGCTCGACCGGCTCGAACGCAAGGGGCTGGTCGCGCGCTCGCGCAGCGAGCAGGATCGCCGGATGATCGAGCTGACGCTGACCGAACGCGGCGCCGAGGCGGCCCGCGCGCTGCCGTCGCTGATCGCGACCGCGCTCAACGCGCAGCTCGACGGTTTCTCGGCCGACGAACTCGCGACGCTCACCGGCCTGCTGCAGCGCTTCATCGCCAACGGGCCCGGCACGACCGATTGCCCGAAACCCGACGACGCGGACAACTGATGCGCGCGGAGGCCCCATGTCTAGGTTAAGCATTCGCTTATTTCTCTGTCTGGGCAGAAGATGACAAGGCACGCGCTTCACTTTTTTCCTTATCCGTTCCACCCGGCCGGGCCGCGCTGCGTTGCGCACCCGTGCGTTGCGCCGGCGCGTCGCGCGCGCCGCGTCTAGGAGATTCCGATGTCCGCCACCACGGCATCCGCCGCCTCCCCCGCCGCCCAACCCGCGCCGCTCACCGGCGGCGCGCTCGCGCTGCTCACGGTCGGGCTCGCGCTCGGCACCTTCATGGAGGTGCTCGACACGTCGATCGCGAACGTCGCGGTGCCGACCATCTCGGGCAGCCTCGGCGTCGCGACGAGCGAAGGCACCTGGGTGATCTCGTCGTACTCGGTCGCGTCCGCGATCGCGGTGCCGCTGACCGGCTGGCTCGCGCGGCGCGTCGGCGAAGTGCGGCTCTTCACGCTGTCGGTGCTCGCGTTCACGATCGCGTCGGCACTGTGCGGCCTCGCGAACAACTTCGAGACGCTGATCGCGTTCCGGCTGCTGCAGGGCCTCGTGTCGGGGCCGATGGTGCCGCTGTCGCAGACGATCCTGATGCGCAGCTACCCGCCCGCGAAGCGCGGGCTTGCGCTCGGGTTATGGGCGATGACGGTGATCGTCGCGCCGATCTTCGGCCCGCTGCTGGGCGGTTGGATCAGCGACAACTACACATGGCCGTGGATCTTCTACATCAACCTGCCGATCGGCGTGTTCTCGGCGGTCTGCGCGTACTTCCTGCTGCGCGGCCGCGAGACGAAGACGACGAAGCAGCGGATCGACGCGGTCGGCCTCGCGCTGCTCGTGATCGGCGTGTCGTGCCTGCAGATGATGCTCGACCTCGGCAAGGACCGCGACTGGTTCAACTCGTCGTTCATCGTCGCGCTCGCGCTGATCGCGGTCGTGTCGCTCGCGTTCATGCTGGTGTGGGAGACGACCGAGAAGGAGCCGGTGGTCGACCTGTCGCTGTTCAAGGACCGCAATTTCGCGCTCGGGGCGCTGATCATCTCGTTCGGCTTCATGGCGTTCTTCGGCTCGGTCGTGATCTTCCCGCTGTGGCTGCAGACGGTGATGGGCTACACGGCCGGCAAGGCCGGCCTCGCGACCGCGCCGGTCGGGCTGCTCGCGCTCGTGCTGTCGCCGCTGATCGGCCGCAACATGCACCGGCTCGACCTGCGAATGGTCGCGAGTTTCGCGTTCATCGTGTTCGCCGGCGTGTCGATCTGGAACTCGACGTTTACGCTCGACGTGCCGTTCAACCACGTGATCCTGCCGCGGCTCGTGCAGGGGATCGGCGTCGCGTGTTTCTTCGTGCCGATGACGACGATCACGCTGTCGAGCATCTCCGACGAGCGGCTCGCGAGCGCGTCGGGGCTGTCGAACTTCCTGCGCACGCTGTCGGGCGCGATCGGCACCGCGGCCAGCTCGACGTTCTGGGAGAACGACGCGATCTACCACCACGCGCGGCTCTCGGAATCGGTGAGCATCTACGCGCAGAACACGACCGACTACCAGGGCGCGCTGGCGCAGCTCGGCATCGTCGGGCAGACGGCCAACGCGCAGCTCAACCAGCTCGTCACGCAGCAGGGCTTCATGATGGCGACCAACGACTTCTTCCTGCTGTCGGCGTTCATGTTCGGCGCGCTCGCGGCGCTCGTGTGGATCACGAAGCCGAAGAAGGGGGCGGGGCCGGCGATGGGGCATTGAACGCGTGGCGGGCGGCCATTGCGCCCGTCCGTTCCGCGTGCCCGCCGGGCGCCTCAGCCGTCACTCCCGCGCCCGCAACCCGCCGAACGCGAGATCGTCGACGGGCGCGACCGGCAGCGTCGCCCGCGCGACGTCGAGCCAAGCACGCGCCGCGTGCGACAGGTAACCCTTCTTCAGCCAGCCGAGCGCGATCGCCCACGTGATTTCCGGCTCGACGATCGGCCGGCACGTGAACTGCCCCGCATCGAGCCGCCGGCAATACGGCTCGGGCAGCAGCGCGATGCCGACCCCCGCATGCACGAGCGCGGCCATGAAATCCCAATGGCCGCTGCGGCTCACGATCGACGGCGTGAAGCCGACCTTCCGGCACGCATCGAGCACCGCGTCGTGCAGCGCGAGGCTTTCCGCATAGAACACGAACGACTCGCGCGCGAGATCCGCGAGCGGCACGGCCGCGTGATCCTCCCAGCGCGACTCGCGCGGCGCGACGAGCCATAGCGGCGCGCGCACCATCGGCAGCCGCTCGAACGTGCCGGGGTCGACCGGCTCCAGCAGCCCGCCAAGCTCCAGCTCGCCCGACATCAGCGCGGCCTCGATCATCCGCGCGCCCTGCTCGAACAGCTTCAGCTCGATGTTCGGATAACGCTGCTTGTACGCGGCGATGATCGGCGTGAACAGCGAGCCGCCCAGCGGCGGGACGCCGATCGTCAGTTCGCCGCGCCCGAGCGTGCCGAGATCGTTCAGCTCCGACTGCAGCTGCGCCTGCGCGGCGAGCACGTCCTGGCCGCGCTGGAATACGATGCGCCCCGCATCGGTGAGCACCATCTGCCGGCCGTCGCGCAGCAGCAGCGGCGAGCCGATCTCGTCCTCGAGTGCCTTCACCATCTTGCTGATGGTCGGCTGGGTCACGAACAGCCGGTCGGCCGCCGCGGTGAAGCTCTGCTGGCGGACCACCTCGACGAAGTACCGCAGCGCGCGCAATTCCATCGAAAACTCCCCAAGTTGGTGCAACGATCCAAACGGAATTCCAAACTGGAATGTAAAGGATAGAGACAAGTCATTTTATTTATGGTTAGGGGAAACCCTATACTCGCACCATCAACGGAATATCTGTATGGAGCCTGCCATGACCAAGCCGACCGCTACTGCCGCCGCCCGCCCCGCCGCCTCGGGCAGCATGACGCGCGCGGGCCGGATCGCGCTGCAGGCCGCCGCGCTCGGCGCGCTGTGGATGGCCGTCGACTGGGCCGTGCGGACGATCGGGCTGCCGATTCCGTCCGGTGTGGTCGGCCTCGCGGTGCTCCTCGTGCTGCTGTTCTCGGGCCGCGTCGCGCCTGCGTGGGTGAAGGACGGCGCGAACTGGCTGCTGTCCGACATGCTGCTGTTCTTCGTGCCGGCCGCCGTCGCGGCCGTCCAGTACGGCGGGCTGTTCCGCGAGGACGGCTGGCGCATCGCGCTGGTGATGCTCGCGGGCACCGCGTTCGTGATGGTCGCGGTGGCCGTCGCGGTCGATCTCGCCGCGAAGCTCGAGCGCCGGCTGGCCGTGCAGCGCGTGTTCGCCGAACGCCGCCGTGCGCGCCTGAGCGCCGCGCCCGCCCACTGAGCCGGAGCCGCGCATGCCTGCCTTGCTGTCGAACCTGTCCGCCGACCACGTGAATACAGCGATCTCGTTCGGCTGCTTCGTGCTGACGGTCGTGCTGTATGTCGCGTCGAAGCGGCTCTACGCGTACAAGAAGACGCTGCTGTTCTCGCCGCTCGTGTTCGTGCCGGGCGTGCTGGTGCTGCTCGTCCTGCTGACCGGCATCCCGTATTCGGTCTACTTCCGCGACACGCGCTGGCTGATGTGGCTGCTCGGCCCGGCGACGATCGCGTTCGCGGTGCCGATCTACGAATATCGCGACCTGATCCGCCGGCACTGGCTGTCGCTGTCGGTCGGCGTCGCGGTCGGGATCGGCGCGGGCGTGTGCGGATCGCTGCTGCTGGCGAAGCTGCTGCACCTGTCGCCCGAGCTGCAGCGCTCGCTGATGACACGCTCGGTGTCGACGCCGTTCGCGCTCGCCGTATCCGACAAGATCCATGCGCCGAAGGACCTCACGGCCCTGTTCGTGATCGCGACCGGCATCTGCGGGATGCTGCTCGGCGAGATCGTGCTGGCGCTCGTGCCGATGCGCACGCGGCTCGCGCGCGGCGCGCTGTTCGGCGCGGCCGCCCATGGCGTGGGCACCGCGAAGGCGCGCGAGATCGGCAACGAGGAAGGCGTCGTGTCGAGCCTCACGATGATGATCGCCGGCGTCGCGATGGTGCTGATCGCGCCGCTGCTGACGCTGCTGCCGATCTGACGGCCCGCGCCGGGCGGCCGACGCCCGCCTGGCATGCCGGGCCGCCCTCGGCCGCGCCCGGCATGACGCGTTGCGCCGCCGCCCGCACCCTGCATCGAGCCGACACGCGGCCGACAATCGGCTGAGATAGCCGCAAATCCCCCCTCTTTTCCGCCCATCGGGCTCGGCCCGGATGCCGAACAATGCATGCTACGAGACATCACGCACGCATTCACATGGCCTCCACGACCGCAAACCCGACCGCCGACAAGCCGGCTTCCTCCGGCAAGTTCAAGCGCATCGCGCTCATCGCCGTCATCGCGCTGGGTGCGGCCGCTGCCGCCGCCGGCGGCATGTACGTGTTCCTGAGCAAGGAAGGCGTCGGCCGTGCGAGCGCGCCCGCCGAGCCGGCACCGCTTGCCGCGCCGGTGTTCTTCCCGCTCGACCCGCTGACCGTGAACCTGCAGTCGGACGACGGCGCGCAGCATTACCTGCGCGTCGGCCTGTCGCTGAAGCTCACCGACCCGAAGGCGCAGGAGCAACTGACCGCGCGGATGCCGGAGATCCGCAGCCGGATCCTGCTCGCGCTGTCGAACAAGCATCCCGAGGAACTCGCGACGCCGGACGGCAAACGTTCGCTCGCGAAGGAACTGCGGGACCTGATCGAGCAGCCGACGCAGCCGGGCAACCAGCGCGCGAAGGTCGACGACGTGTTGTTTACCGAATTCGTCGTCCAGTAACGCGGCCGCGAAAGGAGCGCGCATGGGCCACCAGGAGTTCATGTCCCAGGAGGAGGTCGATGCCCTCCTCAAGGGCGTCACGGGCGAAACCGATGCAGTCGACGAGCAGCGCGACACATCGGGCGTCCGCCCCTACAACATCGCCACGCAGGAGCGAATCGTCCGCGGCCGGATGCCCGGCCTCGAGATCATCAACGACCGCTTCGCGCGGTTGCTGCGGATCGGCATCTTCAACTTCATGCGGCGCACGGCGGAAATCTCCGTGAGCCAGGTGAAGGTGCAGAAGTACAGCGAGTTCACCCGCAACCTGCCGATCCCGACGAACCTGAACCTCGTGCACGTGAAGCCGCTGCGCGGCACGTCGCTGTTCGTGTTCGACCCGAACCTCGTGTTCTTCGTCGTCGACAACCTGTTCGGCGGCGACGGGCGCTTTCACACGCGCGTCGAGGGCCGCGATTTCACGGCCACCGAGCAGCGGATCATCGGCAAGCTGCTGAACCTCGTGTTCGAGCACTACGCGACCGCGTGGAAAAGCGTGCGGCCGCTGCAGTTCGAATTCGTGCGCTCGGAAATGCACACGCAGTTCGCGAACGTCGCGACGCCGAACGAGATCGTGATCGTCACGCAGTTCTCGATCGAGTTCGGGCCGACGGGCGGCACGCTGCACATCTGCATGCCGTACTCGATGATCGAGCCGATCCGCGACGTGCTCAGTTCGCCGATCCAGGGCGAGGCGCTCGAAGTCGACCGCCGCTGGGTGCGCGTGCTGTCGCAGCAGGTGCAGGCCGCCGAGGTCGAGCTGAGCGCGAATCTCGCCGAGATCTCGTCGACGTTCGAGAAGATCCTGAACCTGCGCGCGGGCGACGTGCTGCCGCTGGAGATCGCCGACACGATCACCGCGAAGGTCGACGGCGTGCCGGTGATGGAATGCGGCTACGGAATTTTCAATGGTCAATATGCATTGCGCGTGCAGAAGATGATCAGCGCGGGCGATACGATGAAGGAAGGTGGATATGAGTGAGCTGAACCAGACGCCCGAGGACGACGTGCAAGCGATGGCCGATGCGGCCCTCGCGGCATCGGCCGCCGCCGCTCAGGCGGCACCGGCCGCGGCGGAAGAGGATCCGGGCATCGACGACTGGGCCGCCGCGCTCGCCGAGCAGAACCAGCAGCCGGTGCAGCCGGGCGCGACGGGCGCCGGCGTGTTCCAGCCGCTGTCGAAGGCCGCGGCGAGCTCGACGCACAACGACATCGAGATGATTCTCGACATCCCGGTCAAGATGACCGTGGAACTCGGCCGCACGAAGATCGCGATTCGCAACCTGCTGCAGCTCGCGCAGGGCTCGGTGGTCGAGCTGGACGGCATGGCCGGCGAGCCGATGGACGTGCTCGTGAACGGCTGCCTGATCGCGCAGGGCGAGGTCGTGGTCGTCAACGACAAGTTCGGCATCCGTCTCACCGACATCATCACCCCGGCTGAACGTATCCGGAAGCTGAATCGATGAACGTCGCGAAGCCCGGCCGCCGCGTGCGCATCGCGATCGCGGCTGCTGCTGCCGTCGTCGCGCCGCTCGCTTGCGCGCCGGCCGGCGCCGCCGACATGAACGCGGTGAACAACGCCGGTTCGATCGCGTCGAGCGTGATGGTCGGTTCGGCCGCGCCGTCGCTCGGCATCGGCGCGGTGCTGCAGACGCTCGTCGGGCTCGCGGTCGTAATCGGTCTCGTGTTCGCGTGCGCGTGGCTCGCGCGCCGCTTCGGTTTCCAGCCCGCGCGACGCGGCGGCCCGCTGAAGGTCGTGTCGAGCGTCGGGCTCGGCGCGAAGGAAAGCGCGACGATCGTCGAGATCGGCGACACCTGGCTCGTGCTCGGCGTCGCGCCGGGCAACGTGCGGCTGCTGCATACGCTGCCGGCCGGCACGGCGGCGGCCACCGTGACGGCGGCATCGGCATCGGCCGACGCACCCGCCGGCGCCGGCCTGCCCGGCACGTTCGGCTCGCGGTTCCGCGACGCGCTCGCGGGCGAAGCCGCGAAACGCCTCGGTCGCGGCAAGGACCGCTGACATGGCGCCGCGCCCTCTTTCCGTTCCCGCATTCCGATGAAACACGAATTCCTGCGTCGCGCGGCGCGTTTCGCGCCCGCGCTGATCCTCTGCCTGGCCCCCGCGCTCGCATGCGCGCAGGCGAACGGCCTGCCCGCGTTCAACGCGAGCCCCGGCCCGCACGGCGGTACCACCTATTCGCTGAGCGTGCAGACGATGCTGCTGCTCACGATGCTGTCGTTCCTGCCGGCGATGCTGCTGATGATGACGAGCTTCACGCGCATCATCATCGTGCTGTCGCTGCTGCGCCAGGCGCTCGGCACCGCGACGACGCCGCCGAACCAGGTGCTCGTCGGCCTCGCGATGTTCCTCACCTTCTTCGTGATGTCGCCGGTGCTCGACCGTGCCTACAACGACGGCTACAAGCCGTTCTCCGACGGCTCGATGCCGATGGAGCAGGCCGTGCAGCGCGGCGTCGCGCCGTTCAAGACCTTCATGCTGAAGCAGACCCGCGAGACCGATCTCGCGCTGTTCGCGAAGATCTCGAAGGCCGCGCCGATGCAGGGGCCCGAGGACGTGCCGCTGTCGCTGCTGGTGCCCGCGTTCGTCACGAGCGAGCTGAAGACGGGTTTCCAGATCGGCTTCACGGTCTTCATTCCGTTCCTGATCATCGACATGGTCGTCGCGAGCGTGCTGATGTCGATGGGGATGATGATGGTGTCGCCGTCCACCGTGTCGCTGCCGTTCAAGCTGATGCTGTTCGTGCTGGTCGACGGCTGGCAGTTGCTGATCGGCTCGCTCGCGCAAAGCTTTACTTGAGCCGCGGAGGAATCGCGCGATGACGCCCGAACAAGTGATGACCCTCGCGCACCAGGCGATGATGGTCGGCCTGCTGCTCTCCGCCCCGCTGCTGCTGGTCGCGCTTGCGGTCGGCCTCGTCGTGAGCCTGTTCCAGGCCGCGACGCAGATCAACGAGGCAACGCTGTCGTTCATCCCGAAGCTGCTCGCGGTCGCCGCGACGCTCGTGATCGCCGGCCCGTGGATGCTGACGACGATGCTCGACTACCTGCGGCAGACGCTGCTGCACGTCGCGACGCTCGGCGTCGGCTGAGCCGCGCTCACCCCCCGGCGGCGATGTTCTCGGTTACCTACGCGCAGCTCAATGGCTGGCTCACCGCCTTCCTGTGGCCGTTCGTGCGGATGCTCGCGCTCGTCGCGACCGCGCCGGTCGTGGGCCACGCGGCGGTGCCCGTGCGCGTGAAGATCGGCCTCGCCGCGTTCATGGCGCTGGTCGTCGCGCCGACCCTCGGCGCGATGCCGGACGTCACGGTGTTCTCCGCGCAGGGCATCTGGATCGTCGTCACGCAGTTCCTGATCGGCGTCGCGATGGGCTTCACGATGCAGATCGTGTTCGCGGCCGTCGAGGCGGCCGGCGACTTCATCGGGCTGTCGATGGGCCTCGGCTTCGCCACCTTCTTCGATCCGCACACGAGTGGCGCGACGCCCGTGATGGGCCGCTTCCTGAACGCGGTCGCGATGCTCGCGTTCCTCGCGCTGGACGGCCATCTGCAGGTGTTCGCCGCGCTCGCTGCGTCGTTCCAGTCGCTGCCGGTGTCGGCCGACCTGCTGCATGCGCCCGGCTGGCGCACGCTCGCCGCGTTCGGCACTGCCGTGTTCGAGATGGGGCTGCTGCTCGCGCTGCCGGTGGTCGCGGCGCTCCTGATCGTGAACCTCGCGCTCGGCATCCTGAACCGCGCGGCGCCGCAGATCGGCGTGTTCCAGATCGGCTTTCCCGTCACGATGCTGGTCGGGCTGTTGCTCGTGCAACTGATGGTGCCGAACCTCGTGCCGTTCGTGTCGCACCTGTACGACATGGGGCTCGACGCGATGGGGCGCGTGTTGATCGGTTGGCGCTAGCCGAGTCCGGCCCCGTACCCCGCCCGTTCCGGCCCCCCGTTGCTGGAAAACCCCTAAAGGAACCACCACCCCGCGAAAGGTTGCAGAAGGTTTCGTCTCCCTATACTCGTCGTGACGATGCAGCAAGCATCGCGCCATACGAATACAACGAACGGAGACGACCCGATGCGACCCATCCTGCGCACCCTCGCCGTTGCAGCCAGCCTGAGCTGCGCGCTTGCTGCTGCCCCCGCTTTCGCCGACGACGGCGGCAAGATCACGATCATGGTCGGCGGGATCGCGAAGCTGATCTACCTGCCCGCGCGGCTCACGCAGGAACTCGGCTACTTCAAGGCCGAAGGGCTCGACGTCGAGCTGCTGTCGCAGCCGGCCGGTGTCGACGCCGAGAACGAGTTGCTCGCGGGCGCTGTGCAGGGCGTCGTCGGCTTCTACGACCACACTATCGATCTGCAGAGCAAGGGCAAGGACGTCAAGGCGATCGCCGTGTTCGGCCAGGTGCCGGGCGAAGTCGAGATGGTGTCGACCAAGGCCGCACCGACCTTCAAGTCGATGGCCGACGCGAAGGGCAAGACGCTCGGCGTGACGGGCCTCGGCTCGTCGACGAGCTTCCTCACGCAATACCTCGCGCTCGCGCACGGCGTGCAGTCGACGCAGTACACGATGCTGCCGGTCGGCGCCGACGCGAGCTTCATCGCCGCGATCAAGCAGGGCCGCATCGACGCCGGGATGACGACCGAAC
Source organism: Burkholderia cepacia (assembly GCF_001039005.1). Lineage (GTDB taxonomy): Bacteria > Pseudomonadota > Gammaproteobacteria > Burkholderiales > Burkholderiaceae > Burkholderia > Burkholderia theae. Next base: position 125,690 of record NZ_LDWR01000033.1, read on the forward strand.
CGACGGTGTCCGCGCTCGAGAAGATGGGCGACGCGAAGGTGCTGGTCGACATGCGCACCGTCGACGGCACGCGTGCGGCGCTCGGCGGCACCTACCCGGCCGCGAGCCTGTACGTGCAGTCGGCATGGGCCGATTCGCACAAGGAGCAGGCGACCAAGCTCGCGCACGCGTTCGCGAAGACGATGCAGTTCATCCACACGCACAGCGCCGAGGACATCGCCGCGAAGATGCCGGCCGACTACCAGAAGGACAAGGCGCTGTACGTCACGGCACTGAAGGCGTCGCTGCCGATGTACACCGCCGACGCGAAGATGCCGGCCGACGGCCCGGCGACCGTGCTGAAGGTGCTGTCGGCGTTCAACCCGTCGGTGAAGGGCAAGCACATCGACCTGGCGCGTACCTACACGAACGATTTCGTGAACGCGAAGTAAGCATCGGCGCCGGCGGCGGCGATCCCGCCGCCGGGCGCTCCCCGTTCCGGCCCGCTGACCGGCCCGGCGTTGCGTCACGACGCGACGCCTTCCTCACCCGCAGGACGAATGAGATGAATCAGGCAGTCTCCCCGAGCACACCGGCGATCGAGTTTCGCAACGTGTCGTGCCGCTTCATTTCGCCGGAAGGCAAGGCCACCGTCGCGTTGCGCGACTTCAGCATGAGCGTCGCGCGCGGCGAGTTCATCGCGATCGTCGGGCCGACCGGCTGCGGCAAGTCGACGACGCTCAACCTGATCACCGGGCTGCTCAAGCCCGTGTCGGGCGAAGTGCGTGTGATGGGCCGTCCGGTCGACGGGATCGATCCGCGCATCGGCTTCGTGTTCCAGGCCGACGCCGTGTTCCCGTGGCGCAACGTGATCGACAACGTCGCGGCGGGCCCGCTGTTTCGCGGCCGCTCGAAGGACGTCGCGTACGCGCAGGCCGAGGAATGGATCCGCAAGGTCGGCCTCGACAAGTTCACCAAGCACTACCCGCATCAACTGTCCGGCGGGATGCGCAAGCGCGTCGCGCTCGCGCAGACCTTCATCAACCAGCCTGAAATCCTGCTGATGGACGAGCCGTTTTCCGCGCTCGACATGCAGACGCGCACGCTGATGCAGGACGAGCTGCTGCAGTTGTGGTCGGCGAACAAGGGCTCGGTCGTGTTCGTCACGCACGATCTCGAGGAGGCGATCGCGCTCGCCGATCGCGTGTTCGTGCTGACCGCGCGCCCCGCGACGCTCAAGCGCGTGTACGAGATCGACCTGCCGCGCCCGCGCGTCACGTCGGAGATTCGCTACGACCCGCGCTTCATCGAAATTTCCAAGGACATCTGGCACGACCTGCGCGAAGAAGTGCAGATCGGCTGACGCATACGCCGCACGCAAAGAACAGCAAGGACAGGAGCATGACCGACATGACGCTTCCCCCCACCGCCCTTCCGGCGACGACGCTCGAGGACGACGAGCGCGCCGCGCAACGCCGGCTGCGCCGCCGGCGCAACCTGATCGTCGGGCTGCGGATCGCCGTGCTTGTGCTGGTGCTGGGCGGGTGGGAACTCGCCGCACGGCTCAAGTGGATCGATCCGTTCTTCTTCTCGATGCCGTCGCTGATCTTCGAACAGATCCAGGACTGGTTCGTGAACGGCACATCGCAAGGCCCGCTGCTCACGCAGGTGTGGGTCACGCTCGAGGAAACCGGGATCGGCTTCGTGATCGGCTCGGTTGCCGGCGTGATCTGCGGGATCGTGCTCGGCCGCAACAAGCTGATGGCCGACGTGTTCGGCCTGTATATCCAGATCGCGAACTCGATTCCGCGTGTCGTGCTCGGCTCGATCTTCGTGATCGCGCTCGGCCTCGGAATGGCGTCGAAGATCGCGCTCGCCGTCGTGATGGTGTTCTTCGTGGTGTTCGGCAACGCGTTCCAGGGTGTGCGCGAAGCCGACCGCTACCTGATCGCGAACGCGCAGATCCTCGGCGCGTCGCGCCGGCAGATCACCACGGCGGTCGTGATCCCGTCCGCGCTGAGCTGGATTCTCGCGAGCCTGCACGTGAGCTTCGGCTTCGCGCTGGTCGGCGCGGTGGTCGGCGAATTCCTGGGTTCCAAGCAGGGCATCGGCCTGCTAATCTCCACCGCCCAGGGTGCGTTCAACGCGAGCGGCGTGTTCGCGGCGATGATCGTGCTGGCCGTGGTCGCGCTGGCCGCAGACTATCTGCTGACCTGGCTCGAGAAGCGGCTTCTGAAGTGGCGCCCCGCCGCGTTCTGAACGCGGCCGCCGGACGCATGACATGACACCCCCGACCGCGCCGGCGCCCCCGGCGCGGTTCGGCATTTCCGAGAAGGAGCGCAACAGGATGGCGCACAGCCTGCGCGGGCGGCTGCTGTGGTGGCTGTTGCTGCCGCTCGCGGCCTTTGTGCTGATCGCGGGCGCGATGTCGTACGACACCGCGCGGCGCACGGCCGGGCTCGTGCAGGACAGCGCACTCGTCGCGTCCGCGCGCACGATCGGCGAGGACGTCGAATGGCGCAACGGGCTGCCGGTCGCCGACGTGCCGCCGGCGGCGCTGGAGATCTTCGAATCGCCGTCGCGCGATTCGGTGTTCTACAAGGTGATCGACGGCCACGACCGCCTGCTCGCCGGCACGCCGGCGCTCGACCTGCCCGCGCGCCACGGCGTCGAGCCGACGCTGTACGACACGGCGCTCGACGGCGTGCCGTTGCGCGCGGTGGCCTACGATCGCCAGCTGTACGACGAGGGTCAGGTCGAGACGGTCACGGTCGTCGTCGCGAAGACGATGGGCTCGCGCAACGCGATGGTCGACACGATCTGGCGGCCGCAACTCGTGCGCCTGTCGCTGATGCTCATGCTCGCGGTGGTGCTCGTCTACCTCGGCCTGACGCTGGAGCTGCGTCCGCTGATGAAGCTGAAGGACGATGTCGCCGACCGCGGGCCGATGGAGCTGGAGCCGATCCGCCCCGAGCGGCTGCAGCACGAACTGCGGCCGATCGTCGACGCGATCAACCAGTGCATCGCACGGCTCAACATGCACACGGCCACGCAGCGCCGCTTCATCGCGGACGCCGCGCACCAGCTGCGCACGCCGATCGCGGTGCTCGACACACAGATCCAGTATGCGCAGCGGCGCGACCACGACGATCCGGAACTCGCGTCGGTGCTCGACAGCATGCAGCGCAGCAGCCGCAAGATGGCCGACGTGACCGACAAGCTGCTGCTGCTCGCGCATGCGGAAGCGACGCCGTCGACGCTCCTGACCCATCGCGTCGATCTCGCGGCCGTGGTGTCGAGCGTGCTGGAGGAAACGATCGTGCTCGCGCAGCGGCGCGATATCGACCTTGGCGCCGATCTCGGCGAACGGCTCGACGTCGCGGGCAGCGACAGCCTGCTGACCGCGCTGGTGATGAACCTCGTCGACAACGCGGTACGCTACACGCAGCCGGGCGGCTGCGTGACGGTGGCCGCGCGACGCGACGGCGATGCGATCGTGCTCGACGTGGTCGACAACGGCCCCGGCATCCCGGCCGAGGCGCGGCCGCACGTATTCAAGCGCTTCTACCGCGTGTCGGCCGATACCGAAGGCTCGGGCCTCGGGCTTGCCATCGTCCGCGAGATCGCGCAGGCGCACAGCGGCAGCGCGTCGCTTGCGCCGGGGCCCGGCAATCGCGGTATCGTCGTAACTGTGCGGTTGCCCGCCTATGATTAGGGGCTGTTTCCATATGGAGCGGGCATTCCCGTGACATGAATTTTTTATTTGGGGTTGCCACGAGAACGGCCCCATAGAGATGTCGTCATGAAACTCCTGCTGGTCGAAGACAACGCCGAACTCGCGCACTGGATCGTGAACCTGCTGCGCGGCGAGGATTTCGCGGTCGACTGCGTCGGCGACGGCGAACGCGCCGACACGGTGCTGAAGACCGAGCGCTACGACGCGGTGCTGCTCGACATGCGGCTGCCCGGCATCAGCGGCAAGGAAGTACTCGCGCGGTTGCGGCGCCGCAACGACAACGTGCCAGTGCTGATGCTGACCGCGCACGGCTCGGTCGACGACAAGGTCGACTGCTTCGGCGCGGGCGCCGACGATTACGTCGTGAAGCCGTTCGAGTCGCGCGAGCTGGTCGCGCGGATTCGCGCGCTGATCCGCCGGCAGGCCGGGGTCGGTACAACGCAGCTCGTGTGCGGCGATCTCGTCTATGCATTCGGCACGCGCGAATTCCGTTGCGGCGAAGCGGTGCTCGCGCTGCGCCGTCGCGAGCACGCGATCCTCGAAACGCTGATGCTGCAGCAGAACAAGACCGTGTCGAAGGCGCGCCTGATGGACAGCGTGTTCGCGCTCGACGACGAACCGAGCGCCGACGCGATCGACATCTACATCCACCGGCTGCGCAAGCATCTCGCCGGCAGCACGGCCGAGATCATCACGCTGCGCGGGCTCGGTTACATCCTGCGCATGAAGAGCGCGCAGGACTGACCGGCGTTCTTCCGCAGTCCCGATCGTCGATTCGTAGCACGAAATGCCCCCGGACGCCTGCCGGCTGCCCGGCGGGTGCGCTTTCTCGCGCCTGCACGATTCGTGATTGTTGCGCGTTCGGTGTTTTCACCGATCCGATTCTTGCGTCCGGGAAAGCGTCGTGAAGGATTGCACGCTCTACGATGCTACGCGTCGGCCCTCTCGCTGTGGCCGGCAAGAGTCGGCATACATTGCGTACTGCCAACGACCAGATTTCAATGCGGCAGCTCGGAGGAGACGATCTTGAAACGAAAAACCCTTGCCCTTTCCATCGCGGCGGCAGGCCTGTGCGCCGGCACCCAGGCGCATGCGCAGTCGAGCGTGCAGCTCTACGGCCTGATGGACCTGAGCTTTCCGACCTACCGGACCCACGCCGACGCGAACGGCAATCACGTCATCGGGATGGGCAACGAAGGCGAGCCGTGGTTCAGCGGCAGCCGTTGGGGCCTGCGCGGTGCCGAAGACATCGGCGGCGGCACGAAGATCATCTTCCGCCTCGAAAGCGAATTCGTAGTCGCGAACGGCCAGATGGAAGACAGCGGCCAGATCTTCGACCGTGATGCATGGGTCGGCGTCGAGGACGAGCGCTTCGGCAAGCTGACGGCCGGCTTCCAGAACACGATCGCGCGCGACGCGGCGGCGATCTACGGCGATCCGTACGGCACCGCGAAACTGACGACCGAGGAAGGCGGCTGGACCAACTCGAACAACTTCAAGCAGATGATCTTCTACGCGGCCGGCCCGACCGGCACGCGCTACAACAACGGCATTGCGTGGAAGAAGCTGTTCAACAACGGCATCTTCGCGAGCGCCGGCTACCAGTTCAGCAATTCGACGCAGTTCGCGACCGGCTCCGCGTACCAGCTCGCGCTCGGCTACAACGGCGGGCCGTTCAACGTGTCGGGTTTCTACAACCACGTGAACAACGGTGGCTACACGAACCAGACGTTCTCGGTCGGCGGCAACTACACGTTCGACATCGTGCGCCTGAATGCCGGCTACTTCCGCTACAACGGCGACCAGGGCGCGCTCGGCCAGCGTCACGACGATTCGTGGACGGTGTCGATGAAGATCGCGCCGAAGGGCGCGCTCGACTACGAGCTCGGCTACCAGCAGATGCGCATCAAGAACGCCGCGAACAACGCCGACGGCTTCACGCCGAACGCGAACCTCGGCGCGTTCAGCCTGACCAACGGCGTCAGCAACGGCTTCAAGGAGACGATCTACGGGTCGGTGTTCTATCACCTGAGCAAGCGCACCGAGGTGTACCTGGCCGGCGACTACATGAAGCTGCACGGCGGCTACACGGTGTCGTCGACGTTCGGCGCGAAGAACCAGCTCGAACTGACGTCGGGCATCCGTACGCGCTTTTGACGTAAAGCGGGGCGGGTTGCGCCCCGCCATTCCCTCCGTCCGGGATTCTCCATGCGGGCACGCCGGCGCTTTGCGCCGACCGTGCCCTTTTTTTCGTCCTTTCCGCGGCGCCGCGGGATGCCCGGAAAACCGCCGCCGGCCGGCCGTGCGAGAACTGGCCCGAAGCCGCTTGCGGCCCGTGGGACGGGCGATCGCGGCCGATGCGCACGCGTTCGGCTCATATCGGCGCTTGACCTGCGCCGACCGACTCGATAGCGTTTCGGGTTTGCCCGGGTGGCCATTGCCGCCGGTGCCGTGAGCGCGCCCGACGTCCTGGCGCGCGCGGCCGGGCTCCGATGGAAAAGACGATGCAGAAACTCGATGCGGCCAGCCCGCAGGCGATGTCGACGGATTTCACCGCCGACAACGTCGCGCGCCTGAAGGCGCTGTTCCCCGAACTCGTGACCGAAGGCCCCGGCGGCGCGTCGGTCGACGTCGACGTGCTGAAGGCGCTGATCGGCGAACGCACGGTCGGCGACGCCGACGAGCGCTACGGCTTCCACTGGCACGGCAAGCGCAGCGCGCGCCAGGCCGCGCTCACGCCGTCGACGGGCACGCTGCGGCCCTGCCCCGACGACAGCGTCGCATGGGACGACACGCGCCACCTCGTGATCGAGGGCGACAACCTCGACGTGATGAAGCTGCTGCACAAGAGCTACGCGGGCAAGGTGAAGCTCGTCTACATCGACCCGCCGTACAACACGGGCAGCGATTTCGTCTACCCGGACGACTTCAGCGACAGCATCCGCCACTACCTGGCGATGACCGGGCAGACCCAGGGCGGCGTGAAGCGCAGCACCAACACCGAGGCGAACGGCCGGTTCCACACCGACTGGCTGAACATGATGTATCCGCGCCTGAAGCTCGCGCACGCGCTGCTGTCGGACGAAGGGCTGATCGCCGTGCACATCGACGAGCACGAAGTGCATGCGCTCGTGCTGATGCTGCGCGAGATCTTCGGCGAGGAGAACGAGCTCGGCGTCGCCGTGTGGGACAAGCGCAACCCGAAGGGCGACGCGCGCGGCGTCGCGTACCAGCACGAATCGCTGGTGCTGTTCGCGCGCAACGCCGAGACGCTGCTCGAACAGGCGCCGCTCAAGCGCCCGAAGCGCAATGCGCAGCGCATGCTCGACGCCGCGCACGACGCCGTGTACCGCAGTGGCAACCCGAAGGACGCGCAAAAGGCGTATCGCGCGTGGATGAAGGCGCAGACCAACCTGTCCGGCGGCGAGGTGATGTACGACCGGCTGTCGGAAGACGGCCGCGTGTACCGCCTCGTGTCGATGGCCTGGCCGAACAAGAAGAAGGCGCCGGAAGAGTATTTCACGCCGCTGATCCACCCGGTCACCGGCAAGCCGTGCGCGATGCCCGCACGCGGCTGGCGCAACCCGCCCGCGACGATGCAGGCGCTGATCGAGCGCGGCCAGATCGAATTCGGCGCGGACGAAAGCACGCAGCCGCAGCGGATCTACTACCTCGACGAGAACATGTACGAGAACGTGCCGTCGGTGCTGCCGTTCGCCGGCTCCGACGATGCGCTGCTGAAGACGCTCGGGATCCCGTTCGACCTGCCGAAGCCGGTCGATTTCGCGGCGGCCGTGATCGGCTGGTGCACGCGCGGCGACGACATCGTGCTCGACTGCTTCGCGGGTTCCGGTTCGACCGGCCACGCGGTGATGCAGGTGAATGCGACCGACGGCGGCGCGCGCCGCTACGTGCTCGTGCAACTGCCCGAAGCGCTCGACCGCCGCGACAAGACGCAGCAGAGCGCGGCCGACTTCTGCGCGAAGCTGAAGAAGCCCGCGACGCTCGCCGAAGTCACCAAGGAGCGCCTGCGCCGCGCCGCGCAGCAGGTCGCGCGCGACTATCCGGAAAGCTATGGCGACCTCGGCTTCCGCGTGTACCGGCTCGACACGACCAACGTGATCGAGTGGGACCCGCGCCGCGACGACTTCGACCATGCGCTGTTCGCGTCCGTCGAGCACGTGAAGACCGGCCGCACCGAGGACGACCTGCTCGCCGAGCTGACGCTGAAGCTCGGCCTCGACCTGTGCACGCCGGTCGAGCATCACCAGGTGGCCGGCAAGGCCGTGCACCTGATCGGCCGCGCGATCGTCGCGTGCTTCGACGCGCGGATCTCGCGCGACGACGCGGGCCCGCTCGCCGACGGCATCGTCGCGCTGCTCGACGCGACCGGCGCGTCGCGCGACGTCACGTGCCTGTTCCGCGACAGCGGTTTCGTCGACGATGTCGCGAAGCTCAATCTCGCCGCGCTGCTCGAACAGCACGGCGTGAAGCGCGTGCGGAGCCTGTGATGCGGCTGCATTTCGAAGCGGATCTCGACTATCAGCGCGAGGCGATCGACGCCGTCTGCGACCTGTTTCGCGGCCAGGAATCGTATCGCGGCGATTTCAGCGTGCTCGCGAACGCCGCGCCCGGCACGACTGCCGCGGCGCAAGGCTCGCTCGGCTTCGCGGTGTCGGAACAGGGGGTCGGCAACCGGCTGTCGCTGACCGACGACGCGCTCGCGCGCAATCTCGCCGACGTGCAGCTGCGCGGCGGGCTGCCGCCGTCCGGCCTGCCCGGCTCGCGCGACTTCACCGTCGAGATGGAGACCGGCACCGGCAAGACCTACGTATATCTGCGCACGATCTTCGAGCTGAACCGCCGCTACGGCTTCACGAAGTTCGTGATCGTCGTGCCGTCCATCGCGATCAAGGAAGGCGTGCACAAGACGCTCGCGATCACCGAGGACCATTTCCGCGCGCTGTACGCGGGTGTCCCGTACGACTACTTCCTGTACGACTCCGCGAAGCTCGGCCAGGTGCGCCACTTCGCGGCGAGCGCGGCGATCCAGGTGATGGTGATGACCGTCGCCGCGATCAACAAGAAGGAAATCAACAACCTCTACAAGGACAGCGAGAAGACCGGCGGTGAAAAGCCGATCGACCTGATCCGCGCGACCCGGCCGATCGTGATCGTCGACGAGCCGCAAAGCGTCGACGGCGGGCTCGAAGGCCGCGGGCGCGAAGCGCTCGCCGCGATGGCGCCGCTCTGCACGCTGCGTTATTCGGCGACCCACGTCGACCGTCACCACATGGTGTACCGGCTCGACGCGGTCGACGCGTACGAGCGCAAGCTCGTCAAGCAGATCGAGATTGCGTCCGCGATCGTCGAGGATGCGCACAACAAGCCGTACGTGCGGCTCGTCGGCGTGTCGAACCGGCGCGGCGCGATCAGTGCGCGCGTCGAGCTCGACGTGGCGACGGTGGCCGGCGTGAAGCGCCAGATCGTGTCGGTTACCGACGGCGACGACCTCGAGCGCCTGACCAAGCGCGTGCTGTACGCGGGGCTGCGGGTCGGCGAAGTCCATGCGCTGAAGGGCGCCGAATACGTCGAGCTGCGTCATCCGGAAGGCGAGGCGTTCCTGTCGCTTGGGGAAGCGTTCGGCGACATCGATACGCTCGCCGTGCAGCGCGAAATGATCCGCCGCACGATCCGCGAGCATCTCGACAAGGAACTGCGCCTCGCGGAACGCGGCGTGAAGGTGCTGTCGCTGTTCTTCGTCGATTCGGTCGAGCGCTATCGCCGGTACGACGAGAGCGGGATGCCCGTGAAGGGCGACTATGCGCTGATCTTCGAAGAGGAATATGCGCGCGCGGCACGCGTGCCGGCCTATCGTGCGCTGTTCGACGGCGTCGACGTGGCGCTCGAGGTCGAGCGCGCGCACAACGGCTACTTCTCGATCGACCGCAAGGGCGGCTGGACCGACACGAGCGAGAGCAGCGCCGCGGCCCGCGAGAACGCGGAGCGCGCGTACGGCCTCATCATGCGCGAGAAGGAAGCGCTGCTGTCGTTCGACACGCCGCTGAAGTTCATCTTCTCGCACTCGGCGCTGAAGGAAGGCTGGGACAACCCGAACGTGTTCCAGATCTGCACGCTGCGCGACATCCAGACCGAGCGCGAGCGCCGCCAGACGCTCGGCCGCGGGCTGCGCCTCGCCGTCGACCAGGACGGCGACCGCGTGCGCGATGCGGGCGTAAACACGCTCACCGTGATCGCGACCGAGCGCTACGAGTCTTTCGCGGAGAACCTGCAGAAGGAAATCGAGGCCGATACGGGCATCCGTTTCGGGATCGTCGAGGAACACCAGTTCGCGGCGCTGCCCGTGCAGGAAGGCGACGGGCCCGCGCATGCGCTCGGCATCGAGCTGTCGCGCGTGCTGTGGACCCATCTGCATGAGCAGGGCTACGTCGACGCGCAAGGCAAGGTGCTCGACCGGCTGAAGGATGCGCTGCGCCAGAGCGCGCTCGTGCTGCCGGATGCGTTCGAGATGCTGCGCGCGCCGATTGTCGCGACGCTGCGCAAGCTGTCGGGCCGCTTCGCGGTGCGCAACGCGGACGAGCGCCGTGAGATCGCGTTGCGGCGCGATGCGTCGGGCAAGGCCGTCGTGTTCGGCGAGGACTTCCGCGCGCTGTGGGACCGGATTCGCCATCGCACCGTGTACCGCGTCGAGTTCGACAACGCGAAGCTCGTGCGCGACTGCACGGCCGCGTTGCACGACGCGCCGGATATCGCGCGTGCGCGGCTGCAGTGGCGCAAGGCCGAGATCGACATCGGCAAGGCCGGCATCGAGGCGATCGAGGTGGCCGGCGCTGGCACGGTGCTGATCGACGAAGGCGAGCTGCCGCTGCCCGACCTGCTCACCGAGTTGCAGGACCGCACGCAGCTCACGCGCCGTTCTCTCGCGACGATCCTGGCCGACAGCGGCCGGCTCGACGATTTCCGCGTGAACCCGCAGCAGTTCATCACGGTCGCGGCCGAGGCGATCAACCGCTGCAAGCGGCTCGCGCTCGTCGCGGGCATCGCGTACCGCAGGCTCGGCGAGCGCCACGTGCATGCACTCGAATCGTTCGAGAGCGAGGCGCTGACCGGCTATCTGCGCAACCTGCGGCCCGATGCGCGGAAGTCGATCCACGAAGCGGTCGTGTGCGAGACGGATGCGGAGCGCGCGTTCGCCGATGCGCTCGAAGCGCACGACGGCGTGAAGCTGTACGCGAAGCTGCCCGCGTGGTTCCGCGTGCCGACGCCGCTCGGCAGTTATCACCCGGACTGGGCCGTGCTCGCGGAACAGGACGGCGGCGAGCGGCTGTACTTCGTCGTCGATACGCCGAATGCGGACGGCAACGTGCCGAGCGAGCACGAGCGGGCGAAGCTCGCGTGCGGCGAAGCGCATTTCCGCGCGCTGGTGGACGGCGACGGCGCGGCGCGCTTCGTGCGCGTCAGGCAGGCGGACGCGTTGTTCGAACCTGCGGCGCCGCTGGCGGGCGCCGGGCGCTGAAACGAAGGGCGGCGATGAGCCGCCCTTTTTTTATCGACCGGAGGACCGTGCGCGGGCATCGTTGCGACACCTGCTCCACGCGTCGAATTTCCGTCTGTTAACCGCGTGAAAGCGATTCGTCTTCTCGCGCATTTGCGGCGCGGTTACGGCTGGTTGCAAATCGGGTCGGCACGATGTTTTCGCGCGACAGCCGCGTGACGCCGCCACCATGAAAAAAGGGCGCCGAAGCGCCCTTCTGTCGCATTCGCATGCCGCGCTTACAGCGTGCGGCCGAATGCGTTGTGATGCGAATGATGCGTGGATGTCGATGCATGCGTGGTATGGCCATGCGCATGCCCGCGCGTGTGACCGTGGCCCGGCTGCACGCCGGCGCGATCGGCGATCGTATCGGAACGGTCGGCCGCGCGCGACAGGCCCTTGTCGCGGTCGCCCGCATGCATGCTGTTCGAGTTGCCGAATGCCGAACTGCTCATGTGGCCGCCGGACATGCCGCCCGCATTGCCGCCCGAGCCGCCTGCGCCATGACCGCCGCCGTTGCCCCCGCCATTGCCGCCGGCCGCCGCATACGCGGAAACCGTGCCGAGCGCGAGCAGCGCGGCCGTCAGTACGGACAGATATCGTTGATGTTTCATCTTGTGCTCCCTGGAGCGCGTTCGTGTGATTGCATTCTAAGAACGCGCGGCCTTCGCGCCACACGACGTTGTAAATGATCGTAACGATGCGCGCGGCATGCATTCGTCAGATCAATCCGGACGACACCTCGATCCGGTCATGCGTGAACAGGGAAACGAAGCAGGCGGGCGCGGCGCCGCAGCGCCGCCCCGGTGGCGATGGCGCTTACTGCGCCGGCTGCATGCCCTGCACGGCGGCCTTGTGCTGCGCGGCCTGCTCTTCCGCGTGCTTCTTGGCCATGTGGTGGCCGACGATACAGCCGCCGACCGCGCCGACGACGGCGTGGTGCCCGGCGTAGTGGCCGGCAACACCGCCGACCACCGCACCCTTCATGCAGCCCGCCGCGTGCGCACTGCCGATCGTTGCGAGCGCAACGATGGCGGCGGTTGCGCACAGCCTGATGTGTCGAATAGGCATCATGTTTTCATTCTCCCCTTGTTGTGATCAGCCGAACCGCTTAGTCCCAGCGGCCGCCGCGCCAGCCGCCGCGATCGTGCCACTCGTGTTCGCGCCATTCACGGCGGCGCCACTCGTGTTCGCGCCATTCGCGCGCACGCCAGCCGTCATCGCGATAGCCATAGTCGCGATAGCCGACCGGCGCATACATGACCGGCGGAGGCGGCGCCACGTAGACCGGTGCCGGCGCCGCGTAGACGCCCGGCACGCCGATGCCGACCGACAGGTCGACGTGGGCCGATGCGACGCCCGAAGCTGCCAGCGCCGCTACACCGAGAACTGCACCGAGAATAAGTTTCTTGTTCATCTCGCGACTCCCTGCACGTGTCGTGCGTCATGTGAATACGGTTCGGAGTCTAGGCACGCGGTGCCGACACAGGTGAAACCGGTATGCGAGACCGGTAACGGACGTTTACGGCCGTCCGCAAAGCCTTGCGGGACAAGGCGGAGACAGCACTCCACGCACCGTTGCAACGGCGCATCGAGCCGGTAAAACGAGGATTTTCGGCACGAAACCGGGCGGTCGGAACGCACCGGCGTGCGCGGGAAGCGAACCGCCCGCACCATCCGCGAGCGGTTCGCGAGAGCGGGCGTTACGCGCGGATATCGTCGACGCTGCGCAGCCAGTGCACGCTGAACAGGTTGTCGGCGTCGGTCCACACGGTATCGGGCTCGAATCCCGCGCGGCGCGCGATCGCCTGGAAGCCGTCGATCGTGAACTTGTGCGAGTTCTCCGTGTGGATGCGCTCGCCGGCTTCGAAGCGGAACGCGTGGCCGCGCACGTGTACCGTTTGCGCGATGTCGCTCACCAGATGCATCTCGATGCGCTGCCGCTCCCGGTCGTAGAACGCGCAATGCGAAAACGCGTCGACATCGAAATCCGCGCCGAGCTCGGTGTTCGCGCGCACCAGCAGGTTCAGGTTGAACTGCGCGGTCACGCCCTGCGCGTCGTTGTATGCGTGATGCAGCGTGCGGTCGTCCTTCACGAGATCGGCGCCGACCAGCAGGCCACCGCCGCGCAGCAGCCGCGCGGCGTCGCGCAGGAACGCGTCGGCCTCTTCCGGCGAGAAGTTGCCGATCGTCGAGCCCGGAAAGAAGCCGATGCGCCGCCGCGGCGTTGCGGTCAGCTCGGCCAACTGCTCGGCCTTCGTGTAGTCCGCCGCGATCGGCGCGACGTCGAGCCACGGATAGGCGGAACGCAGCCGCGCGGCCGCGCCGTGCAGGTAGTCGGCCGAGATGTCGACCGGCACGTAGCGCGCCGGCGCGTTCGCGTAGTTGCCCGCGAACGCGTCGAGCAGCACGCGGATCTTCTCGAGCGAGCCCGCGCCGAATTCGACGATGTCCGCATGCGGGCCGACGCGCCGCACGATCTCGGCCGCGCGATCGCGCAGGATGCCGAGCTCGGTGCGCGTCGGGTAGTACTCGGGTAGCTCGCAGATGCGGTCGAACAGCTCGGAGCCGGCCGCATCGTAGAAGTATTTCGGCGAAATGCTGCGCGGCGTGCGCGATAGTCCGTCGATCAGGTCGCGCTCGAACGCGCTCGGCCGCGAATCGCGGGCGGGTTGCTGGCCACCGCTCGTGGCCGTGAGGTCAGACGTCTCGCGCAAGTCGCACCCCCGTGAATTGCCAGCGCGCGGCCGGCGGAAAGAAATTACGGTACGTCGGCCGTTCGTGCCCGGGCGGCGTCGCGATGCTGCTGCCGCGCAGGACCTGCTGGCCGACCATGAACTTGCCGTTGTATTCGGCCGCGACACCCGCGAGCGGCCGAAAGCCCGGATACGGCTCGTAGGACGAGCGCGTCCACTGCCACACGTGACCGAGCATCTGCTGGATGCCTTCCGCCGCGAACGCGGTTTCCCATTCGAACTCGGTCGGCAGCCGCGCGCCGGCCCATTCCGCATACGCGGCCGCTTCGTAGAAGCTCACGTGGCACACCGGCGCGTCGGGTGCGAGCGGTTCGACACCGTGCAGGCCGAACGTGCGCCGCACGCGCGTGGCTGCCGCATCGTCGTCGTCGGGCATCCAGTACGCGGGCCCTTGCCACCCTTCCCGCTGCACCGTCGCCCAGCCGTCGGACAGCCAGTATTCGGGGCGCGTGTAGCCGCCGTCGGCGACGAACGCCGCGAATTCCGCATTCGTCACGAGGCGGTTCGCGATTTCGTATGGCTGCACGAGCGCGGTGTGGCGCGGGCGTTCGTTGTCGAACGAGAACGCGTCGCCGTCGTGGCCGATCTCGACGAGCCCGCCCGGCTGATGCAGCCAGCGCGACGCGCCGGCATCGCCCGCGGCCATCGCCTGGTTGCCGTCCGTCCCGTTGCGCGGCCGGAACGCCGGCTTCAGCGGGTTGCACGAGAACGCATGCAGCATGTCCGTGACGATCAATTCCTGGTGCTGCTGCTCGTGATGCAGGCCGAGCACGACCTCGGGCGCGATCGCATCGAGCAGCGCCGGATCGGCGCCGGCCAGCGCACGCAGCATCGCGTCGTCGACGTGCTGTCGGTACGCGTGCACGTCGTCGAGCGACGGACGCGTGAGCAACCCGCGTTGCGGCCGCGGATGGCGCGGGCCGAGCGCTTCGTAATAGGAATTGAACAGGAACTGGAATGCGTCGTTGAACGGCGCGTAGCCGGGCACGCGGCGCATCAGCACGACGGTCTCGAAAAACCAGGTCGTATGCGCGAGATGCCATTTCGTCGGACTTGCATCCGGCATCGACTGCACGGCCTGGTCTTCGGCGGACAGCGTCGCGGTCAATGCGACGCTATGGGCGCGCACGTCCTGGAAACGGCGCTGAAGCCGTGATGCAAGGAGGCTCATCGGTTAACCGTCCACGTCGCGATTCGCTGCGTTGCGTTGCGTTGCCGGAAAAAGGAAAGCCTTGCGCGTGATGCGCGCGGCTGACGTGCGACCTGCTGCTGCGTCGTCGGGCAGCCGGCGCGCGCGCCGGGCCGCGGATGCGGCGTCACTTCATCTGCCCGTGCAGAACAGTATGGGCCAGAAATGTGAATGCTGCGAATCGGGATGTCGATGCAGCGCGTTCGAAAGAAAAATGAAAGTGTCGACCGAGCGCGTGTCGCATGCGTGACAAGCCGGCGATGCCTGTCGGGGCGTGCGGATGAAGGCGTTCACAACGCGCTTGCCCGCGCGCACGGCTACTGACGACCCATGACATCCATGCGGCGATCGTGAGCGACGGCTCCGCGACGCGCAGTTTGTCTGACGAACGCGACCGTGCGCCGTCATCGGCGCGGCAACCGCCCCACCCTTCACCCGCGATCCGCATCCACGCGCACTTCGAAAAATTTTTTTGCGTCGATGTCACACACGCGGGGGGCTCGCTCGTCATATCACCGGAACCCACACGAAAGGAGAAGGAACCATGACTGCGAAACTCAATCCGTTTGCTGCCGCTCCCGCACTGATGAAGAACTGGATGACCGTGTCGGTCGCCGCCGCGAAGAGCCTCGAGCCGACGCTGATCGAGCTGGTCAAGATCCGCGCATCGCAGATCAACGCGTGTGCGAACTGCATTAACATGCACACCGTCGAAGCCCGCGAGCAAGGCGAGACCGAGCAGCGCATCTATCTGCTGTCCGCGTGGCGCGAAGCGCCCTGCTATACCGACCGCGAACGCGCGGCGCTCGGCTGGACCGATGCACTGACGCGGCTGTCCGAGGGCCACGCGGCGCACGAAGCGGCGTATGCGGCGCTGAACGACCACTTCAGCCAGGAGGAACAGGTGAAACTCACGCTGATGATCAACGTGATCAACGGCTGGAACCGGCTTGCCGTCGGCTTCGGGCTGTGGATCGATCCGGCCGACGCGAAGGCCGCCGCCGCGCAGATGGTGGCCTGATGACCAACCTCGATCCGGCCAAGGGCAGCCCTGAAGAACGGGCCGACGCGGCGGCGAGCTTCGATCCGCTGCGTCGCACGCTGATCCGCGTCGCGTACCGGATGCTCGGTTCCGTCGCGGATGCCGAGGACACGGTGCAGGAAGCGTTCATCCGCTGGATGGACGTTGACCGCACCGAGGTGCGCGTACCCGAGGCGTTCCTGCGCCGCATGGTGATGCGCATGTGCCTCGACCAGCTGAAGTCCGCGCGGCACCAGCGCGAGACCTATATCGGCCCGTGGCTGCCCGAGCCGGTCGTCGAGGAAGATGAACAGGAGGACGTCACGCTGCCGCTGATGCTCGCGCTCGAACGGCTCTCGCCGCTCGAACGCGCGGCGTTCCTGCTGCACGACGTGTTCGGCCTCGAATTCGACGAAGTCGCCACGACGATCCAGCGCGACCCGGCCGCGTGCCGGCAGCTCGCCGCGCGGGCCCGCACGCATGTGCGCGAGGCGCGGCCGCGTTTTCATGTCGAGAAGCAACGCGGGATCGAGCTGGCCGAAGCATTCTTCGCGGCGTCACGCAGCGGCGACATGCGCGCGCTCGGCGCGATGCTCGCCGAGGACGTGAGCCTGCATTCGGACGGCGGCGGCAAGCGCACGGCTGCCGGCAAGCCGGTGTTCGGCTTCGAGCGCGTGATGAAGGTGCACGAATATCTGGCCGAGCTGTTCGCCACGCACGCGTCGAAACTCGTGCGGGCAGGGTTCATCAACGGGCTGCCGGGTTTCGTCACGCTGGAATCCGACGGCGAGCTGCAGACTACTGCGCTCGAGATCGAGGACGGGAAGATCGTCGCGATCTATGTCGTGCGGAATCCTGACAAGTTGAAGCATCTGCATTGAAGGCGGCGGAATCGTGCGCCGCGTGCCGTGCGGATGCATGGCGACGGCGCTCTCCGCCCGCTTCTTTCCGCCCTGCTTTCCCGGTCGCCGGTTACCGTAATCAATACGTCCCGACCACGAGATTGCGGACCATGATCATCAGGAAACCGAGCAGCGGCGTTGCGACGGCGAACCCGGTTGCCGCGAGCCAGTTCGTGCCGCCTTGCGCCTCCAGCAGCGCGAGAAACGATTCGCCGGACGTCGCGTTCGGGCGCAGCTTGTCGATCTTGCGTTCGACGTGTGTCTTGTAGATGCCGTTCCCGTACCAGCCGAGCGAGACCGCGATCGCGATCGTGACCGGGTCGAGCGTGCTCGATTCGAAGTATTTCGGGAAGTACAGCAGTTCGACCAGCGTGATGCCGAGCGTGACGCCCAGCACGGCGGCCGCTTGCCAGTACATGCATCGATACGCCATCCAGACCGGACCCAGGAAGCACGCTGCCCAGTTCCACGACTGCCGGCTTTTGCGCGATTCGGCGATCGTCCATTTCCGCTCGTACCAGGCGGCTTTCTTGCCGACGTAAGCGGCAATTTCGTCGTTGCTCGCGGACGGCGTGGTGGTCGTGACCTCGGACATGGTCGTTTGCTCTCAGTCGCGCGGATCGCGCGTCGTTGTTCTGATGCGGTTTGGGTGCGCTGGAGATCAGGAGGCTTGCCGCGCAGCGCGCTTCGATGCGCACACGATTCTACTCGGTGTGAATTGCGGGTCGATAGGCGGGTAAGGATGCGATGCCGTGGATCGCGCAACACATCGGGGCAACATGCGCTGTTTCGGCCGGAAAAAGAAAAACGCCACGCGAGGTTGCCGCGTGGCGTTTGTATGTTTGGCGAGCCGCATTACCTGTAGGCAATGTGTGCTGCCGGACCCCTTCATTTTGTTCGTTGGTAGGCTCGATTGGATTCGAACCAACGACCCCCACCATGTCAAGGTGGTGCTCTAACCAACTGAGCTACGAGCCTAAGAAGCCGCGAATTATAGAGAGGGTTTTTGAGGAGCACAAGCCCCTTCGTGAAATTTTTTTGAATCGGGGGCGCAGGTGCGGGCGAGCGATCGTGTTTGTTGCTGCGCGGGCGTGATGTCTCGTGTCACAGCGAAACGTGTCGGTGTGGCGAAGTTATCCACATTCCCCTCTGGATAACCGTCTTGCAAGCCTCTGGATTCACAGTGGAGCGATTGAGGATATGTCGTCGCGACTGCGAATCAACGAAAAGTTGTTCTGTGCTCCGCGGAGCTGTTCACGTGAGGTGCCCATGGTTATGCATCCTGCTTCGTGTTGATAATTCAGTGCGTTACGGAGGTTATCCACTGTGAGGCACAGGGCTTGTTAACTATCACTACGTATGTATACGAACCCTGTTAACACCTTTGGATAAGCACAGTCCATCGACTGTGATTCGCGCGGGATATGCACTGCGTGCGGTGAACGGATGGACGAAGCGGCAGGCCGTGAGGGATGCGGACGAGGCGCGAACCGTCGTGTCTGTAGAATCGCCGGCATTCAGGATGTGAAGGCCTCGCGACATGGCACTGGCGATTCGGGTTGACTGGCAAAGCGGTGCGGTTCATGCGGACCGTGCTCGCATCGAGGTCGGAAGCGACGGGCAGTTGGGTGAGGACATTCGTCGCTTGTGTTCGTCGGCGCAGCCAGCGGCGAACGGTGCGGTTCGTTATCGCGTGTCGGAGAAGGTCACCTTCGGCGGTCACGCAGGCGAATGCGTGATCGACGTGAATGAAGGGCGACTCGCGAGCGTGACGATCCTGTTCGATACGATCCGCTTTTTCGACAAAAGCATCACCGAGTCGAAGATCGTGCGGTCGATTGCGAAGTCAGCGGGCTTGACGGTGGTGAGCGAGCATCCTGCGGTAGCACAGCTTGAACCGCGTGCGTGGGGAGTTGCCGAGTTTCGCTACGATCCGAGGCAAGGGGATTTGAGTTTCGAGGTGCAGTTCCGTAACGACTGAATCACGCGAGGCAAAGCGATGACGTACAAGGTCCTGACGGTGTCGCGCGGTGCGATTGAGCTGTCCGATGGCGAGCGGCCGGTCCGGGTGCTTGGCGAAGCGCTGCTGCCGGTCGCGGACAACGGTCCCGCATTCGTCGTCTACGTCGATTCAATGAAGTACGCGGAGCCGAGACACGACGAGGCGATCGATGTCGTCACGCGACAGGCCGTGATTTCGGCGATTACTGCGCATTTCTCGTCGCGACGGACGACGGTCGACTTTGAATCCTGAGTTAGCGACGATGAAAACCGACGCGATGAAACCGAAGAAAGAGCAGGGTGATGCGAGCGGCGCTCGCAACTGGGGCAAGTAATGGGACTGATCGTTTGCCATCGGCACGGACGTGCTTCCACGGCGACAACGTCGACGGGCGTTGCCGCACGCATCAGGCTGCGCGGGCAGTGTGTGCCCGGCGAACTCGTGAAGGTCTCGCTCGACCGGCCGAGATACAGCCGGGAGATGTGGATGTTGCGCGCCGAGCTCGACGAGCACGAGGTCGATGCGACCTTTGTCGATCAGGTCGCGCACGTGAAGGCATTTCCGAAGATCGCGGCGCTGGAGCGCTTGCGTGCGTATGAGTGTTTGGCGTGCCTGGACGAACTGCTCGTGCGCTCCGGCGAAACGCCTTATCAACCGACGACGAAAGAGCAGGCGTTCGACACGTCCGTCGTCGCGGCGAATGCAAAGTGGCCTCGCAATCACGCGCGATGCGAGCTTCACGGGCTGATCTGGCCGACGCGCACGTCGCCGGATATCGAGGCCGCGATCCTGACGATCGACGTGATTCGCGATTGCCACGTCGTGCAGGTGACCGATGGCACGATGAAGCACGAACCGAAGCACTGGTTTGACGAAGCGTTTTTGCGCAAGGTGCTCGGGCCGGATATCGACATCGTCGAATCGGCGTTCCGGATCGACGATCGGGCCACGTTCGTGAAGCTGTGGGATGCCGGTGAGTACGTGTGTCCGGTGTGCCTGCGGGAGGTGTTGAAGCGAAGTGGCTTGAGCGATGATCGATGACACGCCGGCGTGAACGCAGCAACACGACGACGGTCGACTGATCCGCATGACGGATCGCAGAGCGCGTGTTCCAGCCGTGTCCTTTCTCATGATCGGACGAATAATCTTAGTGCCTTGATTAAACGGTAGAATCTCGCCCGACAGAGTCACAGACACCATCCGAGGGTGCTGAAATAAAAAAGGGCTGCATCATGAACATGCCGGACATCGGCGCCGCGCTTCGCGGCGGCTTGCTTCAGCAGGATCGTTTGCTCAAGTTGGACACCCCGCTGGGGGGCAACGCACTTGCCGTACAGCGCGTGGTCGGCCGATCGCAGATCGGCAGGGACTATTCGTTCACGCTCGACGTCGTATCGAGCAATGACAGTCTTGAACTCAAGAAGCTGATCGCTCAGCCTGCGACGCTCTGGATTCAGCTCGGGAACAAGGCATATCGGCCGGTCAGCGGCTACGTCTACACCGCGCGCCGGCTTGGCGCGAACGGTGGGTTGACGACCTATCAGCTCGAGTTGCGCGCCTGGATGCACGTGCTCCGGTTTCGCCGGGACGAGAAGATCTGGATCGACAAGAACGTCGAGGAAATCATTTCAGACGTACTTGGCATGCATCCGGAAGCGCGCGGGCGGTTCCGCTTTGCGTTGTCTCAGCCTTTGGCGAACCGTTCGTACACGCGACAGAGCGAGACGGACTGGAACCTCGTACATCGGTTGATGGAAGACGAGGGGCTTTACTGCGCATGGCAGCAGGCCGATGACGGCAAGTCGCATACGCTCGTGATCACCGACAACCTGCAGGCGTTCGCGCCGCTGTCGCCGGAAATCGTGCGCTTCTACCGCGGCGGTACGGCAGGCGAAGCGGACGCGTTCACGCAATGGTCAGGCACGCGCACGCTGCAGAGTGTGACGCTCACGACGCGCACATTCGATTACAAGAATCCTGCACAGCCGTCGAACCCGAAGGGCACGTCGTTGCCGACGATGGCCGGCCAGGGCGAGTTGCCGGATCAACTCGAAGTCTACGAGTACACCGGCGCTTATACGTATCTGGACCAAGCCCGTGGTGATCATCTGGCGAAGGTCAAGATGGAGGGGTGGGAGTCGCAGGCAAAGCGCTTCCATGCCGCGGGCGGCGGGCGCGCGATCGATGCCGGCCGACGCTTCACGCTGGCAGACCATCCCGAGCACGATCGCGATCCCGCCGATCAGCGCGAGTTTGCGGCGATCGAGGTGGCGTGGTGGATCGAGAACAACCTGCCCGTACCCGGTAGCGATTCGGATTTCCCGCATAGCTTGAAACGCTCGCTTGACCGGACGCGAGCACGTTACGAAAACACGCCTGGGCTTCAGGTATCACATGACGATGGTTCGGTCGGTTTCTATCTCGTCGAAGTCGAAGCGCAACGCGTGAACGTGCCGTATCGCAGCCCGTTCGAACATCACAAGCCCGAGATGCATCTCGAGACGGCGATCGTCGTCGGGCCGCAGGGCGAGGAAGTCTATACCGACGCACTGAACCGGATTCGCGTGCAGTTCGTGTGGGATCGTCTCAATCCGGGTAACGAGAACGCGTCGTGCTGGGTGCGCGTCGTGCAGTCGGATACGGGCGGCGGCTACGGCGGCGTGCACGTGCCGCGCATCGGCGAGGAAGTGCTGATCGACTACGTCGGCGGCGACTGCGACCGGCCGCTGGCGGTCGGGCGCGTGTACAACGGCGCGAACCAGCCGCAATGGCATACCGACGGGATCCTGTCCGGATATCGGTCGAAAGAGTATTCGGGCGGCGGCTACAACCAGCTCGTGATGGACGACGCGACCGGGCAGAACCGCGTGCAGCTGATGAGCAGTAGCGCGAACAGCCTGCTGCATCTCGGCTACATCATCGACCACAGCGGCAATTCGCGCGGGTCGTATCTCGGTAGCGGGTTCGACTTGCGCTCCGATGCGTATGGCGCGGTGCGGGCGAGCCAGGGCCTGTACGTGACGACGCATCCGAAGTCGGCCAATAGCCAGCCGCTCGACGTGAAGGAAGCGCAGCAACAACTCGTGACGGGCGAGAGCCTCGTCGAGGCGATGTCGGGCGTGAGCGAGCAGCATCAGGCGGAAAGCCTGAAGGACGCGCAGGATACGATGCGCGCGTTCACCGACGCGACGCAGGACAGCGCATCGGGCAGCGCGTCCGGCGGACGTACGGCAGGTGGTGGCACCGGCAACGCGAACGCGTTCAAGGAGCCGGTGATGCTGTTCGGCAGCCCGTCGGGGATCGGGATGTCGACGCAGCAGTCGGTGCATGTGGTCGCGAACGATCACGTGAACGTTGCGAGCGGGCAGAGCGTGCACGTTGCCGCGGGCAAGTCTTTGCTGGCGAGTATCGGGCAGAAGCTGAGCCTGTTCGCGCAGAACGCGGGGATGAAGCTGTTCGCGGGCAAGGGCAAGGTCGAGATCCAGGCGCAGTCGGACAACGTCGAGGTGACCGCGCAGAAGGCGGTGAAGGTCGTGTCGGCGACGGATCGGATCGAGATCGCGGCTGATCAGGGGATTCTGCTGACGAGCGGTGGGGCATACATTCGGATCAAGGATGGAAACGTCGAAGTTCATGCCCCCGGGAAGATCGATGTGAAGGGCGCGTCGCATACGTTCGCGGGGCCGGCGAGCATGGGGTATCCGTTGCCGAGTCCGCGGCCGGATCAGCCGGGGCAACTGGAATTGCTGCACCAGTATGCGAATGGCGAGGGTTTCAAGGGCGGCAAGTTCACGGTGCTGGACGCCAGCGGTGGCGTGTTGAGAGAAGGTGCGCTGGATGCAAAGGGGCATACGATCGTGAGCGGCTTGCCGGCCGGCGCTGTGCAGGTCCAGTTCGGCGAGGATCCGCGCAATCAGTACGATCCGTCGAGCGTATTCAAGACGGCGCAATGGCCAGCGAAACCGATGCAGGAAGCGGATCCGACCGCGACGGCGATGTCTCAACTCGGCGGTCTGTTGCCACCCGGGGCGCTACCGGGTGCGACAAAGTTGGCGGCCATCGCGGGGCAGGCCGCACAAGGCGGCATCGGGAAGGCGTTGAGCGGACAGGCGATGGGGCTCGCGCAGGGGGCGCTCGCGAACGTGTTGCCGTCGGGCGCGATGCAGGCAGTATCGGGGGCGACTCAACTGGCCGGCATGGCGGGGCAGGTTGCCCAGGGAGGTGTTGGTCAGGCGTTGAGCGGTCAGGCGATGAGCCTCGCCAAAGGTGCCCTTGCCAGCGCGTTGCCGTCTGGTGCCGGTGCGGCCCTTTCGCAGGCCGGCCAACTCGGCGCCGCAGCCCAGCAGGTCGGTGCGCTCGCCCAAGCCGCGCGAAGTGCCGTACCTGCGCTGAAGGTTCTCTGAGTATCCGCTCGCGCAAGGCGCGCCCCATCACTTTCGAATAAAGAACAACCATGACCGCTTCTTCGGGCGTCATTCTTCCCAAGCCGACTGAGGTCTACGTCGCGCCGCTGCTGCAAATCGAAACCGTCGACGTCAAGGCGGGCGTCAAGGCGTGTGATCGCTGGTTGCGTGCGATCAGCCACGACTTCATCACCATCGAGCGGCTCGAAATGGTTGCCAATGCGCTGCCGGTGGTGGCGAACATCATGGCAGCCGTCGATCTCGTGCTCGATATCAAGGACATGATCGAGCATGGGCAGAGCGGCAAGCATCCCGATGTGTTCGATTATCTGAACCTCGGTCTCGACCTGATCGGCATCATCCCGATTCCACCCGGTACTGCCGAATTCCGGATGGGTGTGCGCCCGGTGATGAAGCTCGTGCGGCAGAAGGTCGTCGAAAGCGGCAAGGCACTTGGTGAAGCGACATTGCAGGTCATGCAGACCGCACTGCTGCAGGCACTCATCGACAGTCTGAGCGAGCAGTTCGCCGGCCGTATTCAGAGTTTCGTCGATGGCGTGAAGAAAGAGCTGGACAACCTGCTCAAGACCTGCGCCGATTACATCGAAAAATTCATGGTCGGCTTCGCGCGCCTGTTCGAGGAGGTGGCGGGCGAGAAGCAATTGAGCGTCGCGCACAATGTGCGGGCGGTTGGGCAGCATGCGGGCCAGGTTGCATCGGGCTTCGCGGCGCATGACGCTCGCAAGACATTTGCCGGGCTCGGTCATATGATCGTCGACTTCGTGAAGATCGAGGCGAAAGAGCTCATCAACACGGGGACGCAGGCGGCGAAAGTGCTCGATCTCAAGTATCGCGAGCCGCTGCTGAACATGGCGAAGACATTGCGCACGATGATCCCGGTGGTCAAGGAGAAAATCCTCGCGCTGGGCGGCATCGATGCCGGCAAGATCGGCTGGTTGATCAACCTTATCCAGGTCGCCATCGACAAGAAGCGCGACTTTTTGCATCGTCAGCGCAAACACCAGACCGGAATCAAGGAGCAAGGCAGCACCAAGGTGCACCGCCAGGAGGGTGAAGGCCAGAAGGAATCGGTCCGGCATACGGAAGAGGCGCAGCATCCCGGCCCGAACGACTGCAAGCTCGGATGTCCGGCGTCGACGCCCGCGGCGGCGACGAGACGTTCAGTCGGATTTGCGCTGGGCGACGAACGGGTGACCCATCAGGATTTCGTCCTTCCCGGCGTGATGCCGATCATATGGAGCCGCACCTATCGGTCTTTCTTCGACGCAAATGACGTGCATGGCGAGCTCGGCGCCCGATGGATCACATCATTGACGACGCGCATCGACATGCATGCATCGAAGCTCGTGTATCACGATGCGACCGGTCGCAGCATCGACTATCCGCTGCTTTCCCCGGGCGACGCGCACGATGATCGCGGCGAAGGATTGACCTTGTTGCGGCTGGACGAGTCGTGGATGACTGTCACGCGAGGCCACGAATTGCTTGAAGCATACGAGAAGCGTGGCGACGCGTTTCGTCTCGCATTCATCAAGGATCGCTCCGGCAATCAGCTGACACTCGACTACGACGCGCAGCAACGCCTCTCTCGGATCATCGCGCCACAAGCGATTGTTGCGTTCGCATACGACGACAAGCATCGCATCGCCGAGGTGCTGCATCACGATAGCGAAGGAACACGGGTCGGCACGCTTGCGCGCTACGAATACGGCGAGGACAACGATCTCGTCGCAGCAACGGATCGCAACGGCAACCGCCGTGAATATGCGTACCGTCATCATCTGATCACGCGCTATACGGACCGCACCGGTCGTGGCACCAATCTTGAATGGAACGGAACCGGACCGAAGGCGAAATGTGTTCGCGAATACGCGGATGGTGGCAGCGATGAGACTCGCTTCGCGTGGCACCCCGACTTCCGGATGGTGAGCGTGACCGATGCGCTCGGCAACGTCACGCGACACTACTACGACCGTTACGGCTATCCGTTCAGAATCATCTATCCGGAAGGCCGCGAGGAGTGGATGTATCGCGATGTGCACCACAATCTCGTGCAGCATACGTATCCGGATGGCGGCAACGAGAAGATGGCGTACGACGCCCGCGGCAATATGGTGCGCCACCAGCGTGTCGACGGCAGCGTGATCGAGATGGAATATGACGAGAAGGATCAGATGATCCGCATTGTCGATCCGCAGGGGCATGCATGGAAACGCGGCTATGACGAAGCGGGGAACGTCGAGCTGGAGACGGACCCGCTCGGCCACGAGACGAAATACAGCTACAACGCGCAGGGGCTGCCGAGTGAAGTGACCGATGCGAAGGGCGGCACGACGGTCATGGCATACGATGAGGCTGGACGACTGACTGCGCATACCGATTGTTCGGGTAAGACGACGCAGTGGAAATATGACGCGCAAGGTCGTTTGGTCGAAGCCACGGATGCGATGGGTATCGCGACAGCGTTCGGCTATGGCGCAAACGGCTGGCTGAGTGAGGTGCGGACGCCAGCGGGCGTCGAACGCTTTCAATACGACGCCGAAGGGCGCCTGCTGAATTACACCGATCCAATGAACCGCACGACGCGCTACGGCTACGATGCGGCGGGCCGGTTGCATACGCGCAGCGATGCCCTCGGCCACACGCTGAACTACGGCCACGATCGCCTCGGCCGGCTGGTCAGTCTGATCGATGCGAATCAGGCCAGCTATCGATTCACCTATGACCCTGTCGGCCGGCTGCTCGAAACGGTGGATTTTGACGGGATAGTGACGCGTTACGGCTTCGATGACGAAACGAGTCGCCTGTCGACCATCGACGTTGCGGGAAAGGTCACACGGGTCGAATACGATGGAGCAGGCCGGCTGACACGCCGCGCAAGCGGCGATGCCGACGAGCGCTTCGCTTACGATGCGTTCGGTCGTCTGGCCGACGCGCAAAATGCATTCAGCCGGGTGCAGCATTTCTTCGATCCGGTCGGCAATCTGGTTCGCGAACATCATGCATACGACTTGTTCGGTGTCAAGCGCAGCTACGTATGGCATCACACGTATGACGAGCTGGGCAACCGCAAGCGGACGATCCGACCCGATGGCCACGTGATCGACTGGTTGACCTACGGTTCCGGGCATGTCCATGGGATGCTGCTCGATGGCGACGAACGGATGCAGTTCGAGCGGGACGATCTGCACCGTGAGGTCCGGCGTGTGCTGCCGAGCAAACTGATCCAGAGCACGGATTACGATCCGGCGGGCCTGATCCGGAGCCAGACTCTCCGGCGCGAACATGCGCCCGCGCCGCTGAGCGGCAGACATTACCGCTACGATCTCGCGGGTCAGCTGACGCATGTCGAAGACAGTCGGCGCGGATTGAGCGATTACCGATACGATCCGATCGGACGATTGATCGAGTCGATCGGGCCCGGAGGCACGGAGCGGTTTGCGTTCGATCCGGCGAGCAATGTGATCGACGCACGGAGTCCTGATCATCGTCAAGCGCGCACGCCGGCGAGCCCGGTTCGGCCTGAAAGCACGTTGCCACCGCAGGTGTCGAAGGTGCTCGGCAACCTGCTTCGTGCGTATGCGGGCAAGCAACTCGAGTATGACCCGCAGGGTAACCTCGTCGAAACCCGAGCGGTGGGCAGCCTGCAGCGCTTCGAGTGGGACGGATTCAATCGACTGGCACGGGCCCTGACTGAAACCGAGGCACGCCGCAGCGAGGCACGTTATTTCTACGATGCGTTCGGGCGACGAATCGCGAAGGAAGTCGATGGAGTTGTGACGACGTATGGCTGGGAAGGCAACGCGCTCGCATACGAAAGCGGCGCCACGAGCAGTACGCATTACGTGTACGAGGCTGATTCGTTCGTGCCGCTCGCCCAGTATGTCGGCGCGGCGGTCGAGGGTGTGGAAACGCCGAGCCACGATGCCGTGATGCGTCATACGCCTGAGGATGATCCACTGCGGCGAATTCCGGAACCGAAGTCGAAGGCGGGGGTGTACTACTACCACTGCGATCAGATCGGCACGCCGCAGTTGTTGACCGACGAGCTTGGGGACGTGGTGTGGGAGGCCAGCTACAAGGCTTGGGGTGACGCGCGAGAAGTCATCGAGCGCGTATCGCGTGCCACGGGCTTGACAGTGCGCAATCCGATCCGGTTCCAGGGGCAGCAGCTGGATGACGAGACCGGGCTTGCCTACAACCGGCATCGTTACTACGCTCCAGAGAGCGGACGTTTCATTTCGAAGGATCCTGTCGGCTTGCAGGGAGGACTGAATACGTATCGGTACGGCCCCAATCCCACGGGCTGGATCGATCCGTTGGGCACGACCTGCAAGAAGTTCAGGTCCGGCCGGTTTGCGACGCCGGATGGTGCGGCAAAGGCCGCCTTGCTCCGATATAACGACAAGTCGATTCGTGACAACGTCGAATACGGTGGCCTGATATACCGAACGCCGGACGGTCGATACGACTATACGAAGGCGATCAAGGGTGAGGGGGACGCCGTGAACCCATGGGATCCGCGTGCTCCGCAACCGCCGGCATGCTCGCAGGAAGTCGGATATTGGCACACGCACGGAGATCATTCAGACCGACGCGGAAATCGGACAACGAAGGACAAGGATTACTACGACAGCAACAACTTCTCGCAGCCGGACAAGGATGCCGCCAAGATGGGGCTGGACGAAGATCCTGACTATCGAGGGTATGTCGGCACACCGAGTGACGGACATAAGGGCTACGAAGCCGCGACGGACAAGGTCTATCGTCTATGAGATACGGCGCACTGTTTTTCCTACTTGTGTTTCCTATATTTGCCATGAGTGAATCGATTTTCGGTACAGCAGAAAGAAGTAGCGTCACCCTCAATACTGCGACGGTTGTCGGTTTGAAGGCCGCATACGAGGACTTCGCGAAAAGCGGACAGAATCTCGGAAATTTCGAAATTCGTATCGACGAACGGAAAGCGGCTGACGGGGAAGGGCAAGATGGAAAAGATGCCATTTCCGTGACGTTCATCGCGAAACTGATCCCGGGAAAGCGAGGGCTCGGCAACGCCAATAGGCTTGGCGAGTCAGTTGGCTACGTGATTTCGCCGGAGAGCGGAGAGATTCTCAGGGTCTACGGGATCAAGTAGCGATCGTGCAATGAACGTATTTTGTTGATCTGAATTCAACGCGTCGTGTGAATGGTGGCCGAAGGATTGCTCATCCGCGAATACATTGGAGGCAAGTCCACGGCGCCTTGCTGCGTAATGGAGGTTGCTTCAATTATTTCACCCGGGGCACGCGTGCGCCGAATCTCACGGATGATTTCCCGGGATTGCTCATCCCGACGTGCTGGAGATTGCTGTGGGAAGACCGGCGTTACGTGAACGGCGTCGTTCCCGACGAATCGCAGTATTTCCTCGAGCCGCGGCAAGCGCCGCAGACGAGCATGAACCCGTGATACCTGGAAAACACCAAGAGCAAGCTGAGTTTCGGCGCGATCGAGCGATGTTCCGTCCAGCTCGATACCGCGACGCTGCTCGGCCTGAAGGCCGCCTATGAGGATTTTGCGAAGACCGTGCAGGATCTGCGCAACTTCGAGATCTGCATCACGGACGAAAGTGCCGCCAGGGTCGATCCGAAGCCCGAGAATGCCGTCATCGGCGTGACGTTCCTGGCGAAGATGCCTCCCGGCATGCGCGGGCTCGGCAACGCGAGTCCGCTCGGAACGTCGATCGAGTATGTTGTTTCGCCGGAAACCGGCGAAATTCCCAAGGTTTATCTGACCAAGTGACTTCGGACGCGGTGAAGGTGGTCAGCCTTCGTATGTGGATAACCCGGCAAAAAGCGACACGAAACGCTGTGCGAGCAAAAGGTGAGCATGCGGCCGGATCGCAAGCTGGGTGCGGATCCCCGCGAATTCGGACCGTGACAAGCCGATCCGAATGCGTAAGCACACGACTGGGCGGAGGGCAGCAGGCTCTATGACGTGAGCGTTTGCGGAATGTGCATCGCGTTTCGTGCAATTGCCTGCGGGCCACATGTGGACAACTCGCACACCCAATCAGTTGAATCGCTGTGCGCTGAACAGGTGAGTACCTTGCATTCGACCACACGAATCAGCCCGAATGCCTTGTCTGGTGGGGCTTTGCCGGAACGGAGCAGTTGATGCGGATAGTTTTCGAGCGATCCGTCGTGATTGAATGCCTTGTGGATATCGAGGAGTCAAAGCACTCGAAGGCCTGTGCACCCAATGGGTGAGGGTAATTGAATTCGGTGCAGATGTTCGCGTTATCTCACGGGTTGTGGATATCGCACGCCAAAACAACCCGAAACACTGTGCTGACCAAGGGTGAGCGAGTCGACCGATGGCGGCAAGCGTCATCGCCATGACCGATGTGGATATCCTGTTCCGCGCCGACTCAAAACCCTGTGATTTCCAAGGTGAGGGCGCCGAGCATCGTATCGATGTGGACAACCGCCCAGCAAAGTCACTCGAAACGCTGTGCATTCGAGCGGTGAGCGTGAGCACGCTCAAGCCGGCCAAGCCCCGCGATCAGAGGCCCTGGCGGCAACCGAGGACCCCCACCGCGGCGCGCATCGTACCACTCAAGTCTGCTGATCGAGCGCCTGTACGACCGCCTTCTCCCCAAGACTCCCGGCCGGCCCGACCACCGCATAGTTGAGCCCGTTCACCGACCCATACCGTGCCAGCAACGCACCATCCACGCGTTGCCCGGCCGGCAGCAGGCGATGTTTCGATTCCGCCGGCCGGAGATAGAAGCTCAGCGTTCGCCCGGCACCGTCCTCATAGAGCACCATCGCAGCCGTGGCCCCGCTGTCCGTCGTGAACAACCGTCCGCCGACCGGCCTGAACCCCGCCGTGCTCAAATCCGGCAGCTTCGCCGACGCGCCGACGCGCTGGGTGAGCCACCCCTGCAAATCACCCGCACCCGTCGGCCGGTAATCCACCTTCGCCGTCTGATCGACCACCATCATCCGGTAAGCCTCGACCGCATCGCTCATCGGCGCGACAGCCGGCGCCGCATTCCACCCACGCGCTTGCCACCCGCCAAACGTCCCCAGCCCGACGCAGAACACGAACGAGGCCGCCATCGCGAACCGCATCCGCGAGCGTTCCGCCTGCCGGCCGCGAATCGCCGCTGGATCGAGCGCAGGGTTATCGGCCGGCATCCGCACGCTTTCGAGCGCGGCCCGCAACCGCTGCGCATCCTGCTGCCAGCGCTTCACCTGTTCCGCGCGCTCCGGATGCAGCGCGAGATAGCGCTCGACCGCGGCGCGCGCCTCGTCGTCGAGCTGGCCGTCGACATAGGCCTGAAGGTCGTGTTCGTTCGGAGGCGTGTTCATTTTTTCATCAAGCGCAAAGAAGGAGCAGGAAGCTCGCCGTCGCTGAGCTGGCGCAGCGCCTGGCGCGCGCGGGAGAGCCGCGACATCACGGTGCCGATCGGCACCTCGAGCAGGTCGGCGACTTCCTGATAGGTGAAGCCCTCGACCGCGACGAGCAGCAGCAGGCTGCGCTGCTCGTCCGAGAGCCGGCCGAACGCTTCGAGCGTCGCGCGCGCCGTGAATTCGCGTTCGGCGGACGGCCAGTGTGCTTCGTCGTCGTCACGAATGCGGCCGAGCAGCCAGCTGTAGCGCTTCGCGCTGCGTTTCCCGTCGAGGAACTGCCGGTACAGGATCGTGAAGAGCCAGCTGCGCAGCGACGCGTCGTCACGACGGCTCGTCCAGCGCGACAGTGCGCGCTCGAGCGTCGACTGGACGAGATCGTCGGCCGCGTGGACGTCGCGCGCCAGCCAGAGCGCGAAGCGTCGCAGCCTGGGGAGGAGTTCGCGCAACGCGTCGTCGTCGAGGGCGGTGGAGGGCATGGCCGGGCCGGTTGCCGAAAGGGTCGAGATGCCGCGTAGGACGCCGGTCGGCACCGATTATTCCATCAAGCATAGGAAAAAAATTTTCGTGGAATAAAGCGGCGCGGGTGGCGTCCTACGCGGGTTCGACAATGATCTGACGATCGGGAGCACATTCATGGAGCGATCTTCTTCCTCTTCTTCGCCGCAGCGCGAGCCCGGGCGCGGGTGGTGGCGCTGGGCCGCGATCGGCGGCGCGGTGGCCGGCGTGGCCGTCGCGTTCGGGTATGCCGGCGGGTGGCTCGCGCCGGCGCGTCTGACCCCGCAGCGGCTCGTCGACGCGCTGCAGACCAACAGCGGCATCCATCCCGGCTACCGGCGCAATCACGCGAAGGGCGTGTGCGTGACCGGTTACTTCGAAGGCAACGGGGCCGCGAGCGCGTATTCGGTCGCGCCGTTCTTCAAGGCGGTGCGCACGCCGGTGGTCGGGCGGTTCGCGCTGCCGGGCGGGAATCCGTATGCGCCCGACAGCAGCGTGCCGATCCGCAGTCTCGCGCTGAAGCTCACCGCGCCGGACGGCGAGCAATGGCGGACCGGCATGAACGCGATGCCCGTGTTTCCGGTGGCGACGCCGCAGGCGTTTTATCAGCAGACGCTGGCGACCCGGCCCGATCCGAAGACGGGCAAGCCCGATCCGGCGAAGGTGAAGGCGTTTTTCGGCGCGCATCCGGAGACGGCCGCGTTCCTGCAGTGGGTGAAGGGTGCGAAGCCGAGCGCGAGTTACGTCACCGAGAGTTATTACGGGTTGAACGCGTTTTACTTCGTCGACGCGACGGGCAAGCGGCAGCCGGTGCGGTGGCGCGTCGTGCCGGAGCAGACGGCCGGCGCCGGGGATGTCGCGACGGCCGCGGATCCGAACGTGTTGCAGCAGGACGTGACGCAGCGCATCGCGGCCGGTGCGCAGAAGTGGAAGCTGCTGGTCACCTTGGCGGAGCCTGGCGATCCGGTGGACGACGCGACGAAGGTCTGGCCCGCGCAGCGGGCGACGATCGATGCGGGGACGCTCGTGCTCGACCGGGTGGAGGCGCAGGACAGCGGGCCGTGCCGGGACGTGAATTACGACCCGACGGTGCTGCCGCAGGGAATTCAGGTATCGGGGGATCCGTTGCTGGCGGCGCGGTCGGCCGCTTATGCGGATTCGTATCTGCGCAGGACGAGTGAAGAGGCCGGGGTGGCAGGCGTGGCCAGGTTGAGTTCGGAGGGGCGGTGATGAAGACTTCTACGACGTTTGGTTTGCCGGCGCGGGTGCTGCATTGGGTGATGGCCGCGATGATTGTCACGATGCTGTTTATTGGGGTGGGGATGGTGTCGTCTGTCTCCGAGCGACATGCGTTTCTGGTGGCGATTCATAAGCCACTGGGTGTGGCCGTGCTGGTGCTGGTGTGTGTGCGGATCGTGGTGCGGATGGTGTCGAAGCCGCCGGCGTTGCCTGAGGATCTGCCGTGGTGGCAGAAGGTTGCCGCGCATGGGTCGCATCTCGTGCTGTATGCGCTGATGGTCGCGATGCCGCTGATCGGGTGGGCGATGCTTTCGGCCGGCGGGTATCCGGTGACGCTGGGCGGTGGTGTGCAGCTGCCGGCGCTCGTTTCGGCCGACCCGGTGACGTTCGCCTGGCTCAGGGTCGCGCATCGGGTGCTGGCTTACCTGTTCTTCGCGACGTTCCTCGCGCACTTCGCGGCCGCCCTGTATCACGGGTTGATCCGGCGTGACGGCGTGGTGAGGGCGATGGTGGGGCGGTGAGCGATGGAGGGTTGGTTTCGATACGGCGGGGCTGTTCACGGGCGACCGAGGCCACTCCTGTCGTGTCGCTTATATATGACCGCGAGGGAGGCTCGGCGGCCCGCGGAACTGCACGTCAAAAAAATTTCACAAAGGGGGTTGCGGAGATCGGGGCAGATGCTTAGAATCTCGCCTCTTTCGCGCTAACGGAAACACGGCGCGGGGGGAAGAAGGGAAGCGGTGCTGTTGAGGTCGATTATAGCGACCCTGGCGCACACGAAATTAAACCGCAGTCGTCGAAACGAAGTAGTTAAAAAAAGTTATTGACGAGTTTTAAAAAACGGTTAATAATCTCGCTTCTCTGCTGCTGAAAACGCAGCGCTGCCGGGAAATACGAAGTTCCTCGCAGATTGCTCTTTAAAAATTAACAGCCGATAAGTGTGGGCGCTTGATGGAAGCGAGCTGATCCTCGGATCAGATAGCAAAAGTATCAAGAGTCTCACACTAAAGTAAGTCAGG
>NZ_LDWR01000034.1 GCF_001039005.1 Burkholderia cepacia
CAGATCGCGACGCCGCCCGCCGGCACGACGACCTATACCGACAGCAATCTCGGCCTGACCGCGGCCGGCACCTACAGCTTCGATTACGTCGTGCCGGCGGGCAGCGTCG
Organism: Burkholderia cepacia; assembly: GCF_001039005.1. Lineage (GTDB taxonomy): Bacteria > Pseudomonadota > Gammaproteobacteria > Burkholderiales > Burkholderiaceae > Burkholderia > Burkholderia theae. The sequence continues at coordinate 110 of NZ_LDWR01000034.1, forward strand.
CGATCTGCTGGCCCGCGCGGTAGATCGCGATCGCGCCGCTCGAAGGCGCGGCCCAGGTCAGCACGACACTGTGGCCGTCGGTGCTCGTCGTGCCGGCGAGCTGCGACACCGGTTGCGCGCCGATCAATTCGCCGCCGTCCATTTCATATGCGGACGGCGCGGGCAACGCACCGAATTGCGCGAGCACGGTCGGCGCGATGTCCGCGATGCTGGCACGCGTGTGCAGGTCGGCCAGCGACGCCGGCTGCGCGGCACTGCCGAGGCGCCCGTTGTCAGCCTGGTTCATCGCGATGAAGGTCGTCGCTTCGGACAGCAGCGGCAGGCCGTCGCTGCCGCCGGCCGCGTTCAGGCCGTGGCCGCCGGTCACGACGACCAGCCAGTTCTCCTTGTTGCGCTTCGCGGTTTCGGCGACGAGCGCGCCGACGGCCGTGTCGAGCTGCTTCAGCGTGTTCGCGTATGCCGACGCGCCGAGGCCGTAGTTCAGCGCCGCATCCTGCGCCGAGTGGTATTGCGCGACGACCAGCGCGTAGCCCTGCTGGATCATCGTGGTGCTTTGCTGCGTGACGCAGCTGTCGACCGCCGCGCAGTTCGCGAGCGTGTCGAGGTTGCCCGCATTGCGCCCGGCGGTCAGCAGCGACGCCAGCGCCGGCGACCCGACGGCCGCGCCGAGCAGGCCCGCGTTCGCGGTCTTCAATGCGTCGAACGCGGTCGGCGCCTGCAGCGCCTGGTTCGGCGCATCGGACAGCACCTGGTGGCGGTTGCCCCATGCGCCGGTCAGCAGCGTGGCCCAGCTCGGCGTATCGAGGTTCGGCTGCTGCGACAGCAGCCCGTTGACGCCGCCGCTATAGGCGGGCGCGACATGCAGCTTCGCGAGGTTCGGCAGCGTGCCGCCGGCGATGCCGGCCGTCAGCGCCGCGTACGTCACGCCGTCGAGCTCGATCACGAGCGCGCGGTTCGCGGCCTGCTGACCCGGCGGCGTGCCGCCGTTGCCGGTGCCGTTATCGGTGCCGCCGGCCGCGTTCGACGCCGTGCCGCCGGCCCCTGCCGTGCCGTCCATGTTGCCGCCGCACGCGCCGAGCGCGCCGACCAAGGTCAGCCCGCACAGCAACCGTGCGAGAGTGGTCTTCCGCATGTTTCCCCCTGATTGGAATATCCGGACACGCCCGGAGATCTGCCCGGATTCTGCTCAGGGGATGCGATGCGCGTATTTCGTTTTGCAGAAGCGCGCCGATACAGGTATCAGTTTTTTTGGGGCGGGCCGGACCCGCGGAACAGCCGGCCCGCCGGTGGAAACGTTACCGCCCGTCGCCGAGCGACCCGAGAATCTGGTACGCGACCTTCACGCGATCCTCGATCGGGTAATTGCGATTCGCGAGCATCACGATCGCGATCCGCTTCGCGGGGACGAACGCGACATACGTGCTGAAGCCGTTGGTCGAGCCCGTCTTGTTGATCCACATGTTCGGGCTCGGCGCCAGCGGCGGCGTGATCGCGCTCGCCGGCGTCGCGTTGAACAGCATCTTCGGCGCGTTGCCTTCGAGCAGCGTCGGCAGTGCGACCGGATACGGATACTGTTCCCAGATCAGGTCCTGCGTCAGCGGCGCCGAGCGGAAATAGCCGGTGTGCGTGCGTTCGATCGCGCGCTGCAGTCGCGGCGCCGTGTCGACCAGCCCCATGTTCGCCTGCACGAAGCGCAGCAGGTCGGCCGCCGTGGTCCGCACGCCATATGCCTGCTGCCACAGCATGCCGCCCGTCATCCGGATCGGCTTGCCGTCCTGCGTATAGCCCTGCGCATAGTCAGTCTTGCGCGCGTCGGGCACGTTGATATACGTATGCGTCATCCCGAGCGCGGGGAACAGCCGCTGCTCCATCAGCACTGCGAAATCGCGGTTCATCGCCTTCGCGGTGAGCCACCCGAGCATCCCGATCGCGACGTTGGAATACGTGCGGCGCGTGCCGGGCGTATACGCGGGCCGCCACGCGTCGAGATAGCGCATCAGGCCGGCTTCGTCGTGGATGCTGTCCGGTACCTGCAGCGGCATGCCGCCGGGCGTGTGCGTGCCGAGCTGGAGCAGCGTCAAGGCCCCGAACGGCTTGCCCTGCATTGCGGGCAGGTACTTGCCTGCCGGGTCCGACAGCGACAGCTCGCCGCCCTCCTGCGCGTCGGACGCGAGCGTCGCCGTCAGCGTCTTGCTGACGGAGCCGATCTCGAACAGCGTGTCGCCGGTGACGGGCTTGCCGGTTTGTGTCGACATCACGCCGTAGTCGAACACGTAGGGCTTGCCGTCGGCGACGACGCCGATCGCCATGCCGGGAATGGCGTACTGCTTCATCAGCGGCGCGACGTGGCGGGTCACGGTGGCGTGGATGTCGTCCTGCGTGACTGCGGCCGCGCGGCCGGCCGTGGCGGTGGCGCACGCGGCGACGAACAGGGTCGCGGCGAAGCGGGTCGCGTTGAATCGCATGGTTGCGGTTCCTTTGGTATCGGATGGTTGCGTGAACAACAGATCCGGCCGCGCCGCGCGGGAATCACGGCGGCCGGCCTGTCGAAGCAGGACTATCCGCTACCGGCCGGCCGCCAACAATCGACGATATGTTGCGCGAGCCTAAAGAAAATCTTATGAGATACGCGTGTTGCTGGATTGGCTCGCGTGCAGCCGTTTCAAGCGCCGTGAATATGAACGGCCTATGCGCGATTGCAGGAAGCCGAGCGCGACCGGCAGATCAACGACAACCAAGCGATCGAGATGGGCGCGCGCGTCAGCCCGACAGCCGGTCGAGAAAGGCCAGCATCGCCGCGTTGAACCGCGCGGGCCGCTGCAGCGGCGCGAAATGGCTCACACCGGGCAGGATCGTCAGCGTCGCGCCCGGAATCGTGCGCGCCAGATACGCCGCATGCTCGGGCCGAATGAATTCGTCGTGCTCGCCCTGCACGATCGTCACCGGCACAGCGATCGCGGCGAGGTCCTGCGTGCGGTAATTCGGTTGTGTGCGCATCATTTCGCTGACGGCCGCGACGAATGCGTCGAACTGGTCCGGCGTCGCGGACAGTTGTGCGTAGTCCTTCCGGTGCCGCGCGAAACAGCGGTCGATCAACGGGCTCGGCACCATCTCCTTCGTGCCGCCCGGATCCATGTTGCACGCGAAGAAGAACACGCCGGCCGCACGTTCCGGCGCGCGGGCGGCGAGCACGAGCGCGATGCACGCGCCGTCGCTCCAGCCGACGAAGCGCGCGCGATCGATGTGCAGCGCGTCGAGGACCGCGAGCACATCGGACGCCATGCGTTCGTAGGAATAGGGTTGGTCGTCGCGTGTGCTGCGGCCGTGGCCGCGGCTGTCGATCAGGATCGCGCGATAGCCGGCCGCGAGCAGCGCCGGCACCTGGTTGCCCCAGTTGCCGCCGTGGCCGAGGCCGCCGTGCAGCAGCACGACCGGTGGGCCATCGCCGAACGACGCGTGCCAGATGCGCGCGCCGTCATGTTCGAGCCATCCTTCGGCATCGGCCGCCGGCAGCGGCGTGCCGCCGTGCGCGTCGAAGCGGACGAGTTCGTCGTCGTCGAGTTCCGCATTCATCGTTCTGCCGTCCTTTCGAGGGAGACGAGCTTGCGATTGTAATGCGTACGACGAAAGCGGCCGCGACGATCGCGCGGCCGGAACGCGTCACGCCTGCGTCGACACCAGCCCGCCCGACGTCGAGCCGCCCGACTTCTCGAGCGCCGCGGCAAGCTGCGAGATCGCCGTCGCCAGCGCCCCCGAGATCGCGCTGGCTTCCGCGCTCAGCGACTGCTGTTCGATCGCCGCGGACGGGTCGTCCTTCGCGCGCTGGGCCGCGCTCGCCATCTGCCGCTCCAGCGTCGCGAGCTGCTGCTGCAACCGCTCGATCAGCGCCTTCAACTGGTTGACCGCCGGACTATCCGACGAGCCACCCGATGCGCCGAGCGTTTCGCCGGTGCCGCCGGTCGAATCCTTCGTGCCGGTGGTACTGGTCGTGCTGGTCGTGCCCGTGGTACCCGTCGCGCCATCGCTGGACGAAGTCGCGGCGGATGGGGCCGACGTCGCCGTCGCGGCACCCGGCGACGCGTTCGCGGTCAGGCTGCCATCGGTAAGCGGGGATCGCGCGGTCGTGGAGAAATCGATCTGCATCGTATCGGTCCGTGTGTCGGTAAATGCATCATGACAGGGGGCAGGAATTGCCTTCCAACTCGTTTACGGCATTCGTCACATGAAACTTGAGTATCGGGGCCGGACTGATTTTCGCGAGGATCGCGGCGCTTGAGCCACGAAAGGGCCAGATTCGCGACGAAGCGACGCTGGTAAAATTGCCGCTTCGCCGGCGGGATCCGCGCGCCGATCGCCCCCGGGCTCGATCGCGCAACGCCGCCGGTGTCGATCCCGCCCGTTCGGGCGCGGCCCGCAACGCGTGCCGACGCCGCCGTCACGGCTTCGCGGGTCGCCTTTTCCGTCCGCCTTCGTGTCTCGCTCGCCGGTTCGAGCGGCCAGCGCCGTGCGGCACGGTGACGTCATCACGCATTCGAGGAACACACGATGGCCCGCATCGGCGCCTTCTGCATCACGACGTGGCTTGCCGCCGCGATTCTCTACTTCGGCCAGCACTCCGTCGCGATGATGGTGCTCAGCGGTGTCGTCGTCTTCGGCGGGTTCGATCTGCTGCGTCCGTAACGCGCCTCAGCAAACCGCGAACGTCGGCACCGCCTGATCGACCGCCAACGCGCGCTCGTTGAACACCACCGGCACGCCGCCGAGCCCCAGCCTGCAGTTCGGGCGATCGAGCCGCCACCCGTCGACCCGCAACGCGACGCGCGACACCGGCGCGCCGCTCGCGTGCGGCAAGTCGATCGCAATCTGCCGCTTCGCGCCCGGCACGAGGTTCAGGTAGTTGTCGCTGTAGAACGCGGGCAGCACGCGCGCGCCGGTCGACGGATCGAATACCTGCAGGTGCGTCATCAGCGCGAGCGTCGCGCCGACGTTGGCGACATCGACCGTGATGCGCGTCGTCACGTCGTCGGCCTCGGCCGCCGTCGCACGGACGGCAACCGCCGCCCCCGGCATCGTGTCGAGCGATGCGTACGCGTCGTCGCCACCGTCGCGCTGCCGCCAGTAGACATTCTCCGCCAGCGTATTGCCGCCCGAATCGACGAGCGCGAGCGCGACGATGCACACGTCGGATTTCGCGGCGGCCATCGCCGACGCCAGGTTCGCCACCACACGATACGACGCCTTCGCGACGCCGCCGACATCCGCGGTGGTCCAGCTGCTCAGCGTGCCGTCCAGGTTGTACACGCGCATCTCGACGCGTCCGGTGACCGACGCGGCCGTGTGATTCGCGATCGTCACGTCGGCGGTATTCGCATCGAGGATCGCGTTGACGCGGCGGCACCCGTGCCGAACCGCGAAAAACGACGCGTGCTCCTCGAGATCGTGGCTGTACATCTGCCACACGAAGCTCGGTTGCGCGGGGTTCGTCATCCACATGATCACGCCGGTGGCCGGCGACGTGATCTTCCCGGCCACGGGGCCGATCATCACGGCCGCATTCGCCTCGTAGATCGAGCGAATGCATTCGTAGTTCATCATCTGCGCCTTGCGCACGAAGTCGGCGAGATTCCGGATCGCGCCGTAGCGCAGCGCCGTCATCGCGATGTACCCCGCGCCGCCCTGCTTGCCGACCGCGTCGTAGTACGCGCCGTTGCCGTTCATGTCGCGGTCGGCCCAGAAGTCGTCGGGGCATTCGACCGAACCGGCCGGCAGCATCGCTTCGACGCATTCGAGCGTCGGGATCGAATGCGAGCCGACTTCGTTGTGAAACGCGACCGACGTCGTGCCGTAGCCGCGGCCGAACGCGGCCTGCGGCGACGCCCAGTTGTACGGGCCGCCGGACGAATAGCCGTTCACCGCGCCGGCGCCGGTGTCGCCCGCCGAACTCGTGAGGCACAGGCGTTGCGGGTCCAGCTCGGCGACGAGCGCGTCGAGCCCCTTGACGAGCGCCGGCGGCGGCGCGCCTTCGTTGCCGCCGCACCAGAGCAGGATCGACGGGCGATGACGGTTGTGCGCGATCACGTCGCGGATGTTGTCGAGATCGCGCGCCACGTTGGCGGCGCCCGACCCGTCTCCTTCGGTCGAGAAGAAGAAGTCCTGCCAGACGAGGATCCCGTAGCGATCGCATGCATCGAAGAAATCGTCGCTCGTGCTCTGTCCGTTCCAGTTGCGGATCAGGTTGAGATTCGCGTCGCGATGGAGCCGCACCTGGTTGAACAACCGTTCGCGCGGAATGCGCTTCAGCGCTTCGTCGAGCCCCCAGTTGCCGCCCATCACGAGGATCGGCAGGCCATTCACGGTGATGCTCAACTGCGGGCCCATGCCGATGTCGCGCGCGTAGTCGATGCGACGCAGGCCGATGTTCAGCGTGCGCTCGTCCGACCGCTTGCGCGCCACGTCGATTCCGATCGTCACCGCGTAGAGATTCGGCTCGCCATACCCGTTCGGCCACCACAGGCGCGGCTGCCCGATCGACAGCGCCGCGATATCCGACGACGTGAGCGACACCTTCATCGTCGTGCTCGATGCGGGAATCGCGATGTCGTGGCGGAACGGCGCGCCGTTGCCGACGGTGCCGACGACGGTCGCGACGAGGTCCGTGCCCGAGCCATTGTCCAGTTCGAGATCGAGCCGCAACTCCGCGCGCGAAAGATCGGCGGACAGCGTGTGGGCGATATTGATCGCCGCGATGCGCACCGCACCGGTCGTGAACCACGCAACCGGTTGCCAGATGCCGAGATTGCGGTCGGGGATCGTCGGCAGCCAATCCCAGCCGGCCGAACAGAAGAACGTCGGCCCGTTCTTCAGCGTGATGCCGGTCGGGCCGCCATTGCGCCCGCCGCGCGTGACGCCGCTCTGGTAGTTCGGCAGCAGCGGCCCTTCCGAGAAGTCCAGCTTGACGACGCGCACCGCAAGGCTGGCCGCGCCGCCCGCCTGCGGCACCAGCCGCGTGATGTCGAACGCACCTTGCTTGAACGCGCCCTCGAGCCGGCCGACGAGCGCGCCGTTCAGCCAGATCTCCGCGCAATAGTTGACGCCGCCGAAGCGCAGCCACAGCCGCTGCCCCGGCTGCCGGGCCGGTGCCGCGAAGGTCGTCCGGTACCAGTAGTCGGTGTCCTTCAGCGTATCGGGAATGGTGTCCGTGACGATGCGGCCATGGAACGGATCGGGATACTTGCCGTTGACGATCATGCTGTTCAGCACGGTGCCGGGCACCGTCGCCGGCGCCATGCCCGTCGCGCCGGCGGCGCTCGACAGTTGCGCGCCGCTCGCGCCCGGCAGGCTGCTCGCGGACGCGAACGTCCAGTGCTCCGACAGTTCCTGCACGGCCAGCAGGCTGTGTTCCGGGTCGGCCGGCACGCCCGGCGCGATGGGCGTGACCGTCGCCGGGCCGTCGGCGCCCGGTGTGCCGGATACGCCCGACGTCGAATCGATGTCGCCATTGCAGCCGGCGAGCCAGCTCGTGCCGACCAGCGCGGCGCTGTAGGACAGGAATTTCCGGCGTTCTTTCGATGTCACGTTGTGTTCCTCCCTGATTGCGTCGTCGTCAGTGCGAGCTGGTCTGCCGTATCCGCATCACGTCGGACGAACCGCTGGCCGTCATGCGCGTGTAGTCCGCATTCGGCCCGGACGGCGGCGTCAGGTTGTCGGCGGCCGCCCATTGCGTCGGTGTCGCCGACAGCGCGTAGTTCATCGTGCCGCCGTTGGCGATCCTGCCCAGCGGCAGCCACGAACCCGCGTAGTCCGCACCATTGACCTTCAGCGACTGGATATACGCGAACGACGGGTGACCCGAGTCGTCCATCGCGACCTGCTTGTCGCTTTCGAGCCGCAGCGTCTTGCCGTTGCCGAGCCAGACGGTGATCCCGCTGAACTGCGGCGTGGACAACGTGAGCCCGGCTTCCGACGGAATGACCGGGAACATGCCGAGCGCCGCCCACACGTACCAGCTCGACGTCGCACCCATGTCGTCGTTGCCCGGCAGCCCGTCGCGACCGGTCGTGAATGCTTCCGACATGATGATCGGGAGAACGTACTGTGCGCCGCTCGGCTGCCCGGCCCAGTTGTACCCCCACGGCGACTGGAACGACGGTTCGTTGCCGATGTACAGGTTGTCGGACGATTGGCCGCCGTTCAGGTCGCTGGAGGCCGGCACGGTCGAGAACGGCGTCGTGATCGCAAACAGCTTGTTCAGCCGCGTGACGGCCGCCTGCTTGCCGCCGATCGCGTCGATCAGCGCGGTCCAGTCCTGCGCGAAAGTCCAGAAGTAGTTCGGCTCCGTCGATTCATGGAACTCACCCTGCACGAGCGTACCCAGCGTGCCGGGAGGCGAGCCGGCCGGCGGTGCATTGCGCGCGGCAATCACCTTGTTCGTGTAGTCGAAGATGTTGCGCCACCAGCCTGCCCGCGTGTACAGCGTGCCGATGTTGTCCGGCGTCACGCCGACCGACGGCGCATTCAGCACGCTCGCCGGCAGCGCCTGCAGGAACGCGGCCGCCGAGCGGTCGCTCAGCACGCGCTCGATGGTCGCGGACGACGAGTGACCGTCGTCGCTCTGCGACAGGTAGTGGGCCGACAGGAAATGGGCCAGCCCCCCATCGCTCGGGCGGTCGTTGCAGGCACTCGACGGGTCGAACACGGATTGCTTGGTCAGGCGCGCGGCCGACACCAGATCGAAGTCGGTCGCACCGAACTTGTAGGCGCCTGCAATCACGTTCAGTGCGTTGTCGCCCGCCATCGGCGTCGAGTCGTCGCTGCCGTCGACCCAGTGCGGGAATGCGCCGCATTGCAACGCGTCGACGACGAGCGACTGCATCATGTCGCTCGATTCCTTCGGCGCGAGAAGCGCCAGCAGTTGCGCCTGCGACCGGTACGTGTCCCACAGCGAGAAGCCCGTGTAGTGGTTGCCGGCTCCGCCCTGCGAACCGTCGCCGCGCCGGAACGCGTAGTCGCCGACCCTGGCCGTCGCGCGCGGCGGAATGGTGCCGCTCTGGTCGACCGACTTCGGATAGCTGCCGTCCGGGTTCCTCGGCTGGCGCATGCTGCGGAATTCGCCGTTCGTGTCGCTATAGAGCGTCGGCGTGCCGAACACGTGATAGAGCGCGGTGTAGAACTTCGTGAGGTTCGCCTTCTGCGTTGCGTTCAGCGACGCGGGATTCGCGGCCTGGTCGATCTGGACCGTGTTGAGGCGGTCGTTCCACAAGCCTGATGCGTTCGTGCGTGCATCGTCGAACGCCAGCTTCTCGCCTTCGTCGTGCAGATTGCGCTGCGCGTTCTCGACGCTGACCGACGAGACGCCGACCTTCACGGTCACCGTCCTGTCGGAGTCGGTCAGGTCGAACTGCAGCGTTGCCGCGCCGTTGCTGACGGTATTCACCGCCGACGTGCCGGCTTGCTTGCGCAACGGCTTGTCGAAAGTTGCGTAGAAATACACGGGCGCATTCCACACCGTGCCGTACGGCGTGCAGAACGCCGGCGCCACGGCCTGCCCGCTCATCGACTTGCCGTCGCTCGCGATCGCCAGCGTGACCTTCTTGGCGGTGACCTTCGTGCTACCCGAATCGCTGTTGCCGTTCAGCTTCGCGTCGATCGAGAAGAAACCCTTGTCCTTGTTCGTGTATGTGAAGCGCGCAATGCCGGAGCGGGCGGTCGCGCTCAACTCCGTCACGATCCCGTTCGCGAGGCGGACCTTGTAGTACCCGGGTTCGGCCGTTTCATCCGCATAGTTATACCCGATGCCGATCGGCCGGCCGCCGGACGCGACCGCGGTCGCGGCATCGCTCGGCAGCATCGCGACCGCGCCCTGCCCCGGGCAGCCGACGCCGCTCAGGTGCGTCACGCTGAAGAAGTCGATCGTGCCGCCCGACCCGCCCGACGACAGGTAGCCGCCCGAACCGTTGAAGTCGTAGCGCGGCGTGTTCGGCCCGAAATTCACCATGCCGAACGGCACCGTCGCGCCCGGGCTCACGTTACCCGCGTAACCGGAGTCCGAGTTGACCTGCGTGCCGATGAGCGGATTGACGAACTGCGTCAGCTGCATGTTGGTGCGCTTGGGCGGGGTCGGCTGCGACGGTTGCCCTGGTTGCGACGGCCCCGAAGTCGGTGGCGGCGAGGTCGACGGCGTGTCTCCCGCGCCATTGGCAGGTGTCGCGCCAATGGTGGATGTCGCGCCATTGGCAGATGTCGACGCGCTGTTCAAATCGTCGCCGCCACACGCGGCAAGCGCTGCGCAAGTCAGTGCAGCGACGATCAAGAGTCGTGGATTTTTCATTTTTCGTTTAGTGATGTTAATTAAAATGAATCGTCCGGCGTCGACCACCGCCGCCCTCCTCCTGCATCCGGGAATGTCACAGGCTTCCCAGGGGCTTACAGTGCCGTAACGACTGTTTATTCACCACGAGAAGTTTCCCGAATTTTCAGTTTGTTTAACTAAACAAATGGGAGTTAAGTGTCTTTGGGTACAAATTGCCGCTATTTGTTGCGTTGCAGCGGCGCTGGAGAGGGTCGTGCACCGGCAAGCGCCCGGCAAAATCCGGGCGCCGCGTGACCGCGGGGATGAGAATGAATCGCCGACGCTCGCGCCGGCACGTGCGTCAGTGTCGGCGTCGGAGCGATACGACGCGCATCAGCGCGGCAACGTCCTCAACGACGACGGCCCGCCCGTCAGCGCAATCCGCTTGCCCGTATCGCGCAGCTTGCCGCCTTCCACCACATACAGCGCAAGCTGCCGTTCGACGTTGAACTGCACGATCACGTGCCGGCTGTCGGCGGTAAAGACGATCCCCTGCGCCGCTTCGCCTCCGGGCAACTCGCTGGTCTTCACCGCCTGCCCGTCGCGGATCTCGAACAGCAGCACCTTGCCGAGCTTGTGGCGGCCCGGATTGTCGGGCGTCAGGTTCGAGCCGTCCATCGCCTGCACGGCGATCCACTTCCCGTTCGGCGAAATCGCGACGCCTTCCGGCAGCGACGGCACCGTCAGGTACTGGACCGTGCGGAACGGCACGCGCGACACGTCGATCAGCGCGATCGAATCGGCGTCGCCCGCGAGCGTGCCCGTATAGCCCGGCAGCCCCGCGAGCCCGACGTTGCTGACGACGGCCCAGCGGTTGTCGCTCGACACGTCGATCGTGTACGGCGCGACGCCGGTGCTCAGGCGCGTGCCGCTGTCGGTCACCTTGCCGTCGTCGACGTTCAGCACCGCGACGCCCTGCTCGTCGCGCAACGACACGAGCGCATGCTTGCCGTCGTGCGTGAAGCTGATCCCGGCCAGCCGCTTCTTGCCGATCTTCAGGTTGCCGTCGAGCGTCGCATGCGTGCCGTCGATGCGCAGGATCGAGACGCTGCCGTCGACGTTCGCGACGAGCGCGAGCCGGCCCGAGCGGTCGATCGCGATCCCTTGCGGATGGGCGCCGAGTTCGATGCGCGTGATCGCGGGCGGCGCGGCGTCGAGATTCACGACCTGCAGGAACGTGTCATACACGAGCTGCTTCGCGGCCGTGTCGTAACGCGTCGGCGCGCCGACGAGCGCGAGCTTCGCGTCGGGCGTGATCGCGACGGCCTGCGGCGGCCCCTGGATGCCGTTCTCGACATCGACCTGCAGGGCAACCTTCGGCGGGAACGTGCTGGCGTCGAGCAGCGTCAGCGTGTCGGCGGGCGGTGAGGCCAGATAGGTGTCGCGGCCTTCGACGCGTTGATACTTGCCGTCGTTGCCGGACACGATCCAGTCGGCGGCGTGCACGGCAACAGCGGTCGTAACGAGGGTCAGCGCGGCGAGCAGGCGCGCGCTGCGCAGGTGGAAAGGCTTCGAATGCATGGCGGTCGGGTCTCCGGATCGGTTGCGGACGCAATGGATTGCTCGACCCTGCTGCTCGACGGGTCGATGCCATCGCATGATGCCCGAAAGCGGACGAAGCCGGCGTCTCGCGCCCGTTTCCGTCAGGCCATCGTTCGCGCGCCAGGCGCCCACCCGTCGACGTCGTCGAGCGGATACACGGGCCGCGCAAGCCGCTCGTAGCGAAACAGGCCGTAGTCCGAGCCCGTCACGCCGCGGCTGTCGCATTCGACCAGCGCGGCCGCGATCGGCACGAACACCGGCCGGCAATACATCCGCGACTTCAGCAGCAGGAAGCGCGCGCGGCGCGGATCGACGCCGACGCTCTCGAACACGCCGAGATCCCACGGCTCCTGCGTGCGTTCGGTGACGACGAGCGTCGCCGCGCCGATGTCGAGCACGGCCGTGCGGCCCATGTACGCGCGCTGGCCCGTATAAGTCGGCCCCGTGATCAGGTATTCGCCGTCGGTTATCGCGCGCACGACGCCCGTCGCGCGAAACGGCTCGCGCCGCACGCCGCCGTGCGACGGCAGCCGGTTGCCGACCGGCACCGCGACGGTCGCGCCGACGCCTGCATCGATCAGCGCCGCGACCGCTTGCGGGTCGCACACCGGCCCGCTGACGATGCCGTCGAGCCCGTGCGCGAGCGCGGCCTCGAGCAGGTCCATCGTGTCGCACGGGCCGCCCGACATGCAGTTGTCGCCGTGATCGAGCATCAGCACGGGGCGGTCCGCGCCGCGCGCGAGCGCCGCGGCCTGCGCGACCGACTCCGCGAGCGGCGCACTGCGGTACACGAACTCGTCGCGCGCCGCCCAGATCTGCCGCGCGATGCGCTCGGCCACCGCATCGGCCACGGCGCGGTCGCCGTCGGCCACCACGACGACGCTGATGCACGGTGCGGGAATGTCCGCGAGCGAGAAGCCGGGCAACACCGACACCGCGAGCATCCCGTCGGCCTCGGCGGCGCGCGCGGCCTCCACCGCGCGCCGCATCGCGCCTTCCGCGCTCGCGCTGCGCAGCGTCGACGTCATCAGCGGCGGCTGCCGCCACGCGAGCACGGGCCGCGCGCGACCGTGGAGCCGGTCGAGCAGCACGCGCGCCGCATGCTCGCCCGTCTCGTACATGTCGACGTGCGGATAGGTCTTGAAACTGACGATCACGTCCGCATGGTCGATCATCGTCTGCGTGACGTTCGCATGCAGATCGAGCGCGACCGCAATCGGTGCGTCGGGCAGCGCCACGCGCACGCGCGCGAGCAGGTCGCCCTCGCCGTCCGCGCTCTGCTCGGCGACCATCGCGCCGTGCAGGTCGAGCATCACCGCGTCGCAGCCGGGCGCGGCCGCGACGATCGCATCGCAGATCGCCGCGTACGCGTCGGCCGCGACGGGCCCGCTCGGGTTCGCGGCCGCCGATACCGGCGTCACGACTTCCGCGCCTTCGCGCGCGGCCGCGTCGAGGAACGCGGCCATCGCGGTGCGCATCCCGTGGTTCGCGCGATACGCGTCGTCGCCCCAGTCGGGGCCGTTGCGGCCGAACGCGGCAAGCGGCGTCGGCACCGGCGAGAACGTGTTGGTCTCGTGGTTCATGCGGGCGATCAGGATCTTCATCGCGTGCGGCCCTCCGCGAGCGCGGCCGCGCCGCGCATGCCCCCGGTCATGTCCAGAACCTGCATCGTCGAACTCCTCGCAATCGATGAAACGGCGCGGCGCCCCGCAGGACGCCGCCGCCCGGTTGGCGCATCCGCGCGTCGCTCAAGCGTACCCCGTCGTGCCCTTCGTCTCCAGATATTCGACGAGGCCGAACTCCGCATACTCGCGCCCGTTGCCCGAACGCTTGTAGCCGCCGAACGGCGCGGCCGGGTTCCACGCCGGGTAGTTGATGTGGACATTGCCGACCCGCAACCGTGCCGCGACGCCGCGCGCACGCTCGAGATCCGTCGACTGCACGTAGGCCGCGAGCCCGTAGACCGAATCGTTCGCGAGCGCGACGGCCTCGTCCTCGGTCCGGTAGGTCATGATCGACAGCACCGGCCCGAAGATCTCCTCGCGTGCGATCGACATGTCCGGCGTGACGTTCGAAAACACCGTCGGCCGCACGTAGAACCCGTCGCCGAGCCCGTCCGGCCGCCCGGGGCCGCCGGCGACGAGCGTTGCGCCTTCCTCGATCCCGAGCCGGATGAAATGCTGGATGCGGTCGAACTGCGTGCGGCTGACCACCGGCCCGATACCGGTTTCCGGCGAACGCGGATCGCCGACGACGGTGCGTTCCGCTTCCCGGCGCGCGACCTGCTCGGCCAGCGCCAGATGATCGGCGTGCACGAGCATGCGGGTCGGCGCATTGCACGACTGGCCGCTGTTGCTGAAGCAGCTGCGCACGCCGCGCGTGACCGCATCCTCGATGTCGGCGTCGGGCAGGATCAGGTTCGGGCTCTTGCTGCCGAGCTCCTGGTGCACGCGCTTCACGGTATCGGCCGCGGCCTTCGCGACCTCGACGCCCGCTCGCGTCGAACCCGTGAACGACACCATGTCGACATCCGGGTGCCGCGACAGCGCGTCGCCCACTTCATGCCCGTAGCCGTGCACGAGGTTGAACACGCCGGGCGGCACGCCGGCTTCGTGCAGGATCTCCGCGAACAGGATCGCGCTGAACGGCGCGATCTCGCTCGGCTTGAGCACCATCGTGCAGCCGGCCGCGAGCGCCGGCGCGACCTTGCACACGATCTGGTTGATCGGCCAGTTCCACGGCGTGATCAGCGCGCACACGCCGATCGGTTCGTGCGACACCAGCAGCGAATCGGTCTGCGTGCTGAACCGGAACGACTGCAGCGCGCGGATCGTCTGCTCGAGGTGCGCGGTGCCGACCGCGGCCTGCATCGCGCGCGCGAACGCGATCGGCGCGCCCATCTCCTGGCTGATCGTTTGCGCGACCTCTTCGTAGCGGCGCTGGTAGATCTCGAGCACGCGCCGCAGCAGCGCGACGCGCTCGTCGACCGGCCAGCGCGAATACGTGTCGAATGCGCGCTTCGCCGCGCCGACCGCATGGTCGACGTCGGCCGCGCCGCCGATCCTGAGCTGCGCATACGGCTGCGCGGTGGCCGGGTCGATCACGTCGATCGCCGGCGCGCCGGCCGGATCGAACCACTGGCCGTCGAGATAGGACTGTTGTGACGTTCGCATCGAATGCTCCTGTTTTGACGGATGCCGGCGCCGCGCTCAGCGCGTCGCTCGCGCATAGGTATCGACGAGGATGTCGCGGATCTGCGCGACGAACCATACGATCTCGTCGCGCGACATCACGAGCGGCGGCGAGAACTGCACGATCGGCGTGCCTTCGTGATCGACGCCCGCGCGGCACAGCAGCCCCGCGTCGAAGATCGCGGGCGCGAGCAGCGTCGACACGAACGCCTGCGCGCTGATGCCGGTCGCCCAGCGGCGCGCGGCCTTGTCGGTCACGAGTTCGAGCGAGTAGTGATAACCGTCGCCGCGCACGTCGCCGACGCACGGCAATTCGAGCAGGCCGTCGAGCGTCTGGCGGAACACCGCTTCGTTGTCGCGGACGTTCGCGAGCACGCCTTCGCGCTCCATGATCGCGAGGTTCGCAAGCGCGGCCGTGCACGCAACCGGATGGCCGCCGTACGTCGCGCCGTGCAGGAACATCTGCTGCGGCCCGTCGAGCACCGCATCGACCACCGCGTCGCTCGCGATCACGCCGCCGAGCGGCATGTAGCCCGACGCGATGCCTTTCGCGAACGTGATGATGTCCGGCTTCAGCCCGTAGCGCGCCGAGCCGAAATATTCGCCGAGCCGGCCGAACCCGCAGATCACTTCGTCGGCGACGAGCAGCACGCCGTGCCGGTCGCAGATGTCGCGCAGCCCGGCCGCGTAGCCGGCCGGCGGCGTCAGGCTGCCGCCCGCGTTCTGCAGCGGCTCGACGACGATCGCGGCCACCGTATCGGGACCTTCCTGCACGATCAGCGACTCGATCTCGTCGAGCAGGTGGCGCGTGAACTGCGCTTCGGTCTCGCCTGCCGGGCGGCCGTAGCGCTTGGTGTTGCCCACATGCCGCACGCCCGACATCAGCGGCTCGAAATGCTTGCGGAAGTTCGTCATCCCGTTCAGCGCGAGCGCGCCGAACGACGTGCCGTGATACGCGACGCGGCGCGCGATGAACTTGCGCCGCTGCGGCTCGCCGCGCGACTGGTGGTACTGGCGCACCAGCTTGATCGCCGCTTCGTTCGACTCCGAGCCGCTCGACGTGAAGAACACGCGGTTCAGGCCCTCGGGCGCGAGCGCCGCGAGCTTGTGCGCGAGCCGGATCGCCGGTTCGTGGCCATAGCCCCAGTTGGTCGCAAAGGGCAGCCGCACCATCTGCTCGCGGATCGCGTCGCCGATCTCCGCACCGTGGCTGTAGCCGACCTGCACGCAGTACAGCCCGGCCAGCGCATCGAAATAGCGCTTGCCGTTGCGGTCGACGAGCCAGCAGCCTTCGCCGCGGTCGAACACGGTCAGCGCGTGGTCGCGATACGCATCGGCATGCGTGAAGTGCATCAGCAGGTGGCGCTTGCCGAGCGCCTGCAGGTCCGCATCGAGATTGACGTCAACAGCGTTCATGGATCATTCCTCCTTCAGGGTTTCAAGGCCGGCATCGCGCGCCAGGCCATTCAATTCATCGACAGCGTCGGCGCCGGGCGCGTGAAGCCGCGCGTCAGCCACACGAGCTGGCAGAGTCCGAGCACGAGCCAGCCGATACCGACGTAGAACGTCTGGCGCGACAGCCCCGACCAGAGCCATACGTTCATCGCAAAGCCGATCGCCGGCATCACGCCGAACGTGATCCAGCCGGCGACATGACGGTGCTCGGGCCGGCACAGATAGCTGCGCATCACGCACAGGTTCACGATTGCGAACGCGACGAGCGCGCCGAAGCTGATCATCGTCGACGCGAGATCGAGCGTGATGAACAGCGCGGACAACGACACGACGCCGACCGCGAGCGTCGCGCGCACCGGCGTGCGCAGCCGCGCATGCAGGTGGCCGAACACGCGCTCGGGCAGCACGCGGTCGCGGCCCATCGCGAACAGCACGCGCGTCACGCTGGCCTGCCCGGCCATCGCGCTCGCGAAGCAACCGGCCACGTACACCGCGACGAAGAATGCCGACAGCGTGCCGCCGCCGATGCGCCGCATCAGTTCGAGGCTGGCCGAATCGAGATCCTTGAACGCGTGCCAGTCGGGGAACACCACTTGCCCGGCATACGCGATCAACATGAACAGCAGGCCGCTCGCGAGCGTGCAGAGCAGGATCGCGCGCGGCACCGTGCGCCGCGGATCGCGCGTTTCCTCCGACAGCGTGGTAACCGCATCGAAGCCGAGAAACGACAGGCACAGGATCGCGGACCCGGCGAAGATCGCATGCGCATCGCCGGACGTCGGCAACGCAACCGCCAGCGACAGCCCTTCGCCGGCCGCGACCTGCGCCGATGCGATCACGAAGATCGCGATGAACACGAGCTGGCTCGCGATCAGGATCAGGTTCACGCGATTGACGAGCCGGATGCCGACGATGTTCAGCCCGGTGATCAGCACGATGCTCCCGACGATCCATACGCTGGCCGGCACCATCGGAAACAGCTGCTTCATGTAGATGCCGATCGCGAGGTAGCTGATCATCGGGATGAACAGGTAGTCCATCAGCAGCGCCCAGCCGACCATGAAGCCGGCCGACGTGCCGAAGTTGCGGCTCGCGAACGTATAGGCCGACCCGGCGCTCGGCATCAGCCGCGCCATGTGGCCGTAGCTGCGCGCGGTGAACAGCATCGCGATCAGCGTGACCGCATACGCGGCCGTCAGATGCCCGTTCGTTTCGCTCGTGACGAGCCCGTAAGTCGTGAACACCGTCATCGGCAACATGTACGCGAGGCCGAAGATCACCAGCGTCGAGAGTCCGAGCAGATGCGGCTGGCGGCGTCCGTCCGAGTCGTCTCGATGCATGCGCGGCCCGATGTCATTCATCGCGGCGACTGATGCGGATCGACCTGGCCTGTCGTTGTCCATGCTGTCCTCACGTGGGTGGCTTCCATGACTTCAACGCTCGTTCGCGCGGCACGGCCGGCGTGTCACGATTCGAAGAAAGTGTGGTGCGCCAAAAAATCGAGGACGAATGAGAAAAGCGGACGTAATCGGGGGATATTTCCGGACGCGTTGCCGCGCATCGCGCCGGCCGGTCGTCAAGGATGCTGCGCCACACTGGCGTTTCGCGGACATTCCGGCTATGTTCTACGCGAACCCGTCGCCCCGTCAGCACCATGGATAGCAGGTCTCATCGAAACCAGAGCAGGGCCGAGCGCAGCCTGCGTTCGTCGCTCGGCCTCGCGCGTCCGGCCGGACGCCAGGAGGACATTCCCGCCACCGTCCACGCGATCGCGGTCGCGCTGGACGAGTGCCGCGTGCGGCACATCGACAGCGCCGCGCTGCTCGAAGGCACGGGGCTCGGCGCGGACGAAGTCGCATCGCCGAACCTGCACGTGAATCGCGGCCAGGAACAGCGCTGTTTCAGCAACCTGCTGCGCTGCAGCGGCGTGCCGTCGATCGGGTTGTCGATCGGCGCGCGGCTGCACGTGTCGACGCTGGGCCTCGCCGGTTACGCGATGCTGATCAGCGGCTCCGTGATGCAGGCGTTCCGCTGCATGAGCCAGTTTCCGCTGTTCATGGGGCTGTATTTCGATGTGCGTATCGACGCGCACGCGGACGGCATGAGCGTGACGATCGGCCGCTACAACGGCGAGCCCGATCTCGAGGTGTTTCAGGTGGACATGTGCCTGTCGAGCCTGCGCCTGATCGTGTCCGATCTGGTCGGCAAGCCGGTCTGGCCCGAGCAGTTGCAGCTTGCGCGCCGCACGCCGCGCAACGCGGCCGACTACGCACGCCACTTCGGCTGCAAGGTCGCATTCAATGCGGGCGACAACCGCCTCGTGTTCACGTCCGTGAACGGCACGGAAGCGCCGCGTCTCGCGAACGAAGTCAGCTTCAATGCGCTGCACGGCCAGTGCGAGGCGCTCGAACGGCAGTGGGCCGCGTCGGTCGGCACGCGCTTTGCCGATCGCGCGAAGGAGCTGATGGCACGCGACCTCGCGCGCTTCAAGTCGATGACGGCGCTCGCGGACGCACTGCACCTGACGGAGCGCACGCTGCGCAGGCGGCTCGACAAGGACGGCATCACGTTTCAGTCGCTGCTCGACGAAGTGCGTCACGACGAAGCGGTGCGGATGCTCGACGATCACACATTGACGGTTGCGGCGATCGCCGAACTTCTCGGCTACAGCGAACCGCGCAGCTTCCGTCACGCGTATCGGCGCTGGACGGGCAAGACGCCGCGCGCCGACGCGGACGTCGACGCGTGAAGCGGAAGTTCTACGGCTTCATGACCGGCATCACGACTTCTTGCACACGTAATCCATCACGAGTTTCTGCATGGAATCGGGCACGACATTGTCGTAGTCGTCCGGGTATTCCGGAGACACGCTCACCTCACCGGGCGCCGTCCCAACCATCGTCGTCTCGCCCATGGACCAGGTCTTGTCGGCGCAATTGAACGACCACAGGGACACCATGCTCTTCGTCGGAAACGGCGCCGAATAGGGCTGGGGATCGCCGAAGACCACCCTGACCCGGGTCCGGGTCAGGTTCTTGTCGTGGACGACGGAAGACGTGTCGACATAGACGGCTGTGGTCGACCCTTCGATGAGCGTGGTCCAGTTCGCGGCACACGCCCCGTTGATCATGAACGCAAGCATGGCACCCGCGAGCGCGCTTCTTTTCATTGTCACTCCTTGAGTCTTGCCGGGGAATTCCGATGCGTGATTCTACGTTCTTCGCTTAACGCGTCATGCAGGCGAATCGAGTCGCGTAGAATGCGCGCATCAAATCAACCAGAACGGGGCCGCGGCCGCTTGCCGATTCCACCCGAGACGCGTCTGCCGATGCAGTCGATCCGACTCGCAACGACCCAGCGCAATCATCGGTAACCGCGGCGGCGATCGACGTCGTCGCCTGCCCGGGCGAACGTCGCCGCGACGATCGTCGACCGACGAAGCATCCATGAGCAAACCGATCCTGTACCTCCTCGCCGGCAACGGCAGCGCGGCCGACTGGTGGGACGATGCGCTGCCCCACTTCCGGCACTACCGGCCCGTGCCGCTGGAACTGCCGGGCTTCGGCGACCATCCCGCGCCGCCCTGCGAAGACCTCGCCGCCTACGCGCAAGCGTTGCTGGAGGCGACCGAGCCGGGCCACGCGATCATGGCGGTCGGCGTGAATGCGCTGCTGGTGCTGCACGCGTTGCAGCGGCGCCCCGGCCACTTCAGCCGCAGCGTGCTGCTCGCGCCCGTCGGTGCGTTTCTGTGGGAACGGCGCCTGCCGAAGCTGATGGCGCCGCGGCCGCTGCGCAAGACCATTCACTGGCTGCTCGCGCACTACCCGACGCTGTTCGCCCGCAAGTTCTCGAACCAGACGTGGACACCCGCGCAGTACCGCCGCATGGGCGCCGGCTACGCGCGCTGCCGCGCGTTCCTGCCGCACTGGGATCTCGTGCGTGCCGATACCGCTCTGCCGCTGCTCGAATGGGTCACCGATCGCATCGAACTCGTGTGGGGCGATCAGGACAACGTGCTCGGCGTGCGCCAGGCCGCCGCGTGGTCGGCCATCCTCGCGCGTGCCGACCTCACCGTCACGCTGCAGGCGGGCTGGGGACACTATCCGTGGATCGACGCGCCGGCGGCGTTCGCGCAGTGGCTCGAAGCAGGCGACACCGGCTTCGTCGCGCACACGAAAGGCGGGCGCCTGGCGCTGGCCGCGATGGCCGGGCTGCCCGTGCCGCCCGCGCTGTCGCTGACCCGCGCCGACGACCCGCGCCTGCCCGGCTTTCTCGCGAGCCAGCCCGACGCCGTGTGGGCAATCCGCTCGTCGAGTCATGGCGAAGACCAGGCCGATGCGGCCAATGCCGGCCTGCACACGACGTTCCTGCGCGAGCCGGCGTCGCAGGCGGCCGCGCGCGTGGCCGAACTGCTCGACGGCGGCCTCGAGGAAGCGGTCGTGCAGCGCTTCATCACACCCGTGCTGTCCGGCATCGCGTTCGTGCGCCATCTCGCGGTCGAAGTGGAATGGGTGCAGGGCCACCTCGAAACGCTCGCCGACGGGCAGGCGAGCCCGCAGCGCGCGATCCTGTCGCGGCTCGGCGCCCCCTGGCAGAGCGGCACGTTCCCGACCGCACACGGCCTGACCGCGCAGCAGCTGTGGGCCTTCCTGCAACGCGTGCTGCGCGCGTTCCATTACGTGCCGGGCGATGTCGAATGGGCATGGGACGGCACGCAACTATGGCTGCTGCAGTACCGCCCGATCAGCAGCTACGGCTGGCACCGGCACCTGACCTCGGCCAACATCGCCGAGATCCTGCCGCCGCAGCCGAGCCGGCTGGTCGAGTATGCGCAACGCCGCGCGGCCGGCAGCATCCCGGCCATCATGGCGCGCTGGGATACGCGCGTGCTGCGGGACAACGAACCGTTCACCGCGCTCTATGGCGGCGCGTCGTACATCAACAACGACCTGTTCCTCGCGCGCCTGGCCGACTGGGGCGTATCGGCCGGCAACTACAGCGGCGAGATCGGCGGCGCGACGCCGCCGCTGCGCTGGCGCCCGCTGCGCCTGCTGCGTTCGCTGCCGGTGTTCTGGCGCATGCTGCGCGTCGCGCGCGGGCATCTGCCAACGCTCGAGCGCGGCTTGCAGCGCTTCGACCGGGAACTCGCGACGCTCGTCGAACAACGCGCCGACGGCCAGCAACTGGCCGACTGGTTCACGCGCTTCTACGTATTCGTCGTACAGGGCAACCTGTGCATCGCGGCATCGCTGGCCAGCAGTGGCGGCGCACTGTGGGGACGCCCGCCCACCGTCTACGGCCAGCTCAACGACAGCCCGCACCGGCTGCCGTGGGAAACCGATCCGGGCACCGCGCGGCCCGCGGCCACGGACCTGCCGCTGCAGGCGTTTCCCGACTGGCCGCTGCCGGTCCGCATGCTCCACACGCTCGGCGCGCCCGGCATGCGCGGCTGGTATCTGCAGGTGCGCGAGTGGTATCGCGACAACCTGATGCGCGTGTTCTTCCGCCTGCATCACGCGATGCCGGCCGCCGACCGCGATGCGTGGTTCGCCCCCCATCCCGAGCGCCGCGAACGCAACGGCAGCTTCTGGCAGGACGGCGGCGAAGGCACCGACGAGGCAACCGGCTTCATGATCTATCCGGGCCACACGCAGGGCGTGCTCGGCCACGACATCCTGCTGGAAGACACGCTCGACCCGGGCCGGCACGCGCAGTATCAGGCCGCGCGTGCCGTGATCGCCCGCATGGGCGGCCGGCTGTCGCACGGCGCGACGCTGCTGCGCGAACTGCGCAAGCCGTCGGCGGTACTGCCGCGCGTCGATGCGGCCTGGGTCGGGCGCGAAGTGCGGCTCAGCGACGGCCGGCTGACGCTGGTCGAGTAAGCGCCCGCCGTCGTGTTGAACGGCACGGCGGCGGTCGCTACACTGGTCCGGCGAATTCCGGAGACCCCACATGAAAGAAGCGCTCGCAAAACTGTCGGCGGACCTCGAACGGCTGCTCAAGCTGCGCAGCATCCCGTTCGGGATGAAGCTGTTCGAACGGCGCGAGGACATGGAAGCCGTGCCGCGCATTCGCCGCCCGAAAGCGATCCATTCGCTCGACCAGATCGTCGGGCAGACGGCGCGGCTCGGCTTCACGCTCGGCATCACCGCCGACGACCTGGTCGGCGCGCAATGCCGGTCGGTCATCGGCCTCGGCCACGCGAAGGATGCCGAGTGGACGTCCGGCCAGCAGATGGCGGGCGTCTGGTATGCGACGCAGGAGGATTCGCGCGCCCATCAGGCCGCAATGCACTGCGTGCCGGACGGCAAGTACGAAGCGCTCGTCGTGTCGCCGCTCGCGGCCGGCCGCATCGAGCCCGACATCGCGCTGTTCTACGCGACGCCCGGCGCGATGATGTACTTCATCAACGGGCTGCAATGGTCGGGGTACAAGCGTTTCGACTGGAGCGTGGTCGGCGAATCGGCATGCGCGGATTCGTGGGGGCGCGCGCTGGCGACCGGTCAGCCGAGCCTGTCGATCCCGTGCTACGCGGAGCGCCGCTACGGCGGCGTGCTCGACGACGAGATGCTGATGGCGTTGGCGCCGGATGCGCTGGAACAAGCGATTACCGGGATGGAGGCGCTGGCGCGGAACGGGCTGCGCTATCCGTTCGCGCAGTACGGCATCCAGCAGGACGTTCGCGCGGGGATGGAAGTCAGCTACCCGAAAACGACATGATGCGTCGCGGTCGACCCGCGCCGGAATCGGACCTTAGCGCAGCGGCGTGCGGATCTTGCCATCCACCTTCAGCGTGCGCCTGTCGTGCGCGGCCTCGTATTCGACCGTCTGCGCGGGCGTGACCGCACCGTACGACCGACCGTTCACATAGACGATACCGTCCCGCAGTTCGACCTTGTCGCCGTTGACCATCGCGGTGGCCCGCTCGCCCTGCAACACCGCGCCCGAGCACCCGGCGGTCGAAAAGCTGCGGACCGACGTGCCCGGCATCGCGGCGTTGCCGCCCGGGTCCGCCGCGTTCGCCGCGCTGCAGGGCGGCGCATCCATGCCGCCGGCCGCGCGGAGCGTTCCCGCGCTGAGGCCGCATCCGGCCAGCAACGCAATCGTCATCGGCAGCAGCTTGTTCATGGTGATCTCCGTTGTCCGTGACCGCGGATCGAGACCGCGGTATCACGTCGACTGATAGCCCTCGCCTGCAGGTCGGCCAGATGTACCCAGTATGCGACCACTTCCCGGCGCTCAGCCATCCGCTTCACTACCATTCACCGCCCATCCCTGCCGGCGGGTCCCGACCCCTGAATCCGCTTCAACGCCGCCGCCGGCGCAACCGGTTCGCGTGAAAATCCGCCTTGATCAAGTTGCGACCCGCAACTATTATTGATTGCGATACGCAACCATTCCAGGCAAACCATGGATCTCATCGACGCTCCCGCCAAGCCTCGCGACGCGACCATCCTCGAGCTTCGCGACTTCTCCCGCAAACTGGTCCGCGAGCTCGGCTTCATGCGCGCCACGCTGGCCGACAGCGACTGGGCGCCGTCGGCCGTTCACGCGATCCTCGAGATCGGGATGACGCCCGGCATCAACGCCAGGGATCTGGGCCATGTCCTGCGGCTGGACAAATCGAACACGAGCAGGCAACTCGCCCGGCTCGAGGCAGCCGGTGTCGTGGAGCGGCGCGTGTCGAGCGACGACGCACGTGCGACCGAGTTGACCCTGACTGCCGACGGGAAAAAGCTCCAGAAAAGAATCGACAAGTTCGCGACGGATCAGGTGTCGAATGCGTTGCGTCGCATGATTCCCGCGGACCAGCAGACGCTGCTGCGTTCCCTCGCGCTGTATGCCGATGCGCTCGCGCAGGACAACGCGGCCAGGACGCCCGCCGCGACACCCGAAGCACCGCCGATTCGCGAAGGCTACCAACCGGGCTGCATCGGCGACATCGCGAGCCTGCACGCACGCTTTTATTCGGAGCACTGGGGATTCGGCGCCTTTTTCGAAAAGCGCGTGGCGACCGAGCTTGCCGAGTTCGCGGGCACGTTGCCGGCCGACGGCAAGGCGCTCTGGCTCTGCCAGGAAGACGGGCGCACGCTCGCGTCGCTCGCGATCGACGGAGACCCGGCGACCGGCGTCGCCCACCTGCGATGGTTCATCGTCAACGATGCGTTGCGCGGATCGGGCGTCGGGCGCCAGCTCATGACGCAAGCGATGCGCTTCGTCGACGCGCAGCGGTTTCGCGAGACCTACCTGTGGACGTTCAAGGGCCTGGATTCGGCGCGCCATCTGTACGAGTCGTTCGGCTTTGCGCTGACCAGCGAGTCGGCGGGCACGCATTGGGGAACCGAGGTGGTCGAACAACGCTTCAGCCGGCCGGGGCCGGGCCGCTGATGGTCAACGGGCAGCGTCCGTTCCGAATGCCGCCATAGTCTCTCGACGAACCATTCCCGACTCGCCGACACAAGGACGCAACGCATGTTCGAACGTCTCGCGGCCCTCGCGCTCTGCGCGGCGATCACCGCACCGGCCGCCGCAGCCGGCACCGATCCGATCGACCAGCAGATGACGCTGTGCCTGAACGACCCCGAGCACGCATCGACGGGCGGCCAGGACGAATGCATCGGCGACGCGGGCCGCGCATGGGACGCGCGGCTCAATGCCAGCTATCGCGCGCTGCAGGCATCGCTGCCGGCCGCGGACCGCCCGGCACTGCTGCACGCTCAGCGCGCATGGCTCGCACGCCGCGATGCCGACCTGAAGCTGATCGATGCCGTCTACGCGACGACGCACGGCACCGTTTATGCGCCGATGAATGCGAACGACGTGATGAGGCTGACGCGGCAACGCGCGCAGACGCTGCAGCGTTTCGAATCGGATCGCGCCGCACACCGCTTCAGCGTGACCGGGCGTCTGCCGCCGGCAACCGAAGCAAAGCCCGAACGTGTCGCAACCGTCCCGCAACGCGGCGCGCGCTTCGAACGCGCGCACTGCGCGGTGCTCGCCGATCTCGACGCAATGGGCCGCTGCGCGGCGCAGGCCACGCCGCTGTATCTGCAAGACATCGACGACGCGACGAAGGCGATCGAGCGTCGCCTGCCGCGCACGTCGCGCGATGCCATGCGGATGTCGTCGCAGAAATGGCAGGCGTTTGTCGCCGCCCAGCCGCCGCTGATCAGTGCGCTCTACCCGGCGGCAAATTCCGCCGGCGTGAAGCCTCTGGTCGCGATCGAAATGCGCGACGAAGCCGCCGCACGGCTGCAGCAACTCGTGTACGCCGAAGACAAGATCGGGGCCGATTGACGCGGCGGCATGCGCACGATTTCCCAGGCAAGTATCTGGTTGCGATCGGCGCATTCGAGCGAATCAGCAATAAGCTGACCGTCGATATGCTCACGAAAACCGTCTCTCCATCTTCACGATTTCCAGTTGAATCGGGCTGTTCCCGTGGGAGAAGTGCCCTCGTCCGATCACGTCGAAACCATGCCGGCCGTAAAACGGCACTGCGTTTGTCGTCGCCTCGAGATACACGCGGGCATACCCGGCTCGGGCGATACCTGACACGGCGGTCTCCAGTAGCGCCTTCCCCGTGCCACGCCGCGCGCGATCGCCGCGAATGAACAGCTTGGTCAGTTCTTCGCCGGCCGTTTCCGCGAATCCGAGCAGGTCGATGTCTTCCGCAACCCACAGCGCGTGACGCCGGATCGCATCGAGATACATCGCCGGCGTGCGCCCGTCCAGCCAGCTGGCTATCTGCTCGCGCGAGTAATCCCCGGCGCACAATCGCGTGGCGGAATTCAGATGGACATCGAAGATTCGCTGTATGTCGGATTCTGTTGCGGATCGGATTTCAAAGGCGAACACGTTCGCTCCCGGTTAATCGCCGCACAGCGTGCAGGCATCAGACCGTCGAATATTCTCATCGCTTCCGATACATCAAGATCCGGGAAAACCCTCGCATACATGCCATTTCGCGGCGAGTGGTTTCTCGCGCCGAACGCGCGCATCGGCATTCGAATCACTAGGGAAAATCCGGAGACATCCTTACAGCGATTTACCTGATGATTCACATGAGCGTCATGTTTCGGCGATTCCGCAGCATGCCAAGCTTTCAGTCTGCGTCATGAAGCCGATGCCGCCGCGCGGCAATCGCGATGACTGAAGACTGAAACGGCAGTCGTTGGTGTATCGTCAGGTGTTCAATACTTTCAACAACCCGGTCGAGAGTAATCGTGAGAATCCGTGGCCCGCTGGTGCGGTGGAGACGAGGCGATGCGCGCAACCTGCGCGCCGCGATCGCGTCCGCCGACGACAGTGACGGCCGGCAAAGTCCTCGCCTGCCTCTGTCGATCTACACCATCCTGTCCCGCCGTTCCGTGCGCCGTCACAACGCCGTCGCCGCGCGCGCCTCCGTCGCGATCCATACCGACGACGTGGCGTCGCTGCTGCCGTAGCGCCCCACTTTCCTTCCCGTTTTCCGTTCGACCTGCCCGCCGTGTCGCGTAACCGGTGAAGGGATCAACTCGCGCTTCTTTTTCGCTCGAGCCGGCGCAAGGTCGAATGGACTCCTGATCGTTGTGCCCAGCCAGCGCTCGCGCGAGCGGCGGTCGTGCACGCCCGCTCCATCCGAAGAACCGTCGCGCAACGACCCGCGAATCGCGGATCGATACGCGCACCGCCATGGAAACCCTTGTCATGCGAATCCGAACGCTTCGCCGCGCCATTGCAACCGCCGCCGTCATGTCGCTTGCCGCCTACGCCGGCACGAACGCCCACGCGGCCGGCGAACTGAACATCTACAACTGGTCCGACTACATCGCGCCGGACACGATCCCGAGCTTCCAGAAACAGACGGGTGTGCACGTCCGCTACGACAACTACGACAGCGACGACACGCTGCAGGCGAAACTGCTGTCGGGAAATTCCGGCTACGACATCGTCGTGCCGACGTCGAACTACATGGCCAAGCAGATCCAGGCGAGCGTCTACCAGCCGCTCGACAAGTCGAAGCTGCCGAACCTGTCGAACCTCGATCCGCTGCTGATGAAGATGGTCGCCGACGCCGATCCCGGCAACCAGTACGGCGTGCCGTGGGCCTACGGCACCGACGGCATCGGCTACAACGTGCAGGCCGTGAAGAAGGCGCTCGGCGACAAGGCACCCACCGACAGCTGGGCGCTGGTGTTCGATCCGGCCAACATGGCGAAGCTGAAGAGCTGCGGCGTATCGTTCCTCGACCAGGCCGTCGACGTGTTCGCCGCGACGCTGCAGTACATGGGCAAGGATCCGAACAGCACGAACCCGGCCGACTACCGCGCCGCGTACGAGGTGCTCAAGAAGGTGCGCCCGTACATCACGCAGTTCAACTCGTCGGGCTACATCAACGATCTCGCGAACAACGACCTGTGCGTCTCGCTCGGCTACTCGGGCGACGTCGGCATCGCGCACCGCCGCGCGGCCGAAGCGAAGCGTCCGTACGAGATCCGCTTTGCGAATCCGAAGGAAGGCGGCCTGCTGTGGTTCGACATGATGGTGATCCCGAAGGATGCGCCGAACCGGGATGCCGCGCTGAAGTGGATCAACTACCTGCAGGACCCGAAGGTCAACGCGGGCATCACCAACGCGGTGTTCTATCCGACCGCGAACAAGGCTGCGCGCCAGTACGTGAAGCCCGCGATCGCGCGCGACCCGTCGGTGTATCCGGCCGACGAGGTGTTGAGCAAGATGACGCTGCTCAAGCCGATGTCGCCCGAGATTCGCCGGCTGCAGAACCGGCTGTGGGCGCAGTTGAAGACCGGGCGCTGAGCAAGCCGCCGCGATACCGGACCGTGCCTGCGGCGGATAGCGCCGCAGGCACGCCTCGCAACGAACACGGTCGAAGTCGATCTACGAACTATCGCAACGCCTGCGCCTGCTCCGCCACAAACGCGTCTTCCACGAACCGGATCACGTCATCGAGCGACGACGTGCACACGGCGCCGGCGGCAAGCTCCCGAAACGCGCCGTCCGGCCCGAAGCAGACGAGCGGCTTGCGCCAGCGCTGCGCGAGCGAAATCTCCTCGGTCGTGCCGGGCCCGCCCGGCAGTGCGACGATCAGGTCGCTGCTCAGCACGTTCACGTAGTTGCGGTTGATCGTCTGCGGATCGGCGCCCGGTTCGCGGCGCGGCAGCGGCGTGAGGATCGGAATGTCGACGAACGGATGCGGATAGCCGTCGAGCGGCACGAAGCCCGCGAGCGGATCGGCCTGCGTCGGCAGGATGCCGATCGATCGGCCGGCCCGCCCGGACACGCCGACGAACGCGCGCGCGACCGCCAGCATCACGCCCTGCCCGCCGCCCGTCAGCAGGTTGAACCCGGCCTGCGCGAGCCATGCGCCCAGCGGTTCCGAAAACGCGAGCCACGGTTCCTTGCCCGAGCCCATCACGCCGATCGTCTTGTTCTTCTGTTGCATCGTGGTTTCCGGTGAAGTCGTTGCGGTGCGCCGCACTCATTCGAGCTCGACGCCCTTGAGCTCGGGAATCAGGAACAGCGTCGCGACCATGTCGAGCACGTAGAGGCCGGCGAGCAGCGCGATGGCCGTCTGGAACGAGTAGTGCGCGGCGAGCGCGCCGACCGCGACCGGACCGAAGCCGCCGACCGCGCGGCCGATGTTCCACAGCACGTTCTGCGCGGTCGCGCGCGCGGCCGTCGGATAACCTTCGGACATCAGCGTCCCGTAGCCACCGACCATCCCGTTGACGAACATGCCCATCAGCACGCCGGCCCACAGCATCGCCGTCGGGTCCGACAGCCGCGCATACGCGATGACCGTCACGACCGAGCCGAGCTGGTACAGCAGGAACGTCGGCTTGCGCCCGATGCGGTCGGCCAGTTGCCCGAACACCCACACGCCGATCATCATCCCGACGACCGTCGCCGCCGTCCACAGCCCCGACTTCGTCAGCGAGAAGCCCATCTGTTTCGACAGGAAGGTCGGCAGCCAGATCATGATCCCGTAGTAGCCGAAGTTCTGGACCGAACACAGGATCACGATGCCGAGGCTCGTGCGCGCGGTGCGGCCGTCCGCGACCAGCATGCGGAACGTGTTGGACTTCGGCTGCGTCGCGCGCTGCACGAACGCTTCCGGCTCGTGCAGCTTGTTGCGCATCGCCCACGCGAGCAGCGCGGGCAGCACGCCGACCAGGAACATGCCGCGCCAGCCGATGTGGAGCAGCAGGAACGGCGTCAGCAGCGCGGCCAGCAGCACGCCGGCCTGCCAGCCGAGCGCGACGTAGCACGACACGCGTGCGCGCTTGCTGGCCGGCCACGCTTCCGCCGCGAGCGCCATGCCGATCCCGAACTCGCCGCCCAGCCCGATGCCGGCGATGGTGCGGTAGACCAGCAGATCCCAGAAGCCGCGCGCGAACGCGCACAGGCCGGTGAAGATCGCGAACAGCAGGATCGTCCAGGTCAGCACGCGCACACGCCCGTAACGATCGCTCAGCGCGCCGAACACGATGCCGCCCGCGACGGCGCCGATCAGCGTCCACGTGACCAGCGCGCCGCCCTGCCCGGGCGTCAGGTGCAGCGCCGCCGTGATCGCCGGCAGCATGAAGCCGAGGATCAGCAGGTCGAAGCCGTCCATCGCATAGCCGATCGCCGAGCCGGCCAGCGCTTTCCACGCGTACGGCCCGACCTGCTCCACGCGCGGGGCCGACTGGCCGCCGAGCGACGAAGATTTCAAGTTTGCTGCCATGGTGTCCTGCCACGAATGTCCGGCGACATTCTAAGGCCTGTGCCCGCGCACGACGGGCCGGCAAACGCGCCGGTGGCGGCCACCCGGGCGCGCGTCGGCGCCCGCTTGCGGGACGGCAAGCGAGAATCTGCGGGCAATGAACGGGAAAGCGGCGATCCGGTGTCGGCGGCGAAGCCGGCGATGTCGCGGTCAGGCCGGACACCGGATGAAAGACAGCGTGCCGGCGGGGTATTGCCGGCGGGCCCGCCTGCGCGGCCTGGACCGCGCCGGGCGGCCTGGCGGCGCGGCCGGCTTCAGCCCTGATCGTCCCCGGGCCACCAGGCCTTGGCCTCGCGGTCGACGACGAGCATGTCGAGATCCTTGCCTTCGAGCCATTTCGGGCGCGGGCCGCGGCCCGACCACGAGCGGCCCGTCGTCGGATCGTAGTACTTGGCAGGCGCCTTGCGTTTTCGCTGGACGATATAGCCGAGCGCGCTCAGCACTTCCTGCTGCGAAATGCCCAACAGTTCGACCTGTTCCTTGAATGCCGCGAGCGCGGCCTGCTTCTCCTTCTGCTTCGCATCCGACAGCTTGATATTCAGGTCCCGAAGTTGTGCTTCGAGTTCCTGCAGGGCCTGGGTCATGTATTCATCCTCTCTGGGCATGTTTTTGCAAAAAGCTCCGATGGGCGAACCTACCACGAAGTTCCGCGGATCGGTGCTGTCATATGTGTGAATCGTTTGCCTGATCCGGCATGGTTTGCGCGATGCGCAAAAACGACGTCGTGCGTCAATGACGGACAGGGCCGGGCCGGCAACGCGCGGCACGCCGCATGCACATGCACGGCGAACGGCTGCGGCAAGTGTTGCGCCGCACCTGGCACTGGCGCGGCATGGCGCGAATGATAGCAGTGCGCGGCGGCGTGTTGCACGAGTCGCGGGCCGGAGTCGATACGGGCCGGCGGTTTACCGGTCGACGCCGTGGGCATCCCACGCGATCCGGTCGAACAGCGCGCGCAGCTTTGCGCCGCGCGCCGCGTTCAGCGCGGCCGCATGCGCGACGCGCCCGGCGAGATGCGCGCGGAAATCCGGATGCGCGCCGCGATTCTGCGAAGCCGGGCCGCGCCGGATGCAGTTGGTCAGGATGGCCTTCAGGAGATCGAACTCATCGCGCGCCAGGTTCGGATGACGATTGACCACCACGCCGGCCAGTTGCTGCCGCGTGCCGCGCCGCATCACGCGCGTCTTGCGCAATTGCAGCGCGAAGCCTTCCTCGAGTGCGATCGCGGCAACCCTGACCTGCAGCCGTTCGACTTCGCGCGCGAGTGCGCCGCCGCCCGAAAACGCGAGATCGTCGGCATAACGCGTGTAAGTCGCATCGAGCGAACGCGCGAGCGCGGCAAGCCGCATGTCGAACCGGAAAGCGCTCAGGTTCGCAAGCGCCGGCGACGTCGGCGCGCCCTGCGGCAGGTGCCGTTCGCGATAGCGCTGCCGGCCGATCCAGTCGAACCGGTCGCGCAGGTCCCGCGCGAGCAGCCGTGCCGACGGCACACGATTGGTGCACAACCCGGTGAGCGTGCGCGCGACTTCGGCCGGATACCCGAGCGTCACGAACAGCGCATGGATGCGAGCGGCACGCACCGACACGAAGAAATCCGCGAGATCGAAGCGGACCACGACATCGCGATCCGCGTGCGGCGCCGCAAACGACACGATCCCGTGCCCCTTGCGGAAACCGTGTACGGCGCCGTGCGGCGCAATGCGATCGAGCAGCCCGTGCAGGATGCGGCGCTGCGCTTCGCGCAGCCGTCCCTTCGGGATCTCGACCAGGCGGCACCCGCCGCTGCGCTTGTCGACCGCAACGTACGTGTAGTGATGCAGCGGCGTGGCGCTGTCGCGCGCGTCGACGCGCCAGTGGTCGGACAGCCAGTCGAGTTCCGCAGCGCTCATGCCGAGCCAGCCCGCGAGATCGCCGGGCGTCGCCCATTGCGGCACGTCGCAGCCGGCAAGCGGCGCCGGCAACGGCCGCTGGACCAGCGGCCGCCGCACGACGCGGATCACGGTCGGCCGATGGTCGCCGTACCATGCGCTCACGAACCCGGATGTATCGGCTACGGCCACGGCAAGCGCATCGAGGTCGGCGTCGGCCCAGTTCGCGCCGAAGCGCGCGAGCGCGTCATCCGCGGCTTCGTGCGCCCAGGCCGGCGCATCGCCGAGCACGGCCGCAATCCGCGCGACGACACCGCCGCGTTCGGGCGAACCGGCCAGCATCGCTTCGGCAATCACGCGGGCGGTATCGCGCAAGGAGGAGTGCATGGGCAGAGATGGGCGGGACGATGAGTCAACGTGACCGGTACTGCGAGAGCCGCCGTTGCGCGACGCGCAACTCGGGCTCTTGCGACGCATCGGGGGGTCGATCTCATCCACGGGGTAGCCCCGTAGTCCTGGAACATCGAATGCCTGTTCCGGGCGTGTGCTTGACCCACCGCCCCGCGACGCGACTTTAATGGCCGGGAGGCCGGCATGTCAAACGTGACGGCGATCTGGCGACGCCCCTGCGCGCCGGATCGCGTCGCGGTGCCTACCTGCACCGGGCAAACAGTTCGCTGAACGCGATCGGCGCGACGCCGACGCCCGCCATGTTGTTCAGCATCGCCGCCCAGGTCGCGTCCGCGACGCTCACCGGAAACGACCGTGCGCGATTGGCGAGCAGCCAGTAGGTGCGCGTCATGCCGTTGCTCATCGCGACTTCGTAGCCACGTCCGTCGAGCCAGTAGCCGACCGGCGGCAGCTCGACCGGCTCGAGTCGGCCGGCCCGGAACGCGGCGGCGGCCGACGCGTACTTGCTGTCGAGCGGCATGATCCGGCGCGGCACGCAGTCCTGCGAATTCGGTTTCGGGAAGGCCGGGCTCGTGCCGAGCCACAGGCCGTAGAACGTGTCCGCGTCGAGATGCACGGCGTAGCGCTCCGTCTCGCCCGGCGTCGCCGCCAGATAGCAGTCGGCCTGGCCCGGAACGGCGACGCGCCACGTCGCGCGCTTCGCGTCCAGGTCGACCAGTTCGCTGGCCCGCGGGCGTGGCTGGATGGGAGATGGTCGTCCCGCGTCGCGCAGGTCGCGCGCGCGATCGAGTCCGATACGAAGACGTGTCAGCATGGGCCCTCTCTTTCTCTCGTGATTTGTTCGAATCAGTCAGGGCGCGGGCCGACACCGTGTGGCGCGTGTGCGGCCGGACGGCCAGCCCGTGCGGGGCGGCAGGTCGCGCCGTCGCGATACGTGTGCCTGGCGCCCTGACATTCCCGACATGTTCGGGAACCCGCGCAGTGTATCGCCTTTCCATGCCGCATCCGCGACCCGATCTCGGGGTGCGGGCAGCCGGCGCCCCGAGGTCTCTGGTGCGATGTGCGAGCAATCCTCGAACGCATGACGCAGCGGATCGAGACGCTTCGCGCTCGGATCCACGTTCCGTAGACACACGCGTCACGCCGATGCCCCGAGCCTTGCCTGGCAAGGGTTGTCGGGCGCAACCCCGGTTCAGGGGCGCCGGGCGTCGATGCCCACGACGACGGCCGCTCGCCGAATGTTCGTAAACGACAAATATGAACATTTTATGAAATTGTTTACATTTCATTTCGACGTTGGTAACGTTCGCAATCGAACATTTGGCGTTCACTTCTGTTCGTTCGAAGACCCGTCGGACAACAAGACACGCGCTCGCCCCTTCACAACAGGGCTGCGTGCGCGGCGAGTTCCGCCCACATGCGCCCTCCCGTGCGACTGCACGAGCCGCACGCGATCACGGACAAACACGAAACTCGCAGCTTAGTTTTCCTAAGTAAAACGTTTTCGTACGAAAAATACAAATCACTCGAAGGAGACACAAACGCATTCCTTGAGCAGGCCGACGTTCAAATTATCGAGCCGCACCATCCTGATGCAGACGGCTCAACGGAGGAGACACATGAAGTCGAATTTGTACAAGCGCGCGGGGGTTGCACTCGCGCTCGCAGGCATTTCCACGTTCGCACACGCCGCGACCGAAATTCAATTCTGGCACGCGATGGAAGCCGCACTCGGCGAGCGCGTCAATGAAATCGCGGCTGATTTCAACAAGTCGCAGAGCGAATACAAAATTGTCCCGGTCTTCAAGGGCACCTACGACCAGACGCTCGCGGCCGGTATTGCCGCGTACCGCAGCGGCAACGCGCCGGCAATCCTGCAAGTCTATGAAGTCGGCACGGCGACGATGATGCAGGCGAAAAAGGCGGTTGTTCCCGTCTCCGACGTGTTCAGGCAAGCCGGTGTTTCGCTCGATGAAAAGGCGTTCGTGCCGACCATTTCGAGCTACTACAGCGATGCGAAAACGGGGCACCTCGTCGCGATGCCGTTCAACAGTTCGACGCCTGTCCTGTACTACAACAAAGACGCCTTCAAAAAGGCAGGACTCGATCCGAACAAGCCGCCAAAGACGTGGGCTGAAGTCAAGACCGACGCGGAACGGCTACGCAAATCCGGCATGAGCTGCGGCTTTACGACCGGCTGGCAAGGCTGGATACAGCTTGAAAATTACAGCGCCTGGAACGCTTTGCCGTTCGCAAGCCGCAACAACGGCTTCGACGGCACGGATGCAAGCCTGGAATTCAACAAGCCGCCGCAAGTCGCGCACATCGCGCTCCTGCAGCAAATGGCGAAGGATGGCACGTTCACTTACGCCGGCCGCAAGAGCGAAGCCGAATCGAAATTCAATAGCGGCGATTGCGGCATTATTTCCGCATCCTCGTCGGCGCTCGCGAACATCAAGAAATACGCGAAATTCGATCTCGGCACCGGGATGCTGCCTTACGACGCCAGCAACAAGGGCGCGCCTCAAAACGCGATCATCGGTGGCGCGGCACTTTGGGTACTCGGTGGCAAGGACGCAGCGACCTACAAGGGCACGGCCGAGTTTCTCAAGTATCTGGCATCGCCGGCTGTTGCCGCGAAATGGCACCAGGACACGGGTTATCTGCCGGTCACGACGGCCGCTTACGATCTGACGCGTAATCAGGGCTACTACGCGAAGAATCCGGGCACGGAAACGGGCATCAAGCAAATGATGAACAAGCCGCCCCTGCCTTTCACGAAGGGGATGCGGCTCGGCAACATGCCACAAATCCGCACCGTGATCGATGAAGAGCTCGAGCAGGTCTGGACGGGTGGCAAGACGCCGAAAGACGCGCTCGATAGCGCCGTTGCACGCGGCAATGAATTGCTGCGCCGCTTCGAAAAATCCGCCGGCTGACCTGTAGTGGACCAAAACCGCAAGCTGCTTCCGTGATTTCACGGGGGCAGCGCGGATACAACGAAAATCTCTCGATGGAGACAAGCCTTGTATTCCCGTTCTTACTACGGCAGAAGCCTGTTGCCCTATCTCCTGATCGCGCCTCAGCTTGCGATTACCGGCGTGTTTTTCCTATGGCCTGCCGGCGTCGCATTGTGGCAAGCGATGCAACGGCAGGATGCGTTCGGCACGTCGAGCGAATTCGTCGGCCTCGCTAATTTCGCACAACTATTCTCTGATCCGCTCTATCTCGACTCGTTCAAAACGACCATTCTCTTCAGCGCAATGGTGACGGTCAGCGGTCTTGTCGTGTCGCTGCTGCTCGCCGTGTGCGCGGATCGCGTTGTTCGCGGCGCCAGGATCTACCGCACGCTGCTGATCTGGCCGTACGCCGTCGCACCGACCATCGCGGCCGTGCTGTGGGCGTTCCTGTTCAACCCGAGCATCGGCATAGTCACCTACGTCCTGTCGAAATACGGGGTCGTCTGGAATCACGCACTTAATCCTGGCCAGGCGATGTTTCTCGTCGTGCTTGCGTCGGTGTGGAAACAGGTGAGCTACAACTTTCTGTTCTTTTACGCTGGGTTGCAGGCAATTCCCCGCTCGCTTATCGAAGCGGCCGCTATCGATGGCGCGGGCCCGGTGCGCCGTTTCTTCAACATCGTTCTTCCGTTGCTGTCGCCGACGAGTTTTTTCCTGCTGACGGTGAACCTGGTCTACGCGTTTTTCGACACGTTCCCGGTGATTGATGCGGCGACGGGCGGCGGTCCCGCACAGAGCACGAAGACGCTGATCTACAAGATCTTCACGGAAGGTTTTCAGGGATTGGATATCGGTAGCTCCGGGGCGCAATCGGTTGTGTTGATGGTGATCGTCGTCGGCCTGATGGTGATTCAGTTCAAATTTGTGGAACGGAAGGTGCAATATGCATAGGGTGATGGTCATGCGCGCACAGCGCACGAAAGTCCGTCGTGCGAAAGCATCCAGAATCGAATCGTCCATGATCGAGAATCGGAAAGGTTTCGATCTGTTCTGTCACGCGATCCTGATCGCGGGCATCTTGTTGATCGTGTTTCCGCTTTACGTTGCGTTCTGTACGGCGACGATGAACTCGGAACAGGTTTTCACCATTCCGCTGTCGCTCACGCCAAGTACGCACCTGTTCGAAAATGTCGCGCATATCTGGCAGCACGGCAGCGGCGGCACGTCGGCCCCGTTCGGCAGGCTGCTCGTCAACAGTTTTCTGACGGCGTTGGCCATCACGGTCGGCAAGATCACAGTGTCGATCCTGTCGGCGTATGCGATCGTTTATTTCCGCTTTCCTTTTCGCAACCTCGCGTTCTGGTTGATCTTCGTGACGCTGATGCTGCCGGTCGAAGTGCGGATTTTTCCGACGGTGCAAGTCGTGTCGACGCTCCATATGACGAACACGTATGCGGGCCTGACGTTGCCCTTGATCGCATCCGCAACCGCTACGTTCCTGTTCCGTCAGTTTTTCATGACATTGCCCGCCGAACTGATGGAAGCAGCACGCATCGACGGCGCGGGGCCGCTGCGCTTCTTCTGGGATATCGTGCTGCCGCTTTCGAAAACCAGTATCGCGTCGCTGTTCGTGATCACCTTCATCTACGGCTGGAATCAGTATCTCTGGCCGATCCTGATCACGACGGATGCATCGTTGTCCACGGCAATCGTCGGCATCAAGACGATGATCGTGGCCGGCGACGCGTTGACCGAATGGCATTACGTCATGACCGCGACGCTGCTCGCGATGCTTCCGCCGCTGGCCATCGTGCTGATCATGCAGCGCTGGTTCGTGCGCGGCCTGGTCGATTCTGAAAAGTAAATGGGGAGATTGAAATGGCTACGCTGAGCCTGAGGAACGTCAAGAAATCCTACGACGAAAAGCATACCGTCCTGCACGGTATCAACGTGGATATTGCCGACGGTGAATTCGTCGTGCTCGTGGGTCCGTCCGGTTGCGGGAAATCGACGCTGCTTCGCATGATCGCGGGGCTGGAAAACATCACGTCGGGCGACATCGCAATCGGCAAGCGCGTTGTCAACACGCTGGAACCGAAGGACCGCGATATCGCGATGGTATTTCAGAACTACGCGCTGTATCCGCACATGACGGTTGCGCAGAACATGAGTTACGGCCTCAAGATTCGCGGCGTCGACAAGAAGACGATCGATACGCGAGTGGCGGCCGCTGCGAAAATTCTCGACCTGGAGCAGCTGCTGGAGCGCAAGCCGAGCGCGATGTCGGGCGGTCAACGCCAGCGCGTGGCAATGGGTCGAGCGATCGTACGCGAGCCGTCCGTGTTCCTGTTCGATGAACCGCTGTCGAATCTGGATGCGAAGTTGCGCGTGCAAATGCGTCTTGAGATTCAGCGGCTGCACGCGCGTCTGAAAACGACCAGTGTCTACGTCACGCATGATCAGATCGAGGCGATGACGCTGGCTCAACGCGTGATCGTGATGAACAAGGGCTACGCGGAGCAGATCGGCACACCGATCGACATTTACGAAAAGCCCGCAACGACGTTCGTCGCCAGTTTCATCGGTTCGCCAGCCATGAATCTGCTGCACGGCGAACTGAGCGAAGACGGCAAGACGTTCAACGTTGCCAACGGCCCGGCACTTCCGGTCGCCGGTGCGCAGGGTATGCCCTTCGCGGTCGCGCGCGGACGGGAAACCATTCTTGGCATCCGCCCTGAACACATGACGCCGCGTGGCGATACGCCATCGGCGACGCTGTCCGTCGATTCGTGCGAATTGCTTGGCGCAGACAATCTGGTGCATGGCCGGTGGGGCACGCACGATCTTTCGGTTCGGCTGCCGCACGCGGATCGCCCTGCACGCGGCGCCAACCTGCAGGTGTCGCTACCTGCCGACAAGCTGCATTTCTTCGATCCGCACACGAAACAGCGCCTGAACTAGCCACGGGCATCCGACTTCATCGACGCAATTTCCCGGCAGGAGGAGACATATAGAAAACGTCCAACCATAAAAAAACGAATTCAAATTTTAGGAGACCTCAGTGAAAAACAAGTTCGGATGGGTATTGGCGGGTACTGCCGTACAAGCGCTGTTTGCACAAGCCACGTTCGCTCAAAGCAGCGTGACGCTGTACGGCCTCGTC
The DNA here is from genome assembly GCF_001039005.1 of Burkholderia cepacia. GTDB lineage: Bacteria > Pseudomonadota > Gammaproteobacteria > Burkholderiales > Burkholderiaceae > Burkholderia > Burkholderia theae. Next base: position 38,816 of record NZ_LDWR01000034.1, read on the forward strand.
GACAACGGCCTCGCTTACGTGAGCAACCAGTCGTCGGTCGGGTCCACGAGCGGCGGAAAATCGGCTGTCAAATTCAACACCGGCGCGTGGGCAGGCAGTCGATTCGGCCTCATGGGTTCCGAAGATCTGGGCGGCAATACGAAGGTGATTTTCAGGCTGGAATCCGGGTTCAACACGGCCAACGGCAATCAACAGTTCGCGAACGCGGAGTTCGGCCGTGAAGCGTCGCTCGGCGTGACGAACCCTGCGTTCGGTACGTTCAAGATGGGGCGCATGAACACGGCCTATTACACGATGCTGTCTCCGTACAGCCCGACGAATTACCTCACCGGCTTTACCGGCGCGCATCCGGGCGATATCGATTCGCTCGATACCGGTTACCGTGCGAACAATACCTTTCTGTACCAGACACCGACGTGGAACGGCCTGACGGCCGCTGCGTCCTACTCGATGGGTGGCGTTGCCGGAAGCTTCAACAGCGGTTCCACGATCGCCGCGGGCGTGCAGTATCTGAACGGACCATTCGGCATCGCAGCTGGCTACACGAAAATCAACAATTCCACGTCGGGTGGTGGTGCGTGGGGCGCGAACTCCACCACGTCATCGGGCGGCCAGGCGGGTATTTCGGCGCTTACGAACGGCTACCAGACAGCGCAATCCCAGCAGCGTATTGCCGTGACGACGGGCTACCAGATTTCCGGTGCGTTTGATGTATCTGCGTCGTATTCGAACGTGCAATACACGCCGGGGACGGGCTCGAGTTTCAAGAACAAGGCCGTATTCAACTCGGCCGGTGCCGTGCTTCATTGGAAACCGTCGGTCGTCTGGGACTTCGCGGCCGGCTACGCCTATACGCGCGCATCGCAATCGAACGGCATCGAGAAAGCTGCGCAATACCAGCAAGTCAGCCTGTCGCAATACTACAGCCTGTCCAAACGCACGGGCCTCTACATGGTTCAGGGCTACCAACGCGCGACCGGCGAAACGCTCGGCACGAACGGCGGGATTATCCAGGCCACCGCGAACGTCGGTGACGGCATGAACGGTACACCGTCGTCCGGCCGCTCGCAGTTCGTCGCGGCAGGCGGTCTGATCCATCGCTTCTAAATCAACCGGCGCTCGGCGTTTCCTGACGCCGAGCTTTTCGACGAGAAGATATATGACGACGACAAGCGCACCGTGGGTCTATCCGACTTTTCTCGCGCATCGTATCGGCGGCACGCTGGCCCCGGAGAATACTGTTTCAGGTATCGACGTGTGCGTGAAACACGGCTACCGAATGGTGGAATTCGATGTGCGCCTGACCGCAAACAACGTGCCGTTCCTGATGCACGACGATACGCTGGAACGCACGACGAACGGGCACGGGATGTCGAACGAATGGCAATGGATCGACCTGTACAACCTCGATGCCGGTTCGTGGTTCGGCGAACAATTCGCAGGCGAGAAGTTGCCGGCCCTCTACCAGATGGGAATGGTTTGTCAGCGTCACGACATCCTGGCCAACATCGAAATGAAATCCTGTCCGGGAAACGAACGGCGCACGGCTACACACGTTGCGCGTGCACTGAATATGTTCTGGAAGGACAGGTGGCCGCTGGTGTCGTCGTTCTCCCAGGAAATGCTTGCCGTGTTCCGGGAATGCGCGCCGGACTTTCCGGTCGGGATGCTGTTCAAGGACATCCCCTCGGACTGGAAAGACATCGTCAAACGGCTCGATTGCTCATCGGTTCACGTCAAGCATACGTTCCTGAACGCGGAAATCGTCAAGGAAATGCACACGCTGGGGCTCAAGGTGATGGCGTATACCGTGAACGACGTCGATGCGGCGCAAGCGTTGCTTTCCATGGGCGTTGATCACATTTGCACGGATCGTCCCGATTTGCTTCGTTGCTGAATCAAATCAGAACTTAGGGGGAATAAGCGGGTCATGCTTATTTTGCTGAATCTTCTTTCTGCCGTCGCGCTGCTTGTGTGGGGTTCGCACATCGTGCGCACCGGTATCCTGCGTGTATTCGGCTCGGACCTGCGCACCATGATCAGCCGCAGCACCGACGGCAAGCTCAGGGCATTCGCGGCGGGCATCGGCGTGACGAGCCTCGTGCAAAGCAGCAACGCGACAGCGGTCATCGTCGCATCGTTTGCCGCGCAAAATCTGCTGCCACTGACGAGCGGACTTGCCATCCTGCTCGGCGCGGATGTAGGTACGGCCTTGATGGCCCGTGTGCTGACGCTTGATCTATCGTGGCTGTCTCCGCTGTTCATCCTCGTCGGCGTTTTTCTGTTCCTGTCGAGAAAGCAACATCGCGTCGGACAAATCGGCCGCACCGGGATCGGTCTGGGCATGATCCTGCTGGCCTTGCATTTGATCGTGGAAGCCGCGCAACCGATGATGGAAGGGAACGGAATTCGCGTGATGTTCGGCGCACTGACCGGCGATACGATGCTTGATGCGTTGGTCGGCGCCGCGTTCGCGATCGTGTCTTATTCGAGTCTCGCCGCGGTCTTGCTGACCGCCACGCTGGCTGCATCCCACGTGATTTCATTGAAAGTGGCGTTGTGTCTCGTCGTGGGCGCAAACCTCGGGAGCGGTCTGCTCGCGATGTTCGGCACACTCGCGCAGAACGCAGCCGCCCGTCGTTTGTCGGCCGGCAGTTTGCTGTTCAAGTTTGCAGGCGCAGTCCTGATTCTTCCGTTCGCCGCCATGCTCGCAGACGGATTGCCGCTGCTGATTGCCGATGCACGCGAAACCGTTGTGACTTTTCATCTGGTCTACAACGTTGCACGTTGCGTCGTGTGCCTGCTGTTCATCGGCCCGGTCGCGACTCTCTGCACCCGCTTCCTGCCGGACAAGCCAATGCCCACGGACGGCATTCGTCCGCTGCATCTGGACGAAACCGCACTGACTACGCCGACCCTGGCGCTCGCGAATGCCGCTCGTGAAGTGCTGCGCGTTGGCGACATCATTCGCTCGATGCTCGGCAATGTCGGGGAATTGATCCGGAGCAATGACGCCACGAAAGCAACGGAAACGGTTCTGCTCGATAACGACGTGGATGAGCTTTACCGTGCGACCAAGCAATACCTGTCACGCATCTCCCGTGAAGACCTCGACGACGCGGACAATCAACGCTGGACGGACATATTTGCGCTGACCATCAACCTCGAGCATGCAGGCGACATCATCGAGCGCATCGCGAACGACGTGAAGGAAAGGAAGATAGCGCAGCGTCTGGCGTTTTCAGAAGAAGGCGCCGCGGAACTCAACGACCTGTACACGAGGCTTCAGAGCAATCTGCAACTCGGATTGTCGGTGTTTTTCAACAACGACCTGCGCTGCGCGGAACAGCTGTTGATGGAAAAAGAATGCTTCAGGGATCTGGAGCGGAAGTACGCGAACGCGCACGTCGATCGACTGGTGAACCAGACGTTACGCAGCATCGAAACAAGCGCACTGCATCTCGACATGCTGAGCGATATGAGACGATTGAACTCGCTGTTTTGCTCGACGTCTTACTCGGTGCTGGAAGCGGCGAGCAAGCTGCACAGATCACGTCTGCGTGGACGCACGAACGGTTGAGTCATTGACCCGGCATTCGATCGAAAGAACAACCTTTTGATCGTCCTTCCCATTGACCCTTATGTCGTCTCTCCATCCAGGGTCAATTTTTCGGCGGGCATTCTGGAATCCGGACGCCCGCTATTTTTTCCCCGGGACCGACGAGCAGCGCGGCGTGGATGGCTTCGCCGGCCGTGACTACGCTGACGGGTTCCCGTTTGTTCATGAATGGACCTCGTGCGGCGAGTCAGACTCCCTCCTGCCGCACTGACCGACGCCGGGGCAAACCCAGACTGCAGTCGTCATGCGTCCAGTAGCGCCCGATCCTACAGCGCCTGCGGCGCACCGCCCAGCACGGTGCGCAACGCACTATCGAACGGCGTCGCGTAATCGATGCCGAGCTGGCGCACGCGCGAAGCGTCCAGATGGCAATCGTACGGGCGCGGCGTCGCATCGGTCGGCTGGTCGATCCGCGTGAGCGATGCGTCGATGCCGAGCGCGGCCGCGATTCGCCGCGCGATGTCGTACTTCGTCATCGGCTCCTCGCCCGACCAATGACGGATGCCCGTGACGGACGTGCCGGCGAGATGACGCAACGTCAGGTCGCGGATGACCTGCGCGACGTCCGGTGTGTAGGTCGGATAACGGATCGCCCATGCGTCCATGCCGACCGCGTCGGCACCCGGGCGCGCGGACGCGACGATCGCCGGGACGAGGCTCGTGACGGCCGATTCGCTCCAGTCGGCGATCGGGCCGTACAGCAACGGCAGGCGCAGCACGCATGACAGCGGCGACGCGGCGAGGAGTGCCGCCTCGCCTTCCAGCTTCGTGCGGCCGTAAATGTTCAGCGGATTCGGGGTGGCGTCTTCACGGTACGGGGCGGCCTTGCCGTCGAATACGTAGTCGGTGGAGATGCCGAGCGTCCACGCGCCATATCGCGCGGCGAGCGCGCCGATGCGGGCCGGGGCGGTGACGTTGATCGCGCGGGCGGCGGCGGGGTTGTTTTCGCAGACGTCGGGGCGGCGTTCGGCGGCGCAGATGATGACGGCGGCGGGTTTGCGGGTTTCGAAGAGGCGCTCGAGGGCCGGTTGGTCGAGGGCGTCGAATTCGGTGATGTTGTCCGGTGGCAATGCGAGCAGTTTCGCGCCCGCGCTTTGCGGGTTCCGGATGGTCGCGATGAGGGACAGCGACGGTTCGCTGACAAGGGACGCGGCGACCGCGCGGCCGAGCAGGCCGGAGGCGCCGATGAGGAGGACGGACGGAAGTTCGGGTGATGAAGTTGGGCTTGGCATGGGCGGCGATTCGGGTGACGTGGGGAGGCGCGCGGTCGGCGTTCCGGCTCAACGTTCGAGCCATGGTTGTGCCGAGGATAGCCGAGTTTGCCAACAGATGCAGCGTGGCCCCCCAATTCATTTCAAACAAATCATCAGACAGACAATCTGATCAACTCCATCACGTCTTTTACATACTTTTTTGCAGCCGGAATCCGTGACTTCTTTACATATTCTTCGAGATACTGTTGCCCTTTGATCCCTAACAGAAACTCAATGGCGTACATCACCAAAATTCCACGAGAAAAGCCAAGGATCTTCTCCTTTTTGTCGAAATCCTCAACCTCCTCTCCCTTCGGGAAATCCTGCTTGGCCTCATGCGTTCTGAAGAAATCGATCTTTGCGGCACAAAAATCGATAAATCTTTTATCTTTCTCCTGCACCAGGGCCTTGATTTCATCCGAGCTCAACCCGGACACCTCAACCCTTCCCTTATCAAATCTGAAAATTACATCGTTATATTGCGCATGAATAGATATACCTTCCCGCCCGCAAAGTTCATCAAGGACCTCTTGATATTGAGGAGAAAAAGCAAATTCATACAAACCTTGGATATCCTCTACCATGTGTCTATTCCCTTTATCGTGCTGATCAAGTCTTCGCCGGTGTGTCGATAAGGATCGACCGCCTCATGCTGCCAGGGCGTCAACTCGCTGAGGTTCGATGGCGCATGCACGCCTGTTCCCCCAACACGCTGCGGTATCGTGGTGTGATGCAGTTCCATCGCAACGTCCTTGGTTGAGATCGCGCCTGTCTTCCGGTTGATAACCTCGACTGTCATCTTTGGCGCTCTACCCGCCGCCATTTCGTTGATGTTGTTTTGCGAATACCGTCCGGTCGGATTCAAATTTTCTTTCTCACCGACGGACTTCCAATAATTCTTGCGCTCGGTACTCCAGCACGCCCAGCCCCACGGATCGATCCAGCTTAGCGGATTCGGCGCATACCGATACTGATTCAACCCACCCGCCAACCCGATCGGATCCGGTGTGATGAACCGCCCGACGTCCGGGTCATAGTACCGGAACGTGTTGTAGCAGAACCCCGTCTCCAGATCCTCATACTGCCCCTGGAATCTCAGCGTCTGGGGCAGCGGCTGCATGACATCGCCGACCGGGTTCGGCTGGAACTCCTGCGCATACTCCTGCAGCACCGTATTGCCCCACGCACGATACCGCGTGCGCCACACCACCTTGCCGTCGCGGTCGGTCATTTCCTCCGGCGCCCCGCTCACGTTCGCATGGAAGTAATAGATCTTCGCGTCCGGCTTCGCATCCGCCGGCGGCTTGTTCCGTTCATCCTCGTGATACAGCCGCCACAGCCAGTGACTGTCTTCATGAAGCGCGTCGATTCGCGCGAGCGGCACGTACCCGCCCCCCTCATACAGATACGTCACCGCCTGATGCCCGCGCTGCTCCTGCGCGAGACGCATCCCGTCCCACACGAAACGTGTCGTGCCGAACGCATCGCGCTTTTCGGTCCGGCGTCCAAGCGCGTCGTAGCGGAACCGTACCGTCTGCTCGACACCGCGTCGATTCGTGTTCACCTCGATCAACTGATGCTCGGCGTTGTACTTCAGACGCTGGATCGTATGACCGCCAGTCAGTTTCTCGATGAGCCTGCCATGCACGTCATACCGGTAGCGCCGGTCGCCGCTCATCAGCAGGCGGTTGCCTTCGACGCGGCCCGGTTGCCCGGACGGCCGCAAATTCGACGCCGCGTCGTACGCGAACTGCTCCGTCAGCACGCCCGCCGCATCCGTCCGCCCGCCCGCGCCCGCAGCCGCGCTGCCCAGCAAGCGCCCGGCAGGGTCGTAGCTGTACGTCAGTTCGCCACCGAGCGGATCGATTCGCGCGGTCAGTTCGCCCGCGCGGTCATACGCAAACGCCTTGCGCAGCACGTCCTGCCCCTGCCGCGCGCCGAACGCGGTCCATGCGCCCGGCGCGTGCTGCGCATCGCCGATCCATTGCGCCACTTTCCGCGACAGGCTGTCATAGCCCGTCGCCAGTGTCAGCGCCCCCTGCGTACGACTCACCTCGCGATGCAGCCGATCGCGCTCGAAGTCGCACACGACCTCGTCGTTCGATGCGATCTGATGCAAATGGCCGCTGCCGTAGTACAGCCAGTTCACGGTCCGGTTGCCCGGCAGCGTGGTTGCCGTCCGATTGCCAAGCGCGTCGTATTCGTGCGCCAAACGCGTCGCCAGCACCTGGCCCTCATCGCCGACCGTCTCCGCCACTTCCTCGATCAGCCGGTCCAGCGCGTCGTACGCAAACGTCACCGTATCGATCGGCCGGTTGTCGCGATCCGTTCGCGCGACGCGTTCGAGCCGCCCCGCCTCGTCGTAGCCGTACGTCGTCACGGTCTCGGGCGTACGCTTGCGGACCAGACGCCCGAGCGCGTCGCGCGTCAATCCGACCGTGATCTGCTGCGGCGTACCGGCACCTTGCCTGACCACGATCGGCGCACCGCGCGCGTCGTGCTCGTATTCGACGCGCATGCCGTCCGGACCGACCTGTTCGATCACCCGATCGGCGGCGTCGTATGCGAACCGGTAGCTGTCACGGACTTCGTTGTAGAGCGTGCGCAGGTTCCCGGCCGCGTCGTATTCGAGGCTGACCCGATGCCCGTTCGCATCGGTTCTCGATGTCACGCGTCCGGCCGCATCGTAGTCGAACGAAGTGGCATGACCATTGCCGTCGACGGCAGCCGCGAGGCCGTCGGCCGCGGACCAGCGGTACTGCTGGCCGCTGCCGTCCGGCAACTGAACCTCGATGGTCCGGTCGCGGCCGTCGTGACGATAGCGCGTCGCGTGGCCGAGTGCATCGACGAGCGCGGTAACGCGCCCCCGCGCGTCATACTCGAACCGCGTCGTGATCCCTGAACAATCGGTACGGGCAATCAACCGATGCTGCCGATCCCAGCCGAACTGCGCGATCCCGCCGCGCGCGTCGACGATCGCTGCCGGCCTGCCCTGGCGGTTGAGCCGGAACTCGGTGCGCTGCCCGAGCGGATCGATCTCGCCCACGCAATTGCCGCGCATGTCGAACTCGTATTCCCGCTGGCGCCCGTCCGCGAGCGTCTGTCGCTCGAGCGTCATCCACATCGGATGCCACTCGAACTGCGTCGTCTGCCCCAGCGCGTTCGTCAGTTCGGTCGGCAAACCGCGCTCGTCGTCGTAACGAAGCTGCGTCGTCGCATCGCCCGGCTCCACGATGCGCAGCAGCTCGCGAGACGGACTCCAGTCGAACCGCCAGGTCTGTCCGAGCGCATTGGTATGCGCGGTCACCAGGTAATCGGTATTCCATTCGCACAGCTGCTCGCGGCCGAGATGATCGGTCACATGGGTGGCTTGTCGCGCGAAATCGTAGGTCAGTCGATAGCGCTCGCCGTCATCCGTCCAGTGCTCGACGACACGCGCCTCGCGCCCCGTGAGGCCGTTCTCTTCCGCAAGCGCGTCGCGCTCGAACTCCTCCCATGCATAAAACGCCGATTGCCCGCTCGGCAGCCGATGCATCGTCATGCGCGCGGCCGGGTCATAGGCGAACCGGCGCCGCTCCGTGCCGTCGCCGTCGGCGACGCGCTCGAGCAACCCGTCAGCGGTATAGCCATAGTTCACCAGGCATTCCGTACCGCCGTCGGTATGCAGCATCACACGCGCCATCCGCTGCGCATGCACCGCGTCATAGTCGATCGTCACGCGATGGCCGGCCATCGTCGCGAGCTCGACCAGCCGCCCCTGCGCGTCGTAATGGAAATTGAGCCAGTTGGCGTTGCGGTCCTCGATCACGCGCGGGCGCAGCGTCTGGACCATTTCGCCCGGCACCGGCAAGCCGAAGTCGAAACAGGTGCCGTCGTCCTGCTCGATCATCCAGTGGCCACCCGGCGTGCACGCGAAGGTCAGTGCCTCGCTGCGATTGAAGTATTTCTGCCCCGGCTGGAGATCGGGCACGGGCGTCCGCCGCCCCTGCGAGTCGATCCACCGATGCGGATTCTCGCCGCCGGCGCCGAGCCGCAGTTCGACCGCATACGGCACGTTCCAGCCGCGACCGAGCGGCCGGTCCGTGCGCGGATCGAGACTGCTGTAGAAGCGTTGCCAGACGATCGGCACCGGCGCGTCGAGCACGAAATCCAGATCCTCGTCTCCGTCGAGAATCTTCGCGCCGGTCGGCAGGTGAACCGGATGGCCGAGGCGGCCGGACATCGCGGTGCTGACGAGTTTGTCCGCGGCGACGTTGATCGCGAAGTTCATCGCGAAACAGGCGAGCTTGCTGGCGAGCGATCCGTGACCGCGTAACGCCTGGCAGATCGCGATTGCAAGACCCGCGTACTTCGCGATCGTCGCGAGCCACGGCGGCATCTCGCTCGTGACTTCCCGCACGCGCAACCGCTCGCCGCCGATGCTGACGTTGGTGGAGCCGGTGTTGATCTTGCCGTCGCAAGTCGTCGCATCCTTGATGCGCGATGCGGGCCGACCGTTGATGAAGACGCTCGACGAGCCTTCGGCCAGATGCTCGCCTTTCGGATTCGGGTGATTCGAGCAACCGACCAGGTCCTGGTCGACCGGCGTGAACAGGTCGGCGACCGACTGCGGTTCGACCCCCACCGGAAGCGGCGGCTTCGGCACGCCTGCCGCGCGCGCGGCGCCCTTGCTATTGACGAATACATCGGCGGAGCCGGTCAGGATCGCGCCCTTCACTTCGCCGGGAATGAAGCTATCGATCAGTTCTCCTGCCTTTTCTGATAAATATCCCTCCAGCGAATCGCTGCCGAGGAACTTCGACGTCGCGGCGTTAACGACTTGCGACAGCACCGCACCGACGATCGCGCCCACGACGACCGCGCCAAGCCCGCCCGTCCCGACGATGAAGACCGCCGCCGCCCCGATCGCCGCGCCGACCAGCAACCCGGCCCCGATGGTCGACGCAACCTTGAGCATCTGTGCGAGCAGGGACGTATGGGTAAAGGTATCGCCCAGGCGGGCAGCGGCGAGCAGGGACATGACGGGATCGATCCTGATTCGTTACGGAATGGCCGCGCCGGGAACGCAAGCACGGGCACTCGGCGTTCGATGAAGTAGGTGTTCCTATCCGTGAGGGTGATAACTGTCGAGCAACTGCTTCCACGCGGTGCGATGCTCGTCCGACAGCGGCGTCTGGCTCGACAGCGTGATGACGAGCAGGCGCGGCGCGTCGACGACGGTCATCGCCTGGATCTGGTGAAACGTCGACCCCGATTGCCGGAACGTACTCTCGAGCTCCAGCGCCGGCACGTGTTGCGCACCGATCTCAACCTGCCGCCGCGCGATCTCCTTGAAACCCGTCACGTGCCGCGTCATCAGGCCGATCTGCCGCTGCATGCAGCGTTCGAGATCCTCTCCTCCGACAAGCTGGTCGCGGCTGACGACGATCTGGTACGTGCCGCTCGTCTGCGGATGCGCGAGCGTCAGCACGTTGACGGTGCGATCGTCGGTCGGCGACGGCACATCGAAACTGCATTCCTGAATGAGATATTTCATATGCGTTGTCGTCTTCGGAATAATCCGGCGCCCTCGCCGGTCAGGGGTTCAGATCGATCTTCTTGCCCTGCATCAGGAAGTAGTCCGACGCGTTCTCGACGATCTGCACGCCTTCGAGCCGGATGACACCGTCCTTGGTCAGCGTGATGCGCGCCTTGCCGCACTGGATCACGATCTGTTCGGTGACGTTGAGCGTGTAAGTACCGGCGTCGGGCGGCGGCGCGTTGTCGGGCGGCAGCGCACCGACCGTCATCGCAAAGCCGCTGCCCACGCCGACCGTCTGGTTGTTGCCGGTGTTCGACGCATGATCGACCTTGACGTTGAGCGTGTGATTGCGGCCGACGGCCCAGCGATGATCGTTGCCGACGACACGCAGTTCGTCGTGCTCGACCTCGGTGCGCATGTCGCGTTCGGCCTGCAGCCAAAGCTCTTCTTCGCCCTGCTTGTCCTCGAAGCGAATCGCGTTCGCGGTACCCGAGTGGCCCTTGGTCGAGCGCGACAGGATGCCGCTCTGCGTCGCATTCTCCGGCAGCTTCCACGGCGGCATGTTCTGCGCGTTGTACACGCGCGAGATGATGATCGGCCGGTCGGGGTCGCCGTCGAGAAACGACACGACCACCTCGTCGCCGATACGCGGAATCTGCACGCCGCCGAAGCCGCCGCCCGCCCACGGCTGGCCGACACGAACCCAGCACGAACTGCTCTGGTCGCGCTTGCCGAGGCGATCCCAGTGGAACTGCACCTTCACGCGGCCGAGCGAATCCGTGTGGATCTCCTCGCCCTTCGGCCCGACGACGATCGCCGTCTGCGGACCGGCGATGACCGGCTTGACCACCGACAGCGACGGCCGCCACGGAATCTTCTTGCGGATGCACTGGAAGCTCGCCGAGTACCGGCCCGAGCCTTCGTTCGACTGGTAGTTGTTCATGCCGTGGTGCCGCACGGCCGTCACCAGGAATTGCCGGTCGGTCTCGTTGCTGCTGCCGGGATCGTAGTGATCGGTCAGTTCGAAATAGCGATCGGGCGACAGCGTGCGGCAGTTGGTGGCGCCGGAGAATGCCTTGCCGTTGGCGGCCAGCGCCTCCAGCCGGAAGCGTGCGAGCTCTTCGCCATGATCCGTCGAATCGAAACCGTACCCGCCGAGATAGTCGTAGATCTCGTAGTGGTCGACGTCGCCCTGTTTGATCGGTGCGTCGCCGGACACATAGCGCCGCGCATTCGGCACCTTGTAGTCGAACGTCTTCATGCTGACGCTATCGGACGACAGGTGTCGCTGCGCGACCCATTGCGTGACCACGCTTTCGTCGTCGAACGCTTCACCGGCCGCGGCATAGCGCAATGCCGACGGTCCGTCGATCGGCTTCGCATTGGTCGACGCGTCGGTCACGATCAGCTTGTGGCTGTCCTTCGCATGCTCGAAATAGAAGAACAGCCCGTCCTGCTCCAGCAGGCGCAGCACGAAATTGAGATCGGTTTCCCGGTATTGCGTGCAATAGCTATACGGCTTCAGCGTTCTCGATACACGAAACTCGTAGGACGCGAGTTTCGAGTAACGCGAAAAAACATCGCCGAGAATATCCTGGACATTCTTGTCCTGGAAAATGCGCGAATCGACGCGACGCGACAGCATCCACAACCACGGCCGCACGGTTGCCGTATAACTGGCCAGCCCGCCGTCGGTTCCGGTATGCGCGAACTGCGTCACGTAACCGTGGAAAACCCGTTCGTCGCTGCTCGCCAGCGCATTGCTCAACTGCAACGATACCGTCACGGGCTGCCCGATCATCTGCTTCAACTCGATGTTCGGGTTTCTCGACGCGAGTCCGAGTTGCATGTCGTACAGAACCGACAGCCCCTCATTGCATTGAAAGTCGCCCAGCACGAGTTCCGACGACCCGGACAAGGGTGTTTTGATCGTCAGCAGACGGCTGTTCTGCAGGTTGAGAAAACCTGCCAGATCGGACAATTGCATAATGGCCCCCTCAGATTGCTTTTGCCCTTGTCTCGGGTATCAAGCCGCAAAATCATAATCCACGACCGGCCAAAAAGGGGACTCCGGAATCGTTATTTGACAGTTCAACGAACGAACCCCAATAATCAATATAGAAATAATTACCGACATAAAATCGACTTGAAATATATTGCGGGAATTATTACCTTTCCGTTGACTTTCCCTTTATTGACAACGACTTCCTTTCGTCCATCCGGCTGGTTTTCGTCATGCAGCAGGATTATATTTGCGCTGATCGCCGAAAGCGTCGGCACGCTCACTGGCCTCATCGATAATCAACTCAGCATTATTAATACGACGCCATGCCGAAATCACCCGCACTGTGGGAACCCTATTGCCACCGGGCCGACGCCGAGTTTCACCTGTCGAATTTCGCCGGACGGGTACTCGGCCCCAAGGCGGGCGTGATCTTCTTCGACGGCCTGGCCGCGGCGCGGCTCAAGCCCGCGCTTCCCGACGCCGACGGTCATGCGCTGGATCTCGTCGTATCCGCGTCGAGGTTTCCCCTTGCGGCGCCCGATCCGTTGAGCAACGCCAGCCCGCAGACCATCGCGCAGCTGTCGCATGCCTGGTCGCAACGCGTCGCGGCGGCATCGGGGCCGACGGCGCTCGACAGGGGGCTCGCGGCGACACGACAATTCATGGGCGAGCACAAGATTGCATTTGGCGCGGCGGCCGTCGCCGGCGATGCATTCGGGGTGCTGGCAGGCGTCGTGTCGCTGGGCATACTGTTCGCCGGGGGCGCCGTGCTTCTCCCGGCACTCGGCGTGGTCGCCGGCGCCGCCTCTGCCGTGCTCCTGTTCGAGGACGGCAAGATGCTCAGCTACGAGCTGACCGGCGACGAAGTCCACCGAAAGGCGCTCGAAAACTCGTGGCATTACAAGCTGGTCGAAACGATCGGCCCGATCCTGCTGTTGCCCGATCTCGCATTCAGCGGTGTACGAACACTGGCGTCACTGCCCAGGCTTTCACGGGAAGCCGGCGAAGCAGCGGAGGAAGCCGCTCAAGCGGTCAAGCGGCTGGCCAATCAACGCAAGGACATCGATGCGTTTACCCGCAACAACCTCGATCACCCGAATCAGGCGCTGATGCGTGAACAGGCCAATCAGATGCGCGGACAGGCAAGCGGTTTCGCGAACGACGTGCGTGAGGCACAGAGAAAACTCGACAAGGCCCACCGCGAGCTGATGCTGGCGCGGACCATCGGCGCGCCGGCATACTTGACGACGACCTACGGCACCGGTGTCTACGGCGTCAATTCGCCCAACAACTGGCCGGAAATCATCGCGTGGGTGCAAGAACATACGCATCAGTTCGCGGACCATGCAGCCGGTTTGCTCATGCCGCCGCGCGTGGCCAACGATACCGGGGCCGGCGACCCGACAACCGTGTTGCAGTTCCAGGTCGGTATCAGCCGCCATCCGGAGCACGCGCAATGACCGACCTCGATCGACGGTCGATCGCTTTCGACGACCCGCAGCCGGAGCGCCCGGGCGATCGTCCGCGCGGTGCGCCCGCACAAGCCGCCATTGCAGGCGGTGCATTCTTCGTGGCGGCGGGATTCACGTTCGTGGAACTCGTCTATGGCATCGCCTCGCTGATGCACGTCGGCGACGAAGTCGTGATGCTGCCGACATGGATCGTGCTGTCGATCGTCATGCTCACGGTCGGTATCGGCGTAGGCCGCGGCAAGCTCTGGGCCGTCCGCCTGTTTCGCTGGCTCTCGTTCGTCGCAATGGCGCTCTATCTTCCGTTGCTCATCCTCGCGCTCTACCTGAACGCGGGCCCGATACCTATCGATCGTGGACTGGCCGTCGTCATGTTTGTCTCGGCCGCCGTCAAGCTCCTGCCGTTCCTCATCATCTACCGCGCACTGCGCAAAGTCCGCTGGCTCGACCCCGATTCGCTGCCCCATGAATGGGAACCGCCCTACATCCAGCGCTGACCCGATCGAGGATGGACGAACTCCTGCCCCACTATGAGCGCGAGCTGGCGCTGCTGCGCCGCTCGACGCGCGAGTTCGCCGCGCGCTTTCCGAAGATCGCCGCGCGCCTCGGGATGACCGACGGCGAAAACGACGATCCGCATCTCGGCAGGCTGCTGCAGTCGTTCGCACTACTGGGCGCGCGCATCAGCAGGACACTCGACGACGACTATCCGGCGTTCGCGCAGGACGTCATCGACACGCTCTATCCCGAGCAACTGCGCCCCATTCCGTCGTGCTCGATCGCGCAGTTCGACGCAGGCGTCGCGCTCGGCCAGCTGACCGAACCCGTGACGATGCCGCGCGGCACCGAACTCGAGGACCGGGCCGGCACCTGCCGGTTCCGGACCAGCTACGACATCACGTTCGCGCCGATCGCGATCGATCGGGTCGGCGTCGCGCCGGCCGCCGCGTTGTCGCCGCGCGGCAAGCTGCCGCCGAATACGTCGATCGTGCTGTCGATTACGTTCGCATCGCTAACGGATGAGGCGGCGTTTCGCACGGCAACGCCGGAGCAGATCCGCATCCACTTCCACGGCATGCCGGCACTGTCGTCCACGCTGGCCGATGCGATGCTGCTGCATGCACCGATGGCGTTCGTCGAAAGCGATCGCGGCGGCCACTGGAAACGCCTGCCGCAATTTCCGCTGAAGCCGGCCGGGTACGACGAACGCGACGCACTCGTGCCGCACGCGGAAGCGGAACACGCGCCGTGGCGCCTGCTGCGCGAATACTTCGCGTTTCCCGACAAGTTCGCATTCGTCGACATCGACTTCGGGATGCTCGCGCGCGCGGCCGGCCCGTGCCGAAAGCTGACGCTGCACGTGCCGATCGTCGACGTGCCGGAATCGTCTGCCGCACGCGTGCAGCTCGACGCGATCACGACCGACCACCTGCGGCTGTGCTGCACGCCGATCGTGAACCTGTTCAGTCGCGACGCGATGCCGATCACGCTCGGGCCCGACGCCACGGCCTATGCCATCACGCCGCACGTGTTGAGCATGCGCGGCATCACCGTCCGCTCGATCGATTCGGTTCGGCTGGCCGCCGAGGGCGCACCGGAGACAGCAGGCGGCACACCGGTGCCGTGTTACCGCGGCTTCGTGCATGAACGTTCATCGCGCGACGCGCCGGCCTACTGGCTCGCATCCGTGCGCGAATACGACGACGACGCCAACGCGTCGCGACACCCGGAGATCATGCTCGTCGACCTGCCCGGGCGTGCGATTGCACGAGCGGGCGGCCAGCTCATGCTCGGCCTGACCTGCACGAACGGCAACCACCCTGCGACGCTGCCGTTCGGCGCCCCCGACGGCGACCTGTTCAACGAGAACGACAATCTCGCGGGCCGCGTGACGCTGTTGCGCGCCGCGTCTCGCTGCCGCACCGTGCCGCGTCGACAGCGTGCGCTCTGGCAGCTCGTCGCCGGCCTTGCGCCGCATGTGCTGACCCTGAACCCGGCCAGCGTCGAAACGCTGCGGGCATTGCTGCGCCTGCTGGCGGCCGACGCAGCGGGGCCGACGCCGATCATCGACGCGATCGTCGGCGTCTCGCACCGGTCCGCCATGCAATGGACGGCCGTCAAACCCATGTCGACGTTCGTGCGCGGCATCGAGATCACGGTGAGCATCGAACCGTCCGCATTGAATACGGCAAGCCTGTACGCATGCAGCCGCATGCTCGAGCCGTTCTTCGCCCATTTCGCGCCGGCCAACGGCTTCGTGCAATGCGTGATCCGCGATGCGTCCGGCCGCGAGCGGGTGCGCTGCCCGCCGCGCTTCGGCACGACGGCGGTGCTGTAGGCGACGCCTGCGCGCAAGCCCATCCACCAACAACAAAAACAAGGCCCGGTGCACTTCCGCGCACCGGGCCCATCCTGCTTCACGAAATTCCCGCGCTATCTCACTTGCGGTCGAGCGAATACCGCCCCGGCCCGCTCAGCGCGAGCAGCAACAGCCCGCCGATGATGCTCACGTTCTTGTAGAAGTTGATCATCGCCATGTACTGGTCCATCCCCTGCAGCGCCCAGTAGCGGTGGCCGATCAGTGCAGTTGCGAGCGTATAGGCGGCGAACACGAGTGCGAGCGGACGCGTATAGAAGCCGATCGCGATCAGCAAGCCGCCGGCCAGCTCGACGGCCACCGCGATCGCGGCCGCCAGCTCGGGCGCCGGGTTACCCGTCGACGCCATGTACGCGACCGTGCCCGAGAAGCCGGTCAGCTTCTGCCAGCCGAACAGCACGAACAGGATCATCAACAGCACGCGAGCCGCCAGCAGCAGCTCGTCCTTCTTCGATTCCAGCGAAAAGTAACGCATGACAATCACCCTTGAATTGACGGTTTGATGCATCCGGTGCCGATACGCGCCGAATCAGCGCGCCAGTCCGGCAACGGACCACTCCTCGCACAATCGGACAGCGGGCCGACCGGCCCGCCGCCGAGGAATCCGATCCGGAGGGCGCCGTTCCTGGCGCGCTCCGGATCGGTTCTGGCGAAGCACGAGTGCAGTCTACTGTCTCACCAAGAATCATCAATCCGTTAAAACATGATTCGCTGTCTCGATAAAGTGGACAATCGGAGACGACAAGGCCGTACAAGGCAGCAGACCGGGCAGCGTCAATGAACCTGTTCCCGTGTTTCAAGACCATGAAAATTGCCCGGCCTTTTACCGGTCACCGTCTCCAATAACTATTCCCGGCTTCAATTGACGCGCACCGGCCGCAACAACGCGCCACAACCGCTATTCAGCGACACGCTCAATGCGCGACTTCCTCACGATCACTTCAACCTGACAACTCGACGGTCTTTGCAATTGCCGAAGCATCATGTTCCGCATAAGGACACACGGCCCGGGAATGCGAAGTGGCAAGCGAAAGCGTTTCACGTGCATGTGGCCTGGTGTCGCATGTGACGGGATGACGTCCGGTGGGCAAGGCTCACAGCTCGACGCCCGCCGGGAAACACGCGTTCTCCGCGCAGTCGATCCGACCGATGTTTAGCGAAATGCACGAAAACTTCTTCATCAAACATTCATGCTTTCAGCAAGATTTCAATGCTGGCGGAAATCCTCGAATAAATGCAATTAAAATCATGCGCTTACGCTAAAAAATCGCTAACCGCCCTCGCACATCCACCCGCCCGCACCCCGTCTACAATTTTCTCAAGAAGCATTACAAAAAATTACCAATTAATACCGATTTAAATATAGGATAGCGCTCTGTCACGTTCTTACGTTTCCCCGACACCGCCCGTGGACCCGGAAGGCGTCGCGCGGGAAACGGCATGCAGGCGAATCGCGACGAGGCCGCCCGGATCACCCGCACGCGGGCTCGGCGGCCGCTCGTCTGAGGATCGCCTTTCAACCGGAGCTCACCCATGCCAACGAACACGCCTGTGAATAGCAGCGCGAACGCAAACAGCCTGATGCAACAGGCGGCGCAATCGATCATCAGCGGTTCGACCGGCAATCCGTCGGTCGACGTCGGCGCGCTCGTCAAGTCGCTGGTGAACGCGAAGACGGCCGGCCATGCCGCGTCGCTTGCCGCGTCGCAAACGTCCAGCAACACGCGGATTTCCGCATTCGGCGCGCTGTCGTCGGCACTGGGCGCGCTCCAGGCGGGCCTCACGTCGCTGACGAACGGCGGGCTGCAATCGACCTTCACCGCGGTCGCGAGCGGCAAGGGCCTGACCGCGACGTCGGGTGCGGGCGCGGTCGCCGGCACCTACACGGTCGGCGTCACGCAGATCGCAACCGCGCAGGCGCTGTCGTCGGCGGGTTTCACCGGGAACAAGGCGCTCGGCACCGGCACGCTGACGCTGTCGCTCGGCAGCCAGTCGTTCAAGGTCGAGGTCGGCGGCACGAACAACACGCTGTCGGGCATCGCGGCCGCGATCAACTCGGCATCGAACAACCCGGGGATCAGCGCGACGGTCATCAACGGCACCGACGGCGCGCACCTCGTGCTCGGGTCGTCGAAGACGGGCTCGGCGAACGCGATCAGCGTCGCGGTCGGCAACGTGGCCAACGACAACGGGCTGTCGAGCCTCGGCGTCACGTCGACGGCCGACACGACCGGCGGCGCATCGAAGATCGACTCGGCGAACAGCGCGGCCGCGTGGCGGCAAAGCGCCGTCGCACAGGACGCGAAGTTCACGATCAACGGGATCGCATCGACCAGCGCGAGCAACGCGGTGTCGGGTGTGTTGACGGGCGTCACGCTGAACCTGTCGGCTGCCGCGGTCAGCGCGACCGATACGCAGACGCTGACGGTCAGCACCGACACGAAGTCGCAAGCGGCGACGATCACGAATTTCGTGAACCTGTACAACACGGCCGTCAAGACGATGGGCGCGCTGACGAGCTACACGGAAGGCGCGAGTTCGCAGGGCGCGCTGATCGGCGACTCGACGCTGAACACGATCCGCAACTCGCTCGCGTCGATCGTCGCGCGCGGCGTCGACGGCGCCGCCACCGAGAACGGCCACGGGCGCATGAACCTGATGGCGATCGGCATCAAGCTCGAGAAGGACGGCACGCTGAACGTCGACAGCGCAAAGCTCGGCGACGCGCTGTCCGCCAACCCGACGGCGGCCGCGCGCCTGTTCGACCCGACGAACGGGATCGGCACGCGCCTGAACGATCAGATCACGCACTTCACGAAGAAGGACGGCATGATCGACGTGCGCACGAACGCACTGAACGCCGACCTGAAGCGCGTCACGCAGCAGCAGTCCGATCTGTCCGACTACGCCGCGCAACTGACCAAGCAGTACCAGGCGCAGTTCACGGCGCTCAATACGCTGATGGCCAGGATGAACACGAACACGAAGTACCTGACGCAGCTGTTTGGCGGCGCCAACAGCAGCGGCACGCTGGCGAACAAGTGAACGGCCGGGCAGCGCGCTGAACGCGCCGGCGGCTCGCGCCGCCGCGCGCGGTGTGTCGCCTGGCGGTATGGTTCATGCCCAGTGCTGCACCAGCGCCTGCCGGGTGCGCTTGCCCGATTCATCCAATCGCGGCAGGCAGCCTGCACGCGGTTCGCCCGACATGGGCGTGCCGTCAGCCAAGACCTTCGACCCGATCGGCGAACAAATCGATCGCACGCGAAACCTGACGCCCGAAATAGCCTGGCCGCTCGCGTTCGTACGCGCGCAGCAGCGACGTGCATTCGCGCTCGGCCCAGCGCCACACGGGGCCCTGCTTCGCGAATACCGGATGATCGTGCAGCTCGGCCGGCACCGCGTGCTCGTCGTCCCAGCCCCAGAAATAAGCCTGATACGCGCGGGCGAACGGCATCCCCAGATTGGTCGCGACGGTCTCGTCGTGGCGCAGCGTGAAGTCGACGATCTCCTTGCGTGCGCGACCGCCGACGTCGTCGTGACGCGCTTCGATCCAGCAGTGATACCGCGCGAGTTGCGACAGATGCCGCGCGGTCCGGCGCCGCTCGCGCGTCGTGCACAGCGCGTACAGGTTGCCGGCGCCGAAATCCATCACTTCGCCGCCCGCGAACGGCCGGTAAGGCTTACCGGTCAGCAGCGTCAGCACCTGCGCGCCAACGATCGCGTAGTCGGCACAGCGCATGTAGCCGCTGCGCGTCGTCGCCTCCGACACGCTCCGGTGGACGGCCTCGTCGATCACGGCGTGCAGCATGGCATCAACCGGCGCCGCCAGGATCGGTGGCTGGCTTGTCGTCGTCACTTGTTGCATGGAGGGCGAATACGGGTTCAACGGTTCGTCGGTAAAAATCACACCGCGGCATAATATTACGAATCGTTACGGAAAACGATGGGAAGGTTTGGCGATATTTGTGTGCTTTTGTCGTACGGTACGGGAGCCCGTCGGACAGCCTGTGGAAGCGGCAAACGCGGGACGCAGCGCCGCACGCCGGACGAGTGTCGGCGGTGCGCTCGCGGATCGCGGGCGGCTCGCTGTGGTGATGCAGTGAATGAAGGCCGGACCGCGCGTCGGCCTCGTGTCGGCGATGCGCTGTCGTTGGTGGCATGGGTATCGTGACGGACCGGCCGGCTAGCGTGGACTTGCTGCCGCGGCAGGCGGCTTTGCCGTCATCGACGCGCTCGGGAATCCCGGCGGCTTCGTTGCGTGGCGCACGCGGCCCGGTCGCGGCGCCGCGTTCGTGTCATCCGGGGCATTGCAGACACACCGTTGACGCCGCATGGCGCGACGCATCTCGAGGTGCCGATTCTTCTTGCGGCAAACGCACGCACCGGCCGCGCGCTTCCTGACGATCACATGCAAAGGCAACCGCACGCGCGGCTCGCCAGTGTGTCGCGCGCCGCCCGATCCGCACGGCGCACGGCACGCATCCCACGCTATTGAGCGGCGATCCGCCGGCGGAAATGCTCGGTGCCGGCCACGATCTTGTCGAGCACCGCGTCGAGCGCCCAGAATCGTTCGCGCACGTCGTAGTCGATCGCGCGGCATTTGATCGACCCGAAGGTGCCGATCCGCTGATGGTAGAGCTTCGCGAGCGCCGGGTAGCCCAGCGCCTCCGATACCGCCGAGACCACCAGGAACGTCGACAGCTCGTCGGCCAACGCCGGATTCGTGTGTCCTTGCGTGCGCAACCACCGGTACAGATCCGGATGGAAGTTGGTGAACACACCGTTGAAGCCGGCGGAGCCCGCCTTCATCGCGTCCCACGCAATCGCGGCATTCGCGTTCAGGATCTTCAGCGGCGATCCGGCCGCGAGCGCGACACGCCGCTTCACCGTCTCCAGGTCGCAGCTCACATCCTTGAGCATCACGAACCGGCCCGTGTCGATGCACGCGCGCAACTCGTCGTCGGACAGCAGCCGTCGGTAGGGCGCCGGACACTCATACAGGCCGAGCGGCAGATCGGACGGCAGTCGCGCAAGCAGCTTGTGAAGATGGTCGAGCAACGCGGCGCTGCCCTTGCGCTGCGGATCGAGTCGGTTGGTCACGAGCACGACGCCCTGCGCGCCCGATTCGGCCGCCGCGCGCAGCTCGGCCACCTGCGCATCGAGATCGTCGCTGATGTGCCCGGACGCGACGACAGGCACGCGCCCGGCCACCCGCTCGACCACGAAGCGCGCCAGTTCCGCGCGTTCGGCAAGCGTCAGGAACTGCATCTCGCTCGATTGCGCCACCGCGAACAACGCATCCGAGCCGTGCGCCAGATACCATTCGATGAGCCGTTCGAGCCCCGCGTAGTCGATCGCGCCGGCGTCGTCGAACGGCGTCAGCATGACCGGCACGATCCCCTCGATGGTCACGCTCGATTGCTGCTGGTGTTGCATCTGTTTCTCCTTGCTTCAGTGAATACGTGGTGCGAGCCGCGGGCTCAGGCCGGCAACGGGCCGGGCGCGGCGTTCGCGGCGTGCTCGGGAATCGGCTTGCGCACCAGCAGCAGGTACGCCATCGCGCCGGCGAACGCGATCGCCGCGGCAGTCAGCAGCGCCGGCACGAACGACCACTTCTGCGCGATGACGCCCGTCAGGATCGGCGCGAGCGCACCGCCGATGAAGCCGCCGAAATTCTGGATCGCGCCGAGCGAAGCGATACGGCTCGGCGGCGCGGCCGCCGTCGCGAGCGCCCACGAGCAGGCCGACGCCGCGTTGGCGAGAAAGATCACGACCGAAATGCACGCGAGCGCGACCACGTTGCTCTGCACCAGCGCGGCCGGGATCGTGAACGCGACCATCCCGAGCATCGCGACCACCACCGCATTGCGCCGGCTCACCACCGGCGAACGGCTGCGACGCGTGACCAGGTCCGACAGCCAGCCGGCGACCAGCGAGCCGATGAACCCGCACAGGAACGGCACCGACGCGGCGAATCCGGTACGGATCAGGCTCATGTGCCGCTCCATCGTCAGATAGCCGGGCAGCCAGGTCAGGTACACCCAGTTCAGGTACACCGACCCGAAAAAGCCGATCAGCATCCCCCAGGTCGTGCCGTGCGAGAACAGGCTGCGCCATTCGACGAAGGTCAGTTTAGGCGCCGCAACCACGCTTTGCGCATCGGCATCGAGATAACCTCGCTCGGCCGCGGTCAGTTGCGCACGCACCGGATCGCGGTACAGCGCGAACCACACGACGGCGACGACGAGGCCGAGTGCCCCCGTCACAATGAACGCCCAGCGCCAGTCGAACGACACGACGAGGATCGACAGCAGCAACGGCGCGAGCGCGGTGCCGAGCGGCGACGCGGCGTTGAAGATCCCGGTCGGCGTGCCGCGCGCGCGCAGCGGAAACCAGTTGCTCACCACGCGCGCGGCCGACGGGAATTGCGGCGCCTCGCCGATGCCGAGCGCGATGCGCGCGACGATGAACCAGCCGAAGGTGGACACGATACCGCCCGCCGCCTG
Source organism: Burkholderia cepacia (assembly GCF_001039005.1). GTDB lineage: Bacteria > Pseudomonadota > Gammaproteobacteria > Burkholderiales > Burkholderiaceae > Burkholderia > Burkholderia theae. The sequence continues at coordinate 61,566 of NZ_LDWR01000034.1, forward strand.
CGCGAACGACCAGACGATCAGCCCGATGCCGAGCAGCCGGCGCGGACCGATGCGGTCGACCAGGCCGCCGACCGGGAACTGGCACAGCGCATAGCTCCACGAGAACGCCGACAGCAGCAGCCCCATCTGCGCGAGCGACAACCCGAGATCGCCCCGGATCGCCGAGCTCGCGACGGCCAGCGTGCCGCGATCGAGATAGTTGACGATCCCGCTCGCCATCAACAGCGCGAGCGCGATGCGTTGCCCGCGCCGGATCCGCGGCGGCGCATGCGGATCAGATTGGTTTTCGCTCATTTCGATTGTCTCCATGTCATGGGTATCGGCCGGATCCGGCCGTTCCGTCGTGTGCGGAATTCAAGCGTCCATGCGTGCCACTTCCTCGCGTGTCGGGATCGAGGTCTGCGCGCCGAAGCGCGTGACGCTGATCGCAGCCGCACGCTGGCCGAAGCCGATCGCGTCGTCCATCGACGCGCCTTCTGCCCGGGCCGCCGCGAACCCGCCGACGAACGTGTCGCCGGCCGCGGTCGTATCGACGGCGACCACCGTCATCGCACGATGGCGGCCGTGCCCTGCGCTGCCGCGCCAGCACACGCCGCGCGCACCGAGCGTGACCAGCACGTTGCCGACGCCCTTCGCGCACAGCGCATCGGCGGCGCGCACGGCCGACGCATCGTCGCCAACCGCGATGCCGGTCAGCGACTCGGCTTCGGTTTCGTTGACGACGAGGTAGTCGACCCGCGCCAGCAACGCGTCCAACAGCGGCTGCGCGGGCGCGGGATTGAGCAGCACCGGCGTGTGGTGTGCGGCTGCACAGGCAATCGCGCGCGCCACGGCGGCGAGCGGCACTTCGAGTTGGCACACGAGCAGCGCCGCCCCGGCGATCGTTTCGCGCGCCGCATCGATCCGGCCGTCATCGACGCATGCATTCGCGCCGGGCACGACGACGATGCTGTTCGCGCCGCGCGCGTCGACCGTGATCGTCGCAACTCCGGTTGCCGTGCCGACGACGCGATGCAGGTGCGTCACGTCGATGCGCTCGGCCGCCAGCGCGTCGTGCAGGCGCGCACCGAACGCGTCGTCGCCGACGCAGCCGATCATCGCGACCGACGCGCCCAGGCGCGCGGCGGCGACCGCCTGGTTCGCCCCCTTGCCACCGTGAACGGTCTGGAAATCCGTGCCGAGCAGCGTTTCGCCCGGCACCGGCAGGCGCGGCGCGCGCGTAACGAGGTCGATGTTCACGCTGCCGACGACAGCGATACGCGGTGATTGAGCATCGTTCATTTTCGAATGTAATCGCTTACATTTGCAACGGACAAAATAGCCGGAAAGGCCGTCGTCAATGAAAATTTCGCAATGCGGATGGAAAGGCCGTCTGACATAATAGGAATACAGCATCAAGATAGCGCTTACATTCTCACAGGGTCGAACGGGAACGCAAGCGGGACCATCACGAATCGAGGGTAAACAATGACGCTTTTGACAGCGCGCGGCGCCGGCCACCCCGCCACGCCGGGAGACGGCCGATGAGCACGACCCCGTCCCGCGGCGGTGCATCGCGTGCGCGCCGCGGCAGCGGCCGCTCGGTGCTCGGCGATGTCGCGAAGCTGGCCGGCGTGTCGACCGCGACCGTCTCGCGCGTGTACAACGATCCCGGCAAGGTGTCGGCCGATGTGCAGCAGCGCGTGCGCGATGCGGCGCGCGCACTGAACTGGATTCCGAACGCGGCCGGCCGCGCGCTCGCGTCCACGCGCACCCACATCACGGGCGCGATCATTCCGACGCTCGACGACCAGGTGTTCGCGTCGCAGGTCGCGGGCATGCAGACCGTCATGGCCGAGCACGGCATCACGCTGTTTCTGGGCTGCTCGAACTACGATCCCGCACAGGCGCTGGCCCAGGTGCGCGCGATGCTGTCGCGCGGCGTGGAAGCCGTGTCGCTGGTCGGCGAGGCGTATCCGCCGGAACTGTTCGAACTGCTCGCGCTGCACCGCGTGCCGTACGTCGTCACTTACGCGTATCGCGACGACAGCCCGCACTGCTGCATCGGCTTCGACAACCGCGCGGCGTTCGCGCGGCTCACCACCCACCTGCTCGACCTCGGCCACCGCGATTTCGCGATCATCATGCAGCCGTCGGCGGACAACGACCGCGTGCAGGCGCGCCTGCGCGGCATTCACGACACGCTGGCCGCGCACGGGCTCGCGGTGCGCCCGGTGCATCAGCACGAAGGCGCGGCCACGATCGCGTTCGGGCGGGCCAGCCTGCGCGCGATCGCCGACAGCGACGCGGCGACGCGGCCGACGGCCGTGATCTGCGGCAACGACGCGCTCGCGCTCGGCGCGTTGCTCGAGGCGCAGGCGCTCGGCATCGCCGTGCCCGCGCAAGTGTCGATCACCGGGTTCGACGACATCGCGCTCGCGCGCGAGATCCAGCCGCCGCTGACGACGATGTGGGTCGACACCGATGCGATCGGGCGCCAGGCCGCGCATGCGTTGCTCGACGCGCTCGAAAACGGCGCGACGGGGCCCGGCTGGGCGGTGATGCCGGAGTTGAGAACGCGGGAATCGGTCGCGCCGCCGGCGCAGGCGCGCGCATCGCGCAAGAAATGAAGCGGCGCGGGCCGCCCTGCGCGCTTACTGCATCACGTCGATCGGCAGCGTCTTGTCGAGATTGTCGTGCCACGCCTGGATGGTCTTCGGCACGGTTTTCTTCCACGCCTGCGCGTTCGAGTAGTAGCGCATCCTGACCTTGTCGTGTGCGTCGAACACGAGCAGCCCGATCCACAGATCGGTGCCGCGGCTCATCACGATCGCCGCGTTCGTCGTCGCGATGCCGCGCACCCAGTACGACATCACGCGCGCGTGCAGCCCGTCGAGATCCTTTTCGTCGGCACTGCTGTTGACCATGTCGACAAGCGTCGCGTAGTCGGCGCCGAGCAGCGTGTGCGCGCTCGCGTTCTGCGTCGCGTCAGTCACGACCTTCAGGCTCAGCAGGTCGGCCTGCGGCCTGGCCTGCACCTGCGACGCGGTCACGTAGTCGCCCGCATAAACGACACCCGAGCCGGCGCCGCAATCGAAATCCGCGCCCTGCTGCGTGATCCGGATGCGTCCACCCTTCCGTTCGAAATCGAGCCGGCATTTGTCCTTGCGGTAGGTGCCGCTGTCGCCATGCAGCACGACGTCGCCGTCGAGCCCGCCGGTATTCGCGCCGTTATTGGCGCTCAGCTCGAAATGCAGGCGCGGCGCGGTGCCGGTCAACGTCAGCACGCCGCCGAACGACGGGTTGTCGCTCGTCATGGTCCAGGTCTGCTGCCAGCGGTCGGCGGCAAGCGGCGTGCCGTTCAGGCTCGCGAGCCGTTCGCGATAGCGGTCGCCGAGGCACGGCGCGTCGGCGCCGCACTGGTCGCGCTGCTTGAGCCACTTCAGCTGCGCGGCCTTCAATGCGGCCGTATCGCCGCCCTTCGCGAGCGCCTTCTTCCACGCCGCCGACAGGTCGCCGTCGAGCTTCGACAGTGCGGGGTCCGCGCAGATCGTCTTCTCGGTCGGCGAAGCGGCCTTCGCGCAGTCGAAGCCGGCCGCGTGCGCGGCGATCGGCAGCAGCGACAGCAGTGCGGCCATCGCGACGGATCGCAGCGGCGTGTGCCGCGCATCGCATGGAGGAGTCGCGGCCGGGCCGCGCACGTTCGATCGGATCTGGAGAGTCATCGGCTTGGCTCGTCGCTGGTTTGCGCGCGTGCAGAAGCTACCTGCACGCGACATTCGAGGTAAAAACGCCCGGCCCGGCATGCGGCGCATGCCATCGCCCGCCGAAGCGTAACCCGAATGCACGGCGCCGATCAATCGACGCTGGATGTCGGCGCAACCGTCCCGGCAGCCACGCTGCATTGCATGAAACCATCGCGCAATGCGGCTTCCACCGCCGCATCGACGATCCCGATGAAGACCATTACACCGTCGGCCCCTGTGGCCGGGCGCAAGCCCGTCGAACCGGCCACGGCGAGCACGCCGAGGAGCGCAGACATCAACAGAAACGTATCGCCAAGCAGTCCGATCTTCTCGGCATTTTTCCGGAAGCAGGTTATGCGCGAGTGACCGACGGGGAACCACGACGGAGATCCGTCGCTGACCGGGCAAACCGGTGCCGGCGTCAGACGTGGAACAGCGCCAGTTCGTAACTCGTGCTCCGGCCGCCGGACGACGAGCGACGCAACACGCCGCGCTCGACGAGTTCCAGGATGTCGCGCAGCGCCGTATCCTGCGAGCACTTCGCAAGGGCCGCCCACTTTGTGGTCGTCAATTTCCCTTCGAAGCCGTCGAGCAAGCGATTCATGACCTTGACCTGGCGTGCGTTCATCGCGAAACCCGCACATCGCTGCCAGAAGCGCGCCTTGACCAGGACCGCGTCGAGCGTCGTGTGCGCGTGATCGATGGCCCTGTCGAGTGCATTCAAAAACCACGCGAGCCATTCGGTGACGTCGAGCGAACCGCGCTGCGTACGCTCCAGCACGTCGTAATACGCGTTACGCTCGCGCTGGATTTGTGCCGACAGGCTATAGAAGCGCTGAGGACTCCGATCGGCGCGCGCAAGGACCAGATCCCCGAGCGCTCGCGCGATACGGCCGTTGCCGTCGTCGAACGGATGAAGCGTGACGAACCACAGATGGGCCAGGCCGGCCCGGATCAGCAACGGCTCGGCCGGCGTGGCATTGAGCCACGCGAGAAAGCGCCCGACCTCGTTGGCCAGCCGCGCGGCGGGCGGCGCCTCGAAATGCACGCGCTGTCGGCCGATCGGCCCGGACACCACCTGCATCGGCCCGCTTGCATCCGTACGCCATGCGCCGACCGTGATCCGCGACATCCCCGAATAGCCGGTCGGGAACAGTGCCGCATGCCACCCGAACAGACGGCTTTCGGTGACCGGCGCCGCCGAATGCGTCGTCGCATCCAGCACCATGTCGACCACGCCCTCGACGTGGCGATCGACCGGCGCGAGCGCACCGATATCGACCCCGAGCCGGCGCGCAATCGACGATCGGACCGATGCGACGTTCAGATTTTCGCCCTCGATGGCGCTGGTCTTGACGACGTCCTCCGTCAGCGCGACCAGGCTGGCCTCATCGCGCAGCGCAAGGCCGATATCCGCCAGTCGCCCGGCCAGCATGCCTTGCGCACGGCTGACGTCGGCGAGTGACGTGGCAAGTGCCGGGAGGTCGAAGTGCCAGGCAGGCCAGTCGGCCGACTCCCAGATGAAGGTGTAATCTCCGCTCATGATGCGGAGATTATCCCACCGATTCGCCGCACGACTCAATATTCTCCGCAAATTCTGCGGAGAATAACGCCCCTATTCACCGCAAACCCGCCCGCTACCGCGCGCGGCCCGCCCCGCCCTTCGCCGCCGGCGCCGCCTGCCCCAGCCGCTCCGCGAGAAACCCGATGAACGTGCGCAGCGTGACGAACCCTTCCCGGTGCTGCGGAAACACCGCATTGAGCGTGATCGGCGACGGCGCATGCGCGTCGAGCACCGGCACGAGCGCGCCGCTGTCGAGTGCCGCGCCGACGATGAAGTGCGGCAGCAGCGCGATGCCGAGCCCCGCGATCGCCGCGTCGCGCACGACTTCGCCGTTGTTCGCGACGAGCGGCCCCTGCACGTCGAACGTGCGCGCCGCGCCGTCGACCCGGAATTCCCAGCCGACGCGCCGCTCGCGCCCATACAACAGGCACGTGTGGCCGGCGAGATCGGCCGGTGTCGCCGGCGTGCCCTGCCGCTTCAGGTAGGCCGGGCTCGCACACGCGATCATCTGCCACGCGCCGAGCGGCCGCGCGATCAGCGTCGAATCCTCGAGCGAGCCGATCCGCAGCACCAGATCGAAGCCCTCGCCGATCAGGTCGACGCGCCGGTCAGTCAGGTCGAGGTTCAGCCGCACGGCCGGGTGCGCGGACAGGAATTCGGCGATCAGCGGCGACACGTGCGTGATCCCGAACGACAGCGGCGCACTGATCTTCAGCGACCCGTGCAGCTCGGTGCTGCGCACCGACATCGCCTGCTCGGCGTCGGCGATCTCAGCGAGGATCCGCTGCGCCCGCGCATAAAACTCCTGCCCCGATTCGGTCACCGCGAGATTGCGCGTGTTGCGATGCAGTAGCCGCACGCCGAGCGACGCCTCCAGCGCCATCGTGCGCCGGCTGACGAACTGCTTGGACAGCATCAACTGGTCGGCCGCCGCCGTGAAGCTGCCCGCGTCGACCGTCGCGACGAAGATCCTCAGATCGTTGAGTTCCATATTGTCCACTCCATAGCGACAGTCATTATCTCCACAGCCATTTATTTGTCAAATCGATTGACCTAAGATTCATCTCAACGAACGGCCGGTCCCACTTCCGAGGTCCGGCGACTTCAAGGACAGAAATCATGATCGAAATCCGTGCAGCAAACCAACGTGGCCGTGCGGAGCATGGCTGGCTCAGCTCCCGTCATACGTTTTCGTTCGCGAATTACTACGATCCGAAGCAAGTCGGCTTCTCCGACCTGCTCGTGATCAACGACGACCGCGTCGCGCCGGGTGGCGGCTTCGGCACGCACCCGCACCGCGACATGGAAATCCTGTCGTACGTGCTCGACGGCGCGCTCGAACACAAGGATTCGATGGGCACCGGCTCGGTGATCGTGCCGGGCGACGTACAGTTGATGAGTGCGGGCACGGGCGTGCGCCACAGCGAGTTCAACCACTCGCAGGAAACGCCGGTCCACTTCCTGCAGATCTGGGTCGGGCCGGCCGAAAAGGGTGCCGAGCCGCGTTATCAGCAGACGAATATCACGGCCGGCGACAAGCGCGGCAAGCTCACGCTCGTCGTGTCGCCGAACGGCGACGCCGGTTCGCTGAAGATCCGGCAGGACACGCGGATCTACGCAGGCCTGTTCGACGGCGCTGAACAAGCGACGCTGGAACTGGCGCCGAACCGCTTTGCTTACGTGCACGTTGCACGCGGCAGCGTGACGGTCAACGGCATGACGCTCGGCGAGGGCGACGGCCTGCGCATCCGCAACGAGCAGGCGCTGACGTTCGCGGACGGCAACGATGCCGAAGTGCTGGTGTTCGACCTGCGTCCGGTCGAAGTGACGGCCGAGTGGGCATGACGTCCGTTCGGGAAACCGGGCCCCGCTGAACGCGGGGCTCTTTTAATCGGAGATTCGCAACATGGCCAAGGTACTCGTTCTTTACTACTCGTCCTACGGGCACGTCGAAACGATGGCGCAACACATCGCGGAAGGCGCGAAATCGGTGCCCGGCGTCGAGGTCGCGCTCAAGCGCGTGCCGGAAACGATCCCGGTCGACCAGGCCAGGGCCATCGGCGTGAAGGTCGATCAGGCCGCACCGGTCGCCACCGTGGACGAACTCGCCGATTACGACGCGATCATCTTCGGCACGCCGACCCGCTTCGGCAACATGGCCGGCCAGATGCGCACGTTCCTCGACCAGACCGGCGGCCTGTGGATGAAGGGCGCGCTCGTCGGCAAGATCGGCAGCGTGTTCGCGTCGACCGGCACGCAGCACGGCGGCCAGGAAACGACGATCACGTCGTTCCACACGACGCTGCTGCATCAAGGCATGGTGATCGTGGGCGTGCCGTACGCGTGCAGCGGGCTCGTCAACATGAACGAAATCACGGGCGGCACGCCGTACGGCGCGACCACGCTCGCGGGCGCGGACGGCAGCCGCCAGCCGAGCGCGAACGAGCTCGAGATCGCCCGCTACCAGGGCAAGCACGTCGCGCAACTCGCGAGCAAGCTCGCGTCGTAACGCCTGCGCGGGCCTCGCGGCCCCGCACACGAACAAACGGCGCCGGTCGACCCGGCGCCGTTTGCGCTGTGCACGCCTTCCGGCCGTTACTGCCCGGAAGCCGGCGCGGCGGGCGCCGCCTTCGTCGCGGGCGCCTTCTGCGTGGCGTTCTGCGGATAGTTGCTCTGGTCGTTGGTCAACCGGTAACCGCTGCCGGTACCGATCGCCTTCAGGTCCGACGCATGGCGCGCGCGGGCCGCCTTGCGTGCGGCCTTCTTCTGCGCCTTGTCGAGCTGCTTCTGCGTCGGCGCGGACGCCGGATCCTGCGCGTATGCCGCCGGCGCGGCGGTCAACAGCAGACCGAACGACGCCGTTACTGCTACTGCCACCGAAACCACGCGAGACTGCTTCATGGCCGGATCTCCTTGTCGATTGTTGGTTGTGGGTCGAACACCGGCGCGCACGCGAACGCTTGCGGCAACGGCGCCGATGCAACGTTAGCCGATCACTGCACAAATGTCCCTGTGCGTTCCTGAATTCTCCCGATAACGGCAGCGATACGTGCGTGCCGCGCGCGCCGCCGTTTCGGCACGCCGTGCGCGCCATCAGGGAAACCGATACCCCCGGGTAGCCGGCGCTCAGACCCAGCGCGACAGCATCGGCAGCAGGATCGGCACGACGAAGGCCGTCAGCACGGCGGTGAGCGACGGAATGCCGCCGATCTCCGCGGCGACGGCCATCGCGATCGTCGCCGATTTCGGCGCGAGCGATGCAATCGTCTGGTGCGACGCACCAAACAGCGCCGCGATGCCGACCGCCGACACGATCGCGGTCAGCGACCGCGAGCAGGCCGACGAGCAGCGGCACCGCGGTGCGCCGCAGTTTCGACCCATTCGAGTCACCGGCTCGTCGCCACCACCACGCTCACTGCGGCCGCAGCATCCGCTGAATGATCGTCCGCAACATCGCGCGGTGCGCGCGCGGTTTGAACCCCGGCTCGAACACGACGCGCCCGACCGCGCCTTCCGCAAGCGCGAGCAGCCAGGTCGCGACCAGATCGGGCTTCAGGCTCCCGTCGATCCGCCCTTGCGCGACGCCGCGCTTGATCAGCGCGACCATCCGCCCTTTCACCTGCGCTTCGTTCGCCGCGAACAGCGCGGCGACATCCGGATTGCGCGTCGCCTCGGCCGCGGTCTCGATGCTGATGCGTGCATAGACGGGATCGCTCGACAGTTCCATCAACGCCAGCGCGATCTCCTCGATCGCGGTCAGCGCATCGTCGGCGTCCGCATGCTGCGCGAACAGTTCGGCCATCTCGCGCTGGTCGTCCTGCGCGATCGCCTCGATGATCGCCGCCTTCGTCGGGAAGTAATGAAACAGGTTGCCGGGGCTCATGCCGGCCGCCTTGCATATCGCGGCCGTGGACGTCGCATGGAAGCCGTCGCGCGCAAAACAGTCGATCGCGGCGTCCAGGATCTGGCGCCGCTTCGCTTCCACTCTTTCAGGATCGATCTTTCTCAACGGGAACTCCGGGCTCGACGGTGACTCGAATCTTTATTCGACTGATTAGTCGATCTATTATCATCGCGATATCCCGCAGGTGTCAAGGCGTCGTGCTCATGCACGTGCCGCCGACGGGCTCGCATTATCCGTTTCGCACTATCTATCAGAGGGCCCCTTGAAACGAATCGTCATGATCGGCATCGCACTCGTCCTGCTCGTACTCGCCGCGCTCACCGCGCTTGCGTTGCACGGCCTGTCCGATTTCGAGCTAAAGCGCGCAAACGTGTCGACGCTCACGTTCCGCAGCGGCGGCGCCAACCTCGTCGGCACGCTCGCGCTGCCGGCCCATGCACCCGACGCGCCGATCGTGCTGCTGGTCCACGGCGACGGGCCGCGCACGCGCTTCTCGGACGACGCGATGCTGCCGCTCGTCAACAGCTTGCTCGACGCCGGTATCGGCGTGTTCGCGTGGGACAAACAGGGCACCGGTCGCAGCAGCGGCGACTGGCTCGCGCAATCCATGCAGGACCGTGCAAACGAAACGATCGCGGCACTGGCACGCGTACGCGCGGCCGCCGGCCCCGCGCACGAGGTCGGCCTGCTCGGTTTTTCGCAGGGCGGCTGGGTCATTCCGCGCGTGGCTCATGCGGTGCGGCCCGCATTCTCGGTGATCGTCGGCGGCGCCGTCAACTGGCGCCGGCAAGGCACCTACCTGACGCGGCAGCAGCTCGAGGCAACCGGCCTGCAGCCGGATCGAATCGATGCGACACTGGCCGCCGAGCGACGCGACAACGACGCAATCTTCGGTCGGGCGGACGTGCCGGCCGATCCGGGCCGGCGCCCTGACATCGAGCCGCGCCGCTTCGGCTTCATCGCGCGCAACTACCTGGAAGACGCATCGCAGGCGCTCGCGACGATGCAAGGGCCCGTGCTGGCCGTGTGGGGCGCGCTGGACCGCAACGTCGATCCGGTCGACGAGGCGAACACCTACGCGCACGCGTTCGCGAACCGGCCCGACCGGCGCGTGGTGATCGTGCCCGATGCGACGCACGCGTTGTTGCGCGCCGGCTGGTTCGACTACCAGCTCGAGAGCGACTGGCCGAAATGGAAGACGTGGCTGTACATGGCGCTCGGGCGTCATGCATATGCGCCGGGCACGCTCGGCCCGATCGAAGCGTGGATCCGGTCGCATTGAACACGCGTGAAGCACGGCAGCGACACGGATCGCGCCGCGCATGAAACAGGCAATACCGGCTGCGCCGTTCGGCGCGGCCGCATCAAGGAGAGGTTCCAATGTACTCGTGGTTTGAACGGCGCTTGCCGACTTTCCCGCTCGAAGATCCCGTCACGCCGCCGAGGGGATTCTTCTCGTTCGTCTGGGCGTGCACGAAAGGCGCGCGCAGCTGGATTCTGCTGATCGCGCTGACGTCGGCCGCATTGGCCGCGTACGAAGCGGCGCTGTTCGCGATGATGGGGCGCGTGGTCGACTGGCTGTCGTCGGCGACGCCGGCCAATTTTGGCGGCCGGCATTTCGGCACGCTTGCCGGTTTCGCGGCGATCCTCACCGGCAGCACGTTGCTGATCGGGCTTCATACGATGGTCAAGCACCAGGTGCTCGCGATCAACTTCCCGATGCGGCTGCGCTGGCTGTTTCACCGGCTGATGCTCGACCAGAGCCTGTCGTTCTACGCGAACGAATTCGCGGGCCGCGTGACGACCAAGATCATGCAGACCGCGCTCGCCGTGCGCGACGCGCTGTTCATGTCGGTCGACGTCGTGATCGGCGTCGCCGCGTACCTGATCGGCATTCTCGCGCTCGCGGCCAGCTTCGACTGGCGGCTGATGATTCCGCTCGTGCTGTGGGCGCTCGGTTATGGCGCGGCGTGCGCGTATTTCGTGCCGCGCCTGGGCGCGGTCGGCAGCCGGCAGGCCGATGCGCGCGCGCTGATGACGGGGCGCATCACCGACGCGTACTCGAACATCACGACCGTCAAGCTGTTCTCGCACACGCGGCGCGAAGCCGACCACGCGCGCCGCGCGATGGAAGCGTTCAAGGCGACCGGCGACGCGCAGATGCGGCTCGTCAGCGCGTTCGAGATCGTCAACCACCTGTTGTCGACGCTGCTGCTGGTCGGCTCCACCGGCCTCGCGGTCTACCTGTGGATGCACGGCGAAGTAAGCGCGGGTGTCGTCGCGGCGGTGATCGCGATGGCGCTGCGCCTGTCGAGCTATTCGCACTGGATCATGTGGGAAATGACCGAGCTGTTCGAGAACGTCGGCACGATCCAGGACGGCATCAACACGCTGACGAAGGTGCACAGCGTGGTCGACGCGCCCGATGCGAAGCCGCTCGCGGTGCAACGCGGCGGGATCGTGTTCGACAACGTGCAGTTCGCGCACGAAGACAACGACCGCGCGGTGTTCGACGGGCTGAACCTGACGATCCGGCCGGGTGAGCGGATCGGCCTGATCGGCCGCTCGGGCGCCGGCAAGTCGACGCTCGTGAACCTGCTGCTGCGTTTTTACGACGTGGGCGGCGGCACGATCCGGATTGACGGGCAGGACATCGCGCACGTGACGCAGGACAGCCTGCGCAGCGCGATCGGCATGGTCACGCAGGATACGTCGCTGCTGCACCGGACGATGCGCGAGAACCTGCTGTACGGGCGCCCCGACGCGACCGAGCGCGAGATGCACGACGCGGCCGTGCGCGCGGAGGCGTCCGAATTCATCGACCGGCTGCGCGACCGCCACGGGCGCAGCGGCTACGACGTCGAGGTCGGCGAGCGCGGCGTGAAGCTGTCGGGCGGCCAGCGGCAGCGCGTCGCAATCGCGCGCGTGATGCTCAAGGACGCGCCGATCCTCGTGCTCGACGAAGCGACCAGCGCGCTCGATTCCGAAGTCGAAGTCGCGATCCAGCGCAGCCTCGACACCCTGATGAGCGGCAAGACGGTGATCGCGATCGCGCACCGGCTGTCGACGATCGCGGCGATGGACCGCCTGATCGTGCTCGACGAAGGGCGCATCGTCGAGGAAGGCACGCACCAGCAGCTGCTGCAGGCGGGCGGCATCTATGCGGCGCTGTGGGCGCACCAGAGCGGCGGCTTCCTCGGCGAAACCGCGGATGCGGAGGGCGCGGCGCAGTGACGGGGCGGCATGTCCGGCTATGGCAATATGGCGGCGCATCGATCAACGGCGGTTCTGGCCGCGATCGATTTCCCGACGGCCGGACCCCGTCGCCCGGATTCGTATCGACCGACGCAGATCCAAGGAGCCCCAATGACCACGCGACCGGATATCGCCACTGCGCTGGACGCACCCGATTCGGTGCTCGAAGAAGACGAGCAACGATTCGTGAACCAGATTCGCAAGCACGGCTGGTTCCGCACGGAAGTGTTTGCGGAAGCGGACCAACCGGGTTTCTCGTTCACGACCGGGCTCTGGGTCAACCACGGTTTTCCGGAGATCATCGTGTTCTCGATGCCGGCACGCATCGCCCATGATGTGCTGTGGAACGTCTACCGGATGGTCGCGGCCGGCGAGCAGCCGCCGGTCGGAGAAGTCACGGCAACCGTCTACGGCAACGCGAACGCGCTCCTGATGCCGGTGGCGAAAGCACACTATGAAGCCCACCTCGGCTGGAACCGCTGGTTCTACGGTAACGACGATTTCCCGTGCGTGCAGTTGCTGTGGCCCGACCGCGACGGGATTTTCCCCGGGCAGCCCGAAGCCGACGACGCGTTGAACGCGGCGCAGCCACGCCTGTTCGGTTCCGGCGACGAGCGCCACTGACGCACCCGCCGGAACCGCGCGGCCAGCGCGGCCCGATACTACAGGCGCAAGATCGTCGATTTCAGCTCGGTGTATTTGTCGAGCGCGTGCAGCGACTTGTCGCGACCGTTGCCCGACTGCTTGTAGCCGCCGAACGGGAAGTTCAGGTCGTCGCTGCCGTCGCCGTAGCAGTTGACCCACACGGTGCCCGCGCGCAGCCGCCGCGCGACCTGATGCGCCGTCGCGAGATCGGCCGACCACACGGCCGCGGCCAGCCCGTACTCGGTGTCGTTGGCGATCCGCACGGCCTCGTCGACGTCGTCGAATACGATCACCGACAACACGGGCCCGAAGATCTCTTCTCGCGCGATCTTCGCATCGGCCTTCACCTCGAACACCGTCGGCTCGACGTAGAACCCGCCCGTCTCCTCGCGCACGCGCGCACCGCCCGTCACGAGGCGTCCCTCTTCACGCCCGATGCCGATATAGCCCATCACGCGATCGAGCTGCATGCGATCGACGATCGCGCCCATCGTCACCGACGGATCGAGCGGATGCCCGGGCGCGAAACGCCGCGACGCGTCGACCACCTTCGCGACGAAGGCGTCCTTGATGTCGCGATGCACGAGCAGGCGCGAGCCGGCCGTGCACACTTCGCCCATGTTGAAGAAGATCGCGTCGGCGGCCGCCTGCGCGGCGCGGTCGAGATCGGGGCAATCGGGCAGCACGATGTTCGGTGACTTGCCGCCGAGTTCGAGCCACACGCGTTTCAGGTTCGACTGCGCGGCACACGCCATGATCTGCTGTCCGGTGCGTGTCGACCCCGTAAACGCGAGGCAGTCGACATCGCGATGCAGCGCCAGCGCCCTGCCCGGCTCCGCGCCGCCCGGCACGACGTTGAACACGCCGGGCGACATGCCGGCGTCGCGCGCGAGCTGCGCGACGCGGATCGCGGAGAGCGGCGATTTCTCCGACGGCTTCAGCACGACGCTGTTGCCGGCCGCGAGCGCCGCCGCAAACTTCCACGCGGCCATCAGCAGCGGAAAATTCCACGGCACGACGGCCGCGACGACGCCGATCGGCTCGCGCGTGACGAGCCCGACGAGATGATGGTCGGCCGGCACGACCTCGCCGCCGACCTTGTCGATCGCTTCCGCATACCAGTCGACGCAATGCGCGGCGGCCGGCACGTCGATCGCTGTCGTGTCGCCGATCGGCTTGCCGGTATCGAGCGTCTCGAGCAGCGCGAGTTCGTCGAGATGCTCGCGCATCAGCGCGGCCCAGCGCTGCAGCACGGCCTTGCGGGCGCGCGGATTCATGCCGGTCCAGACCTGCGCGTCGAACGCGCGGCGCGCGGCCGCGACCGCTGCGTCGACATCGTCGTCGCCGCAATCGGCCACGTGCGCGAGCACGCGCCCGTCGATCGGGCTCACGCACGCGAAGGTCGCGCCGGTGTGTGCGTGACGCGCCGCGCCGTCGATGAACGCGCGCCCCTCGATCCGCAGTCCGGCCGCGCCGGCTTGCCAGTCTTCGAATGTCCGTTGATTCATTTGGATTCCTGTAAAAATCGGAGAATCACGATCCGGTGACCGGATCGATCGGCGTAAAGATGCCCGCGCGCGCCTCGATCGCCTCGCCCGCGGCGAGACACAGCGCTTCCTGGAAGCGTCCGGCGACGAGTTGCACGCCGGTCGGCACGCCGTCGCGGATGCCGGTCGGCACCGACAGCCCCGGCAACCCGAGCAGCGCGGTCGCGAGCAGCGGCCCCTGCAGGTCGACGATCCGACGCATCGCGTCGTCGCCGCGCAGGTCGGCGTCGATCGGGAACGGACGCGCGCACGACACGGGCATCAGCAGCAGCGGATAACGCGCGAAGAACTGCTGCCAGTCGCGCAGCAGCGCGGTGCGCCGCGCGAGGCCGTTCATGTAGCCGGCGAGATCCAGCGGCGCCGCGAGATTGCGCTGGCTCGCGAACGCGGTGCGGATCGCCGCGTCGCCGTGCTCCATGATCACGTCGCCGAGCCCGCTGCGCGCTTCGTTGGTCACGAGGTCGACCCACAGCGCGCATGCTTCGGCGATCCGCGGCGGTTCCGCTTCCTCGACGATGCAGCCGGCGTCCTCGAGCCAGCGCGCGGCCTGCCGGATCCCATCGGTCACCACCGGATCGGACGGCACGCCCGGCAGCGCCGGGCACACGGCCACACGCGCGGGGAACGCGGCATCGCGCGCGGCCGGGGCAATCGGCATCCACCACGCGTCGCGCGCGTCGCCGGTCGCCATCGCGTCGAGTGCGAGCCGCAAATCGCCGACCGTGCGCGCGAGCGGCCCCTGCACGGACGCGAGCTGCACCGCGAGCGTGCGGTCCTTCGACTGCGTTGGGTTGTATGCGGGGACGCGCCCGGTGCTCGGCCGCAGCCCCGCGACGCCGCACGCATAGGCCGGGTAGCGGATCGAGCCGCCCAGGTCGTTGCCGTGCGCGATCGCACCGATGCCGGCGGCCACGGCCGCGGCCGCGCCGCCGCTGGAGCCGCCCGGCGTCAGCGACGCATCCCACGGATTCGTCGTGCGGCCATGCAGTTCGTTGTCGGTGAACCAGCGATACGAAAACGCTGGCGCATTGCTGCGCCCGATCACGATCGCGCCGGCCTTGCGCAGGTTCGCGGTCACCGGGCTGTCCTCCTGCGCGATCAGGTCCGAAAACGCGCGTACGCCGTTGGTCGTCGCGTGCCCGGCCGTGTCGACGTTGATCTTCACGGTCACCGGCACGCCGTGCAGCGGGCCGACCAGCGCGCCGCGCTCGATCGCCGCGTCGGCATCGGACGCCGCCTGCAACGCGCTGTCGGCCATCACGTCGACGATCGCGTTGATGACGGGGTTCACCTGTTCAAGCCGCTGCAGGCAGCTGCGCGTGAGTTCCGTCGCCGACACGTCACGACGCGCGACGCGTGCGGCCATCTCGGCCGCGCTCAGACGCCACAATTCCTGGGTCATGGTTTGCTCCTCGTTGATCTCGATGATTGGATTGACTCGGCCACGCACTACGTGCGCAACGGTCCGGCCTGCGGTGCGTGCGACGCATAGATCTTGCGGCACGTTTCGACGACTTCCCACGTGCCGCGAAACCCCGGCGGGATCACGAACCGGTCGCCGGCGCGCAGCACGCGCTCGCGGCCGTCCGCATCGCGCACGATCGCGACGCCGCTCAGCATTTCGCAATACTCCGACTCGTCGTACTCGATCGTCCAGCGGCCGGGCGTGCATTCCCAGATGCCGCAACTGAACTGCCCGCACGGGCTGATGTAGTGATGCGACAGCGTCTGCATCGGATTGCCGTCGAGCAGCAGCCCGCTCGGCACGCGGCTTTGCGTGAGCTTCGCCGGCGCCCGCATCAGGTCGACAAGATGCGTGATGTTGGTCATGGTTGCCTCCGGGGCATCAGTGGTTCGAAACGTTTCGGTGCCGCGCGGCCGGTGCGACCCGGCCCGCGCGGGTCAAAGCAGGTCCATCATCCGGTGCCACGTCATCGCGAGCGCCAGCATCGGCGTGCGCAGCGCCCGCCCGCCCGGGAAGTCGCGATGGCGAATCCGGCCGAACAGGTCGAAGCGCGCGGCCTGCGCATCGATCGCTTCCGCGATCAGCCGCCCCGCGAGGCCCGTCACGTTGACGCCGTGCCCGGAAAAGCCCTGCGCGAAGTACACGGTCGGTTCGAGCCGGCCGAAATGCGGCGCGCGATTCATCGTCGCGTCGATCAGCCCGCCCCATGCGTAGTCGATCCGCACATCGGCCAGCTGCGGGAACGTCTTCAGCATGTCGCGCCGCATCGCGGCCGCGAGGTCGCGCGGCGTGTCCGTCGAGCTGCTCGCCTTGCCGCCCCACAGCAGCCGGCGGTCGGCCGTCAGCCGGAAATAGTCGAGCGCCGACTTGCTGTCGCAGATCGCCGCATTGGCCGGCAACGTCTCGGCCGCGCGCGCGTCGCCGAGCGGTTCCGTCGCGATCAGGTAGGTAGCCACCGGAATGATCTTGCGCGCGAGCGCCGGCGCCAGCCGCCCCAGGTACGCATTGCAGGCCAGCACGACGTAACGCGCGTCGACGTGCCCACGCGCGCACGTGACGCGGTGATGCTGCGCCGTTCGATCGAGCGCGAGCGCGGGCGTGTCCTCGTGGATCGTCACGCCGGCGTCGCGCGCCGCCCGCGCGAGACCGAGCGTGTAGTTCAGCGGATGCAGGTGGCCGCTGCCTTCGTAACGGAGGCCGCCGACGTAACGGTCCGATGCGACGAAGCGCGGCATGTCGGCGCGCTCGACGAATTCGTAGCCGCGATAGCCGAAACGCTTCGCCGCGGTATCGCGCCACGCGCGCAGCGCATCGAGGTGCCGCGGCTTGTTCGCGGCGGTCAGGTAACCGAAGGTCAGGTCGCAATCGATGCTGTAGCGCTCGATCCGCTGCCTGACGATGTCGACCGACTCCAGCCCCATCGCCCACACGCGCCGCACGTCGTCTTCCGACAGGTAGGCCGCGAACGTATCTACATCGCACGCGTACCCGGCGATCAGCTGGCCGCCGTTGCGGCCGCTCGCGCCCCAGCCGATCCGCGACGCCTCCACAAGCACGACCGAATGGCCGCGCTCGGCGAGATCGAGCGCCGCGGACAAGCCGGTGAGCCCGCCGCCGATCACGCAGACATCGGCGGTCACGGCCCCGTCGAGCCGCGGATGGCGCACCCGGTTGTTGACCGTCGCTGCGTAGTACGACTGAACATGCTGCTGATTTTCGAACTTGAGCATAAGTAAGACTCGCGAACGGCGTCGCGTCAGAACGCGTAGATGAGTTGGGTCGCGAGCAGGTCGTTCGACTTCACATACGACCCGTCGTGACGCAGGAAGACCTTGTTGCTCGCCCAGTCGTGCCGGTATTCGACCTTCACCGTCACTTGCTGGGTCGGGTAGAACAGCAGGTCGAACGCGGCGGCCTGCCGCGTCGCGCCCTTGCACTCGAAACCGACGCCGCCGTTCGCCTTCGACATGGCGAGGCAGTCCGCGTCGATGCCGAAGCCGTTGTTCGGATCCATCCCGTTGCCGTTCAGGCCGATCGACGAACCGCCGCCGCCGTTCTTGCGGTTCACGAGCAGGTCGTAGCGCAGCGTCGCGCCCATGCGGCCGACCACCGGTGCGTTGAACTTGCGGTGCGCGAGCAGCGACAGCCCGAACCACTGCGCGAGCCCGCCGTTGAACGCGCCGTGCTGCTGCTGACCGTAGTCGAGCTCGGCGTTGTACTGCGCATCGGCGAGCGTGTAGGTTGCGTCGGCTTCGCCGAAGAAGAACGCACCGTACGCGCTCGGCGCGTTGCCGCCCACGCCGTAGCGCACGTTACCGGTGGCCGGGTCGATCGCACTGACCAGCGTCTGGCGGCCGATGTTGATCGAGCCGCCGACGTCGAGCGCGCTGCCACGCATGTAATCGACGCGCGCGGTGAAGGTCGGCACCTTGTTGCTCGTCGTGATCGGGTCGCCGAGCGCATTCACGCCGGTCTGCGTGACCGCACCCGCGCTGCGGAACTGCTCGTTGCCGACGAAGAACTTCCACGCCCAGTGCCCGTCCGCGCTCTGGTAGTTGATCCCCGCGCCGATCGACGAACCCGGATCGGAGAAGTCGTACAGCAGGTTGTGCGTGAGCGTGAGCATCTGGCTCGACTGCTGGTACTCGTAGCCGCCGAAGCCGAGCACGAGCCCGCCGACGAACGAGGTCGTGCCCGACAGCGGCACCGTGACGACCGCCGTGTTCACGATGTCGAGCCCGCTCGCGCCGCTGCCCGTCATCATCGACAGGCCCGCGCCGCGGTTCGGCATCAGCGTGATTTCCGCGGACGGCGCGGTCGGGCCGACGCCGAACGTCTTCTTGATATCGAGGAACACGTCGCCGAACGTGCTGTTGTAATACGTGTACGCGTTCTCATGGTTCGCGAACTGGAACGACGACGTGCCGACGCCGCGGTTGACCACGTAGGTCGGATCGAGGTAGCCGGTCACCGACAGCCCCGCGATCGGGCCCGTGCGCGCGGCGTCGGTCAGCGAATCGACCTTCAGTTGCTGGTTCGCGACCTGCTGCCGGATCTCCGACACGTCGTCGTTGGACAGCACGGCCGGCGCCTGCCCGTAGCCGGGCGCGGACGGTTCGGCCCCCGTCGCGCCGGCAGCGACGTTCGATGTAGCCGGCGCGGCCGGCGATTTCGCGGCGAGTTGCGCTTGCATCGCGCTCATCTGCCGCTGCAGCACCGCGAGTTGCTGTTGCAGCGCCCTGATCTGGTCAGCGCTCGAATTGGCGGCGGCCAACCCCGGCAGCGCACCGGCAATCAGCGCGCAGAGGATCTTCTTTTTCATGAAACGTCTCCTTGTCGTTCGTCACTTCGTGGGATGCGGTACGCGGTCGCGCAGCGGCGGCACGGCCGGTGGGCGCGCGGGCGGCATGGCGGACGGTGAGGCGGGCGTGTCCGGCGCGGATGCCGCATGCCACGCACGCGCGTCACGCGCCTGCCGCCGCTCGCGGGCCAGCATCGCGCGGTTCACGACAACGACGCCGATCGTCACGACCGTGATGAACACCGTTGCGAGCGCATTCATCTCCGGGTTCAGCCCGAGCCGCACGCGCGAGAACACGACGAGCGGCAGCGTCGTCGAGCCGGGGCCCGACAGGAACGCGGACAGGATCACGTCGTCGATCGAGACGGTGAACGCGAGCAGCCAGCCGGACACCAGCGCCTGCGCGATCAGCGGCAGCGTGATCACGAAGAACACCTTCCATGGCCGTGCGCCGAGGTCGAGCGCGGCTTCCTCGATCGAGCGATCGAGCTCCTTCACGCGCGACTGCACGATCACCGCGACAAACGACAGGCACAGCATCACGTGGCCGATCCAGATCGTCAGCCAGCCGCGGCCGGCCGGCCAACCGAAGGTCTGCTGCATCGCGACGAACAGCAGCAGCAGCGAGATCCCTTGGATCACTTCGGGAATCACCAGCGGCGCGTTGATCATCGCCGCATAGAGCGTGAAGCCGCGAAAGCGCCCCATGCGGGCCAGCACGAAGCCGGCCCAGGTGCCGATCGCGACCGACGCGGTCGCCGTCAGCAGCGCGATCTTCAGCGACAGCCACGCGGCCGTAAGCAGTTCGTCGTCGTGCAGCAGCGCGCCGTACCACTTCAGCGAGAAACCCGACCACACCGTCACGAGCTTCGACGCGTTGAACGAATAGACGACGAGGCTCGCGATCGGCACGTACAGGAACAGGAAGCCCGCGCCCAGCACGCACGCGGACAGGATGCGATTCGCGCGGGTCATGGCTGCGCCTCCCCTTCGGCCTGGCTGTAATGGAGCAGCGCCATCGGCACGAGCAGCAGCAGCACCATCGTCACCGTCACGGCGGACGCCATCGGCCAGTCCATGTTGTTGAAGAACTCGTCCCACATCACGCGGCCGAGCATCAGCGTGTTCGCGCCGCCGAGCAGTTCGGGGATCACGTATTCGCCGACCGCCGGGATGAACACGAGCAGGCTGCCCGCGACGATGCCGTTGCGCGACAGCGGCAGCGTGATGCGCCAGAACGCGGACCACGGCGTGGCGCCGAGATCGTTCGCGGCCTCGAGCAGCGTGAGGTCCATCTTCACGAGGTGCGCGTACAGCGGCATCACCATGAACGGCAGGTACGAATAGACCATCCCGATGTAGACGCCCGCGTCGGTGTGATACAGCCGCAGCGGCGTCGCGATCACGTCGAGCGCCGCCAGCGCGTGATTCAGCAGCCCGTCGTCCTTCATGATCCCGACCCACGCATAAACGCGGATCAGGAACGACGTCCAGAACGGCAGCATCACGGCCATCATCAGCAGGTTGCGGCGGGCCGGCGCCGCCCGAGCGATGCAATACGCGATCGGGTAACCGGCCAGCAGGCACATCAGCGTCGACGCGGCGGCCATCTTCAGCGAGCTGACGTAGGTGTTCAGGTACAGGTCGTCCTGCAGCAGCAGCGCGTAATGCTTCAGCGACAGCACGACCTGCACCGTGCCGGCCTCCAGCCGCGCGAGCCCGGTGTACGGCGGAATGCCGAGCATCTGGTCGGCGAAGCTGATCTTCAGCACCAGCACGAACGGCAGCGCGAAGAAGATCACGAGCCACAGGAACGGCACGCCGATCGTCACGCTGCGGCCCGACGGCAGCCAGCGCGACAGTGACGACAAAGCGGAAACGGAAGGTCTCGTCATGGCGTCCTCATTGCGTCAGCACGACGCCGCTGGCCGGCGACCACGACACGAACACGTTGTCGTTCCAGGCCGGGGCCGTGTCGCTCAACAGGTGCGAGCTCGACAGGTTCGACACGACCGTCTTCCCGCTCGGCAGGCGCACGTGATACAGCGAGTAGCTGCCCATGTATGCGATGTCGGTCACGACGCCGCGCGCCCAGTTGTGCTTCGAGCCCGGCTTCTCGCGTGACACGTGCACGCGTTCCGGGCGCACCGAGATGCCGACCGGCATCCCGAGCGGGCCCGTGACGCCGTGGCTCACGTACATGCGTGCCTCGAGGTCGTCGCTTTCGACGAAGATGTGATCGGGCTCGTCCTCGACGACGCGGCCCTCGAACAGGTTGGTCGAGCCGATGAATTCGGCCGAGAAACGGCTGTTCGGAAACTCGTACACCTCGCCCGGCGCGCCGATCTGCACGATCTTGCCTT
>NZ_LDWR01000035.1 GCF_001039005.1 Burkholderia cepacia
GGTTCGATCCCAGCCGGGCGCGAGAAAATATGCCTGTTCAGGCTCTCGGCGGTTTCCCGCTTGCGGTAACGTCCCGGCCCGTTGGTGGCTGTCGCTCGCCCGACCTGCCGAAAGTGCCCGAGGCCGTGTCGCGTCGCCTCGTCGCTGTGCGAGAATCGCCCGCAACGACCACTCCAAGCGTCGATCGCGGCGGCCGTCCGCGCATCGCGCCGACTCCCGATGGCTGCCATTCCGTCTACCTTGACCGCAGTCGATACCCGCGCGCTGACCGACGTGCAGCAGGCGCTGCTCGCGCGTCTGCAAGCCTATTCTCCCGACGATCCGAATGCGCCGCTGCCGTACAGCCGACGGCTCGCCGACGCCGAAGGCTGGTCGCACGCGCACGCGCTGGCCGTGATCGACGAATACAAGCGCTTCGCGTTTCTCGCGCAGGCGGCCGGGCACCCGGTCACGCCGTCGGTCGCGGTCGATGCCGCCTGGCATTTCCATCTCCAGTACACGGTCGAATACTGGGACGTCTTCTGCGCCGGCGTGCTGCACGCGCGGTTGCATCACATGCCCGGCACGGGTGCGCCGGACGAAGCCGCCGTGTACGCGCAGCGCTATCGCGACACGCTCGACAGCTATCGCCGGCTGTTCGGCTGCGAGCCGCCCGAGTCGATCTGGCCGCCGCTCGCCAGCCCGCCCGCCGCATCCGGATCGTCGGAGCCGGTCTTGCCGGCTGAGGGCCGGCCGGAAAAAGCGGATCCGCCGTCCGTCCCGCCCGCCAGCAGAACCTGGCGCAACCGGCTGCCGAAACTCGTGTGGCCGGCGGCCGCCGCGAGCGTCGCCGCGACCTGCGCATCGGCGCAGGACTTCGACGTGCTGAACTACACCGGGCCGCAGTTTCTCGCGTTCTACGTGCCGGCCTGCGTCGTCGCGCTGTTGCTGATCGCGGGCCTGCAATGGATCGAGTACCGGTGGCGGCGCTGGGGCACGCGCACCCGCAAGACGTCCGACGAACTGACGGTCGATGAAGCCGCCTTTCTCACCGGCGGCGAAGCGCGGCTCGCGCAGGTCGTGACGATGTCGCTCGCGCATGCGGGCGCGGTCGAATTGCGAACCGTTCCGAAGCACGGCGCGTATGTGAAGATCGGCGACCTGCAGCGCGCGGGTCCGTACGACGACCATTGTTCGTGGCTGAGCGAGCAGCCGGACGGCGAAGTGCGCTATAGCGCATTTCGCCAGCGGCTCGCGCGGTATGCACTGGAACTGGCCGACGGGCTGCGTGCACAGGGCTGGCTGTGGGCACCCGGCGAGATGCGAGCGTCGCGGCTGGCCGCCCGTGCGATCGTGCTGCTCGTGCTGGGCACCGGCGCCGCGAAACTCGCGGTCGGGCTGAGCCGCGGTCGGCCGGTGCTGCTGCTCGTCATCTGCATGGCGGTGTTCGCGATTGCATACCGGATTCTCGTGCGGCGCCTGACGGGCTTCGGGCAGGGCGGGACGACGGCCGCCGGACAGGCGGCGCTCGTCGCCCGCCGGATCTCGCACGATGCGCGCGCCGTGCACAGCGCGGGCGTGGTGCGGGATGCCGCCGGCACGCCCGACGCGCGCAACGGCGAGCGCGCGGCGGCGGACGACCTGTTGTGGACCGCCGCGCTGTTCGGCGCAGGCGCGCTGGCCGGTACCGCGTGGGCCGCGTACTCGGGCATCGTGCTGGCGCCGCCGCTGTTCGGGGCCGGAGCGGTGAGGACCGGCGGCGGTTCGAGCTCGTCGGACGGCAACTGTTCGTCGTCGAGTTGCAGTTCGTCGAGTTCGTGCAGCTCCAGTTCCAGCTCATGCAGCTCGAGCAGTTGCGGCGGGTGCTCGTCGAGCAACTGAGCGCGAGTGGTGCGAGGGGGCCGATTGATGGCAGGCAGCGCGTCGCAGGTGGAGCGGCGATAAAACGCCATCGGGCGGCTGAGCCCTGCCGACGGAACGGGATGACCTGATGGGGCGACCGATTTTGCGGAAGCCAACGCCGGGGCGCCGTGATAAAAAAAGGACGCTGGCGTCGGGCACCGAAGGAAAGTCCATTCCGACGCCTGGCGCATCCGGCCGCCGATTTGGGATCACGCCAGCCCCATCGACGGAACAGAAGTCAGAACGCCGTTCTTTTTCGTTGTCGAGCGTTGTCGCTCGCTTTCTATACTGCATCGTCCACGATCGCGGCCGATGTGCCGCGTCGTTTCCCAGTCCCGTACCGAGCAGTCTCTGCATCGAGATGCTGCGCCGGCATACTTGCGACCGCAAATGAACGTTACGACCTCCGACGATTGTATTGGCGTGCTGTCCGACCATGCTTGGGCGCAGCATTTCATCGTGATGGGCTACCGGGATGGCGCTTTTTCGGCTATTCCGAACAATTTTTTTCGCAACTGGCTCGACGAAGAGGCACAGGTCGGCACCTTTCATATCGGCCGTTGCTCGACGCTCGGCGTGGGCTCGATCGCGAAGTACGACCAGGGGCAGCAGAAACTCGTGATCGGCAAGAACGTGGCCGGCGGAATGCGCCTGCGATTCCTGCTGAACGGTCAGCACGAGATCCGGACCATTTCCACGACGCTGTTCAGCATCTACGGCAACGGCCTCAACAATGCGTCGATGCCGCAGTATCCCGATACCGTGATCCACAACGACGTCTGGATCGGCGATGAAGCGCTGTTCCTGGGCGGCAGCCAGATCGAGAGCGGATGCGTGATCGGCGCGCGGACCGTCGTTCCGCCCAATTTCCGCACCGAGGCTTACGGGATCTATGCGGGCTCGCCGGCCCGTCTGGTTCGTTTCCGCTTCACGGAGAAAGTGCGCGAACAACTGCTGCAACTCGCGTGGTGGGACATGCCGCTCGACTGGATCAAGCAGAACAACGACGCATTTCTGGTCGATCTCGCTGCCGACGAAGGGCGTGCGCTCGACACGCTCGCGGCGCTCAAGGAGGCCAAGGACCGTGCGGTGAACGAGTCCGTGCAACCGGCCGCCGCACCGGCCCCCATCTAACCGTCCGTTCGCGATGCGCGTCGCGCATCGCCGCATGACATGACGCCTGCTTCCGACGAATCCGCTGCCGTCCAACATGCCGCGGCCCTGTGCCAGAACGGACGGTTCGCCGACGCGCTTTCGCTCGTTGCGCCGCTGCTCGACAGGCCGGCGCCGGCGATTGCGGCGCTGCACGTCGCGGCCGTCTGCGCGCTCGGCCTGAACCGGCTGGCCGATGCGGAAACCTGGTGGCGGCGCGCGATCGACGCGATGCCGACGTTCGATCCGCCGTACGACGGTCTCGGCGCGCTGCTCGTGTCGCAGGGGCGCCTGCCGGAAGCCGAGGCGATCCTGCGCCGGCAGCTCGCGTCCGTCACGCCGTTGCACGCGTCGCACCATCACCGGTTCGGCAAGGTGCTCGAAGCGCTCGGCCGGCTCGATGAAGCCGAACAGGCATTCGGGCAGGCGCTGCTGATCGAGCCGCGGTCCGCCGACGTGCTGACCGATCTCGGCAACCTGCTCCGCGTCCTCGGCCGGCCGGCCGAGGCGGAACTCGCCTACCGGCTCGCGATTGCCGTGCGCGCCGACCACGCGCTCGCCCATGCGAATCTCGGCGCGATCCTCGTCGACATGCAGCGGCTGCCGGAAGCGGAGGCGGCCAGCCGGCAGGCGCTCGCGCTGTGTCCGGACCACCCGGAAGCGCATTACAACCTCGGTGTCGCGCTGCAGAATCTCGATCGCCTGCCTGAAGCGGAAGCGGCCTATCGTGACGCGATCCGCTGCCGCCCCGGCCTGCCGCAGCCGCACAACAATCTCGGCTGCGTCGTGCGTGCGCAGGGCCGCCACGACGAAGCGATGGCCGCGTTCGCCGATGCGCTCGCGCTCGCGCCGGACATGGCCGAAGTGCACTACAACCTCGGCACGACGTTCGCGCATGCCGGCCGTCACGACGACGCCGAACGCGCGTACCGCCGCGCGCTCGAGCTGCGCGCCGACTATGACGATGCGCGTTTCGGGCTGGCGACACTGCTGCTCGGCCTCGGCCGGTTCGAGGAAGGCTGGCGGCGCTACGAATCGCGCTACGAGCAGTCGGCCTTCGTGCATCGCCGGACCCGCGAGGTGCTGCAGTGTGCGCAGTGGCAAGGCGAGCCGCTTGCCGGCAAGACGCTGCTCGTCTGGCAGGAGGACGGCCTGGGCGACATGCTGCAGTTCAGTCGCTATTTCGCGGAGTTTCGCGCACGGCACGCGTCGCGCGTCGTGTTCGCGTGCCAGCCCGCGCTGCATCGGCTGATGGAGACGGTCGACGGCGTCGACGAGGTACTCGATCACGACGCGGCCACGGCGCGCACCACACAATTCGATTACTGGACGAGCCTGCTGAGCGCGCCGATGCACGCGGGCACGACGCTCGGCACGATCCCTCCGCCGGTGCGGCTCGCGCCCGACCCGGCCCGCGTCGCGCGCTGGCGCGCACGCCTCGATGCGCTGCCGGCCGGCCCGCGCGTCGGGCTCGTGTGGAAAGGCAATCCGAAGCATCACAACGATGCGCATCGCTCGCTGCCGTCGCTCGCGTTGCTGACGCCGCTGTGGAGTGTGCCGGGCGTGAATTTCGTGAGCCTGCAGAAGGGGCAGGGTGAGGACGAGGCGCGCCAGCCGCCGGGCGGCCTGCCGTTGCTGCATCTGGGCTCGGACATCGACGATTTCGCCGATACGGCCGCGATCGTCGCGCAGCTCGATCTCGTGGTGTGCGTCGATACGTCGACCGCGCATCTGGCCGCGTCGCTCGGCAAGCCTTGCTGGGTGCTGCTGCCGAATCAGGACGTGGACTGGCGCTGGATGCACGATCGCGAGGATTCGCCGTGGTATCCCGGCACGGTGCGGCTGTTCCGGCGCGGGCGTGATGACAACTGGATCCGGATGGCCGAGCGCATGCGCGAGGCGTTCGCGGCGCATTTCGCGGTCCGTCGCGCGGCGGCGGACGAAACGGCGCGCATCGCCTGACCAGATGGTGCGTGCCGCGCGGGCGCGGCGACACGGCATACTGCGGGGAACGCGGTTATGCCGCCCCCGCATTTCAGATCAATCGAGGCCCTCGTGGAAAACATCGTCATCGTCGGCTCGTCCGGTCACGCAAAGGTCGTGATCGACATCGTCGAACAGGCCGGCCAGTACCGGATCGCCGGGCTGATCGACGCGTTCCGGCCCCGCGGCGAGGAGACGCTCGGCTACGCGGTGCTGGGCACCGAGCGCGACCTGCCGGACCTGATCGCCCTGCACGGGATCGCCGGGCTGCTGGTCGCCATCGGCGACAACCACGCGCGCGAGAAAGTGACGGCCGATCTCGCGGCGCTCGTGCCCGGCTTGCCGTGCGTGTCGGCGGTGCATCCGGCCGCCCGCATCGGCAAGGCGTCGACGATCGGCGCGGGCACGGTCGTGATGGCCGGCGTGGTGATCAATCCGTGCTGCGCGATCGGCGACGGGTGCATCGTCAACACGAATGCGTCGCTGGACCACGACGGCGTGATGGAGGATTTCTCGAGCCTCGCGCCAGGCGTCGTCACGGGCGGCAATTGCCGGATCGGCCAGGGCGCGGCGATCGGCCTCGGCGCGATGCTGCGGCACAGGATCGCGGTCGGCGAGCACAGCGTC
This sequence comes from Burkholderia cepacia, assembly GCF_001039005.1. Lineage (GTDB taxonomy): Bacteria > Pseudomonadota > Gammaproteobacteria > Burkholderiales > Burkholderiaceae > Burkholderia > Burkholderia theae. The sequence continues at coordinate 5,644 of NZ_LDWR01000035.1, forward strand.
GTCGGCGCGGGCGCGGTCGTGCTGCGCGACGTCGAGCCGTACACGGTCGCGTACGGCAATCCGGCGCGCCGGATCCGCGCGCGCGCGGCCGGCGAGCGTTACCTGTAAGCGCCGCGCGTCAGTGCGCGATCAGCTCGACGATACGACGGACCATGTCGTCGGTGAGCGCCGGGTAGATCGGCAGGCACAGCACCTTGCGCGCGGCTTCCGACGCGACGGGCAGGTTGTCGCGGTTCGCGGACGGCAGCCCGCGATACATCGGGAATTCCGAAATCAGCGGGTGGAAGTAGCGGCGCGCGTACACGTCGTAGTCGCGCAGCTTCTGATACAGCGCATCGCGGTCGAGCGGATAGTCTTCGTCGACGAGGATCGCGAAATACGCGTGGTTCGCGACGGTCTGGCCGCCGAGCGGCACGCAGCGGATGCCGCGCACGTCGCCCAGCAGCGTGCGGTACAGCGTGTCGATTTCGCGGCGGCGCGCGAGCGCGCCGTCGATGTGCTGCAGCTGGAGCATCCCGAAGGCGGCGTTGATCTCGCTCATCTTGCCGTTGATGCCGGGCGCGACGACCGTGACTTCGTCGACGAAACCGAAGTTCTTCAGGTGGTCGATCCGCTGCTTGGTCTTCGCGTCCGGGCAGATTATCGCGCCGCCTTCGAACGTGTTGAACACCTTCGTCGCATGGAAGCTCAGCACCGACAGGTCGCCGTGGGTGAGCACGCTGCCGCTGGCGTTTTGCACGCCGAACGCATGCGCCGCGTCGTAGATCACGCGCAGGTTGTAGTTGTCGGCGATCTTCTGGATCGCGTCGACGTCGCACGGGTTGCCGTAGCAGTGCACGGGCAGGATCGCGGTGGTCTGCGGCGTGATCGCCGCCTCGATGCGCGCGGGGTCGAGATTGAGCGTGCCGGGCGTGACGTCGACGAATACCGGCTTGATGCCGTTCCACAGCAGTGAATGCGCGGTCGCGACGAATGAGTACGGCGTCGTGATCACCTCGCCGGTGATGCGCAGCGCCTGCAGCGCGGTGACGAGCGCGAGCGTGCCGTTCGCGAACAGCGACAGGTACGGCACACCGAGATACTCGCACAGCGCGCGTTCGAACTGCTGGTGGAACGGGCCGCCGTTGGTCAGCGTCCGGCTCTCCCAGATCTTCTCGAGATAGGGCAGGAATTCCTCGAGCGGCGGCAGGTGCGGCTGCGTGACGTAGATGCGTTCGTGCGGCAGTTGCGCGACGGACGACGCGGGCAGGCTGGCGGTCATGGTGATCTCTCTCGATAACGCGTGGAGCTCAGGCCTCGGCCGCGGCCTGTGCGGTGGCCGTGTCGTCGAACAGCGGCGTGTCGAATGCGGTGACGGGCTCGTCCGCGCACCAGCGGGTCCACATCGTGCGCAGCGCCGACGACAAGCCGGCCGCGACGACGGCCGGCCGGAACGCGGCGGATTGCCCGCAGCGCGCACGCAGGCCCGTGCGCAGCGCCTGCAGCGCGGCGGTGTCGTGACCGAGCGCCAGCGCCTTCGCGACGAACGCGTCCTCGCCATCGGTGATGTACGCGTCGAGTCCGACGTGCTGCAACCAGCCCGCGCTGCCGCGTCCGGCGAGCGTCGGGCCGGAGATCGTCACGGTCGGCACGCCCATCCACAGCGCGTTCAGCGTGGTCGTCGAACCCGTGTACGGGAACGTGTCGAGACAGAGATCGACGCCGTGATGCTGCTGCATGTAGACAGGAATGTTCGAGCGCCGGTGGAAGGTCAGGCGGCCGGCATCGATGCCCGCGGCAGCGAACCATTCGGTCAGCGCTTGCTGGTCGCCATCGTTGCCGATCGCGCCGAGCGCCATGCGCGCGGTCGGATCCGCATGCAGCACGCGCGCCCAGACGTCGATCACGTGCGGGCTCAGCTTGTTCAGGCGGTTGAAGCTGCCGTAGGTCGTATAGCCGTTGTGCAGCGCCGGCAGCAGGTTGACCGGCGGACAGTTCGGCGGCGGCATGTACGGCGCGATCGCGGGCAGCCGCACGATCTGCTCGACGAACTGGTCGTCGAATGCGCCGTACGGTGCGACGAAGCGGTCCGTCAGGTAGTAGTCCATCTCGGCGAGGCCGGTCGTGGCCGGATAGCCGATCCACGACGCTTGAACCGGTGCCGCGCGCTGCGCCAGCGCGACGAGCCGGTTGCGGCCGGTGTGGCCCGACAGGTCGATCACGATGTCGATCCGGTCGTTGCGCAGGCGCTCGAGGAAGGCCTGATCGCTCATGCCGGCGACGTTGCGCCAGTTCGTCGCGTGCGCCTTGAAGCGTTCGGACGTCTGATCTTCCTCGACGTGATTGTGATAGAAGTGCATCGCGATGCCGGGATCGGTCGCGAGATGCTCGATCACGGGCACCGCGTAGGAGGCGACCGCGTGACCGAATAGGTCACCCGACACGAAGCCGATCTGCAACTGGCGCGCCGGATCCCGTGAGTTCGAGAAACCGGCCGTACGCTTGCGTTTGTGGTTGTCGTAACGCTGGCCGAACTTGCGGTGTTCGTCGACGAGCGCTTGCGGACCGAAATCGCTGCTGTGCGCAATGCAGAACAGCATGCTGCTGTGGGTCACGCTGTCGGTCGGGTCGAGTTCGATCGCACGCCGCAGCCAGCCGAGCGCCTCCTGCGTGGCGCCCATTTCGAGCAGCACGAACCCGAGCGTGCCGTTCGGGGCGGGGTGGCCGGGTGCGAGCTCGACCGCGCGCCGGCAGGCGGCGATCGCTTCATCGGTGCGGCGCAGCGCGAACAGCACCAGGCCCTGGATCCGCAGCCCCTCGGGGTGGTTCGGCTGGAGCTCGAGCAGGCGCCGGCACTGTTCGTCGGCTTCCGCAAGACGGCTCATCACGCGCAGCGTATCGGCAAGCAGGATGCGCACGAGCACTTCGTCCGGCAGCAATTCGACCGTGCGCAGGCCGGCGTCGATCATCTCCGCGTAGCGGCCGTCCTTGTGCAGCGACGCGGACAGCGCGCGCCAGCATGCGCCGTCGTCCGGATACTCGGCGACAAGCCGTTGCGCATGCGCGGTGGCTTCCGCGAACTTGCCCTTGGCGAACAATGCCGCGTGTTTCTGCCGCAGGTTCTGATTCGCGCGTCGGACCGGCTTGCCGGCGTCGTGGTGCACGGCCGTACCGTCGGCGGTTTCCGCGATGATGGCCGCCTCGACACCACTCGGTACCGCGGCTGCCACCGCCGCAGTCGCGAGCACCGTGTCGGGCATCGCCATCTGTGCAATCAGCCCGTCGAGCGCGGGGCCGCGCACGCCGCGCTGTTGCGCGATCTCGACGGCGATCCATGCGGCTGGCGTCTGCCCGCTGCGATGCAGCGCGTGAATGTAGCTGACCCAGTAGTAGCCGTTGGCCGGGTTCGCGCCGAGCGCGGCTTCGAAATGCGGCACCGCGTCGGCCGGGCGGCCCGTATCGACCAGCAGCACCGCGAGGTTGTAGTGAGCGTCCGCGTTGGCCGGTACCGCGTCGAGGATCGCCTCGTACAACGCCCGCGCTTCGTCGAAAGCGCCGCTGCGCTGGCGCTCGAGCGCATTGTCCATGACGAGCGCGATGTCCTGCGCAAGCTGCTGTTCGGGCGTAAGTGTGGCGGAGGCGGACAGTTCGAACGAGAGCATGATGAAATCTGCGGAGAGTCGGTCGATACCATTATGGGTAGCGTGCCGCCGCGCCGATGCCGCGAGGTGACGGTAAAAGCCCGGTCAGTTTGGCCGATTGAACGGGGGGCCGCGGCACGGGCGCCCCGGCGGGTGGCGCAAAAAAAACGCCCGCGCGAGGCGGGCGGAGGCGAACGAGCACGCCCTCACTTCAGCGCGTAGTTCTTGTTGTCGGGTTGGCGCGCGCGATCGGGCGCGGCGCCGGGTGTGCGTTAGCGGTTCGCGATGGTCTGGTACTGGCCGACGGCCTGCACGCGGCTCATCGCCGCCTGGTATTCGTCGGTCAGCTCCTGCTGCGCGCGCTGCGCGTCGATGAAGATGCGGTCGTTGCTGGTCTGCATGCGGCGGATCGCGGCGATGCCGTCGGGCTGCTGGACGGCCGCGAGCAACGCGACGAGCGACCAGCGCGCATCGACGAGGCGCACCGCCTCGGTCCAGTCGGCCATCGCGGCCGCGTGTTCGATCGCATCGGTGAGTGCGTCGATCTGCGCAATCAGTTCGGTCTGTTCCATCTGGACTCTCCTGTCCGGCTAGCGATCAGCTCTTGTTGTTCGACATCGCGCCGGCGCTGTTCGCGCCGCCGAACAGCTGCGTCAGGTACTGAGCGTTGCTGTTCATCGTCGCCATCAGCGTGTTGAGCGCGGTGAACTGGGCCTGGTACTGGGTGGTCAGCTGGGCGACGTAGTTCGACAGGTTCGACTGCTGCTGCGTAACGCTCTTCAGGTCGTTGTTGAGCGCCGTCGTGCGCGCGGCGATCAGGCCATTCGTCTGCGTGTAGTTCGTGATGTTGGTCGTCAACTGCTGACCGATCCCGGTCTTGGAGTTGAACAGGGTCGCAACGCCGGACGGGTTGCTTTGCAGCGCGCCGTTGAGCGCCGTGTTGTCGACCTGCAGCGTGCCGTCGGCCTGCAGCGTGACGCCGATCGACGCGAGGTTGACTGTCGAGCCGCTGCCATTCGCACCGCTGCCGCTCACGCCGCTTGCGACGATCGACGCGAGTGCGTTGTTGATCGTGTTCAGCGTCGAGTCGCCGAGCAGCGGGCCTTGCGACGATGCGCCGGACGTGAAGCTCGACAGCGAGCCCATCGTCGTGACGAGCGTGTTGTACAGCGTCGCGAAGTTGTTGATCGCGGCCGCCTGGGATTTGGTGTCGGTCGCGACCGTCAGCGTCTGGGTCTGGCTCGCATTGACCGCGGCGCTGGTCAGGTTCAGCGTGACGCCGGTGATCGCGCTCGTCACGGTGTTGCTTGCGCTCGTGCCGGCGATGCCGTTGATCGTGAATGCGGCGTCCTGCGCGGCCGTGCTTTGCTTCCATGCGGCGCTGCCGTTCGCGGACGTGAAGGTCGACTGCCCGCCCGTCGTGCTGGCCGTCGACGTGACGCCGAGGCTGGACAGGCCGTTGTCGCCGGATACGTTGCTGAGCGCGACGCTGATCGTGTTCGCCGCGCCGGTCGGCGTCGAGCTGAGCACGAGGTGCGCGCCGTCGCTGCCGTTGACGACCGATGCGACGATGCCCGGGTTGCCGGTCGTATTGTTGATCGCGGCGGCGATGCCGGACAGCGTGTTGTTCGTGCTGTTCACGTTGACCGTGAACGACTGGCTGCCGAGCGACAGCGTCATCGTGCCGGTGCCGAGCGCCGTCGACGAACCGAAGGCTGCCGACGACAGCGACTGCGACGTCGCGATCTGCGTGACGCCGAGCGAATAGCTGCCGGCGACGGCACCGGCGCCCGCGGTCGCGGTGACGCCGGTGCCGCTTGCGGTCGCGGTGAAGGTGTTCTGCAGCGAGCCGTTCGACAGTGTCGTGAGGCTGGCCTGCAGCGCGCTCAGCGCGGCCGAAAGGGCGCCGAACGCGGAAATCTGGGTGTTATCGCTGCTCTGCTGCGCGCTGAGCGCGGCGGCCTGACCGGCGGTCTTTGCATTGACGAGCGCCGTCACGAGCGAGTTGACGTCCATCGACGAGTTGCCGGTCGAACCGCTGATGATCGATTGGGCAGCCTGCTGCAGCTGGCTGTTGGCCGAGTTGTTGGCGGCATTGACGGCGGAATTGATCGTCGACATCGTGTTGCTCCGTGCGGCGGATGATCCGTGGAATTCTGGGTGAAGACCTGGCGGCGGGGCAAGGCCCCGCGCGCCAAGTGCTTGCGGCCGGGCCGCGCGTTACACGGGGCCCGGCCGCTGGTTGCTACGCGATTACTGCAGGAGCTTCAGGACCTGCTGCGGCAGCGAGTTCGCTTGTGCGAGCACCGAGATGCCTGCTTGCTGCAGCACCTGGTTCTTCGACATGTTCGCGGTTTCCTGCGCGAAGTTCGCGTCGGTGATCTGCGACTGTGCCGACGACAGGTCGGTCGATTCTGCCTGCTGCGACGTTGCGATCGCCGTGAAGCGGTTTTGCGCCGCGCCGAGTGCTGCTTGCAGGTTGTTCACCGTTTGCAGTGCGTTGTCGATCGACACCATCGCGACGTTAGCGCCGCTGACCGTGCTGATGTCGAGGCCCGACACGGTTGCCGGCTTGTTGACGGCGTTGATCTGCGCGACGGCGTTCGTGATCGCGGTGAGCGATGCTGCCGACATGCTCGAGCTGGTTGCGCTCGCGCTGATCGCGATCTGCGTGACGGCTGCACCGTTGGACGCGGTACCGGCCGACGTCGTGAAGATCGCCGATGCCGTTGCACCGGTGATCGCCGTGCCGTTCTGGTCGGTGAACGTGAAGCCGCCCTTGCCGTCCGACGTCACGTTGACGGCCGTGATCGCTGCGCCCGACGACGTGTACTTGCCGGTCGAGTCGAGGCTCAGGCCCGTGACCGTGCCGACCGTCTGACCCGTCTGGACGACGCCGCCGCCGATCTGTGCGGCCGACATGCTTTGGCTCAGGTCCAGCGAGATCGTCTGGCCGACGTTCGCGCCAACCTGGAACGACACGATGCCTGCGTTGCCGTTCAGGATGTTCGTGCCGTTGTACGTCGTTTGCGACGCGATACGGTTCACTTCCTGGATCTGCTGCGCGACTTCCTGTTGCAGTGCTGCCTGGTCGGTCGTGGACATCGTGCCCGTCGACGCCTGGACGGCCAGCTGGCGGATACGTTGCAGGCTGTTGGTCAGCGACGACAGTGCGCTCGATGCCGTTTGAATCATCGACACGCCGTCGTTCGCGTTCGACACGCCCTGGTTCAGACCGTTGATCTGCGTCTGCATCCGGGTCGAGATCGCGAGGCCTGCTGCGTCGTCCGCTGCGCTGTTGATGCGCTTGCCCGACGACAGGCGGGTGATTGCCTGCGACAGGGCGTTCTGCGAGCCGTTGAGGTTCTGCTGTGCAACCAGCGAGTTGATGTTGCTGTTAATTCCGAGCATGGAAAATCTCCTGTTTAAGCCGAAAGCCCTGGAAAGCCGTTTTGGCGTCGGCGGAAGCACTCGTTCATTGCTGGCCGCCTCAGAGCAGGATTTCGGCGTACCAAAACAAAACTTGAGGGGCACGTTGAGATTCGGCCCGATTTTTTATCCTTCTTTGTCATTTCGGACGGGCCCGGCCGGACTGCCCGGTTAACGGGGGCAGAGACCGGCCCGCCGACGGAGTGGCAACGCTGTGCACACGGAATCGACAAAAGGATGGTTTTGTCTGTGATTCCCTGATATGATGGCGGGCTGAATTGAGATTTTCTGTCACGCCTCTGCCGTTTTTCGGCATGTTTGCTGGCAGTCAAACGCGGCGCTGCACGCGGTTGTGAAGCGTACTCGCGGTGCTTTCCGCCTCTCTTTTCCGGCCTCCGAGGCCGTATTTCCGCTCGTTTCGCCTGTTGTGGGGACGCTCGGATGGCCGGTGCGTGGCGCTTGGCCGCTACGTTTTTGACCGTATAAGCAATTTAGGAACGACATGACGACGATTCTTCTGAAAGAAAACGAGCCGTTCGAAGTGGCGATTCGCCGCTTTCGTCGCGCTATCGAAAAAAACGGCCTGATCGCTGAACTGCGCGAGCGCCAGTCTTACGAAAAGCCGACCGCAGTCCGCAAGCGCAAGAAGGCAGCAGCCGTCAAGCGCCTGCACAAGCGCCTGCGCAGCCAGATGCTGCCGAAGAAGCTCCACTAAGAGCGTCTTCTGGTTCGCCGCGAAACGGCGGAGTGTGCTTCGAAAGAAGCCGCTCCGCCGTTTTGCTTTTGGTGGCCGGGAAAGGCCTGGGGCCGCGGCGTCGCCGGGCGAATCGCCCGCGTACGCAAGCGACGCGGCGAAGCTGGCCAGGGCGGCGACCAGGCAGCATGGGAGAGCAGGAAGGCGGGCGAAGCCGGCAATCATCGCGAATGAGCAATAACGAAAACAAGAATCATTCGCGTTTAGTTAAAATGCCGCGCATCGTATCGACATCCGTCGAACGCGCAACACTTCCATGCCGTGTGCAAGGGCATCCAGCCTCGCCTGGGGCGGCCGGCTCTTGTGCGGCGCCTGACATCAAATGACCTGGATCCCGTCGAATCGGGGCCGCCGCTCGTGCCGGCCCGTCTTCCGTTTGCATTGCCCGCGATGAATGCGTTCCTGCGACCGTTTCTCGTCCGTCTGCATCGCTGGTTCGGCCTGGCCATCGCGCTGTTCCTGTTCGTCGCGGGGCTCACCGGTGCGCTGATCGCTTGGGACCACGAGCTTGATGCGGCGCTGAACCCGGATTTCTACGTCGCCCACAGCGGCGCTGCACCGCTTGCGCCGCTCGCGCTTGCGGCGCGCATCGAGGCCGCCGACCCACGCATGCAGGTGACCTATCTGCCGCTCGCGGTCGAATCGGGGCACACGCTGCAGGCGGGCGTGATGCCGCGCACCGATCCGGCGACCGGCCGGCCGCACGCGCTCGATTTCAGCCAGATCGCCGTTGATCCCGCGACCGGTGCGGTGCAGGGCCGTCGCGAATGGGGGGCGCTATCGGTCGCGCGGCTCGACCTGATGCCGTTCATCTACCGGTTGCACTACTCGCTGTTCCTGCCCGTGTACGGCGGGATCGACTTCGGGTTCTGGGTGATGGGCGTAGTCGGCATCGTGTGGGCGATCGACAGCCTGATCGCGCTCGTGCTCGCGTTTCCGAACCTGAAAAGCTGGCGCAAGTCGTTCGCGTTCCGCGTGCGGCGCGGCGGTTATCCGCTCGTGTTCGACCTGCACCGGTCGGGCGGCGTCTGGGTGTGGGGGTTGCTGCTCGTGGTTGCGGTCACATCGATCTCGATGAATCTCGGCAATCCGCTCGTGCGGCCGCTCGTGTCGCTGTTCTCGCCGCTCGCCGAAACGCCTTACACGAATCCCGAGCACTTCCCGCCCGCGCCGCCGGGCAGCAAGGTGCTGCCGCGCGAGCGGATCGTCGAGATCGCGCGTTCGGCCGGGCGCGACGCGGGGATCGTCGCGCCTCCCGGTGCGCTGTTGTTCGCGCCGGCGATGAATGTTTATGCGGTCGGGTTCTTCACGCCCGGCAACGACCACGGCGACGTCGGGTTCGGCAATGCGTGGCTTTACTGGGACGCGGTGACCGGCAAGCCCGTCGCCGCCCAGGTGCCGGGCCACGGCTCGGCCGGCGACCTGTTCATGCAGGCGCAGTTTCCGTTGCACTCGGGGCGGATCGCCGGCGTCGCGGGCCGCGTCGCGGTGAGCGTGCTCGGCGTCGTCATCGCGATGCTGAGCGTGACGGGCATCTGCATCTGGGTGAAGAAGCGCAGCGCGCGCGTGCGGGCTGCGCGGAGCACGCGGACAGTCGTGCCGGCGTCGTCGCGCGCCGCGCGGTAGGCGGGACAACTGCGGGGTTGAGGCGACTGCTGGGCGGCCGGCGGGGGCCGGTGCCGACGTCGTCAGCCCGCCTTGCGCCGACGTGCCGGCTGTTTGCCGCCGAGCGCCGCGCACGGCGCGTGGCACGGGCAATCGACCTCGTGATCGTTGACCATGCCGGTCGCCTGCATCAGCGCGTAGCAGATCGTCGAACCGACGAACTTGCAGCCGTATGCCTTCAGCGCCTTGCTGAGCGCGTCGGACTGCTCGGTCGACGCGGGTGCGTCGCGGTACGACTGCCACGCGTTCTGGACCGGCGTGTCGCCGACGAACGACCACAGGAACGCGGCGAGCGACCCGTGCTCTTCGCGGATGCGCTGCACGGCGCGCGCGTTGGTCACCGCGGATTCGACCTTTGCGCGGTTGCGCACGATGCCGGGGTTCTCCAGCAGCTTCTCGATGCGTTTCGGCGTGAAGCGAGCGACGGCATCGACATCGAAATCGGCGAATGCCTCGCGATAACCCGCGCGCTTGTTCAGGATCGTCGACCAGGACAGCCCGGCCTGCGCCCCTTCGAGAATCAGCATTTCGAACAGGTGGCGATCGTCGTGCGACGGCCGCCCCCACTCGGTATCGTGATAGTGAGCGTCCGCTTCCGACTTTACCCAGTTGCACCGCTGCGACATCGTCTGCCTCGTTTTCAGTGTCGATTCGATCGCGCCAGCATAGCGGAAGCCCTTTTCACGGGATAGCCGGCCGAACGGCAGATGGGCGCGCGGCGCCGATCCGGTTAAGCTTGGCGCCTGTTCGAATCAGCGGGATGAAGGCATGGCGGCATTACTTTTTGCGATCGGCATCGACGGCGGCGGCTCGGGAACACGCGCGGTGCTGGCAGACCGGCAAGGGCGCGAGCTCGCGCAGGGGCGCGGCGGCCCGTCGGGGCTCGGTCTCGGCATCGAGCGCGCGTGGGCGTCGATCGGCGCGGCCTGCGCGGACGCATTCACGCAAGCCGGTTTCGCGTTCGAATGGTCGCAGTGTGCACTTGGCTGCGGGCTTGCGGGCGTCAACAATGCGGCGTGGCTCGCCGCGTTCCGCGCGCAGGCGCCGCTCGGTGCGCTCGCGGTCGAGAGCGACGCCTATACGACCGTCGTCGGCGCGCACGGCGGCGCGCCGGGGCTCATCGTCGCGCTCGGCACTGGCAGCATCGCGGCGGCGCTCGATGCGGCCGGCGCCTGCCGGATCGCCGGCGGCTTCGGCTTTCCGTCCGGCGACGAGGCGAGCGGCGCGTGGCTCGGCGTGCGCGCGCTCGCGTACGCGCAACAGGCGCTCGACGGCCGTGTGCCGCGGGATGCATTCGCCGACGCGCTGCTCGCGGAAACGGGCGCGCAGGATCGCGACGCGCTCGTCCAGTGGTCGTGCGATGCGAACCAGACAATCTACGCGCGCCTCGCGCCGATCGTGTTCGCGCACCGCTCGCATCCGGTCGCGAGCGCGCTGATCGCGCAGGCGGGCGACGAGATCGGCAAGATGATCGATGCGCTCGATCCGCAACAGGCACTGCCGGTCGCGCTGTGCGGCGGGTTGGCGGACGCGCTCGCACCGGCCGTGCCGGCGCGCCACGCCGCGCGGCTGCGCGCGCCGCTCGACGATTCCGCGCACGGCGCGCTGCGGCTCGCGCTGCAGGCGCTGCGGGCGGCGGAGGGCGGCTGAAGGCAGCTGAAGGTGCTTGACGGTGCGCTGAAGCAGGTCCGCCGGCGGCGATCGACCGGGAACCGTCCGGCGCGCAATCGGGCACGACGTTAAAATGGCCGTTCCGCAGAGCCCTGAGCGCCATTCTTCCGTCCCATGTACAAAGTCATCGCCACCGATCTCGACGGTACCCTGCTGAACAGCGACCACCAGCTCGATCCGTACACGATCGACACCGTCCGCCGGCTCGACGGCGACGGCCTGCAGTTCGTGATCGCCACGGGGCGCCATTACGCGGACGTCGCCGGCATTCGCGACGTGCTCGGCATCCGGCCGTACCTGATCACGTCGAACGGCGCGCGCGTGCATGCGCCGGACGACACGATGATCCACGCGCAGGACATCGATCCCGCGATTGTCCGTGGCCTCGTGCAGCCGGACGTCGTCGGCGCGCACGGCCGCGTGATCGTCAACCTGTTCACCAACCAGGGATGGCTGATCGACCGCGATGCGCCGCACCTGCTCGAATTCCACCAGGATTCGGGCTTCCGGTACGACGTGATCGACATGACCGCGCACGACGGCGCGAATATCGCGAAGGTGCTGTATATCGGCGAGCCGGCCGATCTGGCGGTCGTCGCCGAGCAGATGCGCGTGCGCTTCGGCGATGCGCTGTACGTCACGTACTCGCTGCCCGACTGTCTCGAAGTGATGACCGCGAACGTGTCGAAGGGCCGCGCGCTGCGCACGGTGCTCGCGCGGCTCGGCGTCGACACCGGCCACTGCATCGCGTTCGGCGACAACATGAACGATATCGACCTGCTTGAAACCGCCGGTCACGCGTTCATGATGAACAACGCGAATCCCGACCTGGTCGCGCGGCTGCCGCACATCCCGCGGATCGGCAACAACTTCGACGCGGGCGTCGCCCGCCACCTGCGCACGCTGTTCTCGCTCGAGGGCAACGTCGCCGCCTCCTGAGCGCGCTGCTCGAGCGCGTTTCCCGAGCGGAAATGAAAAACGGGCGCCAGGGGCGCCCGTCGAAATTGCTTGCCTCGTGTTCTTGGACAGCGTGAGGCTCGCTGCTCTGCTCGCGTGACCCCGTAGTGTTTTATTCGCTTGTGCGAGCCGATGCCGGCAGTTGGTCGACGGCGTTGTCACGCCCCGCGACCAGCGGGTAGATGATCCCTGCGAGTACCGCGCCGATGATCGGCGCCACCCAGAACAGCCACAGCTGGCCGATCGCTTCACCGCCGACGAACAGCGCGGGGCCGGTCGAGCGGGCCGGGTTCACCGACGTGTTGGTGACCGGAATCGAGATCAGGTGAATCAGCGTCAGGCACAGGCCGATCGCGATCGGCGCGAAGCCGGCCGGTGCGCGCTTGTCGGTCGCGCCGAGGATCACGAACAGGAAGAAGCCCGTCATCACGACTTCGCAGATGAACGCCGCGCCGAGCGCGTAGTGGCCGGGCGAGCGTTCGCCGAAGCCGTTCGTCGCAAAGCCGCTGCCGACCACGTCGAAGCCCGGCTTGCCGGTCGCGATCAGGTACAGCACGAATGCACCGAGCGTCGCGCCGACCACCTGCGCGACGATGTACGGCGCCAGATCGCGCGCCGGGAAGCGGCCGGCGACCGTCAGGCCGACGCTCACCGCCGGATTCAGGTGGCAGCCCGAAATGTGTCCGATCGCGAATGCCATCGTCAGCACGGTCAGGCCGAAGGCAAGTGCGACACCGACAAAGCCGATGCCGAGGCCCGGAAAGGCCGCGGCCAGCACGGCGCTTCCGCACCCGCCGAGCACCAGCCAGAACGTGCCGAATACCTCTGCAGCGAGACGCTGAGAAAGATTCATGTAAGGGACCTTGTTCAAGTGGGTTGAAGACGACCGGACGACACAACGGATTTATTCGATCGCCCGGATTTGGTCTGGATTATAGGAAATGAATCGGGTTCGGGAGGGTCAACGATTGTTAAATTTGAATGGCTGACGAATGCCTTTTATTAGAATAAGTCCGCATTCTCGATATAGCCGATTCGGTTAAAGATGACAGCATTTATTTCGAAGGGTAGGGCGGCAGTGCGGATGACGTAACGGATGTTTGTGTCCCGGTCGGATTCGCCGGGGCCGCATCATCGAAAAAAGGGAGTGGAAAAATGTCTCAATACGCGAAACTCAAGGCGCAGATCGCCGATCTGCAGACCCAGGCGGACGACGTGCGCCGCCAGGAAGTGGCGGCCGTCATTGCCGACGTCCAGCGAATGATTGCCGAATACGGCCTGACGGCCCAGGACCTGGGCTTCGCGGAGCGGGCACGGCGCGGCCGGCCGCCGAAGAAGGCGCCGCTGCCGCCGAAATTCCGCGATCCGAAGTCCGGCGCGACCTGGAGCGGGCGCGGCAAGCCGCCGAATTGGATCGTCGGGAAAAACCGCGATCGATTCCTGATCGAATGACTGAAAGCCCAAAACGGAAAGAGCCGCATCGTCGATGCGGCTCTTTTGTATTGCGCGCCGATTTCGGCGCGAATTTTACGGAATATTTCCGTGCGGATTTCCGCGTCAGGCGCCCGCGACCCGGCGCAATGCGGGTTGCCGGGTCGTCGTGCAAAGCGATTCGTAAGTTTCGACATAACGCTGCGCCATTGCCTTCGAGCTGAAACGCGTGTCGAAACGTTCGCGGATCGCGGTGCGCGACAGGCTGTCGATCCGGTGCAGCGCGCCGACCGCGCCCTGCACGTCCTCGACGATGAAGCCGGTTACGCCGTCCTCGATCACTTCCGGCACCGAACCGCGGTTGAACGCGACGACCGGCGTGCCGCAGGCCATCGCCTCGATCATCACGAGGCCGAACGGTTCCGGCCAGTCGATCGGGAACAGCAGCGCCTTCGCGCCGGACAGGAAGGCGGGCTTCTGCGCTTCGTTGATCTCGCCGATGAACTCGACGTGCGCCTCACCGAGCAGCGGCTCGATCACTTCCTTGAAATAGTCGGCGTCGGCCTTGTCGACCTTCGCGGCGATCTTCAGCGGCAGCCCGCTTTGCGCGGCGATCCGGATTGCCGTGTCGACGCGCTTTTCGGGGCAGATGCGGCCGAGGAACGCGAGGTATTCGGGCTTCACGCCCGGCTGCGGCGTGAGCAGCGTGTCGGGCAGCCCGTGATACACGGTACCGGCCCACGCGGCCTGCGACAGCGGCTTGCGCTGGTTGTTCGAGATCGACACGACCGGTGCGTCCGGGAACGCGTCGAACACGGGCTGCAGCTCCGGCAGGTCGAGGCGGCCGTGCAGCGTCGTCACGTAAGGCGTGTCGAGGCGCGACATCAGCGAGAACGGCAGGTAGTCGAGGTGGAAGTGCAGCACGTCGAATTCGTGCGCGACACGGGCGACCTGCTCGAGGAGCCGCATATGGGGCGCCATCGAATCGCGGATCGACGGGTCGAGCCGCAGTGCGCGCGGCCAGGCCGCCTCGAGACGGGCCGACGTAACGGAGTCGCCGCTCGCGAACAGCGTCACGTCGTGGCCAAGTTCGACGAGCGCCTCGGTGAGGTAGGACACGACACGCTCGGTGCCGCCGTAGAGTTTCGGCGGAACGGCTTCGTAAAGCGGCGCGATCTGGGCAATTCGCATGGGTGATCTCCGGTGTCGATCCGCTTGGGCGCTTCGGCGCCGCTACGGATCCCCTACAAGGTTGCGGAACTCGCCGACGCACGCTGTTGGCGGTACGTGGCCGGGCCCTGGGCGGGGTGCGCGGGGCGCCGGACGGCAAGCTGCGGGGCGGGCCGGCACGGCTCGCGCCGCCGCCCATTGGAGGTCATTATCGATATCGCACTGTAGGGTTCGAGTGATTTTTCAAACACTTAAGGCTTGTTACACGATGAAATACACGAAAACCCCGAGAAAAAGGGAGCGCAAACACAAATGGAGATAGACGCATCTATTGTTGCGCCAGCGTGAAAAAGCTCTATAATTTTTACCGATTCGATTGTCGGCGGCCTCGCCGGCAAGCCTTCCGCCATTGCGCGGCGGCCATCGGGCACATCACGGCCGAACCCGCGCCGCCCCTCGTTTTCCCGCTTGTTCCTTTCAATTCGCCTTGTCGGAAAAATTCCTACACGGTTTACAGACAAATCCTGCATGGCATACGCCACTTCGCTGATACCGGCATAAATGCCGTTTGGCCAGAATTCGCCCTGTAAGACTATAAACGAGCCGACCGAGCGCCAAGAGCGCTCCGATCGAGCAAACGTTTTCATAACATGAATGGCCAAAGCAAAGCTCTTTAACGGGGGAATCATGAGCGCTACCAGCGAAATGCTCAGTGAGATCAAAGAGGTCAACCTGTCGTACCTCCTCCTCGCGCAACGCCTGCTGCGGGAAGACAAGGCGATGGGCATGTTCCGCATGGGAATTTCCCAGGAACTGGCCGACTTGCTCGCGAACCTCACGCTCGCACAGACCGTGAAACTCGCCGCGTCCAACCAGATGCTGTGCCGCTTCCGCTTCGACGATCACGCGCTGCTGTCCTCGCTCGCCGACAAAGGCCGCAGCGATGTCGTCGCGCACGCCCACTCGGCCATCCTGATGGCCGGGCAGCAGGTCGAAGGCGTCCGCTGATCCATCCCGCCTTGCGTGTGTCCCGGCGTGCCGCGCCGGTGGGCAGCGTATTGGCCATCCATCCGAACAACGTCAAGCGGACGGCTTTCACCATGGCAAGCAAAAGCGTCGTGATCGAGGTGAAGGAAATCACCCTCGCCATCGAACTGATCGAACTGGGCGCCCGGCTGCAGTTGCTGGAGGCGGAGACGAGCCTGTCGCGGGACCGTCTGATCAAGCTGTACAAGGAACTGAAGGGCGTGTCGCCGCCGAAGGGGATGCTGCCGTTCTCGACCGACTGGTTCATGACGTGGCAGCCGAACATCCACTCGTCGCTGTTCTACAACATCTACCGGTTCATGCAGGACCACGGCCGCTGCGAGCCGATCCAGTCGATCGTGAAGGCGTACCGGCTCTATCAGGAGCACGTGAACCTGTCCGGCGACGAGGCCGCGCTGAGCCTCACGCGCGCGTGGACGCTCGTGCGCTTCTTCGATTCGGGGATGCTGCAGATGACCCCGTGCACGCGCTGCGGCGGCCACTTCGTCGCGCATGCGCATGATCCGCATCAAGGTTTCGTCTGCGGCCTGTGCCAGCCGCCGTCGCGTGCGGGCAAGACCCGCAAGGCCGCCGCCGCGCGCGCCGAACTGGCCGCCGCCGCGGCCTGAGCGCCGCAGGGCGGGGCGCGAGCGGCGCCCGCGGGCCGCGCGAATCGTCTGCGAATTGCTGGTAAACACCGTCGGGCCGCCATCGAGCGGCCGCGAAAGTTTTCCTGCCGACTGCCGTAAACCTGATTAACGGCGGTCTCCCCGCCGGTCTTTCGTGAGGGACAGGCAGTGCTGATTATCGTGGGAACACTCGTGACGCTGTTGTCCGTCTTCGGCGGTTATGCGCTGGCAGGCGGGCATCTGGGCGCCTTGATCCAGCCCGTCGAGATCCTGATGATCGTGGGCGCCGGCGTCGGCGCATTCATCCTCGGCAACGGCGGCAAGACCATCAAGGCGACGCTGCGCGTGCTGCCGACGCTCTTCAAGGGCTCGAAATACACGAAGGACGTCTATATGGAGCTGATGGCGCTCCTGTACGTGCTGCTCGCGAAGGCCCGCAAGGAAGGCACGCTGACGCTCGAGGCCGACATCGACGATCCGGAAAAGAGCCCGATCTTCACGCAATACCCGAAAATCCTCGCCGATCGCCACATCGTCGAATTCCTGACCGACTACCTGCGCCTGATGGTGGGCGGCAACATGAACGCGTTCGAGATCGAGAGCCTGATGGACGAGGAGATCGAGACGCACCACGCGGAAGGCGAAGGCCCCGCGCACGCACTGATGCGCGTCGGCGACGCGATGCCGGCGTTCGGCATCGTCGCGGCCGTGATGGGCGTCGTGCACACGATGGCGTCCGCCGACAAGCCGCCCGCGGTGCTCGGCGCGATGATCGCGCAGGCGCTGGTCGGCACGTTCCTCGGGATCCTGCTGTCGTACGGGCTGATCGGGCCGCTCGCGAGCCTCGCGGAGCAGCGCGTCGCCGAGTCGACCAAGATGTTCCAGTGCATCAAGGTGACGATCCTCGCGACGCTGAACGGCTATGCGCCGGCAATCGCCGTCGAGTTCGGCCGCAAGGTGCTGTTCTCGACCGAGCGGCCGTCGTTTTCCGAGCTCGAAGAGCACGTGCGCCGCGTGAAGGCGAAGTGACGCGGAGCGCACGATGAGCAAGAGCAAGGATCGCGCGATCGTCGTCAAGCGGGTGGCCCCGGCGAAGAAGGGCCACCACGGCGGCGCATGGAAGCTCGCGTACGCGGACTTCATGACCGCGATGATGGCGTTCTTCCTGCTGATGTGGCTGCTGAGCTCGGTCACGCCGGTGCAGCTGAAGGGGATCGCCGAATACTTCAACACGCCGCTGAAGGCCGCGCTGCTCGGCAGCGGCGACCGCAACTCGCAGGACTCCAGCATCATCAACGCCGGCGGCCGCGACCTGTCGAGCGTCGACGCCGGCACGCTGCGCCGCACCGACGGCACGACGTCGCTTGCCGAGCGGGTCGCGAAGCCGGTCGACGAGCAGGCGCAAGCGCAGGCGCAGGGCGCGATCGAGCGGCGCGAGCAGGCGCGCCTGCACGACCTGCAGATCAAGCTGATGGCCGCGATCGAGGCCAATCCGACGCTGCGCCAGTTCAAGCAGCAGATCCGCATCGACTCGACGCTGATGGGGCTGCGCATCGAGATCGTCGATACGCAGAAGCGGCCGATGTTCGCGATGTCGAGCGACCACGTCGAGCCGTACATGCGCGACATCCTGCGCGAGATCGGCAAGACGCTGAACGACGTGCCGAACCGGATCATCGTCCAGGGCCACACCGACGCCGTGCCGTACGCGGGCGGCGAGGGCGGCTACAGCAACTGGGAGCTGTCGGCCGACCGCGCGAACGCGTCGCGCCGCGAATTGATCTCCGGCGGCATGGACGAGGCGAAAGTGCTGCGCGTGCTCGGGCTCGCGTCGACGCAGAACCTGAACAAGGCCGACCCGCTCGATCCGGAAAACCGCCGGATCAGCGTGATCGTGCTGAACCGCAAATCCGAAGAAGCGCTGATGCGCGACGACGCGACGACCACGACGCTGTCGGCCGACGCGGCGGGCTCGAAGCTGCTCGCGCAGCAGCTCGGCGGCCCGTCGCCGGCCGCGCGTCCGGTGGTCGCGAGCGCCGCCGTCGCGGCGCCGAAACCCTGACGTATCCCAGATTCCGAGACAGACATGATCCGAACCATTCTCGCCATCGACGACTCCGCGACCATGCGTGCGCTGCTGCAGGCAACGCTTGCGCAGGCCGGCTACGACGTGACGGTGGCGCCGGACGGCGAAGCCGGCTTCGACATGGCCGCGACCGCGCCGTACGACCTGGTGCTGACCGACCAGAACATGCCGCGCAAGAACGGGCTCGAGGTGATCGCCGCGCTGCGCAAGCTGACCGCGTATGCGGACACGCCGATCCTCGTACTGACAACGGAGGGCAGCGATGCCTTCAAGGACGCCGCACGCGACGCGGGTGCGACCGGATGGATCGAGAAGCCGATCGACCCGGCCGTGCTGGTCGACCTGGTCGCGACGCTGTCCGAGCCGGCCGCCTCCTGACATGAACGCGACGAATCCAACCGGTGACCGGGCATGACTCTCGACATCACGCAGTTCTACCAGACCTTTTTCGACGAAGCGGACGAGTTGCTCGCGCAGATGGAGCAGCTGCTGCTGAACCTCGACGTCGGCTCGCCCGACCCCGAGGATCTCGCCGCGATTTTCCGCGCCGCGCATTCGATCAAGGGCGGCGCGGCGACGTTCGGCTTTTCCGCGCTGACCGATACGACGCACATCCTCGAATCGCTGCTCGACCGCGCGCGCAACCATGAGCTGACGCTGACCAAGGAAATGGTCGACGCGTTCCTCGAGACCAAGGACGTGCTGTCCGACCAGCTCGTCGACTACCGCGCGAGCGCCGAACCGGACGCGGCCGCCGCCGCGACGATCTGCGCGAAGCTCGAACGGCTGAAGGCCGAGAGCGGCGCGGGTGCGCCGGCGGCTGTGGCGGCCGCGCCTGCTGCGCCCGTCGCGCCTGTTGCCGTGGCTGTCGTGGCTGCCGCACCGGCCGCGGAGCCCGCCGCCAGCGGCGATCGCGCGCCCGATCATGTGATCGAGCAGGCGGTTGCGGCCGCGCATCCGGCGGCCAAAGCCGGCGAAGGCGGCCCGCACCTGAAGATCACGCTGCTGGGCGTCGATGCGAAGGACCAGGCGCTGCTCAGCGAGGAACTCGGCAACCTCGGCCGGATCGTCGGCCGCGAGGAAGCGGGCGCCGACCTGACGCTGTGGCTCGAATCGGACGTGCCGTCCGACGACATCGTCGCCGTGTGCTGCTTCGTGATCGACGAAAGCCAGATCCGCGTCGCGCGCGGCACGGCGCCGGTGGCACCGGCTGCCGCGCAGGACGTCGCGGCACCGGCTGCCGAACCGACTGTCGAACCGGCCGCCGCCGCACAACCCGCCGCGCGGGTCGAGGTGTTCGCGCCTCAGGCCGCCGCACCGGCGCTGGCGCCCGCCGCCGCGGAGCCGGCCGCCGCAGCACAACCGCAGCAACAACCCCAGCAGCCGCAGGCCGAACACGCGGCGCAGGCCGCCGCGCACCACGATGACAAGCGCGCGCGCCCGGCCGCCGCGGCCGCATCGGGCGCCGAAGGCAGCTCGATCCGCGTCGGCGTCGAGAAGGTCGACCAGCTGATCAACCTCGTCGGCGAACTCGTGATCACGCAGGCGATGCTCGCGGAGACGGCGACTGCGTTCGATCCGGCACTGCACGACCGCCTGTTCAACGGGATGGCGCAGCTCGAGCGCAATGCGCGCGACCTGCAGGAAGCCGTGATGTCGATCCGCATGATGCCGATGGACTACGTGTTCAGCCGCTTCCCGCGGCTCGTGCGCGACCTCGCCGGCAAGCTCGGCAAGCAGGTCGAACTCGTCACGTTCGGCCAGGCGACCGAACTCGACAAGAGCCTGATCGAACGGATCATCGATCCGCTCACGCACCTCGTGCGCAACAGCCTCGACCACGGGATCGAAACCGTCGACAAGCGCGTCGCCGCCGGCAAGGACGCGGTCGGCCAGCTCGTGCTGTCGGCCGCGCATCACGGCGGCAACATCGTGATCGAGGTGAGCGACGACGGCGCGGGCCTGAACCGCGAGCGGATCCTCGCGAAGGCCGCGAAGCAGGGCATGCAGGTGTCCGACAACATCAGCGACGAAGAGGTGTGGAACCTGATCTTCGCGCCGGGCTTCTCGACCGCCGAGACCGTGACCGACGTGTCGGGCCGCGGCGTCGGGATGGACGTCGTGAAGCGCAACATCCAGTCGATGGGCGGCCACGTCGAGATCACGTCGCTGGCCGGCCGCGGCACGACCACGCGGATCGTGCTGCCGCTCACGCTGGCGATTCTCGACGGGATGTCGGTGAAGGTCGGCAACGAGATCTTCATCCTGCCGCTGAACTTCGTGATGGAGTCGCTGCAGCCGTCGAACGACGACATTTACACGGTCGGCAACGGCGAACGTGTGGTGCGCGTGCGCGGCGAATACCTGCCGCTCGTCGCGCTGCACGAAGTGTTCTCGGTCGAGGACGCGCGCACCGACCCGACGCAGGGGATCGTCACGATCATGGAAACCGAGGGGCGCCGCTTCGCGATGCTGATCGACGAACTGGTCGGCCAGCAGCAGGTCGTCGTGAAGAACCTCGAAACGAATTACCGCAAGGTACATGGCATCTCGGCGGCGACCATCCTCGGCGACGGCAGTGTCGCGCTGATCGTCGACGTCGCGGCGCTGAACCGCGAAACCCGTGCGATGCACGGCGCCCGTGCGGGCGCCGAGCTCGCGATGTTCTGACTCTCGCCATTCAACCGATTGGGGGCAAACGTGCCTGCTGAAGTCCAAATGATCAATCCGGCCGCGGCGAACGCGGCAAACAGCCGCCGTGACGCGGAACAAGGCGATGCGACGGGCCAGGAATTCCTCGTGTTCACGCTCGGTGACGAGGAATACGGGATCGACATCCTGAAGGTGCAGGAAATCCGCGGCTACGACAGCGTCACGCGCATCGCGAACGCGCCGGAGTTCATCAAGGGCGTGATCAACCTGCGCGGGATCATCGTGCCGATCGTCGACATGCGGATCAAGTTCCATCTCGGCCGCGTCGAGTACGACCACCAGACCGTCGTGATCATCCTGAACGTCGCGCATCGCGTGGTCGGGATGGTGGTCGACGGCGTGTCGGACGTGCTGACGCTGCAGACCGACCAGATCATGCCGGCACCGGAATTCGGCGCGACGCTGACGACCGAGTACCTGACGGGCCTCGGCACGGTCGACGGCCGGATGCTGATCCTGATGGACATCGAGAAGCTGATGTCGAGCCGTGAAATGGCGCTGATCGAGTCGCTCGGCGGGTAAGCGCGCCGCGCGCGCAGGAATTTCGGGAGAATCTGCAATGTTGCATAACTGGTCGATCCGCACGACGCTGACGGCGGTCGGACTCATCCTCGTGTGCCTGGCCGCCGCGGTCGGCGGGCTCGGCCTCTACGCGCTCAATCACGCGAGTCGCTCGCTCGACGAGATCGCGCACGTTGACCTGCCGGCGATCCATACGCTCGACGACACGTCGTCGTACCTGCTGCGCGCACGCGTGTCGCTCGATCGCTTCCGGTCGCTGACGGAAGCCGGCAACACGGCCGACGCGGCCAAGGTGCTCGACCGCGCGCAGGAGCTGTACGCGAAGTCGAACCAGAACTGGCAGGCGTTCCAGTCGACGCCGAAGCTCGGGGTCGAGCAGGCGCTCGTCGACGAGTTGTCCGCACGTTACGCGACGATCGTGAAGGAAGGCGTCGAGCCCGAGTTCGCGGCCGCGCGCGCGGGCGACATGGCCGCGTACCACGCGGTCGCCGACACGAAGATCAGCCCGATGTTCGTCGCGTACGACCTGGCCGCGTCGGCCGTGGTCGCGTCGCTGCAGAAGCGCGCGGAAGACCGCCAGGCCGCGACGCAGTCGCAGATCTCGCTGATGGTCGCGCTGATCGCGGCCGGCATCGCGATCGCGTTCGTCGTCGTGATCGCGATCCGCTTCGCGCTGCGCGGGCTGATCGTGCAGCCGCTCGAGGACGCGATCGCGCACTTCGAGCGCATCGCCGGCGGCGACCTTACGCAACCGGTGAACGTGTTCAGCACGAACGAGATCGGTCGCCTGTTCGGCGGCATCAAGCGGATGCAGGACGCCGTCACGACGATGGTGCAGGCCGTGCATCGCGGCACCGAATCGATCGACGTCGGCGCACGCGAGATCGCGACCGGCAACGTCGACCTGTCGCAGCGCACCGAGGAGCAGGCCGCGTCGCTGCAGGAAACCGCGTCGAGCATGGAGCAGCTGACGGGCACCGTGCGGCAGAACGCGGAGAACGCGCGGCAGGCGAGCCAGCTCGCGGTGAACGCGTCGGACATCGCGACGCAGGGCGGCGACGTGGTCGGCCAGGTCGTGTCGACGATGCAGGACATCGCGGCGAGCTCGGGCAAGGTCGTCGACATCATCGGGACGATCGAGGGCATCGCGTTCCAGACCAACATCCTCGCGCTGAACGCGGCGGTCGAAGCCGCGCGGGCGGGCGAGCAGGGCCGCGGCTTCGCGGTGGTCGCGGGCGAGGTGCGCTCGCTCGCGCAGCGCAGCGCGAGCGCCGCGAAGGAAATCAAGCAGCTGATCGGCGATTCGTCCGAGAAGGTCGAGAGCGGGTCGGCGCTCGTCGCGCGCGCGGGCTCGACGATGGACGAGATCGTGCAGGCCGTGCGCCGCGTGACCGACATCATGGGCGAGATCAGCGCCGCGTCGGACGAACAGTCGACCGGCATCGAGCAGGTCAACCGCGCGGTCGGCCAGATGGATTCGGTCACGCAGCAGAACGCGGCGCTTGTCGAGCAGGCGGCGGCCGCGGCTGCGTCGCTCGAGGAGCAGACGCGCCAGATGAAGGCGATCGTGTCGGATTGGCGCGTGGCGGGCGGCATCGTGCTCGCGCCGTCGCGCAGCGTGGTGCGGCCGGTCGCACATGAACCGGCCGCCTTGCCGGCCTTGCCGGCGTTGCCGTCGGAGCCGCGTTACGACGCCGCGCCGGTCGCCGCGCTGCCGGCACCGCAGGCTGCCGCGGCATCCGCACGCCGAGCCTCGCCGGCGTCGCATGCCGCCGCGCCGGCCGCCAGCCGCGAACCGAAGCGCGCGGCGGACTCCGGTGCACGCACGCAGAAGGAAGCACCTGCGTCTCGCGGCGCCGCTGCCGGCGGCTACGGCCCGCGTCTCGCGAAGACGGCCGCACCGGCGGACAAGCCGGCCGCGAAGCCCGCTCTCGTGCGCCCCGCGCTGAACGGCGAGAAGCCGGCCGCGGCCGCGGCCGGCACGTCCGACGACGACTGGGAGACCTTCTAAACCATGCCGCACGCGCGCGCGCCATTTCGACCCGATGCACCGGATGCCGCGCCCCGAGCGGGCGAGCCGGGGCGCGACTTTGCGTTCACGGGCGCGGATTTCGCGCGCATCCGCGCGCTGATCCACCAACGCGCGGGGATCTCGCTGTCCGAGCACAAGCGCGACATGGCGTACAGCCGTCTCGCGCGGCGGTTGCGTGCTCGCGGCCTCGACACGTTCCGCGACTACCTCGACCTGCTCGAGCAGGAAGACGATCCGCTCGAGTGGGAAGCGTTCACCAATGCGCTGACCACGAACCTGACCGCGTTCTTCCGCGAGTCGCACCATTTCCCGATCCTGTCGGATTTCGTGAAGGGGCGGCCGGCACCCGTGTCGGTATGGTGCTCGGCGGCGTCGACCGGCGAGGAGCCGTATTCGATCGCGATCACGCTGATCGAGGCGCTCGGCGAATCGGCGGCGCGCGGCGCGTCGATCCTCGCGACCGATCTCGACACGCAGGTGCTCGCGAAGGCGGAAGCCGGCATCTATACGTACGACCAGGTCAAGCACCTGACGCCGGAGCGGCTGAAGCGCTTCTTCCTGAAGGGCACGGGCCCGCAGGCAGGCCGCGTGAAGGTGCGCCCCGAGCTGCGTGCGATGATCCGCTTCGAGCAACTGAACCTGACCGATGCGGACTACGGGATCGCGAAGCCGTTCGACGCGATCTTCTGCCGCAACGTGATGATCTACTTCGACAAGCCGACGCAGGGGCAGGTGCTGTCACGCTTCGAGCCGCTGGTGAAGCCGGGCGGGCTGCTGTTCGCCGGCCATTCGGAAAACTTCACGTACGTCACGCAGGGGTTCCGGCTGCGCGGGCAGACGGTGTACGAATTGACACGCGACGCCGCGCAGGGTGCGCGGCCGCGTGCCGCGCAGGCGCCCGCGGCGGCGGCCACGCCGTCGCGCGCTCCCGCGCGGTCCGCCGCACCCGCCTACGGAGATCGCGGATGAGCGCCCTGCCGATCGCGACGAATCGCTACTTCGACAACCATTTCGGCTGTCCCGGCGTGAAGCTGTTGCCGAACGAGTTCTACACGACGTCCGAGGACATGGTGCTGATGACCGTGCTCGGCTCGTGCGTCGCCGCGTGCATTCACGATCCGTACGCCGGCATCGGCGGGATGAACCACTTCATGCTGCCCGACGACGGCGCCGATGCGGGCGCGACCGCGTCCGAATCGATGCGTTACGGCGCGTATGCGATGGAAGTGCTGATCAACGAGCTGATCAAGGCCGGCGGGCGCCGCGAGCGTCTCGAGGCGAAGGTGTTCGGCGGCGCGGCCGTGCTGGCAGGAATGACGACCATCAACATCGGCGATCGCAATGCGGATTTCGTGCGCCGCTACCTGGCGCTCGAGCGCATCCGCATCACGGCGGAAGACCTGCAGGACGTCCATCCGCGCAAGGTCGCGTTCATGCCGCGCACGGGTCGCGCGATGGTGAAGAAGCTGCGGCTGCAGGTGCCGGGCGTGACCGAGCGCGAAGCCGCGCTGGCGCGCGAGGCCGACCGCTTGCGCGCCGCACGGCCGCGCGCGCATGTCGAGCTGTTCCAGGCGAAGCGGCCGGCCGCGCCGCAGCCGGCGCGCCCGCGCATCGAGCTGTTCGGCGCGCGCGGTGCGGCGCCGGGCGGCAGCGCGAGTGCCGGCGGCGTGCGGGCGGCGAACCCGGGGAGCCCGGGCGCCGGAGGCCCGTATGCGGCGAATCTATCAAGAAAGCAGGAGGCATGACCGCAGTGCAGAAGATCAAAGTATTGTGCGTCGACGATTCGGCGCTGATCCGCAGCCTGATGACCGAGATCATCAACACCCAGCCCGACATGACGGTGTGCGCGACCGCGCCCGATCCGCTTGTCGCGCGCGAGCTCATCAAGCAGCACAACCCCGACGTGCTCACGCTGGACGTCGAAATGCCGCGCATGGACGGGCTCGACTTCCTCGAGAAGCTGATGCGCCTGCGGCCGATGCCGGTCGTGATGGTGTCGTCGCTGACCGAGCGCGGCTCGGAAATCACGCTGCGCGCGCTCGAACTCGGCGCGGTGGATTTCGTCACGAAACCGCGCGTCGGGATTCGCGACGGGATGCTCGACTACGCGGAGAAGCTCGCCGACAAGATCCGCGCGGCGTCGCGCGCGCGCGTGCGCCAGGCGCCGCAGCCGCAAGCGGTTGCGCGCGCGGCGGACAGCCCCGCGGCCGCGCCGATGGTCAACAACCCGCTCGTCAGTACCGAGAAGCTGATTATCATCGGCGCGTCGACGGGCGGCACCGAGGCGATCCGCGAAGTGCTGACGCCGCTGCCGCCGGATGCGCCGGCCGTGCTGATCGCGCAGCACATGCCGCCCGGTTTCACGAAATCGTTCGCGCAGCGGCTGAACGGCCTGTGCCGGATCGCGGTGAAGGAAGCCGAGCACGGCGAGCGCGTGCTGCCGGGGCATGCGTATATCGCGCCGGGCCATGCACACCTGTTGCTCGCGAGAAGCGGTGCGAACTATATTGCGCAACTGTCGGACGAGCCGCCGGTGAACCGTCACCGCCCGTCGGTCGACGTGCTGTTCCGCTCGGCGGCGACGCACGCGGGCAAGAACGCGATCGGTGTCATTCTTACCGGGATGGGCCGCGACGGCGCGGCCGGCCTGCTGGAAATGAAACGCGCGGGTGCCCACACGTTCGCGCAGGATGAAGCAAGCTGCATCGTGTTCGGGATGCCGCGCGAGGCGATCGCGCTCGGCGGCGCGGACGAGATCGCGCCGCTCGCCGAGATGAGCCGCCGCGTGATGGCGCGACTGGCGACGATGGGCGACCGCGTGCAGCGCGTTTGAATGGAATGTCACGGGGCGCGTGCCACGATACGCGTCCCGACGGAAACGAATCTGGAAAGGAACGACGATGGACAAGAGCATGAAAATCCTGGTGGTGGACGATTTCCCGACGATGCGCCGGATCGTCCGCAACCTGCTCAAGGAACTGGGCTATTCGAACGTCGACGAGGCCGAGGACGGCCTGGCCGGCCTCGCGCGGCTGCGCGGCGGCGGCTACGACTTCGTGATCTCGGACTGGAACATGCCGAACCTCGACGGCCTCGCGATGCTGAAGGAAATCCGCGCGGACGCGACGCTCACGCACCTGCCGGTGCTGATGGTCACGGCCGAGTCGAAGAAGGAGAACATCATCGCGGCCGCGCAGGCGGGCGCGAGCGGCTACGTCGTGAAACCGTTCACGGCCGCGACGCTCGACGAGAAGCTGAACAAGATTATCGACAAGATGGCGAAGGCCGGGAGCTGACGTGAACGAGCCGATCCATGCGGCGCTCGCCGGCGCGGGGTTCAACGCCGACAGCCACCCAGAAGGCGCCGATTTCGCGAGCGACCGCATTCTCGCGCGCATCGGCCAGGTCACGCGTGCGCTGCGCGATTCGATGCGCGAGCTCGGGCTCGACAAGCACGTCGAGCGTGCGGCGGAAGCCGTGCCCGATGCGCGCGACCGGCTGCGCTACGTCGCGACGATGACCGAGCAGGCGGCCGTGCGCGTGCTGAATGCGATCGAGATCGCGAAGCCGATGCAGGAGCGCGTCCAGAACGAGGCCGAGGCGCTCGACGCGCGCTGGGCGCAGTGGTACGCGGCGCCGATCGAGCACGCGGAAGTGCGCGAGCTGATGGACGATACGCGCACGTTCCTGCGCACGCTGCCCGAGTCGACGTCGGCGACCAGCGCGCAGCTGCTCGAGATCATGCTCGCGCAGGACTTCCAGGATCTGACCGGGCAGGTGATCAAGAAGATCATGGACATGGTCTACCTGATCGAGCAGCAGCTCCTCACCGTGCTCGTCGAGAACATCGCGCCCGAGCGGCGCGAGCAGTTCGCGGCCACCGCGGCCGCGCTCGCGGCCGAGCAGATGAGCGCGACCGGCAGCCCCGAGTCGCTGCTGAACGGCCCGCAGATCGCGCCGGAAGGCAAATCCGACGTGGTCCAGGACCAGGGGCAGGTCGACGACCTGCTCGCGAGCCTGGGCTTCTGACCCTGCCGCATCGCATCGCATCGGCGCGCCCCGTTTCGCGGGGCCGCCCGATGTACGCGTCACGCCGTTTCCCCAACGTTTACCCGTGCTTGCCGCACCCATGCGGCTCGGTGCAGCATGGGTCGAATTGACACGTCGACACATGCTGCAGGCATACTACGCGTCAGCAGCAACGGAGCGTCATTCATACGATTTCATATGTTGGCAGGCGACGCGGGCACGATGGCTGCGCCGCCGGCAACGAAGCCAGTCCCTGGGAGGGAACTTGAAGCTGAAACGCTTGGGCTGGGCTGTCGCGCACGCGGCGGCTGCAACGGGTGTGCTGTGGACCGTCCACGCACACGCTGAACTGGGCGGCGCGCCGATGTCGCCGCCGGCGGACGATCAGGCTGCAAGCGCGCGCACGATGCAGCGCGCGATGCGTTCGGCCGACGGCATGCAGGCGAGCACGGCCGCTTATACCGTCCGCGAGATCACGCTCGGATCGGGCACGGTCATCCACGAATACACCTCTGCCGCTGGCAGCGTGTTCGGCCTCGCATGGCGCGGGCCGACGATGCCGGACCTCGCATCGCTGCTCGGCAGCTATTTCCCGCAGTACACCGCCGGCGTCCAGGCCGCACACGCGGCGCGCGGCTGGCGCGCGCCCGTGGCCGTCGAGACGAGCGGCCTCGTGATCCGGACCGGTGGCCACATGGGCGCCTTCTCGGGCCAGGCGTGGCTGCCGGCGGCGCTGCCTGCCGGCCTCGCCGGCACCGACATCCAGTGACAGCGGGAGAGTGATCTTGAGAATTCCTCGTACATTCAAGCGCTGGCTCGGCGTGCTGGGTCTCGCGGCCGCGACGGCCGTGCTCGTGACGGCATGCGGCGGCGGCGACGGCGGCAGCGGTAACAGTTCCGGCAGCAACGGTAACGGCAACGGTTCGGGCGGATCGGACGGCAATAGCGGGAACACGGCCGTCATCACGGTCGGCACCGGCGTCGCGAACGTGATCAACATCCCGACCGTCAGCGTGAAGGTCTGCGCGCCGGGCACGTCGAACTGCCAGGTGGTCACCAACGTGCTCGTCGATACCGCGTCCTACGGGCTGCGGCTCGTCGGCAGCGCGGTGTCGGGCGTGTTGAACAACCTGCCGCAGGTGACGAGCGGCGGTTCACCGGTCGCCGAGTGCGGCAAGTTCGTGTCGAGCTACACGTGGGGTTCGGTGCGCACGGTCGACCTGTCGATCGGCACCGAGCAGGCGGCCTCGCTGCCCGTGCAGATCATCGGCGACCTCGGCACGACGAATGTGCCGAGCTCGTGCACGAACGGCGGCGCGTCGGCCAATTCCGCGAGCGCGCTCGGCGCGAACGGGATCCTCGGCATCGGGCCGGCGCCGAACGACTGCGGCACGCTCTGCGCGACGTCGACGTCGACCAGCAACAACTACTACGCGTGCCCGAACGGCAGCAACGCGAACTGCGCCATCGCGCTCGTGCCGGTGGCGCAGCAGGTGGCCAATCCGGTGCATCGTTTCGCCGACAGCAGCGGCGTGAGCGTGCAGATGCCGAGCGTCTCGAGCAGCGGGCAGGCGACCGCGACCGGGACGCTGACGTTCGGCCTGCCCGATCTGACCGGGAAGACCGTGATGACGTCGACCACGACGGGCGACGTCAGCGCGTCGTTCCTCGGGCGCAGCGTGACCGCGTTCTTCGATACGGGTTCGAACGCGTATTTCTTCAACGATTCGTCGCAGACGGTCTGCACGAGGAATACGCAGTTCTACTGCCCGGCGTCCACGGCCGCCTATGGGGCGACGCTGACCGGCCAGAACGGCGTGTCGGGCAACGTGTCGATGTCCGTCGCGAACGCGGATTCGCTGTTCGCGAACCCGTCGACGTTCGCGTTCAACAACATCGCGGGGCCGTTCGGCTCGTCCGCCTGGCTCGACATCGGCATGCCGCAGTTCTACGGCAGGACGATCTTCTTCGGGATGGACAAGACCGCAAGCGGTGGCGCGGCGCCTTTCGTCGCGTTCTGACGCGGCACGGCCGAACGCAGGAACAAGGGGGGCGAGCGATCGCCCCCTTTTTTATTCCGGGGCCGCGCGCGGACTACGGGCCGGATCGCCGCCGCGCGCGGGTGCAGCGCCTAAGATGTAAGACCGGCACAGGGGCCGGCACGACATCGAGGAGGCAGCGACATGAGCCCGCGCATACAACGCATCACGCCGTTCCTGTGGTTCGACCACGACGCCGAGGCGGCAGCCGGTTTCTACGTGTCGGTATTCGACCATGCGCGCATCGTGCACGTCGCGCGCTACGGCAAGGCCGGCGCGCACGCATCCCGGCAGGCGGAGGGGGCGGTGATGACCGTCGCGTTCGAGCTCGACGGGCAGGCGTTCGTCGCGCTGAACGGTGGCCCGGTATTCCAGCTCACGCCGGCCGTGTCGTTCGTCGTCAACTGCCGCGACCAGGACGAGATCGACCGCTACTGGGCGCACCTGTCCGAAGGCGGCGACGAGCGCGCGCAGCAGTGCGGCTGGCTGCGCGACCGCTTCGGCGTGTCGTGGCAG
Source organism: Burkholderia cepacia (assembly GCF_001039005.1). Taxonomy (GTDB): domain Bacteria; phylum Pseudomonadota; class Gammaproteobacteria; order Burkholderiales; family Burkholderiaceae; genus Burkholderia; species Burkholderia theae. The sequence goes on from NZ_LDWR01000035.1 coordinate 35,932, forward strand.
GTCGTGCCCGTGCAGATGACCGAGCTGATGACGGGCGATCCGGCGCGCGCCGAGCGCGTGATGGCGCAGGTGATGACGATGAAGAAGCTCGATCTCGCCGCGCTGCAGCGCGCGGCGGCCGGCTAGGCCGGCGGGCTCGCGCAGCCGGCGGCCAGCACGCCGGCGAGCGACAGCAACGGAGCGGGCAGACGACGGAACATGGCGCGATTCGACCGGGATCGGGAATGGCGAAGCGTAGCGCGACTCGCGCATTGGCGTATTGCCGGTCGGCCGGTTAATCGAATGCCGCGCTCGCGCGCCGATTATCGATCGCACCCGATTTCATTCGGTTGTAATCGAATGCTGGATTATCGAGGCTGCAGTTTCTGTCAGGTATTGAAGATTATTTAAATGACGCGGCATGCAAGCCTGCGGCGCCGCAATACGCTATGGCAGCCGTTCCCGCGCCGTATCGGCATGCGGCGCGACGGGGTATACGCCAAGATCAGTATGTGAAAAGAGATGGAGCCTGTCGAAATTCAAACATATAATTCCGGCGTTGTTTCCGGGGTGCCAATATAAAACAGGAGGGTAATAAGATGAATTTTTCCGAAGCCGTTCGTTCCGTACTCAATCAATACGCGAAATTCGAAGGCCGTGCGCGTCGTGCCGAATACTGGTATTTCGCGCTGCTGAGCGGCATTCTGTCGGTCGTCGGCCAGGTGATCGGCGCGGTGGGCCGCGACGCGGGCGTGATCACGCTGCTGCTGCTCGGCGTGATCTTCCTGGTTTCGCTGGCACTGATCATTCCGGGCATCGCGGTCAGCGTCCGCCGCCTGCACGATACGGGCCGCTCGGGCTGGTTCCTGCTGCTCGGGTTCATTCCGATCGTCGGCGGCATCCTGCTGCTCGTGTGGATGTGCTCGCGCGGCACCGAAGGCCCGAACCGCTTCGGCGCGGATCCGGTCCCGGCGGTCTGACCGGCGCCTGCCCCGACGCGCGACGTTGCCGCGTCGGGGCCTGATTTCCCCGCTTTTCCCGCGTCGCCGTTTCACCGCTTCGCGGCTTCCCTCCGTCACCGTTCCGTCCGGGACCGACGCTTCACCACGCCGCTGACCGGCACGTTTTCCCGCCCCGTCGCGCGCCGCTTCGCCCCCGATCCAGCCCCGTTCGCGCCGGCTCGCCCGATTCCCCGAAATACCCCCCTTTCCCGGCTTTGCTCGACCGATCGGCGTTTGACGCCTCCATGAATAATCGGTGTCACTGGAAAGCGGCATTCCGCCGTACCCGACTGGAGGCCCCGTGGCAGACGAGAGCGATCTCGACAAGACCGAAGCCGCCACTCCCAGACGCCGCGAGAAGGCGCGCGAGGAGGGGCAGGTCGCGCGCTCGCGCGAACTGGCTTCGTTCGCGCTGCTCGCGGCCGGGTTCTACGGCGCATGGCTGCTCGCGGGTCCGTCGGGGGCGCATCTGCAGGCGATGCTGCGCGGTGCGTTCACGTTCGACCGCGCGACCGCGTTCGACACGAACCGGATGCTGTCGGCAGCCGGCAGCGCGAGCCTCGAAGGCTTCGCCGCGCTGCTGCCGATCCTCGTGCTCAGCGGTGTCGCCGCCTTGCTCGCGCCGATGGCGCTCGGCGGCTGGCTGATCTCGCAAAAGACGTTCGAGCTGAAGTTCGACCGCCTGAACCCGATCTCGGGCCTCGGCCGGATCTTCTCGATCCAGGGGCCGATCCAGCTCGGGATGTCGGTCGTGAAGACGCTCGTCGTCGGCGGAATCGGCGGCGTCGCGATCTGGCGCAGCAAGGACGAACTGCTCGGCCTCGCGATGCAGCCGCTCGGTGCGGCGCTTCCCGATGCGCTGCACCTGGTCGCCGTGTGCTGCGGCACGACGGTCGCCGGGATGCTGGTGGTCGCCGCGCTCGATGTGCCTTACCAAATCTGGCAGTACAACAAGAAGTTGCGCATGACGAAGGAAGAAGTGAAGCGCGAGCATCGCGAGAACGAAGGCGATCCGCACGTGAAGGGGCGGATCCGCCAGCAGCAGCGCGCGATCGCGCGCCGCCGGATGATGGCGGCCGTGCCGAAGGCCGACGTGGTCGTCACGAACCCGACGCACTTCGCCGTCGCGCTGCAATACACGGACGGCGAGATGCGCGCGCCGAAGGTCGTCGCGAAGGGCGTGAACCTCGTCGCCGCGCGCATCCGCGAACTCGCGGCCGAACACAACGTGCCGCTGCTCGAAGCGCCGCCGCTCGCGCGTGCGCTGTATCACAACGTCGAACTCGAGCGCGAGATTCCCGGCTCGCTGTACTCGGCCGTCGCCGAAGTGCTCGCGTGGGTCTACCAGCTCAAGCGCTTCCGCTCGGAAGGCGGCGCGTTCCCCGCGGTGCCGGTCGATCTCGACGTGCCGGCCGACCTCGACAAGGGCACGTCGGTGCCCGCCGACGATGAACGCGAAGAAGCCGAGGACACGCTCGGCAAGCAAGGCAAGCAAGGAGCCGCGTGATGATTAGCCCCCACGCTCACATTCGTTCGCTGCCCCCCGAGGGGGCGGCTGCCTCCCTTGGGGCGGCCCGGCGGGAGGCAGCATGAGCACCCCGACCGGCCTGCTCGGGAAGCGCCCGAACCCGTTCGCGGGCACCAACCTGCGCGCGCTCGCGGGCCCAGTCCTCATCTGCATGATCCTGGGGATGATGATCCTGCCGCTGCCGCCGCTGCTGCTGGATCTGCTGTTCACGTTCAACATCGCGCTGTCGGTGATGGTGCTGCTCGTCAGCATGTACACGATGAAGCCGCTCGATTTCGCGGCGTTCCCGAGCGTGCTGCTGTTCTCGACGCTGCTGCGCCTGTCGCTGAACGTCGCGTCGACGCGCGTCGTGCTGCTCGAGGGCCACACGGGCCCCGACGCGGCAGGCCAGGTGATCGAGGCGTTCGGCCACTTCCTGGTCGGCGGCAACTTCGCGGTCGGCATCGTCGTGTTCGTGATCCTGATGATCATCAACTTCATGGTGATCACGAAGGGCGCGGGGCGGATCGCCGAAGTGTCCGCGCGCTTCACGCTCGACGCGATGCCCGGCAAGCAGATGGCGATCGACGCCGACCTGAACGCGGGCCTCATCAACGAGGAACAGGCGCGCAAGCGCCGCCTGGCCGTGTCGCAGGAAGCCGAGTTCTACGGGTCGATGGACGGCGCGTCGAAGTTCGTGCGCGGCGACGCGATCGCCGGCCTGATCATCATGGCGATCAACGTGATCGGCGGGCTGATCGTCGGGATGGTCCAGCACGACATGAGCTTCGCGGCGGCCGGCACGAACTACACGCTGCTGACGATCGGCGACGGCCTCGTCGCGCAGATCCCGTCGCTCGTGATCTCGACCGCGGCCGGCGTGATCGTGTCGCGCGTCGCGACCGACGAGGACATCGGCACGCAGATCACCGGCCAGCTGTTCACGAACCCGCGCGTGCTGATGATCACCGGCGTGATCATCGTGCTGATGGGGCTGATCCCCGGGATGCCGCACTTCGCGTTTCTCGGCCTCGGCGGCGGCGCGATCTGGCTGTCCCGCTCGCTGACGAAGCGCGCGGCGGCCCGCAAGGCGGCCGGCGACGTGACCGACATTGCGCCGCCCGCCGTGCTGCCGTCCGACAGCCACGAGGCGACCTGGGACGACGTGCAGCTGATCGACCCGCTCGGCCTCGAGGTCGGTTACCGGCTGATCCCGCTCGTCGACAGGAACAGCGACGGCGAACTGCTCAAGCGCATCAAGAGCATCCGCAAGAAATTCGCGCAGGAAATCGGCTTCCTGCCGCCGGTGATCCACATCCGCGACAACCTCGAACTGCGGCCGAACGCATACCGGATCGCGCTGAAGGGCGTCGAGATCGGCTTCGGCGAAGTGTTCCCGGGCCAGTGGCTCGCGATCAACCCCGGCCAGGTGACGGCCGCGCTGCCGGGCGCCGTCACGCAGGATCCCGCGTTCGGGCTGCCGGCCGTGTGGATCGACGTCGCGCTGCGCGAACAGGCGCAGGTGTACGGCTACACGGTGGTGGACGCGAGCACGGTCGTCGCGACGCACCTGAACCATCTCGTCGTCCAGCACGCGGCCGAGCTGCTCGGCCGCCAGGAAGTGCAGGCGCTCGTCGAGCGCACCGGCAAGGACGCGCCGTCGCTCGTCGAGGACCTCGTGCCGAAGACGATCTCGCTGACGACGCTGCAGAAGGTGCTGCAGAACCTGCTCGAGGAAGGCGTGCCGATCCGCGACATGCGCACGATCCTCGAGGCCGTGTCCGAACATGCGGGCCGCGGCGACGCGTTCGAGATCACGGCCGCGGTGCGGCTCTCGCTCGGTCGCGCGATCACCCAGCAGTGGTATCCGGGCGCGGGCGAGATGCAGGTGATGGGCCTCGACTCGAATCTCGAGCGCGTGCTGTCGCAGGCGCTCGCCACCGGCGCGAACCCGGGCCTCGAACCCGGCCTCGCGCACAACCTTCTGACCGGCACGCAGCAAGCGATGCTGCGTCAACAGAATCTCGGGCTGCCGCCCGTGCTGCTCGTGCAGCACGCGCTGCGCGCGATGCTCGCGCGTTTCCTGCGCCGCAGCCTGCCGCAATTGAAAGTGCTGTCGTATGCCGAAGTGCCGGACACACGCACGATCAAAGTCGTTAACGTCATCGGGGGTTCCGCTTGAACATTCGCAAATTCACCGGCGCAACGAGCCGCGACGCACTTCGTCTGGTGCGCGAGGCGCTCGGCGCCGACGCGGTCGTGCTGTCGAACCGCACGCTCGATGACGGCAGCGTCGAAATCGTCGCACTCGCCGATTCGGACCTGGCCGCGGTGACGCCGCCAGCTGTCGCGCGGCCGCGAATCGCCGCGCCGCGAATGCAGGAATCCGTGCCGGCCGCCGCGGTTCCGGGCATCGTGTCGCGCCCGGGCGCCACGCTCGCGCGCCCGGCCGTGAATCCGTATGCGGCAGGCGACGGCGGGCTGCCGGACGTGTTCTCGTCGGTGTTCGGCGCGAGTGCCGATGTGGAGGACACGGCGGCGCATCCTTCGACGATCGATGCGGATGTGCCGGCCGCGGTAGCACCGTCGGTCGCCGCACCGGCCGCCGGCCTGCCCGCCGCAGGCGCTTCCGAACCCGCGCCGTGGCTCGTCGAGCACGCGAAACGCCTGACGCAGCAGCGCGACGCACTGATCGCGCGCACCCAGGCCACGCCGGCCGCGCCGCAAGCGAGCGCACCGGCCGAGCAGCGCGCCGCGAGCGCGACGTCGCCCGACTGGGCGCGCGACATCGTGCGCGACGCCGAACGCCGGATCCCGGCCGCCGCCCCCCGCGCGCCGGACCCGAGCGCCGCGCATGCCGCGAAGGCGGCCGAGCGCACGCGCCTGTCGGCCGACGCGGCCGCCGTGGTGGCCGATGCGGTGAAGTCGCGCATCGAGCGGATCGTCAACGACACGGTGATGCACGAGCTCGGCGAACTGCGCGGGATGATGGAAGAGCAGTTCGACAACCTGATGTGGCACGACCGCCAACGTCGCAGCGCCGTGCACGGCGCGCTGACCAAGCACCTGTTCGCGGCCGGTTTTTCCGCGCAGCTCGTGCGGATGCTCGTCGACAATCTGCCGTCCGGCGACGGCGCGCAAACCATCGAACAAGCGGCCGAATGGGCGCAATCGGTGCTCGCGGCGAACCTGCCGGTGCTCGACAGCGAGGACGCGCTGATGGAGCGCGGCGGCGTGTTCGCGCTGATGGGGCCGACGGGCGTCGGCAAGACCACCACCACCGCGAAGCTGGCCGCGCGCTGCGTGATGCGTTTCGGCGCGAGCAAGGTCGCGCTGCTGACCACCGACAGCTACCGGATCGGCGGCCACGAGCAGCTGCGCATCTTCGGCAAGATCCTCGGCGTGCCCGTGCACGCGGTGAAGGATGCGGGCGATCTCGCGCTCGCGCTGTCCGAGCTGCGCAACAAGCACATCGTGCTGATCGACACGATCGGCATGAGCCAGCGCGACCGCGCGGTGTCCGACCAGATCGCGATGCTGCACGGCGCGAACGCGCCGGTGCAGCGCCTGCTGCTGCTCAACGCGACGAGCCACGGCGACACGCTCAACGAAGTCGTGCAGGCGTACCGCAGCGCGGGCGAGCATCCGGACCTCGCCGGCTGCATCCTCACGAAGCTCGACGAGGCGACCCACCTCGGCGGCGTGCTCGACACGGTGATCCGCTACAAGCTGCCGGTCCACTACGTGTCGACCGGCCAGAAGGTGCCGGAGAACCTGTACGTCGCCTCGACCAAATTCCTGCTGAAGAGCGCGTTCTGTGTGCCGCGCGACGGCTCGCCCTTCGTGCCGCAAGACGAGGACATGCCGACGCTGCTTTCCGCACTGACCGCACGTTCCACCGCCGAACTGCACGAGGTGCGATTTGGATAAACGAATCATCGACCAGGCCGAAGGGCTGCGGCGCCTGCTGGCCGGACGCGCGTCGCGCATCGTCGCGGTGACGGGCGGGCCGGCGGGTGTCGGCTGCACGTCCACCATCGTGAATCTGGCGGCGGCGCTCGCATCGCTCGGCAAGGATGTGCTCGTCGTCGACGAGCGCGCCGACGTGCATTCGGCCAGCGCGACGCTGGCGGGCGCGTGGCTGCGCGACGGCGAGCGCACGCGGGTGGCCGCCGGTTTCGGCTTGTGCGCGGCCGCGCGGCTCGCGCGTGCCGGCTACAGCGACGCGCAACTGAGCGATTTGATCGACGGCCCGGCCGACATCGTCCTGGTCGACGCGCAACTCGGCGCCGACGGCTCGTTCTCGGCGCTCGCGCGCGAAGCGCACGACGTGCTGGTCGTCACGCGGGTCGCCGCGCAAGCGATCACCGAGGCGTACGCGTGCATGAAGCGGCTGCATTTCGCGCACGCGTTCGCGCAGTTCCGCGTGCTGACCAATCACGTCGCCAGCCACGCGGACGCGAAGACGGCGTTCGACAACCTCGCGGGCGTCGCGAGCCGCTACCTGACCGTGTCGATCGCCGACGCGGGCTGCGTGGGCGCCGATCCGCTTGTCGAGCACGCGCGCGAACTGATGCATGCCGCGGTCGACGCGTTCCCGTCGTCGCCCGCCGCGCGCGATTACCGGCAGATTGCCGCCGACCTGCTGTACTGGCCGATGCGCCCGCGTTCGGGCGCGGGCCGTGCCGTCCGTACCGGCGGCAAGCCGTCGTACGAGGCGGGCGCGGCACACGCCGCGTGAGCACCACCGGAAGGAGAGAGCCATGATGTACAACGCTCAAGGAAAGATGTCCCAGGCCGACGTGCTCGCGCAATATGCGCCGCTCGTGCGGCGCCTCGGGCTGCAGCTCGTCGCGAAGATGCCGGCGAGCGTCGACCTCGACGACCTGATCCAGGCCGGCATGATCGGCCTGATGGACGCGGCCGGCCGCTACAAGGAAGACCAGGGCGCGCAGTTCGAGACCTACGCGACGCAGCGCATCCGCGGCGCGATGCTCGACGAGCTGCGCAGCAACGACTGGCTGCCGCGCAGCCTGCGCAAGACGTCGCGCGAGGTCGAGCACGCGGTGCACCAGGTCGAGCAGCATCTCGGCCGCTCGGCGAGCGAGACCGAGATCGCGCTGCACCTGAACATGCCGCTCGACGAATATCAGGGGATGCTGCAGGACCTGCACGGCAGCCAGCTCATCTACTACGAGGATTTCGACCGCGCGGCCGACGACGAGCCGTTCCTCGACCGCTATCGCGTCGATCACGCCGATCCGCTGTCGGCGCTGCTCGACGAGCACCTGCGCGAGGCGCTCGTCGAGGCGATCGAGCGGCTGCCGGAACGCGAGAAGCTGCTGATGTCGCTGTACTACGAACGGGGTCTGAATCTGCGCGAGATCGGCGCGGTGCTCGAAGTAAGCGAATCGCGCGTGTGCCAGCTGCACAGCCAGGCGGTCGCGCGCCTGCGCGCGCGGCTGCGCGAACAGGCGTGGGTCGGCGCGGAGTCCTGACCCTTTCTCGACGGCCAAGCGCGCCGACGCCGCGCGCTTGAGCTGCTTGCGCATTTTGCGCGCCGATTTGCTACAATCCTTCCCGTTTTCCGAGGAGCGTTGCGACGGACCGTTCCAGGTCCGCCAGGCTCGGAAGGCTTCACCAAGCAGCCGTGCGGCGCGCGTTTCGCGACCGTCGCGCCGGCTCCGCTTCCTGAACGGCGCTCACGTCACCAATCTAGAAACTTTTTAGAAAGGAGGGCGTGATGAACGCCATTATCGATTCGCAAGCTTCCAAGGATTACGTCGTCGCCGACATGGCGCTGGCCGGCTGGGGCCGCAAGGAACTGAACATCGCCGAGACCGAAATGCCGGGCCTCGTGCAGATCCGCGACGAATACAAGGCACAGCAGCCGCTGAAGGGCGCGCGCATCGCCGGTTCGCTGCACATGACGATTCAGACGGGTGTGCTGATCGAGACGCTGAAGGCGCTCGGCGCGGACGTCCGCTGGGCATCGTGCAACATCTTCTCGACGCAGGACCACGCCGCGGCCGCGATCGTCGAAGCCGGCACGCCGGTGTTCGCGTTCAAGGGCGAATCGCTCGACGAATACTGGGAGTTCTCGCACCGCATCTTCGAATGGCCGAACGGCGAATTCGCGAACATGATCCTGGACGACGGTGGCGACGCAACGCTGCTGCTGATCCTCGGTTCGAAGGCCGAGAAGGACCGTTCGGTGATTTCGAAGCCGACCAACGAGGAAGAAGTCGCGCTGTACAAGTCGATCGCTGCGCACCTCGACGTCGACGCGACCTGGTACTCGAAGCGCCTCGCGCACATCAAGGGCGTGACCGAAGAAACCACGACCGGCGTGCACCGCCTGTACCAGATGGAAAAGGACGGCCGCCTGCCGTTCCCGGCGTTCAACGTGAACGACTCGGTCACGAAGTCGAAGTTCGACAACCTGTACGGCTGCCGTGAATCGCTCGTCGACGGCATCAAGCGCGCGACCGACGTGATGATCGCGGGCAAGGTCGCGGTCGTCGCCGGCTACGGCGACGTGGGCAAGGGCTGCGCGCAGTCGCTGCGCGGCCTCGGCGCGACCGTGTGGGTCACCGAAATCGATCCGATCTGCGCGCTGCAGGCGGCGATGGAAGGCTACCGCGTCGTGACGATGGAATACGCGGCCGACAAGGCCGACATCTTCGTGACGGCCACCGGCAACTTCCACGTGATCGGCCACGATCACATGAAGGCCATGCGCCACAACGCGATCGTCTGCAACATCGGTCACTTCGACTCGGAAATCGACGTCGCGTCGACCCGCCAGTACCAGTGGGAAAACATCAAGCCGCAGGTCGACCACATCATCTTCCCGGACGGCAAGCGCGTGATCCTGCTGGCGGAAGGCCGCCTCGTGAACCTCGGCTGCGCGACCGGCCACCCGTCGTTCGTGATGTCGAACTCGTTCGCGAACCAGACGCTCGCGCAGATCGAGCTGTTCGTGCGCGGCGCCGAGTACGAGAACAAGGTGTACGTGCTGCCGAAGCATCTCGATGAAAAGGTCGCGCGCCTGCACCTCGCGCGCATCGGCGCGAACCTGTCCGTGCTGTCGGACGAACAGGCTTCGTACATCGGCGTGCAGAAGGACGGCCCGTTCAAGCCGAACCACTATCGCTACTGATGCGCCGCCGCCGCCGTGCCGTGCGTGCCCCGCTGCGGGGCGCGCGGTGCGGCGGCGGCCGCTGACCGTACCGAAGATCGACCACCGAACCGGAGCACTCCATGAGCGTCATCCTCACCTGGGTCATCAATGCGCTCGCGCTGCTGATCATCACGTACCTCGTGCCGTCGATCCACATCAAGAGCTTCGGCACCGCGCTGATCGTTGCGGTGGTACTTGGCCTGATCAACACGGTGATCCGTCCGGTGCTGATCCTGCTGACGCTGCCCGTCACGATCGTCACGCTCGGGGTCTTCATCCTCGTCGTGAACGCGCTGTGCTTCTGGTTCGCGTCGTCGCTGCTGAAGGGCTTCGAGGTGTCGGGATTCTGGTCCGCGTTCTTCGGTTCGATTCTGTACAGCATCGTGTCCTGGCTGCTGTCCGCGCTGATCTTCGGCCAGCGCGACATCGGCTGAGGGCGGGAACAGGCCCTAGCCCATCGAATCATGAAACCGATCGAACTTTCGTTTGAATTCTTCCCGCCGAAGACGGCGGACGGCGTCGAAAAGCTGCGTGCGACCCGCGCGCAGCTGCTGCCGCTGAAGCCGAAATTCGTCTCCGTGACGTTCGGCGCCGGCGGCTCGACGCAGCAGGGCACGCTCGATACCGTGCTCGACATGCAGAAGGACGGCCTTGAGGCCGCGCCGCACCTGTCGTGCATCGGCTCGTCGCGCGACAGCCTGCGCGCGATCCTCGACCAGTACCGCTCGCACGGCATCCGGCATATCGTCGCGCTGCGCGGCGACCTGCCGTCGGGGATGGGCGAGGTCGGCGAGCTGCGCTATGCGTCCGAGCTCGTCAGCTTCATCCGTGCCGAGCATGGCGACTGGTTCCACATCGAGGTCGCCGGTTATCCGGAGTACCACCCGCAATCGCGCTCGCCGAAGGCCGATCTCGAGAATTTCGCGCGCAAGGTGAAAGCCGGCGCGAATTCCGCGATCACGCAGTACTTCTTCAACGCCGACGCGTATTTCCGCTTCGTCGACGATGCGCGCAAGCTGGGCGTGGACGTGCCGATCGTGCCGGGCATCATGCCGATCACGAACTTCTCGCAGCTGATGCGCTTCTCCGAAATGTGCGGCGCCGAAGTGCCGCGCTGGGTCGCGCGCCGGCTCGAGAGCTTCGGCGACGATCGCGACGCGATCCGCGCGTTCGGCGCGGACGTCGTCACCGATCTGTGCCGGCGCCTGATCGACGCGGGCGTGCCGGGGCTGCACTTCTACACGCTGAACGCAGCGGCCGCGACGCGGACGATCTGCGAACGGCTCGACGTGTAAGCGCCGCCGCACGTTTCGTCTGTGCAAAAGCCCCGCCGGTTTCGCCGGCGGGGCTTTTTTTTCGATGCTGATGCCGATGGCGCCGGTATCAGCGCTGCGCCTGCATCAGCGGCGGGCGGCGGTCGAACCACGGCCGCGCCTGTTCGAGCTGCCGCGCGAGCCTGAGCAGCAATTCGTCGTCGCTGTGGCGCGCGGCGAACTGCACGCCGATCGGCAGCCCGCGCGCGTTCCAGTAGAGCGGCACCGACATCGCCGGCTGGCCGGTCAGGTTGAACAGCTCGGTGCAGCCGGCCCACGTGAACGCCTTGTTCGACGCCTTCGCGAGCATTTCCTTCAGCAGCGGCTTGACCGGCAGCGCGGCGAGCAGCTTCATCTGCGCCGATTCGAACGGCGTCGGCAGCAATTCGCCGATCTTCACCGGCGGGCCCGCGAGCGACGCGCACAGAATCGCGTCGTAGCGCGACACGAGGCCCGAGACCTGCACGGTGAGCTGGCGCTGCCACTCGAGCACGTCCGTCAGGCGCGTGCGCGCGAGGCGCCGGCCGATCACGGCCATCGCCCAGGTCGCGGCTTCGAATTCGCCGCGCCGCGGCGTGCGGCCGGTCAGCTCGCGCGCGCCGAGCACCATCTCCTCGGCGATCGTCGCCCACAGCGTGAGGAAGGTTTCGGCCGCGCGCGCGTAGTCGACGCGCAGCGTCGCCGGCTCGACATGGTGGCCGAGCGATTCGAGCAGCGCGGCCGCATCGTCGAGCGCCGCGCGCGTGTCGTCGGCCAGCGCCGGCGCGAGCATCGGATCGACGACGAGGCCGATCCGCAGGGGGCCGGGCGGCGTGTCGAGCGCGCCGAGGAACGTGCCGGGCGCGCCGTGCGGCAGCGTCTGGCCGGTCGTCACGTCGAGCAGCAGCGCGCTGTCGCGCACGCTGCGCGAGACCGCATGCTGGACGACGAGCTCGCCGTTCGACGGCAGGTCGACGAGCACCGGGTTGCGGCTCGGCTTCAGGCCGAACAGCCCGCAGCACGACGCCGGAATGCGGATCGAGCCGCCGCCGTCGGACGCATGCGCGAGCGGCACGATACCGGCCGCGACCGCCGCCGCCGCGCCGCCGCTCGAGCCGCCGGGCGTGTGATCGAGATTCCACGGGTTGCGGCATGCGCCGAACAGTACGGGTTCCGTGTACGGCATCTGGCCGATCTCCGACGTGTTGGTCTTGCCGAACACGTTGAGGCCCGCCGCGCGGCTGCGCGCGATCACCGGCGAATCGTCGCCGGGCACGAAATAACGGTAGTGCCGGCTACCCATCGACAGCGGCAGCCCGGCGACCGCCGCGCCGAGATCCTTGACGAGATACGGCACGCCCGCGAACGGCGCGTCGGCGCCGCCATCGGGCGCCGCGGCCGTACGCTGGCGCGCGGCTTCGTAGTCCTGCAGCACGATCGCGTTGATCGCGCCGTTGACCGCTTCGGCCTGACCGATCGCGGCGTCGAGCAGTTCGCGCGGGCTCGCCTTGCGTTCGCGCACGAGTGCGGCGAGGCCGATCGCGTCATGCGCGAGATAGTCCGAGTGCATCGCTGTCACCCCCGTTGTGACGCGTGGCAATGATGGGAGCATAACGCGGGCCCGGCGCGATGGGCCCGCGGCTGGCCGTTCTTACAGATGCTCGGCGAGGAACGTCAGCGTGCGGCCGTGCGCGAGCGCCGACGCGCGCTGGTTGTACGACGCGCGGTCCGTGCAGTTGAAGCCGTGCTCGGCATCCGGATACACGTGGAACGAAGCGTGGCCGTGATCGGCGAACGCGGCCTTGACCTGGTCGACGGCCGTGAGCGGGATCCCGTGGTCGTTTTCCGCGTAGTGGAACAGGATCGGCTGCGTGACCTTGCCGGCGAGATCGAGCGCGTTCTGGATGCCGCCGCCGTAGTAGGCGACCGCCGCGTCGATCTTGCCGGTCGCGGCCGCGCGGTACGCGAGCTGGCCGCCGAAGCAGTAGCCGATCGCGGCGATCTTGCCGGCCACTTCGGGGCGCGCGCGCAATGCGTCGGCCGCCGCGCCGATGTCCGCGACCGCGAGGCCCACGTCGGTCTTCTTCATCAACTCGATGCCTTTGTCGCGATCCGCGCCTTCGTAGGTCAGCTCGACGCGCGGCTGGGTACGCCAGAACACGTCCGGCGCGAGCGCGACGTAACCGTCGGACGCGTACTGGTCGGCGACCGCGCGGATGTGCGAGTTCACGCCGAAGATCTCCTGGATGATGATGACGGCAGGGCCCGTGCCGTGCTTGGGCAGCGCGAGATAACCACCGAAGCTGTCGTTACCGGTCGGGATGTCGATCCATTGTGCAGTCACGTTTTGAACTCCTGGCGAACGGGGTGCGTCGTGCGCGCCCCGGGGTGAAAGAGGGCGGCCTAGTGTGCCACCAATCGTGCGGCGGTGCAGGGCGCGCGCCCGCTTCTCGCGCAGCGATCGTTTCGATCTCGATTATTCATTTTTCGGCGGTGCGTCGCTTCGATAGAGTCGATGTGTCGGCCTTTACAAAGCGCTTTCGCGCATCGTCATCGAAGGATTCGCCATGTCTGCCCGTCTGTTCTCCACGCCCTTTTCCGAACGCTTCGGCCTGCGCCTGCCGCTCGTGCAGGCGCCGATGGTCGGCGCGACCACGACCGCGATGGTCGCCGCCGCATCGAACGCCGGTGCGCTCGGCAGCCTCGGCGCCGGCGCGTTCGCGCCCGAGCGTCTCGCGACCGAAGTCGAAGCCATCCGCGCGGCGACCGATCGCCCGTTCGCGGTCAACCTGTTCGTGTTGCCGGACGCCGTGCCCGATGCGGCCACCGTCGCGCGCGCACTGGCGGCGATCGATCCGCTGAACGCGACGCTCGGGCTGCCGCCGGGCGTCGCGCCCGCACATTACGCACCCGACTTCCGCGCACAGCTCGATGCGCTGGTAGCGTTGCGCGTGCCGGTCGCGAGCTTCACGTTCGGCGTGCTCGACGTGGCCGACGTCGCGCGCGTGAAGGCTGCCGGCACCTACGTGATCGGCACCGCGACGCACGTGGCCGAAGGGCTCGCGTGGCAGGCAGCCGGCGCGGATGCGCTGTCCGCGCAGGGGGCTGAAGCGGGCGGCCATCGCGGCACCTTCATCGGCTCCGTCGACGACGCGCTGATCGGCACGATCGCGCTCGTGCCGCAGCTCGTCGATGCGACCGGCCTGCCGGTGCTCGCCGCGGGCGGCATCATGGACGGCCGCGGGATCGCGGCCGCGCTCGCGCTCGGCGCGCAGGGCGCGCAGCTCGGCACGGCGTTCCTCACCTGCACGGAAAGCGCGATCGCGGCGGACTGGAAGGCGCGCCTCCTCGCCAGCGCCGACACGTCGACACAGGTCACGCGCGCGATCACCGGGCGCCACGCGCGCGGGCTGCGCAACACGCTGATGGCGTGGCTCGGCGAACGCGTGGCCGATGCGGCGCCGTACCCGGTTCAGAACGCATTGACGCAGCCGCTGCGCCAGGCCGCCGCGCGCGCGAACGACGGCGACTACCTGTCGCTGTGGGCAGGCCAGGGCGCGCCGCTCGCGCGGCGGCGCGGCGAGACGCTGACGACGTCGCAGCTCGTCGCTGCGCTGGACGCCGAATGGCGTGCGTCGGCCGCCTGAACGATTCGTTCTGTCGACCGCCCGAACGGTCATATCGGACGACGAAACGCGCGTGCTGTCACGCGCGTTTCATTCAATGATCCCGTGCACAAAATACCGAATCGAAATGACACGGGAATGCTTTGAAACCACCTTTCAGCGGGAACCCGGGAATTAGCGGAAACCCTTATCAGGCGGGGCTCGCGGCGATATTCGAGTAGTCATTCCAGAGTGTGTATATCAGTAGTGTTACCACTACCCCAAAAAAGTCCCACAAATTAATTTGATCACCTACACTTGCGCGCAAGTACGGGCGGGTGGCTGCTAAAAGCGGCTGTTTTCACGTGCTTGAGGCCAAGTGCATGAACGATGCAACCGGCGAATCGTCCAGTGATTGCAAACACAAGGATGGCAGCGGGGCACCGGGCGATGGCGTTTATTGGGACCGAAACTGGAGACTTACATGAATATCAAAATGCAGAAGCTGTTGCCGATCACCGCTGCGGCGATGCTGTGCGTTGCAGCTGCAAGCAACGCGGCCGCCGATCAAGTCGTCAAGATCGGCCACGTCGCGCCCTTGACGGGCGGCATTGCACACCTGGGCAAGGACAACGAAAACGGTGCACGTCTCGCAGTCGAGGAGATCAACGCCAAGGGTCTCACGATCGGCGGCCAGAAGATTACGCTGCAACTCGACGCGCAGGATGACGCGGCCGACCCGCGGCAGGCTACGCAGGTTGCGCAGAAGCTCGTCGACGACAAGGTCGTCGCGGTGGTCGGCCACCTGAACTCGGGCACGTCGATCCCGGCCTCGAAGATCTACAGCGATGCGGGCATCGTGCAGATCTCGCCGTCGGCGACCAACCCGGCCTACACGCAGCAAGGCTTCAAGACCACGTACCGCGTGGTGGCGACCGATGCGCAGCAGGGCCCGGCACTCGCGAACTACGCGCACTCGAAGGGCATCAAGAGCGTGGCGGTGGTCGACGATTCGACCGCATACGGCCAGGGTCTCGCGAACGAGTTCGAGAAGAAGGCCAAGGCGCTCGGCCTGAACGTGATGTCGCACGACGCGACCAACGACAAGGCAGTCGACTTCCGCGCGATTCTGACGAAGATCAAGGGCGAAAACCCGGACGCGATCATGTACGGCGGCATGGACGCCACGGGCGGCCCGTTCGCGAAGCAGGCGAAGCAGCTCGGCCTGCGCGCGAAGATCCTCGCGGGCGACGGCGTGTGCACGGAAAAGCTGGCCGACCTGGCCGGCGACGCGACCGACAACATCGTGTGTTCGGAAGCCGGTGCCTCGCTCGAGAAGATGCCGGGCGGCGGCGCGTTCAAGGCGAAGTACGAGAAGCGCTTCGGCCAGCCGATCCAGATCTACGCACCGTTCACGTATGACGCCGTGTACATCATCGTCGATGCGATGAAGCGCTCGAACTCGGCGGATCCGGCGAAGATCCTCGGGGCGATGCCGGCGACGAACTACACGGGCGTGATCGGCAACACGACCTTCGATTCGAAGGGCGATCTGAAACACGGCGTGATCTCGCTGTACAACTACAAGAGCGGCAAGAAGTCGCTGCTCGACGAAGTGAAGATGTAACGCAAAAAGCGGCCGACAGTAGGGGTGAAAGCGCGCATGCGGCAACGCATGCGCGCTTTCTTTTTGGCCGGCGTGCGCCGTGCCGTCAGATCTTCAGGTGCGCGAGCACCTTCGGCGCGACGGCCGCGACGAGCGCCGCGCACAGCGCGACGACCGACAGGCCGATGGTCAGGTTCGCGGCCTGCGCGACCGCGCCGATCACGACCGGACCGAACAGCAGTCCGAAATACGCGAGCCCCGCCACATGCGCGAGCCCTTCGGCCGCGTGGATGCCCTTCACGCGCGCGGCGGCCGCGAACAGCACGGGCATCATGTTCGCGAGGCCGAGGCCCATCAGCGTGAAGCCGGTCAGCACCGCGGCCGGATACGGCAGCAGCAGCGCGCCGATCATCCCCGCGCACGCGAGCGACGCGCTCGCGAACACGAGCTGCGGCGCGCCGAAGCGGGCGCGCACGGCGTCGCCCGCGAAGCGCGCGATGGCCATCCCGCCCGAGAATGCCGCGTACGCGGCGCTCGCGAGCGCCGGGCTCGCCGCGACGACGTCGCGCATGTAGACCGTCGCCCAGTCGTACATCGCGCCTTCGGCGATCAGCGCGACGAGCGCGATGCCGCCGAGCATCCACAACGCGGGCGAGCGCCAGCGGTTGCCGCCGCCGTGCGCGTGTTCGTGGTGCGGCACATGCGGCAGCACGGCCGGGCTCGCGACCACGAGCACCGCCGCGCTCGCCGCCGCCGCGAGCGCGAGATGCACGGCCGGCGCCATGCCGGCCGACAGCAGCGCGCCGCCGGCCGCCGCGCCCGACATCCCGCCGATGCTGAACATGCCGTGCAGCGACGACATGATCGGCTTGCCGAGCGCGATCTCGACCGCGCTGGCCTCGGCGTTCATCGCGACGTCGAGCGTCGCCATCGAGAAGCCGAACAGCGCGAGCACGGCGAGCAGCATCCAGTAGTCGGGCACGACGAGGATCAGCGCCGCGCACGCGGACATCACGAGCCCGCCCGCGAGGCACGCGGTGCGCGAGCCGACGCGCGTGATCCAGCGCGCGATGGTCAGCATCGCGGCGATCGAGCCGCCGGCGACCGCGAACAGCGCGATCGACAGCATCCCGGGGCTCAGCGCGAACTTGTCGCGCACGGTCGGCACGTGCACGCCCCATGACGCGTACATCATGCCGGCGACGAAGAACAGCGCCATCGACGCGGTGCGCGCCCGCTGGCGGGCCGGGAGCGACAGCACGCGATGCGCGTCGGGCGGCGCGGCGAACGGGGACGACGATTCGGGGGAAGCGGATTCGGACACGGGGAGGCTCGTCAAAAAATGCGCGGACGCATGCGGCGTCCGTCGGAATCGTCCGATTCTATCGAACCGCTTACGATCCTGCCGGGCGATGTCCGTTCGGCCGATGGCCGGGGCGGGCTGCATCGGCCGTTCGACCGATGCGCGATGCGCAGCGCCCGCGGGTAACATCGAAGCACACGCGGCGGGCCCGGCTCGCCGTCCTTCGACCGCAGGAGTCCTCTTGAACATCGATCCCGCCTTCGCCCTGCACCTGCTGCACCGCTGCGCGCTCGGCACGCTCGCCACCCATGCGCGCGATCCGCAGGGCTTCCCCTATCCGACCGTCGTCCCGTTCGCGCCCGATGCAAGCCATCGGCCCGTGATCCTCGTGAGCGGCCTTGCCGAGCACACGCGCAATCTCGCCGCCGATCCGCGCGCGGGCTTCCTCGTCGTCGACGCACCCGGCGGCGACGTGCTGAACGCCGAGCGCGCGACGCTGCTCGGCCGGTTCGTACCGCTCGGCGACGATCCGCATGTGAGCGCGCGCTACCGGCGCTACGAGCCGGACGCCGCGCGCTATCTTGCGCTCGGCGATTTCACGTTCTGGGCGCTCGACATCGAGCGGCTGCGCTATATCGGCGGCTTCGGGCGCATGGGCTGGGTCGACGGCACCCTTCTCGATGCGCTGCCGCCGCTCGCTTTCGACGAGGAACAGGCGCTGTGGGACGCATACGATGCCGGCGATGCGCGTCGCGACGGGCTCGAATTGCTCGGCGTCGATCGCCATGGCGCCGATTGGCGATGCGACGGCCGCCGCGTGCGCACGCCATTCGATGCGCCGTCGGCCGATACCGGCGCGCTGCGCGACCGGCTGATCGCGTGCGCTCGGGATGTGGCGTGACGTCGCGGGTGCCGATTTGTCCGTTTAGCAAAACGTGCCGTCCGATTTTTGCAAAGCTGTCGTCCTATGAAAGCTTTGATTTTTCGAATGCAGGGTAATTGCGTATGTTGATAGGCCGAATTGACAATCGCTAATGTCCTAATCTCTGTGTAGAGACGTAAAAATTTGAGAAATGGCCGCGGCCGGTCAAAATGACATGTGCGAAATTCAATTGGCCTCGGGATTTTCATGAATCTCGCTTCTATCAAATCTTTTTTGTGCTAATCTCTGCCTTCGAAAATCCGAGGCACATATATTTCATGAATGGTGAGCTGGCTGCAGACCGGCGCCATTGGTCAGATAGAAAGGGAAACTATGTCTTCTTACAAGGACCTGCTGGCCCAGCGGGAGAAGCTGGAGAAGCAAATCGAAGAAGCGAAGTCGCGTGAATACGCTGAAGTGCTGAATGACGTGAAGCAGAAAATTGCCGACTATGGCTTTTCGCTCGCCGATCTCGGTCTCAGCCGCGCGAAGGCAGGTAAGGTTGGCCGTCCGCGCGCAGGCGTGGCCGCGAAATACCGCGATCCGGAAACGGGCGCGACGTGGTCGGGCCGCGGCAAGCCGCCGCGCTGGATTGCTGGCAAGAACCGCGAACAGTTTGCGATTTAAACGTTTGTTTAAGTCGTCTGTTCTTCAAAAGAGCCGCGTGTCCGTTCAGGAGCGCGGCTTTTTTGTTTCCGGGCGCTGGCAGGCACTCGGACATTGTCATAAAAATGTAAGAATGGCGTGTGAATGAAAATACGACACGTTCGCATAAGCGGTTGATTTAAATGAGAAATTTGTGGGTATTGGACGGGTTCGCGACGCGCCTTTGATAGAATTGCGTATCGCACACCGATATCTCATATTTCATGTCCACGTTTTCCGGCGACGCTCAGAGCGCAGATAAGCACGCGGTTGCGCGCAAGAGCACACTCGTCAGTATTGTTCTGAATGTCGTACTTGCGACATTTCAGATCGTCGTCGGCACGATTGCGCATTCGCAGGCATTGATTGCCGACGGTGTGCATTCGATATCCGATTTGATCTCGGATTTTGTCGTGCTGGTTGCGAATCGGCATAGCGGTGCATCGCCCGATGCCGACCACAATTACGGACACAGTCGCTACGAGACGGTCGCGTCGCTGTTTCTCGGCGCGATCCTGATTGCGGTCGGGATCGGCATGCTCTGGCGGGCCGGCGACCGGCTCGTTAATCTCGAAAACATTCCGGCCGTGCATTTTTCCGCGCTGATCGTTGCGCTGACGGTGCTCGTGTCGAAAGAGGCGCTGTTTCGCTACATGCTGCGCGAGGCGCGGCGCGTGCGTTCGGCGATGCTCGTCGCGAACGCATGGCACGCGCGTTCGGATGCCGCGTCGTCGCTCGTCGTCGCGATCGGCATCGTCGGCAGCCTGGCCGGCGTGCGGCTGCTCGACCCGATCGCGGCCGCGATCGTCGGCTTCATGGTCGCGCGCATGGGCTGGACGTTCGGTTATGACGCGTTGCAGGACCTGTCCGACCGCGCGCTCGATACGGCCGACACGACCGAGATTCGCGCGTTGCTCGCGGCGACGCCCGGCGTGCGCGACGTGCACGACCTGCGCACGCGCAAGATGGGCGACGCCGCGCTCGTCGATGCGCACATCCTCGTCGATCCGAAGATCTCCGTCTCCGAAGGGCATTACATCGCCGAGACCGCGCGTGCACGCGTGCTGTCCGACCCGCGCGTGCTTGACGCGCTGATCCATGTCGACCCGGAGAACGATGCGGCGCGCCGTCCGGCGCTCGCGCTGCCGCCGCGCGGCGAGATCGCGGCACGGCTCGAGGCCGCGCTCGCGCAGCGCGGGCTGCGTGCGGCGGCGATCAACCTGCATTACCTGAGTACGGGGCTCGAGATCGACGTGACGCTCGCCAGCGATCCGCACGACACCGATGCGGCGCTGGGCGGCCGGCTCGACGTCGCCGCGCTGGAGCGCGAGTTCGGCGCGCGCCGGATCGGTTTCACGCGCGCGATGCCCGTGCAGGCGTAACAGGGCCGCCGAGAACGGTCACTGCGACCGGGAGCCGGCCGCGCCCGCGCGTTACAGCGGCAGTTGCGTGTCGAACTTGATCTCGCGCAGCACCACGCTCGTGCGCACCTGCGACACGGCCGGAATCTTGAAGATGCGCTCGTGCAGGAACACGTCGTAGGCCTTGATGTCCGGTGCGACGATCTTGAGGATGTAATCGGCTTCGCCGGTCGTGCTGTAGCACTCGGTGACTTCCGGGCAGGTCGCGATCTCGCGCTCGAACTGTTCGACGCCGCCTTCGTTGTGGCGGGTCAGGTGCACGTGCGCGAGCGCACAGACGTGCAGGCCGAGCTTTTCGCGATCGAGCAGCGCCGTGTAGCGCTGGATCACGCCCGACTGTTCCATGTCCTTGATGCGCCGCCAGCATGGCGTGCTCGACAGACCGACCTGGTCGGAGATTTCCTGTACGGAACGGCGCGCGTCGAGCTGCAACAGGCGAAGGATTTTTTGCGAAAAGGAATCGAGCGTCACCTGCGCCTCCATGCGGCAGCTACAACATGCTGAATGTTAGAGGGCCGGGAAAGGAAAGGCAATCTGGCGCGGCGCTGTTGAGCGAGATTCGCTAATTTGCCCGCGGATCCGTGGGGATTTGTCCCGCCCCCGCGTTTTCCGACCGATCGGTGTCCGACACGGCGAGGCCTGCGAGCGCGGCCTGCTGCCGGCGCAGGTCGGCGAGCATGTTGCAGAACAGCGCGCCTTGCTCGATCGCGTCGTCGAGCGCGACGTGCGTGTGCGGATGGTCGTCGAACCAGTGCTTCGGAAAGCGCGGCTTGATCGCCTTGCGGTACGGCAGGCCGGTCATCGCGAACGCGAGCGTCTTGATGTCGAGCGCCGACCACGAGAACGGGCAGCGTCCCGCGAAGCGCATCATGTACCAGAACATGAACGTGAAGTCGAAGCCGGCCGGCATCGCGACGAACACCGGCTTGCCGGGCAGCGCCTCGACCCAGTCGACGTACGCGACCAGCGCCGCCTCCGGCGCCTGCAGGTCGCGCCGGCAGGCGGCCCAGGCTTCGGGCTCGGTCTTCCACCATGCTTCCTGCACCGGATGCGCCTGCGCGCCGGGCAGCGTCTCGAGGTTCGCCGAGAACGTCGCGATCAGCTGCTTGTCCTCGGTGTAGGCGGCCGATGCGAAGCTCAGCATCGAGTGTGGGCCGGGAATCGGGCCGTCGGCTTCGACGTCGGTGCTGACGTAGATTTCCGGGATGGCGGTCTGGTTCATCCGAATACCTTGTCGGACACGAACGGGTTCGTGCGGCGCTCGTCGCCGAATGTCGAGACGGGGCCGTGGCCCGGCACGAACGTGACGTCGTCGCCGAGCGGCCACAGCTTCTCCTTGATCGAACGGACGAGATCCGCGTGATTGCCGCGCGGGAAATCGGTACGGCCGATCGAGCCCGCGAACAGCACGTCGCCGACGATCGCGACGCGATGCGCGCGGCTGAAGAACACGACATGGCCGGGCGTGTGGCCCGGGCAGTGATAGACCTCGAGCGTCTCGTCGCCGAACTGCACGGTGTCGCCATCGTTCAGCCAGTGGTCCGGCTCGAAGGTTTCGGCGGCCGGAAAGCCGAAGCGCTCGCTCTGCATCGGCAGCTTCTCGATCCAGAAGCGCTCTTCTTCCTGCGGCCCCTCGATCGGCACGCCGTAGTGCGTCGCGAGCGTCTTCGCGCCCGCGCAGTGATCGATGTGCCCGTGCGTGAGCAGCACCTTCTCGACCTGCACGTTCTGCCGCGCGACTTCCTGTTCGATCCGGTCGAGATCGCCGCCCGGATCGACGACGGCGGCGCGGCCGGTCTTCTCGCAGACGAGCAGCGAGCAGTTCTGCTGGAACGGCGTGACCGGAATGAGCGTGACTTTCATGGAGACACCGGCGGCTAAAAGGAGCGATTGTACCGGTCGCGGGCGCTGCCTGCCGCCCGCGCGGCGCACGTCGCGACACGCAGCCGAGGGGATTCCCGGAGCATCCCGATTGTTACAACCATAGAGAGAATCAATGGTGTGGCGGGGGTGCTTTTCGAGACAGCCTTTTGGTTTATGTATAATGCGCTCCATTGCGCGTGAATTTCACGCAATTCGCTGGTGTTTCGGCCCCGTTAAATGGGGTGCCGGAAACACCGTCAAGCATCAGCCGCCGGGGAGTCCGGCGGTGTATCCAGCACCGAATATTCGGTGCTCACGTCTTGTCCGGCCGGGTGCTGCGCGCCCGCCTGCGGCCCTGCTGCCGCGCCGCCGGATGAGGCCTGTGCCGCCGTTCCTGTGCGTTGGTCGTTTCGACGCGCGCGAACGTGAAGTCATGTTCGATGGCGGCATGTGGGGTCTGGTCAGGCTGTTGGGGACAGGTTGCGCCAGACGTGAAAGCTAATCAGGACGGTTGCGGCATAGAGATGAGCCGCGCCCATGCTAGCCGCCTGCTCGAATTTCGAGCGGGGCGTGCACGCATTTGCCGTCCGGGCCGCGTGTCTGCGTTGTGAAGCAGCGTCGTCAAGCACCGGCCCGAACCAGAAGGCGACACGTCGATGAACGTACGATTTCCGAGCCGATTCGGGACCATTGCATTATTTTTTGCGCTGACGGGCTGCGCGGTGCCACCCAGCCAGACCACCGGAAGCGCGAACCAGAAGAACGCGGTCGACAAGACGGCCGCCGCCGCGAAGGCGGACAACGACAAGCAGCAACTGAATTTCGATTCCGCGCTGGCATCGATGCCGGCGGCCGACGGCAAGGACGCGAAGAAACCGTCGCTGGCGGACGCCGAGCCGATCGATGGCAAGGATGTGTCCGACTTCCGCCAGACGGGTCGCGCATCGTGGTACGGGCGGGATTTCCACGGCCGCCGCACCGCGAACGGCGAGCGTTTCAACATGAACGCGCTCACCGCCGCGCACCGCACGCTGCCGCTGTCGTCGTACATCAAGGTGACGAACGCGTCGACCGGCAAGTGGGTCGTCGTGAAGGTCAACGATCGCGGGCCGTTCAAGCGCGGCCGTGTGCTCGACCTGTCGTATGCGGCCGCCAAGGTGATCGGCCTCGTGCATGCCGGCACGGGCCGCGTGAAGATCGAAGGGCTGTCGCCGCAGGAAGCGCGCGAGGCGCGCGACGAGATGGTCGCGTCGCTGTCGGCGAAGTAACGCGGCGGTTCGTCCGCTTTTGCACAAAGGGCTGCCTTCCGGCAGCCCTTTGTCGTTTCTGCGCGGCGCCGTCGCGCGTCAGCCTTCCTTCAGCACGAGCGCACGCGCATACAGCGTGTTGCGCGACGCGCCCGTCAGCGCGGCCGCGAGCTTGGCCGCGCTCTTCACCGGCACTTCTTCCAGCAGCAGCCTGAGCAGCGCGTCGTGCGCGGTGTCGTCGGCCTCGCCGCTCGTCGCCGGCGCGCCTTCGACGACCAGCACGAACTCGCCGCGCTGCCGGTTCGCATCGCCGGCGAGCCAGGTCTGTCCTTCGGCCAGGGTGCCCTGGAACAGCTGCTCGTGTAGCTTGGTGAGCTCGCGCGCGATCAGCAGCCGGCGCGCGGGGCCGAACGCGTCGGCGAGTGCGGCGACGGTTTCGGCGATCCGGTGCGGCGCTTCGTAGAACACCAGTGCATACGGGTGCGATACCAGCGCCTGCAGCGCGGTCGCGCGCTGTTTGGCCTTCGGCGGCAGGAAGCCTGCGAACGTGAACGCGCCGGCCCAGTCGCCGGCCACGCTCAGCGCGGTCACGGCCGCACTCGCGCCTGGCAGCGGGATCACCGCGAAGCCGGCGTCGCGCACCGCGTCGACGAGCCGCGCGCCCGGGTCCGAAATGCCGGGCGTGCCGGCGTCCGATACGTAGGCCACGCGTTCGCCGGCGCGCAGGAGTTCGACCACGCGTTGCGCGGCTTCGCGTTCGTTGTGCTCGTGCACGGCGACGAGCGGTTTCGAGATCCCGTAGCGGGCGAGCAGCTGGCCCGTGTTGCGGGTGTCTTCGGCCGCGATGCGGTCGACGAGGCCGAGCACGTGCAGCGCGCGCAGCGTGATGTCGGCGGTATTGCCGATCGGCGTGGCGACCACATAGAGCGCGGCGCTCGGGTAGTGCTGCGTATGCGCGAGTTCGAGGAGGGCAGTCATGGCGGGCAATGCACGCAATCGCGGCGCAAGCGGAACAAGGACGGCATTGTGCCACGCGGCGCCGGCCCGGCCGGGCGACGGGCGCGGTTTGCCGCGCGCGGGCGACAACTTTTCCGGCGTGGCGGGATCCAAACCGGTCGGCGCGGCGTTCGAGCTCCGCGCGCGGCAGTTTCTCGAGCGCCGCGGCCTCGGGTTCGTCGCGGCGAACGTGACGATGCGCGGCGGCGAGCTCGATCTGGTGATGCGCGAGCCCGACGGCATGCTCGTGTTCGTCGAAGTGCGCGCGCGGGGCAGCGTCCGGCATGGCGGCGCGGCCGCGAGCGTCGGCTGGCGCAAGCGGCGTCGTCTGGTCGCGGCGGCGCTCCAGTTCTGGGCGCGGCACGGCGCCGGGGCCGCGTGTCGTTTCGACGTCGTCGCGTTCGAGGCCGGGCGGCTCGCGTGGCTGCGCGACGCATTTCGTACCGACGATGCGTAGCCGCGAGCTGTGACCAGATGTAAAGAGTTCTTGCCGGACCCCCGGAGAGGGTGTCGGAGTACGGTAAACTCGCCGCACCCATGATGTCGCGCGATGCGAGCCACGCGCCCAGTTCACCAGGAATCGATGTCAGTCGAACGTATTCAGCAACATTTCCGCGATAGCGTCGCGCTTCATGCCGAAGCGGCCGACGCGCTGTCGCTGCCGATCGCGGCCGCGGTCGACGCGATGTTCGCCGCGCTGGCGAACGGCAACAAGATCGTCGCCTGCGGTGACGGCCCGTCGGCCGCCGCCGCGCACTACCTCGCCGTGTCGCTCGTCGGCGGCTTCGAGCGCGAGCGCCCGGGCCTGCCCGCGATCGCGCTGGCCACCGACGCATCGCAGGCCGGCCTCGTGGGCACGGCGGCTGCGGAACAACTGTTCGCGCAGCAAGTGCGCGTGCTCGGCCAGACGGGCGACATCCTGCTGGTGCTCGATCCGGGCGGCGCATCGCCGCGCGTGCTGGCGGCGATCGACGAGGCGCACGAGCGCGAGATGACCGTCGTCGCGCTGACGGGCGGCAACGGCCACGCGGTCGCGGCGGCGCTGTCCGACACCGATATTCCGATCAGCGTGCCCGCCGTTCGCGCGGCACGCATCCACGAAGTCCATCTGCTGACTATCCACTGCCTGTGCGACGGCATCGACGCGATGCTGCTGGGTGAGGATTGAACGAAGGAGAGCCGTCGATGAATCAAAGCCGCGTCAAACAGACGCTCGTCAGAACCACGCTGCTCGTCGCGCTGACGGCGGGCCTCGCCGTGTCGCTGCAGGGTTGCGTGCTCGGAGTCCTGGGTGCAGCGGCCGGCGGCGGCGCGCTGATCGCGACCGATCGCCGTACGCTCGGCGCGCAGACGGAAGATCGCGAGATCCAGGTCAAGGCGCTGTCGCAGATCAACAGCGGGCTGCCGGACCAGTCGCACGTGAACGTGACCGTGTTCAACCGTCGCGTGCTGCTGACGGGCGAAGTACCGAACGATGCATCGAAGCAGCGCGCCGAGGAAATCGTGCGTGCTATCAACAACGTGAACGGCATCATCAACGAACTGTCGGTCGAGCCGGCGTCGTCGCTGTCGTCGCGCGCGAACGACTCGTATCTCGAAGGGCGCGTGAAGTCCGAGCTGATCGCGACGAAGGGCTTGTCGGCGAACAACTACAAGATCGTCAGCGAGCGCGGCAACCTGTATCTGATGGGCCTCGTGACGGTCGACGAAGGCAACCGCGGCGCGGAAGCGACGAGCCAGGTGCCGGGCGTCGAGAAGGTCGTGAAGGTGTTCCAGTACATCAAGCCGCAGGACGCGCAGGCGCTGCAGGGCGCGTCGCCCGCGAGCGGCGCGTCCGGCGCGCAGGCTGCCGCCGCGCCGGCGGATGCCGCGACGGTCGGTGCGGTGCCCGACGCGTCGGTGCAGTCCGCGCCGCTGCAGCCGCCCGCGCCGATCTCGAATTCGTCGAACGTGCACCCGGGCAACCCGAAGGCCCCGTCGCAATGAAGATCGCGCAGATGAAGCAGATGAAACAGTGGGTGATGCAGGGCGCCGTGGCCGCGGCGCTCGTGGCCGGCACGCTGGGCGCCGCGCACGCGGACGTCGGCGACGGCCTGAAGGTGGCGCGCAGCAACGCATGCATGGGCTGCCACGCGGTCGACCGCAAGCTCGTCGGCCCGTCGTTCAAGGATATCGCCGTCCGCTACAGGTCCGATCCGCAGGCCGTGCCGAAGCTGTCGAAGAAGGTGAAGGAGGGCGGCGCCGGCGTCTGGGGCGCGATTCCGATGCCCGCGCATCCGCGCATGAGCGACGCCGACGTCCGTTCGGTGGTCGAATGGGTGCTGGCCGGAGCGCCGTCAAAGTGACGCGTTCGGGGTGACGTAACCCCTATTGCCAAGCGCGGAAACGCGTGTGTATGATGGTCGACTGTTGGGGCGGTAGCTCAGCTGGGAGAGCGTCGCGTTCGCAATGCGAAGGTCGGGAGTTCGATCCTCCTCCGCTCCACCAACGAAATTCGAAGGGCTCGGTCGCAAGACCGGGCCCTTTTTGTTTTCCGCCTTTCCAGCGACCCCGGGCATCGCCCGTGCGGCGCTTTCGACGTGGCGAGATGGCTGGCGGAGACTAGGTCAGCAGCTCGTGCACCAGCCGGAACGTCGGCACCGACAACGCGGCGAATCCCACGGTGATGGCCGCGAGAATCGCCGTTCGCTTCCGCAGCAGCGCGAAGACGACGACCGACAGCACGCAGAACGCGCAGGTCAGCATGATCATCCACCAGAGCGCCGCATAACCCGCGCCGCCTTCGAAGTTCGACACGTTCCGCGTCATCCAGGTCGCGACATGGCCGGCGACGGTCATGCTCGCGGGCAGGCACAGCACCGAATACAGGACGAAGACGATGATCTGCCGCGGAGTCGGGTCGGGAGACGTCATGGCAAGCGTTACTTTCCGGGTGGACGGGGTACCGAACCGGTCGCCGCGCGGGCAGGTTCAGGCAGCCGGCAGGATGCGGGCGTTTTCGGGGTTTGGCAACCATCGCCCGCCGCCCGCCAGTCCTTCACCCGCGCCCGAAACTCGGCCGTTTCGGATCGTACGTCCACCCCGGCACGAGATAGCGCATCGCAACCGCATCGTCGCGCGCCGTGCCGCCAACCGCCTGATACAGCGCATGCGCGGCCTCGACCTGCGCCATGTCGAGTTCGATCCCGAGCCCCGGCCGCTCCGGCACGGCCACCTTGCCGCCGACGATCGCGAGCGGCTCGCGCGTGAGCCGCGCGTCGCCTTCCTGCCAGATCCAGTGCGTGTCGATCGCGGTGATCGTGCCGGGCGCCGCCGCCGCCGCATGCGTGAACATCGCGAGCGACACGTCGAAGTGGTTGTTCGAGTGCGAACCCCACGTGAGCCCCCAGTCGCGGCACAGCTGCGCGAGCCGCACCGAACCCTGCATCGTCCAGAAATGCGGATCGGCGAGCGGGATGTCGACCGCCTGCAGCCGCACCGCGTGATCCATCTGCCGCCAGTCGGTCGCGATCATGTTGGTCGCGATCGGGATGCCCGTCGCGCGGCGGAATTCGGCCATCACCTCGCGGCCCGAATAGCCGCCTTCCGGCCCGCACGGGTCTTCCGCATAGGCGAGCAGGTGGCCTTGCCCGCGGCACAGCGCGACGGCCTCGTCGAGCGACCACGCGCCGTTCGGGTCGAGCGTCGCGCGCGCGTCGGGAAAGCGCGCCTTGATTGCCGCGATCGCTTCCATCTCGTCGGCGCCGGCCATCACGCCGCCCTTCAGCTTGAAGTCGGCGAAGCCGTAGCGCTCGACCGCGGCTTCGGCCTGCCGCGCGATCGCGGCCGGCGTCAACGCCGCTTCGTTGCGCAGCCGGAACCACGGATCCGCCGCATGCGTTTCGTCGCGATACGGCAGATCGGTGCGGCGCCGGTCGCCCAGGTAGAACAGGTACGCGAGCATCGGCACCGCGTCGCGCTGCTGGCCTTCGCCGAGCAGCGCCGCGACCGGCACGTCGAGATGCTGGCCGAGCAGGTCGAGCAGCGCGGCCTCGATCGCGGTGATCACGTTGTCGAGCCGCAGGTTGATCTCGTGCGGCTGGCGCAGCACGGCGGCCTCGCCGGCCGACGTCACTTCGTGCCGGATCGTGCGGCCCGCACCCGCGCCCGCGCCCGCGCCGGACAGCGCCGCGCGCACCGCGTTCAGCGTCGCCTGGTAGCGGCCGATCGACTGGCCGACCACGAGATCCGTCATGCGCTCGAGCGCGTGGCGGATGCCTTCTCCGCCCGGTACTTCGCCGACGCCCGTGTGGCCGCTGCTGTCGTCGAGGATCACGAGGTTGCGCGTGAAATAAGGCGCGTGCGCGCCGCACAGGTTGAGCAGCATGCTGTCGCGGCCGGCGACGGGAATCACCTGCATGCGCGTGACGCGCGGGGTGCCGGCACGGCGGGATTCGGACATCGGTTCGCTCCTGGTTCCGGTGGCGCGCGGGTCGCCGGACGCGCCGGCGCGGCCCGCGCCGTTCAATGAAGCTCGACGCGGCGGATCTCGCCGACGACGAACAGGTAGCAGATCACGGCGACGAGCGCGTGCGCGACGACGTAGACGAGCGCGCCGTTGAACGAGCCGCTGCGGTCGACGATATAGCCGATCGCGATCGGCGTCGTGATGCTCGACAGGTTGCCGCACGTGTTGAGCAGCGCGCCGCTCAGCCCCGCGATCTGGCGCGGTGCGGTGTCGGCGTTGACGGCCCAGCCGAGCGCGCCGAGCCCCTTGCCGAAGAACGACAGCGCCATGAACAGCACGACGAACACGTGCGAATCGGTGTAGTTGCAGACGATCATCGACATCGACAGCAGCATGCCGATCACGATCGGCACCTTGCGCGCGACCGACAGCGACCGGCCCTGCTTGAGCAGCGCGTCGGACACGACGCCGCCGAGAATCCCGCCGAGGAACCCGCACACGGCCGGGATCGACGCGACGAGCCCCGCGTTGAGGATCGACATCCCGCGCGCCTGCACGAGATAGACGGGGAACCACGTGATGAAGAAATAGGTGAGCGCGTTGATGCAGTACTGCGCGACGTACACACCGATCAGCATCCGGCTCTTCAGCAGCGCCTTCACGTGACGCATCGACGGGCCGCCGCCGCGCGCGCCCGTCGCCTGGTCGATGTTGACGAGCGCGCCGCCTTCGGCGAGGTAGTCGAGTTCCGCGCGGTTGATGCTCGGGTGGTCCTTCGGGTCGTACATGGTGCGATTCCACACCAGGACGAACGCGAAGCCGAGCACGCCCATCACCGCGAACACCGACTGCCAGCCGAACGCGTGCACGAGCCAGCCCATCAGCGGTGCGAACACGACGGTCGCCGCGTACTGCGCGGCGTTGAAGATCGCCGACGCGGTGCCGCGTTCGGCGGCCGGGAACCACGCGGACACGATCCGGCTGTTGGCCGGAAACGAGGGCGCCTCGGCCGCGCCGACCAGGAAGCGCAACCCGAACAGCAGCGCGAACGCGGCCGCGCCGCCGAAGAAGCCGATCGAGCCCTGCAGCAGCGTGAACAGCGACCAGAAGAAGATGCTGAATGCATAGACGATGCGCGACCCGTAGCGGTCGAGCAGCCAGCCGCCCGGCAGTTGCGCGACCACGTACGACCAGCCGAACGCGGAAAAGATGAAACCGATCTGCACGTGACTCAGGTGCAGCGCGCGGGCGAGGCTCGGGCCCGCGATCGCGATCGCCGCGCGATCCGCATAGTTGATCGTCGTGACCGCGAACAGGACGGCCAGCACGAGCCAGCGCACGCGCGTGCGCCGGGCCGTTGCCGACGCGGATGCCGGCAGCGCGTGAAGCGGATTCATGACTGTCTCCTCCGAATGGCGGAAGGTGCCGTCGTGCGGCAGGCGCGTCGGGTGCGCGCGTTTTCGTATCGAGTGCCGTCGGCCGGAGGCCGGGCGCCAGACGCCGATGCCGACGGGCAGGGCGTCCGGATCATTCTGTCATGTCGATATTTGCGCTTTCATGCCAATTGCTGACTTGATCGATTCAGCATTTGAATCGATCAAGTCGGTCGATCGCCCGGCGCGCGCGCGTCGTCTGCGTCGTCGCCACCGTCGCCACCGTCGCCATGATGACGCGCCACGTGCCGCACGAGAAATTCGACGGCCGCGCGTACGCCGGGCAGTTGGCCGCGCCGGTGCGGCATCAGCAGTGTCGTCGTGACGGTGCCGGCCCGCCAGCCGGGCAGCACGCGCACGAGCGCGCCGGACGCCAGCGCGTCGCTTGCGATCCAGTCGGGCAGGCAGGCCAGGCCGAGGCCGGCCGTCGCGGCCTGCAGCAGCAGCGTCGATTCGTCGGCCTGCAGGCGGATGCGCGGCGTCACGTCGACGGTGTCGCCGCCGCGTTGCAGACGCCACGGCTGCTGGCTCGGATGGAGCCCGTCGTGCCGCACGAGGTCGGTCGGTTCGTGCGGTGCGCCGGCGCGCGCGAGATAACCCGGCGACGCAACGACGACGATCGGCGACGTCGCGAGCGGCCGCTGCACGAGCGCGGAATCGGGCAGCGGGGCGAAATGGCTGCGCACCGCGATGTCGAAGCCTTCCTGCGCGATGTCGACCAGGCGGTCGCTCGCATGAATCTGCAGCAGCAGCTTCGGGTGTGCGATGGCCAGCGCCGGCAGGCAGGGCGCGAGGATGTGCTGCGCAACCGGCACCGAGCTCGTGATCCGCACGACGCCCGCCGGTTCGGCGGCCTGTCGCAGCACCGCGTCGCGCGCGCTCTCGGCCTCGATCACGGCCGCGCGCGCATGTTCGAAGAATTCAGTGCCCACCGGTGTCAGCCGGAAGCTGCGCGACGTGCGATGCACGAGCCGCGCGCCGAGCGTGCGCTCGAGCTCGGCAACGCGCTTGCTGACCGTCGATTTCGGCAGGTCGAGCCGGCGCGCGGCCGCCGACATGCTGCCCGCGTCGACCGCCTGCACGAACAAGTAGAGATCGTTCAGATTCACTATCAGCGTCCACATAAAGAAACGATGGGTTTCGATTCTAGCGGCTACTGCGCCATCGTTCGTCATGGGAGCATGGTCGCTCGTTCAACTTCCGCGGAATACCCGATGTCCCCGATCCTTCTCTACGGCATTCCCGCCGGCTGCTCGTTCGGCTCGATCGTCGCGCTCGAATGGGCCGGTCGTCCGTATCGGCTGTCGCGCATCACGATGCCCGACCTCGCGACGAGCGACGCATTCCTCGCACTGAACCCCGTCGCCGAAACACCGGCATTCGTGACCGCGAACGGCGACGTGCTGACCGAAAGCCTCGCGATCCTCGGCCACGTCGGCGCGCAAGTGCTCGACAGCGGCCTCGCGTTCCGCCAGGGCAGCGCCGATTTCGACCGGCTGAACCGGATGCTGGCGTGGCTGAACACGACATTCTTCAACGCGTTCGGTGCGCTCTGGTACGTGTACGAACACAACACCGAGGGTGCCGAGAAAGCAGCGTTGCAGGCCTACGGCCGCGGCAAGGTACTGAAGGCGCACCGGCAGCTCGAAGCGCAGCTCGCGCGCGGCGATGGCCCGTGGCTGCTGGGCGCACGGCTCACGCTGGCCGATGCGTATTTCGCGGGGATCGCCCGCTGGGCCGACTATCACGCGGTGTTCGAGCGCGACGCGTTCCCGCGCATCGCCGCGCTGCGCACGCGGCTCGCTGACGACGCGGGCGTGCATTTCGCGCACGCAGTCGAGGAAGGCTTGCCGCTGCCGGCCTCGTCGGCGTTCGAAGGGCATGTGTCGCTCGACGACGCGCTGGCAAGCGCGCACGTCATGGTGACCTGACCGCGCAACGCGGTCGCCCGAAGGGCGGAGCGTCGGCGATATTTTTACCCGGATGATATTGACATCCAATTAATACCCGGATAAAAATAGCGTCATTCCGATTCCTGCCCGCAGGCGACCACGATGACAACCTCCATGCTCCTTCCTTCCTACACGGCCTTCGACGGCCACCGTCGGCTCGCGTCGGGCCCGCTCGCGGCGGTTGCGCTCGCGGTCAGGCAGGCGGCCGGCGATTCGATGGCCGGCACGATCCTGATCTTCGACGATGCGACGGGCCGCTCGATCGACCTCGACCTGCGCGGCACGGCGGACGAGATCCGCGCGCGTTATACGCCGCCGCCGGGCGACGCAGCGGGTGCCGCCGGCGAGCCGGCCGGCGCGGGCGAACAGCGCGGCCGCGGCCGGCCGAAGCTCGGCGTCGTATCGCGCGAGGTCACGCTGCTGCCGCGTCACTGGGAATGGCTCGGCGCGCAGCCGGGCGGCGCGTCCGTCGCGCTGCGCAAGCTCGTCGAGGACGCGCGGCGCACGCATGCGGCGGCCGACCGGCACCGCGACGCGCAGACGCGTGCGTATCACTTCATGTCGGCGATGGCGGGCGACCTGCCCGGTTTCGAGGAGGCCGCGCGGGCGCTGTATGCGAACGACCCGGCGCGGCTCGCCGAACTGATCGCCGGCTGGCCGGACGACGTGCGGGACCATGCGCTCGCGCTGGCGCGCGGCGATCTGCCGCCGCCCGCCGAAGACTGCTGAAGGAGCACCGGACACGATGACCGTATTCGATCTGAACCGCGGCGCGATCGCGCCGGTCGCCGACGAGGTCGATCTCGTCGATCTGCGCGTGACCGGCGCCGTCCCGCGCGAACTCGACGGCACGCTGCTGCGCAACGGCCCGAATCCGCCGGGCGGCCGCTTCGAAGGCAACGACATGCTGTCGTGGTGGCCGGAAGCCGCGATGCTGCACGCGATCGCATTCGAAGGCGGCCGCGCGACCGGCTACCGGAACCGCTGGGCGCGCACGCAGCGCTGGGCCGCCGTGCATGCGCCCGGGCAGGTGCCGCATCTGCCCGACACCAATCCGAACGTGAGCGTGCTGCAGCATGCCGGCGAATTGCTCGCGATGGCGGAGGGCGGCGCGCCGTTCGCGATCACGGCCGAGCTCGATTCGCTCGGCGTATCGCGCCGGTTGGCGGGCTTCGATGGCGGCATGACCGCGCATCCGAAGGTCGACCCGGTGACCGGCGAGCTGATCGCGTTTCGCGCGGACTGGCGCGCGCCGTGGCTGCGCTACGGTGTCGCCGACGTGCAGGGCATCCAGCGCGTCGACATCGCTGTTGATCTGCCCGCGCCGTCGATGATGCACGACTTCGCGATTACCGAAACCCGCAGCCTGCTGCTCGACCTGAACGTCGGCTACGACTTCTCGCTGCTGAAGCAGGGCCACCGGATGCCGCTGCGCTGGCACGACGACCGGCCTGCGCGCATCGGCGTGATCCCGCGTCACGGCGGCGACGTGCGCTGGTTTGGCGTCGAGCCGTGCTTCGTCCAGCATGTCGTGAACGCGTACGACTGCGACGCATCGTGCCTCGTGCTCGACGTGGTGCGCTATCCGTGGTTCCTGCGGCTCGACGCGCGCACCGGCAGGTTCGAGGACAACCCGGTCGGCGAGCTGTGGCGCTACGTGATCGATACGGCGAACGGGCTGATCGACGAAGGGCCGCTTGCCGACGGCGGTATCGAGCTGCCGCGCATCAACGAAAGCCGGACCGGGCGCAGCTACCGCTATCTGTATGCGGTCGAGCAGCCGAACCACGCGGAAATGCGCGGCGTGATGCGCTTCGATCACACGCGCGGCACGACAACGCATTACGCAGTGCCGGCCGGCGACCAGAACGGCGAACCCGTGTTCGTGCCGCGTCCGGGCGGCGTCGACGAGGACGACGGCTGGTTGCTGGTGATGGTCTACCGCGCGGCGACGGAGTCGAGCGACGTCGTGATTCTCGATGCACGCGCGATCGACGCGGGGCCGGTCGCGACCGTGCACCTGCCGCGCCGCGTGCCGGCCGGGTTCCACGGCGCGTGGGTGCCGCGCGTGCGCTGAACGGGCGGGCGCGTCACCGCGCGCGGAGCGCGTCGACGATCTTCAGCCGCGACGCGCGCATCGCCGGCAGGAACCCGCCGACGAGCCCCATCACGAGCGAGAACAGCAGCGTCTTCACGACGATCGCGGGTGTCAGCACGAAGCGGAACGACAGGTCCGAGAAGGTCTGGAAGTTGGTCGTCGAGAACGACGCGAACTGCATCAGCGACGCGCACGCGAGCCCCGCGACACCGCCGACGAAGCCGAGCAGTAGCGCTTCCAGCAGGAACGCGGCGAGCACGTTCCTGCGCTTGAAGCCGAGCGCGCGCAGCGTGCCGATCTCGGCGACGCGGTTCGCGACCGACGCATACATCGTGATCATCGCGCCGATCATCGCGGCGATCGAGAAGATCGTCGACAGCGTGATGCCGAGGATGTTGATGAAGGTCGACAGCGCCTTCGACTGGTCGCCGTAGAAGGTCTGCTCGCGTTTCGCCTCGTCGGTCAGCCGCGGATCGACGTCGATGCCGGCCTTGAAGCGCGCGAAACCGTCGGCGCTCGGGATGCGCAGCACCATCGACGAATAGCTCGTGCGCCGGAACGACTGCATCAGTTGATCGACGTCGCCCCAGATCTCCGAATCGAAGCCGCTGCCGCCCGCGTCGAAGATGCCGACGATGGTCCAGTCGCGCTGCGCGAAATGCAGGCTGTCGCCGAGTTGCGTGCCGCTGAAGCCTTTCGCGATCGCGCTGCCGACGATGATCTCCGACGAGCCGGGCGCGAACCCGCGGCCTGCCACCAGTTTCACGTGCGGCCGCAGCGCGAGGCCGGCCGGCGACACGCCGCGGATCACGACGTTCGACGGCTTGCCGGTCGACGTCTTCACGAGCGAGATCAGCACGACGGCTTCCTTCGACACGAGCGGCCGGCCGTCGGAGCCGAGCGCGACGGCTGGGTGCATCTCGAGCGCGTTGGCCTGCTGGTGGTCGATCGAACTCTGGATCTCGGTTTCGGCGCCCTTGCGGATCACCACGGCGTTGTCGGGTTCGCCGGTCGACACGAGCGTCTGCGTGAGCCCCGCGTCGAGCATCTGGACCGTCGCGAACACGAAGATCACGAGCGCCATCCCGCCCGCGGTCAGCGCGGTGGTGAGCCGCCGGGTCCACAGGTTGCGCGCGATGTAATTGAGCGGAATTGCCATGCGTCTACCCGATCGCCCGCAGGCCTTCGACGACCCGCACGCGCGCCGCCTGCCACGCCGGCACGATCGCGGCCGCGACGCCGACCGCGACCGAGCACGCGGCCTGCAGCACGACCGTCTCGGTCGACACCTTGAACACCGGGAAGATGCCGCCGGCCGCCTGCTTGAACAGGCTCGCGGCGGGCGGCGTCGCGAGGATCCCGAGCCCGCCGCCGGCTACCGCGATCACGACCGATTCGCCGAACACGATCAGCGCGAGAAAGCCGGGGCCGAAGCCGAGCGCCTTCAGCGTCGCGTATTCGGCCGTGCGTTCGCGCGCGCTCATCGCCATCGCGTTGGCCATCACGGCCATGATGATCAGGATCACCACGTACGACACCAGGCGGATCGCCGCGATGATCTGGTTCGACATCGCGACGAAGCCGAGCTGGAACGCCTGCTCGGTCTCGGTCAGCGTCTCGGCGAGCGAGTTCTTGAACACGGCGTCGACGCCGCGCGCAATCGTCGCGCCGTCGTCGGGGTTCGCGACGCCGAGCACGAATACGCCGACCTGGTCGGCCTGTTTCGGCGTGCGCTGGCGCACCGTCTCGTTCAGGTAGTCCCAGTGGAACACCATCTGGCGCGTGATCGTCGAATCGTCGCGGCCGTCGAGAATCCCGCGCACGACGAAATCCCACGTGCCGGGATAGATCGTGCCCTTGAGCGGGATCACGTCGCCGATCTTGAAGCCGAACTGCGTCGCGAGCTGGCGCCCGACGAGGCAGCCGCGGCGGTCGCGGTCGTAGTCGGCGCGCTGCTGCGCCGGGATGATGAATTCCGGATACAGGTCGAGATAATTGTCCGACACCGCGAAGCTCGCGAAGAAGTTCTTCGGGTCGCGGTAGATGCCGCCGAACCAGTTCGAGCGGACCACGGCCGTCACGCCGTCGACGCCGCGAATCCGGTTCTCGTAGCTGACGGGCAGCGGAAACACCAGCGAGATCGCATTGCGCGTGACGAGTCGTCCGCTGGACGCGGCGGCCGCGCCCGCGTACCACGCGTCGACGACGGTGTGCAGCAGCCCGAACGCCAGCACCGCGATCGTGAGCCCGAGCACGGTCAGCAGCGTGCGCAGCCGGTGCCGCAGCGCGTTGCGCGCGATCAGCTTCAGCACATACATCGCGCGCGCTCCCGCAGTCGGTCAGCCGGCGTGCCCATCGATCAGCTCCCCTTTTTCCAGATGCACGAGCGACTGCGCGGCGCCGGCCGCGTGCGCGTCGTGGGTCACCATGATGATCGTCTTGCCGAGCTCGGCGTTCATCCGCTGCAGCATCGCGAGCACGTCGGTGGCCGACGCGCGGTCGAGGTCGCCGGTCGGCTCGTCCGCGACGATCAGCACGGGGTCGGTGATCAGCGCGCGCGCGATCGCGACGCGCTGCTGCTGGCCGCCCGACAGCTCGGACGGGTAATGGCTCGTCCGGTCGCCGAGATTCACCATGTCGAGCACGAGCTCGACGCGCTCGCGCCGCTCGCGGCGCGACAGGTGCGTGAGCATCAGCGGCAGCTCGACGTTCTCGAACGCGGTGAGCACGGGCATCAGGTTGTAGAACTGGAAGATGAAGCCGACGTTCGCCGCGCGCCATTCGGCCAGTTGCGCCTCGGCGAGCCGCGAGATGTCGAGGCCGCCCACGCGCAGCTCGCCGCTGTCGGGCCGGTCGATGCCGGCCACGAGGTTCAGCAGCGTGCTCTTGCCGGAGCCGGACGGGCCCATCAGCGCGACGAAATCGCCTTCGCCGATGTCGAGCGTGATGTCGGTCAGCACGGGCACGATCTGGTTGCCGCGCCGGTACGACTTCGCGACGTGGCTGATCTCGACGAGGGGCGGCGGCGTGTCGTTCACGCTCGCGCTACTTCTTCGCGACGGTCACTTTCGCGCCGTCCTTCAGCTTCGCGCCCGGTGCGAGCACGACCGTGTCGCCGGGTTTCACGCCGCGGATCGCGACCAGCTCGCCGATCCGCATGCCCGTCGTCACGGCCGCCGCGCGCACGCTGTCGTCCTTCACGGCGAACACGACCGGCCGGCCGTCGCGCTCGATGACCGCGCTCGCCTGCACGGCCGTCACGGGTTGCCGATCCTGCGCCGACACGGGCTTCGACAGGAACGCGATCTTCGCGCTCATGTCGGGCAGCACGCGGTCGTCGCGGTCGACGAAGCGCACCTTCACGAGCACGGTGGCCTTCGAGCGGTCGACGGTCGGCACGATGCGCGACACGCGGCCCGCGAAGCGCATGTCGGGCAGCGCGTCGAGCTGGATCTCGCACGGCTGCTCGGCACGGATCTTCGCGATGTTCGATTCGGCGACGTCGGCCTCGACCTCGAGCGTGTCCATGTCGGCGATCGTCACGACCGCGCCCTTGCTGTCCGACGCGGACGAGAACGGCGTGATGTTGTCGCCGACGTTCGCATGCTTGGCGAGCACGATGCCGTCGAACGGCGCGCGGATCACCGTCTGGTCGACCGCGACCTGCGCGGCCTGCGCGTTGGCGTCGGCGGACACGATCGCGGCCTCGCCGCTGCTGAGCGACGCGCGCGCCTTGTTCACGCGGGCCGTGTCGATGTCGAGCTGCGCGGCCGGCACGGCGCCCTTCGGCGCGAGCGCCGCGGTGCGGCGGAATGCGATTTCGGCGTCCTTCAACTCGGCCTGCTGCACGCCGAGGTTCGCGCGGGCGACCTTCGCCTGGGCCAGCGCCTGCGCGCGCGCCGCCTCGACGTCGCGGCTTTCGAGCCGCGCGATGATCTCGTCCTTCTTCACGCGCGTGCCCTCGAGCACGCCGAGCCATTCGACCCGCCCCTGGCCCTTCGACGCGACCGCGGCCTTGCGCTGCGGCACGACGTAGCCGGTCGCATTCAGTTGCGTGTCGTTCTGGTACGGGTAGGCGGACGTGACGGACGTCGTTTCGACGGTCGGCCGGCCGGTGAGCGCAAGGCCGGCGACGATCGCGACGAGGGCGATCGCGGCGGCGACCGCATAGCGGACCCACCGGCGCCGGCGCGGTGCCGGTGCGATCGGACGCCGGTCGATTTTCAGTTTGTCCAGATTGTGATCGGGCAATTTGAGCGCCTCGAGACAGCGGCGGTCTGGCGACCGGCCGCGATCCGGTTTCCGGGGAAGGGGACGGATGGACGCCAGTATAAGCGTCGCCCCGATGGCGCGCGAGCGCGTTTGTGGGGCCAGTGCGGCGGCCGCCGCACCGGCGCGCCGACGCGGGAAGACGCGGAAAGAAGCGCTCGCCTCCGGGGAAACCCGAGGGGCGCAAGCAACGTGTCAACTCGCCGCGAAGGCGGTGCGTTATGGAACCAGTGCGTCAGGTTTTATTGAGGCGGAATGGCGAAAGCCGGCCTCCCGGCCTGGCGCTCCGATGCGAATGCCTCGCATCTTTCACCGGTTCGTTTGATTTTTTCTCCGCTAAAGGAAGAACAATGAAGAAGACGCTCGCTTCGATCATGACCGCAGCAATCGCACTCGCATCGGTTTCGGCATTCGCACAGGAGTCGGCGTCGGCTCCGGCAGGCGCGATGGCACCCGCCTCCGCACCGATGAAGAAGGATCACAGCAAGCCGAAGCACGCGCTGAAGCAACACGGTTCGGCCAAGGGCAAGGCAAAGGCCGCAGCCGCATCGGCAGCTGGCACGAACGACGCAGGCGCAGCAAACTAAGCGCGTCGCCCGGGGCCGGCACTGCCGGCCGCCAGTCGCGAGACCCCGCATGTTTCGGCATGCGGGGTTTTGTTTTTTCAGGCGCCGTGTTCGTCCGCCGGCGTCGGCGGCGTGCGCATCGCGTCGACCACCGTGCGCATGCGCCGCCAGTGCGAGCCTTCCCAGAACACGCGCCGGCACACGTCGCACGCGGCGAAGCGCCGGTGCCGCTGCCCGACGCCGGCTGGCACGCGCGGCGCGGCGGCGGCCGCGTCGAGCGGATGCAGCGGCGCATTGCAGCGCAGGCACAGCCGGAATGGCCGCATGTGCGGCGCGAGATCGAGCCGCGCGAACAGTTCGCGCAGCTGGTCGGCCGGTTGCACCGCGTGCAGGTAGCAGCCGCGTGCGATCGTGCGCCGCTTGAGCAGTTCGCGGTCGCGGGTCAGCACGATCCGGCCCTCTCGCGCGGCGAGCGCTGCGAGCTCGTCGTCGCGATAGTGGTTGTCGTAGCAGGTGTCGAAGCCCGCGAGGCGCAACAGTTGCGCGAGGCCGCCGAGATGCGCGTCGGCGATGAAGCACCATTGCGCCGGTTGCGCCGCGGTGGCACCGTTCGCCGCCGGCTGCGCGCGTTCCGGAAAGGCTTCGACGCGGTCGCCGTCGCCGAGCGGCCGGTCGAGCGCGGCCGGCGCGTCGTTCACGTGGAGCCGGCCGATTTCCGTGTGAGGAATGCCGAGCGCCTCGATCGCGTGCTTCACCGTCGCATCGCGCGCGCACGCGTGCCCGAACGCGCGGTCGCGCTGCGCGCGCGGGAGAAACGCGTTCAGTTCGTCGTGGAAACGGAAGGTCGCGGTCGCCATCCGTGCAGTATCGCACCGCGCACGGCCGGTGGCGGGCGCTGCAGACGGCCGCCATCTGTGTTTAACTCGCGGCTCCACGGAGCGAAGGAGCGGGCAATGGATCTCGGATTTATCGGGCTGGGCGAAATGGGGCAGGCGATCGCAACGAACCTGCTGAAGGCGGGCCACACGGTGCGGGTCTGGAACCGGTCGCGCGAGCGTGCGGAGCCGCTCGCGGCATTCGGCGCGCAGATCGTCGACACGCCGGCCGACGCGTTTCGCGGCGATGCCGTGTTCTCGATGCTCGGCGACGACGCGGCCGCGCGTGCCGTGTTCGACGACGCGCTGCTCGCGCAGGCGCCGCGCGGCCTGATCCACGTGAACATGGCGACGGTGTCGGTCGCGCTCGCCGAATCGCTCGCGCACGCGCATGCGTCGCGCGGCATCGATTATGTCGCCGCGCCGGTGATGGGGCGGCCCGACGTCGCGGCCGCCGCGCGCCTGACGATCATGGCGGGCGGCCCGGCCGAGGCGATCGACCGCGTGCAGCCGCTGTTCGACGCGATCGGCCAGAAGACCTGGCGGTTCGGCTCGCTGCCGCAGCACGCGAACGTCGCGAAGATCGCGGCGAACTTCACGCTCGCGTCGGCGATCGAGACGCTCGGCGAGGCATCCGCGCTGCTGGGCGCACACGGCGTCGCGATGCGCGATTTCCTCGACGTGATCACGAGCAGCGTGTTTCCGGGGCCCGTCTACGCGGGCTACGGCGGGATGATCGCCGAGCGGCAATACGAGCCCGCGCGCTTCAAGGCGCGCCTCGGGCTGAAGGATGTCCGGCTCGCGCTGGAAGCCGGCGACGCCGCGTCGGTGCCGCTGCCGATCGCGAGCGTCGTGCGCGACAGCCTGCTCGACGCGCTCGCGCACGGCGGCGGCGACCAGGATTTCGCGGTGCTCGGCGAAGTCGCACTGCGCCGCGCCGGCCGCTGACGCGGCGCGACAGAAGCGCCGCGCGCACGGCATAATCGACGTTTCCGTTTCCCTACATTCAGGCAGAGGCACGCATGAACTTGCATACGTGGTGGCTTTTCGTGGCGACGGTGTTCGTCGTGTCGGCGATTCCGGGCCCGAACATGCTGCTCGTGATGACGCACGGCGCGCGGCACGGGCTGCGGCGCTCGTCGTCGACGATGGCTGGCTGTCTGAGCGCGCTGGTGCTGATGCTGTCGGTGTCGGCGGCCGGCCTCGGCGTATTCCTCGAAGCGTGGCCCGCGATGTTCAACGCGCTGCGCTTCGCGGGCGCCGCCTACCTGATCTACCTCGGCGTGAAGGCGTGGCGTGCGCGCGTTG
This sequence comes from Burkholderia cepacia, assembly GCF_001039005.1. Classification (GTDB taxonomy): domain Bacteria; phylum Pseudomonadota; class Gammaproteobacteria; order Burkholderiales; family Burkholderiaceae; genus Burkholderia; species Burkholderia theae. Next base: position 77,450 of record NZ_LDWR01000035.1, read on the forward strand.
ACGACGCGCCGCCGGCCGCCGACGTCGAATCGGTGTCGCGCCAGGCTACGCCGGCATCGCGCTGGGTGCTGTTCCGCAACGGCTTCCTGGTCGCGGGCAGCAACCCGAAGGCGATCCTGTTCGCGGCCGCGCTGCTGCCGCAGTTCATCAACGCGGCCGAGCCGACGCTGCCGCAGTTCGGCATCCTCGTCGTCACGTTCGCGGTGATCGAGGTGAGCTGGTATCTCGTCTACGCGTCGTTCGGCACGCGCATCGGCGCGACGCTGAAGAGCCAGAGCGTCGCGAAGGTGTTCAACCGGCTGACGGGCGGGCTGTTCGTCGGCTTCGGCGCGATGATGGCGCTGGTGCGCCACTGATTTCGAACGGATTCCGGTGCGTCGAACGCCCCGTCCCTCGCAAGAGGGCGGGGCGTTCGTCTTTTCACGTCCGCTTCACGGATGCGGGCGAGTCAGCGCCGCCGCGCCGACCCGGCGCCCGGCCGTGAGGCCGAACACCGCGGCCGCGCCGGCGAACACGAATCCGACGCCGCACACGGCGCTCCATCCGCCCCATGCCCACGCGCTGCCCGCGAGCGCCGCGCCGAGCGCGCCGCCGACGAAGAACAGCCCGACGAACAGCCCGTTCAGGCGCCCGCGCGCGGCCGGGTTCAGCAGGTTGATCTCGCGGCGGCCGATCGTCTGGTCGACGATGACGCCCGCGTCGAGCAGCGCCGCGCCGCCGGCGAGCAGCGCAAGCGCGAGGCCGCGATGCGCATGCGCGTCGAAGCCGAACCAGCCGGCGCCCGCGATGCCGAGCACGACGAGCGCCACGAGCATCGTGCCGTGCGCGATCCGCTGCGCGGCCGGGCCGTGGCCGCGGTCGCCGGCGCGGCCGGCGAGCGGCGTGACGATCGCGCCGCTGGCGCCGGCGAACGCGAACAGCGCGATCCCGTGCAGGTCGAGACCGAACGGCGGCTGCGCGAGCCGCAGCCCGACGGCGGTCCAGAAGGCGCTGAACGCAGCCATCGCGAGCGCGGCCGACAGCGCGTGCCGGCGCAGCACCGGTTCGTCGGCGAGCAGGCGCCCCATCGACGCGAGCAGCGCGCGGTAGCCGGCCGTGATCGACGGCGTGCGCGACGGCAGGCGCAGCGCGAGCACGACGGCGATCGCGGCGTTCGCGAGCGCGGCCAGCGCGTAGAACGCGCGCCAGCCGGCCGAGCCCGCGATCAGGCTCGCGAGCGGCCGCGACAGCAGGATGCCGAGCATCAGCCCGCTCATCACGTTGCCGACCGCGCGGCCGCGCTGTGCTTCGGGCGCCATCGACGCGGCCATCGGCACGAGCATCTGGATCACGCTCGACGCGGCGCCGGCGACCAGCGTCGCCAGCAGGAACACGACACCCGACCGCGTGAACGCGGGCAGCGCGAGCGCGGCCGCGCAGGCGACGAGCGTCGCGACGATCAGGCGGCGGTTCTCGAGCAGATCGACGAGCGGCACGAGCAGCACGAGCCCGGCCGCGTAGCCGAGCTGCGGCAGCATCGCGACGAGGCCGGCGAGGCCGGGCGGCAGGTGCAGGTCCGCGCTGATCGGGCCCGTCAGCGGTTGCGCGGCGAACAGATCCATCACGATCACGCCGACCGTCGCGGCGAAGAACAGCGTCATGCCCGCACTCAGCGCGGGCGGCGCGCCGATGGGCGCACGAACGGCGCCGGGACAAGGGTTGGCAGGGCAGTTCATCGGAAGCCTGGGGTGTGGGTTGAAGGAGTTCCCATCGTAGGCAGCCGATGTTTATGCGACAATTGAAATATGTCTAACATGATTATGCGAGTTTGTTTTGAATACGCGTGATCTCCTGGCGTTCGTCGCGGTGGTCGACAGCGGCTCGATGGTTGCCGCGGCCGCGAAGCTCCACCTGACGCAGCCCGGCCTGACGCGGCGCGTGCAGAATCTCGAAACGCTGCTCGGCGTGCCGCTGCTCGAACGGCAAAGCAAGCCGCTGAAACCGACCGCGGCCGGGCGCGACGTCTACGCGCTCGCGCGCAACGTGCTGGGCGCGGTCGACGAGCTGATGGCGGCCGGCGCGCCGGACAGCGAGCCGTCGGGCGAGCTGCGCATCGGCGTACCGCCGTTCCTGTCCGAATTGGCGCTCGAGCGGCCGATCGACCGGCTACGCGACGCGTTCCCGCGCCTCACGCTGCGCGTGACGGCCGGCTGGTCGCCGGCGCTGCTGCAGGGCATCGAGCGCGGCACGCTCGACGTCGCGGCCGTGATGGTGCCGGCGAGCACGGTACTGCCCGACGCGTTTACGGCGACGCTGCTCGCCACGCAGCCGACGGTGCTCGTCGCCGCGCGCGACTTTCCGCTGCCGGACGGCCCGTTGTCGCTCGACACGCTGTCGGGTTTTCCGTGGGTGCTGAGTCAGGACGGCTGCGGGATGCGTTCGGCGCTGAGTCGCGCGCTCGGCGCGGCCGGGCTGCCGTTCGACGTCGCGGTCGAGGCGTTCGGCTCCGAGCTGCAGTTGTCGCTCGTAGCGCGCGGCGCGGGCATCGGGATCGCACCGCCGAACGCGCTCGCGCGCAGCGCGCATCGCGATGCGCTGCGGGTGGTGGAAACGGTGGGGCTGGAGACGCGGATCAACGTGTGGATCATGCACGCCGCGCTGCCGGGCCGCCTGGTGCGGCCCGTCGCGCTGCTGCGCGATGCGCTGGGCGAGGTGCTGGGCGAGGTGCTGGACGGGGAGATCAGGAAGGGGTCAGAAGCGAACGAAGCGAGTTAGAGTCGGCATTCGAGGGAAAATCCTTATTTTCTCTACGGAAATGTTGCAATGCGGAAATCGATTCGCTATAGTTGCACCTGTCTCCTCCATGTCTCCTCTGATATGGATTCAGCCCGCCTCTTAGGCGGGCTTTTTTTTGCCTGCGATTTTGCCGCGGCGTTCCATTCGTCGTCCGTCGCCGGGCTCAGAACTTGTACGTCATCCCGACGTAGCTGATGATCGGGTCGGCCTTCAGGTCCGATTTCGACTCGGCGAGCACCGAACCGTCGGCCGCCTTGATCGTCACCGTCGACGTCGTCTTCAGCGGGATGTACGTCACCGACGCGATCAGCCCGAAATGCTCGGTCATGTTGTACTGCACGCCCGCGTTGAACACCGGCTGCCATGACGACGACGCCTTCGCCTCCACCGATGTCGTACCCGGCTTGCCCGCGCCCGCCGCGAGAATCGCGCCGAGGTTCTCCTGCGTCTGCTTGATGAAGTTCGTGTTGAGCTGCAGGTCGCTGAACCAGTTGTACGACACGCCGAGGCCGAGGAACGGCCGGAACTTCGCGGTCGCCTGCCCGAAGTAGTACTGCAGCAGCACGGCCGGGCTCCATTGCCGCACGCTCTTCACGATCGGGTTGACCGACGCGAGCCCGATGTTCTGCGTGCCGAGCGCGCCGGCCGGGCCGGGCGGCCGGATCGTGCCCTGGCCCGACACCTTGAACACCGGCGGCACGCCCGCCACCGACGTGACCGCGATGTGGTCGGTCAGGAAGTGGCTGACCGTCAGGCCGACGGTGTCGGCGCCGCTGGTGCGCAGTCCGGTGCCCGGCGACGTGAACGACGGCGGCAGCCGCAGCGGCGTGTTGATCGGCGTCGGCGCGACGTTGGTCGTCATCGGCGTGCTGCTCTGTTGCGGCATCACGTGGAACCAGCCCAGCGTGACGACGTTGCTGCCGGCGCTCTGCGCGTGCGCCGCGAGCGGCGCCAGGGCGGCGGCGCCGGCCGCCGCGCAGAGTAGGGTTTTCTTCATCACGGCATTCCCCTCTGCTTACTGGACGAACGCGCCGATCGTGAAATACGGCGTCGATCCGGCGTTATCGAGGAAACCGAACACGCCACCCGTGAAGATGAACTTGCCGGTCGGCGACGTGCTGCCCGAACCCGTGTGGATCGTCGTGACCGTGCCCGGCACCTTCTGCGTGTAGTCGAGGTCGAGCGCGGTCGCGAGCGAGGCCTGCGACGGCTGGAACGGATCGAGCAGCGTGGCCTGGGTGTTGGTCAGCGCGGTGGTCCGGTAATTGAACTGGCTGTCGACGCCGATGTACTCGCCGTTCTGCGAACCGACCGCGACCATCGATTGCGGCGCGAGGATCGAGATGCTCGATTCGTCGTCGGCGGTGAGGCCCGGCACGCCGTTGCCGTCCGGCGTCGGGTTCGGGTTCGCGACGCCCGTGCGCACGAGGATCGGCACGAGCTGGTTGCGCAGCTTGCCGACGATCATGAAGCCCTTGCCCTGCGGCGTCGTCGACAGCGTCGGCTTCAACTGGCTCTGATAGTTGTTGGACTGGAACGCGCCGCTGCCGTCCGCGGACTGCACGAAGTTCGAGCCCTGCTGCGTGCACGCGCCGCCGGCGAACTGGCCGGTCGTGTCGCACTTGGTCCACGAGCCGTCCGCGTTGATCGTCACCTTCGCGTCGATCGACGCGGGCGCGAAGTTCTGCGACGGCACTTCGCCGAAGCCGACGTGGCTGTACGTGCCCGCGACGTTCGCGATGTTGGTCTCGATCGACGAGAAGCCGATGAACGGGTAGTACGGGAATTTCGTGTCGGGCACCGCGGCCTGGCCGAGCACGCCGCCGAACTGGATTTCCTTGCCGGGAATCGTGCCGCCCGCGACGCCTTCGCCGACGAAGATCCGTGCCGGCCGTGTCGGGTCGAGGCTTGCGCCGTTCAGGCGGAACGCGCACTGGTTCAGCTTGTTGGTCGGCAGCAGCGTTTCCTGCGTGAGCGTGCCGCTGTCGACGGTGCCCGCGCGGGTCGGCACGACAGTGCCGGTCGTTTGCGGCACCGGCGATTCGACGTACGTGACCTGCCACGTCATCTTGGTCGTGTCGAGCTGGACCTTGGCGAGTTCGCCGCTGCCCGCACCGCCCGTAAACACGGTGGTGTAATCGAGCGAGGCGGGACAGAGCCGGTCTTCGACGAGCGGGGGCGGATTGTCGCTGCCGCCGCCGCAGGCAGAAAGAAGGGGGGCGGCAAGGGCCGCCGCCAGAATGAGGTTGCGCTTCATGTTGCTCCTCCAGATTTGTCTTGTGCGGCGGCCAGCTCCCTGTCGGCCGCTTCTGTTACTTGTGCTCGTCCTGCCCGCGCCGTGCCACGCGCGTCCTTGCGTCACGCGGCAGCGGGCTGGCCGCCGCCGCGTCCTCGTACGCTATTTGCTGATCTGCGCGCCCACGCCGAAGTACGGTGTCGACGACGTGCTCGAGTTCGCCGACGTCGACGTGACGCCGCCGTTCACCGTGCCCTGGATGAGCGCTGCGTACAGCCCGCCCGTCGCGATCACCACGCCCGACGCGGACGGGTAGGCCGCGCCGCTCGGCGGCGTCGTCTTCGCGTTCAGCAGGCCCGGCGTCGCCTGGCCGTAGTCGAGCGAGAAGGCGTCTTCCTCGGCCTGCGTGGTCGGGTTGATGAACGACGCGTTGCTGCCGCGGATCAGTGCGGCCGTGTACTTGAAGTTCGAGTCCGCGCCCGCGTAGCCGCCGTCGATCGCGCCCGACTGGATCGCCGTCGCCGAGCCGAGTACCGCGATGCCTGATTCGTCGTCGACCTGCGCGTCGGTGTGCAGCGGCGGCGTGCCGAGGTTCACGTTGCCCGTGCGCACGATCACCGGCACGGTCGCGCCGTTGAGCTGGCCGATCACCATGTGCGCGGTCGCCGATTTGCCGGTTGCGCCGATGATCGGCAGCTTCGTCTGCGGCAGGATCTGCGGTGCCTTCGTGCTGTCGAAGTAGCCGCCGTTTGCGCTCGTCTTCCACGGATCGCCGGTCGTTTCGCAGCCCGACGCATTCGTCGACGTGCACGCGCCGTTCGCATCGAACGTCTCGCTCGAATTCGCGCCTTGCGTCGCGTAGTTGCCCGACGGCACGAGGTGGTAGATCAGCGCGTTGTAGGTGCCCGGCAGCTTCGTGAGGTCGGTCGTCGTGTTCGCGAAGCCGAGGAACGGATAGAAGTCGAAGTGACGGTTCGGCACCTGGCCGACGTTCTGGTAGAGCGGGATGCCGGCGAGGCTGATCGTCAGCCCGTCGTACTGCACCGTCGCGCCCGGAATGCCGCCGCCCGCGACGCCCATGCCGACCAGCAGCATCGGCGGGTTCGCCGGATTGAAGTCGGCGGCCGTCGAATAGGTCGAGCCGTTCGGTGCGGTGCCCGTGCCCGGCGTGAGGACGAACGCGCAGCGCGTCTGTTCTGCGGTCGGCAGCGTGCCGGTCGGCGGATGGATGACCTTGCCGGCGATCGACGTGCCGACGCGGCTCGGCGTGACCGTGCCGGTCGCGAGCGGAATCGGCGATTCGAGCCACTTGAGCGTGTAGGTCATCGCGACCGCGTCGATGTTGACGCTGACGATCTCGCCGCTACCGGCGCCACCGAGATACGTGCTCTTCACGATGTCGGCGTCGGCCGGGCACAGCGAACCGTTGACGGGCTGCGAAGGCGGCGGCCCTTGCGTGCCGCAGCTCGATCCGGAACATTGGGGCGCATTGATCGGCGCAGGCGCGCCGCCGGAATCCCCCCCACCACAGGCAAGCAGGAAAGGGGTAATGGCAAAGGCCGTTGCCACCCCCTTCGATAAGGTGTGCGACATGCCGCTGTCTCCAATCGTTTAATTGTGCGAGCTAATGTCGCCGCCTTGATTTTTGCTGTCAATTGATGAACCCGTCTAAAAAAGGCGATTGAAACGGATATCGCGTTTTGATTCCTTGTCCGACGCGGCATTCGGTAAGAATTAAAACGAGGTGAGGGCCGCAGGAAGCTGCCGGAGTGGGGGATGTGCCACGCTCGGCAGGCTGTCGAATGGCCTTCACGCGTATAACGGCAGCGTTTAAAGCGGCAGTATCCGGTTTATCCCTATTCGGGATTGACTGGAGTAAGAGGGGGGGGATTAATGCACTGGTAATCGCGCAATGGAAAGCTTGTAAATAATTGTAAATGCGCGAACCGGATTTTATTTATTGCCTGATACGAGTAAATAAAAAGCCGGCCAGCGGCCGGCTTTGCATCGCATGCGATGATGATCAGCGCTTGAGGCCCGCGTCCTCGGCTGCGCCGATGTTGAGGTTCATGCACTGGATCGCGGCGCCCGACGCGCCCTTGCCGAGGTTATCGAGGCGCGCGACCGTGACGAAGCGCTCTTCATTGCCGAACACGAACAGGTCGACGCGGTTCGTGTCGTTGTTCGCCTGCACGTCGAAGAAGCCGCCGTCGAGGTTCGCGTCCGCGTTGAACGGCGCGACGCGCACGAACGCTTCGTCCGCGTAGTACTCGGCGAACACGCGCTGCACGTCCTGCGGCGTCGCGCGCTTCGCGAGCTGTTCGGCCGTGAAGTAGGTCGTCACCGCGAGGCCCTTCAGGAACGGGCCGACGATCGGCGTGAAGATCGGCGGGTTCGCGAGGCCCGTGTGCGCGGCCATTTCCGGCAGGTGCTTGTGCGTGAGACCGAGCGCATACGGGCGCGGGCTCGCGAGCTTGCCGCCCGGCGCGGCGCTTTCGTATTCGGCGATCATCGACTTGCCGCCGCCGCTGTAGCCGGTGATCGAGTAGCTGTGCGCGGCGAATGTCGGCGCGACGATGCCCGCATCGACGAGCGGACGCATCGCGAGCACGAAGGCCGATGCGTGGCAGCCCGGCACCGCGATGCGTTTCGACGTGCGAATCTTCTCGCGCTGCGCGCGGGTCAGTTCGGGCAGGCCGTAGGCCCAGTCGGCGCTGGTGCGGAATGCGGTGCTCGCGTCGATCAGCGTCGTGTTCGGGTTCTCGACCAGCGAGGCCGATTCGCGCGAGGCGACGTCCGGCAGGCACAGGAACGTGACGTCCGACGCGTTGATCAGGCGGCGGCGCTCGTCGACGTCCTTGCGCTTCGATTCATCGATGCGCAGGATCTCGATGTCGCTGCGTGCCGACAGGTATTCGAAGATCTTGAGGCCGGTCGTGCCTTCCTGGCCGTCGACAAAAACTTTGGTGCTCATTTCGCTCTCACTGAATGAAACGGAGGGGCCGCGCCCTGAAACCGCCATTTTAAGACGTCATCCGGCGGGCCTGCACCGCGCGGGGCGAAAAAAAGACGGCCGGCGGGCCGTCTTGTGTCCCTTTGACGCCCGCCGGCGCGGGCGTGCGAGCGTCGAGGGCGTGCTCAGCGGCCGCCGGCAACCCAGCGGGCCGTCGCTTCGGCGATGCGCCGGCCGAATGCCTTCCCGGTCTCGAGGTCACCCGGCAGCGGGCCCTCGTCGGGCGTCGAATCCGCCGGCGACTGCGCGAGCAGGCCCGTGGAGCCGCCGAGGTAGTTGATGTCGTTGCGCGTGGCCGCCTTCGAGTTGGCAGGCATCAGGCTCGTGCCGACCCACACCATCCCATGCTGCATCGACAGCGTGACGAAATATTGAATCGTCGAGAACTTGTCGCCGTTCATCGTCGCGGAGTTCGTGAAGCCCGCGGCGATCTTGTCTTTCCACTTCTGCGTGAACCACGCTTTCGACGTTGCGTCGGCAAACTGCTTGAACTGCGCGGACGGGCCGCCCATGTAGGTCGGCGCGCCGAAGACGATCGCATCGGCCGCGTCGAGTGCGGCCCAGCCTGCGTCGTCGAGGTCGCCGACGGCGATCAGGCGCACGGTCGCGCCGGCGTCCTGCGCGCCGGTGTGCACGGCCTCGGCCAGTTTCTGCGTGTGACCGTAGCCGCTGTGATAGACGATGACGATGTTCGACATGAAGCGTTCTCCGGAAAGGAACGGGATCGGCGGCCGCGGCGGCCTGCCGGGTTATGCGTCGCCGGTGGGCGGCGCGACGGATGCGCGACGGGGTGCCGCGACCGGTGACGACGAGTCTAGCAAGCCGAAATGACGGGAAAACCGCGCGCGTGCCGCGCACGGAATTTCCCGATGGTCGGCAATCGCGACGTGGCGGTGCGCGGCGCCCGTTACTGCCCGTAGCTGACCGTGAATTGCGCGGTACCGATCGCGAGCGTGCCGATCTCGTGCTCGAACATCGGCGCGGGGCGGCCCTGCGCGACGCGCAGGTCGGTGCCCTTCAGCGCGTAGACGGTGATCACGTAGCGGTGCGGCTTGCCGGGCGGCGGGCACGGGCCGCCGTAGCCGTCGATCCCGAAGTCGTTGCGCGCCTCGCTCGCGCCGATGCGCCGCAGGAAGCCGGACGCGCTCGCGTCGGCGGGCAGGCTCGTGACCGTCGCCGGGATGCCCGCCACGGCCCAGTGCCACCAGCCGTGCCCGGGTGCGTCGGGGTCGAAGATCGTGACCGCGTAGCCGCGCGTGCCGGGCGGCGGGTTGTGCCAGGTGAGCTGCGGCGAGTGATTCCCGCCCTTGCAGTCGCCGCGGTCGAACACGTTCGCCGCGCGGACGTGCCCGCCGGGTGCCAGGTCGTCGCTCGTCACGGTGAACGGGCTTTCCGCATGCGCGGGCAGCGCCAAGAAGACGACGCACAGGAGGGCGGAGAGGATGAATGGAGACGGGCGACCCGATGGCGCAGGCGGGGTGATCCGGCGATCCACACGCATATGGCGCTTCTCCCGTCACGTGGGCCGGGCTGATGCTCCCGGCGTTGTTGGCGTTGTGTGTTGCCCGAGCAGCTGATGGCGGCGATGGATCAAGTCTAGCATTAGGGTTCGATGAGCGATGCACACCGCGACCCACGGTCGCGACCGATTTTTTGCGCGAGACGATGGACGAAAAAAAAGCCGCCCGCGATGAAGCAGGCGGCTTTTTCAGCCAGGGCGCCGGCATGCGAGCCGGCGCGGCGTCACTCCTGGGCGCCCGTCGCGCCGCCGTGCGCGGCCGACCACTCGGCCGGTGCGTGCAGGAATTTCTCGACTTCGTCGAGCGTCTTCGTCTCGAAGTAGCCCGAGGCCTTCGCGACGCGCAGCACGTCCCACCACGTCGCCAGCGCGTGCAGGTCGACGTCGATGTCCTTCAGGACCGACACGCTTTCCTTGAAGATGTTGTAGTGGAACAGCACGAAGCAGTGATTCACCGTCGCGCCCGCGGTGCGCAGCGCGTTGATGAAGTTGATCTTGCTGCGGCTGTCGGTCGTCAGGTCTTCCACCAGCAGCACGCGCGAGCCTTCTTCCAGATGGCCTTCGATCTGCGCGTTGCGGCCGAAACCCTTCGGCTTCTTGCGCACGTACTGCATCGGCACCATCATCCGGTCCGCGATCCACGCCGCGAACGGGATGCCGGCCGTTTCGCCGCCCGCCACCGCGTCGATCTGCTCGAAACCGATGTCGCGCAGGATCGTCGTTTCCGCCATTTCCATCAGGCCGCGGCGCACGCGCGGATACGAGATCAGCTTGCGGCAGTCGATATAGACGGGGCTTGCCCAGCCCGACGTGAAGACGAAGGGTTTTTCGGCGTTGAAGTGCACCGCCTGCACTTCGAGCAGCATTTTGGCGGTCGTATCCGAGATCGACTGACGATCGTAGCCTGTCATGGGCATTCCTTGGGTGTTGAGCGAGGAGCGGGCGCGGGCCCGGTGGCGCAGCAAGGGGAACCTGCCCGGAGGGCCGGGGCGCGATCGGAGAACCAATCGCATCGCTGCGCGCGTAGCCCGACATTTTACCCGATTCAGGCCGGTTTTCGGCGGAATTCGCGCAGGTTCGCGATGCGGCTCACCACCGGCGAAACAAGCGGGGGCGGACCGCTCGCGTACCGATGCCGGGGATGCGGCGCTGCACCAACATGTGTCATGCGCGGGGTGTACACTAGGCGACCCTTAGAAATCGTTCAGTACTTTGTACTTTCCTCTTGCCACCCGCCAAGGTTCGATGGCGTGCCCACCCGGCGCGTCGCGTGCCGTCTCGCAGTCGACCATCCCCTCGATTCAAGCAGACGCGGCCGAAGGTGCTGTGAACTGAACCGTCAAAATTTCGCATGTCTCTCGCAGGTCAATCATGGACGAACAACTGAAGCAGGCCGCTCTCGCTTATCACCTGAACCCGAAACCCGGCAAGATTTCGGTCACCCCGACCAAGCCGCTGTCGAACCAGCTCGATCTGTCGCTCGCGTATTCGCCGGGCGTCGCCGCCGCGTGCGAGGCGATCCACGCCGATCCGCTCGACGCGCAGAAGTACACGTCGCGCGGCAACCTCGTCGGCGTGATCACGAACGGCACGGCCGTGCTCGGTCTCGGCAACATCGGCCCGCTCGCCGCGAAGCCGGTGATGGAAGGCAAGGGCTGCCTCTTCAAGAAATTCGCGGGCATCGACGTGTTCGACATCGAACTGTCGGAGTCCGACCCCGACAAGCTCGTCGAGGCGATCGCCATGCTCGAGCCGACGCTCGGCGGCATCAACCTCGAGGACATCAAGGCGCCGGAATGCTTCTACATTGAGCAGAAGCTGCGCGAGCGCATGAAGATCCCCGTCTTCCACGATGACCAGCACGGCACCGCGATCATCGCGTCGGCCGCGATCCTGAACGGCCTGAAGGTCGTCGGCAAGCAGCTGGCCGAAGTGAAGCTCGTGTGCTCGGGCGCCGGCGCCGCGGCCATCGCGTGTCTGGACCTGCTGGTGAACCTGGGCCTGACGAAGTCGAACATTCTCGTCGCCGATTCGAAGGGCGTGATCTACGAAGGGCGCGGCAATCTCGATCCGTCGAAGCAGCGCTATGCGGCCACGACCGACGCGCGCACGCTCGCCGATGCGATCGTCGGCGCCGACGTGTTCCTCGGCTGCTCGAGCGCGGGCGTGCTGAAGCAGGACATGGTCAAGACGATGGGCGACCGGCCGCTGATCCTGGCGCTCGCGAACCCGGAACCGGAAATCCGCCCGGAAGACGCGAAGGCCGTGCGCCCGGACGCGATCGTCGCGACCGGCCGTTCGGACTACCCGAACCAGGTCAACAACGTGCTGTGCTTTCCGTTCATCTTCCGCGGCGCGCTCGACGTCGGCGCGACGACGATCACGGAAGAAATGAAGCTCGCCTGCGTGCGCGCGATCGCCGAGCTGGCGCAGGAAACCGACCAGAGCGAGGAAGTCGCGAAGGCGTATGAAGGTCACTCGCTCGAATTCGGGCCGGATTACCTGATTCCGAAGCCGTTCGACCCGCGCCTGATCATCAAGATCGCGCCGGCCGTCGCGCAGGCCGCGATGGATTCGGGCGTCGCCACGCGTCCGATCCAGGACATGGATGCATACCGCGAGCAGCTCGGCGCGACCGTCTACCGCACCGGTATGGTGATGCGCCCGGTGTTCGCGACCGCGAAGAAGAAGCAGGCCCGCATCGTGTTCGCCGAGGGCGAGGACGAGCGCGTGCTGCGTGCCGCGCAGTTCGTGCTGCAGGAAAAGATCGCGCAGCCGATCATCGTCGGCCGTCCGTCGGTCGTCGAGATGCGCCTGCAGAAGATCGGCTCGAAGCTGAAGGCCGGTGTCGATTTCGAAATCGTCAATCCGGAAGACGACACGCGCTACCACCGCTACTGGCAGGCGTACCACGACATCGCCGCGCGCGACGGCGTGACGCCGGAAGTCGCGAAGGCCGCGCTGCGCAAGTTCAACACACTGATCGGCGCGATGCTCGTGCATCTGGGCGACGCGGACGGGATGATCTGCGGGATGATCGACACGTTCCACAGCCACCTGAAGTTCATCGAGCAGGTGCTGGGCCGCGCGAAGGGCGCCGAGCACTTCGCGGCGATGAACCTGCTGATGCTGCCGGGCCGCAACCTGTTCGTGTGCGACACGTACGTGAACGAGCTGCCGAGCGCCGAACAGCTCGCCGACATGACGATCCAGGCCGCGGCCGAGATCGAGCGCTTCGGCATCGCGCCGAAGGCCGCGCTGCTGTCGAACTCGAACTTCGGCAGCGCGCCGTCGGCGTCGTCGCGCCGGATGGCCGAGGCACGCAAGCTGATCGTCGAACGTGCGCCGAACCTGGAAGTCGACGGCGAAATGCACGGCGACGCCGCGCTGTCGGAAATGATCCGCAAGCAGGCATTCCCGGGCACGACGCTGTCGGGCGAAGCGAACCTGCTGATCATGCCGAACGTCGAAGCCGCGAACATCGCGTACAACCTGCTGAAGATGGTTGGCGGCGAAGGCGTGACGGTCGGCCCGTTCCTGCTCGGCGCCGCGAAGCCGGCCCACATCCTGACGCCGGCCGCGACCGTGCGCCGGATCATCAACATGACGGCCGTTGCCGCCGCGAACGTGAACACGAAGTAAGTTCGCGCCCGCGTGTGCCGCGCTTCACGCGCGGCGCAATGAAAAACGCCACGGAGCTTGCGCGCCGTGGCGTTTTTTTATCGCGAAGCGCCGGCGGCGCGGGCGGGCGTTCGTACCGCGAACGCCCGTCGCATGCCGTTACGCGACCTGCTGGTGCGACTGGCTGCCCGTCGGCGAACGCCACTTCGCGAGCAGCGTGTCCCACTTCTGGCGTACCGCGCGCAGGTTGTTCTCCTTCACGTGGCCGTAGCCGCGTATGCCGTCCGGCAGCGCCGCGAGCTCGAGCGCGAGCGGGCGGTTGGCCGTGTTCAGCTTGGCCGTCACTTCGTCGATCAGCGCTTCGTACTCGCCGATCAGCGCGCGCTCGGTGCGGCGTTCCTCGGTGCGGCCGAACGGGTCGAGCCCCGTGCCGCGCAGGAACTTCGCCTTCGCGAGCAGCCGGAACGCCGACATCATCCACGGGCCGTACGCCTTCTTCACGAGATGGCCATGGGCGTCCGTCTTCGCGAACAGCGGCGGCGCGAGGTGGAATTTCAGCTTCCAGTCGCCTTCGAACTGCGCGGACAGGCGGGCGAGGAACGCGGGATCGGACTGCAGCCGCGCGACTTCGTATTCGTCCTTGTACGCCATCAGCTTGAACAGGTTGCGCGCGACCGCCTCGGTCAGTTGCTCCTGCATCGTGTCGCCGTCCGCCAGCGCGCGCTCGGCAGCGCGCACCTTGTCGACGAACGCCGCATAGCGCGATGCGTACGCGGCGTTCTGGTACGCGGTGAGAAATTCCACGCGCTTCGCGATCAATGCGTCGACTGCCTTCTTCGTGTGCAGCGCGATCACCGTGGCGCCTTGCGCGGGGCGTGCATCGCCGGCCGCGGCCTGCTTCACGCTGGCAAGGTCGTACGCGGCGCGGCGGCCCCAGTCGAATGCCGCGCGGTTCTTTTCGACCGACACGGCGTTCAGCTCGATCGCGCGTTCGAGCGATGCGAGCGTGAGCGGCAGCCAGCCTTTCTGCCACGCATAACCGAGCACGAACGGGTTCGTGTAGATCGCGTCGCCGAGCAGCGCCACCGCGAAGCGGTTCGCGTCGATGAAATCGACCGCTTCACCGGCCGCCGCGCGGATGTCGTTCTCCGCGGACAGGCCGGGGAACGCCCAGTTCGGGTTCTTGATGAACTCGGCGGTCGGCGTCTGCGCGCTGTTGACGACCACGCGCGTCGTGTCGTGCCGCATCCGCGACGTACACTCGTCGCCGGCCGTGACGATCGCGTCGCAGCCGATCACGAGATCGGCTTCGCCCATCGCGATCCGCGTTGCGTGGATATCGGTCGGCGCATGCGAGATCTGCACGTGACTCATCACCGCGCCGCCCTTCTGCGCGAGGCCCGTGACGTCGAGCACGGTCACGCCCTTGTTCTCGAGGTGCGCGGCCATCCCGAGCAGCGCGCCGATCGTGACGACGCCCGTGCCGCCGACGCCCGTGACAAGCACGCCATAGGCCCGGTCGATGTCCGGCAGCGTCGGTTCCGGGATCGGCGGCAGTGCGTTGCCGTCGACCGAAACCGCCTTCGGCTTCTTCAACTGGCCGCCCTCGACCGTGACGAAGCTCGGGCAGAAGCCCTTCACGCACGAGAAGTCCTTGTTGCAGCTCGACTGGTTGATCTGGCGCTTCGTGCCGAATTCGGTTTCCAGCGGCTCGACCGACAGGCAGTTCGATTGCACCGAGCAGTCGCCGCAGCCTTCGCACACCGCGTCGTTGATCACGACGCGCTTGGCCGGGTCCGGATACGTGCCGCGCTTGCGGCGGCGGCGCTTCTCGGTCGCGCAGGTCTGGTCGTAGATCAGGATCGTCGTGCCTTCGATCTCGCGCAGCTCGCGCTGCACGTCGTCGAGCTGGTCGCGATGATGGATCGTCACGCCGGGCGCGAGCAGCGCCTTCTGGCTGTCGTACTTCTCCGGCTCGTCGGTGACGATCACGATCTTCTTCGCGCCTTCGGACGCGAGCTGGTGCGTGATCTGCGGTACCGTCAGCACGCCGTCGACCGGCTGGCCGCCCGTCATCGCGACGGCGTCGTTATAGAGGATCTTGTAGGTGATGTTCGCCTTCGACGAGATCGCCGCCCGCACCGCCAGCAGGCCCGAGTGGAAATAGGTGCCGTCGCCGAGGTTCGCGAACACGTGTTTCTCGTCCGTGAACGGCGCCTGGCCGATCCACGGCACGCCTTCGCCGCCCATCTGGCTGAAGGTGCTCGTGCTGCGGTCCATCCACACGGTCATGTAGTGGCAGCCGATGCCGGCGATCGCACGCGAGCCTTCCGGCACGTTGGTCGACGTGTTGTGCGGGCAGCCCGAGCAGAACCACGGCTTGCGCTCGGTCTGCACGTGCGGCTTCGCGAGCGCCATTTCCTTCGCGTTGATCACCGCGAGCCGCGCG
Source organism: Burkholderia cepacia (assembly GCF_001039005.1). Lineage (GTDB taxonomy): Bacteria > Pseudomonadota > Gammaproteobacteria > Burkholderiales > Burkholderiaceae > Burkholderia > Burkholderia theae. The sequence goes on from NZ_LDWR01000035.1 coordinate 93,063, forward strand.
GCGATGCGCGCACGCACGTCGGACGGCAGCTCGAACTTCTCGAGGCGCGTCGCGATCGCCTTCGCGATGATCGCGGGCGACAGTTCGTAGTGCGCGGGCAGCAGCCAGTTGCCCATCGGCACCGACCATTCGCCGCCGGCGCCGTCCTTCTCGTCGAACTTGCCGAACACGCGCGGGCGTTGCCCGTCGGGCCAGTTGTACAGCTCTTCCTTGATCGCGTATTCGAGGATCTGGCGCTTTTCCTCGACGACGAGGATTTCGTCGAGGCCGCGCGCGAACGCTTGCGCGCCCTGCGCTTCGAGCGGCCACACGCAGCCGACCTTGTAGAGCCGGATGCCGATCCGCGCGCAGGTTTCATCGTCGAGACCGAGGTCGGTCAGCGCCTGGCGCACGTCGAGGTACGCCTTGCCGCCGGTCATGATCCCGAAGCGTGCGCTCGGCGAATCGATCTCGATCCGGTCGAGCTTGTTCGCGCGCACATAGGCGAGCGCCGCGTACCACTTGTAGTCGAGCAGCCGCGCTTCCTGCACGAGCGGCGGGTCGGGCCAGCGGATGTTCAGGCCGCCGTCCGGGACGATGAAGTCGGTCGGCAGCACGATCTCGGTGCGATGCGGGTCGATGTCGACCGACGCCGACGATTCGACGACGTCCGTCACGCACTTGAGTGCGACCCACAGGCCCGAGTAGCGGCTCATCGCCCAGCCGTGCAGGCCGAAATCGAGATATTCCTGCACGTTGGACGGGAACAGCACGGGCAGCCCGCAGGCCTTGAAGATGTGCTCGGACTGGTGTGCGAGCGTCGACGATTTCGCCGCGTGGTCGTCGCCGGCGAGCACCAGCACGCCGCCGTGCTGCGACGAGCCGGCCGAGTTCGCGTGCTTGAATACGTCGCCCGTGCGGTCGACGCCCGGGCCCTTGCCGTACCACATGCCGAACACGCCGTCGTGCTTCGCGCCGGGGTACAGGTTCACCTGCTGCGAGCCCCACACGGCGGTGGCGGCGAGATCTTCGTTGAGGCCGGGCTGGAAGACGATCTGGTGGGCCGCCAGGTGCTGCTTGGCCTTCCAGAGCGAGAGGTCGAGGCCGCCGAGGGGCGAACCGCGATAGCCGGAAATGAACCCAGCCGTATTGAGACCGGCGGCGCGGTCGCGTTCTTGCTGGAGCATCGGCAGGCGCACGAGGGCCTGAATGCCGCTCATGTACGCGCGACCGCGTTCCAGTGTGTATTTGTCATCAAGCGTGACGGACTTCAGCGCGGCTTCTAGCGACGCGCGTTGGTCTGCGTCTAGCGGGGCATTCATTAACAGTCTCCTCCACCCAGTTTGGGATCACCAAAACTCGACTGCTCCGGCGTCTTGTGGACGCGTCGGCAGTGGCCGGCATATTGGCCGGTTTTAAGCGATGGTAGCACTGGGGCAAACCCGCCGCCCATCGGCCGGATGGCGGCGGCGGGCCAGGAAAACAGGGCGTGATGATGCGTTACATCATGTAAATGCATGTAAAGCCGGCCCCATCTGCGGGCAAATGCCGTTAATCTTGTCGGCCTGCCGGAGGTGCCCGGTCGCGTGGGTTTATTTCGCGCAATCGGGGAGGCGCCGGCAGTTTTACAGGAGGTGCAATGAACACACGTCATATCCAGAGTTTTCTGGTCGTGTCCGCCGCGTTCTTCGCGATGACCGGCCCGGTGCACGCGCAAGGCGCAAGCGCGCTGGCGGCAGCCGGCGCGCAGATGCGTCAGATCGTGCCGGCCCAGAACACCGACGCGCAGCCGTCGGCCGAGCGCGCCGTCGAGTCGAAGGCGAACGCGCGTTGATCCGGTCGCGCGGCCCGCGGGTCGCGCCGGAACGCAAAAAGGGCGGGAATCCTCGGATTCCCGCCCTTTTTCTTTGTGCCACCGGATCGTGCGGCTGGCCGGATGCCCCGGGCCGCCGCGCGCCGGATGCGTCAGGCCTTGTCCTGCACGACGCCGCGGCGGATCTGGTCGAGTTCGATCGATTCGAACAGCGCCTTGAAGTTGCCTTCGCCGAAGCCCTGGTTGCCCTTGCGCTGGATGATCTCGAAGAAGATCGGCCCGATCTGGTTCTCGGTGAAGATCTGCAGCAGCAGGTCGTCGCGTGCGCCGTCGATCAGGATCTTGCGCTTCTTCAGTTCGTCCAGCGATTCGCCGTGGTCCGGCACGCGGCGGTCGACCAGCTCGTAATACGTGTCGATCGTGTCGAGCAGCTTCACTTCCTTGCTGCGCAGGCCATCGACCGCGCCGTAGATATCGCTGGCGCCGAGCGCGATGTGCTGGATGCCTTCGCCGTGATACGCGTCGAGGTATTCCTGGATCTGGCCGGCCGTGTCCGAACCTTCCTCGTTGATCGGGATGCGGATCTTGCCGCACGGCGACGTCATCGCCTTCGACTTCACGCCCGTCACCTTGCCTTCGATGTCGAAGTAGCGCACTTCGCGGAAGTTGAACAGGCGCTCGTAGAACTCGGCCCATTCCTGCATGCGGCCGCGGTGCACGTTGTGCGTCAGGTGGTCGATGTAGGTGAGGCCGTGGCCGACCGGGTTCGGGTTTGCGCCAGCGATCGGCTCGAAGTCGACGTCGTAGATGCTGATGTCGCCGATCGCGCCCGGCTGCGCGCCGTTCTTGCCGCGCCAGCGGTCGACGAAGTAGATCAGCGAATCGCCGATGCCCTTGATCGCCGGGATGTTCAGCTCCATCGGGCCCGTCTTGTTGTCGAAGCCCCATGCGCCGAGTTCCAGCGCGTGCTTGTACGCCTTCGCGGCGTCCTGCACGCGGAACGCGATCGCGCAGATCGACGGGCCGTGCAGGCGCGCGAAGCGTTGCGCGAACGAATCCGGTTCGGCGTTGATGATGAAGTTGATGTCGCCCTGGCGGTACACCGTCACGTCCTTGTGGCGGTGGCGCGCGATCGCGGTGAAACCCATCCGTTCGAACAGTTGTCCGAGCGCTTTCGGGTCCGGTGCCGTGTATTCGATGAATTCGAAGCCGTCGGTGCCGACGGGGTTGTCCCAGTTGGGGATCTGCATGGCGTGTCTCCTGTGCTTGGCGATCGGCCGGGGCCACCGACGTGCGCGTGCCCGGCCCGGTTCGATGTCGAAGGTGGCGCACGTGTCGGCGTGCGCAACGAATCGGTACGTGCGACAGAGTGTAGCGGGCGGCCGCGAGCGGAAACTTGCGAAGTTAATCGCCCGCCCCTACGATGGCGCAATTTCCAGTCTCTGAATAACCATTGGAGGGCAGAAGATGGCGCAAGCCGAATTGGATGCCATCGACCGGCGGATTCTCGCGATTCTTCAGGAGAACGGGCGTCTGTCGAACCAGGAGATCGCCGAGCGCGTGAACCTGTCGCCGAGCCCTTGCCTGAGGCGGATCCGGCGGCTCGAGGAGATCGGCGTGATCACCGGTTATGTCGCGCTGCTGAATCCGCAGAAGCTCGGGCTCGATCTGCTGGCGTACGTGAGCGTGCGGCTCGAGAAGCGCGGCGGCCTGGCGCCGGTCCGGGCCGACGAGACGTCGGCGCGCGCGGGCGCGACCCATGCGGAGCTGTTTCGCGCGGCCGTGCAGACCTGGCCGGAAGTGGTCGCGTGTCACGCGATGACGGGAGACATGGATTACCTGCTGCGCGTGCAGGTCGAGGACATGGCGCATTTCTCCCGCTTCGTGCAGGAGCATTTGCTGCATCATCCGTCGGTCATCGACGTGAAGACAAGCTTTTCGCTCGAATGCTTCAAGGAGACGACCGCGTTGCCGATTCGATCGGTGCGGTAGCGCGCCGGGCGGGGAAGGGAGGATCCGGGCGCGCCGCAGGCGCGGCCCGGTCGGCCGACGTTACGCCGTCAGTGCGGCGGGCATCAGCGATTCGATGAACTTCGTCGTGCGGTGTGCCTGGCGCTTGAGCGCGTAGTCGAACACCGCAGCCTGTTCCTGCAGCATCTCGGCGATGATCGTCGAGTGGTCGGCCGGCGGCAACGACAGGTACGCGTCGGCTTCGCCGTACGCGTACTCGATCCGCATCCCGGATTTCTTCGCGATGTGCATCATCGTCGCGTTACGCGACAGGCAGTGCATGTACAGCGTCGTCACGTGCGTGTTGCGGCTGCGGATCGCCGCGCGCTCGAACAGCTTCGAGCCGACGCCGCGGCCGCGCGCGCTTTCGAGCACCGACACGCCGAATTCGGCCGTGCGCTTGTCGCCCTCGGCCGGCAGGTAGGCCAGGTGGCCGACGCCGATCAGTTCGAGGTTGTGGTCGAACACGCCGAACACGGTGTCGCGACCGAAGTCCATCGTGCGGACATAGTTCTCGATCACGTGGTCGGGCACCATCTGGCCGAAGCGCAGCAGGCGGTCCTCTTCACCGAGCGAGAGAAAGTGGGTGAGCATTTGCTCACGGTCTTTGGAAGCCAGTTCCCTGACGAGAACCGGCGCACTACCGGCGGTGCCGACGACATCGGCATTGCCGTTCAATTGCGTGTTCATCGTGGGTTCCTCAAGTGTGACCGTACAGCGGGTTGTGCAACGCAACAGCATTTTACCCGACCGTCAGCCCCCGGATTGGGGAAAACCCGTATTTAACCTTATTTGTGCTGGAGGATGAATTCTAAATCCGCTTAGTTAATTTTCTATCTATTTGATTTTTAACGGATTAAAAATTCATCATATGAAATGAGCGGCGAGCTGTCGCAGTGTGCCGGTCGCGCAACGTTTGCTGCTGCGCGGCAATCAGGCCGTCGGCGTCAGCCCGCGCTCGATCAGGTCGATCACCTGTTCGGCGAAGTCGCGGTAGCCGAGGCGGCCGCCGGGCTTCAGCCACGTGAACGTCCAGTTGATCATCCCGAACACCATCATCGTCACGGAAGTCTGGTTTTCCTTCGAGATGCGGTCCGGGTAGGCGCGCGCGAGCTGCCGCGCGAACGCCGCGACGATGTCGCGCTGGCGGTCGAGCACGATTTCCCGCTGCGCATCCTCGAGATACTTCACGTCGTTGAGCAGCGCGACATGGCGGCTGTGCGACGTCTCGTATTCGGCGAGGAATGCGCGCACGAGCTCCGCGAACGCGTCGCGCTCGCTGAGGCCGCGCCGCTGGCTCGCGCCTTCGACCTCGGCGATGATCAGCATCAGCCGCTTCGTGTAGCGGTCGAGCAGGTCGAACAGGATCGCTTCCTTGCTCTCGTAATAGTGATAGAGGCGTGCCTTCGACGTGCCGCTCGCGGTCGCGAGATCGGACATCGACGTGCTCGGGTAGCTCGTCTGCGCGAATTTCTCGGCGGCCAGATCGAGGATCTGCTCGCGCTGGGATTCGTGGTCGGGCGCTCGGGTACGGGCCATGGTCGAATGCGGAAGATTAGCGGTGCGCGACGGTCGCGCGCACCTGCGTGGAAGAGAGGGCGTCAGGCGCGTCGTCCTGCAGCTCGAGCCGGCCGGCGGCCGCGAGTTCGCGGCAGCGCCACCAGGCGATCGAGTCGCTGACGAACAGCCCGCCGCGGTCGGCGTCGGCCATGATGCTGCCGACGAGGCGCCGTGCGGGCAGCCAGTCGGATTCCGCGCGCGAGACGATCAGCGTGTCGAGGTCGGCGTAGTGGCCGCTCTTGATCGTGTTGCTGACCCAGTAGCGCAGTTCGGCGTTCAGGTGCTTCGCTTCCTGCCATTCGAGCGCGAGGCGGCCGATGCGAAGCACCGAGATCGGCGCGGCCATCGGCCGTTTCCGCGCGAGTTCGGCCGGCGAGAACATCCCGGTCGCGCACGCCTGGTCGGTGCGCGACAGCGACGCGCGCTGCGCGGCGTCGAGGTCGGCGGCCGACAGCCGCACTTCGTTCAGCCGCTGCGGGACGTTGCGCAGGTGATAGGCGACGCGGCGCAGCAGCAGCTTGTCGCCGACGCTCGGCGCGTGCCACACGACCACCTGGCCCGTGTCCATCGCGAGCTGGTCGAGGCGTGCGAATTCCTCGTCGATCTCCGCGTTCCAGTCGGGAATCTGGTCGCCGATCACGTGCTGCCAGAAGGCGGCGCGCGTGTCGGGCGTCTCGTCGGCGCCCTTGAGCGGCCCGACGCCGAGATCGTCGAGCAATCCGACGACGCGCTCGTCGCGTCCGGCTTGCGCAAGGGCCTCGCGCAGCGACGCGGCGGCGGAGCCGCCCTGAATCACATGAATGGTACTCATCGGCCTGTCGTCAACAAAAGAAAGCCGCCGGCCGGGCGGACGTTGCGATGTCCAGCCGGCCGGCGGCCCCTAGTGTAAGCGAGATGTGTGACGGCGAGAAACCGTCCGGCGCCGCGACGCGACGTCGCTCAACGCTCGTCGTAGCTCACCACGACCTTGTCGCTGATCGGGTGGCACTGGCACGTGAGCACGAAACCGTCCTTCACTTCGTGGTCCTCGAGCGTGTAGTTCTTCTCCATCCGCACTTCGCCCTCGATCACCTTCGCGCGGCACGTGCAGCACACGCCGCCCTTGCAGGCGTACGGTAGCGCGAGGCCCGCGCGCAGGCCGACGTCGAGCAGGCTCACGCCTTCGTACGGCAGGCGCAGCTTGCGCTTCTTGCCGTCGAGCACGATTTCCAGGTCGGCGGCCGGCGTCTGGTCGGTGATGTCGACGATCGGCGCACCGGCCTGCGGCAGCGGCGTGCCGAAGCGCTCGACATGCACCTTCTCCCGCGGTACGCCGGCCGCCTGCAGCGCTGCTTCGGCCGCGTCCATCATCGGCGCGGGGCCGCAGATGAACGCCTCGTCGATCGTGTCGGCCGGCGTCAGCGTGCCGAGGAATTCCGCGCATTTCGCCTGGTCGAGCACGCCGTTGAACAGCTCGACGTCCTGCTGGTCGTCCGACAGCACGTGATAGAGGACGAAGCGGTTCATGTAGCGGTTCTTCAGGTCCTCGAGTTCCTCCGCGAACATGATCGCGTCGACGCTGCGGTTGCCGTAGATCAGCGTGAACGTGCTGCGCGGCTCGAGTTCGAGCGTCGTCTTCACGATCGCGAGCACGGGCGTGATCCCCGAGCCGCCGGAAAACGCGACGTACTGCTTGCCGTGGTCGGCGTTCAGGTGCGTGAAGAAGCGGCCGTCCGGCGTCATCACGTCGATCGTGTGGCCCGGCTTCAGCGAATCGAACGCGAAGTTCGAGAAGCGGCCGCCGCGCACGCGCTTGATGCCGATGCGCAGTTCGCCGTCACGGTCGTAGTCCGTCGTGCCGACACAGATCGAATACGAGCGGCGCGTCTCCTCGCCGTCGATGTGGGTCTTCAGCGTGACGAACTGGCCCTGCGTGAAGCGGTATGCGTCGCGCAGTTCGGGCGGCACGTCGAAGGAGACGGTGACGGCGTCGGTGGTCTCGGGCCGCACGTCGCGGATACGCAGCGAGTGAAATTGCGGGGTCGTCGACCCCCGCCGGGCCGCCCCAAGGGGGGCGACCGCCCCCTCGGGGGGCAGCGAATGAAGAGAGCGTGGGGGCTGTTTCATTTCAGTAGGGTTTGAAGTAGTCGAAGGGTTCGCGGCAGTCGACGCAGCGATACAGTGCCTTGCAGGCCGTGGACGCGAATTGCGCGAGACGCTCGGTGCGGGCCGAACCGCAGCGCGGGCAGGCGGGTGCCGCGACCGGCCGTGGCACGAAACGCACGACGTTTTCCCGCGGCGCGGCGCTGCCGCACTGGCCGACCGGCGGTGCGATGCCGTACGCGCGCAGCTTGTCGCGCGCTTCCTGCGTGATCCAGTCGGTCGTCCACGCGGGTGCGAGCACCGTCTCGATCCGGTGCGGCGGGAGGTCGGTGCCCTGCAGCGCGGCGGCGATATCCTCTGCGATCTGCGACATGGCCGGGCAGCCCGAGTAGGTCGGCGTGATCACGACTTCGAGCAGGCCGTCGTCCGCGCGGCGGACATCGCGCAGGATGCCGAGCTCGCGGATCGACACGACCGGAATCTCGGGATCGGGCACGGCTTCGAGCAGGTCCCAAGCGCGGGCGAGCAGCGGATCGTCGCGGCGCGCGGCGGGCGTGGCGTGGGCGTGGGCGGCGGTCTGGACGGACATCGTCGGGCTCCGTGGCGTCGGGGTTACCAGGTCGCGCCGGGATGCTGGCGCGCGAGGCTCTGCATTTCCGCGAGCAGGTAGCCCATGTGCTCCGAGTGCTCGCCCTGCTTGCCGGTCGTCACATGCTTGACCGGCGCCGGCAGCGTGAGCGTTGCTTCCGCTAGCGCGTCGTCCACGTCCGCGCGCCATGCGGCTTCGATCGAAGCCGGGGCCGGGCCGATGCCCGGTGCGGCGATCGCGTCGTCGACCGCATCGGCGGCGAAGAATTCACGCGTGTACGGGGCCAGGTAGTCGAGCGCATCCTGCGCGCGGCGGTGCGATTCGTCGGTGCCGTCGCCGAGCCGAACGAGCCACTCGCGTGCGTGCTGCACGTGATAGCGGGTTTCCTTTACCGATTTCGCGGCGATCGCGGCAAGCTGCGTGTCGGTCGACGTTTCCAGCGCGCTCCACACATGGAGCATCAGCGCCGCGTACAGGAAGTTGCGCACGATCGTCACCGCGTAGTCCTTGTCGGCGTGCGCGGTGCCGGCGACCGGGCCGTAGTGCGGCAGCTCGGCGAGCGTGAAGTTCGCGAACTCGCGCTCGGTACGGAAGTACGCGTAGTCGTCCTCGGTCTTCGTCGCGCCGGTGAGCTGGCGCTCGAGTTCGGCCGCGTGCGTATACAGCATGCGCGCCTGGCCGATGAGATCGAGGCTCATGTTGGTGAGCGCGATGTCTTCTTCGAGGATCGGGCCGTGGCCGCACCATTCGGCATTGCGCTGACCGAGGATCAGCGCGTTGTCCGCGAGGCGCAGCACGTAGGAGAGGTGTTCGGGCGTGATCGTCATGGCGCGGGCGTTACATGTGGTTGACTTCGTCGGGCAGCGTGTAGAACGTCGGGTGACGGTAGATCTTGTCGCCCGCCGGTTCGAACAGTTCGGCCTTCTCGTTCGGATCCGATGCGGTGATCGCCGACGACGGCACCACCCAGATGCTCACGCCTTCCTGGCGGCGCGTGTAGACGTCGCGCGCCATGCGCAGCGCCATCGTCGCGTCGGCGGCGTGCAGGCTGCCGCAATGCTTGTGGTCGAGGCCTTGCTTGCTGCGCACGAACACTTCCCAGATCGGCCATTCCTTGTTCATCACTTTCTCCTGATTCCCTGATTCCTGAATTCGATGGTTGCCGCTCAGGCGGCGTGCTGTTCGGCGCGGGCGCGGCGCTTCGCCTCGTGCGCGAGCGCGGCTTCGCGCACCCATGCGCCATCCTCGTGCGCTTTCACGCGGGTCGCGAGGCGTTCCTTGTTGCACGGGCCGTCGCCGTTGACGACGCGCCAGAATTCGTCCCAGTCGATCGTGCCGTAGTCGTGGTGGCCGCGCGCGTCGTTCCATTTCAGGTCGGGGTCGGGCAGCGTCACGCCGAGTACCTTCGCCTGGTCGACCGTCGCGTCGACGAACTTCTGCCGCAGGTCGTCGTTCGAGATCCGTTTGATGCCCCATTTCGCGGACTGGCTGCTGTGGACCGAATCGGCGTCGCTCGGGCCGAACATCATCAGCACCGGCCACCACCAGCGGTCCACGGCCTGCTGGACCATCTCGCGCTGCGCGTTGCTGCCCTTCATCATCGACAGCAGTGCGTCGAAACCCTGGCGCTGGTGGAACGATTCTTCCTTGCACACGCGGATCATCGCGCGTGCGTACGGGCCGTACGTGCAGCGGCACAGCGGGATCTGGTTCATGATCGCGGCGCCGTCGACGAGCCAGCCGATCACGCCGACATCGGCCCAGGTCGGCGTCGGGTAGTTGAAGATGCTCGAGTATTTCGCCTTGCCGGCGTGCAGCGCGTCGATCAACGAATCGCGCGACACGCCGAGCGTTTCGGCCGCGCTATAAAGATAGAGGCCGTGACCGGCTTCGTCCTGGACCTTCGCGAGCAGGATCGCCTTGCGCTTCAGGCTCGGCGCGCGCGAGATCCAGTTGCCTTCGGGCAACATGCCGACGACTTCCGAATGCGCGTGCTGCGAGATCTGGCGAACCAGCGTCTTGCGATAGGCGTCGGGCATCCAGTCCTGCGGTTCGATCTTGCCGTCCGCGGCCATGATCGCATCGAACCGCGCCTGCTCGGGCGACTCGGCTGCGGCGTCGAGCGGGGCGACGTTGCCGGGGATGTCGAGGGATTGCGTGTACATGGCGAGGCTCTCGTCCGGTTGAATGTCTGCGAAGTATAAGCCAACCGACCGGTCGGTTAATAAATTTCTTGCGGATTTGTGGCGAGACGCGGGTAAACGAGAGAAGTCGGGGCGCGATCAGGCGTCGCGACCGTGGTCCGGTGCGTGGCCCCCGCATCTTCTGCGGCACAATGCCCGCTTTCCGATGAGGATTTTGCCGATGTCATTCCGAAGCAGTTTCGCCGCGGCCGTGCTGGGTGCGGCCGTTTTCGTGTCGCCGCTCGCAGCGTCGGCCACGCCGTCGGGATGGGTTGCTGCGTGGGCGACCGCGTTGCAGCCGATTCCCGACCTTGCCGCGCCGCCGCCGCTCTATCGCGCACCCGACGTGGCCGGGCGGACCGTGCGCCAGATCGTCTATCCGACGGTGTCGGGGCGGGCCGCGCGGATTCGCGTCAGCAACGCCTACGGTCGCGCGCCGCTGGTCGTCGAGGCCGCGAGCCTCGCGCGCGCCGGCGAGGGTGCCGCGCTCACCGGCGGCGCGGCGGCGCCGGTCCGGTTCGGCGGCAAGGCGTCGGTGACGCTCGCGCCGGGCCAGGAATTCGAAAGCGATCCGGTGGCGATCGACGTGACGGCCGGGCGGCCGGTTGCAATCAGCCTCCAGATGGGGCCGAACCAGCGGATGACGGTCTGGCACCGCGTGTCGAACCAGTTCAACTATGTTTCAGCGCCGGGCGACCACGTGGGGGATCCGAACGCCGCCACGTTCCGCACCCGGTTTACCCAATATGCATGGGTGACCGAACTGGCCGTCGAAGCGGGTTCCGCGCGTGCCAGCGTGGCAGCGATCGGCGATTCGATCACCGACGGGCTGCGCTCGAGCCTGAACCGGAACCGCCGCTGGCCGGACGCGCTGGCGCGTCGGCTGACGGAGTCGGGCGTCGAGTCGGTCGGCGTCGCGAATCTCGGTATCAGCGGGAACCGGCTGCTCAGCGATTCGGCGTGTTACGGCACGTCGCTGGCGTCGCGGTTCGAGCGCGATGCGCTGTCGCGCGCGGGCGTGAAGGCGGCGATCGTGCTGATCGGGATCAACGACATCAATTTCGCGGCGATGCCGCCGCGCGCGGGGCTCGATTGCGACCACCCGCATACGCAGGTCACGGCCGCGTCGCTGATTGACGGCTATCGCCGGCTGATCGAGGCGGCGCACCGCCAGGGCGTGAAGGTGTTCGGCGCGACGCTCACGCCGGCCGGTTTGCCGGCCGGGCGCGAGGAGATCCGGCTCGAGGTGAACCGCTGGATCCGGAGTGGCGGCGGGTTCGACGGTGTGGTCGATTTCGACGCGGCGCTGCGCGATCCGGCACGCCCGAGCGTGCTGCAGCGCCGATACGACAGCGGTGACGGCATTCACCCGAGCGACGCGGGCTACACGGCGATGGCCGACGCGGTACCGGTCGAGCAGCTCCAGGCTGCCGTGGGCGGCAAGTGACACCCTTCTATATATAGAGTGAAGTGCTGCCGGCGGCCTGGAGGTCGGCAGCGACACCTGGCCCGTCGAGCCCAAAGCCACCGTGCGCGGTAGCGCACGGTGGCTTTTCAAAATAATTTCACAAAGGGGCTTGCGCGAACGGGGCGGGGTGCATAGAATCACGCCTCTTTCGCGCTAACGGAAACGCAGCGCGGGAGAGGGAAGCGGTGCGGTTGGGGTGCGGTGGTAACGAGCCCTGGCAGCGCACGAAGTTGAACCCCGCAGTCGCAACGAAGTAGTTAAAAAGTTGTTGACGAACTGCGAAACACGGTTCATAATCTCGCTTCTCTGCTGCTGAAAACGCAGCGCTGCCGGGAAACACGAAGTTCCTCGCAGATTGCTCTTTAAAAATTAACAGCCGATAAGTGTGGGCGCTTGATGGAAGCGAGCTGATCCTCGGATCAGATAGCAAAAGTATCAAGAGTCTCACACTAAAGTAAGTCAGGTTCATGAAGCAATTCATGTTCCTGTCAGCTTTGAGTGAGC
>NZ_LDWR01000036.1 GCF_001039005.1 Burkholderia cepacia
TTGAGCAACAGCAGAAGCTTGACCAGCAGGAACGGCAACAGTCGTTAGCGACTCGCGCAAATACGATTGCCGGTGGAGCAAACGTCCGAGCATATGACAGCGATTTACTCAAGATTGGCGTGGGTTCGAAAGCGACCGGTGCAAAATCCGTCGCGATCGGTACCGATTCAACCGCCTCCGGTGCCAATTCGGTCGCACTTGGTGCAGGTTCCGTAGCCGACCGCGACAACACGGTATCCGTCGGGCAACGAGGAAGTGAGCGTCAGATTGTGCATGTCGCCCCTGGCACGCAAGGTACCGACGCCGTGAACGTCGATCAACTGCACCTTGCGATGTCGAACGCCAACGCATACACGAACCAGCGTATCGGCGATCTGCAACAAGGCATCGCCGATGTGGCACGCGATGCGTATTCAGGCATCGCAGCCGCGACCGCGCTGACGATGATTCCCGACGTCGACCAGAACAAGGTCCTGTCGCTTGGCATAGGCGGTGCCGTCTACAAGGGCCAACGTGCTGTCTCCCTCGGGGGCACTGTCCGCGTCACCGAAAACCTGAAGATGCGGGCGGGCGTCGGCATCAGCGACGGCGGTAACGTCGCCGGCGTCGGCTTGAGTTATCAATGGTGATCTCATATGCAAAACCACGAAGCACACACGTCACTGAGGGCAGCAAAATAATGAAAATCGCCGTCTTTTTCACGATGTTCGTAGCATTTAGCCTAATCGGCTGTGGCAACGATGCGCGTAATATGTTCCCGACCAATGCCGATATCAACGTATCGGCCGAACACGACCCGCCTATATATATGGACGAGTTTAGCGAAATCGTTCGCTCGCTTTTCGGTGAGTGAATTGACCCTGAACCAGAATTAATCCCGGTTGGGAAGTGGAGATTTCCCGCTTGGTTGCGTTGTCAGGCGAGCCGGTTTCCCTTGCCTGACGGGCGAATTCGGCGGGCGTCATCCACTGCAATGCACGGGTGCGCAATCGATCGATTCACTTTATCTCAACAAACGCATCGCCTTCACCGCATCGAATTTCACAATGTCGTCAAACACCGATCGCGCATCTACCGAATCGCGGTCGCACCGGATCAGCAGCGTATATGCGACCGATAGGCCATCGAGCGCCAGTTCAGGATTCCATACCAGCAATTCGTGACGCCGAATCGGCTCGATCACGCTCCGTGCAAACGCGTCTGATATTGCGTACGTCCAATGCTCATTCACAAGCTCACATAACCGGATGCGTATCCACAGCCGCTGTTCAGCGCTCGACGCATGATCGATTGCATCCTGGATCGTGCGCAGCGCGTAATCCAGCTGTCCATCAACGGCGTACGATCTCGCACGCACTATAGCGTCGTCCGGGAAAACGTCGGAATCTTCGTCCTGCGCGCGATCCGGCTCGCCTATAACCGGCGTAATCGCGCAGTCCTGCTCGGCGGGCGCTGTCATACCGGCAAGCCACTCACGCGTCTCGTCGTTCGCAAACGATGAACCGTCCGCGAACTTCATCGCGTCGAGTCCGGGCATGCGCAAAAGCAGCGCGTGCGTCGTCGTCTCGACCTCCCGTCGCGCTGCGACTCCAGCATCGCCGATCCGCGAAAGCGCTCGCGCCGCGATGCGTTGCAAATCCAGCCAAAACGGAAACGCCTGCACCTGCTCTTCCACGAAGCGAACCGCATCGACGGGATCCCCGTGCAGATCAATTTCGTTCGCCGCCTCGACAACCTGCGCGCTCGGCGCCGCGACTCGCGTTCTGCCGTTATCTGTATCCGTGTCCGGCAACTCCTGTACATTCATCCAACAAGCGAACCGACGCATTCGAAAACTCATCACGTCGGTCCAATCAGCTTGCGAAAGCGCCGTAGCCAGACAATGGAGACGCGCAGCCACGTCGTCAATCGCATGCTCTCGATTGACTTCGCCCCCAAGCGACATCGATGCAAGCGACGCCGTAGGCTCTTCGGATTCAGCGGTAGCGACTTGCGGCAAACCATCGGTCAGCCGAGTTGACATTTCCGCCTCCGGTTCAGCGTCTGCGATAACTATTCCTTCTTCGGCCGTTTCACCCGAGTCTGACTCGACCGGCAATCGGTCAGCGAACGCGCGCACAGCACGCATCGTGGGTGCATCGTCGTCGCGATCGGCCAACAACGTGTCAATCCTTCTCGAATCTGAGCGTAGCTGCTCGATCAACTCAATCGGGTAGGCGACACCGTTCACTACGGATCCCGTTTCGAGCACCGCTTCTATGCGGTCGAGCAACCATTGCAGCGCACCTCGTCGCGCGCGCAGCCTCGACAACGGCGGAGACATCGCATCCCAGTGACATTCCACGAGATCTCCGACGATCGCTACACCGCACTGCAGCCCTGCTACGCCACCCACGTACAGCAGCGCACCTGCCAAATAGCAGCCAACAAGCAGATCTTTACCCTTGTTGGACAAAAGGTCTGCCGCGAGGCGCACAACAGCTTCCCAGTCAACCTGCGCACCCGCACCTGGCGACGTAAGCTTTCCGAGTTCCGCCTGCAGTGCATCAAAGCGCGCATCGTCGCGAATTCCGGCACCTTCCGGCTTCATCGGATCGATGTCTATGCGACCAAGCATGGTGAACATCTCTAAATTCACCGACATACGACCTCACCGGGAAACGAAACCGAACTGAATCGACATCGCTTGTTCATTCCCATACCGCCTCGACGTGCGCAACAGCGAAGTAATAACCAACGCCACGCTCCGTGCGGATCAGATCCGGAACCTTCGGATTCTTTTCGATCTTCTTGCGCAACCGCCAGATCAGCACGTCGATCGTTCGATCGAACACGTCATCGAACGCGCGCGTACACTCGAGCAATTGCGTACGTGTAAAGACGCGCGACGGTGAGCCAAGAAAAAACACCATCAGATTGAATTCGTTAACCGTCAGCGAGATTTCGCGTGTGTCACTTGCCGACAGTCGGCGCGTGTTCATGTTCAGCGTCCAGCCGTCGAAACGGTATGCACGTGGCCGCTTGCCGCGCCGCGTCGGCGTCGCCGCTAGCTCGGCACGGCGCCACAGCACACGCATCCGCGCGAGCACCTCGCGCAGCGAATACGGCTTCACAACATAGTCGTCCGCGCCGAATTCGAGGCCCATGATTCGATCAGCCTCTTCGCCACGCCCCGTCATGCAGATAAGCGGAAATCGATAGGAATCTCGCCAGCCCAAGAGCACGTCGATACCATCTCCGTCCGGCAAACCCAGATCGAGCAATACCATCTCGTAGTCACGCCGGCCAACCGCTTCCACAGCCGCGCCGGCAGTCCCGACGCCATCCACGGTCATCCCGTGGCCAGACAAGTAGTTGCAAAGCAGACGCCGCATCGGTTCGTCGTCTTCTACGACGAGCACCGTCGGTGATTTGGTCATGTTTATCATCCTATCTCCGGTACTGCCCCTTGCGCATCGCGTTCCGTCTCGCTTGATGCACTCGTTTTGCGCGCCGCAGGCAACATAAGCCTGAATCGGCTGCCTCTGCCCCGCCCAGTCTCGACCGCAATCTGTCCGCGATGCGCGATCGCCGCGCCCGCGACGATCGCAAGACCGAGTCCCGTCCCGGCTACCTCAGATCGGCTCGAAAAAAAGGGCTCAAATATCCTGTCGAGCGGCTCGACGTCGATGCCGCCACCGTTGTCGCTTACTTCGATCCAGACGCCCTCCGAAATTATCTGTTCGCCAATCACGACGTCAAACGCATCGGCAGCTGGCGCTCCGCTGTCGCCGACGCTTACCACGACTGTCGTACGTGCAGCACGAACCGCGTTATCGACTAGATTGAGAATAGCCCGTTCGATCTGACTGCGATCAGCAACGACGATGAGCCGCTCATCATCGCCGCAAACAATGATCTCAACATCACGTTTTGCTGCAACCTTCGCCGCCCCGACCGCTTCGGCGATGACCTCGGCGAGCCTCACCCTCGCCAACACGGGCTCGCCGCGCCGCGCGGCCAACAGGATTTGCTTCGTCAGGTCGCGGCCACGTTCGATCGCCTGATTAATCTCGCCAATCGACTCACTAACACGGTCGGCCGCTACGAGCTGCTCACTCGCATATTCGGCATAGCAGGCGATTGTCGTTAGAACGTTGTTGAAGTCATGGACGATACCGCCCGCAAAGAATCCAAGTGATTCGAAACGACGCGACCG
Source organism: Burkholderia cepacia (assembly GCF_001039005.1). Classification (GTDB taxonomy): domain Bacteria; phylum Pseudomonadota; class Gammaproteobacteria; order Burkholderiales; family Burkholderiaceae; genus Burkholderia; species Burkholderia theae. The sequence continues at coordinate 4,199 of NZ_LDWR01000036.1, forward strand.
GTCAATCTGCCGCGCGAGCCTTCTCCGCTCACCCGTCGCTATTGCGATACACATCGAGAGGATCACAACACCAATCAGATCCACCTGCAGCGCCCACACGCCATGACCGTCGTAATGGGACACGTATGGGCCACGCCCGCGGATGGTCATTGTGATCAGGCCAATCACTGCGCATGCGTTGAGCTTCGTCACGAGTGCGAGGCCACCTTCGAGCGCAGCCCAGCACAACGATAGCGCGAGCATCACACGCGCAATCTCGCCCTGATCGCTCCACAATTCGGCTACGCACAATACACCGACCATCGCGAGTGACGGCAACCAGTTTTGAGGCTTCGACCACGACACACGGAGCGCTTGCCACTTCCACATAAGCAGTGTCGGCAATACTGTCAGCAGCGCAAGCACATTGGCCACGTATGCGCGAGACCACTCATCGATAAAAACTCGACCGTCCAACCAAACGGACAGGATTGCCGCGGCGAGTGTTGCATGAATGGATGCCGTGGCAACGGGTAGCAACAGCAAAAACGTCGCGAAGCCGCGTAACGTGTCTACACAAACTTTGAATGAAATGTAGCGCCGCACAAACCATGCGCCGATCACCGCTTCGATCACGTTAATTGCCGCAAAGAGTACGTCTACAGGCCATGGCACCCAATCAAGCGATCCGGCAAACACCTGCGTGACGAATAGCAACATCACTCCGAGCCACCATGTCAACCTCCGCTCGCAGCCAAGCAACAGTGCGATGCCCAATACCGGCGCAGGCCAGATGATCGCTGACAGCGTCTGGTTGAGTGACGTACACGTGCCCGATCGCGATAGCAAATAATTCGCGCAGAAAAGCAGCATTAGTAACACCGCAGCATTCAGCGCGCCACCGTTCGAATAAGCACGATCAGTACGATAAAACATGGCACGAAGCATGCGAGCAATCCGCACATTCAATTTGTGTTGTCCCCCAGGAGCTTCGACTGATTTTTCGCACATAAAAATTCGAATTAATGCATTAGTAACGATCAAACAACACATCCCTCAATACATCACCCCATTCTAACCATAAATTACGCCATTATTTACAAATGCAATGCGAATGACACGCAATGACCAATACATGGGACTAGCATACTAACGACGGCTCCGCCGTTTCGTTGATACTCAATTCACACTTATCGAGTGCCCTTTCCCTTCTTATGCCAAAGCCGCGCCCAGTGCGCCGCGAGCAGGCTCGACTTGGCAATGACAACGCGGAGTATCACCATGACAACGAACGGGTCCGTCGCACCAAAGGAGCGGGTCAACATCGTCTACCGTCCTGCGACCGGCGATGCGAAAGCTGAAGTCGAGCTGCCGCTCAAGGTACTCGTGCTAGGCGAGTTCTCAACCGCGGACGACAAGCCGCAGCTCGAGGATGCCACTCCCATCAACATCGACAAGGACGACTTCAACGATGTTTTAAAAGCGCAGGGCCTGCGGCTCGCGCTAAGTGTCAAGAACTCGCTCGACGAGCAAGCGGGAGAAGGCGACCTCTTACCTGTTTCGCTGACGTTCGATTCGATCAACGATTTCTCGCCAGACGCGATCGTCGATAAGGTGCCAGAACTGAAGCGGTTGATCGCGCTGCGCGACGCGCTAAAGGCGTTGAAGGGGCCGCTTGGCAACATTCCCAGCTTTCGCAAGCGCATCCATGAGATCGTGACTGATAAGGCTGCGCGCACGCAGTTGCTCGCAGAACTCGATCTCGACGAAAAATGAACCCCGACACAGAACACACGACCATGGAAGGCGAACAACTGCAATCTCCCGCGGCTGAAGACGCACCGGGTGCCTCGGCGTCCGGGGCGCCGACACCCGATGCCTCCGTATCGCTGCTCGACGAACTGATCGAGGCTGCGCGCGTAAAGCGCGACGAGGACGCCTATTCGATTACGCGCCACGGCATCCAGGCGTTCATTTCGCATCTCACGACGCCCAAGCGCCCCATCGAAACGGTAAGCCAGGCGATAACCGACGACATGATCGCCGAGATTGACCGCAAGCTTTGCCGGCAAGTCGACGCGATCCTGCATCACCCGGATTTCCAGAAGCTCGAATCGACGTGGCGATCGCTGAAATTTCTCGTCGATCGCACCGACTTCCGCGAGAACATCAGGATCCAGTTTTTAGACGTCGGCAAGGATGCGCTCCTCGACGACTTCCAGGATTCGCCGGACATCACGAAATCAGGTCTGTATCAGAAGGTCTACACAGCCGAGTACGGCCAGTTCGGTGGCCAGCCTATCGGCGCGATTGTCGCGAACTACACGTTTGGTCCGGGCGCGCAGGACGTCAAGCTGTTGCAGTACGTTGCGAGCACGTCGGCGATGGCACACACGCCATTCGTCGCGGCCGCTGGCCCCGCTTTCTTCGGCATCGATTCATTCGGAAAGCTGCCGAACGTGAAGGACCTCTCGTCGCTGTTCGAGGGGCCGCAATTCACCAAGTGGAATGCATTTCGCGAGAGCGAAGACGCGCGCTATGTCGGGCTCGCGCTCCCCAGATTCCTGTTGCGTCTGCCGTACGGCTCGAACACATCCCCCGCCAAACGCTTCAATTACGAGGAGCGCGTCGACGGCGGTGATGCAGACTTTCTGTGGGGCAACGCAGCGTTCGCCTTCGCGACCCGGCTTACCGCGAGCTTCGCCGATTACCGCTGGTGTGCGAACGTGATCGGCCCCCAGGGCGGCGGCACGGTGGCCGACCTGCCGCTTTACGCGTACGAAGCGATGGGGGAAATCCAGAACAAGATTCCGACCGACGTGCTAATTTCCGAGCGCCGAGAATTCGAGCTCGCCGAGCAGGGGTTCATCGCACTGACGATGCGCAAGCACAGCGACAACGCCGCGTTTTTCTCCGCGAATTCCGCGCAGAAGCCGAAGTTCTTCGGCATCAGCAAGGAAGGCAAGGAGGCGGAACTCAATTACCGGCTCGGCACGCAACTGCCGTATATCTTCGTGATCAACCGGCTCGCGCACTACATCAAGGTGATCCAGCGCGAAAATATCGGCACATGGAAGGAGCGTGGCGATCTCGAGCGTGAGCTCAATCAGTGGATCCGCCAGTATGTCGCGGACATGGACAACCCCACCGAAGGCGTGCGCAGCCGCAGGCCACTGCGGCAAGCGGAAATCTTCGTGGAGGACGTTGAAGGCGAGCCCGGCTGGTATCGCGTAAACATGAGGGTCCGGCCGCACTTCAAATATATGGGCGCATCGTTCACGCTGTCACTCGTCGGCAAGCTGGAGAAGCGCTGATGGGGAGTTGGCTGACGCAAAGGCGCGCGTCGCCGATGATTCATCGGTGACGTTTCCATATCGCGTCGATACGGAAATCAAACCCACCCCGCTGAACGTTGTTTCATGTCTGCGACGATCGTTGTCGCATCGCAACCCCATCGTCAACCCGGCGCGCGCCCATTGAGCCGCGCCGCAATTCAGGGAGAAATGCATCATGCCGATGCCGTGCTATCTCACGCTCGAAGGCCAGAATCAAGGAAAAATCGAAGGTTCAGTCGAGGTCAGCGGACACGAGGGCAAGATTCTCGTGCAGGCCGTCGACCATCCCATCGAGATCCCGAAAAGTCCGCAAACGGGTTTGCCGACCGGAAAACGTATCCATTTCCCACTCAAGCTGACAAAGGAGCTCGATAAGTCGTCGCCGAAGTTGTCCCAGGCGCTCGCCTCAGGCGAACAGATGAAGTCCGTCGTCCTCGAGTTTTACCGGATCACGAAGGAAGGGAGGGAGGAAAAGTACTACACGATCAAACTCGAGAACGCGATCGTGATGAGCATCAAAGCATGGACACCCAACTGCCTCGACCAAGAGAATCAGCAATTCGGTCACATGGAGGACGTGTCATTTACTTACGAAAAGATCACGTGGACGTACGAACCAGACGGCATCGAGGCCGAAGACTCGTGGTCCAAGCCAAAGGTGTGAACGGGCATAGCACACTCGGCCGTTCGGCGAGCACATACCGACTGCTTGAGCGGATCGCGCACTGGGAGGCCGGCGGCGAGCACAGCTGCTTCCCTCGCGTCGATGTGCTCGCGCACTCGGTGCTCGATCACCTGCGCCGCATCCTGAACACGCGGCAAGGCCACGTCCCCATCGATCCGGCGTTCGGTGTGCCGGACTTCACGAATCTCGCGGGCGGCCTTGCGCAAGGGTCTGTCCGTGAGATCGAGCGGCAGATCGAGTGCGTGATCACGCGTTACGAACCGCGGCTCAAGTCGCCACGCGTCGTGCTCGCCGATCGGTCACCCGACGTGGCGATGTTGCATTTCAACCTCGACGCGCGGCTCATGCTGGATAAGCGCGAGATTCCCGCCCGTTTTCTCACGACAGTCAGCGGCAACGGAAAAGTCGATATCCGAACGATTTCCTGAACACACGCGGTTTTCGCCGCGTATCCATATGGCCACCATCACGCTGAATCGCTATTACGAGGACGAATTGTTCCGGCTGCGCGAGCTAACCGCCGAATTCGGCCGCGCTAACCCTTTGCTCGCGCCAATGCTCGGCGCGCCGTCGGACGACCCGGATGTCGAGCGTCTGCTTGAGGGTGTTGCGTTCCTCACGGGGCTTACGCGGCAAAAGCTCGACGACGGCTTTCCGGAGTTGGTTCAGGAGCTAGCAAACCTGCTGTTTCCGCATTACCTGCGCCCGATTCCAGCCGCCACGCTGATGGCCTTCGAACCGCAGGGCGCGCTGCTCGAGCGCGCAACCGTCGCGGCTGGCACGGAAATTGAGTCGACGCCGGTCGATGGCTTCTGCTGCCGTTTCCGCACTTGCGACGATCTCTCCGTCGAACCGATCGCGCTCGCCGACTGCAGGCTTGTCGCATCCGGACGCGACTCCGGACGCGACAAGCCCGTGCTGCGGCTCGATTTCGAAATGCTCGGCATCGACGCAAGCGAATGGGACGCGACGCGCATCCGCCTGTTCATCGACGGCGAGCGTGCGCAGGCGAGCAAATTGTTCCTGCTGCTAATGCGTCATGTGACCTCGGTTGACGTGACGCCCGGTCCGCCCGACCGGCCCGGTCCGCGCGTCACACTCGGCCGCGAAGCACTGCGGATGGACGGTTTCGACGACAGTCTGTTCCCGTTTCCGGATCGCGCGTTTCCGGGTTTCCGGTTGCTGCAGGAATACTTCTCGTTCGCGGAGAAATTCCTGTTCGTCGAGCTGACCGGCCTCGAATCCTGGACAGTCGGACGCACGGGAACCCAGTTCAGCGTGTGGCTCGCGCTCGACAGCGTGCCCGAGTGGGTGCCGAACGTCGATCGTGACAGCTTCAAACTAAACGTCGTCACTGCGCTGAACCTGTTCCCACACGAAGCGGTACCGATCCAGCACGAGCATCGCGTGACCGACTACCAACTGCAGCCGGAAGGCGACGCCCACGATCATTGCCGTATATTCTCGGTCGATCGCGTCGTCGGCTACCGGCCCGGTAATCCGGTCGAGCGGCACTACGTTCCGTTCGGCTTCGCTGGCGACGATGCCGCCAGCTACCGGCTTATTCGACGCGCTTCGATCGCTGGGCACGTACATGATGTCCATCTGGCGATCGCGTATCCGGGCGGCGAGGCGCTCGCGACAGAGACGCTGTCGATTACTTTGTCATGCACCAACGGCCACTTGCCAGCACGGTTAAAGGTTGGCGACGTGTGCCGCCCGACCGACAGCTCGCCCGAGCGCTTCGCATTTCGCAACATCGCGCCCGTGACGCCACAGCGTGATCCACCGCTCGGCGAATCACTGCTATGGCGGACGATCGGCCATCTCGCGCTGAATTTTCTGTCGCTCGGGAACCGTGACAATCTGAAGCGAATGCTTGAGCTGCATGCGTTCGACGAACGCGATGATCGCGCGCGCGCGCAATCCGACCGCCGCCGCATCGACGGCATCGAAACCGTGGACGTCCGACCGGAGACGCGCATCGTCAGCGAACGGCTGCTGAGCGGACAACACATTCGACTTCGCTGCAACGCCGATGCATTCGGTGGCGTCGGCGAGCTGTTTCTCTTCGGCTGTGTGCTGGAGCACTTTCTATCCGACTACGCGGCAATCAACACATACACGCGCGTCGAGATCGACGAATCGCACAACGGCGAGCGCTTCGCATGGCCGCCTAGAATGGGGGCGCAATGCCTGCTCTAGAACCCGTCCTGCTTGGTGAGGCGAAGCACTTCGCCTATTTCCAGGCGATTCGACTGCTGCGACGTATCGTGCGCGAACGGCGCGGCGACGGCGACGCGTGTGGGCGAACGGCACCGATGCCGATCGACACACGGCCGAACCTGAGCCTGTCGTTTCCGGACACCGACATTGAGCGCATCAACAAGACCGAAAATGGCGGCTACCAGGTCGTCGCGAATTTCTTCGGTCTGTACGGCGTATCATCTCCGCTGCCGACGTTCTATACCGAAGACCTCATCGACGAAGCGTTCAAGGGCCGCCACGCGGCTCGACGCTTACTCGACCTACTGCACCGGATGCTCTATCCGCTGCTGTTCGACGCGTGGCTCAAATACCGCCTGTCGCTACGAATCGTCGAGGAGCGAGACGCGAGCGCGCTGCGGCCGCTGTACGCGCTCGTAGGCGTCGACGCGCAAACGGCTCGCCGCGCAGGCCCATATGCGCGTGACCTGCTCCGCTACGTCGGCCTGTTGGGCCAGCGACCGCGCTCCGCGCTCGGGCTGCGCACGCTACTCGCCGACGCATTTGCGCCGGCGACAGTCGAGATCGACCAATGCGTGCCGCAATGGCTGCCGATCCCAGACGATCAGCGCACCCGAGTCGGTGCACATGCGCATCGAATCGGCATCGACTCTCGCGTCGGCGTACGGATCCGCGATAGCGGTCAGCGGCTGCGAATCGTGCTGAGCGATGTGCCCGGTCCGCTGTTCCGACAATTGATGCCCGGTCGCGACGCGTTCGCCCGATTGCGGTTCCTGACACGATTTTTCCTAACGCAACCGTTCATCGTCGACATCGTGGTCAGCGTGCGCGCGGGTGACGCACAGCCCGCGCGTTGCGGCGGCGAAGCATGGGCAAGCGTCGGGCTCGATGCGTGGCTCGGCGGACCGACGACCGAACGCTCGGCGTCGCCGGAATTTCGACTTCCGCCCTCCCTCTTTGATCAAGCGAGACCCCATCATGATGGTTGACCTGAAACCGTTGATCGAACAGCTCAACCCCTATTGCCGGACATCGCTCGAAAGCGCAGTCGGCTCGTGTGTCGCGCGCCGGCACTGCGACATCACCGTAGAGCACCTGCTCGTCAAGCTGTGCGACGAGTCGGCTGCCGATGCGACCCTACTGCTGCGCGCGCACGACGTCGACGTCGCCCTCTTGCGCAGGCAGACTAATGCTGCACTCGATGCGTTGCCGATCGGAAACGGCGACCGCCCCGCATTTGCGCGATCGCTCATCGAGCTGTTACAGGACGCGTGGCTCATCGCATCGCTCGAACTCGGACAAGCCAAAATTCGCTCAGCAGCCGTGCTCGCAGCTGCTGTCGCGCGCGCTGCGCGGCAACCGTCATCGAGCAACGACGACGTGCTGAAGTCGCTGCGCAAAGATTCGCTGCTCGCTCAATTCGGCGATGTTTGCGCACAATCCGCGGAATCGACTCGGTCGAACATGGCCGATGCCAAGTTGGAACGCACGGGAGACGCGCAAAGTGCGATCGCCCGCTACTGTGAGGACCTCACCGAGAAGGCGCGTGCCGGTCGGATCGACCCCGTGTTCGGCCGCGACGCCGAAATTCGTCAGATCGTCGACATCCTGGCCCGACGGCGCAAGAACAATCCGGTATGCGTCGGCGAGCCGGGCGTCGGCAAGACGGCCGTAGTCGAAGGGCTCGCGCTGCGAATCGTCGAAGGCGACGTGCCGACTTCGCTGCGGAATACAACACTGCTCGGGCTCGATCTCGGGCTCATGCAGGCCGGAGCGAGCGTCAAGGGCGAATTCGAACAGCGGCTGAAAGACGTGATGACCGAGATCAATGCGTCCGAGACGCCCGTGGTGCTGTTCATTGACGAAGCACACACGCTGATCGGCGCGGGCGGCCAGGCCGGCACGTCCGATGCAGCGAATTTGCTGAAGCCGGCGCTCGCGCGCGGCGAGCTGCGTACAATCGCGGCCACAACGTGGAGCGAATATAAAAAATATTTCGAGAAAGACGCGGCGCTTGCGCGTCGCTTCCAGCCGGTGAAGCTCGACAGTCCCGACGTCGCAACAGCGGTGCTGATCCTACGCGGGCTAAAGGACCGCTATCAGGACGCGCACGGCGTGACGATCCTTGATGACGCGCTCGTCGCGGCCGCAGAACTATCCGACCGCTACATCACCGGCCGGCAACTTCCGGACAAGGCAATCGATCTGCTCGACACGGCTTGCGCGCGCGTGAAAACCCGGCAGCAGACGAAGCCCACCGCGCTTGAAGATGCAGAGCGGGCGATTCAGGCACTCGAGCGCGAGCGTCGTTCGCTGCAGGACGACCTCGATGGTCGACGGTCAGCGGATGGGCCTCGTTTTGCCGAGATTGCCGACGAACTCGTTATGCTGTCGGCACGCGCTGACACCCTGCGTCATGCATGGGCCGCGCAATGCGACGCGGCGCGCACGCTCATCGGCGCGCGCAATGCGTATCGAGCAATGCCCCACGAGGACGCCGCCGCGAGCAAGCAGGCCGAACGGACGCTCGCCGACGCGATCTGTCATTTCGCCCATACGCAACGCGACGGAGCGCTCGTACAGATCGACGTCTGTCCCGAGGTGATCGCCGACGTCGTATCGGACTGGACCGGCATCGCTGCCGGCAAGATCCGGGGCGACCGTGCGGATGTGATGCTACGGCTCGCCGACACGCTAAAGCGCCGTATCCGTGGCCAGGGCCCCGCGCTCGAGCAGATCGCGGAAGCAGTCAGGATGGGCACGGTCGGCCTACACGATCCACGTCGCCCGCTTGGCGTGTTCCTGCTCGCCGGGCCGTCGGGCGTCGGCAAGACTGAGACTGCACTCGCCGTCGCCGATGCGCTGTTCGGCGACGAGCGCTCGATCGTCGTTGTCAACATGAGCGAGCTCCAGGAACGGCACGACGTCAGCCGGTTGATCGGCTCGCCCCCAGGCTATGTCGGCTATGGCGAAGGTGGGCGGCTGACCGAGGCCGTGCGGCAGCGGCCCTATTCGGTCGTGCTGCTCGACGAAGTCGAGAAGGCACATCCGGACGTATTGAACCTGTTCTACCAAGTCTTCGACAAGGGCACGCTATCAGACGGTGAAAGCAAGGAAGTCGACTTCGCGAATACGGTTATCTTCCTGACGTCGAATCTTGGCGCGGACACGATCGCCGATCTCGACGCAACCACCAGTCGGCCGGACGCGACAACGATGCTCGCCGCAATCCGTCCGACGCTGTCGTGCCACTTCAAGCCCGCGCTGCTCGCGCGGATGACCGTAATCCCGTATGCGACGCTCGCGCCGAACGTGCTTGGCGACGTCGTTCGACTGAAACTGGAACGCATCGCGGCGCGCGTTTCCATACAGCATTCGATGCGCCTCGTCTACGACGACACCGTGGTCGCGCACGTCGCCGCTCGCTGTACCGAAGTCGAGACGGGCGCGCGCAACGTCGATTTCATCCTGCAGCGACATGTGCTGCCGACTCTCGCACAGCAGATCCTTGTGCGTGCGGATAACTCGACGCCGGCGGCCGAAATTCGTCTCACCGTCGCAGAAGACGGCCGCTTCGATATCTCGTTTACCGAACACGCTTCGCAATAACGTCGTCACGCAATCCAGGAATCCAAATGGCCAAGCCTATCCGAAGAGACTCGTCCAAGGCTTTCCCCAAAAGCTTGCCCGAAGCTACCCCAAAAGGCCCTGCAAGCGACGCGCGCGAGAACCCACGACGTTTCGATTTCGTCAGCGAAGCATACGACGAGGCGATGTTCGAGGTGGTCAAGATGACCGGCCGCGAAGCGATTTCGCAGCCGTATCGGTTCGAGCTGACACTCTTGAGCTCTGAGCCAGGGATTGAGTTCAGGAAGATGCTGAGCAGCCCGGCGACCCTAACGATCCGCCCGCCGTACGGCGACACCGGTACGACACCCTATTCCGGCGTGCTCGCAGAATTCGAGCAACTGAACGGTTTTCGTAACTATACCGTGTATCGCGCGGTGCTCGTGTCGCGTTTATGGCGGCTATCGCAGTACCGACTATCGGACGTCTACCTGAACGAGCAAACGATCCCGGATATCGTAAAGAAAGTGCTGCGCACCGCATCGTTCGGCAGCCGCGACTATCGTTTCCGGCACGGCAGCAGCTACCGAAAGCGCAGCTTTGTCTGCCAGTATGACGAGAGCTATTTCGACTTCGTTTCGCGCTGGCTGGAAAATGAAGGCATCTACTACTACTTTGAGCAGGACACCCGACGCGACACGCTCGTGCTCGTCGACGATCGACGGTATCAGCCAGGGCCGGCCGACGATCTCACCGTCCGTTATGCGCCCCCGACAGAGCTTGACGCGGGAATCGAATCGAACCGCGTGCAGGCGTTTGCATGCCGCGAAAAACCGTTGCCGCGCGAAGTCGTGCTGCGGGACTTCAACTACCGGAAAGCCGATCTACCGCTCGAAGTGCGCGCGGGCGTGTCACGCGACGGCTTCGGTGAATTCGTGCCGAGCGGCGAGAGCTTCCATACGAAAGAAGAAGGCCAACGCTATGCAAAGCTGCGTGCCGAAGCGTTGCTTTGCGAAGGCCGCCAGTTCGTCGGCGAAGCGACAGCAACCGGCATGCGCGCCGGGCGCGTCATCTCGTTTTCCGGCCACTATCGCGCCGACTTCGACGACCGCTATCTGTTAACCGAGATTTCGCACTTCGGCTCGCAGGCGGGTCTGCTGTTCCCGAACTGTGACACGCCGTTCGGCTTCACCGATGGCGACGTCGTCTACCACAACGAATTTCGCGCGATTCAGGCTGACGTCCAGTACCGACCGCCGCGTACAACACCGAAACCACACGCGACTGGCGTCGTCAGCGCAATCGTCGACGGCGAAGGTCGCGGCAAGGTTGCCGAACTCGACGAATACGGACAGTACAAAGTGCGCTTCCCGTTCGCGCACACCGCTCATCGGGCGAACAAAGGCTCCGCCCGAATCCGGATGGCTACGCCCTACTCCGGACACGATCGCGGGATGCATATGCCGCTCCTCAAGCACACCGAGGTGAAGATCGCTTTCGATGGCGGCGACCCCGATCGCCCCATTATCGTCGGCGCGGTGCCGAACTCCACACACAAAAACGTCGTCACACGCAAGAACCCGTCCGCTCACCGAATAGTGACCGAGCACAATCAGCTTCACATGAAGGACGGCAGTGACGCTGCGACGTGGCTACACGCTCCGAATAACAACATTGGGATCGGTGCGGTCGGCCCCACCGATGGCCTGGCGCTGCTCACGGCCGGCAATAAGTTCGACTTCTCGCTCGGCAACGCATACAGCATCGCGGGCGGGCTGAAGTGCTCAGTATCGATGGGTGGAAACACCGACGTCTACGTCGGCGTGCGTAACAGCTTCGATGTCAGTGCGAATTTCCGAACGTCGTTGCAGGGCGATCTGCGTTGGATGCTGCCCGGCAGCCTGACCCACGAAATTAATGACAGCGCGTCGAATCTTCTGCAAACGCTGCACAAGCAGTCGGCAACGCATGCGATCCGGCTATCCGCGGGTCAGCAAATCGAAGCCGCGACCGCGCAAAAGCTGCTCGACAAGGTCAAAGCCATACTGAAGAAGTTCATAGTCACGTCTGGCATTGTGAACGTCACCTCTGCGAGCGCCACTGCAGGGGTCGTCAAGGGCGGTGCGATTGCCGGTCTGCCGTGGGCAAACTTTGGCGTGTCCGCCGGTCAGTTCATCGGCACAACAGCCGCCAACACCGCACTGATGGCTACGGCCCGCATGCTACTGACGAACGTCGCAAAAGCGCAGGCGGCGCTACCGCTCGTGGCCGATCTATCGCTAGGCAAGCACGGAATCGGTCTCGCGGCTAAGAACCTGACCCATGCGACGCGGATGTCACTCGGCGTCGACGGCGTAGCATGGTCGGTGAAAGGGCCGGGCGCGGTCGACGTCGCGATGAGTCTCAGCGAAGGCCGCTGGGGCGTCGAGTCGGCGAAGCACGCGCACGTCCACGCCAACGATACGGTGCTGTTGGCGGTGCCTGCCGATCCGTCCATCAAGTCCGATCTGAAAAACCTGATTGATCTTCGCCAAGATCTCGACTGTTCCCTCAAGGACATCGCCGATCTTGAGGCGGAACTCTCGGAGAACGACGTCCTGTCATCGAACCAGAATGCGTCCGGTTTGAGCGCGGCCACGCCGGCCCAACCATCGCCGGGCGATGCCGTCATGGCGGCCAAGATCAAGGCGAAAGAAGTGGCGCTGAAAGCCAAGGTGGCTGAGCTGAAAGCAAAGAAGATGCTCGTTGCGCAGAAAATCGACAGTCTGCATAAGATGTACGCCAAGCACATGAGCGCCGTGCGGATGAGCGCATCAGACGCGGAGCTCTGTTTCAAAGGCAACAAACTTGTCGCGACCGACGAAGGGCTGACGCTCGAGCATGCGCAAGGCAAGACGAAGCTCGACATCCGCGAAGCGAAGATCGGCATCGTAGCAGGCAAATCGAACGTCGAGATCGACGAAGGAAAGATTGCCATCGAATGCAGGTCCGCTTCAGCTCAGATCAACGGCGACGGAGCCGTCAACGTTCGCGGGACAAACCTCAAATTCAGCGGCAGTGCGTCGGTCAAGATCGATGGCCAGCTGATCCAGCTGGGCTGACGCGTAGCATTCGCTCTCGAATTCAGTCATGAAAATTGTCAAACCAGATACGCTCGGGCTGCTCTACCGGACACTGCGCCTTGACGGCGCCGACTGGCTGTCGGTCGGCGCGCTCGCCCTCTTTCATCTGCAAGCCGATACATCGGCCGGCCCGGCGAACCTCGCGACCGAGGTCGAACTCTGGCGGACGGCTCAGCGCTCGCTGGGCGACCATATGCCGCTCGACGAAGGTTTTCCGAAACCTGCCGGCGAATTTCTCGTCTATGGACGAGCCTATGCGCGCGAGCGAAAAGCTGGTGCGCGCACATCGATCGCCGTGCGCGCGCGTGTTGGTACAGCTTGCAAGGAACGCTCGCTCGACGTGCGCGACTCGGCGCCGCTCGTCGATTTCCATGCTCTGCCGCCGTCGGACCGCGAACGTGCGCGTCATCTCGGCTCATTCGACTCGCGCTGGCTAGCCAAGCAATGGCCGCACCTGCCAGCTGGCACGCACGCCGACTACTTCCACGCCGCACCGCTCGACCAGCGGATCGACGCTTTCTGGAACGGCGACGAGGATATCGAGCTCTTGAACATGAATGCGGCACGCCCGATCATCGAGGGCAAGCTGCCACGCGTGCGGGCGCGCTGCTTTGTCGAGCGCTCAGTCGACGGTTTCGCGCGTATCGATGCATGCTCGATGCGCGCGGAGACTGTCTGGCTGTTCCCCGACGCCGCGTGCGGGATCGTCCTTTTTCGCTCGACCGTTGCGATCGACGACGAGGACGGCGATGACGTAGTACGGTTGATCGCGGGCTGGGAGAGTCTTGATACGTCGCCATTGCCGGTCAATGCTTACGTCGATCCGCCGCTAATCGAAAACGGCCATTCACGAGGCGCGGTCGCGCAAGCACTACCTGAGACCGTCGCAGCGCCGACGGTTTCCGCCGATGCGAATGTCGACACCGACGCCGATAGCGGCACAAATCGCGAATCACCTTCAAATCCCGAGCCGCCCGTACCTGACCTGTCCGAACTCGAAAAGGCTGCTGCGGAACTCGCCGCTCAGACCGACACGCTGCTTTCCAAACACCGCCTTACTCAAGCCGACATCGCGCGTCTTCTGCCCGATCGCGACTCGCCCGCCAACCTGAGCATGGACGAGCTCGCCACGCTCGCAGTGAAACTCGAAGCGCATACGGAGCAATTGCGTCTGCAGTGCGATGGGCTAATGTCAGACGGCGCGCATATTGCCGCGCAACCGTCCGGTTCTGAGCCGCATGAAGCATCGCTCAACGAGTTACTTCAACAAGTCGACACGCAAACACGCGCCGTCCTCGAACAGACCGGCTTGTCTCGCGCGCAATTGCACGCAATCTCGCAAAGCCAACCAGCGTTGGCCGGCATCTCATCCGCGCTCGATATACTCGACGCACCGCTCGACGTCGAGGCACTTACGGCGGGCGTTACGAAGTTTGCCGAGCGCGATTCGACCGAGCCTGTTGGGCCAACCGAGCCAGACCAGACACCGATCTCGACGCAGCCGGCCGATGCTGCTGGCGTCTTTACAAGTCCAGCGCCGTTTCCGCCCGAGAATACATCATCAACCACACCCGCCGGCAAACTCACGCGCGAGCAGGTAATCGGGCACCACCAGAACAAACGTGGCTTCGCAGGCCTTGATCTGAGCGATTTGGATCTGTCGTTCATTTCACTGGAGCGTGCGGACTTCAGCGGCGCAATACTGGCTCGGACGCGCTTCGTCGGCAGCCGGCTGTCCTACGCGTCGTTCGATCATGCGGAGCTACAGCACGCGGACTTCTCTGACACCGACTTACGCGGCACGAAATTCGAGAACACCAGCGCGCCTGGCGCTTCGTTCTGCGCAGCGATACTCGACCGCGCATTGCTCGATCGCAGCGACTTCACCGGCGCTGACTTCGCGCGCGCGTCGCTCATCGATTGCAGCTGTACGCACACGCTATTCGACACAAGCAGGATGACGGCGCTCTCCGCCGCGAGACTTAACGGCATGAACGCAAGTTTTCTCGGTTGCAAGCTCGATACCGCCGACTTCACATCCGCGAGCCTGCCTCACGCGAACTTCCAGCACGCAAGCTTGCGTGGTGCGACGTTCGAAGATGCGCATTGCAACGACGCCGAATGGCAAGGCGCACAAGCGTCTGAGGCGAATTTCAGGGGCACCGTACTATGCGGCTCGCGTGCGGACGCATCGAGCTACTTCAACAACACCGATCTGGGCGGCGCAGTACTCGACGATGTCAACTGGAGTGGCGTCGATCTACGCTTCTCAGATTTGCATAAGGCATCACTCGATCGCGCGAACCTGAGCCATACCAATGCATGCGGGGCAATTCTGATGCTGACAAGTGCAAAGCAGATCGACTTGTCAAAGGCTGATCTGAGTCATGCCGACTTGCGTCACTCGAATCTATTCAAGGCGTCGTTGCGCCGTGCGCAGCTCGTCGGCACGCAGTTTCAGTTCAGCAATCTGTACGGCGTCGACTGCTACGGCACGAAGCTCACCCATGCGCAGCTCGAAGGAGCGAACCTCGACCGAACGCTGCTCGCCGTACCCGGTCGCCCCGAACTCTCTCCCGCCCGCTGACACATTTGACGATATCAATGTCCGCCACACTTCAATTGGCGCTTGCCGCACTCGCCGACACTCGCACACTCACTGGCGTCGATCTATCGCATGCCGACCTTTCCCGGCACGATCTGTCCGGCTGTACGCTCGATCGCGTAATCTTGCGCGGCGCGGATCTTTCAGCCGCACGACTCGACGCGACACGCTGGCTGCACTGTGATCTAACAGGCGCGCGTGTCGACGGCGCGACGCTCGACGCGTCGAGCTGGCATGCGGTCGCACTGCGTTCCGCGGCCCTAAATTCGACGACTGGCAATACATTTGTGATGACAGACAGCGACCTCACCGAAGCAACGCTGTGCGGCGCGCTATGGGAGCGCGCGATATTCGAGCGCTCCGACCTCAGCTCGGCGCAATGCACGAACGCAAAACTGCTGCACTGCGAGACGGTCGAGTGCCATTTCGAGCACACTGATTTCGGCCTCGCCGAGCTTGAGCGATTCTCGGCGATGCACGCAGATTTGTCGACCGCGCGCTTCGATGCTACCCGGCTGACGAAAGCGCTCTTCACCGGCGCAGATCTGCACGGACAACGCTTCGATCGCTGTGATCTCACGATGACGCATTTCTGCGGAGCGAATCTCTCAGGCAGTGATTTCAGTAGCGCAGCGCTCATGCAAACATTGTTCTTCGACGCCGACCTCGAGCGCGCGACGTTGCGTGGAGCAAAAGGACGACACACGCGCTTCGCAGGCGCGACGCTTGTTGGAGCCAATCTCACCGATGCAGTGTTCGATCAGAGTGATTTTGCACGAACGCGCCTGTCGTCGATGCATGCGCGAGGCTTGCAGGCGCAGATGTCACTCTTCACACATTCCGACTGCACCGATGCAACGCTCGCGGGAGGCAGCTTTGTCTATTGTGATTTCTCACACGCGAATCTAATGCGCGCCGATTGTACCGACGCCGACTTCTCACACGCAAACCTGCATTGCGTCGATGACCGAAAAACCTGTTGGGACCGCGCTCGCAAAATGGGGGCGCGTCCGACAGATCCCTCGCTGGCGCATGCCGAGCAATGGACCGCGCATAACCGGTAACACCTCACTACGCATCTTCCGTTATGAACATTCTTTCCACTTCTTCCTTGACAGCGCCTCCATTCCCTCTCATTGACCATATGCGTCGAACCAGATGCCCAGGCGACTACGGTGCAGTGCTCCGCACCGCGCACGTTATCGGCCACATCGACAAGTGGCTGCTACTCGACGATTCGACCGGCCGCGCGCGACGCGCATCTGGCTGCCTGCTTGAGCCCGACATTGGAGATTGCGTCCTGATCTGGGCGCCTGTGTCCTCGCACGCGCCCCCCGTCGACGACGGCGATTCCGGCGCGCCGTGCACCTATGTGCTGACCGTGCTCGCGCGCGGCGACTCGTCGCGCGCGACAATCACACTGCCCGGCGACGCTGTGCTTGAAAGCAGCACCGACGGGCTACGCATCGATGCCCCCCGCGTCGCTATTGCAGCTCGGGACCGGATCGATGCCGACGCACCGCACATTGGGCTAAGCGCGCAGGAAGGCCGCCTGCGTGTCGCGCATCTCGACGCATGCGCGCAATCTATCGATGGCCGCGCGAGTGAAGTTCGCCTCGTCGCGAAACACTTCACCGCGACAATCGATCGCGTGCTGTACAGACTCGGCGATTGCTTTCGCCGTGTGCGCGGCGTTGACGACACACGCGCAGGCCGAGTGCGCTGGCAAGTCAACGAGCGTGCGCACTTGCATGCGCGTGACGTGACGCTGCTCGCGGATCGCCAAGTCGGTATTGACGGCGAGCGCGTCGAGCTCGGTTGATTCTTTTTTGTGAAATTCGAGCATGTTTATCGTCACCATCGCCTCCGGCCTGTGCATGAGTCCCACAGATATCTGCAAGACACCGACACCGACCGGCCCGATTCCCGTTCCATATCCCAACACAGGTCTGCCGATGACCGGCGCATCGATTACAACAAAAGTGCTCGTTTGCGGCGTGCCTGCGCTCACGAAGAAATCAACGATTCCAATGACAAATGGCGATCAACCCGGCAGCGTCGGTGGCGTGATGTCCGGAAAGATCATGGGCAGAGTCGAATTCACAGCTGGCAGCAAGAAGGTCAAATTTGAAGGCAGCCCGGTCGTGAGACTCGCGACGCCGACGAAGCAGAACGACGGCAATGCCGCTGGCGCGGTCCTGCAACCGAGCCAACAAAAAGTGATGGCAATGAGCTGAGGATTTGATATGGCCGACATCCAGATTTCCACTTCGCAAGTGTCAAGACTTAATCCGCGTGCACACCTCGTGCGCCGACTCGCATCATTCGTCTCAGCCGTTGCCACACTCGCTGCACTGGCCGGCTGCATGACGAGCATCACCGAAGAACAGGCGCGCGCCGACGTGCGATGGGACTACGCGCCGGACGCGCTACTGCTCGACATCGATGCGTCGCCGCGTCTAAACGAATACCAGAACACGCCGCATACACTGCTGCTGACGATCTTCCAGACCACTGATGCGCAGGCCTTCCGCAACCTCTCAGACGACCCGAACCACCTGCGCGCAACGCTAACGGCCGGCACCGCGGCAGCTGGCTTCATCCAGGTTACGCGTTATGTCGTCGCGCCGGGCACACGCGTTGCGCTGTCGATTGACCGCGCTCAGCAGGCACGCTACGTGGGCATCGTAGCCGGCTACTACGACTTCGACGGCCCCCGCGCCGCACGGCTCTACGACGTGCCGTTAAAGATCGACAAGCGCGGCTGGTTCTCGCACACGTATCGCGCAGCGCCGCAGACGTTCGAGCTAAAGCTACGGCTCGGTGCACATAGTATTACCGATGCACACGAACAGGGCTTGCGCCTGCCTCCTTCCGGCGCACGCGTCTGGACTATGCTCGACGGCGGCGCAAAGGTACTAACGCGGCCAGCAGAACCTGAAAGCGACGCGCCCAAAACGCCACGCAACCAGTGAACGTGACTATTCAAGAACCCGAAACGAATGATATGAAAAGCGTGTATTGGCATCAGGGGATGCTCCTGCAGCCGCAACATTTTCAACTCTCCGAGTTGCATCAGCAGTTCCGTCTCGAGCCGTGGCTCGCGGCGGGCATGCCACATTTCTGGGGCGTCGGCGAATTGACTCTGTCGGAGGCATCGATCGACAACCGCGTGATCGAGATCCGGTCCGCGCGACTGCTATTTCCCGACCGCAGCTACACGGAATATCCTGGCAACGCAGTCGTCGCAGCACGTACATTTGATCCCGCGTGGCTCGACGAAGGCCGTCCGCTAGTTGTCCACGTCGCTCTTGAGCGTCTCGCGCGCGACGCGAACAACGTGACCGTCGCGAGCACCGCTGACGCGCGGCTACATGCAGCAACGCGCTACGCGACGCTGCAGTCTGCCGAGGACGTTGGCGATCTTTATTCAGACCACCCACCCGCGCCAGTGCGAACACTCACGTACGTACTGAGGATCGTCTTCGAACACGAGCTTGACGACCTCGCCGATCACGAGACGATTCCGATCGCGCACATCATTCGCGACGGCGACCGCTTGCGGTTTGCCGACGACTTCGTGCCTCCGTGCTATGCGTTGTCCGGCTCGCGAGACCTGAAAAACAGGGTTGCCTGCATCCGCGACGAACTCGCCGGCCGTGCGCGGCGACTGCAGCAATATAAGTGCCCGCGAGAGATGCGGCACGTCGAGTTCGACACAAATTATATGGTGTTCCTGCTTGCACTACGTTCGCTGAACCGTTTCGGTTCGCAGCTATTTCATCTTACCGAATACGACCGACTTCATCCGTGGATGATCTACGGCGCACTGCGCCAGCTCGTCGGTGAATTGAGCGTGTTCTCTGAGCGCTTCGACATGCTCGGCGAAACGTCCGATGCCCGCGGCGGCCTGCCGCCCTATGACCATCGCGACATCAACGGCTGCTTCTCTCGCGCTCACACGCTGATCAGTCATCTGCTCGACGAAATCGCAATCGGCCCCGAATACGTCGCGGCGTTCGAACCCGACGGTACGCAGCAGTTGGCGCAACTTCCATCCGAGGTTTTTGACGCGCGTCACCTGTTTTATCTGACGATCCATAGCGAAAGTGATCCGGACACGCTCGCGCAACGCTTCCTCAACGGCGGCCGCGTCGCAGCGGCCAACGAGATGCCACAGCTCATCGCGCTCGCGTTGCCAGGCGTCGACCTGACCCGCCTGCCGTGCGCTCCGCAAGGGCTGCCGCGCCGCAGCCATGCTCAATACTTCCGGATCGAGCAAACCGGCCGTCAGTGGGATGCGATCAAGCGCGACGGACTCTTGTCACTACGCTGGCTTGATGCACCAGACGACCTGCACGCCGAACTTATCGTAGTGAGGCAATCGTGATGAAGCTATCCGATTCGTTAATGCCTTTGTTCGCATACGTACGGCTTTTCTTGCAAAGCCCTCGCGGCGACGTCGCCGAAGTTGCACAGCGAATTGACGCCCTGATCGAAAACGCGCGCAATCATGCGGTCCGCATCGGCACAACTAATTCCGATTTCGACGACGCCCTGTTCGCGGTTTGCGCGTGGACCGACGAAACATTATTGAACAGCGGCTGGGACGACGCCGACTGCTGGACGCAACAGCTGCTACAGAAGCGCCACTTCGATACGTCGCACGCGGGCGTAGAATTCTTCGAGCGCATCGACCATCTCGACGGCGCGCGTGGGAACGTGCTGGAAATTTATCTGTTCTGCGTCAAGCTCGGTTTCCGCGGCCGCTATGGCTACGATGACAACCGCCAGCCACTCGACGAGATCCAGCGACGTGCGAGCGAAATATTGTCGGCCGACGTGCCCATGCCTGCTGAAGGCGAATCGCCATTTCCCGCCGCATATGCATGCACCGATCCCTGCGATGCGGCTGCGCGTGCACTCGCTCGCCGCCGTCGCCTGAAGCTCACAAGTCTGAACTTCGGGGTACCACTCGCGACTCTCCTCTCGCTCTATCTGATCTATCACATCATCATTTTGACGATGGTTAACTCAGCTCTGCCCAAGCTGCAATGAAGACAATCAGCATTCTTTTCCTGCGTATCATCGCGCTGTCCGCGGTCGCTGCGTCCAGCGCGATGGTTGCGCTGTATTTCGATTGGTCGCTGTGGTATGCACCTGCGATATTCTTTGCGACGCTGGCCGGGTGGCTGCTGTACCGCTTCGCGCGCCGCGCGCTGCGCACCGCCCGCGACCGCGGGCAACTGGCGCGACTCACCGCGTCCGAGCACCTTCCGGTGAACCGCGATACGCCGGAGAAACGACTCGCCGCTCGCTGGAAATCCTTTGTCGACTCGCTAAAGCGCATCGCGCCGCAATTGCGTGGCCAACCCATTAACGTACTGCCATGGTATGTCATGATCGGCCGCCAGGGCGCGGGCAAGACGACCGCGCTGGCGCGCGCGCGCGTCGCATCGCCACTTCGGCTCGTGTGCCACGATGCGCCGCCCGAACCGACCGCGGACTGCGACTGGTGGTGCTTTGACGACGCAATAGTGCTCGATCTAGCGGGCCGCTACGTGGAGCCCGACGCAACGGATGCAGACTTACGCGAATGGAGCGCAATTCTCGATCAGCTCGGTCACTATCGCGCTCGCGAAGGCTTGAATGGCGTTGTCGTTGCCATTGATGTGCAGCGCCTCATCGACGCGAATCATGATGCATTAACGCTCGACGGCTGTGTCGTCCGCGAGCGGCTTGAACAGCTGATCCGCCTGTTCGACCGGTGCTTCCCGGTCTACATTCTCGTCACGAAATGCGATCAGATTTACGGCTTTGACGATTGGGCGACGCAGCTCGCGCCAGCAGCCCGAAACCGCGCGTTCGGCTATCACGGTGATCATGACGTGAACGAGTTTATCGCCCACGCATTCGATAGCATACACACCCGCCTGAGCGCGCTTTGTACGACTCTGACAGCGCACGGTGATCTGCCGCCTCCACGTGCACTTCTGCTGCCAAACGAGCTTGCACGCTTGAGGCCCTCACTCGACGTGTTCGTACGTGCAGCATTTGGGCCGAACGTCTATCAGGAGACGCCTTATCTGCGGGGCTTGCTGTTCGCGAGTGGCCGTCAGATGGGTGGTGCGCATTCCCTGACGCTACCGGACTGGCTCGATGCCACGCCGCGGCGCAACACCGATGACGCAGGCCTGTTCTTGCACGACATTTTCGCTTGCGTGCTGCCGCGCGACCGCCACGCATCGCGCCCAGTCGAACGAGCGAGCCGATGGCGGCTTACGACGCGGCGCCTCGGACTCACCGCGTGGCTGATGGCCTGCGTCACGGCTGGACTGCTGATGACAGCATCGTTCGTTAGCAACGTGCAGACTGTCGACCTTATCCGGCGCACGTACCCTACGCATCTGCGCTTTACTGGCGAGCCGGAGCGCGACGCCGCGGCGCTCAGCAAGATCAGCCATGTGGTTGCGCTGGTCGAGCGGCACAGAAGTAGCTGGTTCATGCGCTGGATGTCCGTCACGCCTGTCGACAAGCTCGAGACCGATCTCAAGCGCCGCTATGTCGCTCGTTATCGACAAACGATCGAACCAGTCTCCGATCGCCTGCTCTACGGCCAGTCAGACAATGCACGAGATCGAAACGCCAGTGACAGCGCAATTGCCGCTGATACCGCGCCACGAACTGCCGCCCGTATCGTCAATCTGGTCCGCTATGTGAATCTGGTGCAGGCACATTTGCGCGGTGCAGACCGTGAAGAGCTTAACCGGATGCCCGCGCCGACAATCGTCGACATGCCCGGACGCACCGATGATCTATCTCCGCTGCTAGCCGAGTTAATCGTATCCTACATCGCGTGGAGCGCGCCGGGCGACGACGCCCTCGCCAAGCGCGTCGCAGCCGCGCAGGCGAAACTCGAGGATCTCGCTTACGATGACCGGAACTGGTCCTGGCTGCTCGATATGCCAGATACGGAAAGGCCGCCTGACGTCACGCTCGCTGACTTTTGGTCGACGGGAGCCGCGCGCGAGGCTCCGCTCGCACTACGCGAGGTGCGAGTGCCCGTCGCACTGACGGCCGCGCACCGCCCGACAATTGATGCGTTCCTCATCGAGATGGCACAGGCAGTCGCCAACCGGCCGAAGTTCCTGTCTCACCGCAGTGCGTTCGACACATGGTATCGCACACAGCGTATCGACGCCTGGCGAGACTTCATCGCACGCTTCCCGCAAGGCGAGCAGTTTCTGACGACCGAAACACAATGGCGGGCAGTAATCGACCGGATCCCCGGCAGGCGCGATCCTTTCTCGTCGCTGCTCACTCGCGTCGAGCGCGAATTCGAAACAGAGTGCGACGACGCCCTGCCTCCGTGGCTATCGTTCGTACGCGAAACGTCGCGAATGCTTATGTCCGTGCAAGGGCAATCATCGGACAAAGGTATTAGTGCGGTGCTTGGCTCGATCACGCGTAGCGGCGGCAAAGCCCTGCGGGAAACGCTCGGCGGCGCACCCAGGCAAGGGCAGCTGACGATCAAGCGCGACGCCGCGCTTCGGACTGAACTTGCCGCCTACAACCGCGACGTCGCAGGGTTAGCAAACGATTCGCTGGCCGGCCCCGGCAGCGCATATAGGCTCGCTGTGGATTTCCACGGGTTCGGGGTCGATCCATCGATCGAATCCTCCGCGATGCATGCCGCCTTCGACGCGCTTAGTGGCGTCAAGCGGCTCGCAAGCGACCAAGGTATTGGCGGCGACGCCATCTGGAGTGTCGTTGGCGGACCACTCCACACAGTTTTCAGATACATCGAGCAGCAAGCAGCGTGCGCATTACAAAGCAACTGGGAGCGGGATGTACTGTGGCCACTCAAGCGCGCGTCTACCGGCGACGAGGCTAGCAACCAACTGTATGGCGCACAAGGCGCAATCTGGGCGTTCGTTGACGGCCCCGCAAAACCGTTCGTCCGACTGGGAGGGATGCGCGCATCGACGGTCGAAACGCTTGGCTACCGGCTTCCATTCACCGACGCATTCTTGCCGATGCTCGACGACGCAATCACAAAACGCGTCGCGCAACAGCGACGCGACGCCGAACAGCAAGCGCGACAGCAGACAGTTGCTGAACTCGACGAACGGATCGCATCACTCAGCAAGCAGCTCGACGCGCTCGATACACAGATCGTGCACATCGGCATCGTTGCACAGCCAACCGGCGTGAACCCGGACGCGCAGGCGAAACCTTTCGAGACCGTGCTGACGCTGCAATGTGCCCCGCTAGCGCGCACGCTGACCAACTACAACTTCCGCGTATCCGAACAGATCGCTTGGCGTCGCGACCAATGCGGCGACGCGACACTGCAGATCAAGCTAGATGGCGTAACACTCGTACGTCGGTACCGTGGACAGCTCGGCATTGCGCACTTTGTCCAGGACTTCCGCTACGGCGTCCGCCATTTCACACCACGTGACTTTCCAGAGGCGGAAGCGCGTCTCGCCGATTTGGGCGTCCGCTATGTCGACGTCCGCTACGATTTCACCGGACAGGATGCGTTGCTTGAATTAGCGGGACGCATCGAGGAACTTGAAAAGATGCGACGCGACGAAACAGCTCAGAAACAGCAGCTCGCGATTCGGCCAAGCAGCAAAGCGTGCTCTGCCGCGGCGCCTGAGGTTTCAACGGTGCTGCCTCGTCGCATCGGTGCTTGCTGGAATAGTCCGGTTCACACCGACAGTAACAGTAGCATCAGCCGATGACCAATGGCTTGACGGCGCGCGCCACCGCCGCGCCGCCGCATCCGCGACCCACTCCCTTTGCATGCGCTTCGTCATGGTCCGCAATACTCACTGGGATACTGTCAGCTTGCAATTCAAGGTCGTCGCGTCGCCCAATCTGCGGGTGCGATCCGGTGATCTGCTATAGAAATCCTGGACAGAAATGAGTGTTAGTGTTTCGGAGCAATGAAGCGCTTTGGTTTTCCGGACCAGGCTGAAGGTTAGTTTTCGACGCTGTTGAGACCTTCTGACAGGTGCCGAAGGTCGAATTGCCGGGCGAATTCGCCCGGCACCAAGTCGTTGAGAGCCATGTGAGGCCGGTCTCATTGTAGTCCTGCCGCCACGCTTCGATCACCCGTCGAGCCTCCTCAAGGGATTCGAACCAGTGGAGGTTCAGGCATTCGTCGCGGAACGACCCGTTGAAGGTTTCGATGAAACTGTTATCGGTCGGTTTGCCATGTCGACTGAAGTCGATTTGCACCTTCTGGTGATAGGCCCACATGTCCATCAGGCGTCCGGAGAATTCGCTGCCGTAGTACATGCAGAATGTCAGCCATCAGGGGTAACGGGCATCCTTTGGATTGCCCGTTCACCGCCCGCCGGAGGAAACCGAAATGGCCGACTTGCTGGAAGGTACGCTGCCCCTGAACCTGGTTGCGATCGACATAGCCCGTTATTCGAACGCGGTGTTGATCGAGTTGTCGGACGGGAAGCGTCAGCGCTTCCGGATGACCAACAGCGCTTCTGACTTTGACCGGCTGTTGAGTTACCTTCAAGCGCTACCCGGCAATTGCCGGGTAGCGCTTGAGCCGACCGGCGACTACCATCGCCCGCTGGCTCACCGTCTGCTCACGGCCGGGCACGAGGTGGTCAGCATCAATTCCGTGGCACAGGCTCGGTATCGCGAAGCGATGTTCAACTCTTGGGACAAGAACGATCCGAAGGACGCGCAGATCATCCAAGAAATGCTCAAGCGTGGCACATATCAGCGTTACGTGGACCCGCAGATCGCCGGCCATCATGACCTGCAGGAACTTGCAAAGACCTACTACCAGGTTTCTCGCGCACGCACCAAGGTGCAGCACTCACTGATCAACCACAGCCTGCCCCTATACTTCCCGGAGATGCATCGCTACTGGTGCACCACCCGCAACGAATGGTTCGTGCGTTTTCTGCTCGAGTTTCCGACGCCGACGCACGTACGCGCCCTGGATCGCGAGAGCTTTGTGACGGCTGCATGGGATCTGGTCGGCCGCAAGGTGAACAAACGCGCCAAACTCGAAGAGATATGGGAAACAGCCGGGCACACCGCTGCCTTGCCTCACGCGCCGGATTGCCTGGCTGTCGAGACATTCCGTATTACCCTGCGCCGGTACCAGGAGCTCAACGTGCTGCGAGCTGCAATCGAGGCGCGAGCCGAGGCCGAGCTTCACGATAATGCCACCGACTTCGCCCATCTGAAGACGCTGCCCGGCATTGGTTCGGTGATCGCCATGACTATCCTCGCCGAGGCCGGCGACCTGCGCCGTTTCGGTCACCACCGTCAGTTCCTGAAGTACTGTGGGTTCGACCTGGCGAAGATACAGTCGGGCACCCAGCGGGGACGTGAGCAACTCTCCAAGCGCGGCAATGCACGGTTGCGGCTGGCCTTCTGGATGGCAGGCATGGCTGCCGTGCACATGAAGGAGAACTCCTTCCGCTCGAAATATGAGCGTTACGTCCATGCAGATCCGGACGACGCTGACCTCAAGCGCAAGGCGCTGACCGCCGTGGCAGCGAAGATGGCTCGCGTGGCTTACAGCATGATCAAGAGGAACCAGCCTTAGAGACGGTTTCAAAAAGAGACGTAGG
>NZ_LDWR01000037.1 GCF_001039005.1 Burkholderia cepacia
AACACGGCGACGCACGGTGTTTGCGCGATCCAGTGCACGTCGAGCCCCGCATGCGCCGCACTATCAGTTGCGCAGCGAATCGGCCGAGCATGTCGTGCACGAGGTGCTGGGCGGCACGGCCGACGTCGGCGTCGTCACGCTGCCGATGGCGCATGCGGGGCTCGACGTGCACTGGATCGCGCAAACACCGTGCGTCGCCGTGTTGCCCGCCGGCGACCCGCTCGCCGCGAAGCCGCGCATCGCGCTACGCGATCTCGCGCGCCGCCGCATCGTCACCGTCGCGAACCGGCACCGGCTGCGCCAGCGGATCGACGCGGCGTTCGCGGCAGCGCGCGTCGATGCGCGCGTGTTCATCGAAACCAACGCGTCGCTGAATGCGGTGATGGCCGCACGCGCGGGCATCGGGATCGGCATCGTCGATCCGGCCACGGGCGTCGCGCTGCCGGTGGACGGCGTCGTCGCGCGCCCGCTCGACGTCGACATCCCGTTCGCGTTCGGCGTCGCAACGCCGGCCGGCAAGGCGCGCACCGCCGCCGTCGATGCGCTGCTCGATGCACTGCACCGCACGACGCGCGCACTGCTCGACGACGTGGTCTTTCACGAAGCCGCCGCGCACGACGCGCTGCTGCGCGGCGACCGGCTGCGCAGCGATCGTCCGGCTCGCACGACACGCGCACGCCGCACGCGCCCGGAGGCCGCATGACGACGCCGCTCAACTCACTCAACGCACTCGACGCCCTTGAAGCGCGGCTCGCGCAGGACCTGCGCTGGCTCGACCTGCCCGCGCCGTCGTGGGTGCCGCCGCGCGAAGCCGACGGCGCGCGCGTGCTCGACGTCGCGATCGTCGGCGGCGGCATGGCGGGGCTCGCGGCGTCCGCCGAACTGCGCCTGCTCGGCATCGACAACCAGTGCGTGATCGACCGTGCGCCGGCCGGCTACGAAGGGCCGTGGGTCACGTTCGCGCGGATGGACACGCTGCGCTCGCCGAAGCAGCTCACGGGCCCCGCGCTCGGGCTGCCCGCGCTGACGTTCCGCGCGTGGTTCGAAGCGCAATACGGCCGCGACGCATGGGACGCGCTCTACAAGATCCCGCGCACGCAATGGATGGATTACCTGCGCTGGTATCGGCGCGTGCTCGACCTGCAGGTGCGCAACGACACCACGCTCGTCGCGCTGCGCCCGCGCGACGACGGGCTGCTCGCGCTCGACGTGCGCGGCAATGGCGAAGCGCAGACCCTGCTCGCCCGGCATGTCGTGCTCGCGACCGGCCGCGACGGGCTCGGCGGCCCGTACGTGCCGCCCGTTGCACAACGCGCACCGCGCACGCGCTGGGCGCACTCGTCCGAGCCGATCGACTTCGCGGCGCTCGCGGGCAAGCGGGTCGGCGTGGTCGGCGCGGGTGCCTCCGCGTTCGACAACGCGGGCACCGCGCTCGAAGCCGGCGCGGCGCGCGTCGACCTGTTCTTCCGCCGCGCGGACATTCCGCGCATCAACAAGCTGACGGGCATCGGCAGCCCGGGCCTCGTGCACGGTTACGCCGATCTCGACGACGCGACGAAGTGGCGCTTCATGCACTACGCGTTGACGTCGCAAACGCCGCCGCCGCGCGACAGCGTGCTTCGCGTGTCGCGCCACGCGCACGCGCACTTTCACGCGGGTAGCCCGATCGAGACGCTCGCCGATCATCCGGACGGCCTCGACGTGACGACGCCGCGCGGGCGCTATCCCGTCGACTTCCTGATCTTCGCGACGGGCTTTCATTCGGACTGGACGACACGCGCGGAATTCGCGTCGTTCGGCGCGCACGTGCGGCGCTGGAAGGATCGCTATCGCCCGGAGCCGGGCACGTGGCTCGACGAACTCGCCGAGTCGCCCGATCTCGGCCCCGCGTTCGCGTTCCAGGAGCGCGAGCCCGGCGCGTGCGAAGCCGTCACGCGGATCCATTGCTTCAACCATGCGGCAAGCCTGAGCCACGGCAAGCTGTCCGGCGATATTCCGGCCATCAGCGCGGGCGCGAAGCGGCTCGCGCGCGGCATCGCGAGCCGGCTGTTCGACGCCGATCGCGACCGCCATTACGACGCGCTCGTTGCATACGCGAACGCCGAGTTGCAAGGCGACGAATGGCGCGACGCGGATGCGTGAGCGCGCGGCCATCGAACACATCAACGACGAAGGGAAATCGAAACGATGACTGAATCCATCATTCCGGCTGGTGTGCCGGATACGATCGACGCGGTGGCCGGCCTGCACGACGGCGATGCGGTGGCCGCGCTGCGTCGCGCACGCGACAAGGTACTGCTCCATACGCGGCTGAGCGAAGTCGCGCTGTTCGATCCCGCGTTGCCTGATCTTTCGCTGATCGAAAGACTGCATGCGGCGCGGTATGTCGCGTTGAAGTCGAACGCCGATGCATTGGCCTCGACATACCGCACGCGGCTGCTCGATGCGGGCGACACCGCCGAGGACATCGCACGCGCGGAAACCGACGCATTCGACGCGCTTCCCCAGCGCCTCAGCGCGATCCTCACTCATGCACGGCTGTTGGCACTGGCACCCATCGATGCGCGCCCCGCCGATCTCGATGCGCTGAAATCGGCCGGCCTCACGACGCCCGCGATCGTCGCGCTGTCGCAGCTCGTTGCATTCGTCGCGTACCAGCTGCGCGTCGCGGCAGCTGCGCAAGCGCTTCAGGCGCGCGCCGCCAGGGAGGCCGCATGACGACGACCACGCACGGCTTCACATCCGACACGCTCGGCTGGCGCGCGTGGCTCGACACCGTATCGCTCGATGTCGCGACGCCCGATCAGCTGACCGTGCTCGAAGCGAGCCACCCGCACGCGAAGACCTCCGACTATTACCTGCTGCTCGTCCACCTGCCCGAGATCCTGCGGCAGCGCTCGGGCGTGTTCAACGCGATCATGTACGGCCCCGGCGGGCTGTCGCGTGCGGAGCGCGAGCTGGCCAGCACGGCCGTGTCGCGCGTGAACGGTTGCGTGTATTGCGCGTCGGTACACGCGCAGCGCTTCGCGCAGCTCGCGAAACGCACCGATGTGATCGAGCAGGTGTTCGACGATCCTGCGACGGCCGGCACGACGGCACGCGAACGCGCGATCGTGCGCTACGCGATTGCGCTGACCGAGCGGCCCGACGCGGTCGACGCGAACGACATCGCCGCGCTTGAAGCCGAAGGGCTCACGCATGAGGAGATCCTCGATCTGTCGCACGCCGTCGCGATCTTCGCGTGGGCGAACCGGTTGATGCTGACGCTCGGCGAGCCGGTGTTTCCGGAGCCGGCAATCGACGCCTGACACAGCGACGCACACCGGGCGGCATACGCTGCCCGGGCGTCGCCCGGCACATCGATCGTGCGATGCGTCGACGATGCAAAACGCGCGACCCCGACGGGCATCGCGCGTACCGCTGCGGAAGTCGCAGCAAAAAGCGGCTTCTACTCCACTCAGCGCCAGCTTTCAACGTAATCCGCAACGAACCGCTCGAACCCGATCGGCGCCCGTCCGAGCAGCGCCTGCACGTCGGCGCTGACGGCCGCCGTCTGGCCGGCCGCGATCATCCGATTCAGGCTCATCAGCGCATCGATTGACCACGCGTCGGCACCCGCTGCGCGCATGGATTCGATCGCCGCATCGTCCGTCACCGGCACATACGCGACCTTGCGCCCGAGCGCCGTGCCGATCCGTGCGGCCACATCGGCGTTCGACAGTGCTTCGCCGCCCGTCAGCTCGTAGATCCGGCCCGCATGATCGGCCGGGTGCCGCAGGATCGTCGCATTGACGGCGGCGATGTCGCGCACGTCGACGAACGACACCTTCCCGTCGCCCTGCGGCAGATACAGCGCGCGCCCGCGAATCATGCCCGCGTAGTACGTCACGAAGTTCTGCATGAAGCAGTTGGGCCGCGTGATCGTGTACGCGATACCCGACTCCGTCACGAGCCGGTCGATCTCGCCTTGCACGCGCCCGATCGCGATCGACGACGCGGCATCGGCACCCGCGCCCGACGAGCGGACGATGTGCGAGACGCCAGCCGCCCTGGCCGCCGCGACCGCATTGCCGGCCAGCGTCACCATGTCGGCCTGCAACGGCAGCAACAGGAACAGCGTGTCGACGCCCTGGAACGCACGCGTCAGGCTCGCGACGTCGGCAAGATCCGCGCGACGCGTTTCGACGCCTTCGACCGCCCTGCCGCTGTTCGAGCTGGCGATCACTTGCGCGCCGGCCGCCTTCAGTTGCGCGACGAGTTCGCGCCCGATCGTCCCGGTCGCGCCGGTCACGAGAATGGTGTGGGACATGATGTGCCTCCTGATCGCCAATGGAATGCGCGCCGTAGTGCCGAACCGCGGAACACGACACGACCGGCCTCATCCTAGTCGCGCTCATTCATGCCGAATAGTCCATAATGCGTCGAATTAATTTCAACGCTTTCGATCGAATCGCCATGAACGATCTGCGTGTGCTGGAAAGCTTTCTCCGGACCGTGGAAGCCGGCAGTTTCTCCGCGGCGGCCAGCCGGCTGGGCGTCACGCCCGCGGCCGTCAGCAAGCATGTCGCGAAACTGGAGCGCAGCCTCGGTACGCGGCTGTTCCGCCGCACGACGCGCAGCCTCACGCTGACGGAGGCCGGCGAACGGCTGTACGCGGAAACGTCGGCGGCGGCCGGCGCGCTGAGCCGGGCGATGGCGACGCTGACCGAGCGCGACGCGCGTCCCGCCGGCACGCTGCGCATCAGCATCGCGCCGGGGTTCGGGCGCCAGTACGTGTTGCCGCTGATGCCGGCGTTTCTCGAACGCTATCCGGACCTCCGGCTCGACTGGAGCCTCGAGAACCGCCACGTCGATCTGGTCAAGGAAGGCTTCGACGCCGCGATCGGCTCGGGCGTCGAGGACAACGCAAACGTCGTCGCGCGCGAGCTGGTGCCGATCAGGTTGCTGACCGTCGCCTCCCCCGCGTATCTGGCGAAGCACGGCGAACCGGCGACGCTCGCCGACCTGTCGCGCCACGACTGCATCCGCTTGCGCTCCGCGACGACGGGCCGGATGCGCGACTGGGCATTCACGATGAATGGCGAAACGGTGACGGTCCCGATCGATGGACGCATCGTGCTGACCGATCTGGACGCCATCTGCGATGCGGCCGTGGCAGGCATGGGGCTCGCGCGGCTCGGCGCACATCATGTGCTGCCGCATCTGGACGAAGGCCGGCTCGTGCGCGTGCTCACGCGCTATCCGGCGATGGCCGGCACGATCTACGTGTACTACGCGCATGCGCGCCTCACGCCGCCGAAGGTGCGTGCGTTCGTCGAGTTTCTGACGGAGTCGTTTTCGCGAAGCGACTGGCGGGCGCGCGTCGATACGTTCGGTTGACGGGGATCGACAGGCGGGTGGTTTCCCGACGCGGGCCGCCGCGCGTTACGCCTTGTGCGTCGACAGCAGAATGCTCGTCTCGGTACTCGCGATGCCGTCGATCAGCCGGATCGCGCCGAGCACGCGATCGAAATGCTCGAGCGAATCGGCATGCAGCTCGGCGACGAGATCCCAGCGCCCGTTGGTGCTGTGGATCGACGCGACGTTCGGATGCCCGCGCAGCACCTTCACCATCTCGGCGCCGCGATTGCCCTGCACCGCGATCGACATCAGCGCGCGGATCCGGTGGCGTTCGGCCGCCGGCTTGAGCCGCACCGTATAACCGACGATCACGCCGTTTTTCTCCAGCCGCGTCAGCCGGTTCTGCACGGTCGCGCGCGCAACGCGCAGTTCCTTCGCCAGCGCGACGACGGGCAGTCGCGCGTTGTCGCGCAGCAGTGCGATGAGCTGCCGGTCGACGTCGTCGAGCGTGATCATGAGCGGGCCTTCCTGTTGAGCGTGAGCCGGCCGCCAGCGTGCCGGAGACCGCGCATTCCGGCCAGCGCGAATCTGACAAAGTGCCGGAATCGGCTGGCATTCTGCCAAGTCTATCGAGAAATCTGCCACTTTTGCTGTCTTTTTGTTGGCTCGACTCACGGAAATAATGACTCCATCGACCGGCCGACTATGCCGCGCCGCCGCTTTCAGCAAGCCCGCGCCCGTGCCGAAGCATCGCCCGGTCGACCGGAATGCCAGGACACCCGTACCGGCACAGATAATGGAGACAGACCGATGACTCGCTTCCTCGACGTTCCCGCCACCGCCCGACTGATCGCCAAGACCGGCGTCACGACGTTCCTGCGCGAACTCGTCGACACGCTGCGCGCCGATTACCTGCACTGGGCCGATTTCGACAAGTCGCCGCGCGTCGCATGCCACTCGCGCGACGGCGTGATCGAACTGATGCCCGTCGCGAACGCGTCGCTGTTCGCGTTCAAGTATGTGAACGGCCACCCCGTCAACGCGGCGCGCGGGATGCATACGGTGATGGCGTTCGGCGCGCTCGCCGAAGTCGATACCGGCTACCCGCTGCTGCTCGCGGAACTCACGCTGACGACCGCGCTGCGCACGGCCGCGACGTCGGTGCTCGCCGCGCAGGCACTGGCACGGCCCGACTCGCGCACGATGGCGCTGATCGGCAACGGCGCGCAGAGCGAATTCCAGGCAATCGCGTTCCACACGCTGCTCGGCATCGACGAAATCCGCGTGTTCGACGTCGATCCGCTCGCGACCGACAAGCTCGTGCAAAACCTCGCCGCGTACCCTGAATTGCGTGTCGTGCGTGCCGCGTCGACCGCCGACGCCGTGCGCGGCGCCGACATCGTGACGACCGTCACCGCCGACAAGGCGTACGCGACGATCGTCACGGCCGACATGATCGAGCCCGGCATGCATCTGAACGCGGTCGGCGGCGATTGCCCCGGCAAGACCGAACTCGAAGCGGGTGTGCTGCACGCGGGCCGCGTGTTCGTCGAATTCGAACCGCAGTCGCGCATCGAGGGCGAGATCCAGCAGATGCCGGCCGATTTCCCCGTCACCGAACTGTGGCGCGTGCTGCAGGGAGAAACGACCGGCCGCGAACGCGCGAACGAGGTCACGGTGTTCGACTCGGTCGGCTTCGCGCTCGAGGATTACTCGGCGCTGCGCTACCTGTATGCGCTCGCGCAGCAGCACAACGCAGGCGTCGAGATCGCGCTGATTCCGCCGGCCGTCGACCCGAAGAACCTGTTCGCGCTGATCGATGACCCGGCCGCGATCGCGCAGGGTCACGCGACGTTCGTGACCGAAGCCGTCGCCGCGTTCGCGCGCTGACCGTCATCCCCGGGCGGCCCGTGCGCCGCCCGGCTCCCTGCCTCTCGCCCCTGTCTTCCATGAATCTCGTATCGATCCAGGCGCCGGCCGCCGTCGTGATGATCCGGCCGCATCGTTTCCTGCCGAACCCGCAGACCGCGGCCGACAACGCGTTCCAGCGCACGGCCGCCGGTGGCGCGGGAGACACGTCAACGGTGTCCGCCGCCGCGCGCGACGAAGTCACGGCAGCCGCGCGGACGCTCGCCGATGCGGGCGTGCGCGTGCACGTGTTCGACGACCACGGCGAGCGCGACACGCCCGACTCCGTGTTCCCGAACAACTGGTTCTCGACGCATCCGGGCGGCCACGTCGCGCTGTATCCGATGCACAGCCCGAACCGCCGCCGCGAGCGGCGCGCGGACGTCATCGAGATGCTGAAGGCCGAGTATCGCGTGCAGGACGTCATCGACTATTCGGGCCTCGAATACGACGATGTCTTCCTGGAAGGCACGGGCGCGATGGTGCTCGATCACGTCGCGCGCATCGCGTACACCGCGCGGTCGCGCCGCGCCGATCCGGTCGCGCTCGAACGCTTCTGCACACACTTCAATTTCGAGCCGATCTGCTTCGATACGGCCGATGCCGACGGGCGCCCGATCTATCACACGAACGTGATGATGAGCGTCGCGACCGAGTTCGCGATGGTCGGCCTCGACCTGATCGCCGACCGCCGGCGCCGCGACGAGATCGCGCGCCGCCTGACCGAAACGGGTCGCACGGTGATCGCGCTCGATCAATCGCAGATCGCGAACTTCGCGGGCAATACGCTGGAATTGTCGGGCAAGGACGGGCGCGTGCTCGCGCTGTCGCGGCGCGCGTTCGATTGCCTCACGGCCGACCAGCGCGCGACGATCGAACGCTCCGCGCGGCTGCTGCCGCTCGACGTGCCGACGATCGAACTGGCCGGCGGATCGGTGCGCTGCATGCTCGCGGGCATTCATCTCGCGCGGCGGGCAAGCATGCCGGACGTGATCGCCGTGGAATCGGCCGCATCGCCGCGCGAGACGACGCCGCAGGTCTGACCGGCAGGCCGGCAAAACGCAAACGGCTGCCGATGCGATGCAACGGCAGCCGTTTTCGTATTCGAAGGACATCGATGCGGCGACGCATTCAAGAATGCTCCGGTATCCGAACGATACCGACGCCCGCCGCGCCGCTTACCCAGCCAGCAGCTTCAACCCCGCCGGCAGCGTTTCGCCGAACACACGTACCGTGTCGGCTTCGTCGAACGCGATCGCTTCGCGCACCATGTCGATCCAGGCCGCCGACGCATTCGCAGCCGACAGACGCTTGATCACCGCTTCGCGCATCTCGTCCGGCAGGTCGCGCGAACGGTCGCCGGTCATCCGCGCAATCTGCGCGGCCGCGAACGCGGCCGGCTCGACCTGCTTCCAGTCGAGCGCGAACAGCGCGTCGAGCCAGCCATTGGCGACTTCCGCAGGCACGACACTGTGCGCGCTGCCGTAGAACGGCCGGCGCGCACCGATGCGCCCGAGCGCCCATGCGCACAGCGCACGCTCGGCCGGCTTCTGCAATTGCGCGATCAGACGCTCGGCCAGCTCGACCTTGCGCTCGACGGGCAGCCGTTCGAGCGATGCGGACAAGCGCGTCATGTCGGCCGGGCCGACCTTGCCCGGATCGAACGGCAGCTTGCGCCGCTTGTCGTCGGACGGTTCGAGGAACGCGATCGCGTCGCGCACCTGCGTCTGCGCGTCGTCGTCGAGGCCGCCTGCCACGCGCCGCCACAGCGTCCACCACTCGGACCACACCTGCGCGTCGTTCACGTATTGAATCCCGTCGTCGAACAACGGCCACAGCTGCTCGATGCGCCATGCGTCGAGCGGATGGCCGAAACCCGGGCGCAGGCAATAGCCGGCGAGATTCAGCCATGCACGCTCGTGATCGGCCGAGCGCCGGCGTCGCCGTGCACGCGCGAACAACGCGTCGAACAGTTCGCGCGCGAGCGTGACGTCCCACTCGTCGCGTGCGCCGAGCACGTGTTCGAGCTGCGCGCGCAACCGGCGCGTGTCCTTCGGCGTGACGTCCGCGGCCTTGCTGCCGAACGAGCGCTCGATCAGCTCGATGGCTTGATCGAGCCGCGGATGCCGCGCGAGCGCAGCGTCGCCGTCATGCGACGGCGCGTCGCCGCGCAACTGGAATTCGAGCCGCCAGCGGCGCGCCGCGTCGTCGGTCGCGATGCAATGCATTTCGAGCGTGCCGACCTCGGTCAGCGACGCGGTGAGCTTCACCGGCGTTTCGCGCGCATCGCTGCCCGCCTGCCGGTCGACGACCGTCGCGATCGGCGGCAAGCGCACGAAATCGCCGCCATCGAGCGCGACGAGATCACCGGGCCGATACGCGGTCTCGGCCACCGTCGACACGAGGTGGAAACGCACCGGCTGCCCGAGTTGCAGCGCGAAGGTACGATCCTCGAGCCGGATCTCGCGGCCCTCTTCCGCCCCGCGCGGCAGCAGGCAGACGCCGCGCGCGGCCGAATCGACGGCGCCGTCGTCGAGCACAAGGAAATAACTGCGCGCGGAGCCGCCACCGATGCGCGGCGCATGCCCGGCGCGCGCGAGCCCGTAGGCCACCGCGCCGCGCGCGACCGCCACGTCCGGATGCGCGTTGTGCAGCACGTCGAGCGGCGCGCCGCGCCACGCGCCGAGCGTCTGCGCGAGACGGCCGGCGAGCGCGCCCGCGCGGAACACACCGCCGTTGAGCAGCAGCGTGTCGGGCAGCGGGCCTTCCGCATGACGATTCAGGAACGCGGCGACGTGCCGCGTGACGGCCGGGTCGCTCGCATACGGCAAGCCGAATTCGACGATCGCGGCCCGCGCGCGGCGCGGCAGCTCGCCGGCCTCGACCTGCGGAAAGAAACCGTCGACGACGATCTGCTCGACTTCCTGCCGCGTCAGCTCGGCCGAGCGCGCGCCGCCGACGAGCTTGCTGCCCGCGCCGAGCAGCGTGACGGTGACGGACGCCGGCGCGTCGTCGCCAAGCAGCCGCTCCTTCGCCGCGCGGCAGCGTTCGACGAGCTGCGACAGGCTCGCGGCCGACAGCCGCGTGCCGGGCTCGGTCAGCCGCGTCTCGACCAGGCGCGCGAGCGCGAGGTCCATGTTGTCGCCGCCGAGCATCAGGTGGTTGCCGACGCCGACGCGCGTGAAGGTCGGCTCGCCGTCATCGCCCGGCGCGACATCGACGAGCGTGAGATCGGTCGTGCCGCCGCCGACGTCGCAGATCAGCACGCGCCGCGCATCGGCGAACGTGTCGCGCAACGACTCGCGCTGCCCGTACAGCCAGTCGTAGAACGCGGCCTGCGGCTCTTCCAGCAGCCGCAGCGCGGGCAGCTTCGCGCGCCGTGCGGCCTCGACCGTCAATGCGCGTGCGCCGTCGTCGAACGACGCGGGCACCGTCAGGATCACGTCCTGCTTCGCGAGCGGCGCGTCGGGAAAACGGGCGTCCCACGCATCGCGCACGTGCGCGAGATAACTCGCGCTCGCATCGACCGGCGACACCTTGTCGACGCCGTCGGCCGCGCCCCACGGCAGGATCGCCGCGAGCCGGTCGACCGACGCGTGCGACAGCCAGCTCTTCGCGCTCGACACGAGGCGGCCCGGCACCTGCGCGCCGAGCGTGCGCGCGTAACGGCCGATCACGGCCGGCGGTGCTTCAACCGCGTTTGCCTTCGCTTTCGCGTGCTCGCCACCCGCCCACGGCAACCGCAGCGCGTCCGGCGGCAGTTCGCCCGCCGCCGGGTGATAACGCACCGACGGCAGCAGCGGCTGCGCGGCCACCGCGCCGGGGCCGACCAGTTGCTCGACGTCGAATACGCGGATCGCATCGGACCCGGCCTCGACGTATGCGACGACCGTATTGCTCGTGCCGAGGTCGATGCCGACCGTATAGCGCTTCATCGTGCTCAGGCGGCGCCGCGCACGTCGAACTCGACCTTCCAGCGCTCGTTCGTGCCGCTCGGGATCGCCTCGAGTTCGAGCGTGCCGGCTTCGGTCACGCGCGCATGCAGCTTCACCGGCACGATCTCGCCGACCGTGCGCCCTTCCGCGGGCAGCGTCGCCTGGATTTCCTCGAGCTCCTGCAGCTCTTCCGCCGACCAGTAGTCGAGCAGTGTGCCGACCTGGTCCTGGCGTCGCACCGACGAACCGAAGAAGCGGAACTGCACCGGTTCGCCGACGACGAGGCCGAACTCCTGCGGCGGCAACGCCGCGTCCGAGCCTTCCTCCATCCCGAACGGCGCGACGCACAGCGCCTGCACCGGCGGTTCGAGCCCCGGCACCGCCGGCATCGCCGATTCGATCGCGACGTAGTACGCGCGCGCCGTGCCGCCGCGAATCCGCACGCCACGACCGCGCTTCACGTAGCCGTAATAAGCCGCGCCGCGCGCGACCGCGAGATCGAGATCCGCGCCTTCGAGCAGGCGCGCGGGCGGCGCGCTTTCAGCGGCAAGCCAGCTATTGAGCGTATCGAGCACGCGCTGCGTGAGCAGCGTCGACTTGAACACGCCGCCGTTGAACAACACGGCCGTCGGATGCAGGAACGTCGCGCCCTGCGGCAGCGTGCGCTGCACGCCTTCGAGCGTGTCGAGCGCCGCGACCTGGCGGCCGAGGAACGCCGCGAGATGGCGCGTGATGCCCGCGTCCTGCGCATACGGCAGGCCGAGCTGCGTCAGGCCGACGCGCGCGCGGCTCACCGGGCGCGCCGCTGCGTCGACCTGCGGGAAGAAGCCTTCGAGGATCGTCTGCGTGAGTTCCGCGCGCGTGAGCTCGGTGCGGATCGAACCGCCGATCAGCTTCGAGCCGCGGCTCGGCACGACGAGCGGCACCGCGTCGGTCGACGGATCGGACAGCAGCGTTTCCTTCGCGGCGCGGCACGCGTACGTGAGTGCGCGCAGTTGCCACGGATCGGCCTGCGTGCCCTGCTGCGCGAGCTTGCGCGCGACGATGTGCGCCAGCGCGAGATCCATGTTGTCGCCGCCGAGCAGGATGTGCTCGCCGACCGCCACGCGATGGAGTTCGAGATTGCCGTCGCGCTCGACCACCGCGATCAGCGACAGGTCGGTCGTGCCGCCGCCGACGTCGACGCACAGGATCAGGTCGCCGACCTGCACCTGCTTGCGCCAGCCGCCCTGGCTCTTCTGGATCCAGCTGTAGAGCGCGGCCTGCGGCTCCTCGAGCAGCGTCATCCGCGAATAGCCGGCGGCGCGCGCGGCCTCGGCCGTCAGTTCACGCGCGGCCGGGTCGAACGACGCGGGGATCGTGACCGTCACGTCCTGGTCGGCGAACGGCGCGTCGGGGTGCGCGTGGTCCCACGCTTCGCGCAGGTGCGTCAGGTAGCGGATCGAGCTTTCCAGCGGCGACACGCGCGCCACCTCGGGCGGCGCATCGCTCGGCAGGATCGCCGCGCGGCGGTCGACGCCCGCGTGGCACAGCCAGCTTTTCGCGCTCGACACGAGGCGGATCGGCGTGCCCGCGCCGCGGGTGCGCGCCATCTCGCCGACTGCAAATGCGCGCGATGCCGTCCACGGCAGCGTCAGATCGCCCTGCGTCAGTTCGCTTTCATGCGGCAGATAGAGGAACGACGGCAGCAGGTCGCGCGATTCCAGCGCGCCGGGCGCGGTGAGCTGCGCGATCGGCAGCACCTGCTGCGTGATCTTTTCGCCGTCGCTCGCGGCGCTGTCGACATACGACAGCGCGCAATGGGTGGTACCGAGGTCGATACCGATCGAATAGCGCGGATCGCTCACAGTTCCACCTCCGCCGGTGCGACCACCGATGCGTCGTGGCTGCCCGTCAGCTTCGGCAGGCGTACGTCGGCCACGCGCCAGCCGCGATGGCTGACGGTGCCCGTAAACGGCGCCGAGCCGACCACGTTGCCCGTCACGCGCACGGCCGTCGCGTCGAAGCCGGCCGGCAGCGTCACGCGGCTGCCTTCGGCCTCATCGCGCACCGGCAC
Source organism: Burkholderia cepacia (assembly GCF_001039005.1). GTDB lineage: Bacteria > Pseudomonadota > Gammaproteobacteria > Burkholderiales > Burkholderiaceae > Burkholderia > Burkholderia theae. Next base: position 13,240 of record NZ_LDWR01000037.1, read on the forward strand.
GATCGTGAAGTGTTCGCGCAATGCGGCGCGGCAGCCATCGTGCACGAGGCGTGCGGCCGCGCCGATCTCGGCGTCCGCGTAGCCGGCGATGTCTTCCTCGACGAAGTCGATGAAGCGCGCATCGCGCTGCAGCAGGCCGAGCAGTTGCAGCGCGGCCTGCGGGCTTGCTTCGCGCAGCTCGGGCGCCGGCGCCTTCACGGGCGCGGGTGCCACGGGCGCCGCGGCCGGTGCCGGCGCGACCGGTGCCGGGGCGCCGTCGCGCACGCGCAGCACGCCGGCCGCGAACTCGCGGTTGCCGAGCACGGAGAAGAACGTGCCGACGGCAAGCGACAGCCGGCCGAAGAAGGACAGGTTGGATTCGGGCATGGGGTCTGGACTCCTGTGGGCTCGCGACACGGCGAGCGATCTTGCCTGGGCGCCGGGCAGCGGCGTGCGCGATGCGCACTGGCGCCGCCCGGCGCGTGATTCGGTCGCGCCCTCGCGGGTGCGGAAAACCCGTATTTTGCCCTGTGGCGGGCGAACCGGGCAGAAGTTGGGGGACAGAACATCGCGGCGCGACGGTTTCGGCCGCGGCGGATCGTACCGGATTGCACGTCAGGCGCGATCGATCGCGATGCTGCGGCGCGTCAGCGCGTATAGCCCCGCAGCGCGGCCTTCGTTTCGAAATCGCGCGACAGCATGCCGAGCGTGACTTCGCCGAAGCGTGCCAGCAGCGACGCTTCGGCATCCTTAAGCGTGGCCGACAGATGCGCGTTGACCGCCTGTTCGACCAGACATTCGGGCTCGTCCTCGGGCACCAGATCGGAGAACAGCGGCGGCGCGCCCACCGCGCGATAGACGTCGAGCAGCGTGATGTCGTCGAGCGCGACGCTCAGCACCCAGCCGCCGCCGTGCCCTTTCTCCGACTGCACGTAACCGCAGTCGCGCAAGCCGCCGAGCAGGCGCCGCACGACGACCGGATTCGTGCACAGCATCGTCGCGATCGCCTCCGACGTCAGCGGACCGTCGGCCTGGTCCATGTGGATCAGCGCATGCAGCATGCGCGACAAACGGCTGTCGGTTCTCACGGGCGGGACTCCCCTCTCTCGAAACTTCTGAAGTTGCATGAATGATACCATCGTCCTATCATGCAACTTCACGTGTTTCATGAGTTGGCCGCCAGCGGGACACGTCGTCATCCACGTATATTCAGGAAAGGAGTTGGTGCATGCATACCCATCATGAAGTGATCGTGATCGGCGGCAGCTTTGCAGGGCTGTCGGCCGCGATGCAGCTTGCGCGGGCGCGACGCCGCGTGCTCGTGATCGACGCCGGCCGGCCGCGCAATCGCTTTGCGGAACACGCGCACGGCTTTTTCGGGCAGGACGGCAAGCCGCCCGCGCAGATCGTTGCCGACGCCGCCGCGCAGCTTGCCGCGTATCCGACCGTGCAGCGGATCGAAGGCGAGGCGCGCACGGCCGAGCGCGATGCGGACGGCCGCTTCCACGTGACGCTGTCGGACGGCAGCCGCGCGAGCGCCGACCGGCTGATACTCGCGACCGGCATCCGCGACGAACTGCCCGCGCTGCCGGGGCTCGCGGAACGCTGGGGCATCAGCGTGCTGCACTGTCCGTATTGCCATGGCTTCGAGGTGAGCGGCCGGCAGCTCGGCGTGCTGGCCACGCATCCGCTGTCCGTGCATCAGGCGATCCTGATTCCGGACTGGGGCCCGACGACGTGGTTCACGCAGGGCGTGGTCGACGCGAATGAAGAAGAAGCCGCGTTGCTCGACGCGCGCGGCGTGCGCATCGAGCGCTCGCCGGTCGTCGAGATCCTCGGCGATGCGCCGCGGATCGACGCGTTGCGGCTCGCCGACGGACAGGTCGTGCCGATCGATGCGCTGTTCGTCGGCGCGCGCACGGTGATGGCCAGCGATCTCGCGCAACAGCTCGGCTGTGCGTTCGACGAAGGGCCGCTCGGCGCCGCGATTCGCGTCGACACGTGGAAGCAGACGAGCGTCGCCGGCGTATATGCGGCCGGCGACGCGTCGAGCCTGATGACCAATGCGACGTTCGCGTCGGCGTCGGGGGTGGCGGCGGGAGTGGGCGTGCACCGGTCGCTGATTTTCGGGCTGCACGCGTAAGCCTAAGGAGGCGAGCAGCCGCATCGATGGATTCGTTTCGTGATGTGCGGTTTAATGCCCGGCAACGCCAGCATTAAGAGACATGAAATGCTCGACCTCGATGACCTGCGACTCGTTCGCGCGATCGGCACGTCGCGCTCGTTGGCTTCCGCTGCCCGGTTGCTCGATCTCACGCCGCCCGCGGTCACGATTCGGCTGCAGCGGATGGAAGCGCGGTTGAACGCGCGGCTCGCCGTGCGGCAGCCGAAAGGCATTGCGCTGACCGACGAAGGGCAACGGCTGTACCAGGAAGCCGTCGACATTCTCGAGCGCGTGGAAGCGCTGCCGGTCAACATCGCGGGCGACCGCGGCGACGTGCAGGGCACGCTGCGCGTCGTCGCCCCGCTCGGCTTCGGGCGGAAGTACGTCGCCCGGATCGTGCGCGACGTGCAGCGTGCGCATCCGAAGCTGGAAATCTCGCTCCACCTGTCGGAGAGCCCGTTGACCAGCGCGTCGGGGGCCGACGTGGTCGTCCACGTCGGCAGCCTCAAGTCGTCGTCGTGGATCGGGTATCCGCTCGCGCCCAACGAGCGCTTCCTGTGCGCGAGCCCCGCTTACGCGCGCCGCATCACGGCCCTGAATCATCCGTCCGACCTGGCCCGATACGACTGCCTGTGCCTGCGCGAGAACGACGAGGACATCCCGCGCTGGCGCTTCTCGCCGAGCGGCGACGCCAAAGGCGAGCCGCGACGCGCCACGGTGATCCGCGTCACCGGTGCGCTGTCCTCCAACGACGGCACCGTCATCACGGATTGGGCGCTGGCCGGGCTCGGGATCGTCGAGCGCTCCGAGTGGGACGTCGCCCCGCTGCTGGCGAACGGCAAGCTCGTCCGGTTGCTGCCCGGCTGGAACCTGCCGCCCGCGCCGGTGACGGCGCTGCTGCCGTCGCGCACCGGCCGCTCCGCGCGACAACGCATTTTTCTCGAAGCCGCGACGCGGTTTCTCAGCCCACCGCCGTGGCGCGGCAAGGCATGAGCCGCGCCACGGCCCGCGCGATTCGGCCGATTAAACGGCATTTAATGATGGATTAGGCATCCGTTAAACACGGCGCGCGGCGACGGCCCTACAGTGTTCGCATCGGCAACCCTCCGAGGTAACGCAGCGTGAACATTCAAACTCTCAACACCCCGGCCGCATTGATCGATGCCGGCCGCATGCGCCGCAACATCGACCGCATGCAGGCGCATCTGGACGCACTCGGCGTCCGGTTCCGGCCGCACGTCAAGACCACCAAATGCCGGCACGTGGTCGACGCGCAGATCGCGGCGGGCGCGCAGGGCATCACCGTGTCGACGCTCAAGGAAGCCGAACAGTTCTTCGCGGGTGGCATCCGCGACATCGTCTACGCGGTCGGCATGGTGCCCGCCAAGCTGGGCCAGGCGCTGGCGCTGCGCCGGCAGGGCTGCGACCTGACGATCGTCGCCGACAGCCTGCCCGCCGCGCACGCCATCGCGGCATTCGGCCGCGAGCACGGCGAACGCTTCGAAGTGTGGATCGAGGTCGACGTCGACGGCCATCGCTCCGGCGTCCCGCCCGAGGCCGACCTGCTGATCGACGTCGGCCGCGCACTGGTCGACGGCGGGATGACGCTCGGCGGGGTGCTGGCCCACGCGGGCTCCAGCTACGAATACGACACGCCAGAAGCGCTGGCGGCGATCGCCGAACAGGAGCGCAGCCGCACCGTGCGCGCCGCGGAGCGCCTGCGGGCTGCCGGATTGCCCTGCCCGGTCGTCAGTATCGGTTCGACGCCCACCGCCCTCGCGGCGGAACACCTCGACGGCGTCACCGAGGTTCGCGCCGGCGTGTATGTGATGTTCGACCTCGTGATGCACAACATCGGCGTGTGCGAACTGTCCGACATCGCGCTGTCGGTGCTGACCACCGTGATCGGACACCAGGAAGAGAAAGGCTGGGCAATCGTCGACGCGGGCTGGATGGCCATGAGCCGCGACCGCGGCACGCAGCGCCTGGGCCGCGATTTCGGCTACGGGCAGGTCTGCACCGAAGACGGCGACGTGCTCGGCGACTACGTGGTGAGCGCCGCCAACCAGGAGCACGGCATCGTGTCGCGCGCGGGCGCGCCCGACGCGGGCATCGCGCAGCGGTTTCCGATCGGCACCCGCCTGCGCATCCTGCCGAATCACGCGTGCGCGACCGGCGCGCAACACCCCGAATATCAGGCGATCGACGAAGACGGTGTCGTCCACGCATGGCCGCGCTTCTACGGGTGGTGAACGACACCTCGTATTCGCGCCGTTCCGCCCAGACATTGACTATTTGTCTAAATTTGGACACACTTTAAACCTTCCCGAATCGCCCTGCTCCGGAAAAACTCGCCCGATATGCCGACAGACGCCCGACTCCTTCTTCTCGACCGCGATGCCGTCGGGCCCGCCCTTCAGGCCGAGCAAGTGCTGGCGGCGGTTCGCGAAGCCTTTGTGCTGCACAGCCAACGTGCCGGCCGCGTGTTCCCGGTGGTCCGCGAGAAGCTGCATACGGGCGGCGTGTTCGGCATCAAGTCGGGCGACGTCGCGACCCAGGATCTCCTCGGTTTCAAGGCAGCCGGATTCTGGCCCGGCAACCGGGGCCTCGGCGGCGAGCCGCATCAGGCAACCGTCGCGCTGTTCGATCCGGCCACGGGCCGCCCGCTGTGCATCATGGACGGCAACGCGATCACCACCGCGCGAACCGGCGCGGCAGGCGGCCTCGGGCTGCAGTTGCTCGCTCGCCCCGACAGCACGCGGATCTGCGTGTTCGGCACCGGCGTGCAGGCGCGCGTCCAGCTCGACTACGCGCTCCGGCTGCTGCCGCAACGTTGCACGGTGCAGTACGTGAACGTCGGCGGCGAGCCGGATCCGCGGTTCGAATCGGCTTTCCGGGAACGATGTACGATCCGCGTGGCGCGCGACCGGAACGACGCGGTGGCCAATAGCGATGTGGTCATCACGGCGACGCCCGGCGGTGGCGCGTTGTTCGACGCGGACGCGGTTCAGCCGGGCACCCACCTGACCTGCGTGGGCGCCGACACGGCAGGCAAGCGCGAGCTTCCGGCCGGCGTGCTGGAACGTGCGCGCATTTTCGTCGACGATCACGAGCAGGCGCGCAGCATCGGCGAATGCCAGTGGGCGCCGGACCTGCCGCGCACGGAAATCGGCGATCTGCTCGCCGGAACGATGTCGATCAGCCGCGCGCCGAACGAGATCACCGTATTCGACATGACCGGGCTCGCGCTGCAGGACCTGACCGTCGCGCGCTTCCTGTACGAGCAGGCTCTCGAAAACGGCACCGGAATCTCCATTCCGTGGCCCTGGTAAACGACCTCCCCCCTTCAACCGCATGCGTCTCGCCAAAGTATCCGCCCTCTCGTTCGACCTGGACGACACCCTGTGGCCGTTCGGTCCATCCGTCGCACGCGCCGAAGCGACGCTTCGCGCGTGGTTGCTCGAGCATGCGCCCGATACCGCGAGCATCCTGCCCACGCAGCAGACGATGAGCGAGTTACGTGAGGAATACGAACGTTCTCGCCCGGACCTCGCCAACGACTTTCGCGCGCTGAGACTCGGATCGATCCGGCTTGCGCTGGCGCGCGCGAACGCGGATGTCGCGCTGGCCGACCCTGCGTACGAAGTCTTCTATGCGGCGCGCAACCGGGTCGAGTTCTACGACGACGCGTTGCCGGCGCTGGCGTGGTTGAGCGCCCGGTTTCCGTTGATTGCGGTAACCAATGGCAACGCGGATCTCCGACTGACCGGCGGCGGCGAATTCTTTCGGGAAACGCTCAGCGCGCGTGCGTTCGGGATCGCGAAGCCGGAACCCGAAATCTTCCATGCGGCGGCGCAGGCGCTCAGTGTGAGCCCGGCGGAATTACTGCACGTCGGGGACGACTACCACCTCGATATCGTCGGTGCTTTGAATGCGGGGCTTCAGGCGGCCTGGGTGGTGCGCGACCCTCAGCCGGACGTGGCACGCGAGACGCAGCATCCCGCGTCGGCGCACCTCACCCTGAGCGACCTGTCGATGCTGTGTCGCGCGCTCGGCGGGCCCGACAAGCTGCCGTGACCGCACGCGAGCGGAACGGTGCGGCCGATCATGCCGTGCGGCGCGATCGACCGCCCTTCGTCACGCCGCCTTGCGCGCCTCAGCGATCCGCTGCGGCGCCTTCGGCCGCGCATACAGCCGTTCGAGATACGCACGCAGTTGCGGGAACGGTTCGATCAGGTGGCATTCGCTGGCCCAGTCGATCAGGTAGGCCGTCACGCAATCGGCCACCGTCAGCGTGTCGCCGACGATGAATTCGCGCCCTTCGAGATGCTTGTCGAGGATCACGGCCATCGTCGCGAAATCCTCGCGCGCCAGCTCGATGTCGGCCGGCGAACGCTTCTCCGGCGGATAGAGGAACGAGTGCCGCGTGATCCGCCACAGCGGCTGCTCGAGCTCCGTCACCGCGAACATGACCCACCGATACACCTGCGCACGCACCGCCGGATCGACCGGCAGCAACGCCTTCTCCGGGTACTTGTCCGCGAGATACAGCACGATCGCGGCCGACTCGGGAATCACGCGGTCGCCGTCCACCAGCACCGGCACCTTGCCGGCCGGATTGATGCGCAGGAATTCCGGCCGCTTGTGCTCGCCCGCGAGCAGGTTGACCGATACGAACTCGAAGTCCGCATCCAGTTCCTTCAGCCCCCACAGCGCGCGTTGCGAGCGGGTGCCGGCGAATCCGTAAAGCTTCATCGCAAATCTCCATCCAGAATGTCGGGAAAATGTCCGCAAGCCGGCCACGGCGCGTCGACACATCAACGCATCAACGCGACGCGGCGGGCCGCGATCGTTCACGCGCCGGGAATCGCCAGCACCGGCATCACGTCGACCGACTCGCCCGGGAAAATCGTGAAATGCGGATGGCCTTCGAACAGCGCGGCCGCCGCCTCGTGTGACGCCGCCCGCACGACGGTGAAGCCGCTCAACGCGTTGGACGTGTCCTGGATGCCGCCGGCATCGATGGTCTTGGTCTTGCCGAGCGGCCCGCCCATCTCGACGATCGCATCCTGATGACGGTCGACCCACGCGTGCCACGCGGCCATACCGTCCCGCTCGCGCGCGTGCCGCTCCTGCTCCGGGAGCGCGACCCACGCCTGCATCGCCGGGCTGTCCTTGCTGCCGAGGAATACGGCGAGATACAACTGCTGTTGAGCACTCATGCTTTCTCCTCCAGTGACGGGCGCGACAGGCTGCCGCGCCTCGACCTTGACAAGATAGGTTGATATCAACACAATTGCAACATGGCACGAAAAGAAAAGCTCCCTTTCGAAACGACGCTGATGGTGCGCGATTGCTGCCTGTGCCTGCACATGCAGCGCGCGGCGCGCAACCTTGCGCGCATCTTCGACGATGTGCTGCGTCCGCTGGATCTCACCAACGGGCAGTTTTCGCTGCTGATGTCGTTGAACCGGCCGCAACCGGCTCCGATGAAATCGGTCGCGTCGCTGCTCGCGATGGATCGCACCACGCTGACGGCCGCGCTCAAGCCGCTCGAGCGGCGCGGCCTCGTCACGATCTCACAGGATCCGGACGACGGGCGCAGCCGCCTGCTCGAACTGACGCCGGCCGGCCACGACCTGCTGGCCGAGGCGTTTCCGCTGTGGCAGCAGACCCATGCCGATATCGAACGACAATTCGCACCGGGAGAAGTCGATCTGTTGCGCGGCCAGTTGCGCACGCTGTCGGTAGAGCCGGCGGCGCGCGACTGAACCGGCGCGCGGATCGCGGCCGAATGCCGCCTTACTTCCTGCCCTTCTTCGGCAACAGCAGTTGCGCGAATTCCTGCAGGAAGTGCACGGGCCCGTGCGCATGCAGCGCCTGCCCGCTGCTCAGCGCGCCGTCGATGACCGTCGCGAGCCGCAGCGCGAAGGTTTCCGGTTCGTCGATCCGCATCGCGCTCGCCAGCTCGGTCAGCCGGCGCCGCAGCTCCTGCTTGTGCGCGACGGCGACCTTGCGGGCCGGATGGTTGCCGTCCGCATATTCGGCGGCGATGTTGATCTGCGGGCAGCCGCGATAGCCGGGCCGCGCAATGCGCTCGCCGATCCATTGCAGCTGCGCATCCAGCTCCTCGCGCGGCGTGCGCCGGTATTGCCCGGCCACTGCGTCCCAGTGCGCCCAGAAATCCGCGTCCTCGCGCAGCAGGAACGCCTCGATCAGGTCGTCCTTCGTCGTGAAGTGACGATAGAGGCTCGTCTTCGCGACGCCCGCCTGCGCGACGATCAGGTCCACGCCGACCGCGCGCGTGCCTTCCCGATAGAACAGCTCGCTGGCCGTTTGCAGAATGCGCTCGCGCGTATCGAGCGCGCCCCCTTGTGTATCCGTTCCCTTTTTCATCCAAGCTCGGCCGCCAACGGCCGCCCGTACCGCAACAGTGGATCCGATCATAGCACTGCGCGCTTGACGACGCTACAGGTCTGTACTATAAAACAGACCGTTCTGTAGCGGAGATGATCATGGAAGATCGGATGACGGTTGCAGTCTATGGCGCCACGGGTCACACCGGGCGGTTTGTCGTCGCCGAACTGGCACGGCGCGGCCTCGGCGCGATCCGCATCGGCCGCGATGCCACGCGGCTCGCGGAAGGCGGCACAAGCGACGCCGCGCCAGCGCGCGTCGCCGCGATCGACGATCCGGCCGCGCTCGACGCCGCGTTGCGCGGCGCGGCTGTGGTGATCAACTGCGCGGGCCCGTACCTCGATACCGCGCTGCCACTGGCCGAAGCCGCGCTGCGGGCCGGCATCCCCTATCTCGACCTGACGGCCGAACAGCCGTCGGTGCTGGCGCTGGCCGAACAGGTCGATGCCCGTGCGCGCGCCGCGGGCGTGACCGTCGTGCCCGCCGCGGCGTTCTACGGCGGCCTGGCCGACCTGCTCGTGACGGCCGTCGTCGACCAGGATGAACCGATCGACCGCGTCGATATCGCGACCGGGCTCGACCGCTGGCACCCGACACGCGGCACGCGCGTGACGGGCGAACGCAATCGCGCGGTACGGCTCGTCCAGCGGGACGGGAAGCCGACGCCGGTGCCGTCGACGCCGCGCGAACGCGTGTGGCCGTTCCCGTCGCCGATCGGCAGCGTCGACGTGACGCTGCTGCCGTTTTCGGAAGTGATGACACTGTCGCGTCATCTGCGCATCGATACGATCGAATCGTGGCTCGCGACGCTGGCGCTGCGCGACGTGCGCGATGCGGCCACGCCGCCGCCCGAGCCGACCGATGCGCTGGGCCGGTCGGCGCAGCAGTTCGCGATGGACGCCGTTGTCGTACAGCGCGGCACGACGCACCGCGCGACGGCGTCGGGACGCGACATCTACGCGGTCAGCGCGCCGATCATCGTCGAGGCGGCCGTGCGCCTGGTGACCGGCAACACCGTGACGTCGGGCGGCGTGCGTAGCCTCGGCGAATTGTTCGACGCACGCGACTTCCTCGCGGCGCTCGATACGGTGGCAGTATCGTTCGGCACGACCATCGATCCGGTTTTTACAAGGAGCAGTGAACATGAGCAGCAATGAGAAAGGCGCGGTTTTCCGGTCGCTTCACCGCGCGGGCCAGCCGCTGGCGCTGTTCAACGTGTGGGACGCCGGCAGCGCACGCACGGTGGCCGACGCAGGCGCGGTCGCGCTGGCGACCGGAAGCTGGTCGGTCGCCGTGGCCAACGGCTTCGTCGATGGCGAGCAGATGCCGCGCGCGTTGATGATGGAAGTGCTTGCGCGAATCGCACGCGCGACGGACCTGCCGGTCACCGTCGACCTCGAGAGCGGGTACGGCGAGCGGCCCGAGGATGTCGCCGAAACGATCGCGCTCAGCATCGAGGCCGGCGCGATCGGCTGCAACCTCGAGGACAGTTTTCCGGCGACGGGCGAATTGCGCGACGTCGAAGAAGCAGCGGCGCGTCTCGCGGCGGCACGACAGGAGGCCGATCGCGCGGGCGCCGACTACTTCATCAACGCGCGGACCGACGTGTTCTTCAAGGCGCCGGCCGATACGCATGACGAACGGTTGCTCGACGAAACGCTGAAACGCGCACGCGCTTATGCGGCCGCCGGCGCCGACGGCCTGTTCGTGCCGGGCCTGCGCTCGCCGGCGCTCATTCGCCGGTTGACGGCCGCATCGCCGCTGCCGGTGAACGTGATGCGCGTGTCGGACACGCCGACGCTCGCCGAACTCGCGGACTACGGCGTGGCCCGCATCAGCCACGGGCCGTATCCGTATCTGCAGGCGATGAAGACGCTGGCGGGGTTGGTCAAGCAAGGCGGTTAGCGGATGCGCGGGACGGCCGACACGCGCGTGCACGACAAACGATTACATCCCATGTAATTGGCGCGCGGCACGCCCGTCCCTACGCTTCGGGTGTCGCGCCGCCATTCCGGCGGCGCTCCTCGCCCGGGAGACATCATGTCCGCCTATCCGCTTCATACCATCGACTCGGCGCCGGCCGAATCGCAGCCCGTGCTCCGGCAGCTCCAGCAAACCTTCGGCCTGATCCCGAACATCGCGGCGGCCATGGCCGCGTCGCCGGTGCTGATCAACGGGTTCATCGGCCTGTTCGAGTGCGTGCACGCCAGCAGCCTCACCGAGCCGCAGATCCAGACGCTCCTGCTCACCAACGCCGTCACGAACGCGAGCGAGTGGCCGGTCGCGTTCCATTCCGCGCTCGCGCTGAAACAGGGCGTGCCCGCCGCCGACGTCGACGCGATCCGGCGCGGCGGCCTGCCCGGCGACGCGAAACTGGCCGCGCTGTCGGCCACGGCGCGCGCGCTGATCGAAACCCGCGGCCGTCTCGCCGACGCCGACCGGCAATCGTTCGCCGCAGCCGGATTCAGCGCCGAACAGTTGCTCGAAGTGATCGCGGTGGTCGCCGCGTCGACGATCACCAACTACGTCGGCAGCGTGGCGCGGCCAACGCTCGAAGCGCCGTTCGACGCGTTCGCGTGGCAGGCGGGTGCCGCGTGAGTCCGATATAGTCGTTCGCGTCGATCACGCACCGATCAGGGAAATCCGATGAACGCCAGCCGTCGCGATCCGAACGCGCCGCCACGCGAACTGGGGCAGCTGTTGCGCTACTGGCGCGACGTGCGCGGCGTGAGCCAGCTCGACCTGTCGCTCGACGCGGGCATCTCGCAGCGCCAGATCAGCTTCATCGAAAGCGGACGCAGCGTGCCGGGCCGCGACACGCTGCTGACGCTCGCGCAGACGCTGGACGTGCCGCTGCGCGAACGCAACGCGCTGCTGCTCGCGGCCGGGTATGCACCCGTGTATTCGGAAGCACCGTGGGACGCGCAGGAAATGCACGGCGTGATCCGCGCGCTCGAACGGGTCGTCCGCCAGCACGATCCGTTTCCGGCGATCGTAATGGACCGCCACTGGAACGTGCTGATGACCAACGAGGCGGCGCCGCGCTTTTTCAACTGCTTCATCGACATGGCTGCGCGCGACGGCCCGCGCAACCTGTTGCGCCTGATGTTCGATCCGCTCGGCATGCGGCCGTTCGTGGCCGACTGGGACAACGTGTCGCGCAGCCTGCTGCAGCGCGTGTATCGCGAATCGGTCGGCCGCGTGATCGACGACGACACGCGGCAGCTGCTCGACGACCTGCTCGCGTGCCCCGATGCGCCGCGCGACTGGAAAACGCCGTCGGCGCCGGCCGCCGCGCCCGCGCTGCCGGTCATTCCGATCGGCTTCGTCCACGAAGGCGTCGTGCTGCGTTACTTCTCGCTGGTCACGACGGTCGGCACGCCGCAAAGCGCCGCTGCGCAGGAGTTGCGCATGGAGTGCATGTTTCCCGCAGACGACGCGACCGAAGCGCGTCACCGGCAGTTGCTCGACGCGCACGCGCCGGTGCGCTGAGCGGCGGGCCGGTGCGGCACCCGCCCGCTCGATCGCATCGCTCAGGATGCCTTGATGAAATCGATGAACGCGCGCAGTGCCGGCGGCACGAGACGGCGCCCCGGGTAATAGAGGAACGGCCCTGAAAACGGCCGCCACCACGGTTCGAGCAGGGGTTCGAGGGCGCCGCTCTCGAAATACGGGCGCAGCCAGTCTTCGAACAGATGCACGATGCCCGTGCCGGCGATCGCCGCATCGACCACCAGGTCCGACGCGCCGCCGATCTGCACCAGCAGCGGCCCGGCGGCCGGCTGGATCCGCACGACCTCGCCGTCGCGCTCGAACTCCCACGGCGGCATCGATCCGCTCGCAAATCGTCCGCGCAGGCAGCGATGGTCGAGCAGGTCGCGCGGATGCCGCGGCCGGCCATGACGGTCGAGATAACGCGGCGCGGCCGCGGTCGCAAACCGCTGAATGCGCGGGCCGATCGGCACCGCGATCATGTCTTGTTCGAGCCGCTCGTCGTAGCGGATGCCCGCGTCGCATCCCGCCGCCAGCACGTCGACGAAACTTTCGTCGGCGATCACTTCCAGCCGGATCTCCGGGTACGCGTCGAGGAAGCGCGGCACGATCGCGGGCAGCACGAGCCGGGACGCGCTGACCGGCACGTTCAGCTTCAGCGTGCCGGCCGGTCTGTCCCGGAAATCGCCGATACCGTCGAGCGCTGCCGCCACTTCGGTCAACGCGGGCCCGAGGCGCGCGAGCAGCCGCTCGCCGGCTTCGGTGGGCACGACGCTGCGCGTCGTGCGGTGCAGCAGCCGGACGCCGAGCTGTGCCTCCAGCCGGCGCACGGCCTCGCTCAGCCCCGACGCGCTGAGGCCCGTCACGCGCGCGGCGTCACGGAATCCGTTGGCACGCGCCACGGCCATGAACGCATTCAGATCGCCCAGATCGGCTTGCATTGTTCGCCTTTTCGTACAACCCGTGCGAATTATGACGGCTTATCGCGCAGGCGGCCAATACCTATGCTGGGCGCACTCATCAACAGGAGCAGAGTCATGTCCGACATTCGACACACCGCCGCCTTCCGGCTCGGCAATCGCAACGTCAAACGCATCGGCTACGGCGCGATGCAGCTCGCGGGGCCGGGTGTATTCGGCCCGCCGAAGGACCACGACGCGGCATTGAACGTGTTGCGCGAAGCCGTCGCGTCCGGCGTCGACCATATCGACACCAGCGACTTCTACGGCCCGCACGTCACCAACCAGTTGATCCGCGAGGCCCTGCATCCGTATCGCGACGATCTCGTGATCGTCACCAAGATCGGCGCGCGGCGCGGCGACGACGCGTCGTGGCTGCCCGCGTTCGCGCCCGACGAACTCGAACGGGCCGTGCACGACAACCTGCGCAACCTCGGACTCGATGCGCTCGACGTCGTCAACCTGCGCATCATGTTCGACCGGCACGGGCCGGCCGAAGGATCGATCGAGGCGCCGCTGAGCGTGCTCGCCGAACTGCAGCGGCGCGGGCTTGTCCGCCACATCGGCCTGAGCAACGTGACGGCCGCGCAGGTCGCGCAAGGCCGGCGGATCTGCGACATCGTCTGCGTACAGAACCACTACAACATCGCGCATCGCGGCGACGATGCGCTGATCGACGCGCTGGCCCGCGACGGTATCGCCTACGTGCCGTACTTTCCGCTCGGCGGCTTCTCGCCGCTGCAGTCGTCGACGCTGTCCGCGGTGGCGGCACGCGTCGGCGCGACGCCGATGCAGGTCGCGCTCGCGTGGCTGCTGCGCCGCGCACCGAACGTGCTGCTGATTCCGGGCACGTCGTCGATCACGCATCTGCGCGAGAATCTCGCGGCGGCCGACCTCGACCTGCCGGAAGACGCGCTCGCGGAACTCGACCGCATCGCGAACACCGACGCCGCCTGACGGACCCACGATCGCCGGCGGGCCCGCGACGCGCGGGCCCTGCCCGGCCGGTCAGGACACCGCCACGCCGACCCGCTTCGGCACGCCGGTCACGATCGTCGCGACCGCGACGGCCAGCACGATGGCCGCGCCGACGAACACGCCGACCGCGCCGTTCGCATCGAACACGACGCCACCGGCCGCCGCACCCGTCGCGATCGCGAGCTGGATCGCCGCGACGATCAGCCCGCCCGCGCTCTCGGCCTCGTCGGGCACGGTGCGCGTGACCCACGTCGACCAGGCAACCGGCACACCGCCGAACGCCATCCCCCACAACGCGACGAGCACCGCGTCGATCATCGGCGCACGGCCGAGCGCGACGAGCGCGATGCCGAGCACGACCATCAGCGCGGGCATCGCGATCAGCATCGGCCGCAGCCGGTGTTCGAGCACGCGGCCCGCGAGCGACGTGCCGACGAAGTTGGCGATGCCGTAACCGAGCAGGATCGCCGACAGCCCGTTCACACCGACGCCCGCGACCTGTTCGAGGAACGGCCGCAGATACGTGAAGAACGCGAAATGCCCGGTGAACGCGAGGATCGTCGCGAACATGCCGAGGCCGACGGTCGGACGGCGCAGCACGTCGATCAGCGTGCGCAGCCGCGTCGTGCCGCTCGGCGGCATCGACGGCAGCGTCATCACCTGCGACACGAACGCGACGCCGCCGAGCACGGCCGCGATCAGGAACACATTGCGCCAGCCGATCAGGTGGCCGAAGTAGCTGCCCATCGGCGCGGACGCGATCGTCGCGACCGCCACGCCGCTGAAGATGATCGACAGCGCGCGCGGCACCATCGCCGTCGGCACGAGCCGCATCGCGGTGGCCGTCGCCATCGTCCAGAAACCGCCGAGCGCGATGCCGAGCACCACGCGGCCGATCAGCAGCGTCATCAGATTGGGCGCGAACGCGACCGCGAGATTCGATCCGACCAGCAGCACCGAGAACACGAGCAGCACGCGCCGCCGGTCGATCGTGCGCGTCAACGCGGAGATCAGCAGGCTCGTGACCAGCGCGACCGTCGCGGTGGCCGTGACGGCCTGCCCGGCCACGCCTTCGGTCACGCCGAGGCTGTCGGCCATCGGCGTGAGCAGGCTGGCGGGAAGAAATTCGGCCGTGACGAGCCCGAAGACGCCGAGCGTCATCGCGAATACCGCGCCCCAGGCCGGTTCGCGGGGGGCCGCCATCGAGGCGGCCGGGGAGATTCCGGGATTCATGCGTCGTTCCGTTGTCGTATAGGGAAAATACCGATGACGGCGTATCGTAAGGAACGGCAACAGGACGGTCTATGACATACAATCCGTTCTTGTTGATCGATCGTCCGAATCTCGATATGTCCGAGCCCCTGCTTCCCCCCGTCCCCGACGTGCACGACCTCGTCAGCGAGCTGCTGCTGGGGATGCGGCTGAGCGGCGTCCAGTACCGCCGCATCCAGGTCGCGCGGCCGTTCGGGCTGAGCTTCGGCGAGGCGCCGGGCCGCGCGCAGTTTCATTTCGTCGGGCGCGGGCCCGTGCTGCTGCGCGACGCGGCCGGCGCGACGATGCGGCTCGAGGCCGGCGACGCGATCCTGCTGCCGCATGGCGGCATGCATGCGCTGGTGTCCGATCCGGATGCGCCGTGCCGCGAGATCCACGGCTTCGCGGCCGCGAAGATCTGCGATACGGTCGCGTCGGTGGCATCGGCCGGCGCGTCGCCGGCGGCCGGCGCGGCGACGGAGCCGGGCGCCGGCGATGCGCTGATCTTCAGCGCGTGCATGGAGCTCGATCTCGGCGGCATGCAGCCGCTGGTCGGCACGATGCCCGAGTTCATGCACGTCGGCACGCTGCTCGCGCGCTACCCGGAAATCCGCCCGATGCTCGACGCGATGGAGCGCGAATCGTGCTCGGCGCGCGCGGGTTTCGCGGGCATCCTCGCGCGGCTCGCGGATGTGGTCGCGGCGTTCATCGTGCGCGGCTGGGTCGAGTGCGGATGCGGCGACGCGACGGGCTGGGTGCAGGCGCTGCGCGAGCCGAAGCTCGGCCGCGCGATCGTCGCGCTGCATCGCGACCCGGGCCGCAACTGGAGCGTCGCGGAACTGGCCGCCGAAGCGGGCGTGTCGCGCTCGGTGTTCGCCGAGCGCTTTCTCGCGGCCACCGGGATGACGCCCGTGCGCTACCTGACCGAGCTGCGGATGCGGCTCGCCGCGCAGTGGATCGCGCGCGACCGAGAGGCCATCGAAGCGGTGGCGTACCGGCTCGGCTACGGCTCGCTGGCGGCGTTCAGCCGCGCGTTCAAGCGGGTGGTGGGGAAGCCGCCGGGGGCCGTGCGCGCGGACGGCGACGCGCGCGTCGACGCGTAACGCCTGACGCTTGACGTACGAGGCTGACCGGGGCCGCTATGCGTCGCTCCGACGTCGCTCAAACTACCGCCACCGTGCGTGACGCCCCTCCGCGTTCAACCGCTACGCGCCCCGAGCTTGTCGACCAGCGCCGTCGCGCACTGCACGGCGAGCGCCGCACACTGCTCCGCATCCACGGCCGCGCCGCTCGCGACGGTGCCCTGCACGATCCGGCCCAGCAATTCCTTCGAGAGATCGGCGATCTCGTAGTCCCGTTCCGTCATGATGTCTCTCCTGCGCATCGACCGATGGCGGCGACGCGTTCACTGCCCCTGCCCGTTCAACGCCCTTTCGCCCGCACGACGATCTGCGCCTGCGTGTCGCGTTCGATGCGTTCCAGCGAAGCGCGCAGCGCCGTGAATTCGTCGGGCGTGCACACCTGCCGGCCGAAATCCGCCGTCATTCGCCGCGTGACCTGCACGACGCGCGCGGCCGCATCGAACACGTAATGCGACGTGAAATCAACGAAGCGCGCGTGCACGGCCGCGTCGGCCGGCAGGTCGGTCACGACGACGTCGGCCGGCAGCACGATCTGGCCGGTCTCGTCGAACGTGCCGCCGATGCAGCCCCACGGCTGCGTGCGCACCGGTTCGGCCAGCCAGCTTTCGACCTGCGTCGCGATGCCGCCCGTGAGACTCGACAGCGCGGGCAACGCGGTCGTGCCGTCGGGCCATATGAAATGATCGAGCGTGCCCGACAGCGTCACGTCGAACGGTCCGTCGGTCGCGCGCCGGTCGCTGGTCGACAGTTGCGCGCGGCCGCGCAAGCCGCTTTGCCGCAGGCGCGCGGTCGCGAGCTGCTCGATGCCGTCGTGCGTCGCGCGGCGAAACAGGTTGCGTTCGAGTTCGGCCGTCCAGCCGTCGTCCTCGATGTAGGCATGAAAACGCGCGGAACCGGGCTGCGCGGCATCGATCTCGACCCGCGCGACACGGCCGCGCGGCTGCGTGGCCGGCGTGCGCGACAGCACGCCCGTGTCGACGAGCAGCGCGGGGCGATCCATCACGATCGGCGGCAGGTAGCCGAACGCGATGCCGGCCGTCGTCGTATCCGCGTAGAGCGCGAGATCGGGCAGCCACGTGATCGCGTGATTGATCGCGCCGCCGCCGTAACCGGGCACCGACGGCAGCGTGTACACCGCGCCGAGATTGATCAGCACCGGTTCGCTGCGGATGCCGACCGCCGCGAGCAGCGCGCCGAACAGCGCGACGTGGTCCTTGCAGTCGCCGTAGCGGTTGCGCAGGATGTCCGTCGCGCGGTGCGGCGCGGCGGCCGTTTCGCCCAGAAACAAACCGACGTAGCGTATGTTTGCCTGCACCCAGTCGTACAGGATGCGCGCCTTGTCGCGCGGATCGGCGGCATCCGCGGTGAGCGTGCGGGCCAGCTGCACGACAGCCGGATCGTTCACGCCCGGATCAACGGCCGCGTCGCGGTAGCGCGCGGCAAACGCCGCGTAGTCGGGCAGCGTCGACACGACGAGCCGGTCGCCGTAGGTCGGGTAGCCGACCGAGCCGTTCTCGATGCGGTCGTACGGGCCGTGCCGGTAATCGAACTCGTAGCGCGTGCGGCCGTTCGCCGTGACCGGCGGCAGCGCGACGTAGCCGCGCGCGTCCGCGTACAGCGGCAGGTCGGCCGGCACGTCGAAGATCAGCCGCTGGCTGTCGACCGGCTCGCGCGACGGCTCGACGGTGTAGCCGAAGTAGCCGCGATTGACGGGCTTCGTGCGCGTCTTGCGGAATGCCACGCGCGTGCTCGACCCGGCTTCGACGCCGGGAAACACGACGGTGCGCAACAGCCCGTCCTGGAACGTCGGCGCGCCGGCCGAGCGCGGCTCCTGCACGTCGCGGATACCGTCAGCGCCGACCGGATGCGCGACGCCGTCGCGATCGATCGTCTCGGCCGCGAGCAGGTCGACCTGCTCGAGATTCTTGTCGAACCACACGTAGCGCTGCGCGACCGCGTCGATGCCGTTCGCGTTGTTCGCGCGCAGCGTCGAATCGTCGTGCTCGTCGAGCGAACCGTCGTGCTGGATCACGAATTCGTGGACATCGCTGACGAGCGTCACGGGCGCTTCGTCGCCCGTGTCGTGCGTATCGCGTGTGTCGGCCGCGACCGGCCGCGCAAGCGCGCCGGCGCCGAGCGCAACGGCGCAGACGAGCAGGCAGCCGGCCCATCGGGAAAGGAAACGCACCACGTCGACACTCTCCGCGCGTTCGTTGCTGGACGCCAGGGCCGCGCGCCGGCGCGGACGGTTCTTCGACCCGCATGACGCGCGCATGACGGGCCGTGTACTACGGGCCGGTCGTGCGGACCAGTGTGGGTGACGTGCCGGCGAGCGTCAAGCCGCGTGGCGGCGGGCCGGCTCGCGACGCGTCCGGCGCGCCACGGCAACGTCACAAGCTTCGCAACATCGCAATGTCAGCCTTGTTCACTCCACACCGGTTCCGATCGATTTTTGTATCACGTTGTGATATATAATTCAGACAGGTCATCCGGTCGTACAACGTCGCCGGAACGCAGCTCCGCCGGACGGAACACGCCGACATGGAAAAGGAGACATCATGCTGATCAACAACGATTTCGAAATCGGTTATCTCGTGATCGCGTTCGCGCTGCTGGGCGTGATCCTGTTCGGCGCACTGCTGACGGCGCTGCATCTCGAACGGTGGCACCCGAAACTGGTCGGCGCCGCGATCGGCGCGCTGCTCGGCATCGCGCTGATCGAGGCGATGCCGCTGCTGACGTGAACACGGCCCTGCACCGATTCGTCCGATCATGCGTCGCGCGGGGTCGGAACGGCCGGTGCCCGTCGGGAAAACCGTCATGGATTCGCCGCTCTGCCTGACCTATCGCCACTGCGGGATCCGCGCGGTCGCGCTCGTCGACCCGGTGGCCGGCGAAGGGCTCGAACTCGGCGCGCTGTACCAGCCGCTCGCGGTCGTGGTCTGGCGCGATGCGGGCGGATGCCACGAAGCGCACCTGCTTGACCCGAAGCATCACGTGTTCCGCAGCGACGCGGACGCGCTTCGGATCTCGATCGCGCTGGCCAAGCGCTTCATCGACGCGAAACTCGCCGACGCCGCCATGCCAGGCGGCTGATGGCCGGCCGCGGCGCACCTCGTCCCCCAACCTGCCGGAGGCGACATGGAAAACGGTATCGTCCAGACCCTCGTGCTGCTCGCGCTCCTCGTGTTCGCGGTGCTGTTCTTCACGGCACGGCGCGGCCGCGACCGTACGCGCGACAGGCTGCTGCACCGGCCCGCGCGGCGCTCGCCGCGCTCGCATACGCATCGTCATCCGTAATTTTTCCGACGATCACGCCGCGCAAAAAAATCGGCCGACGGCTTGCGCGTCGTTCGACGCGAGGTCGTCGGCCTTTCAGCGGAGGTCCGGTTCCGCGGGGAGCACGCGCGCTGCGCGCTACACACCCCACATCACGTGCCGGCCCTGTTCGTGGGCCGCACGCATCATGTCCAGCAGCGGCCACGCGCGCTGCGCGAGCCCGGCTGCATGCGGCGCCGCATCGTCGCGCGGCGTCCGCGTCGAATGCTCGTGCGCGCGCTCCCGCGCCGCATCGTCCCTGATTGCCTGCTCGAGCCGCGCGATCGCGCCCGGCAGCTCGTCGGTGGAAATCACGCCGCGTACGTCGAGCCCCTTGCCGACGAGCCCCAGCAGATACTGCGCCAGATCGCGCAACATCACGATATCGGGTGCGGCGGAAGACCGAAACGTCACCAGCATCGTCATTTCCCCTTGGCGTCGCCGCGAATCCGCACGGCGCGTCGCACCGCCGGTCGCGGCGAGGCCTGTCGACCATCCCGCCGCGCGTGATCGCCGCCCCGTTCTTCTGAACCGGACGTTCGCCCGGCACGATGCGCGCGTCGCGCGGCCGGGTTCGTTTGCGGCGTAGAGGCCGGATGGCACGAAGGCCTGTTTCTATTTTATATCACAATGTGATGTATTCAAGCGTTCGGGCCCGGCATGACTGCAGTCGTGTCGCGAAACTGCCGACCGGCGCGATACGCGCAAGCGATGCGCGCCGTGTCGATCCGTTACTGGCAGTCGCCGACGCGCTTGCCGCGCCACGTCCATGCGAGCGTGTACGCACCGGCCTGCGCATGCTGCCCGCGCAATTGCCCCTTCAGGTCGTAGCTCGTCGGCGTGACTGCGCCCGTCACCGTCCCGTTGCCGTGCTCCTGTTCGTTCGCGCAGGCCAGCGCGACCTTCAGCGTCGTGCCCGCATAGTCCCAGTGGGTGATCGTGCAGTTGACGTTGTCGCGCTGCATGCGCGCCGCCATCGTCTTGCGTAGGTTCTTCGCGTCCGCGTCGGTCAGACACTGGTCCGGCATCGAGCCGGACGCCTGCGGCAGCGGCTTGCCGTTCAACGTGTAGGCGGTTTCGTCGTGCCATACGCCCGGCGACACGGTCTGTGCGAATGCCGAGACGGCGAAGCCGGCGAGTCCGGCGGCAAGCAGGAATTTCATGGAGGTCTCTCGGAAAGGATTTGTCGTTCGATTGATCGCGCCAACGCGCCGCGCATCTTAGCAAATCTTTTCCGATGATTTCGACTGCAGAACGTCTTCTTCGGAGCCGGCGCGATGAGATCGTTTTCACGCGTTCGCGGCGCTGGCCGCCGGCCGCCGCGCCGCCATCAGCCGACGTTCATCGGCAGCAGCACCATCTGCTTGCCCTCGACATGCAGGCGCGCCTGCAGCTCGACGGGCGTCTGGTTGTGCAGCCACGCGGTCAGGAAATTCACGCGCCGGAAGATCAGCTTGCTCGCGAAACACACGGCGTTCGGATAAACGTCGAGCGTCGACGACGCGAGGTTCATGAACTCCACGACGGGATTCGTGCCGAATGCGATCCGGTAGTCGGCCGCGATGCCGTTGCGGCGGCAGTGCGCGACATAGTAGTCGAGCGCTTCGGTGATCGAGTGACGCAGCCGTTCGAGATGTTCGTGCCCGTCGTACGCCTTCGCGTCGACCTCGCCGACCGCGAGGAAGATCACGTTGCGGAAGTGCCCGGGAAACAGCCGGTTGACCCACAGCAGCGCATGCATGCTCGCGCCGCGATGCTTGCCGACCAGCAGCACGGCCGTCGGCTGCGACGGATCGGGCTTGCCCGGCGCGGTAGCCTCGTCGACCACGGGCGGCTGCCCCGAGAACAGCGCGTCCTCTTTCGCGAGCTGCGCGCGCGTGTACGCGTAGTGGCGGTTGATCATGAAGCACAGTGCGATCACCGCGCTCGTCACGAGCACCGTGAGCCAGCCGCCGGCCGTGAACTTCTCGATCAGCGTGATGACGAGCACGGTCGCCGTCACGCTCAGCCCGAGCGCGGACAGGAAGAAATGCTTGAACCAGCCGCTCTCGCTGCGATGGCGCCACCAGTACGTGCACAGCCCGAGCAGCGACATGCTGAACGTGAGGAACACGTTGATGCTGTACAGCACGACGAGCACGTCGACGTTGCCGTGCGTCCACAGCAGGATCAGCAGGCTCGACAGGCCGACGACGATGATGCCGTTCTGCCGCACGAGACGCGTCGACAGGTCGCGGAAATGGCGCGGCACCCATGAATCCGACGCCATGTTCGACAGCACGGCCGGACCGTCGAGAAAACCCGTCTGCGCACCGACCATCAGCAGCCCGGCCTCGAACGCGAGCACGGCCGCGAGCAACGCGTGGCGCGCGAACGCCGAGCCGAGCCCGAGATGGTCGATCACGCTGCCGAATACCACCGCGTTGAGCGTCTCGCCTTCGACGGGCCGCGCGTGCCACAGCATGTACAGCAGGATGATGCCGCCGGCCGTGAACGCGAGCGACGTCGACATGTACCACATCGTCACCTTGCCGTTCGGCACGCGCGGATCGGCCAGCATGTTGACGTTGTTCGACACGGCTTCGAGGCCGGTATACGTGCCGCCGCCGAGCGAGAACGCGCGCATCAGCAGCGCGAGCATCACGAATACGCCGAGCGACTGCGACATCCCGTGCGCCTCGTGCACGGCATCGGGTACGATCATCGCGAGGTTGCTGCCGTGCACGGCGACGCCATACACGATCAGCCCGAAGTGCAGGATCACGAAGCCGATGAAGATCGGCAGCAGCACCATGATCGATTCGCGCATCCCGCGGAAGTTGAGCCCCGTCATCATCAGGATCAGCACGATCTCGGTCGTGAGCTTGAACGCCTGCGCGCTGACGGGCAGCAGGCTGAAGAACGCATCGACGCCGCTCGCGAGCGACGTCGCGACGGTCAGCACGTAGTCGACCAGCAGCGCCGCGCCCGACACGAGCCCCGGCTTCGCACCGAGCAGCGCGGTCGCGACGCGGTAGCCGCCGCCGCCCGTCGGGAACAGCTCGATCACCTGGTTGTAGCCGAGCGCGATGATGAACACGGTCGCCGCCGTCGCGAGCGCGAGGAACAGTGCGAGCGGCGTGTGGTGCGCCAGCGCGAGGAACGCCTCTTCCGGGCCGTAGCACGACGACGACAGGCCGTCGGCGCCGAGCCCGACCCAGGCCAGCAACGGTGTCACGGCGATTGCATGCCGCGTGCGCGGATCGAGCGGGTCCAGCGGCTTTCCGACGAACAACTGCCACACCTTCTGGAATGCAGTCACGACTCCTCCGGAACGCACGACGCCTCGGCGACACTCCTCTAAAAGTAAATGAGTTCCGGGACGACTTCCAGTCGGCGTATTCCATAGGGCGGCGCCGCGCGCACCGGATTTCTTTCGACATGCTGACTTATTGCAGACAGTCGCACTACAACTCCGCCGGCCGGACTCGTGTCAGCCGGCCTCGCCCAACGCGCGGGCGAGCAGGCGCGACACACCGACGAAGGCCGGATGCGGCGCGGTGATCACGAAGGTCGGAATTTTCGCGAGGTAAGCGGCAAAGCGGCCCTTCGCCTCGAAGCGAGCTCGAAACGGCGATGCATCGAACAATACCCCGAGGCGCGGCACGACGCCCCCGCCGATATGGATGCCGCCGGTCGCGCCGAGGGTCAGCGCCAGATTGCCCGCGAACGTGCCGAGCATGCCGCAGAAGCAATCCAGGGTCGCCATGCAGCGCGCGTCGCCGGCGAGCGCGCGATCGATGATCGCGGCCGTATCGGCCGCGTCGGCACAAGGGGCGTCGCAGCCGTCGCGCGCGGCGAGCGCCGCGTGAATCACCGCGATGCCGGGGCCCGCGACCAGCCGCTCGAACGACACGTGCGGCCAGCGCGCCCGCGCGAACTGCAGCACGTCGGCCTCGCGTGCATCGGCGGGCGCGAACGACACATGCCCGCCCTCGCCTGACAACGGCACCCATGCGTCGCCCGCGCGCACGAGCGCCGAGACGCCCAGCCCCGTTCCCGCGCCGAGCACGCCGATCGTACCCGCTGGCGCGGCGTGCCCGCCGCCGACCTGCCGCCGTTGTCCGGCGGACAGATGCGGCACGGCCATCGCCAGCGCCGCGAAGTCGTTGAAGACGTGCAACGTGTCGAACCCGAGCGCGCGACGCGTCGCGTCGATCGAGAAGCGCCAGTCATGATTGGTCATGCTGACCATGTCGCCGTCCACGGGATTGGCGATCGCGATCGCCGCGTTCCGCACCCGCGCGCCGCCCGTGTCGCGCAGGAACGCGCGCACCGCGTCGTCCATGCCGGCATGGGCGCTGCATCGATAGACGCGCACGTCGCCGATTCCGCCAAGCGCGGTCTCCAGCGCGAAACGCGCATGCGTGCCGCCGATGTCCGCCAGCAAGCGGGGTTCGCCGGCGCGCACGCCGCGCGGCGCGACCGGATCCCCGTTGAGGGTTGCTACGCTCATCCCATCTCCCGAATTGTCATCGTGTGTCGATCGCAACGGTCATGGCACCTCCACGCCGCGCGCCGCGTCCAGCAGTTCGAACCAGTGCTCGCGCCCGAGCGCGACGCGGGTCGCCGCTACCGCTTCGCGCAGCGCCGCGATCCGGCTCGACCCGACGATCGGCAGCGGCCGGCACGGCAGCGCGAGCAGCCACGCGAACAGCACCGTCGTCGCGGACACGCCGAGCGCGTCGCCGATCCGCGCCGCGCTCGCACGCACGCGCACCGCGGCGGGCGACGCCTCCGTCAACAGGCGTCCGCCCGCGAGCGGCGACCACAGCATCGGCGGACAGCGCCAGTGCTGCGCCTGGTCGAACGTGCCGTCGTCGAGCGGCGCGAGATGCAGCAGCGAGCACTCGACCTGGTTCGTCGCGAGCGACATGCCGTGCGCCGCCATACGGTCCTGCAGCAACGCAGCCTGCGCCGGCGTAAAGTTCGATACGCCGAAGTCCTTCACCTTGCCATCGCGCCGGAGCGCGGCGAAGGTCGCGGCGACCTCGTCGGCATCCATCAGCGGATCGGGCCGATGCAGCAGCAGCAGGTCGAGCCGGTCGGTGCGCAGCGCGCGCAGAGACTGCTCGACCGACGCGACGACATGTGCGGCCCGCGTGTCGTAGTGCTTGATCCCGTGCGCGGGCCGGCGCGCGGACAAGAGCCGGATCCCGCACTTCGTGACGATCTGCATCCGCTCGCGCAAGTGCGGCGCATCGGCCAGCACGTCGCCGAACAGGCCCTCGGCCGTGTAGTCGCCGTAGATGTCCGCATGATCGAAGCTCGTCACGCCGAGTTCCAGCGCCGCCTCGATCAGCGCACGGCGCTCGCGGACCGACAACGCCCAATCGCCGATCCGCCACATCCCGAACACGATGCGCGAGAACGGCGCGGCATCGACCCCCATCGATATCGTCGTACAGCGTTCCGTCATGTCGTTCACCACCACCATTCGACTTGCGCGCCGACCGTCGAGCCCGAGCGCGAGGTGCCGAAAATGCCCGTCGTCGACAACGGATCGCCGGGCGCCGCCGCGTCCTGCGCCGCCTGGTTCCAGCGCGCATACGTGTAGAACACGCGGAATTCCGGCCGCGACCAGAACGAGCGGTCCATCGCGAGCGTCAACGCGACGCTCGCCTTCAGCAGCGTGCGCGTCGGGCCGCCGGACGGCGTCACGCGATCGTGCCCGAGGTCGCCCTGCAGCTTGATGTGCTGCGTGAACGCATACACGGGACGCACGCCCATCGACACCCACGTCTGCGAACCGCCCGACGGTGCGATGTCGCGCTGATAGATGCCGACCACCTGTCCGCTGAAGTTCTGCGTCGCCTGCCAGTCGAACGCATCGAGCACGCGAAAGCTCTTGTAGCGGTTGTCGTTCGTCAGCGTGCCCGTGTAGCTGAGGCCCGTGCCCGGGCCGACGCCATACTGGAACGCGAGCTTGTTCTTGCCGCCGAGCAGGTTGGTCTGCACGTGCTGGACCGTGAACGACCAGCCGCTGTGCGCGTCCTGCAGCACACCGCTCGAATTCAGCACCGGCGCGCGGGCCGGGATGTACGACAGCCCGAACTGCAGTTCGCCGCCGGGGTTCGGATGCACGCCGGACAGTTGCAGGTCATGGCGCGTCGCGTAGTTCGGCTGGTCGATGTAGTCCTCGCGGAACAGCGCATAACTGAGTTTCAGGCCGCCGCCGATCGGTACGTTCTCGATGCCCGCGCCGAGGCCGCTCGGGTTCCAGTAATAGAAGTCGTTCATGTGGACGTCGTTGCGCCGGTAGTAGATGCGCCCGAACCAGACCCGCATGTCGTCGAGCCCTGGAAAATTCGTGAGCTGCACGTACGACTCCGGCATGCGCACGCGGCCGTGATCGCCGCTGAAGGTCGGCGTGCGATCGAGATCGTTGACGAGGCTCGCCATCCCCACTGCCGACAGCTGCATGCCGTTCGAGAACTTGTACAGCGTCTGGTCGATCTCCAGCTCGCTGTAGACCTGGCATTCGTTGCCGAGCCGGTATTTGCTCGGTGCGCCCGGCAACTGGAAGCAGGCCTGCGTATGGCCGTCGCTCGTGCCGACGCCGGCCCGCATATAACCATGGAACTGCGTCCACGGCGTCAGCTGGTTCCAGGCCGACGACGGCGTCGGTGTCACCACGTTGGCGGGGCTCGTGTCGGCCGGCACGACGCCGGTCGCCTGCGAGAGACCGCCCGGCGCGCTGTCGGCGACTGTCGTGGCCGGGTCCGGCGCCGCATGCAGTGCGGCCGACGCGACGGCCAGCGAAAAAGCGGCGGCGAGCCGCGTGAGCCTGAACGGGGTGCGTGCGGGGCCGCGCGCGGCGCAGCCTGCTTCGTCGATCATGAACGTGTCTCCAAACGTTATTTGTGCGCCGCGTGCAATGCGCGGCGTCATCGAATAGGTGTGTGTGCTGCGTCGTCCGTCATGCTGCTGACGGGCCGGCGTGGTGGACGATCCGCGCGCCGGCCCGGTACGAAGTCAGCCCGCGGCTTCAGCCCGCGACGTCGAGATCCACCACCGGCGACGCGTCGACGGCCGCCGGTCCCGGCGCGTGAATGCGGATCGGCTCGCCCGCGGCCGCGCTCGCATAAATCGCGTCGAGAATCTCCATCACGATCAGCCCTTCCTCACCGGGGGCGGGATGCGGGACGTCGCACAGAATCGCTTCCGCGTAGTCGTACATCGCGGAATGCGCGCCCTCCGCGGGCGGATTCAGGCGCATGTCGAACTGCGCGCCGTTCTGCTCGATGAACACGTGCGCGTCGAACGTGTAGCCCTCGTTCAGGTTCTTCTGCAACAGCCCGGCGCGCGTGCCGAGCAGGCGGGTTTCCATCAGCTCCGCTTCCTGGATGTTGGTCGCCCACGACGCCTCGAGCGCGAGTGTCGCGCCGTTGTCGAAGCGGATCAGCGCGGCCGCGAGATCCTCGACGTCGAACGTCTTGCCCGCACGCGCCGCCAGCTCGCGCGCGATCGGATCGTAGGTGCTGCCCATCACCCACACGGGTTTCGGATAGCCCATCAGCCACAGCGCGAGATCGAGACGATGCACGCCGAGATCGATCAGCGGCCCGCCACCCGCCAGCGCCTTCGTGCCGAACCAGCCACCGAAGCCGGGCATCCCGCGCCGGCGATGCCAGACCGTCCGCCCGAAATAGAAATCGCCGAACAAGCCGCTTTCGACCTGCGCCTTCAGCGCGCGCGACTGCGCGCTGAAACGGTACGAGAAATTGATCATCAGCCGCTTGCCGGCGCGCTGCGCGGCGATCAGCATCTCGCGCCCCTCGTCAGCGTTCAGCGCCATCGGCTTCTCGCACAGCACATGGCAACCGGCGTCGAACGCGGCGAGCGTCAACTCGCGATGGAACTTGTTCGGCGTGCACACGCTGACGACGTCGAGCTTTTCCGCTGCGAGCATCGCGTCGGCCGACGCATAACGCGCGTCGATGCCGAACGCGTCGCCGACCTTCGCGAGCCGCTTCGCATCGGGGTCGGCAATCGCGACCACGTCGACGTCCGGATGCTCGCGCCAGCCTTCGATATGCTTGCCGCCGATTCCGAGCCCGATCACGCCGACACGCAGGCGCCGGCCGCGTGCAATCGCCGCCGCTTCCGGCAGCTCAACCTTGTAATCGTCGTTCATGCGAGGTCTCCTGCGCCCTGCTGGATGCCGACGTGCGCGAACTGCTGGCTTTTCTCGCTGAGCTTTTCGAGCGGCGGCGAGTTCGGGCAGCGGTCGGCGAGGTTCACGCGCGGCGCGGCCCACTGCACCGCGTTCGCGATCACGCGCTGCACGTTGCGGTCGTGATAGGTCGGGTAGGCTTCGTGCCCGGGGCGGAAATAGAAAATCCGGCCGTGACCGCGCTCCCAGCAGCAGCCCGAACGGAACACCTCGCCGCCCTCGAACCACGAGATGAACACGGTGCTGTCCGGCTGCGGGATGTCGAAACGCTCGCCGTACATTTCCTCGTGCTGCAGCTCGAAGTACTCGCCAAGCCCAGCCGCGATCGGATGCGACGGTTCGACGACCCACAGCCGCTCCTTCTCCGCTGCCTCGCGCCACTTCAGCGAACAGTTCGTGCCGAGCAGGCGGCGGAAGATCTTCGAGAAGTGCCCGGAATGCAGCACGATCAGGCCCATCCCTTCGAGCACGCGGCGCTGCACGCGCTCGACGATTTCGTCGGAGACCTTCGCGTGGGCCTTGTGCCCCCACCAGATCAGCACGTCGCACGCGGCGAGCCGCGCTTCGCTGAGGCCGTGCTCGGGCTGGTCGAGCGTCGCGGTGCCGATCTCGAGCGGCAACGCACCGTGGCCGAGCGCCGGCGTCTCGGCCAGCGCGCTGGCGATCACCTGGTGCAGGCCATCGGGATAGATCGCGCGCACGCCCGCGTTTTCCCGTTCGTGCTCGAACTCGTTCCATACGATCACTGAAAGCTTCTTGTTTAGCATGACTATCCTTTATCGATGATTTGGCGCCAATTCGACAGCGGCCATGCGCCGTGGCCGCCTGAAACCTGTAGCTGGATTCGCCGGGTACCGCGCGCCGCTCAGGCGATCGCGAGCGCCGGTGCGGCAGGCTCGCGCGGCGTGCGTACCGCCGCGCGTCCGTCCGGATGAAACAGATGCAGCGCGCCCGCCGGCAGATCGACGCGCAGGCGCTCGCCGACCCGCGCGCCGGCGGCATCGGTCTTCGCGACGATCGGCTGGTCGCACAGCGGCGTGTCGAGATACAGATAGGTGTGTTCGCCCATCTGCTCGACGTGCGCGACCTGGCCGGTCACGGCGCCGGTGCCGACCCGCACGTGTTCGGGGCGGATGCCGAGGGTCACGCCGGCGCCCGTCTCGAGGCCGTCGCCGGACACATCGGCGCCGAGCGGATGATCGCGGACCAGCACGCGAACCTCGCCGCTGCCGGCCACCGCGACGCTGGCCGGCAGGAAGTTCATCGCGGGCGAGCCGATGAAACCGGCGACGAACTGGCTCGCCGGGCGGTGATACAGATCGAGCGGCGTGCCGATCTGCGCGACGCTGGCGATCCCGCTGCGCCCTTCGAGCGGCCGCAGCAGCACGATCTTGTCGGCGAGCGTCATCGCCTCGACCTGGTCGTGCGTCACGTAGATCATGCTGGTGCTGTCGAGGCTGCGGTGCAGCTTCGCGATCTCGACGCGCGTCTTCACGCGCAGCGCCGCATCGAGGTTCGACAGCGGTTCGTCGAACAGGAACACTTTCGGCTTGCGGACGATCGCGCGGCCGATCGCGACACGCTGCCGCTGGCCGCCCGACAGTGCGCCGGGCTTGCGTTCGAGCAGCTCGCCGAGGCGCAGCGACTCGGAAGCGAGCCGCACCCGCCGGTCGATCTCGTCCTTCGGCAAACGCAGATGACGCAGGCCGAACGCCATGTTTTCGTAGACGGACATGTGCGGATAAAGCGCATAGCTCTGGAACACCATCGCGATGTCGCGCTGCGCGGGCGCAAACGCGTTGACGCAACGGCCGTCGATCCACACGTCGCCCGCGCTCTGTTCCTCGAGGCCGGCGACAATCCGCAGCAACGTCGACTTGCCGCAGCCCGACGGGCCGATGAACACGCAGAACTCGCCCTGCTCGACCGTGAGATTCACGTCGCTGAGGATGGGGGTCGTGCCGAACTGCTTGCGAAGACCGCTCAACTTGATCTGACTCATGTTTTCCTCTTGATCCTGTTCGGGCCGCTACGCGTCAACCCTTGACCGCACCGGCAGTCAGGCCGGAGACGATTTGCCGCTGGAACACCAGCACCAGCAGCACAAGCGGCACGGTGACGATGACCGACGCGGCCATGATGGTTCCCCACGGCAACTCGTAACTGCTCGCGCCCGAGATCATCGTGATCGCGACGGGTACCGTGCGCTGGCTCGACGAGATCATGAAGGTCAGCGCGAACAGGAACTCGTTCCAGGCCGACACGAACGCGAGCAGCGACGTCGCGGCCAGCGCCGGCCGCAGCAGCGGCATGAAGATCCGGAAGATCAGCGTGAACACGCCGACGCCGTCGACGAGCGCCGCCTCCTCCAGCTCGCGCGGCAACTCGCGCATGAATGTGACGAGAATCCAGATCGTGAACGGCAGCGTGAAGATCAGGTCGGACAGCACGAGCGCACCGAGGTGGTCGTACAGGCCGAGCGAGCGGACCAGCTCGAACAGGCCCGACAGGATCGCGACCTGCGGAAACATCGACACGCCGAGAATGCACATCATCAGCACCCCGCGTCCGCGGAACGACACGCGGCCGAGCGCATACGCGGCGAGCACCGACACGGCGAGCGACAGCGCGACCGCGCCGCCCGCGACGAGCGCCGAATTCAGCAGGTATGCGCCGAACGGCTGGTCGCGGAACAGCTGGCGATAGTTGTCGAGCGACGGACTCGCCGGAAACAGCGATGTATCGAACAGTGCGTCGCCATGCTTGATCGACGTGCCGATCATGTAGACGAACGGGAACAGCGAGATCACCAGCACGAGCGCCGACAGCAGCCCGTGAATCGCGATGTCGAGCGGATGCTTCTTCATGTCAGGCCTCCTGCATCCGGCGGCGGCTGATCGCCATGTAGCCGATGGTGAACAGCACGATCGAGACGAACAGCAACATCGCCGACGCCGACCCGAACCCGACCTGCTGGAAATCGATCAGCTGTTCGCGCACATAGATCGACATGCTTTTCGTGATCCGGCTGTTCGACGTCATCACGTAGATCAGGTCGAACACGCGCAACGCGTCGAGCGAGCGGAAGATCATCGCGACCAGCACGCCGGGCAGGATCAGCGGTAGCGTCACCGAGCGGAACACGCGCCAGCGCGGCACGCCGTCGACACGCGCGGCCTCGTAGCAATCGCGCGGCACGGTCTGCAGCGCGGCGAGCATCAGCAGCGCCATGAACGGCGTGGTCTTCCACACGTCGACGAGCACGATGGTCGGGAACACGAGGTGCGCATCGGCGGTAAAGGCGAGCGGCTCATGGATCGCACCGATCGACATCAGCATCGCGTTGACGATCCCGAACTGGTCGTTGAGCATCCAGCTCCAGATCTTCGCCGACACGACGGTCGGGATCGCCCACGGCACGAGCACGGCCGCACGCAGCAGCGTCCGCAGCCGCGACGGCACGTCCAGCAGCAGCGCGACGCCGAGGCCCGTGCCCGTCTCGAGCACCACCGATACGACGGCGAACAGCACGGTATTGCCGACGGCCTGCCACCAGGCCGGGTCGCGCAGCACACCCGCCGCGCCGAGATAGTTGTCGAGGCCGACGAAATGACGCTGCGACAGGTCGGACAGTTGCGCGTCGGTCAGGCTGAACCACGCGGTGCGCAGCAGCGGCCAGCCGGCGATTGCCGCCAGCGTGAGCAACGCGGGCGCCACCAGCAGCCACGCCTGGCGCCGGCGCGCGCGGGCAAGCCCGGCTCGGGCCCGGACGGGTTCCTGCACGAATGCAGGAGTGCTACTTATCTCGATGCTTCCGGTTCTCATTCGATGTCTCCTGTCAGGCCGGCACCCTGCGGAGGCCGGCCCGATCGATCAATCGCGCGCCGCGGCGCTCAGTGCCAGCTGCCGCCCGGCGCGAGCCGGTTGAGCGTGGCGGCGAGCCGCGCGAGCGCACTCGCTGCGGTGTCGCTGCCGGCGAGCACGTCGTGCGCGGCATTCCAGAACTGGTTGCTGACCTGGTTGTACTTCGCGCCGGTCACGGTCGACGGCCGCGCGACCGCCGTGCTGAAGGTCGGCAGCAGGTCGGCCATGAACGGGTTGGCCTGCAGGATGTCCTTGTCGCGGTAGAGCGCCGGCATCGTCGGGTTGAACGACGCCTGGATCGCGCGCATCTTCTGCACGTCCGCGCTCGCCATGTACATCACGAGATCGGCGGCCAGTTTCGGGTTCGGCGAGTAGCGCGACACGGCGAGCTGCCATCCGCCCAGCGCGGCGGCCGGGCGGCCGTCGGCGCCACCCTTCGGCAGCGGCGCGATGCCGACCTTGCCCTTGATCGGGCTGCCCGCGCGGTTCGCGATCGCCCATGCGTACGGCCAGTTGCGCATGAACACGGCATTGCCGGCCTGGAACACGCCGCGCGCCTCTTCTTCGCCGTAGTTCAGCACGGCCTTCGGACTGATCGTGCCGACCCATTTCGCCGACTGCTCGAGCGCCTTGATCGCGCCCGGGTTGTCGATCGTCACGCGGCCCTTGTCGTCGACCACCGTGCCGCCGTTGTAGCTGCTGACCCATTCGAGTGCATCGCAGGTCAGCCCTTCGTACGCGCGCCCTTGCCACACGTAGCCCCAGACCTTCTCGTTGCCCGCGGCGCGCTCGCCCGACTGGACCTTGCGCGCGGTGGCATCGAGCTCCTCCCACGTGGCGGGCACCTTCACGCGGTACTTGTCGAGCAGGTCCTTGCGGTAGTAGAGCAGCCCCGTATCGATGAACCACGGCATCGCGACCAGCTTGCCGTTCACCGTATCGTTCGCGACGATGCTCGGGAACGACTGACTTTCCAGCCCTTTGCTGTACGGCTTCAGGTCGATCAGGTGGTTCGCGAGGATGCCCGGCCAGACCGTATCGATCTGCATCACGTCGATCTTGTCCGAGCCGCCGCCGAGCAACTGCTGATACAGCGCCAGCGTTTCGCTCGAGTTATTGGGCATGCTGATGAACTCGACCTCGTTGCCGGTCTTCTCGGCCCACCGCTTCGCCGAGACCTGGCAAATGTCCTGGTCGACGCCGGCTGCGCCGCATGCGATCCGCAGCGTCGCCGCGCCGGCGCTGGTGGCCGTGGCGGCCGTCATCGCGAGCGCCATCGTCAGCAAACCCGCCTTGAGCTTCATCATTCGGTGTCTCCAGTTTTTTTCGAATCGTTCGAATCGTGCGCCGCGGTGTCGCGAGCGCGTCGCCGGGTGCCGTGGGTCTATGAGACTCCAGTCCGGTTAATCGAAAATTTCGGAAACGCGCCGCGCCATTAACAATCGAAACAATCGCCGTCGTGCGTCAGCCCAGCAGCGCGGCGAGCGCCGCCAGATCGAACGGCTTCGGCACGAACGGCAGGTCCGCGCGCCAGTCGGGATGGGTCTGATGAATCTCGGGCGGCAGGCCCGAGGTCAGCGCGACGCGCTGCGCCGGCCAGCGCTCGGCGAGCCTCGCCGCAAACGCGATGCCGCTGCCGCCCGCGCCGAGCGAGATGTCCGACAGCACGAGCGTGACGGGGCCGTGCTCGGCCAGCCAGCGCAATGCCGCGTCGCCGGTCGCCACCGCGTCGGCCCACGCGCCGAGTGCCGCGAACTGGCTGAGCGCCGTGTCGCGCACCTCGGGATCGTCGTCGACCACGAGCACGCGGGCACCGGCCGGTCCGGCAACGGGCGCGGCCACCGTGACGGCCGGCGCGCCGCGCCGTTCGGGCGGGGCGCTCTCGGGCAGCCACAGCTCCACGCGCGTCCCCTGGCCGACCTCGCTGTGGATGTGCAGATCGCCGCCGCTCTGGCGCACGAAGCCGTAGACGCTGCTGAGCCCGAGACCGCTCCCCTCGCCGGCCGCCTTGGTCGTGAAGAACGGCTCGATCACCTTGTCGAGCAGCACCGGCGCGATCCCGCAACCCGTGTCGGTCACGCTCAGCACGATCGTGTGCGGCGCGGCGACACCGTCGGCCGCCGGTGCGCGGCGCGCGGCCAGCGCCAGCGTCCCGCCGCCCGGCATCGCGGCGGCGCTGTTGAGCGCCAGGTTGAGGACCGCGTTCTCGAGCTGGCCGCGGTCGACGTTCACCCACATCGGCTCGGCGGCCGGCTCCAGCACGACGGTCACCCGCTGGCCCGCCGAGTATTCGACGAGATCGAGCATCTCCGCGAGCATCGCCCTGACCGACACGCGTTCGGCCTGCAGCGGCTGGCGCCGCGCGAACGCGAGCAGCCGCCGCGTGAGCCGCGACGCGCGTTCGGCCGCGCGGCGCGCCCGCTCGGCCATCGTCTGCGCGTCCTGCTGGCCGTCGAGCCGCGGCAGCAGCAACTCCAGGTTGCCGAGTATCGCGACGAGGAAGTTGTTGAAATCGTGCGCGACGCCGCCCGTCAACTGGCCGAGCACGTCCATCTTCTGCGCCTGGCGCAATTCCGCCTCGACCGCGCGCCGGCTCGTCAGGTCGCGGCAGACCGCCACCCATCCGCCGTCCGGAAGCGGCTGGCAGTGGAATTCGAGGGTCCGCTGGTCGCGCAGGTGCAGTTCGGCCGACGCGGCAATGCGCGCGCCGTCCGACGTGAGGGTCGCGGTCGCGCGCGACACCTGGCGCCAGCGCGCGGGCTGATGCATGGCCTGGCGCAGCATCGCGAGCGACAGACCCGCATGCAGCGTGCCCGGGTCGATCCCGAGCAGCGTCGCGAAGGTCGGGTTCCACGCGATCAGGCTGCCGTGCGTGTCGTGGACGGACACCCCGTCGTTCATCGAATTGAGCACCGACTCCTGCAGGCGGCGCTGCGACTCGAGCCCGTGGGTCAGTTGCTCCTTCTCGATCAGGTTGGTGCGGAACACCTCGAACGCGCGCGCCAGCTCGCCGATTTCGTCCGGCCGGTGCGTCGACGGCATCCGGTCGGACGTGATCCCTTTCGCGAGTCGCGCCATCACGCGCGTCATCGCCTGCAGCTTGTGCAGGATACGGCTCGCATACGCGACGCCGAGCAGCGCCACCACGACACCCGCGACGGCCAGCAGCAGCAGGCCCGACTGGCTGGAGACCGCGACCTTGCGCACCTTGTCGCTGCGCTCGCTGGCGATCTGCCGCAAGCGCTCGACATAGCGTGCCGACTTGCCGCTCAGGTGATCCGCGTGGCCACGCAGGAGCGTGACGAGATAACCCGTCTGCGCTTCGCTCGACAGAAACTCGCGGCGCACCGCGAACACACTGCGCGCGCCGCCGTCGAGTTGCTGCAGCGCATCGGCAAGCGCCGGCTGGCGGCGGTCCTCGGCGCGTTCGCGCACGCGCAGCCACAGCGCCTCGTTGTCGCTTTCCGCGCTGCCGAGCTCCGCGGCGTTGGCCGCCTGCAGCGCACCGGCCGTGCGGGCCCAGATCTCGAGCAGCGTCGGCGCGCGCTGCGCGATCACGCTCTTGTCGCGCGCGATGCTGTCGCCGATGCGGTCGTTCGCGAGGCGCAGCGCGTTCAGCTCCTCCTTGAGCTGCCGCTGCCGGCCCGACACGATCAGCAGCCGGGCGAGATCCTGGTCGATCGCGTCGAGATCGTCGATCACCGCGAGCTGCTCGCCCGCCTTCGCGGCGGGGCCCGGCTGTTTGCCGAAGCCCGGCGACAGCCGCCGGATGTCGCCGAGCAGGCCGCGCATCAGCTCGGTGTCGTTGTGCAGCAAGTCCGGCGAATCGGTCAGCATCATGCTCGGCGCGACCGCGGCGAGCTGTGCGACCTTGTCCGACAACTCGAGCGCGCGGGCAATCTCCGGCACCACGTTCGCCTCATATTCGTCGAGCGCGTTCTGGTTCGCGCGCATGCCGAGCACGCCGACCACCACGACCGCGAGCGTGATGCCGAACAGCAGCAGGAACGTCGCGATCAGCTTGGCCCGGACACTCCAGGGCGGCAACAGCCTCACCATCGTGCGCATCGCGTCACACGCGCACGACGGGCACCGCGAACACGTAGCCGATGCCACGCTGCGTGCGGATGTAGGTCGGCTGCTCGGGGTTCGGCTCGATCTTGCGGCGCAGGCGCAGGATCAGCACGTCGATCGTCCGGTCGTACACGTCGATGCCGAAGCCGCGCGTATGTTCGAGCAACTGGTCGCGCGACCAGACCCGCGACGGTTGCTGCACCATCGCCGCGAGCAACTCGAATTCGCCCTGCGTCAGCGCGCACGGGCCGCCGTTGTGCGTCAGCGTGCGCGCGGCCAGATCCATCGTCCAGCCGTCGAAGCAGTAGCGCGGGCCGCCGCCGTTCGACGCGGGGCGCGGCATCGACAGCTCGATCGTGCGCCGCAGCTGGGCGCGCACCCGTGCGATCAGTTCGCGCCCGGAGAACGGTTTCGTGACGAAATCGTCGGCCGCGGTCTCGAGGCCGAGGACCCGATCCGTCTCGTCGCCCAGGCCGCTGATCATGATGATCGACACGTCGGACCGGCGCCGCAGCTCGCGCGCGACCGTCAGGCCGTCCTCGCCGCGCAGCTTCAGGTCGAGAATCACGAGCGCGTGCGGCGCGGCCGCGAGCTGCTGCTGCATCCCGGCGGCGCTGTCGACGGCCGAGACCTCGAACCCGGCCTCTTCCAGCACGCTCTTCAGCCAGACGCGCACGTCCGGATCGTCGTCCAGCACCAGGATCCGATGTTTTTCTGACATGGGTGTTCTCCTCCAAGCCGGTCGCGCGCGCCGATTCGATCGGCCGCGCGGTGCGGGCTGGCATTTTTGTCGGTATGAGGCCGGACTGCGGTGGGATGACGCAGTCGGGCCGGAAGCGAATGGTGGCCGATCCGGGCCAATCCTGGCAAGTTCCCGTGCACGCGCATGGGCATGACGATGGGCGGGGCACTGCTTTCGCCTGCGCGGGGCGCAATAGAACGCGCGCGGGATTTTAACGTCGCAAAATTGCGGCGCAACCGTGTCGCGATCGGTGAATACCCTGCCCGGATAGCCGCCCGAACGGGCGAGCCGACGGTACGGAATGCCACGCGATTGCATCGGGCTCACGGGCCGAGCAGAAACACCGGCCGCACCGGCGTGCCCGATGCCCGAACACGATCGGACCGCCGACACGTCACGCACGCCTGACGCGCGCATCGATCCACGGTGATTTCATCAATCGATCTGCATGACGAACTAAATCGACGTCTCGTTGTCGCTGCCCGATCACGATCGCTCATGTCGTGTTCGGCGTCACAGTGCCACTCACCGCGATCGCTCGATCGCGGCCCATCCGGTTTCCGTTGTAGCGACGATCGCTCCGCATCGCCGTCGCTGCCGGTTCCTCTCCAAAAAAATTCACACGCGAAATACCTGCGCAGCCCGCCGAATCGCGCGCGTCTTGCGCGAAATCCGCGAGAAACCGGCTTCCCGCGTCGCACGGCGGTCACACATCGATTCGTTCGCGTGTAACCGATTTTCCTGCCGCCGCGTGTTCGCCGACGGCGCAATCGGGTGACCCACTCAACACATCGGCCGAGATTGTGCGCGCAACAATGTCAATGCCTCGCGCCCGGCGCCATGCGGGTTACCCGATTCCCGCATGGCGCCGGGCGCGCGGTCTTCAATAACCACATCTCACGAGGACATACCATGCAACTCCTATCCCATCCGGCGTGCCGCCCGTTTTATGAAGCTGGCGAACTCTCGCAACTGACTGCCTTCTACGAAGAAGGCCGCAACGTCATGTGGATGATGCTGCGATCGGAGCCGCGGCCGTGTTTCAACCAGCAACTCGTCACCGACATCATCCACCTGGCGCGCGTCGCACGCGACTCGGGCCTGCCGTTCGACTTCTGGGTGACGGGCTCGCTCGTCCCCGAGCTGTTCAACGTCGGCGGCGACCTGAGCTTCTTCGTCGACGCGATCCGCAGCGGCCGGCGCGACCAACTGATGGCCTATGCGCGCTCTTGCATCGACGGCGTCTACGAGATCTACACGGGCTTCGGCACCGGTGCGATCTCGCTCGCGATGGTCGAGGGCAGCGCGCTCGGCGGCGGCTTCGAGGCCGCGCTCGCGCATCACTTCGTGCTCGCGCAGAAAGGCGTGAAGCTCGGATTCCCCGAGATCGCGTTCAACCTGTTCCCGGGCATGGGCGGTTATTCGCTCGTCGCGCGCAAGGCGAACCGCGGCCTCGCGGAATCGCTGATCTCGACCGGCGAACCGCATGCGGCCGAGTGGTACCAGGACTGCGGGCTGATCGACCAGACGTTCGACGCCGGTGACGCGTATCTCGCGACGCGCACCTTCATCGACGTGACGAAACCGAAGCTCAACGGCGTGCGCGCGATGCTGCGCGCACGCGAGCGCGTGTTCCAGCTGTCGCGCTCGGAGCTGATGGACATCACGGAAGCGTGGGTGCATGCGGCGTTCACGATCGAGCCGAAGGACCTCGCGTACATGGAACGCCTCGTGATGCTGCAGAACCGGCGCGTGTCGAAGCTGCGCACGGTGTAACGCGACGGGCGCCGCCGCTTGCCGGCGGCGCCCCGCGCAGGAACGAAGCTCAGGCGATCAGCCTGAGCTTTCTCGTCTCCGCGAGCCACGCCTCGAATGCCTGGGCCGGCATCGGGCGCGCGTAGTAGTAGCCCTGCGCGTGA
Organism: Burkholderia cepacia; assembly: GCF_001039005.1. Classification (GTDB taxonomy): domain Bacteria; phylum Pseudomonadota; class Gammaproteobacteria; order Burkholderiales; family Burkholderiaceae; genus Burkholderia; species Burkholderia theae. The sequence goes on from NZ_LDWR01000037.1 coordinate 51,754, forward strand.
TCGACGTCGAGTTGCTTGAGGAAGTCGGCTTCCGCATGCGTTTCGACACCTTCGGCGACCACCGTGAAATTGAGCGCCTTCGCGAGCGACACGACCGAGCGCACCAGCGCCTGCGAGCGCGGATTGCGGTCGATGCCCGTGATGAAGGTGCGGTCGAGCTTGATCGCGTCGAGCGGCAGGCGCGACAGTTGCGACAGCGACGAATAACCGGTGCCGAAATCGTCGAGATGGATCTCCGCGCCGAGCTGGCGGAACTGCCGCATCAGCCCGATGGCGGAATCCTCGTCGTCGATGAAGCAGCTCTCGGTCAGCTCGATGTCGAGCAGGCCGGGCTTCAGCCCCGCGCTGTCGAGTATCGACGCGAGCTGGTGCACGATGTTCATGTCCTGCAACTGCCGCGCGGACATGTTCACCGCGATCCGGATGCCGAGCCCCTTCGCCTTCCACGCGGCGGCCTGGGCGGCCGCGGTGCGCATCACCCAGCGCCCGAGCGGCGCGATCAGGCCCGACTCCTCCGCGAAGCGGATGAACTCGACCGGCGCGACGAGCCCGCGATCGGGCGACTGCCAGCGGATCAGCGCCTCGACGCCGTGCACGTCGCCCGTCGCGATGTCGACGACCGGCTGGTAGTGCAGCACGAACTGCTCTTCCTCGAGCGCCTTGCGCAGGTTCGTGTCGAGCCACATGTACTTCGCGACCTTCTGGTTCATCTCCAGCGAGAACACGCGGTACGTATGCTTGCCTTCTTCCTTCGCGACGTACATCGCGGTGTCCGCGCTGCGGATCAGCGTTTCGAGCGAATCGCCGTGCTGCGGATGCATCGCGATGCCGATCGAGCAGCTCGTGTAGACCTCCATCAACCCGAGGTGGATCGGCGTGCGCAGCCGTTCGAGGATGATCTGCGCGGTCGCTTCGAGCAGCGGCCGCGTGCCGTGCTCGAACAGCACGAGGAATTCGTCGCCGCCGAGCCGCGCGAGCGTCGCGCCGGACGGCAGGCAGCCGCCGATGATCCCCGACACGTCCTGCAGCAGGCGGTCGCCGGTGATGTGCCCGTAGTGATCGTTGACGCGCTTGAAGTTGTCGAGGTCGAGGAACAGGATGCCGACCTGGCCGCGCGACGCGGCGTTCTCGTCGGCGATCGCCGCGTGGATGCGCTCGCTGATCGCATGGCGGTTCGGCAGCCCGGTGAGCACGTCGGTGTTCGCCAGTTCGGTGAGCCGGTGCTGCGCGCTGCGCTCCTCGGTGATGTCGATGCCCGAGCAGATCAGGAACTGCTCCTCGACGCCGCTGCCGCTCTGCACGAACTTGTTGCGGAACTGGAACAGGCGCGGCCCGTTGACCGTGTTGATGTAGCGCTCGACCGCGTACGAGTGGTTGCTCGCGAAAAAGCCCGTGATGTTGGTGCGCGACTGCGCGCCCTGCTCGGGGCTCATGAACAGCTCGAACGCGCTGCGGCCGATCACGTCGACCTCGCGCTTGCCCGTCACTTCCTCGCACAGGCGGTTGAAGCGCTGCACCATCCCGTTGCGGTCGAGGATCACGACGAGCGAATTCACTTCGGACACGACCTGCTCGGCGAACGCGAGCCCGTGCGCGAGGTCGCCCGCGACGGACACGGTATCGGAATAGGCGGAGGCCGTGCCGGCCCAGTCGGTCGTGTTGACCTTCCTGCCGACGAGATGGAGGCTGACCTGATCGCCGAACAGCACGATGTCGAGCACGAGGTGCGACGTGACGCCCGTCAGCGCACGGATGCGCGCGGCCTGCTCGACCGTCAGCGCAACGGCGACGTTGGTCAGGCCGCGGACGGCGGCCAGCTCGAGCGCATTGCTGTCGCTGCCGAGACGCCAGCAGGGGCTGCGCGTACCGACATGCGCCTCGAGCACCGCGCTATCGTTTTCGTCATCCATGGACACGCCCCGATCCAGAAAAAACGCACAGTGTAGACGGAGGCGAGTTGGCCGACCGCCTCCCCGGGCCGCGCAGCGCGCGTCCCCGGCAGGGCAGCCGTGATTGCCGTGACAACGTTCCTCGTTCCGTACTCGTTTCCGACCAATGCGACCCGGCGTTCGCGCATGACGCGCGCAGGTTCTGCCTAACGAATGATGAGAGCCATCTTATCAAATGACGATGAGGATTGGCACTCACATTTAGAACTGAGTGTCAAGGAATCGGGACTCGGTTGGCAAGCCGGATTTTTCATGTTTGGCGGCGTGCGCCGGAGCGGGTGCGGCGGCCCGCATCGGGGCCGGAGAGGCAGGCTGAAAGCCCCGCCGGGTGGGCATCTGCGGCCGAACCTTGAATATAGGGCCCGATAGACTTCAGGACCGTGGCGGCAGGGTCGGATCGCATTCCGGCGACCCGACTTTCGGCCATTTTTGATTCTGTTTGTGCGTGAATGCGCGGCTTTATTCCACAGTCCGTTGCAATGCCGTCAGCTCGCCGTGCCGTAGCCGCCGCCGCCCGGCGTTTCGACGACGAACACGTCGCCCGGCGCCATCTGCGCGCGGCCGATATGTTCGAGCGCCTCGACCGTGCCGTCCGCACGCTCGATCGTGTTGCGGCCGAGCGCGCCGGCCGCGCCGCCCGCCGCGCCGAACGGTGCGTGGATCCGGTTGTTCGACAGGATCGACGCGGTCATCGGCTCGAGGAAGCGGATCCGCCGCACCGCGCCGTCGCCGCCGCGCCAGCGCCCGCCGCCGCCCGACCCGGCACGGATCCGGTGCGAGTCGAGCCGCACCGGGTAGCGCCATTCGAGCACTTCCGGATCGGTGAGCCGCGAGTTCGTCATGTGCGTCTGCACCGCGCCGACGCCCGCGAAACCGTCGCCCGCGCCGCTGCCGCCCGCGATCGTCTCGTAATACTGGTATCGGTCGTTGCCGAACGTGAAATTGTTCATCGTGCCCTGGCTCGACGCGACGCAGCCGAGCGCGCCGTACAGCGCGTTGGTGATCGCCGACGACGTCTCGACGTTGCCCGACACGACCGCGGCCGGATACTCGGGATTCAGCATCGAGCGCGCGGGCACGATCACCGTGAGCGGCTTCAGGCAGCCGGCGTTCAGCGGGATGTCGTCGCCCACCAGCGTGCGGAACACGTACAGCACGGCGGCCATGCAGACGGCCTTCGGCGCATTGAAGTTGTTGTCGAGCTGCGCGGACGTGCCGGTGAAATCGATCTCGGCACACCGCGCCGCGCGGTCGACGCGGATCGCGACGCGAATCTCCGCGCCGTTGTCGAGCGGATAGCGGTACGCGCCGTCCTGCAACGCGCCGATCACGCGCCGCACGGCTTCTTCCGCGTTGTCCTGCACGTGCCCCATGAACGCGAGCACGACGTCGCGGCCGAACTGCGCGACCATCCGGCGCAGCTCGTCGACGCCCTTCTGGTTCGCGGCGACCTGCGCGCGCAGGTCGGCCATGTTCTGCTCGACGTTGCGCGCCGGGTAGCGGCCCGACGCAAGCAGCGCGCGCGTGTCGGCATCACGCAGCACGCCGGCCGACACGAGCTGCCAGTTGTCGATCAGCACGCCTTCCTCGTCGATATGGGTCGAATCGGGCGGCATCGAGCCCGGCGTCGTGCCGCCGATGTCCGCGTGGTGGCCGCGCGAGCCGACGTAGAACAGCGGCGCGTCCGCGCCATCCGCGAACACCGGCGTGATGACTGTCACGTCCGGCAGGTGCGTGCCGCCGTGATACGGGTCGTTCAGCATGAACACGTCGCCGTCGCGCATGCGGCCGCGGTTGCGCTCGATCACCGTGCGGATGCTCTCGCCCATCGAGCCGAGATGCACCGGCATGTGCGGCGCGTTCGCGATCAGGTTGCCGTCGCCGTCGAAGATCGCGCACGAGAAGTCGAGGCGCTCCTTGATGTTCACCGAGTACGCGGTGTTCTGCAGCCGCAGCCCCATCTGCTCGGCGATCGACATGAACAGGTTGTTGAAGATCTCGAGCCGCACGGGGTCGGCATCGGTACCGAGCGAGCGGCGCGTCGGCAGCGGCGTCGTGCGCGTCAGCACGAGGTTGCCCTGCGCGGTCATCCGCGCGCACCAGCCGGGCTCGACGACGGTCGTGCCGTTCTTCTCCGCGATGATCGCCGGGCCGTCGATCGCGTCGCCGGCGAGCAGCGTGTCGCGCACGTAGAGCGCCGCGTCGTGCCACCGGCCGCCGGAATAAAAGCGCACGGCGGAATCGGCGCGCGGCGCGGCGCCCTCGCCCTCCTCGCGCGGCGCGAGCGGTGCGATTTCGACCGGCGCGTCGGAACGGCCGATCGCCTCGACCGACGCCAGCTCGGCGACGAGCGGCGTGCCAGGCATCAGGAACGCGTAACGCTGCCGGTACGCGTCCTCGAACGCCTGCTGCATCGCGTCGACGCTGCCGGCCGGCACGTCGAGCGCCGAATCGGTGCCCTGGTAGCGCAGGTGCACGCGCCGCTCGGTCGCGATCCGCTCCGGCGGCACGCCCTGTTCGAGCAGCGCGCCGACGGCCTCGTCGGCCAGCCGGTCGAGCGCCGCGTTCAGCGCCGGCAGCGATGCGTCGGACAGCACGGCCTCGACCGCGCGCTCGCGCATCGCGGTCTGGTCGGCGAGGCCCATCCCGTACGCGGACAGCACGCCCGCGAGCGGATGCGCGAACACCTGCGTCATCCCGAGCGCGTCGGCCACGCCGCACGCGTGCTGGCCGCCCGCGCCGCCGAACGTCGTCAGCACGTAGCGCGACACGTCGTGGCCGCGCTGCACGGAGATCTTCTTGATCGCGTTCGCCATGCTGCCGATCGCGATCTCCAGGAAGCCTTCGGCGAGCGCCTCGGGCGTCTCGCGCCGCCCGGTCGCCGCGTGGATCTCGTCGGCGAGCGCGGCGAACTTCGCGACCACGCCGTCGCGGTCGAGCGGCTCGTCCGCGTGCGGGCCGAACACACGCGGGAAATGATCGGGCTGGATCTTGCCGAGCATCACGTTGCAGTCGGTCACCGTCAGCGGGCCGCCGCGCCGGTACGCGGCCGGCCCCGGGTTCGCGCCGGCCGATTCGGGCCCGACGCGCAGCCGCGCGCCGTCGAAGCCGAGCACCGAGCCGCCGCCCGCGGCAACCGTATGGATGCTCATCATCGGCGCGCGCATCCGCACGCCGGCCACCTGCGTCTCGAACACGCGCTCGAACTCGCCGTTGTAGTGCGACACGTCGGTCGACGTGCCACCCATGTCGAAGCCGATCACCTGGCCGAAGCCGGCCGCGCGCGCGGCGCGCACCATCCCGACGATGCCGCCTGCCGGGCCCGACAGGATCGCGTCCTTGCCCTGGAACGCATCGGCGCGCGTCAGCCCGCCGCTGCTCTGCATGAACTGCAGGTTCACACCCGGCATCTCGTGCGCGACCTGCTCGACATAACGACGCAGGATCGGCGACAGATACGCGTCGACCACGGTCGTATCGCCGCGCGACACCATCTTCATCAGCGGCGACACTTCGTGCGACACCGATACCTGCGTGAAGCCGATGCGGCGCGCGAGTTCGGCGAGCGCGCGCTCGTGCGCGGTGTAGCGATAGCCGTGGATCAGCACGATCGCCAGCGCGCGCACGCCCGAGTCGAACACGCGGCGCAGCGACGCTTCGGCGCCCTGCGCATCGAGCGGCACGACGACGTCGCCATGCGCACCGATGCGCTCGTCGATCTCGACGACCGCCTCGTACAGCGCATCGGGCAGCACGATGTCGAGATCGAACAGGCGCGGCCGGTTCTGGTACGCGATGCGCAGCACGTCGCGAAAGCCGTGCGTGGTCGCGAGCGCGGTGCGCTCGCCCTTGCGTTCGAGCAGCGCGTTGGTCGCGACCGTCGTGCCCATCTTCACCATGTCGACGCGCTCGGGCGTGATCGGCTCGCCTTGCGCGAGGCCGAGCAGGTGGCGGATGCCGGCCACGGCCGCGTCGCGATACTGCTCGGGGTTCTCCGACAGCAGCTTGTGCGTGACGAGCGTGCCGTCGGGCCGCCGCGCAACGATGTCGGTGAACGTGCCGCCGCGGTCGATCCAGAATTGCCAGCGCGCGGCGTCGGAGGAAACGGGGGTGGTGTGTCGGTCAGTCATGATGTCGGGTCGATGCGTCGTTGATTCGAAGGACGAGCGCCGCCGCACGGCGCGCGTCGCGCGCCATGTCACGGTGTCGATGAAAAGGGGAAAACATGCAGGGCGGGCCGCCCTGCCGCTTATGGCTTATGGCTTGCGGCTTACGCGGCGTCGAGTTCGCGGCCGCGTGTCTCGGGCAGCGTCAGCGCGGCGACGATCACCACGCCGTATGCGGCGACCGCGAAGATCCCGATGCTCGTGCCGAGCCCGTATTCCTTCGACAGCGCGCCGATCAGGAACGGGAACAGTGCGCCGATCGCGCGGCCCACGTTGTAGCAGAAGCCCTGGCCGGAGCCGCGCACGCGGGTCGGGAACAGTTCGGTGAGGAACGCGCCCATCCCCGAGAAGATGCCCGACGCGAAGAAGCCGAGCGGGAAACCGAGCCACAGCATCGATGCATTGGTCAGGTTCAGCGACGTGTACGCGAACGCGATCACCATCGAGCCGACCGCGAACAGGATGAAATTGGGCTTGCGGCCGAGGCGGTCGGTCAGGTACGCGCTCGTCAGGTAACCGACCCACGAACCGAAGATGATCATCGCGAGATACCCGCCGGTGCCCATCACGGTCAGGTGCCGCTCGGTCTTCAGGAAGGTCGGCAGCCACGTCGTGATCGCGTAGTAGCCGCCCTGCGCGCCGGTCGTCAGCAGCGCCGCGCGCAGCGTCGTCGTGATCAGCTTCGGCGCGAAGATCTCGGTGAGGCGCGGCGCATCGGCCACCTTCGCCTGCGCGGCCTTCTCCTTCTCGTAGACGTCCGGCTCCTTCACGTAGCGGCGGATCGCGACGACCAGCAGTGCGGGCGCCAGCCCGACGAGGAACAGCGCGCGCCACGCCTGTTCGGCCGGCAGCACCGAGAACAGCAGCGCATACAGCAGCGCGCACAGCCCCCAGCCGATCGCCCAGCCCGACTGCACGAGGCCGACCGCCCTGCCGCGGTCGCGCGCACGGATCACTTCGCCGATCAGCACGGCGCCGGCCGTCCATTCGCCGCCGAAGCCGAAGCCCATCAGCGCGCGCGCCGCGAGCAGCTGGTGGTAGGACTGCGCGAGCCCGCACAGCGCGGTGAACACGGCGAACCACAGCACGGTGAGCTGCAGCGTGCGCACGCGGCCGATCCGGTCGGACAGGATGCCGGCGATCCAGCCGCCGAGCGCCGACGCGAGCAGCGTGATCGTGCCGATGAAGCCCGCATCCGCGAGCGAGATGCCCCAGGTCGCGACCAGCGTCGGGATCACGAACGACAGCATCTGCGTGTCCATCCCGTCGAGCATGTAGCCGACCTTGCAGCTCCAGAAGGCGCGGCGCTCGCGCGGTTGCGCGTCGGCATACCACGAGAACAGGCCGTTGCGCTCGGGGCTCGCGGGCTCCGCGGCGGGGGCCGCGAGGGTCTTGCTTTCCATGGTGGTGCTCCTGTCGTTATGCGCCGTCAAAGCGGTGTGGTGTCGTGCGTGCGTGTGTCGTGCTGGTGTGGTGCTGCTGTGGTGCGGGCAGCCGCCATCCCGGATCAGAACACGGCCAGCGATGCGTTGGTGATGTCGGTCATCAGCATGTGGCCGGGTGTATGCGCGATCGCGAGCGGCAGCTTCGCGTCCATCAGCGCGGTTTGCGGCGTCACGCCGCACGCCCAGAACACCGGCAGCTCGCCGTCGCGGATCGTCACCGCTTCGCCGAATTCGGGCGCGTTCAGATCCGCGATGCCCAGTTCCCGCGGGTGGCCGATATGAATCGGCGCGCCGTGCACGCCCGGGAACCGGCTCGTGATCTGCACCGCGCGGATCGCGTCGGCGCCGCGCATCGGCCGCATCGACACGACCAGCTGGCCGCCGAAGATGCCCGCGCGGCGGTTCGGAATCGACGTGCGATACATCGGCACGTTGCGCCCTTCCTCGACGTGGCGCAACCCGATCCCCTCGCGGGCCAGCATGTCCTCGAACGAGAACGAGCAGCCGATCGCGAATACGACGAAATCGTCGCGCCACAGCGCTTCCAGCGACTCGACGCGCTCGGTCAGGCGGCCGTCGCGGTAAATGTTGTAGCTCGGCACGTCGGTGCGGATGTCGAGATCCTCGCCGAGCGCGTCGACCCGGAACGCGCCCGGTTCGCCGACGCCGAGCAGCGGGCACGCCTTCGGGTTCGCCTGGCAGAAGCGCAGGAAATCGTGCGCATACGCGTCGGGCAGGATCGCGAGGTTGGCTTGCGCGAACGGGCCGCAGTGGCCTGCGGTCGGGCCGCGGAACGCGCCGCGGCGCACGGACTGGCGGAATTCGGAGGGCGTCATGAGGTTCTATCGCAGATCAGGATGTCGTCGGGATGACGGTGTCGCGTCATCGGATACGGCGAAGAATAGAAAAGAAAAAATTTTGTCGCCAACGAGTTTTTTTGCGCTTCGTGTATAGAATTTCTTAACGGAACTTGGGGTTTTCCCCGGTCCCGTTCACTTTTCCTCACCGGCAAGCTGCGCTTCCACCGTCCGCCCGACCGCCATGAACACGCGTTTTCTCGAAACCTTCGTCACGCTCGCGAAGCTGCGCAACTTCCGCACGACGGCCGCCGAGCTGCACGCGACGCCGGCCGCGATCTCGCAGCGCCTGAAAGCGCTCGAGGACGAGTTGCAGACCGTGCTCGTCGACCGCGACAGCCGCGAATTCCGGCTCACGCCGAACGGCGAGTACCTGCTCGGTTATGCGAAAGCCGTGGTCGAGGCGACCCAGCAGCTGCAGGCCGCCGCCGCCGGCGAGAGCGCATTGCGCGGCAAGCTGCGGCTCGGCGTGATCGAGACGGTCGTGCATAGCTGGTTGCCGCACTATATGCGCCGCCTCGCCGCCGACTATCCGGAACTCGAAATCGACCTGACCGTCGACGTGAGCGTCGTGCTGCAGCGCCGGCTGATGGCGGGCGAGCTCGACCTGATCATCCGCGTCGAGGGCAGCGACGAGGCGTCGGTCGTCTGCGACGCGCTCGCGAACTACCCGGTACGCTGGATCGCGCGCGCCGGGCTGCTGCCGAACACGCGCACGGGCCTCGCGCGGCAGGTGCTGCGCCAGCCGATCCTCACCTACGGGCGCGGCACCGCGCCCCACCGCGCACTCGAGGATATCGTGCGCACGCTCGCGCATGCGCACGGCGTGCCGCTGTCGGACACGCGCATCACCGGGTCGCCGTCGATCTCGGTGATCGTGCAGCTCGTGCGCGACGGCTTCGGCGTCGCCGCGATTCCGGTGCTGTTCGTCGATGCGCTGATCGAAAGCGGCGAAGTCGTCGAGCTGCCGCTGCAGCCGTCGCCGCCGTCGATCGTCGTGTCGATGTCGCGGCGCGCGGATGCGCCGCGATACGTGCACGGCGCGTCGATCGCCGCGCGGGCCGCGTGTCATGAGTATTGCGAGAAGAGTACGCGGCGGCTGGTTGAAGCGCTTTGATGCGGGGGGTCGACGCGCAGGCGTCGATACGGAGCGCGATACTCTCAGTCTGCGAACGCGCGCCGCACCGCCCTAAAAGAACACGGCCGCGGAAACCCGCGGCCGTGCGTCTTGCTCCCGGCATCAGCCGGGCATCGCCGGCGTCAGTGCGACCGGCCCGTTTCGGTACCCGGCGCGAACGAGATGCCGCGCAGCACTTCCGCGAATTTCGCAGTACGCAGCACGGCGAACTGCTCGTGCGCGGCCGTCGTCGCGCTCGTGTTCTTCAGCACGTCGCGCACCGCGACCAGCTGGTTCGGATCGGCGCCGACATCGCCGTTGCCGCTGACCGTCGACGTGATCGCCCAGATCGTCACCGTGCCGTCGCGCTCGACACGGCCCGTCAGGTTGCGCAGGCCAGCCGTCGCCGGTGCCCACGGCAGCCCCGTCGCGGCATTGTTGCCCAACGGATAACCTGCGACCGAATACGGCTGACCGAGCTTCAGCCCGTTCTGCAGCGTGTACGCGAGCTTCCACTGCTTCGCGTTCGCGTCGTACACCCACTTCTGCAGGCCGGCACCCGTCTGCGCGGCCGCATGCGTGTACAGGTCCGGGCCGCCCGTGTAGCCGTCGCCTTCATCCGCGACATACAGCGTGTTCGCATCGGCGAACCACATCCCGAACGGGTAGGACAGCGTCGTCGCGGTCTTGTTCGGCGTGGTCGGGAAGCCGGCCAGCACGCACATGTTGTTCGGCAGGCCGGTCGTCTGCAGCGTGGCCGGGTTGTACGCGAGCGGCGCCGTCGGCAGCTTCGCCTTCGGCGACGGCACGCCGACACCCGACGGGCACGCGGTGCCGGTCGTATCGACGAAGTACACCGTGTTCACGCCGTTGCCGCCGCTGCCTTTCGTGTAGTACACGACGTCGTCGTGCACCGCGATGCCGCGGAAGTTGTCGTCCTTGCCGATCTTGTCGGCCTTCGCGCCGAGTTCCGTGACCGAGAAGCTCGCGAGCGGCGTCGGCACGCCCGGGTCCTGCTGCGCTTCATGATGCTTCGCGCCGTCGATGATCTGCGCGCCCGCACCGAGAATCACGTTGTCGGGCTGCGGGTTCGAACCGTTGCCGGCATTGCCTGACGTGTAGTAGATCTCGCGGCCGTCGCGGTTGTTCAGGATCGCCGCGCGGCCGTTGTTGCCGCTGTACGCATTCGTCTCGGTGAAACGGAAATGCCCGTGACGATCGACGCGTGCGATCGCGCGATAGACGTTCTGCCCGTCCGGGTTCGTCGTATCGACCGCGGCCGGCGTGTTCGAATTCGACACGTCGATCGCGTTGACCGGCGCGACGTAACCCATGAACGTCAGGTAGTTGCCGTCGGCCGACAGGTGCAGGCCGAGTTCCGACTTCGAGCTGAAGCTCGTCACGAGCTGGTCGTGCGCGAAGCCCTTGTGCAGGCTGTTCGGTACTTCGAGCGTGCCGACGACGCCGCCGGCCGGCGTGATCTGGTCGAGGAAGATGCGCGACGTGATGCCGAAGCTGCCGTCGTAGCGGTCGTTGTTCCACACGGTCGGATAGGTGCCGTCGTTCGGCGCGCCGGTCGCCGCACCGCAGCCGCCGGTGGTCTTCGCGCAGTTCGGCGGCAGGATCGCGCCGGGCGGGACGTTGCCCGACACGTTGTCGTAGACGCTGCGGCTGAGCACCAGGAAGCCCGGGACGAAACCCGGCTCGAAACGGCTTGCGTCGCCGTCGTCATGCGGGGCGGCCTGCGCGCCGATGCTGGCTGCAATCAGCGTCAATGCGACAACGGGAACGGTTCGATCGCGCAGCGCGCGGCTGCGCTTCGCGGACAAGGCGAAATTCGGCATGGACAAGGCTCCGTACGACATCGAGTGAGGACGTTGTTGGTGGACAGACTGACGACGTGAAGCCCCGCCACCTTAGCCATGCTTGATGAAGAATTGATTGCACGCGGCCCCGCCTGAACCCGCATGCGAACGCGGGCCGCCGGTTGCGGCCTGCTGTTATTTATCCGTAATGCGAAAGAAATGAATCAGACAGCCAGTTACGCGGATAGGCCCGCATGCGGTTGCGCAAGCTTGCCGTCGCCGTACTCGCGCAGCACCTTCGAGATCACGACGCGATAACCGTCGAGCCAGCGCGCCTGCTGCGCTTTCGCTTCGAGATGCGCCGGATGCTGCATCAACTGCTGCAGCGCCGCTTCCGACTCCCAGTAGTAGACGTTCTGGATCAGCCCCGCTTCGGCGTTCTCCCACGTTTCCTCGCCGAGGTAGCCGGGTGTCGCGCGTGCCATGTCGGCAATCTGCCGGTCGAGCCGGTGGAATTCGTCGTCGTATTGTCCGGCGCGGAAAATGAAGGTCGACGCGTACATGCACGCTCCATCGAAGGCGATTGAAAGAGCGCCAAGTGTAAGGCACGCGCCGTGTGCCGCGATCGTCATGCGGCGAGCGTATCGGCGTCGAGCCGATCGTCGAGCCATGCGTCGATGCGCGGCGCGTCTTCACGCGTTCCGGCCGCGGGCGCCGGCATCGCCGCCAGCGCATGCCGCGCACGCTCAAGCGCCTGCGCGAAGCCGCGCAACTCGCGCGTCGCGGGCCGGTCGTCGATGCGGCGGCGCGCGAGCGCCGCTTCGATGCTTGCGCCGATCAACGCGCGTTGCGCGTCGATGAAGTCGATGCACAACGCGCGGCAACGTGCGGAAACCGGCGCGACGGCCAGCAGGACCGGCACGATCGATACGGTCAGGTAGCCGCCCGGTGCGAGCCGCGACAGCGCATGACGCAAGTCCTGCCCGCCCTCGGTCAGCGACGCGAATACCGCATCACGCCACACCGCACGCTCGAACGCAAGCGCATCGCGATGCGTGTCGAGCGCCGCACGATCGGCGACTTGCCCGGCCGTCACCATCGGAATCGGGAATCCCGGTTCGCCGGAAGACGGTGCGTCCTTCGATTCGACGATGCAGTTCGCGCCGAGCCATGCCGTTTCATCGCGCCGCGCGGCGAGCACGCGAGCCTGCAAGCGGTCCGGCAGCAGCGGATCGAGCGGCACCGCGCCGCAGATCGACGGCTTGTCCGCATGCACGCTGCAGCGGCCGTCGTCGGCCAGCGCCGCGCAACGGCCGAGCGACGGATAATCGTAGCCCTGCAGCGTCAGCGCGATCCATTCGCCGCCCGCGCCGCCGAAACGATGGAACAGGCGGTCCGCCAGCGCATCGGCAGCCGCGACGTCGTCCGCATCGAGCGCATGCTCGCGCCCGCCAGCACGCCAGCGCTCGCCGATCCGCCGCTTAGGAACACGACGGATCGTCAGCGCGCCGACGAAGCGGTGCCGATGCCGGAACAGTTCGCGCAACGACAGCGTCGGCGCGCTGTTGCAGCAGCGTCCGCATGCGTTGCACGCGAGCCGGTACGTGTCTACCACGGCCGCCGCACCGAGTCCTGGTAGCGCGTGAGGATGAAGCGCGCGACGTCGTCCGAGTGATACGCGGCGACGAGTTGCGTCACCCACGGTTTCGCGCGATCGGCGTTGCGCACCGTCAGCACGTTCGCATACGGCGAGCGCGCGTCCTCGATGCTGATGCTGTCACGTGCGGGCTGCAGCCCGACGCGCGCGGCTTCGTCGCTGTCGATCGCGACGAACGCGGCCGTGTCGAGCGCGGCGTAAAGACGATCGCGGCGCAGCGCGACGAGCTTCAGCCCGAGCCGGTTGCCGGTCACGTCGCGCAGCGTCGCATGCAGGCCGGCCTGCTCGCGCAGCGTCACCAGCGTATCGTTCTGCAGCAGCACGAGCGCGCGCGCCATCCCGCGCGGGTCGGCCGGAATCGCGACCGTCGCGCCGGGCTGCAGTTCGTTCAGGTTCTTCAGCTTGCGTGAATAAAGCGCCATCGGCAGCGTGACGGTCGGTGCGACCTCCGCCAGTGCGTAGCGTTTCTGCGCCCGCGTCGCGGCAAGCTGTTGCGCATCCTCGAAGCTGGCCGCGTCGATCCGGCCGTCGGCGAGCGCCGCGTCGATGCGCGACGCATCGTCGAATTCGACGACATCGACGCCGAATCCGCGCGAAGCGGCGACCCGCTTCACTTCGTCCAGGATCTGCGCATGCACGCCGCGCGTCACGCCGACGCGCACGGCCGGCACGACGGCTTCCGCGGCAACGGGCGAGCCCTGATGCACGACACCACACGCGGCCAGCAGCCACATGGAAACGAATCGCATGCCGCGCTTCATGAAGCATCCCTCAAGATCGTGCGAAAGCCGATGTGCGAGGCACCGAGATCGGCCTCCTGCTGTTCGCGCGACGACGCGCGATAACGCACGCAGTAGTCGCGCGAGCACAGGAACGAGCCGCCCTTGATGACCATCGGCGTATCGTGCCGGCGCGTCGGCGGCGCGACGGCCGCCGTGTCGCCGTTCGTGTGCGACTGGTGCGGGCCCGTGTACGCGTCCTTCGTCCATTCCCAGGCGTTGCCGATCATGTCGTAGAGCCGGAACCCGTTCGCCGCGTAGCAGCCGACGGGCGCGAGCCCCGCGTGACCGTCCTCGGCCGTGTCGAGCACCGGGAACACGCCCTGCCAGTAGTTCGCGGCCGGCTTGCCCTGCGCGTCGCGCGGCGCCGCGTCGAGCGATGCGTCGTCACGGCCGGCCTTGCCCGCGTATTCCCATTCGGCTTCGGTCGGCAGGTCGCGGCCGAGCCAGCGTGCATACGCGAACGCATCGCGCTGCGTGACGAGCGTGACGGGCAGGTTGCCGAGCCCGTCGACGCCGCTGCCGGGACCGCGCGGATGCCGCCACGATGCGCCCTTCACCCACGACCACCACGCGAGGTCACGTGCATTCATCTCGTCGCGCGTCGGCACATGGAACACCGCCGCGCCGCCCTGCTGCTCGGCCTCGGTCACATAGCCGGTCGCCTGCACGAATGCGGCGAACTGCGCGATCGTCACGTCGGTCTGGTCGATCCAGAATCCGCCAACATGCGTGCGGCCGTCGCCCACCGGACGCTCGTCCGCATAACCGCGCGTACTGCCGAACACGAACGCGCCGCCGCGCAGGTGCACCATCCCGGCCTTCGGATCGTCGCGCCACTTTGCCGGCAGCCCCGAATAACGCTCGCATTGCCGCTCCGAACCGAGCAGCGCGAGCGCGCGGCCGCGATTCGCGTCGTCGAACGCGCCGCCCGCCGTCTCCGCCGGATTCGCATAACCCACCGCGAACGCAGTGGCGAACAGCGTGGCAGCCAGCGCCGCGCCGATCGTCCAGAACCGGAACCGCATCGTGTCGCCCTCTCGCTCAGTAATAACCGCGCGGACGCAGCGGCTCGACGCCGCCGACGTTGCTCATGTAGGTCTTCCACTGGGTAACCAGCGTCTGGATCACCGACGGGTTCTGCGCCGACACGTCGGTCGTCTCGCCGCGATCCGACGCGAGGTCGTAAAGCTGCCAGTGACCGTCGGGCGGCCCGAGCGGCGGCTCCGTCCACAGCGCCTTCCAGCGGCCATCGCCGCTGCGCAGGTACGCGCGGCCGTATGCTTCGTCGCCGAACGGCGTCGTATGCACCTCGCCCGTCGCCGAACCGGTGAGCACCGGCAGCAGCGACTGGCCCGTGACCGGATACACGTAGCGGTTGTTGTAGATCACCTTGCCCTTGTTCTGGTCGACGCCCGTCAGCGTGTTGACGAGCGGCGGCGCCGGCTGCGACGGCGGCGTGACGCCCGCGACAGCGAGGAACGTCGCCGTGTTGTCGGTCACGTGCGTGAACGCGCGCAGCGTCGGCAAGGGCTGCGACTGGCCCGGCAGGCGCACGATCGTCGGCGTCGATACGCCGCCTTCGGCCGAATAACCCTTCGTGAGCCGGAACGGCGACGCGCTCACTTCGGCCCAGCGCAGCCCGTACTGCAGGCGCTGCGCGTTCTGCTTGCCGTTGTCGGTGCCGAGCGCCGAATAGATCGGCTCCTGCCCGTTCGCGGTGTCGGTCGCCGTCGGGTCCGCGCCCCCGTCGATCGGCCAGCCTTCCGCGCCGTTGTCCGACTGGAACATGATGAACGTGTTGTCGTACTGGCCGATGTCCTTCAGGTGCTGGATCAGCAGACCGATGTTGTAGTCGAGGTTCTCGACCATCCCCGCGTAGATCTCCATGTAGCGCGCCTGCGCACGGCGCTCGGCCGGCGACAGGCTCGACCACAGCTTGTCGACCTTGCCGGGGCCGTAGTCGCTGTAGCCGTCGGCAGCCGAATGCACCGCGCTGATGTATTTCGCGCTCGCGGTGCCGTTGTTCGCCGTCGCGGGCGACGCCGCCGTCGTTTCGGGCAGGCCGTCGAACGGCTTGAAATCGGCGGGAATCAGGCCGAGCGCTTTCTGCCGCGCGATCCGCGCGTTGCGGATCGCGTCGTAGCCGGCGTCGTACACGCCCGCGTACTTGTGCAGCCACGGGTCGGGCACCTGCAGCGGCCAGTGCGGCGACGTGTAGGCCGCGTACGCGAAGAACGGCTTGCCGTCGCGCTGGTTCGAATCGATGTACGAGATCAGCTTCTGCGTATAGAAATCGGTCGAATAGAACACGGCCGGGCTGCCGCCGGTGCCGCCCGGTTGCCCGGGCTGGCCCGGCTGCACGTAGCGGCCATCTTCCGTGTAGTTCGACGAGCCGGCCGGCTCGTGCGCGAAGTGGTTCGTCGCCGCGCCGCCGAGCAGCACGTAGCTGCGCTCGAAACCCCACTGGTCGGGCGTCTGCCCGCTGCCCGTCGCGCTGCCGACGATCCCCGAGCCGATGTGCCACTTGCCCGCGATATACGTGTGATAACCGGCGTCCTTCAGCAGTTGCGCGAACGACAGCGCGCGATCGTTCAGGTAACCCTCGTAGCCGGGCAGCCCGCGCCGCTCGTCGGTCGGCACGCCCATCGTGCCTTCGCCGACCAGATGGTGATCGGTGCCGGACACCAGCATCGCGCGCGTGATCGCGCAGACGGTGCCGGTGTGGTGGTTCGACAGGATGCGGCCCGATGCGACGAGCGCATCGAGGTTCGGCGTGTTGATCTCGCCGCCGAATGCATGGATGTCGGAATAGCCGAGATCGTCGGCCATGATGTACAGGATGTTCGGGCGCTTTGCGGCCGGGGTCGGGTCGGCTTGCGGCGGCGTCGCGGCGGACTGCGACGGCGCATCGCTGTCGACGCCGCCGCACGACGCGAGCGACAGCGTGCCGGCGATCGCGGCGCAGACCACACGGAAACGGAAAGCATGCAACGGCGAAGCGGACTTTTTCATTTTGTCGAACGCTCGATCTACGGGATCGGCGATCTTAGCGTCGCGCGCGCGGCGCCCAAAGTCGGATTCGTCACATGCTAACGGGGTGCGGGAATATGCGATGCAGGCCGAGTCCGGCAGCCCGCATCGCCGTGCATCAGCTCCGCCCGCCGAGGCTGCCGCCGCCGTCCACGGACAGCACCTGCCCCGTGACGAAACCGGCTTCGTCCGACAGGAAAAACCCGATCGCGGCCGCCACGTCGGCGGGCGTGCCGAGCCGGCGCGCGGGAATCGTCGCGAGCACCTTGCGTTCGGCTTCGCTGCCGACGGGGCGTGTCTGGCGGAACAGTTCCGTCTCGATCGGGCCCGGCGCAACCGCGTTGACCGTCACGCCATGTTCGGCCAGTTCGAGCGCCCACGTGCGCGTGCAGCCGACCAGCGCGCTCTTCGCGGCCGAATAGGCGGTGCGGTCGAGGCTGCCGAAAATCGCGCGGCTGCACACGTTGACGATGCGCCCGTGACCGCGCGCCTTCATCGCATCGACAAAGTGCTGCGTGACCTGGATCGCGGCCCGCACGTTGAGATCGAACACGGCCTGCAGCGACCGGAAATCGATCTGCCCGAGCGGCTGCGGCAACGCGATGCCCGCGTTGTTGACGATGCCGTCGACGTCGTGGCGCTCGCTGATGCGCGCAAGGGTTGCCGCCGTCTGCTCGACGTCGGCGAGATCGCACGCGAGCAATTCGCCGGGGAAATCGATGCCTTGTGCATGCCGCGCGAGACCGACGACGCGATGGCCGCGCTGCGCCAGAAGTGTGCTGACCGCGAAACCGATGCCGCGCGACGCGCCGGTGACGAGACAGGTGCGGGATGACATGATTCGTGCCTTTTCGGAAGGAAGCGAAGAAGTCGCGATGCATACGCAGTCGCGCCACGCATGCGCATTCCGGACGATTGTGAACCCGGCCGGAAAAACGCGTACGGTCGCCGGCACTCGCTTCGTTTGGACGTTCTGCCCGGATGCGGTGCGCGTGTCAGTAACGCATCACCAGAAACAAGCCGGCCGCCGCGAGCGCCATGCCGGGCCATGCAAGCGCACCGATCGTCTCGCCGAGCGCCACCAGCGCGATCAGCGCGGTCGCGGGCGGAATCAGGAAGAACAGCGCCGACACGCGCGACGCTTCGCCGTATCGCACCATCGCGAGCAGCAGCGAGATCGCGATCAGCGAATTGCAGATCACGAGGTACGCGAGCGAACCGGCGAGGCCGGCGGTCCATTGCACATGCATCGGTTCGAGCGCGAACGCGAGCGGCGCGGTGACAGCCAGCCCGACCGTGTATTGCACGAGGTTCGCGGTGACCGGATGCACGTCGGTGCCGAAGCGCTTTTCCCACAGCGTGCCGCCGGTGATGCACGCGAGCGCGAGCAGCGCGAATGCCAGCGCCCACGGCGACGCGACGTCGACCGACGAGCGCGCGAGGATCACCAGCACCGCGCCCGCGGCGCCGAGCGCGAGCCCGACCCAGCGCAGCACGCCGACGCGCTCGCCGGCGATCATCGGCGCGAGCAGCCCGACGAGAATCGGCTGCTGCGACGTGACGAGCGCGACCGCGCCGGCCGACATGCCGAGCTTCAGGCTCAGGTACGTAAACGCGAAATAGCCGGCCTGCAGCAACAGGCCGACGACGACGAGGTTGCGCCATTCGCGCCGCGTGCGCGGCAACGCGGGGCGCAGCCACAGGAACGGGCCGGCGAGCAACGCGACGACGCACGCATAGCGCAGCGCGAGGAACGTGAGCGGATCGGCATAGCGCAGGCCCAGCTTCAGGAACACGAAACCGCTGGCCCACAGCAGCAGGAACAGCGCGGGCGCGATGCGCAGCCAGCCGGGTGGCTGCCTGGCCATCGGGGTGTCGATCGCGGTCATGCGCGCGCGCCGGGGGAGCGGGCGAGCAGGCGCATCATCGGCGGATCAGGTGATAGATGACGTTCAGCACGGTCACCGCGATGCCGATGACGATCACGATCTGCAGTTTCCTGTTCATGACGGCGTGCCCCCCGGTATGCGTGGTGCGGTGATCATACGCCGCGTCAGCCGGCCGCGCGACCGGTCGCCGCCCATCCGGCAAGGTTCGGTCAGAACCTGTGCCGGATCCCCGCATGCACCATCAGTTGCTTCGCGTTCGACGACAGATCGGCCGCGCCCGGGATATACGCCTGATCGAGCGACGAACCGGTCGCATCGCCGGTTATCCGCTGATACGCGCCCATCAGGTACACGTCCGTGCGTTTCGACAGGTTGTAGTCGGCCATCAACCCGATCGAATGGATCTTCGGCTTCGCGGCGCCGGTCGTCACGTCGTAGCGCACCGTCGTGTACACGTATTGCGCGCCGACGAACAATGCCGGCGTGAACTGGACCTTGCCGTTCACTTCGAAGTTCTGATACTTGATCGCCGTCACCGTGCCGCCCGCGAGCGGGCCCGTCACCGGCTCGATCGTCTCGTCGCCGAACAGGTAGCCGACGTTCGCGGTCGGCCGCGTGACGTTGCTGTTCGTGTACGCGAATCCGACCGTTGCGGGCCCCGCGGTGTAGTTGACGCCCGCCCCGAAGATCCGCAGCCGTGCCGACGCAAAATTCGCGTCGGCGCCGACCGACCCCGAACCGGCGATCGCACCGCCCGACGACGCACCGGGGTTGTCCGCGTTCAGGAACGCCGCGCCGACGAGCAGGCCGCCCTGCTCGTACTGCGCGCCGACGCTCCATACGCGGTTGTTCGCGAAACCCGTGTCGTTGCTGAAGCTGTAGGTGCCGCCGAACGAAAAGCCGGAGAAATCCGGGCTCGCGTACTTGACCGTGTTGTTCACGCGGAACGTGTTGCCGGTGTTGTCGTTGTCGAGCGGGTGCGAGAACGGATAGACGCCCCAGCTCCCGTTCGCGGTCGTCGGTGCGAGATAGTCGACGACCGAATCGTATTGCCGGCCGAGCGTCAGCGTGCCGAAGCGCGTGCTGCCGAGCCCGACGTAGGCCTGACGCCCGAACATGCGGCCGCCCTGCGCGAGCGTGCCGTTGTTCACGTTGAAGCCGCTCTCGATCTGGAACAGCGCGCTGTAGCCGCCACCCAGGTCCTCGGTACCCTTCAGCCCCCAGCGGCTACCCTGTGCGAAGCCGCTTGCCATCTGCCACGCACCATGGCCGCCGACATTGTTCGTATAGTCGATGCCGGCATCGACGAGGCCGTAAAGCGTGACACTGCCTTGTGCGAATGCGGGCGCTGCGCACAGCGCCGGAATCGCGACAAGAATCGATCTCCAGTTCATCCGTAATCCTTATTTATTTATGGCTGATTGCGTACGTTGCGTGCGCCGTCGCTTACTTGCCGCCGTAGATATCGAAGTCGAAATACTTGCGGTTGATCCGCTGGTACGTGCCGTTCGCGAGAATCGTCGCGAGCGCGTGGTTGAACGCGTCGCGCAGGTCGTTGTCCTGCTTGCGCAAGCCGAGGCCGTCGCCTTGCCCGAAGTATTTCGCGTCGTCGATCGGCGCGCCCGCGAACATGAAGTCCTTGCCCTGCGGCTTCTTCAGGAACCCGTCGCTGGCCGCGATCGATGCCTGGAACGCCGCGTCGAGCCGCCCCGTCACGAGATCGGCGTACACCTGATCCTGGTTCTGGTACGACACGACCTGCACGCCGGCCGGCTGCCAGTTCGCGACCGCGTAGTCGGCCTGCGCGGAACCCTGCTCGACCCCCACGCGCTTGCCCTTCAGCGACTCGGCGCTCGGCAGCAGCGGCGACCCCTTGTGCACGACCAGTCGCGCCGGTGCGTTCGAGATCCGGTTCGTGAACGCGATCTGCTGCATCCGCTTCGGCGTGATCGTCATCGACGATGCGATCACGTCGAACTTGCGCGCGAGCAGCCCCGGAATCATCCCGTCGAAGCTCGACTCGACCCACACGCAGCGCGCGTGCAGTTCCGCACACAACGCGTTCGTGATGTCGATCCCGAAACCCCTCAGCGTGCCGTCGGGCAGCTTGTATTCGAGCGGCGGGTAAGTCGGATCGACCGCGAGGCGGATCTCCTTGCCCGTCCAGTCGCCGGCATGCGCCGTCCCTGCCGCCAGCGCCACCGCGAGCGCCACCATCCACTGTTTCATTGCCAGTCTCCTTGTGTAAATCGTAGTTCGTGAACCGAAATCGTGCGGCCGCATCACGCGAGGTATCGCTCCGCAAGCGCGATCCAGTAGCTCGCGCCGGTCGCGAGGCACGCATCGTTGAAGTCGTAGCCCGGGTGATGCAGCCCGCATCCGGCTGCACCGTCGCCGTTGCCGATCGACAGGTAGCTGCCCGGGCAAGCCTCGAGCATGAATGCGAAGTCTTCGCTCGCCGCGATCGGCCGCAGATGCGGAATCAGCGCCGCATCGCCGCCCCATTCGCGGGCCACGTCGCGCGCAAAGGCCGTTTCCGCCGTGTGATTGACGAGCACCGGGTAACCGTATCGATAGTCGATCTCGGCCGTCGCGCCGTAGCTCGCGGCCTGCCCGTGCACGATCGCGCGGATGCGCCGCTCGAGCAGCGCGCGCACGTCCGGCGACAACGCGCGCACGCTGAGTTCGAGCTCCGCATGCGGCGGAATCACGTTCGATGCGGTGCCCGCATGGATCGAGCCGGTCGAGACGATCGCCAGTTCCTGCGGATTCACGTTGCGCGACACCACCGTCTGCAACGCCATCACGATCGATGCGCACACCACCACCGGATCGATCGTCGTGTGCGGCGCGGCGCCATGCCCGCCGTGCCCGATCACGCGCACGCGCACCTCGTCGGCCGACGCCATCGCCGGGCCATCGCAGAAGCCGAGCACGCCGGCCGGCAGGCCCGGCACGTTATGCATCGCGAACACGGCGTCGCACGGGAACTGCGTGAACAGGCCGTCGTCGATCATCCGCTTCGCGCCGCCGAGCCCTTCCTCGGCCGGCTGGAAAATCACGTTCAGCGTGCCCGCGAAGCGCGCGCGTTCCGCAAGACAGCGGGCCGCCGCCAGCAGCATCGCCGTATGACCATCGTGGCCGCACGCGTGCATCACGCCGTCGCGCCGGCTCGCATGCGGCAGCCCGGTGGTCTCGCGAATCGGCAGCGCGTCCATGTCCGCGCGCAGCCCGAGCCGCTTCCCGGTGCCGCGCGTCAGTGTGCCGACCACACCCGTGCCGCCGAGCCCGCGCGTCACCCGATAACCCCACGTTGTCAGGCAATCGGCCACGAGTTCGCTGGTCGCGTGTTCCTCGAAACCGAGTTCGGGATGCGCGTGCAGCCGGTGGCGCAGCGCAATCATCTCCGTCTCGATGGCCGCCATTTCCAATGGAATGTGTTCGTGGTCCAACCCCGATTCTCCTCGATACGTGTTCCGCTTGCCGATCGCCCGGATGACCGATCGTGGCCGAATCGTATGCAGCGAAAATCCCGGCGAACAGCCGCGGTTTCGTTATGATGACAACTTTTCGTTGTCGGGTATCGCACCATGAGCACGATCAAGCTGCATCAGTTGCAGGCGCTCGTCGCGAGCGCGGAGGCCGGGAGCATCCGCGGCGCGGCGCGTACGCTCGGGTTGTCGCAGGCGGCCGTCACGCGCGCACTGCGCGAGCTGGAGGCGAGCGAGCGGCTGCCGCTGCTCGTGCGCGCGCCGGAAGGGATCGGCTTCACCGAATACGGCAAAACGCTGCTCACGCACGCGAAACTCGTGCTGAAGCAGCTCGAACACGCACAAAGCGATCTCGAACGCATGCGCGGCCGCGTCGAGGGCCGGCTGAGCATCGGCGTGACGCCGTGGCTCACGGTGACGTTCCTCGCGGAGGCCGTGCTGCGGTTTCGCGCGCAGATGCCCGACGTGCGCCTCGAACTCTACGAAGCGCTGATGGCCGTCGCACAGCCGCTGTTGCGCGACGGCAGCATGGACTTCGCGCTCGGCCACGTGCAGCCGGGCGGCACGCAGGAATTCGCGTTCGAGCCGATGCTGCGCTACGAGACTTCGGTCATGGTGCGGGCCGGCCATCCGTGCGAACGCGCTCGGTCGATCCACGACCTGCTCGACCGGGACTGGGTGCTGAATTTCGCGGCCGACGGGCAGGCCGCACTCGTCGATTACCTGTTCACGCGCCACGGCGCGCAGATCGACGAGCGGCGCATCGTGCGCGCGCAATCGGTCGCGATGCTGCAGACGATGCTCGAGCAGGCCGACATGTGCACGTGGTGCCCGACGATTCTCGCCGCCGTGCCGCCGTTCGGCGACCGGATGCGTGCGTTGCAGTTGAAGGAGACCTTCGAGCCGCGCGACCTCGGCATCGTCACACGCCGCAGCAGCACGCTGAGCGATGCGGCACGCTGCTTCATCGACTGCCTGCTGCACGTGATCCGCCGTCATGCGCGATCCGCGCGCAAGGAAGATCTCGCACTGTTCAGAACGGTATCGCTGCTGATCTGACGGCGGCCCCGCCCGTCTCCCGTCCATAGCGCATTCGCGCAAATGCATTTCCGAATCCGTTATTGGATCGCGCCGCGGCTCGTTTCTATACTCGTCAGCACTCTCTGATGAAGAGTGCCAGCCAATTTCGACAGAACAGGACAGGACGAAGAGATGAGCCTACGCCCCTTGCACGACCGCGTCATCGTCAAACGACTCGACCAGGAAACCACCACCGCGTCGGGCATCGTGATCCCCGACAGCGCCGCGGAAAAGCCCGACCAGGGCGAAGTCATCGCCGTCGGCCCCGGCCGCAAGGACGCGGACGGCCAGCGCATCGTGCTCGACCTGCAGGTCGGCGAGCGCGTGCTGTTCGGCAAGTACGCGGGTCAGGCCGTCAAGGTGGACGGCAATGAGTTCCTCGTGCTGCGCGAGGAAGACATCGTCGCCGTCGTCAATCAATAACGGAGCGCAATCATGGCAGCCAAGGAAATCATTTTCAGCGACGTCGCACGTTCGAAGCTGACCGAAGGCGTGAACATTCTCGCGAACGCGGTGAAGGTCACGCTCGGGCCGAAGGGCCGCAACGTCGTGCTCGAGCGCAGCTTCGGCGCGCCGGTCGTCACGAAGGACGGCGTGTCGGTCGCGAAGGAAATCGAACTCGCGGACAAGCTTCAGAACATCGGCGCGCAACTCGTGAAGGAAGTTGCGTCGCGCACCAGCGACGCAGCCGGCGACGGTACGACCACGGCCACCGTGCTTGCACAGGCGATCGTGCGCGAAGGCCAGAAATACGTCGCGGCCGGGCTCAACCCGCTCGACCTGAAGCGCGGCATCGACAAGGCCGTCGTGGCGGCCGTCGAGGAACTGAAGAAGATCAGCAAGCCGACCACCACGAGCAAGGAAATCGCGCAGGTCGCGACGATCTCCGCGAACGGCGAGGAATCGATCGGCCAGCGCATCGCCGAAGCAATCGACCGCGTCGGCAAGGAAGGCGTGATCACCGTCGAGGACGGCAAGTCGCTCGCCGACGAGCTCGACGTCGTCGAGGGGCTGCAGTTCGATCGCGGCTACCTGTCGCCGTACTTCATCAACAATCCCGACAAGCAGATCGCCGAGATCGAGAACCCGTACATCCTGCTGCACGACAAGAAGATCTCGAACATCCGCGACCTGCTGCCGGTGCTCGAACAGGTCGCGAAATCGGGCCGGCCGCTGCTGATCATTGCGGAAGATGTCGAAGGCGAAGCGCTCGCGACGCTCGTCGTGAACAACATCCGCGGGATCCTGAAGACGGTTGCCGTCAAGGCGCCGGGCTTCGGCGACCGCCGCAAGGCGCTGCTCGAAGACATCGCGATCCTCACCGGCGGGCAGGTCATCGCCGAGGAAACCGGGCTGACGCTCGAGAAGGCGACGCTCGCCGAACTCGGCCACGCGAAGCGCATCGAGGTCGGCAAGGAGAACACGACCGTGATCGACGGCGCGGGCGATGCGAAAAACATCGAGGCGCGCGTGAAGCAGATCCGCGTGCAGATCGAAGAAGCGACGTCCGACTACGACCGCGAAAAACTGCAGGAACGCGTCGCGAAGCTCGCGGGCGGCGTCGCGGTGATCAAGGTCGGCGGTGCGACCGAGATCGAGGTGAAGGAAAAGAAGGATCGCGTCGACGACGCGCTGCACGCAACGCGCGCGGCCGTCGAGGAAGGCATCGTGCCGGGCGGCGGTGTCGCGCTGATCCGCGTGCGGCAGGCGATCCGCGAACTGAAGGGCGTGAACGCCGATCAGGACGCAGGCATCAAGATCGTGCTGCGCGCGCTCGAGGAACCGCTGCGCCAGATCGTCGCGAACGCGGGCGAGGAAGCGAGCGTCGTCGTCGCGAAGGTCGCGGAAGGCTCGGGCAACTTCGGGTACAACGCGCAGACCGGCGAGTACGGCGACCTCGTCGAATCGGGCGTGCTCGATCCGACCAAGGTCACGCGCACGGCGCTGCAGAACGCGGCGTCGGTGGCCGGGCTGCTGCTGACGACCGATGCGACCGTGTTCGAAGCGCCGAAGGATGCGGCGCCGGTCGCGGGGCCGGGCGGGCCGGGTGCGGGTGGGCCAGGCTTCGATTTCTGACGCCGCGCCGCGCGCCGGTTCGCCGGTATGCGCGCGGCCTTGTGGAAACGTGCAACGCGTGGCGACGGCAGTCGTCACGCGTTTTTTCGTTGGATCGACGGCATATTGCGGCGCACAGGCCCGTCGCCGCGCTCGGGTAAGATGAAAGCCCGTTCCGCCACGCCGCTCTCCACGCCATGTCGACCACCGTCAACACGCTTCTGCCGCTCGCCGGCGTCCTGCTGCTGAGCGTCGCCAGCCCCGGCCCGAATTTCGTGATCGTCACGTCGACCGCCGTCGTATCGCGCCGCGCCGGCGTGATGACCGGGCTCGGTCTGGCCGCCGCGTCCGGCACCTGGGCGGCGATCGCGATCGCCGGGCTGAGCCTGCTCGTGACCCACGTCGCGTGGGTGCACACCGCGCTGCGGCTTGCCGGCGCCGCCTACCTGATCTGGCTCGGCCTGAAAATAATCCTGACCGCGCGCAAGCCGTTGCCGGCTTCCGCGCCGGCGACGACCACCGACTGGAACGCCGCGAAGAAGGGCTACGTCGTCAGCATGACGAACCCGAAATCCGTCGCGTTCTACGGCAGCATCTTCGCACTGATGGTGCCGGCCCATGCGCCGGCATGGCTCGATGTCTCGGTCGTCGCGCTGTCGATCGCGATCTCGGCCACGTGGTATTGCGCGATGGCGCTGCTCGCGTCGCATCCGTCGGTGCGCCGGCTGCTGGTTCGACGCAAGGCCGTGCTCGATACGACGGCCGGCCTGCTGCTGATGGGCGTCGGCGGGCGGATGCTCGCGGGGCGTTGATCCGTCAGCGCTCCGCGCGCGCGTGCGCCTCTTCGAATCTTCTCCGCTTATCCGCCATGCCAACAGCACAAACCATTCTCGATGACTACGAACGCCTCGGCTGGACCGGCAACGATCCGATGGCGCAGGTGCTGGTACTTCGGCGCGACAACCCCGCCGCTCTCGCCGATCTTGTGATCGCGTCGTTCGATCGCACGTTGCCGCACGCGACCTTCCTCGATGCCGCGCTCGACCTGATGGACGACGCCTCTTTCGCCAATGTCGCAGCCGAAACGTGGCGACGGGTCCGCGACGGTGCGTGGAACGACCGGCTCGCGCGCGTGCTATCGAGCGTCGCGCTACAGTCGCCGCATGTATTCGCCGGTCACTGGGATGCGCTCCTCGACGTGGTTCGTACGAAACAGTCGCCGTCCCTGTATTGTGCGGAAAGCGCGTGGCGGGCGCTCGACTCGGCGACGATCGACGCATGGCGCGGCCGGCTTGCCGACGACCCGGCCCGAGACATCTCCGCGTGCGAACGGGCCACCGCGCTTCTCCATTCGCGAGACCCGGTGGCGATTCACGACTCAGCGGCCCGGCTGTTCCCGAACGATCCGCAAAATACCGTCAACTGGCTCATGTCCGCCGGCTATGCGCAGGAACACGACACGTTGCGCGCCTTGCATGGCGAGTCACCGCTGCACATCGACTTCGGTCCGACACTGCGTGCGCCAATTCTCCGCGACATGCCGAAGTGGAAACGCGAGATTCATGCCAATCATCGAACCTGGCACGCGGGCGAATCGCGTCGGTCCGGCGCACGCTTCGGCGGCATGTCGACGCATCGATGTGGCCTGTGTCATGAGCCGCTGCACCGGTTGCTGACGCTACCGCAACCAGTTGAAGCTGGCATCGACAGCACGACGCCCGTTTCGTTCGACACCTGCTTGTCCTGTCTCGGCTGGGAAAGCGACGGTCCGCTGTTCCACCGGCACGACGACACCGGCAACGCGTACGCCCCCCCGTCACAGCAACGTGACGCCGCCCTCCAGCCGGACTATGCGGCAGCCGCCTTCTTGGAAGCCGACGTAACACTCTTTGCCGCACCGGCACGTTGGGCCTGGCAAGATTGGGGCGAGTCGAACGACCGCCAGAACCTGAGCCGCGTCGGCGGCGCGCCGTCGTGGGTGCAGTCGGCGTGGTATCCCGACTGTCCGGATTGCGGACGCAAAATGCGCTTCGTGATGCAGCTCGATTCCGACCTGCCGCAAGCGGATGGCGGCGAATGGCTGTGGGGCAGCGGCGGCGCGAACTACACGTTCTGGTGTGCGCCGTGCCGCACCAGCGCGCACCTCTGGCAGTGCACGTAAAGGGCATCCTCACACCTTTACGACCTTTTTACTTGCGGCCGCGCGTGCGTTCACTAGAATGTGTTCGCCATCCCTCACCGAGCACGCACCATGCGCATCCGAAGTCCTCGCCCTCCGAGTTGCTTTTCTGCCTGACAGGCAGGACGCCTGCGTCTCATTTTTCCCGAGCCACCGTCCTGCCGACAGGCGGGCGGTGCGCGCCGTAGTCATTCCCGCGCACGCTTGAACACGACGTCGATGCGGTAATCGCGCATCGTGCGCTCAAGCGACTGCGTGCGGCACATCCGTGCAACGACGCGCCATCGATCCGCCTTATCGGCGATGACCGATCGCATGCCCGCATCCGGCATGCCGAACCGGTCCAATTACTTTGCATACCTGAGTTTACTCACGGAAATTTCCGATACGGGAGTCCGGTCATGTTCGAGATCGACAAGCAGTACACGCGCGAATTCATCCACACCGCATGCGGCGGCAACAAACAGGCATTCCTGCCGACCAGGAACGGCAAGGTCGTCGCCGCGTGCCTGCGCACGGACCTCAACCCGCACGCACCCGACGTGATCCTCTGCGACGGCAGCGCGTCCGCGCGATCGGCCGGCAGGACGCTCGCCGCGCAACGCGACGCGATTCCGGTGTTCATCAAGATGGAAACGGATGCATTCCGCTTTGTCGGCCAGTACGTCGTCAGCGAATCACTCACGGCGCCGCTCGACTGCGCGCCTTACGTGCGCAACAGCGGCTTCACGTCCGGGCAGATCTCGCGCGTGCTCAAGCTCAAGCGTTGCTGATACGCATGCACGGCGCATCGCGCGCCCGTCTCGGTCGTCTTTCATACAGGAGCAATCATGCTTGGCTTGACGTTCTGGAAACACGTGATCGGCGCGCGGGCCGATGCCATCCGCGAAGACAGGGCGACGGCACACGACCGGCACCGCCGGGTGTCGCGGACACTCGTGCTGACCAGTGCCGCGGTGGCGTTCGCGGCGATCGCGTTCGGTGCGCCGGTCGTCGGCATCTCGGTCTTTCTGCTGACGACGCTGCCGTTCGTGCTGTCGGGCACCTGAAGACGTTCGTATCAAGCGCGTGGTGCAAGCCATGCCGCGATCGATACACAATTTTAATGCCGGGCCCCCGCGTATCTAACACCCTCTTTACGCGGTTTTGTCTAGGATTTCCCTGTCATCCCGACACGGAGAGATCCGCATGCAAACGCAGCAGGCCGCCGTCGGCGGCCAACCCGACCTTCCCCACCGGCGCGGCGGCACGCCGCTCGCGACCCGGCTGGCCGACGCGTGTTCGCCGGACAACATCCTGCTCGACGTGCCGGTCGAGAGTGCGATCCAGTTGTTCGACCTCGCCGCGCGCTACATCGCGCGCAGCAGCGGGGTTTCCGCGGACCGGATCAGGACCGAGCTGACGAAACGCGAACAGCTCGGCTCGACCGGCCTCGGCCAGGGCGTCGCGATTCCGCACGCACGAGTCGACGGACTCGGCTCGGCCGCCGCGCTGTTCGTTCGCGCGCTGTACCCGTTCACGTTCAACGCGCCGGACCGCAAGCCCGTGCGCGAATTCATCGTGCTGGTCCTGCCGAAAGAAGACGACCGCGCGCACCTCGAACTGCTCGCCGACGCGGCACGGTGTTTCAGCGATCGCGTGTTCCGGCAGGCGTCGCGCGACGCGCTGACGCCCGACGAGATTCACCGGCTCATGCAACGCACGCACTGATGCCGCACCGTGCGGCGACAGGCACTCTCTTCATTCTTTCGACATCTCATGTTCCCAGACCCTGAAAGTCCCACCCTTTCGTCACGGCGCGTGGCCGGACTGGCTCGCTCGCTGCCGTTCATGCAGGCCCTGCACGGGCAGACTGTCGTTATCGTCGATGGCGGCGCCGCGCGCGATGCGCGTTTTCGCCAGGCGTTCGCGCAGGATGTCGCGCTGCTCGCGCTGACCGGCGTTCGTCCGATCGTCGTCCAGGGCGGACCGTCCGCGCCCGGCACGCAGTCCGTCCAGGCCGCATGCGCCGCAATGGCCGAGGTCAACCACGAACTCGTTCGCCTGATCGGCAGCCATGGCGTCAAGGCAATCGGCATCGACGGTCACGACGGCGGCCTGCTGGTGGCCGGCGCCGAATCCGACCAGACGAACACGAGCCCGGTCGCACAATTCGACGGCACCGCGTTGAACGCGTTTCTCGGAAACGGGCTGGTGCCCGTCGTGATGCCCATCGCACCGGATGACGCCGGTGAGGACCGTCTGCTGCGCCCGGACCAACTCGGCAGCCTCTTCGCGCAGCGCACCGGCGCGGTGACGCTGGTAATGATGGTCGACAGCGCGCTGCTGCGCGAACTCGGCGAACTCGCGGGGCTGTACGGCATCACCGAACTCGAGCAATGGCTCACCGAGCATCCGGCCGCCGATGCGGCACCCTGCGTGCGGGAAGCGCTCGATGCACTCGCGCACGGCGTGCAGAACGTCCATCTCGCCGATATCGGGCAACCCGAATCGCTGATCGACGAACTGCTGACGGAGGAAGGGTCGGGTGTGGTGTTCTGCCGTCGCGGCAACACCGACCTGTTGTCGGAAACCCGCCGCTACTTCGCCGATTCCGCGTGCGTGCTGCGCGACGGCTTCACGGTCGAGCAGAAGCAGGTCGTGCGTTTCTGATCGGGTAGCAGGAAAGCGCTTGCGGCAACCCGCGAGGGCCGCCGCAAGCGAGCAACATCAACGCCGTGTCGCGAGACGCCGCACCACACGTACAAGCGCATCGACCTCGTCGCACGTGTTGTAAAACGCGAGCGACGGCCGCACCGTTGCCTCGAGCCCGAAACGCCGCAGGATCGGCTGCGCGCAGTGATGCCCCGAGCGCACCGCGATGCCCTCTTCGTTCAGCGCCTGCCCGACTTCCTCGGTCTCATAGCCCTTCAGCACGAACGACAGTACGCTCGCCTTGTCGCGCGCGGTGCCGACGAGCCGCACGCCCGGCACCGGCGCGAGCACGCTCGTCGCATACGCGAGCAGGTCGTGCTCGTAACGCGCGATGTTCTCGATGCCGACGCGGCTCACGTAGTCGAGCGCGGCGCCAAGCCCGACCGCATCCGCGATGTTGCCGGTACCGGCCTCGAACCGGTTCGGCGGCGGCTGGAACACCGTGCGCTCGAACGTCACGTCCGCGATCATGTTGCCGCCGCCTTGCCACGGCGGCATGTCGTCGAGGATCGCACGCTTGCCGTACACGACGCCGATGCCTGTCGGTCCGTAGATCTTGTGCCCGGAGAACACGAAGAAATCCGCGTCGAGCGCCTGCACGTCGACGCGCATGTGCGAGATCGACTGCGCACCATCGACCAGCGCCTTCGCGCCCGCCCGATGCGCGAGCTCGACGATCTCCTTCACCGGCACGACCGTGCCGAGCGCGTTCGACACCTGCGTGACGGACACGATCTTCGTGCGGTCGTTGAGCAGCTTCCGGTATTCCTCAAGCAGCACCTGCCCCGAATCGTCGACCGGAATCACGCGCAGCGTCGCCCCCTGCTGCGCGGCGAGCTGCTGCCACGGCACGATGTTCGCGTGATGCTCGAGGTTCGACACGATGATCTCGTCGCCTTCGCCGACGTTCTGCACGCCCCACGTCTTCGCGATCAGGTTGATCGCCTCGGTCGTGCCGCGCACGAACACGATCTCGTCCGGCGACGCTGCACCGATGAAGCGCTGCACCGTTTCCCGCGCATGCTCGTAAGCATCCGTCGCGCGGCCGGCCAGCGCATGCGCCGCACGGTGGATGTTCGAGTTCTCGTGCGCATAGAAATACGCGAGGCGATCGATCACGGCCTGCGGCTTGTGCGTGGTCGCCGCGTTGTCGAACCACACGAGCTGCTTGCCGTTCACGCGCTCCTGCAGGATCGGGAAATCGCGGCGGATCGCGTTTACGTCGAACGGCGGGTGCGCGCCACGATGCAGGTTGCCTTGCGGCTCGACCGCGTGCGCATCGTCGATGAAGTAACGCGACACATCCGCGCCCGATGCGCGCGAAACCGGCGCGGCGCGATGGACGGCGAGCAGGTCGCGCAGCGCAGCGTCGCCTGGCAACCCGAACGCTTCCGGCGACGCGAGGCCGTTCGACGGCACGACGATGTCCTGCGGCGTAGCCTGCCAGCCCTGCAGCGAACCGTCGGTGAAGTAGTACGGCGACGGCTTCACGGCACCTTCCGACGCCGCCGCATTCGTCTGCGGCACGCCAAGCGCCGCGCCGCCGATGCGCGGTTCGAGCGCGGGTGCGATCGACACGACGTTGTCCGGCAGCCCGTTCTGCGCGGCCGCATGCGGCGCGAGCGCGGGCACGCGATTGCCGAGCGACAGCACGTGCGTCGGCGCGGACGGCGCGAGGTTCGTGCCGGCCGCCTTGCCCTGCGGCAGCGCGAGACCCGGCACGCCGGTGCCCGTGCCGCCCGGCCCCGCGAGCGGCGAGCCGGCGGGCGCCGGGTTGCTCACCGACGCGAGGATCGGCGCGGCAGCCGGCAGCGCCGACGGCACGCCGCCGACCGCGCCGCTGCCCGCCGACAGTCCGGGCGCCGTGGCTTGCCCGGGCGGTGTCGCGAAGAACTCGGACGCGAGTCGCGCGAGTGTCGCGGGGTCGGGCAACCCGGCCGGCAACGGCGCGTGCGGCAGCGCGAGCGCGTCGCCGCCGGCCAGGCCGGGATTAACGGTAGGTGTCGGGATAGTCATGGAACTTGGCGATTTCGACGTCATCGAGGACAGCCAGCGCATCCGGCGAATGGACCGCGAGCGAGCAATACAGCGAGATCAGGTACGACGCGATCGCCTGGTTGTTGATCCCCATGAAACGCACCGACAGGCCCGGCCCCTGCTCGCCCGCGACGCCCGGCTGATACAGGCCGACGACGCCCTGCCGCTTGTCGCCGACGCGCAACAGCAGGATCTTGGTCTTGCCGTCCGCGACCGGCACCTTGTCCGACGGAATCAGCGGAATGCCGCGCCACGTGAGGAACTGCGAGCCGAACAGGCTGACCGTCGGCGGCGGCACGCCGCGTCGCGTGCATTCGCGGCCGAACGCGGCGATCGCGAGCGGGTGCGTGAGGAAGAACGCGGGCTCCTTCCACACCTTGGTCAGCAGCTCGTCGAGGTCGTCCGGCGTCGGCGCGCCCGTCAGCGGGAAGATCCGCTGTTCGTCGGTCACGTTGGCCAGCAGCCCGTAGTCGGGGTTGTTGATCAGCTGGCTTTCCTGCAGCTCCTTGATCGTCTCGATCGTCAGGCGCAGCTGCTCCTTGATCTGGTCGTGAGGACTGCTGTAAAGATCGGAGATCCGCGTATGCACGTCGAGTACCGTGCTCACCGCGTTCAGGAAGTATTCGCGCGGCTGTTCCTCGTACGGCACGAAGGTCTGCGGCAGAACGCTTTCGTCCTCGAGCTGCGTGCACGCGGCGCGCACGGCTTCCGGGTTCTTCACCTGGTTCAGCCGATAGATGCCGGCCTCGACCGGCACCCATTGCAGCAGGTGGGTCAGCCAGCGCGGCGTGATCGTGGAAAGCTGGGGGACGGTCTTGGTAGCGTTCGCTAGTTGGCGGGCGGCGTGATCGCTCAGCGCGGCCGTGCCGCTTGCAACGGTCGACATGTGTGGCTCCGGGTTCTTAAGATGAAAAACGGGATTGCTTATGACGCGAGGTGATTATCGGAAGCACGCCCCTGCCGGCTCAACATGCTATAGCCGTCAGGTCGCGCACAACCGAAAGGGAAACGAAACGAGGCGGCCTCAGGTGACGTACGCACCGGGCAGCAGCGTCGAGATCGACACGTCGAACGCGCGCGCGATCTTGTCGGCCGTGACGATCGACGCGATCGCCTCGCCGCGCTCGATCTCGCCGACATACGAGCGGTTCAGCCCCGCATGCTCGGCGAGCTGCTCCTGCGACCACGTGCGCGCTTCGCGCAGCTTGCGCACGTTGGCGCCGAACCGATGGATGAAGTCGCTCATCGCGGCTCCTATGCGACACGCGCCGCCGCACGCGGCGCGGCGTTCGCTTCGCTGCGCAGCACGGCCTGCGTGACGTTCTCGCCGGCCGGCACGTCCTGCGTGAGCCATACGTTGCCGCCGATCACCGCGCCGCGCCCGATCGTCACGCGGCCGAGGATCGTTGCGCCCGCATAGATCACCACGTCGTCCTCGACGATCGGATGGCGCGCGAGCCCTTTCTCCAGATGGCCGGCCGCATCGCGCGGGAAACGCTTCGCACCGAGCGTGACGGCCTGGTACACGCGCACGCGTTCGCCGATGATCGCCGTTTCGCCGATCACGACACCCGTGCCGTGGTCGATGAAGAAACCCGCGCCGATACGCGCGCCCGGATGAATGTCGATGCCCGTCTCCGCATGCGCCTGCTCGGCGATGATCCGCGCGAGCAGCGGCAGGCCGAGCCGGTACAGCTCGTGCGCGAGCCGGTGGTGGATCATCGCGAGGATGCCCGGGTAGCACAGCAGCACCTCGTCGACGCTGCCAGCCGCCGGATCGCCGTGGAAAGCGGCGAGCACGTCGCTGTCGAGCAGCCGGCGAATCTCGGGCAGCCGCGCGGCGAACGCCTGCACGGCCGTCGACGCGGAGTCGTCGACCGGATCGATCGTGCCGTCGGCGTTGCGCTGGCGCGCCGCATAGCGCAACTCGAGCGTCACCTGCGCGAGCAGCGCGTTCAGCGCCGCGTCGAGCGCATGCGCCACGTGGAAGTTCTCGCTCTCCTGGCGCAGGTCGGGCGGCCCGAGACGCATCGGAAACAGCACGCCTTTCAGCGCGCCGAGAATCTGCGCGAGCGCCTCGCGCGCCGGCAGGTCGCGCCCGCCCGGTTCGAGCGAGCGGCGCTGCTTCTCACGCCACGCGCGGCGCACGGTTTGCAGCGACTGAACGATGTCGTCGATTTCGAATGCGGCCATGATGCCTTCTCCCGTTTCGGCCGTGAATCAGTCCTGCGCCCACGGCAGGCCGCGAAAACGCCAGCCGTTGCTGCCGCCGCGATGCTGCCGCTCGTCGAGGTCGCCCTCGAACCCTTCGAGCACATTGAATACCTGCGTGAAACCGCCCTTCGCCGCGGCTTCGGCCGCCTGCGCGGACCGGTTGCCGCTGCGGCACAGCAACAGCACCACCGCGTCCTTTCCGGTCTTCGCTTCCAGTTCGCGGACGAAGCGCGGGTTGCGCGTCAGGCTCGTGCCGGTCGCCCACGGCACATGCAGCGACGCCGGCACGTGGCCGACGAATTTCCGTTCTTCGGCCGTGCGCACATCCACCAGCAGCGCGTCGCCCGCCGAGAACAGCGCCCACGCGGCTTCCGGCGCCACGCCGCCCGCGTAGGGCGTGCCGGCCGATGCGGCCGCCGCGCGGGCGTCTTCGAGCGCCTGCTGCGCTGCGGTTCGTTGTTCCAATGCAACCGTCATGACACTTCCTTGTTTTCGTGGATTCGTATGAACAAAAACACCGGGAATGCGGCCGTTGCAGCTTGCGTGCTGTCTATAGCCGTCAGCCCCACTATGCGAGTGCGGCCGGGCAGGCAGAACCAATAAAAATTCATTTCCTAATCAGCGCCGAATGAATTGCTATCGCGGTTGTGCGCTATCGGGCCGATTGATGCAGTTCGTCGCCACGGCGAACCTGCATCGAAGTGATTGCACGGCTCGCGTCAGCACTCATATATCAAGAACGCATCAAATCGATATCAACGATATATTTTTCATCTATGGCGTCTCGGCCCAAGATATCGACATTGCCCCGCCGACACGATTGACGGTGTTCCAGACAGGCGAAGCGTTCAACGCGTGCATGGTTTGATCTCCGCGCTCGAACGCGATGGATCCGGTTCAGTTCGCTTTCCGCGTTGCTTTATTAAGGATACCGATATGAAAAACCGGCTTTGCATCGGCATTTCATTCGTGACAATCGCTTTGCCTGCGACCGCGGCGCCCGTATCAGCGCGCGTCCATTTTTTACGCTATCAGGAGAAGAATATGAAATCGCTCATTTGTTTCGCACTGGCTGCTGCCGCGCTGACCAGCGCCACTGCTAGCTTCGCGAATACGACTTCGGCGCCCTTGACCCGTGCCGAAGTCATCGCCGACCTCGTGCGCCTCGAACAGGCAGGCTACCAGCCCGCGGCGGGCGACGATCCACACTATCCGGACGACATCCAGGCCGCCGAAGCGAGGGTCGCGGCTCAGGCCGCCGCGCAGCAGCATGGCGCAGTCCAGGCCGGTCGTTGACGGGCCGCGCGGGCGATCCGCGCCGCGATATCCCGAGCTGGAACGCTGCAGATGCGGCGACTCGACTCGGGCACTGCCGTATACGTCACCGCGAACGCTTGAACACGTCCGTGGCAAGTTCGCGAAACGCGTGCGCGCTCGGGCTCAAGCTGCCGCCCTTGCGCCAGATCATGCAGAGATTGCGCTCGATCTTGAGGTCCTTGACGGGCAGTTGTACCAACGCACCGGACGAGAGTTCTTCGGTGACGGTGCTACGCGAGACCCACGCGATCGCATTGCCGAGCCTCACCAGCTGCTTGATCGCCTCGGCGCTGCCGACCGACAGCTTCGGCGCCAACGTCAACCCTCGCTGCGCGTAGGCCTGCTCGACGACCGTGCGCGTTCCCGAACCGGGTTCGCGCATGACCAGCTCCGCTGTTCCGATTGCATCGGCGGTCAATTGCCGTTTGCGTGCCAGTGGGTGCGTCGGCGCGGCGACCGCGATCAGTGCATCCCGACCAATGACGGCTGCATCGAATGCGGTGTTGTCGTAAGGCCCTTCGATCATGCCGATCTGGCGCTCGCTGTTGAGAACGGCGTTTTCGATGTTCTCGCTGTTCGAAATCCTGAGATCGACCGTGATGCCCGGATAGCGCGTGCGGAATGCGTCCAGCACGGCCGGCAGCAGATACACGCCGATGGTCCGGCTCGACCCGATGCCGAGCTGACCTCTCGTGAGACCGGCGAACTCGCCGACCGCCGCCTCGGCAACATCGGCCAGCGAAAAAATCTGGGCGGCATATTCGGCGAGGAGTCGGCCCGCTTCCGTGGGCCGCATGCCGCGCGGCATGCGGTCGAACAGCGTCACGCCCAGCCGTTCCTCGAGCTCCCGAATCTCGCGTGTGAGCGCGGGCTGGCTGACGTGCAGTCTTTCGGACGCCGCCGTAACGCTGCCGGTTTCGACAACCGCGTGAAACGCGGCCAAGTGAGTGAAGTTCATCGACGTATATGATCGTGATATAGGAAGCATCTAAACGATGTATTTTTATTATACAAAGCCGCTCCCTAGAATCCAGTCATGCAGTTCTTCGACACGGAGAATCAAATGACCAAGACCAACTCGACCATCGGCGCGCCGCGTGGCCTGTCCGAACGAATCCGGCAATTCACGCCCAACTGGTTCGCGATGACGATGGGAAACGGCATCGTGTCGCTGGTGCTCGCCGGACTACCGCTTCACTTCAGCGGGCAGCGGGCACTGGCATCGGCGTTGTGGGCCATCGACATCGTGCTGTATCTCGCGTTTGCCGCGATGTTGACCGCGCGGGCGATCCGGTTCCCGGAAACGATTCGGCCGCTGCTGCACCATCCGGTCCAGTCGATGTTTCTCGGCGCGGTGCCGATGGGTCTCGTGCCGATCATCAACGGCATCGTCCTGTTCACGGGCGGGCACGCCGAGGCCAATACGCTTGCTTATGCGTTGTGGTGTTTCGATGCGCTGCTGTCGGTCGTCGTCGCGATCGGCGTGCCGTTCATGATGTTCACCGAGCAGGGGCACACGTTCGAACGCCTGACCGCGGTCCTGCTGCTGCCGATCGTCGCACCGGAAGTGGCGGCGTCGAGCGCGGCCACCCTCGCGCCGCATTTCGTCGGTGCGCAGGCCCGGCTGCTGATCGGCGCGGGGTACGTGCTGTGGGCCATCTCGGTCCCGCTCGCGTTCGCGATTCTGACGCTCGTGTTCTTCCGGCTTGTCATCCATAAGTTGCCGCACCGCGACCTCGGTCCGTCGAGCTGGTTGACGCTCGGCCCGATCGGTACCGGCGCGCTCGGTCTGCTGACGCTCGGTCAGGCCGCGCCTGTTGCGTTCGCCGGTACGCCGTTGGCCAGCGTGGCGGTGCTGGCGCGGGACTTCGGCATTGTCGGCGGCCTTCTGCTCTGGAGCGCCGGTCTCTGGTGGCTTGCCTGCGCCGTGCTCTTCACGATGCGCTACTGCCGCGAAGGACTGCCGTTCAATCTCGGCTGGTGGGGTTTCACGTTTCCGCTGGGGGTTTTTACCGCCGCGTCGCTGAGCCTGTATCACGCGACGGGTTTTGAGGGGTTCGCCGTATTCGGCACGTTGCTCGCCGTGTTGCTTGGCGGCTTGTGGGCCATGGTGATCGTGCGCACATGCCGCGGGATGGTGCACGGCAGCCTGTTTCATGCGCCTTGCCTGGCGACAGTTTCCAATTAATCGAGGTCGATCATGTTCATCGGATTCATTCCATTCCTGTCCGCCGCCGTGGCGCTCCTGCTGTCCTTGCTGGGGCGCGACAGGGCCGCTGGCGCGACGTGGTGGCTGACCACGCTACTGGTCGCGGTATGGGCCATTCATCACGGATCGCATCACATTCCGCAGTTCGCCACCTACGGCTCCTGGTAAGAGGTCAAAAAAATGAAAGCCAATCGCCTGATCGATTTGCTGGCGCTGTACGGCGTCAATGCGGTGCTGCTCGTCGCGTTCTACTTCCAGCTGGCGCACGGTGAACTGCCGTGCTCGCTCTGCAATCTCCAGCGGGTCGCGTTCATGCTGCTCGGTGCGGGACTGCTGTTGAACGTGTGGAGCCGCAATCCTTCTCCCGCCAATTACGCGTTGAGCGCAGTCGGTGCGCTGGTCGGCAGCCTGATCGGGTTGATGCAGATGTTCCTGCACGTGTTGCCCGGCACCCCGCCCTACGGCGGTGCGATTCTGGGCATGCACATGTACACCGCGTCCTATGTCGCACTGACCGCAAGCATCATCTATTGCGTGCTGATGCTTGCGTTCCAGACGCGCCTGCAGTCGATTCACGTCGGTGTGGCACGGTCCCGCGATGCGGGGCGGTCGCCGTTCGTCAAGCTCGCGGTCGGGTTGTTCGCGGCCCTGGTGATCGGGAACCTGGCATCCGTGTTCGTCGAAACAGGTTTCCACGCACTCTATAGCGATCCGCAGCACTATCACCTGCTGTACTGCGGCGATCCGGAAGCCCCCGCCGGCACGGGTCCGATGAGCTGTCGTCAATGACGATCGGGTGCCGCGCCGGCCGGTCGACATCGCCGCACGACGGCGGCGCGGCATCCGCTTACTGCGTATCCTGCTTTGCGCGTTCCGCGGCCGCGATGATCGCGTCGGCCACGGCCTTCGGCTGGCTCAGCATCGCGACATGGCTGCCGTTCACGCGCGTGACCGTTGCGCCGATCCGCTTCGCCATCGTTTCCTGCAGCTTCGGATCGATCATCCGGTCCTGCGTCGCGACGACGAACGACGACGGCTTCGCATGCCACGCGGCTTGCGCGACCTTCTCCGAAATGCAACCGCCGTACCACGGCCCCTGGGTCGCCGCGACGATGCGTTGCTGCGCGGGCGGCAGGTCCGGCGCGAAATCCTGTGCGATCGCCTTGTCCGACAGCCGCGTGAACCCGCCCGCATCCTTGCGCAGTTCGCCGGCCCATGCGGGCGCCGGCAGCCCCTGCGTGACGTCGGCGATCGACTGGCCATCGTCGGGCGCGAACGCCGCAACATAGACGAGCGACTTCACCTTGTCGTCGTTGCCCGCGTCGCTGATCACGACACCGGCCCACGAATGACCGACCAGCACGACCGGCCCCTTCTGCTCGTCGATCGTGCGCTTCGTTGCGGCCGCATCGTCGGCGAGCGAGCTCAGCGGATTCTGCACCGACACCACATGCAGCCCGCGCGCCTCAAGCAGCGGAATCACGCGGTTCCAGCTCGACCCGTCGGCAAACGCGCCATGCACGAGCACGACATTCGTGCCCTTCAGGTCATCCTTCGGCGCGGCCTGCACCGCAACCGCACCGAACAATCCGCCGATCACCGCGGCGAATACCAGAACCCGTTTCATCGAACCGGTCATCGTATTGCTCCTTGCTCTGTTGTGTTGTTTGACAATGCTGCGGTAGGGGCTGCGCCCGCACATGCGGCAGGCGCAGCAGCGCATCACGAATGCGCGTACAGGTCGTCGGCGGCGTTCTGCGCGGAGCGCGCCCGCGCCGCATCGCGATGGCTCGGCGTCGAAGCATCGGCCACGTTGTCACCTTGCGACTTCGACGGGCCGTTCTGGTCGGAACGCGCGACCCGCTGTGTGGCGGCGATGACGTCTTCCGGGTAATGCGGTTCGCTGCGGGCCGGGTTGTAGCCGGCCTGTTCGAGGCGGACCAGTTCGGCGCGCACGTCGGCGCGCGTCATGCCGTGGCCGGTATCGGCGAACGACAATGCGGGGATGGCGGCGAGGACGGCAACGGCGAGGATACGGGCGGTTTTCATGAGCATGCTCCTTGACGAAAGTTGGGGTGTCGATCACTTGGCATCCGATGCAGACGTCTGGCACCGAATGTTTGCTGCATGTCGACAGTAGAACCCGCCCACGTATCCGGCATGTTTCCGAAACCGGTGCTTTCTGCATGCCAGTTTTTCCGGAACGGCCGCAGATACAGTGCGATACAAACCCGCATGCCGATACGTTCATCGACGGTCGCGCACCATGAAAAAAGGCGTGCCTCACGCGGCACGCCTTTCGTTGCATCGAACCCGCGATGCCGCATCACGTCACGGCGCCAACCGCGTGAACACATAGTCGTGGTTCTTCACACGCGCCTGGTGACACGCAAAGCACGTCTGATGCTGGCCGATATCGGCCGGCACGCCGTTGATGAAGCGCCCGAAACCCCAGCCGCCCGTCGCGGCATATCGGCGCGAGTCCTTCACCATCACCTGCACGGTCGTCGCCTGGCCGGGCACCGTCGCCGGCGCGAACTCGTCGGACTGCTTGCGCTTGTACGCGAGCTTCACGAGGATCGTGCCGTCGGGGAACGGCAGCGTCGCCTGTTCGAGCGCGCGGATCGCAACGGGGTTGCCGAGCACCACGCGCAGCTCGTCGAGCGGCGCGGCCTCTTCGGCCGGCGCGACCATTTCCCACTTCCGGTAGCCGGGCGGAATCGTCACGCCGTAGATCGGCGAAGCAGCGGGGTTCGGCTGCTCCGCGAACGCGGCCGGGCCGCTCGCCGACAACGTGCCGGCCAGCAGCGCGCCCGCGACGAGCGTGCGGCCCATGCCGCGACGCAGGATGCCACCACCAGCCCGCATCACAGATGCTCCACTTGCAGGATCGCATCGGCGAACGCCTGCGGCGCTTCCTGCGGCAGGTTGTGGCCAATGCCACCGGTGATCGTCCGGTGCTGGTACTTGCCCGTGAACTTCTTCGCGTACGCGGCCGGTTCCGGATGCGGCGCGCCGTTCGCGTCGCCTTCCATCGTGATCGTCGGCACGGTAATCGCCGGCCCGGCGGCAAGACGCCGCTCGATGTCGTCGTATTGCGCTTCGCCCTTCGCGAGCCCGAGGCGCCAGCGGTAGTTGTGGATCACGACGGCCACGTGATCGGGGTTCTGGAACGACACGGCCGAGCGCGCGTAGGTTTCGTCGGAGAACTGCCACTTCGGCGAAGCAAGCTGCCAGATCAGCTTGTTGAACGCATCGCGATTCGCCGCGTAGCCGAGCGCGCCGCGCTCGGTCGTGAAGTAGAACTGATACCACCACTGGAACTCCGCCTGCGGCAGCAGCGGCTTGCGGTTCGCCTCCTGGCTGCCGATCAGGTAGCCGCTCACCGACACCAGCGCCTTCACGCGCTGCGGCCACATCGCCGCGATGATGTCGGCCGTGCGCGCGCCCCAGTCGTAGCCGCCGAACACCGCGCGGTCGATCTTCAGCGCATCCATCAGCGCGACGATGTCGACGGCCGTCACGGCCTGCTGCCCGTTGCGCACCGTGTCGGCCGAGCGGAACGTCGTCGAGCCGTAGCCGCGCAGGTACGGCACGATCACGCGATAACCGGCCGCCACGAGCAGCGGCGCGACTTCCGCGTAGCTATAGATGTCGTACGGCCAGCCGTGCAGCAGGAACACGACGGGGCCCTTCTTCGGCCCGAGATCCGCATACCCGACGTTGAGCACGCCCGCGTCGATCTGGTGGATCGTCCCCAGCGACGCGACGCCGGCCGCGCGCGGCGCAGCCGGTGCAGCGGGCGCCGACTGCGCGCGCGCCAGGTCGCCGAACCCGAGGTCGGCGAGGCTCAGGCTCGCCAGCGTCGTGCCCAGGATCAGGCGGCGGCGGGTGTTCACGGTATCAGGCATGACTCGTTCTCCATTGTCGATCGTTAAGGAAGGGGCCCGCGGCACGGGCAGGCGCTCAGGGTTCGCCGTTCGCAGCGGCGGCGCGTGGCACCGCGCCGCCGTGTGAAACGCTTCACCGGTTTTATATCCGAACCGTCCGGATGCTTTGTATCGCAACGTATCCGTGTGCGAACACGACACACAGCGATTCAAAAATCGCGCGAGAAGCGACGTAACAGGCGCGAGTCGCCTGACGCATCGGCAAACCTCTCGTCAATAAAATACCCAACGAATCACAATGGAAAACATACACATCTAACGCCAATTACCCATCAACAGTCGTTAATCTCAGGTTTCGCCATTCTCCGGCCCACGTTCCTGATATGCTCGCCCGAGACGTACCATCCCGCCTGTTTTCGCGAGCGCGAGGCCGCTATTTCACGGTCGCTCCGAAAACACGAGACATGCACACGCTCGACAGCCTCTCCACCCAAATGTGAAACGGAGTCTCCGACATGACCGCATCAACCGATTGCCGGTACGAAGAATCGTCATTCTCGTCAGACGTGGATGGCGCCAGGATCTTTATCCGGAAATGGGCACCGCCGGCCAACGAGACACCGCGGGCGACCGTGCAGATCACTCACGGGATCTGCGAACATGGCGGCCGCTACGATCGGCTCGCCCGCTATCTGGCGGCTCGACACTACGTCGTCTTCGCGCTTGATCTGCGCGGACATGGTCATACCGCCGGGGCCGCCGCATTGGGGCAAGCCGGGCTCACGGCGTGGGCCGACATGACGAGCGACATCGCCCAGCTATCCCGCCTGATCGGGACGCAGTTTCCCGACCTGCCCTTGATTGCGTTCGGCCACAGCATGGGCTCCGCACTCACGCAAGCGCACATCCAGAACCACGGTTCTCTTCTGGCCGGCGCGGTACTCTGCGGCACACTGGGCGCATTGCCCGGTGTTGACGACGACACGCTCGCGCAACTCGGCGTCGTAGCGCGTTCTGCCGACGGCAACCAACCCGCGATGCTGTTCGGCAAAGTGCTGCAAGCATTCAACGCGCCGTTCGTGCATCAGGGGCAACCGTCGACCGGCTGCGAATGGATGACGGCGGACCCGGCCGAGGTACAGCGCTTTCTGGACGACGAACTCTGCGGCAAGCCGTTTTCCAACAGCATGCTGTACTCCGTGCTCGACGGCTTCCGTAACCTGTGGATCCCCGAGCATGAATCGAGCATTCCCGTGGACCTGCCGGTTCTGGTGATCGCCGGCACCCACGATCCGGTAGGCGAACACACGATTTCGATCCAGGCGCTGATTGCCCGTTACATGCGCCAGGGGCATCTGGCGCTGACATACCGGTTCTATCCCGGCGACCGGCATGAAATATTGAACGACCACAACAAGGATCTCGTTCAACACGATATCGATGCGTGGCTCGAAAGCGTGCTGCTCCGCCGACAGCACGAACCCACGTGAATCCCGTGCAGCGATCATGGAATCGAGGTGCCGGCAGTCAATGCCCTGCTGCGCGACGGCCGGCTCCGGGGATCGAGTCGGTCAGCGGCCCCATCGCCTTCAGCATTTCGAAGATCGGAAGGTGCTGATCGCCTCGTGTCCATCCAACGCAGCTCAGCGATGGACACCTGGCAGGCACGCTGTCCAGTTCACGAGATGGGGAATTCGTATTGGGTGGTTGATGCCGGCACGCTGATCTGACTCAGGAATCCTGATAGATTCTGGAGCGAATCTTGCGGAGAGTTTTTCCCTGCGCCAGGAGGTGGTCAGCCGTGAAACGGAAGCGCTTTCCGATCGAACAGATTGTCGCGGTACGCCTGCGGGATCAGTTCGATGATTGCCCCGTCACGCGCGGTGCGTATCGTAGTCCGCAAGCGCATCCTCGGCGTGCATCGCCTGTTCGAGAAGGGCTTTCGCGGCTTGCCACGCGCGCGCCGCGGACGCGGCGTCGTTGAACGCCCTGGCGTCGACGGTCGCACCATCCAGCAACATCATGTAGACGGCCGCCAGTCGTTTTGCCGTGTCGGGAGACACGAGGCCCGCGAGCAATTCGGCGACCCATTCGACCATTTTCCGGCGGTACCGGATCGCGACATCCGAGATGGGCGGATACGCCGTGCCGAATTCAGCCAGCGCACGCTCGAACAGGCACCCGGCAAATTCGGGCGTATTGAACCAGGCTTCGTACCAGTCGAAGATCGTCTTTACGCGCTCAACCGGATCGGTGACGTGCAGCAACTGCGCGTCGATGCTGGACACGATCAGGTCATAGCGCTGGACCAGCACTTCCCGGATGAGTTCGTCCTTGCTCGGGAAATGCCGATACAGCGTCATCCGGGCGACGCGGGAATCGTCGATGATCCAGTCGACGCCCACCGGATGAAAACCGTGCTTCGAGAACAGCTCGGTAGCTTTGTCCACCACTAACTGGCGTTTGCTGGCTCGCACGAACGGTTCCTCCTTGATTCTTCCAACTGCGCGGGACGAGTAATTCTAGCATCGTACCGCTCGGTCACGTCCGCCCTCCCCACCGGCCTCCCGGCCGGGCCAGCAGGGCCCGTCACACAAACTCGCAAGTTACCTTGACTCTTAGGTAGACCGATATGTATCATTTGAAACTAGAAAATACCAGTTTATGTCGATTGCTTTAAGAGATCCGGATTTTCGGACAGGAATTCAGTGCCTGACGGTGCCGCGGCGGAATTGGGCGAATGACGGGGCAGTGTGCGGATGCCCGCCCCGTTTTCGCGCGTCAAACCTTATAGCGACATGGCAGGGCAAAACAAGAACCTGAGAGCGCTTTGGGTCGCGTGTCGGCGTTGGCGGATGAAATTCGCCGTCCCGCTCGCAAACCGGGTACGC
This sequence comes from Burkholderia cepacia, assembly GCF_001039005.1. Taxonomy (GTDB): domain Bacteria; phylum Pseudomonadota; class Gammaproteobacteria; order Burkholderiales; family Burkholderiaceae; genus Burkholderia; species Burkholderia theae. Next base: position 96,508 of record NZ_LDWR01000037.1, read on the forward strand.
GATCACGAGGCGGGATAGCGCGAAGCAGTGCGGCGCCAATAGAACTCAAGGAAGGTAACAATGCATCGCCGTTTACTCGCACCGGGGCTGCTGTTGCTGTTGGCCGCTTGCGCGCAGGATCCATCCACCATCAGCAACACGGTGCGGATCTGCGACGACACCGGTTGTTCCGATCGCCCTAAAGATCAGGTCTCCTATCAAAAAAGGGACGATTCGGAAGACCGTGAAGACCCGCGCATCGTTGCGCTGAAGCAAGCCGCGAAGGCCCAGCCCAAGGCGGCCTACGATCTCGGCCTGCGTTATTTCCGCG
>NZ_LDWR01000038.1 GCF_001039005.1 Burkholderia cepacia
TCGGAAGACGGTTACTCAGTGCGCGTCTTCGTGACCGTGCGCGAGCTTCGAGTGATGTCGCGAGTACAGGAAGTAGATCACGAGGCCGATCACGAGCCAGATGCCGAACGCGGCCCACGTGATGGGCTGCAGGTTCAGCATCAGGAACAGGCACGACGCGACCGCGAGGATCGGCACCACCGGCACGCCGGGGCAGCGGAACGCGCGCGGCAGGTCGGGATGCGTGCGACGCAGCACGAGCACGGCGATCGACACCATCGAGAACGCCGCAAGCGTGCCGATGTTGATCAGCTCGGCGAGCACGTTGAGCGGCACGAGCGCGGCGATCAGCCCGAAGAACAGGCCGACGAGCCAGGTCGTCAGAAACGGCGTCGCGAAGCGCGGATGCACGCGCGACAGCGTCGCCGGCAGCAGCCCGTCGCGCGACATCGCGAAGATCACGCGCGTCTGGCCGTAGCTCATCACGAGGATCACGGTCAGCATGCCGAGCACCGCGCCGAGATCGATGAAGCCCGCGACCCAGTTCTCGCCGGCGACCTGCAGCGCGTACGAGATCGGGTGCGAGATGTTCGCGTACCGGGCCGACGGCACGATGCCGGTCGCAACTGCCGCGACCGTCACGTACAGCACCGCGCACACCGCGAGCGACGCGATGATGCCGATCGGCAGGTCGCGTTTCGGGTTCTTCACTTCCTCGGCCGCCGACGACACCGCGTCGAAGCCGATGAACGCGAAGAACATCACGGCCGCGGCGCCGAACACGCCGTTCCAGCCGTGCGGCATGAACGGCTTCCAGTTCGCGGGTGTCACGTGGAAGATGCCGACCGCGATCACGAGCAGCACGACCGACACCTTGATGAACACCATGATGTTGTTGATGCGGGTCGACTCGCGGATGCCGATCGACAGCAGCGTCGTGATCACGAGCATCACGAGGAACGCGGGCAGGTTGAACCACGTGACGACGCCCGGCACCGCGCCGGGTGCCGCCGTCAGCACGGTCGGCAGCGACAGCCCGAAGCCCTGCAGCAGCGACTGCAGGTAGCCCGACCAGCCGACCGACACGGCCGACGCCGCGAGGCCGTACTCGAGCATCAGGTCCCAGCCGATGATCCACGCGACGAGCTCGCCGAGCGTTGCGTACGAATACGTGTAGATCGAGCCGGCGACGGGGATCGACGACGCGAACTCCGCGTACGACAGCGCCGCGAGGCCGCAGGCGATCGCGGCGATCACGAACGACAGCATCAGCGCGGGACCGGCCTGCACGGCGCCGGTGCCGGTCAGCACGAAGATGCCGGTGCCGATGATCGCGCCGATGCCGAGGAAGGTGAGGTCGATCGCGCCGAGCGCTTTCTTGAGCCCGGCGGCGTGTGCGCCGGCGATCATGCGATCGACGTTTTTCTTGCGGAAGAGGGACATTGCGGATGAATCGCCAGCGCGCGCGAGCGCGGCGGCGCTGACTGAGTGAAAACCCGTAATTTTAGCCGATTTGGCGAACAAGACCCGCTGCGATGCAGCGGCGCGTCGCGGAATCGTCCGAGAAAACAAGCGCTTGCGCGCAAGACGGGCGGCGGTTGAGGGCAACGCGGCGCGCGCCGCGCCGTTGAATCCGGCGAATCGGGTGTCTCGGGCGAATCAGGCGCCGGCCGTGGGCGCCATGTCGACGAGCTGGTTGCTCATCACGTAGAACGTCAGCTCGGCGTTGTTCGACAGCCGCATCTTCTCGAGCAGCCGCGACCGGTACACGCTCACCGTCTTCACGGACAGCGACAGTGTGTTCGCGATGTCGGTGAGCCGCTTGCCCGACGCGAGCATGCAGAGCGTCTGGTATTCGCGGTCGGACAGCTTCTCGTGCGGCAGCGGTTCGTTCTCGAACGACACGTATTCGGCGAGCGCCTCGGCCATCGCGGGGCTCACATACTTGCGGCCGGCCGCGACCTGCTGGATCGCGCCGATCATCTGCGCGGCATTGACCGTCTTCGACAGGTAGCCGGCGGCGCCGGCCTTCAGCGCACGCACCGCGTACTGGTCCTCGCGATACATCGAGAACATCAGCACGGGCGTGCGCGACAGCTTGCGCTTCAGGCGCTTGAGCACCTCGATGCCGTTCGTGTCCGGCAGCGAGATGTCGAGCAGGATCACGTCGAATTCCTGTTTGTCGGCGGCGGCCATGGCGTCGCCGCCGTTCTCGGCCTCGGTGACGTTGCGCGCGATGCCGCGGTCGAGCAGCAACTGGCGGATCCCTTGCCGGACGATCGCGTGATCGTCCACGAGCAGGATGTTCAGGCTCATGACGACCTCACGAAAGCGACGCGCGGCGTGCCGCGACGGGCACCGCGAGCAGCGAATCCCACGCGAAGCGCGCGGTGACGCGCGTGCCGTGGCCGGTTTCCGGCGTGGCCGCCTCGAAGCTGCCGCCGAACGCCTCGCAGCGGGCGCGCATGCCGGCGAGGCCGTAGCCGGTGCGGCGGGACCGGACGAAACCGGTCCCATCATCGGAGACAATCAGTGACAGATGCGTGCCGTCGGTGACGATCCGTACGTCGACCGACGCGGCGCGCGCGTGTTTCGCGACGTTCGACAGCGCTTCCTGCGCGACGCGGAACACCGCGAGCGCACTGGCGCCGGCGATCTGCGTCAGGCGCGCATCGGCCGCGCACACGAAGCTCGTGCGCAGGCCCGTGCGCGTCGCATGGCTGTCGACCCACGACGACAGCGCGCCGACCACGCCTGCGTCGAGCGCCGGCGTGCCGCGCTCGTCGATCAGCCGGCGATTGGCGTCGGTCGCGGCGTCGAGCGCCTGTTGCGCCAGCTCCAGCGCACGCAAACAACCGTCCGGCGCATCGGCCGGCAGCCACGTTTGAACGTTTGCGAGCGCGAAACGCGCAGCGGTGAGTTCGGCGCCGAGCCCGTCGTGCAGCTCGCCGGCCAGGTGGCGGCGGGCGGCTTCGTCGGCAGCCAGAAGTTGGGTGGACAGCGCCGCGATCCGCGCGGCGGATGCGTCGCGTTTCGACGGAGTTTTGGCAATGGGCGGAGTAGCGGCGCAGCTGTGCACGAGCTGCCGCGACGGGAACGGGGCGTGGGCGCCCGCGGGCGCGTTAAGCGACGTATCCATGACTCTCCCTGCTCTCAGAAAGCGGTTCAGACACCGGTTGGCTGCGTGAATCGGCTACCGTTTCGATGACGGTCGCCGCCAGAGAATCGCCCCCTACCGAGGTAACAAAAGTTACGTCTTGTAACACTTGCATCCGACCCTTCCACTGTCATCCGAACGGCAACCACGCGCGGCGAATAATATCTCAAAATTTCTGAAAACGTCATGTCGGGCGGACATTTAAGGGTAAATGTGAATAATCGGAATGAGGGTGTTGTAGGAAAAACACTGACACCCGAGCGCCGGACGATGACGTATCCAAATGTAACTATTTGAGATGGAATGGTCCCAGTTTGTTACGAATTCGCCAAGTAGGGACGAAAAAAAACCGGAGCTTTTGCTCCGGTCCTTGATGCGGCACAAATAGGGCCTGTTCCCGTTATTAGCGGGAACAGGCCCTAGGGGGTGGATCAGTCGACGAATGCGCGCTCGATCACGTAGTGGCCCGGCGCGCTGTTCTTGCCTTCGACGAGGCCGGCCTGCTTCAGCAGGTCGGTCGTGTCCTTCAGCATCGCGGTGCTGCCGCACAGCATCACGCGGTCGTTTTCCGGCGAGAACGGCGGGACGTCGAGATCGGTGAACAGCTTGCCCGTCGCGATCAGGTCGGTGATCCGGCCTTCGTTGTCGAACGCTTCGCGCGTGACCGTCGGGTAGTAGACGAGTTTTTCCTTGATGATGTCGCCCAGGTACTCGTGGCCCGGCAGGTCGTGCTTGATGAAGTCCATGTACGCGAGCTCGCCCTTCAGGCGGCACGTGTGCGTCAGGATCACCTTGTCGAAGCGGTCGTAGATGTCCGGATCGCGGATGATCGACATGAACGGCGCGAGGCCCGTGCCGGTCGACAGCATCCACAGCGTCTTGCCCGGCAGCAGGTTGTCGGCGACGAGCGTGCCCGTCGGCTTCTTGCCGATCAGCACGGTGTCGCCCACCTTCAGGTGCTGCAGGCGCGACGTCAGCGGGCCGTTCTGCACCTTGATGCTGAAGAATTCGAGATGCTCTTCGTAGTTCGGGCTGACGATCGAGTAGGCGCGCGCGAGCGGCTTGCCGTCGACCTCGAGGCCGACCATCGTGAATTCGCCGTTGTTGAAGCGCAGGCTCGCCTCACGGCTGCAGGTGAAGCTGAAAAGCGTGTCGGTCCAGTGGTGGACGGATTGGACGGTGGCGGTGTCGTATTTGCTCATGGCTTTGAAAACGGACGCGCGTGGCGAACGCGTGTAACGGGCCCAAAAACGGGCAAAAAAACCGAGTGCGACGGCCCGATCGCGGATCGGCCGGCCGGCGCGTCGGACACGCGCCTTCTCGATGACAGACGATTGACGAACTGGTTATTTTACCCTGTTGGCGCTGATCGCGGGCTTGACCCCCGTGGTGGCGCGGATTTGGCGCAACGAATATTTTCAAATCGCTTTCAGCGATCGGCAGCGAGTTTCGCGCCGAGGCCGACGAGCGCCACCCCGCACAGCGCGTCGAGCGGGCGCCGCACGCGCCGGTAGCCGCGCTGCGCGCGCGGGCTTGCGAACAGGTACGCGACGCACGAATACCAGCCGGCCGACAGCACGCCGATCGTTACCAGCACCGCGCCGTTGAACCACAGCGGCACGTGCGCGGGCAGCATCGCCGCGAACACGCTGGTCCAGAACGCACACGATTTCGGGTTCGTCAGGCAGGTGAACAGGCCGCTGCGATAGGCGCGCAGGTAGTCGCGCGCGTGCGGCGCGGCCAGCGGCGCGCGTTCGTCCGGCGCGTCGGCCGGCGCCGCGTCGCGGCGCACGCCCGAGCGCAGCAGCTTGAAGCCGAAATACACGAGATACACGGCGCCGCCGATCCGGATCGCCTCGTACAGCCATTCGACCTGGTGCAGCACGGCCGCGAGGCCGAGCATCGCGAGCGTCGCCCACGCGACCGACGCGGTGCCGACGCCGAGCGCCGACGCGGCGCCGAGGCTGCGCCGCCCCGCGAGCGACAGTTGCGAAATCATGAAGAAATTCGGGCCGGGCGTGATCGCCGCGACGAGATAAACGACGGCGATTTGCAGCAGGATCGGCAGGTAGGACATGGCGGCGCGGCCCGGGGATGGGGCGGTGGCGGGATGGGCAAGCCGTTAATGTAACGCGCACCGCGCGGCCGTGCTTTAGCGAAGCGCGATCGAACCGCGAGCGGGATCGTTATGCCGGATCGAGGCGCAGGCGCGCGATGTACGGCAGGTGGTCCGACAGCCACGCGGCCTCGCCGGTCGGCGCGCGCCATTCGAGCGGCGTCAGGCCGCGCACGAACATCTTGTCGAGCGCGAGCGCCGGCGAGAACGCGGGGAACGTGCGGCCCGATTCGCCGAGCAGCGTCGCGACCTCGGACATCCCGATCTCGCCGAACAGCGCGACCGAATCGTTGCGCCAGTCGTTGAAGTCGCCGGCGAGCATCAGCGGGCCGTTGCCCGCGTTGCGCACGATCCAGTGTGCGATCCAGTGCATCTGGCGCAGCCGTGCGGCGCGCGTGAGCGCGAGGTGCGCGCACAGCAGCGTGACGGGGCGCGCGCCCGCGAGCGTCGCGCGCGCGACGAGCAGCCCGCGCCGCTCGAAGCGGTGCGCGGAGATGTCCCAGCGGCCGCCGAGGTCGAGCGGATGCGGCGACAGGATCGCGTTGCCGTGCCGCCACGACGGCTTGAACACGTTCGGCCCGAGCGCGATCTGCCAGTCGAGCGCATGCGCGATCTCGGTGGCCTGGCAGTGCCACACGTCGTCGACCGCGTCGTCCATCTGCGCGCCGAAGCCGGGCGCGAGTACGGGGCGCGGCATGCGGCGCGCCATCGCTTCCTGCAGGAAATACACGTCGGCGTGCGTCGACTGCATCCAGTTGCGCATCGCGTTCCACGCGGTGAAGCCGAGCGGCGAGCGGCCCTTGTGCAGGTTCCAGCTGACCGCGGTGATTTCGTCGGGTGCGGCGTGCGGTTCGGCGAACGGCAGGGACAGGGCGTCGGCGGACATGACGCTCAGTCCTTCGCGACGTGCGCACGCACGCGGTACACGAGGTGCGGGTGCTGCTCGACGAGCGTCCAGTCGGTCCACGCGTCGCCGCCGACCGACAGGCCGGGGTGGCTTGCGACGATCTGCCGCGGCGATGCGGGCACGCACGGATCGCTGCGCGTCGCGTTTTCGTCGTCGAGCGTTTCCTGCACGTCGAGCGCGAGCGACACCGTGTTCGCGCTTGCGTCGACGGCGAGCGGCGCGACCGTCACCGAGCGCGAGCGCTCGGTCGGCACGACGCGCGCGGCATTGCCGCAGCCGACCGGCACGGCGGAAGGATATCGATGGGTATCGGTGCGGGTCTGACCCACGGTGGTGCGTTGCTGGAACGTGTCGATCGTCTGACCGTCGCGCACCACCTGGATCTCCCACGCGACGGAGGCCGCTGCGGGGCTCTGCGCATGGGCGGCGAGCGCGATGCTCGCGAGCAGGACGGCCAGGCCGTGTTTCAGCATGAAACGTCTCCGGAAACGCGGAATAGCGGGGAACGGACGCACATCTTACGCCCGAACGATTTCGATCGTGATGTGACAGGACCCGCCGCGACAGGTTCGCCGCGCGAGGCGGCCCTCTTCGAAAGGTAGGGCCGCGTCACGTGTTTTCAAGCGAAAAAGCGCGCGAACTCGGCGACCGGCGCGCGCTCGGTGACGAGGCGGTTCTCGATCGCGTCGGGGTCCGCATGGCCGAGCGACATGCCGCAGACGAATTGTTCGTTGGCCGGAATGCCGAGGTGTTCGGCGACGATCCGGTGAAACGGCACGAACGCGGCCTGCGGGCAGGTATCGAGCCCGCGTGCGCGCGCGGCCGTCATCACGCCGTGCAGGAACATCCCGCAATCGAGCCATGCGCTTAGGGGCTGTTTGCCTGGGGAACGTGCATGCGTTGCCCCGAGAAGGGCCGCTCGCGAGGCGTGCGACGCCGCGAATACTGGGCGTATTCGCAAGGAGCACAACGCGGCGAGCGGCCCTTCTCGGGGCAACCCCAAATTTGAAATTCATTCCACGGGAATGCCCTAAATCGGCCGCATGGCGGCGTCGTTCGTCGCTTGTTTGGCGCGGCCAAACGGCGCTCCTCACTCCTTGCCCCGCAGCCGATTTAGGGCATTCGCATGCACGTTCCCCAGGCAAACAGCCCCTAACGTCATCACGCGATCGAGCGTGAAGAACAACGCGACCGGCGCATCGAAGAAACGGAAGTTGCGCGCGTGCTGCGCGTGCATGCGCGCTTTCTCGTCGCGGCCGATGTTCAACAGGCCGTACAGGTCCCAGCCGACCTTGCGGCGCCGGTCGATGTACGGCGACACCCATTCGCGCGGGTAGTAGTCGTACTCGGCGACGTATTTCTCGTCGCGCGCGGGATCGTCGTGGGCTGCGGTCAGTGCGGCGGCGAGCGCATCGCGCGTGGCGCCCGTCGCGACGTACACGCGCCACGGCTGGATGTTGGTGCCCGACGGCGCGCGGCTCGCGGCTTCGAGGATCGCCTCGAGCGTGTCGCGCGGCACGGGTGTCGGCAGGAACGCGCGGATCGCGCGGCGCGACGTGAGCGCCGCGTCGACGGCGCCGATCGCATCGGCATCGACGCGCGGGGAAGCAGTGGGGACGGACATCGGCATACCTTCGGGACCGGGCGCGACGCGCCGCGCGGGCGCCGTCGGCGAGGGCCGGCTCAGCGGGTGAATGGATGGGTGAACCGACGATGATACGCCGCGGTGCGCAGGCGTGCAGCGCGCGCCGGGTGTTAGCAGCAGACTCGCGCGGCTGCTTGCTTGCGCGCGGGTACGGGATCGCTACACTGAAATCGTAAGGGTCTGATGGTTGTGTGACGGCAAGCGGCAGCGAGGTTGGTATGACGACGGCGATGGTGAAACAGGAACTGGCGGTGGCGTCCTTCAGCACGGTGTACGACCTCGAGCAGGTCGAGACCGCGCTGAGCGACCTGAACGAGAGCGCGAGCGACGCACTGCGCGCGACCTACGAGAGGATGCTCAAGACCGGCAATCTGCGCTTCTGCGTGAAGCCGAACCGGATGCCGTCGTTCGACACGCTCGGCGACGCGTTGCCCAATTTCACCGAGCCGCTCGGCGACGTGCGCAAGCAGGTCGCGCTGTGCCTCGAAACGGACGACCGGCTCGAACTGATGCCGATCCTCCTGCTCGGGCCGCCCGGCATCGGCAAGACGCATTTTGCGAAGGCGCTCGCGCAACTGCTCGGCACCGCGTACCACTACGTGCCGATGAGTTCGCTGACAGCCGGCTGGATCCTGTCGGGCGCGTCGTCGCAATGGAAGAACGCGAAACCGGGCAAGGTGTTCGAGGCGCTCGTGAACGGCAGCTACGCGAACCCGGTGATCGCGGTCGACGAGATCGACAAGGCCGGGAGCGACGCGCAATACGATCCGCTCGGTGCGCTGTATGCGTTGCTCGAGCACGACACCGCACGCGCGTTCGTCGACGAATTCGCGGAAGTGCCGATCGATGCGGGCAACGTGATCTGGGTCGCGACCGCGAACGACGCGCAGGCGATTCCGGAGCCGCTGCTCAACCGGATGAACGTGTACGAGATCGCACCTCCCGACGCGGCCGGCGCGCGCCGGATCGCGCAGACGATCTACGACGAGATCCGCACGTCGCATGCGTGGGGGCGGCGCTTCCCCGAGATGCTCGGCGACGACGCGCTCGACGTGCTCGCCGCGACGCCGCCGCGCACGATGCGCCGCGCGCTGCTGCACGCATTCGGCGCCGCGCGGCTCGACGGCCGCGACGCGATCGCGCCGGGCGACATCCGCGCCGACGAGGGCGCCGCGAAGCGCCGGCCGATCGGCTTCTGAACCGGCGGTGCGCGCACGGCGGCGGGATCCGCACGCCGCGTCGCGCGCCGCGGCGGCGCGATGCGCATCCGTTCGGCAAGCGAATGAGCCGGGACGTACAATTCTCTTCTCTCCCCTCGACGCGTTAGCGACGCGAAACGTCATGGAGCAGATGGATTGTGTAGTCATCGGCGCGGGCGTGGTCGGTCTTGCGATTGCACGCGAACTGGCCGCACGCGGGCGCGACACGCTCGTGCTCGAGGCGGCCGATGCGATCGGCACGGGCACGAGCTCGCGCAACAGCGAAGTGATCCACGCGGGGCTCTACTATCCGCGCGGGTCGCTGAAGGCGATGTCGTGCGTGCACGGGCGCGACCTGCTGTACGAATTCTGCGAGACGCATCACGTGCCGCACAGGCGTACCGGCAAGCTGCTCGTCGCGACGAGCGCCGCGCAGGTGAAGCAGTTGAAGGCGATCGCCGCGCGCGCGACCGAAAACGGCGTGCTCGACCTGCTGCCGCTCACGCATGCCGAGGCGCAGACGCTCGAACCCGCGCTCGAATGCGTGGCGGCGCTGTTCTCGCCGTCCACCGGCATCGTCGACAGCCACCAGCTGATGCTCGCGCTGCTCGGCGCCGCGGAAAGCGACGGCGCCGTGTGCGCGCTGAAATCCCCGGTCGAATCGATCGACGTGCTGCGCGGCGGGCGTTTCGTCGTACGCACGGGCGGCGATGCGCCGACCGAGATCGAGGCCGCCTGCGTGATCAACAGCGCGGGTCTCGGTGCGCAGGCGCTGGCGCGCCGCACGCGCGGCCTCGACCCGCGCTGGGTGCCGCCGCTCTATCTCGCGCGCGGCAATTACTTCAGCCTGTCGGGCCGTGCGCCGTTCTCGCACCTGATCTACCCGATGCCCGACCGCGCGGGGCTCGGCGTGCACCTGACGCTCGACCTTGCCGGGCAGGCGCGCTTCGGGCCGGATGTCGAATGGTGCGATTCGCTGCGCTACGAAGTGGATCCGGCCCGCGCGAGCGCGTTCTACGCGTCGATCCGCGCGTTCTGGCCGGGCCTGCCCGACGACGCGCTGCAGCCGGCGTACGCGGGCATCCGGCCGAAGCTCGCGGGGCCCGGCGAGCCGCCGGCCGACTTCATCGTGCAGGGCGCCGCGCAGCATGGCGTGCGCGGGCTCGTGAACCTGTTCGGCATCGAGTCGCCGGGGCTCACCGCGTCGCTCGCGCTCGCGCAGCGCGTGGGCGACATGGCGGCTTACCGCTGACGCGGCGCGCGCGCCGGCCGTGTGAAATCCCTTATCTCCAGGATTTCGGCGCGCACATTTATTCGCTTGAGCGTTATTCTGTCGAACGGCTGTCGCCAGAACAGCTTTCAAACCGATAACATTGGAGCGAGTCCCCCATGAAAACATCCCGTCGGAGTTTCCTGATTACGAGCGTTGGCGTCGTCTCCGCGCTGGCGCTGTCGCGTGAAGCGCTGGCCGATGCGCCGATGCTGTCGGAAACCGATCCGACCGCGGTGGCGCTCGGCTACAAGGCCGATGCCACGAAGGTCGACAAGACGAAGTACCCGAAATACGCAGCGGGCCAGGATTGCGCGGCCTGCATGCTGTACCAGGGCAAGAAGGGTTCGGCTTCGGGCCCGTGCGGCGCCTTCCCCGGCAAGCAGGTGTCGGCGAAGGGCTGGTGCAGCGCATTCTCGAAGATGGGTTGAGGCCGCGGCGGCATCGTGCGATGCCGCAATGTGGCGAAAACCGCAAAACGCCCGCCATCGAAAGATGGCGGGCGTTTTTATTGCTTGAAAACGGTTCCGTCGCTTTCTACACTCGCTGCAAACCAGCGCGCTGCGGCACACCGCGTGCCGCGCCGGCCGACACGGCGAATTCACGAGGACGAGGCAGCATGGCGACGATTGCGAATTCAACGAAGACGATCCGGCCCGAGCGTGCGCTGAACCGGCGCGCGGTCGCGGCTGCCGTGATCGGCAACGCGCTCGAGTGGTACGACTTCACGGTGTTCGGTTTCATGACGGTCGTGATCGCCGAGCTGTTCTTCCCGACCTCCAGCGAATATTCGTCGCTGCTCCTGACCACCGCGACGTTCGGCGTCGCGTTCTTCATGCGCCCGATCGGCGGCATCGTGTTCGGGCTGTACGCGGACCGCGCCGGCCGCAAGGCCGCGCTGTCGCTCGTGATCCTGCTGATGACCGCCGGCATCTTCCTGCTCGCGATCGCGCCGCCGTATGCGGCGATCGGCATCGGCGGCCCGATCCTGATCGTGCTCGGCCGCCTGCTGCAGGGCTTCTCCGCGGGCGGCGAATTCGGCAGCGCGACGGCGCTGCTGATCGAGGCCGCGCCGTTCTCGAAGCGCGGTTTCTACGGCAGCTGGCAGATGGCGAGCCAGGCGGCCGCGCTGCTGATCGGCGCGCTTGTCGGCGCGGCCGTCACGCGCGGGCTGTCGCACGACGCGCTGCACAGCTGGGGCTGGCGCGTGCCGTTCGTCCTCGGGCTCGTGATCGGCCCGATCGGTTTCTACATCCGCCGCCATCTCGCCGATTCGGAAGCGTTCCTGCATGCGCAGCAGAGCGCGCCCCGCGCGACGCTCGGCGACGTGTTCACGCGCCACCCGCGCGAGGTGCTGTGCGGGCTCGGCTCGGTGATCGCGCTGACGGTGACGATCTATGTGCTGATCAGCTATCTGCCGACCTTCGCGGTGAAGCAGCTGAAGCTGCCCTACGCCGAATCGTTCTACGCGGTGATCGTCGGCAACCTGCTGCTGATGGTGCTGTCGCCGGTCGCGGGCGCGTGGTCGGACCGCATCGGCCGCAAGGGGCTGTCGCTGTGGTCGCTCGTGCTGACGCTCGCGCTGATGTATCCGCTGTTCGCGTGGCTCGACGCGGCGCCGAGCATCGGGCGGCTGATCGCGGTGCAGGCCGTGCTGTCGGTGACGCTCGCCGGCTATTACGGGCCGTTCGGCGCGATGATCGCCGAGCTGTTCCCGGCCAACGTGCGCTCGACCGGGCTGTCGATCGCCTACAACGTCGCGGTGATGCTGTTCGGTGGCTTCGGGCAGTTCATCGTCACGTGGCTGATCAAGGTCACGGGCACGCCGCTCGCGCCGACCTATTACGTGATGGCGGGGCTCGCGCTGTCGATCGTCGCGGTCGCGTTCGTGCCCGCGCGCAGCGCCGACCTCGACGCGCCGGCCTGACGGCGTACGGGCGCGTCATCGGATCGTTTCGCAAAACGCAATGATGGGCGTCCCGACGCGGAAAACGACGCGGTTCTTGTTCGCATTCGCGCCCGAATTGTTTAGTGGTCGAAGGAAACTTGCGCGGGATGAACGGAACTGTCGCTCGCGCGCGTTTTCGCATTTTTCGCCGGCGCAATACATCCGCAAAAACCCGCGCGTGCGTGTCTAGAAGAGTTTTTTCTCCAGCTTGTTGCACTATCGTTAGCTCAAGTAATATCCGCGTACACCGGCCCCTGGCGGGGCTGGTTCCGATCTGGAGACCTGGAGGAAACATGGAATACAACCGTCTGTTGCACACCCTGCGTGTTACCGCCATTGCAGGCGTGGCAGCGGCATCGCTCGGCGTCGCGGGCTCTGCATTCGCACAGATCCCGAACAAAACGCTCGTCTACTGCTCAGAAGGCAGCCCGGCGGGTTTCGATTCCGCGCAATTTACGACCGGCGTCGATTTCACCGCCGCCACGTTCACCGTCTACAACCGTCTCGTCGAATTCGAGCGCGGCGGCACCAAGGTCGAGCCGGGGCTCGCCGAGAAATGGGACGTATCGCCCGACGGCAAGGTGTACACGTTCCACCTGCGCCACGGCGTGAAGTTCCACACGACCGACTTCTTCAAGCCGACGCGTGAATTCAACGCGGACGACGTGCTGTTCTCGTTCCAGCGCATGCTCGACCCGAACCAGGCGTTCCGCAAGGCGTACCCGGTGTCGTTCCCGTACTTCACGGACATGGGCCTCGACAAGCTGATCACGAAGGTCGAGAAGGTCGATCCGTACACGGTGAAGTTCACGCTGGCCGAACCGAACGCGCCGTTCATCCAGAACATGGCGATGGAATTCGCGTCTATCCTGTCGGCCGAATATGGCGACCAGTTGATGAAGGCCGGCAAGGCCGCCGACATCAACCAGAAGCCGGTCGGCACGGGTCCGTTCATCTTCCGCAGCTACACGAAGGACGCGACGATCCGATTCGACGGCAATCCTGATTACTGGAAGAAGGGCGAAGTGAAGATCTCGAAGCTGATCTTCTCGATCACGCTGGATCCGGGCGTGCGCGTGCAGAAGATCAAGCGCAACGAGTGCCAGGTGATGAGCTATCCGCGTCCGGCCGACATCGCGACGCTGAAGGCCGATTCGGGCGTCGACATGCCGTCGCAGGCGGGCTTCAACCTCGGCTACCTCGCGTACAACGTCGAGCACAAGCCGGTCGACAAGCTCGAGGTGCGTCAGGCGCTCGACATGGCGATCAACAAGAAGGCGATTCTCGAATCGGTCTACCAGGGTGCCGGCCAGGCCGCCAGCGCGCCGGTGCCGCCGACCCAATGGTCGTACGACAAGAACCTGAAGATGGCCACGTACGACACCGCGAAGGCGAAGGCGCTGCTCGCGAAGGCCGGTTATGCGAACGGTTTCGAGATCACGCTGTGGGCGATGCCCGTGCAGCGCGCGTACAACCCGAACGCCCGCCTGATGGCCGAGATGATCCAGGCCGACTGGGCGAAGATCGGCGTGAAGGCGAAGATCGTCACGTACGAGTGGGGCGAGTACATCAAACGCGCGCACACGGGTGAGCAGGACACGATGCTGATCGGCTGGACGGGCGACAACGGCGACCCCGACAACTGGCTCGGCACGCTGCTCGGCTGCGAAGCGATCAAGGGCAACAACTTCTCGCACTGGTGCTACAAGCCGTTCGACGAGCTGGTCCAGAAGGGCCGCACGACGACCGGCCAGGACGCGCGCACGAAGCTCTACATGCAGGCACAGCAGATCTTCGCGCAGCAGCTGCCGTTCTCGCCGATCGCGAACTCGACGGTCTACCAGCCGGTGCGCAAGAACGTCGTTGACATGCGCATCGAGCCGCTCGGCTATGCACGCTTCGACGGTGTCGGCGTGAAGTAATACGACCGGCGTAAGCTGTCTACGAAGACCGAAACCGGTAACTCATCCGGCGGCGGGAGGCCACGAGCTTCCCGTCGCCGGTCGCACATTTCCCACAAGAAAATACGAGACGCATCATGTTCACATTCGTGTTGCGCCGCGTGGGCATGGTGATCCCGACTTTCATCGGCATCACCATCCTGGCGTTTGCGCTGATTCACCTGATACCGGGCGACCCCATCGAAGTGATGATGGGCGAGCGCGGCGTCGATCCCGCCATGCATGCGGAGGCGATGAAACGCCTCGGGCTCGACCAGCCGCTGCCCATGCAGTACCTCCACTACATCGGCCGTGCGCTGCATGGCGACCTCGGCACGTCGATCATCACCAACACGAGCGTCGGGGGCGAGTTCTTCGCGCGCTTCCCGGCGACCGTCGAGCTGTCGCTGTGCGCACTCGTGTTCGCGCTCGCCGTCGGGCTGCCGGCCGGCGTGATCGCCGCGCTGCGGCGCGGCTCGGTCGTCGACCACGGCGTGATGGGCACCGCGCTCACCGGTTATTCGATGCCGATCTTCTGGTGGGGGCTGATCCTCATCATGGTGTTTTCGTCATACCTCGGCTGGACGCCCGTGTCGGGGCGCATCGCCGTC
This sequence comes from Burkholderia cepacia, assembly GCF_001039005.1. Lineage (GTDB taxonomy): Bacteria > Pseudomonadota > Gammaproteobacteria > Burkholderiales > Burkholderiaceae > Burkholderia > Burkholderia theae. The sequence continues at coordinate 14,773 of NZ_LDWR01000038.1, forward strand.
GAATACGACTTTCCGCACCCGACGGGCTTCATGCTGATCGACGCGCTGCTCGCGCCGGACGAAGGCTCGTTTAAGTCGGCGGTCAGCCACCTGATCCTGCCCGCGATCGTGCTCGGCACGATCCCGCTCGCGGTGATCGCGCGGATGACGCGCTCGTCGATGCTCGAAGTGCTGCGCGAGGACTACATCCGCACCGCCCGCGCGAAGGGGCTGTCGCCCGCGCGCGTGGTCGTCGTGCATGCGCTGCGCAACGCGCTGATCCCGGTCGTCACCGTGATCGGCCTGCAGATCGGCACGCTGCTCGCGGGCGCCGTGCTGACCGAGACGCTCTTTTCGTGGCCCGGTGTCGGCAAGTGGCTGATCGATGCGATCGGCCGCCGCGACTATCCGGTCGTCCAGGGCGGCATCCTGCTGATCGCGACGCTCGTGATCGTCGTGAACCTGGTCGTCGACCTGCTGTACGGCGTGCTGAATCCGCGCATCCGCCACACGAGGTAATTCCATGAGCAATCTGCAAAACACCCTGCCGACCGAAACCGCGCCGGCTGGCGGCCGTGCGCTCGCGCTGCGCGAGTTCTGGGCCAACTTCTCGCGCAACCGCGGCGCCGTCGGCGCCGGCATTGTCGTGCTCACGCTGGTCCTGATCGCGCTCCTCGCGCCGCTGATCGCGCCGCACAGCCCGGTCGAGCAATACCGCGACTACGTGAAGATCCCGCCCGCGTGGCTCGACGGCGGCAACTGGAAATTCATCCTCGGCACCGACGAAGCGGGCCGCGACATTCTTTCGCGCCTGATGTACGGCGCGCGGATGTCGTTCTGGATCGGCTTCGTGTCGGTCGTGCTCGCGCTGATCCCCGGCATCGTGCTCGGGCTCGTCGCCGCGTTCTTCCAGAAGTGGGCCGACACGCCCGTGATGCGCATCATGGACGTGCTGCTCGCGCTGCCGTCGCTGCTGCTCGCGGTCGCGGTCGTCGCGATCATCGGCCCGGGCCTCATCAACACGATGTTCGCGATCGCGATCGTCGCGCTGCCGGCCTATGTGCGCCTCACGCGCGCGTCGGCGCTCGGCGAGCTGCAGAAGGAATACGTGACCGCGTCGCGCGTGGCCGGTGCCGGCACGCTGCGCCTGATGTTCTCGCAGGTGCTGCCCAACTGCACGGCGCCGCTGATCGTGCAGGCGACGCTCGGCTTCTCGTCGGCGATCCTCGATGCGGCCGCGCTCGGCTTCCTCGGCCTCGGCGTTCAGCCGCCGACCGCCGAGTGGGGCGCGATGCTGGCGTCCGCACGCGACTACATCGACAACGCATGGTGGATCGTGACGATGCCCGGCCTGTCGATCCTGATTTCGGTGCTTGCGATCAACCTGCTCGGCGACGGGCTGCGCGACGCGCTCGATCCCAAACTGAAACGGATGGCGTGACATGACCCAGAATCTTCTGACCATCCGCAATCTCGCGGTGAACTTCAACGGCCTGCCCGCCGTCGACCGGATCAACATGTCGATCGCGCCGGGCGAGGTGGTGGGCGTCGTCGGCGAATCGGGCTCGGGCAAGAGCGTGACGATGATGGCGCTGATGGGCCTGATCGACGCGCCGGGCAAGGTGACGGCCGACGAGGTCACGTTCAACGGCGTCGACCTGCTGAAGGCATCGCCGAAGGCGCGTCGCAAGATCGTCGGCAAGGACATCGCGATGGTGTTCCAGGATGCGCTGACGAGCCTGAACCCGAGCTATACGGTCGGCTACCAGATCAAGGAAGTGCTGAAGCTGCACGAAGGCCTGCGCGGCGACGCGCTGAACCGGCGCGCGGTCGAACTGCTCGACCAGGTCGGCATTCCCGATGCGAAGAACCGCATCACGTCGTTCCCGCACCAGATGTCGGGCGGGATGAACCAGCGCGTGATGATCGCGATGGCCGTCGCGTGCAACCCGAAGCTGCTGATCGCCGACGAGCCGACCACCGCGCTCGACGTGACGATCCAGGCGCAGATCATGGATCTGCTCGTGAAGCTGCAGAAGGAGCGCGGGATGGCGCTCGTGCTGATCTCGCACGACCTGGCCGTGGTGTCGGAGGTCGCGCAGCGCGTCGCGGTGATGTACGCCGGCGAGATCATCGAGACCAACAGCGTGCCCGAGATCTTCCGCGCGCCGCACCATCCGTACACGGAAGCGCTGCTCGCGGCGATTCCCGAGCACAATAAGGGGGCGCGTCGCCTTGCCGCATTGCCCGGCATGGTGCCCGGCCGGGATGATCGCCCGTCCGGGTGCCTGTTCGCGCCGCGCTGCAAGTATGTCGTCGACGATTGCCGCAAGGCGCGGCCGGCGCTCGACACGCTGGTGTCCGGCAACGATGCGATGCGCGCGCGCTGCATCAAGCCGCTCAATGTTTCCAACCTCGACCTGACGGCTATGCATGGGACCGGAGTAAGCGCTAAAGCGCAAACTCCGGTCGACAGGAGTCCACGATGAATGCAAATCAAGAAGTGCGCCGCGCGCCGCACGACGAGGACGTCGTCCTGGTCGCCGACCAGCTCGCGAAACACTACTCGGTGAAGCGCGGCATGTTCGGCCAGGGCACGGTGAAGGCGCTCAACGGCGTGTCGTTTTCGCTCAAGCGCGGCAAGACGCTCGCCGTCGTCGGCGAATCCGGTTGCGGGAAGTCGACGCTCGCGCGGCAACTGACGATGATCGAGGCGCCGACGTCCGGCCACCTGTCGATCGACGGCAAGGACGTCGCGGGTGCGGACCGCCACCGGGTCGCCGACCTGCGCCGTCGCGTGCAGATGGTGTTCCAGAACCCGTTCGCGTCGCTCAACCCGCGCAAGACCGTCGAGCAGACGCTCGCCGAGCCGCTCGAGATCAACGCGAACCTGACGGCCGCCGAGCGCGCGCAGCGCGTCGCGCAGATCATGCGCACGGTCGGCCTGCGGCCCGAGCACGCGAAGCGCTATCCGCACATGTTCTCGGGCGGCCAGCGGCAGCGTGTCGCGATCGCGCGCGCGATGATCCTCGAGCCGCGGATCGTCGTCGCCGACGAGCCGGTGTCCGCGCTCGACGTGTCGATCCAGGCGCAGATCCTGAACCTGTTCATGGATCTGCAGGAGCAGTTCAAGACGAGCTACGTGTTCATCTCGCACAACCTGTCGGTGGTCGAGCATGTCGCGGACGACGTGATGGTGATGTACTTCGGCAGCGTCGCCGAGCTCGGCGACAAGGCGACGATCTACGCGCGGCCGCGCCATCCGTACACGCGTGCGCTGATGTCGGCGACGCCGGCGATCTTCGAGGAAGACCGCCGCGTGCAGATCAAGCTGCAGGGCGAACTGCCGTCGCCGCTCAATCCGCCGTCGGGCTGCGCGTTCCACCAGCGCTGCCCGTACGCGGTCGAGCGTTGCCGCGCCGAGGAGCCGCAACTGCGCGACGTCGACGGCCGGCGCGTGGCCTGCCATCGCGCCGAGGAGGTAGGGGAGGCGAATGCCTGAAGCGTTGGCGGCGCGCGCGTCCGGCGTGCGCCGTTCGGGGGCTGGCAGTGCGCGCGTGATGCGCGCGTACCGCCACGCGCGCCGCTGGGGCGTGCGTACCGTCACGGGCGCGGCGCTGGCCGGCGCGTGCGTGGCGGCCAGCTTCGTGGTTCCCGTCGAGTCCGCGCGCGCCGAAGGGCGCGCGCCGGCCACCTCGCCGATTCATCCGTCGCAAGTCCCGCCGCCCGGCATGAGCCTGCCGGGCTTCCACGCGCCCGCCGTGTCGGACGGCACGGTCGCGCGCGGCACGGTGCGCGTGCAGCCCGCGCGCATGCCGTTCTACGTCGCGACCAAGGGCAAGGTCACGCTCTACGTGCTCGGCACGCTGCACACGGGCGATCCGTCCGATTACCCGAGCGCGCAACCGTTCCGGCCGCGCATCCTCGCGGCGCTCGCCGCGTCGCCGACGCTCGCGCTCGAGCTGTCGCCGGACGATCTGCTCGAATCGCAGGACGACGTGTCGAAGTACGGCATCTGTCGCTACCCGTGCCTGCAGCGCTTGCTGCCGGAGCCGCTGTGGCTGCGGCTCGCGGCGCGCCTGCACGGCAACCCGGCCGCGCTCGCCGAGATCCGCAAGATGCGGCCGTGGCTTGCGGCGCTCGTCGTCGAGACCTACGATTCGCTGTCGGCCGGCCTGCAGACCGAATACGGCACCGAGGCGCAACTGCAGAACGTGTTCCTGAAGAAAAAGGGCGGCCGCGTGATCGGGCTCGAGACGCTCGCCGAACAGATGCGCGCGTTCACCGGGCTCACGCTGGCCGAGCAGCGCGAGATGCTCGCGCAGGACATGGTGCAGACACCCGCGCAGAACGCCGACGACATCAAGTCGCTGCACCGGCTGTGGCGAATTGGCGACGCCGATGCGATCTCCGCATGGGCGGTCGCGAAGACCGAGCGGCTCGCGCGTTCGAAGGCGTTGTCGGCGTCGATCGACAACAAGATCGTGTACGAGCGCAACCGGCGCTTCGTTGCACGGATGACCGCAATCGCCGCGCCGAACCGGCCGCTGTTCGTCGCGATCGGCGCGCTGCACCTGGGCGGCCCGCGCGGCGTGCTCGAATTGTTGCGTCAACAAGGTTACAGCGTCGACGCGAACTGAACATCGCCGTCGCGCCCGAACCGATCCTCCCCTGTTTGATCGACGCCGTCCGGATCGCGTCAAACGCCTGTATGGGCGTGCCATTCGATAAGGAAAACCCTCGATTCGTCGGAAAATAGCGTTTCAAACGATTGACATCCCGTTCTGCCAATATCTATTCTTCGATCCACAAGTTGAAAAAATGAAAAGAATAGAAAAAGTTCTACGGGGTAGCAGAAAAGAAAGCGCGGGGTGAGCGCGTTGCCGGCACGTGGTGCACACGTGCCGGCCGCGGAAAGTGTCTGCATGTACGGCGGGGCCAATCATCGTCGGATAACAACAAGGCATGCAGGCCGACTTGCGAATAAGCAACGCTCCGTCGTCCAACCGGGGTAAGCAGTGAATCGGGCGGCGGCGGACGTTTTTTAATCCGGAAGATTTTTCCGGTCACCGTCGAAAGACGGTTTCGGGGGGTGAATCGACAGACGGCGAAGCCGCAGCGATTGCGCCAACGGAAAAGCGCCACGAGGGCGCTTTTTTCTTTTGGGCGACGACATCGCGCATTGCGCGCGACACCACGGATAAGCGTCACGCGCCTTCGTCGGCCTGCAGCGCACCTGGCGCCACGACATCGACGCCGGCGGCCTCCAGCGCCGCCCGAATCCGCTTCGCGAACGCCAACGCATGCGGCCCGTCGCCGTGCAGGCAGACGGTCTGCGCATTCAGCGGCACCCATTCGCCGCTCAGTGCACGCACCTGCCGGTTGCGCACCATGTCGAGCGTGCGCGCGAGCACCGCGTCTTCATCGTCGATCAGCGCGCCGGGCTGGCTGCGCGGCACGAGCGAGCCGTCCGCCCGGTAGCCGCGATCGGCGAACACTTCCTCCACCGCGGCGAGCCCCGCATGCCGCGCGGCCGCGACGAACACGCTGTTCGCGAGCCCGAACACCGCGAGCGACGGATCGAAATCGTGGATCGCGGACACCACCGCATCGGCGATCATCGGGTCGCGCGCGGCCTGGTTGTACAGCGCGCCGTGCGGCTTCACGTGCGCGATGCGCCCGCCTTCGGCCTGCGCGATCGCCGACAGCGCGCCGAGCTGGTACAGCACGCCGGCATAGATGTCGCCGGCCGGCAGCTGCATTTCCTTGCGGCCGAAATTCTCCGGATCGTGAAAGCTCGGGTGCGCGCCGATCGACACGCCTTTCTGCACGGCCCAGCGTACGCAATCGCGCATCGCATTGGCGCCGCCTGCATGCCACCCGCATGCGATGTTCGCCGACGTGACGAGGTCGAGCAGCGCCTCGTCAGATCCGCATCCTTCGCCGAGATCGGCATTCAGATCGATTTCCATGATGTTCCTCGTCCACTGATTGCGTGGCGCGTCTTTCGTACTGCTTCCGCCATTGTCACGCTGCGCGCGATTGCGCGCGGCGGCGCGCTTCCTCGCGCATGTCGATCGCGACGTCGATCTGCCGCAGATAGGCACGTTCTGCGATCAGGGCGGCGCGCGCGGCTTCGGGTGTCGTGCGCACGAAGCGGATCGGCAGGTTGAGCCGCGCCTGCGCAAGCTTCCACAGATCGGCGCGGATCACCGTGCCGATCTTCGGGTAGCCGCCGGTGGTCTGCGCGTCGTGCATCAGCACGATCGGCTGGCCGTTCGGCGGCACCTGGATCGTGCCGGGCAGCACCGCGTGCGACAGCAGCTCGACCGGCCGCTCGCGCACGAGCTCCGCGCCGGCGAGGCGATAGCCCATCCGGTTGCTGTTCGCGGTGACGAGCCACTCCTCGTCCCAGAACGCCTGCTGCGAATCGGCCGCGAACGACGCGTAGTCGGGGCCCGGCAGCACGCGCACGGGCATCGCCCACGGCGCATGCGCGGGGCGGTGCCGGCGCGGCGGCTCGTCGATGCGCACGAACGCGCACCACGCGGGCGCCTTTACGCCGAATTCGGGCGCATCGGCCGCGAGGCAGCCCGCGCCGGCCGGCGGCACACCGACCGGGAGCCGATCGCCGTCGCGCAGCGTGCGGCCGCCGAGGCCGCCGAAGCGCGACGCGAGATCGGTGCTGCGCGAGCCGAGCATCGGCAGCACGTCGATGCCGCCCGCGATGCACAGATAGCCGCGCATTCCGCGTTTCGCGGCCGGCAGCACGAGCGTCTGCCCGGCGTCGACCGGCAGGCTCCACCACGAATACACGCGCTCGCCGTCGAGCGTCGCGCCGAACTCGGTGCCGGTGATTGCGATGCGGGTGGCCCGCGTGAAGCGGAAGGCGGCCGGGCCGATCGTGATCTCGACGGCCGCCGCGTCGGGGCGGTTGCCGACGAGCCGGTTGCCGACCTCGAGCGCGAGGCCGTCGAGCGCGCCGCCCTGCGCGACGCCGAGATGGCGCGCGCCGCGGCGCCCGAGATCCTGCACGGTCGACAGCGGGCCGGCCCGCAACACTTCGATGGTGCCCGGTGCGTTGCTCTGGGTCATCGTGCGTCGACTCCCGCAATGGTGAAGCGCACGCGGTCGCCGGGCAGCAGCAGCGTCGGCTGCGGCCGCGCCGGATCGAACAGCACGCGCGACGTGCGGCCGATCAGTTGCCAGCCGCCGGGCGACGTGGCCGGGTAGATGCCCGTCTGCGCGCCGCCGATGCCGACCGAGCCGGCCGGCACCTCGAGACGCGGCGCCGCGCGGCGCGGCGTGTGCAGCGACGCATCGAGGCCGCCCAGATACGCGAAGCCCGGCTGGAAGCCGACGAAGAACACGACGTATTCGCCGGCAACATGGCGCGCGACGACCTCGTCGGCCGACAGGCCCGTGTGCGCGGCGACGGCCGGCAGGTCGGGCCCGGCGGCGCCGCCGTACTCGACCGGGATCTCGACGTCGCGGCCGTCGGCATGCTCGACGTCGGCGGTTTCCCACGCGTCGCGCAGCGCCGGCGTGAGCGACGCGGCCGTCGCGGCGAGCGGGTCGAAGACGATGGTCAGGTTGTTCATGCCCGGCACGACGTCGATCACGTCGGGCCACGCGCGCGCGGCCTCGGCAACGGCCCAGACGCGGCGCTGGCAATCAAGCGTGGCGGGCGGCGGCACCTCACAGACGAGGGCGGCATCGCCGAGCGGATAAATGCGGGGTTGCGTCATCGGACTGGCACGGTTCGGACGGCAATGTTAGCGCACATTGTCAATAAGATATCGATAACTTCCCAATAAGCGTTTTCGCCTAGCCCGTACACCGGGGCTTCTGACGTACACTCGGCAAACCCTGACATCCTGCTTGCGCCGCCCTTCCATGAAGCGTCCTCCGACCAAGATCGTGTCATCCGAACACCTCGTTTCCGATTCGAGCGCGGAGCTGTCGGAGCTCGAATACGGGCTCATCATGGCCGGCAACGCGTTCAACCGCTGGATGGTGCGCTGCATGTCGGCAGCCGGCGCGAAGGACATGACGGCGGTCGAGGTGTCGCTGCTGCACCACGTCAGCCATCGCGAACGCAAGAAGAAGCTCGCCGACATCTGCTTCGTGCTCAATATCGAGGATACGCACGTCGCGACCTATGCGCTGAAAAAACTGATCGCCCGCGGCTATGTGAAGAGCGAGAAGAGCGGCAAGGAAGTGTTCTTCTTCGCGACCGACGCCGGCCGCGACCTGTGCCTGAAGTATCGCGAGGTGCGCGAGCACTGCCTGATCGAGACGCTGAAGGACAGCGGGCTCACCAACGCGCAGATCGGCGACGCGGCGCAGTTGCTGCGCCACGCGTCGGGCCTGTACGACACGGCCGCGCGCGCGGCGGCGTCGCTGTAAACGATTGCGGAAATAATTGCGCGCGGCCAGGCGCCGACGGGCGTGTAGCGACGACCGTGGCGCCGCGCGCCGCGTCATCCGGCGGCCGGGTAGAGCGCGCCGTCGGTCACGATCCAGCGCAGCGCGAGATCATGCGTTTCGGCAGGCAGCGCATCGACGCGGCACGCTTCATAGGCGATGCCGACCGTCACGGGCAGCGCGTCGCCCGGCCACGCGGCGAGCGTGCGGTCGTAGTAGCCGCCGCCGTAGCCGAGCCGGTAGCGCTGCGGATCGAATCCCAGACAGGGAATCAGCAACAGGTCGGGCACGACGTCGATTCCCGACGCCGGTTCCGGAATCCGGTGATGACCTTCGCGCATCGGCGTGTGCGCATCCCACGCATGGAACGCGAGTGGCGCATGCCGTTCGCCGATCACCGGCAGCGCGGCGCGCCGGCCCGCGCCCGCCGCGCACCAGGCGAGCACCGCATCGCGCGCATCGAATTCGCCCGGCAGCGGCCAGTAGAACCCCACCGAGCGCGGCGCGATCCGCTCGAGCAGCATGCGCAGCCGCGCGTCGAGCGCGGCGTTCGCGGCGGGTTGCGACGCGGCGTCGCGGCGCGCGCCGGACAGTGTTTTGCGCAGCGCAACCTTCGGGTTCGGCACAGGGTTGCGTGCTATGCTTTCGCTCAATTCGTGCTCCATTCAAAACGATGTCGAACAGCCTTTTTCGAGTATATCGCGCGGTCGCGCTGACGCTTTCCGCTGCCGCGCTGGTCGCGGGCACGGCCGCGTGCGCGGCACCGGCCGACGACACGGTCGCCGGGGATGACCAGACCTTCGTGCAGCTTCGCGAAGCCGCGCGCCGCAACGACGCCGCGAAAGCCGCGCAGCTCGCGTCGACGATCCCGAACTATCCGGTACCGTCCTACGTCGAGTATTTCCAGATCAAGCCGCAGCTGTTCGATTCGACGGGCCGCGCGCGCGTCGATGCGCCGGACGCGCCCGTGCAGTCGTTCCTGCAGCGCTACGACGGCCAGGCGATCGCCGACCGCCTGCGCAACGACTACCTGCTCGTGCTCGGCGCGCGCCACGACTGGCGCAGCTTCGACGATCAATACAAGCGCTTCGTGCTCGACGACGACACGCAGGTCAAGTGCTACGCGCTCGAATCGCGCGCGGCGCGCGGCGAGAACGTCGCCGAGGCGGCGCGCGCGCTGCTCGTCGAGCCGAAGAACTATGGCGACGCGTGCGTCGACCTGATCACCGCGCTCACGGTCAACCAGCAGTTCACGAACGACGACGTGTGGCAGCAGGCGCGCCTCGCGTACGAGCAGAACTACACGACGCTCGGCGGCAAGATCGTCGACGCGCTCGGCCCGCGCCCGGCCGGCTTCGACCAGGCGACGAGCGCGCCGCCGCTGTACCTCGCGCGCGGCGTCGGCCCCGACGCGGCGTCGCACCAGCTCGCGCTGATCGCGCTCGGCCGCATGGCGCGCAACGATCCGGACGCGGCCGCCGGGATGCTGACGTCGGTCGCCGGCTCGCTCACGAAGCAGGAGCAGGCGATCGCGTGGGGCGCGATCGGCTACCAGGGCGCGATCAAGCGCTCGCCGCTCGCGTCGGTCTGGTATGCGAAATCCGCGAATGCGCCGCTGTCGAACCCGGGCTACGAATGGCGCACGCGCGCCGCGCTGCTCGCCGGAAACTGGCCGATGGTGCGCTGGTCGATCGAGCAGATGCCGCCGTCGCTGCGCGACGATCCGGCATGGATCTACTGGCATGCGCGCGCGCTCAAGCAGAGCGGCGACACGCTGCAGGCGAACCAGGAATTCGAGCAGGTCGCGGGCCAGTTCAACTTCTACGGGCAGCTCGCCGGCGAAGAGCTCGGCCAGCGCACGACGATCCCGCCGCGCACGAAGGTGAGCGACGCCGAGATCGACGCGATGAGCAAGATTCCGGGCTTCGCGCTCGCGCAGCGCTTCTTCGCGCTGAACCTGCGCCTTGAAGGCAACCGAGAATGGAACTGGCCGCTGCGCGGGATGACCGATCGCCAGCTGCTCGCGGCCGCCGAGTACGGCAAGCGCGTCGAGCTGCTCGACCGCACGGTCAACACGGCCGACCGCACGAAGGCCGAGCACGACTTCACGCTGCGCTACCCGTCGCCGTACCGCAACATCGTCGAGCGCTATGCGCAGTCGACCGGCCTCGACGTCGAATGGGCGTACGGGCTGATCCGCCAGGAATCGCGTTTCATCACGAGCGCACGTTCGTCGGTGGGCGCGGGCGGGCTGATGCAACTGATGCCGGCGACGGCGCAGATGGTCGCGAAGAAGCTCGGCATGGGCACGATCACGCGCGCGCAGATGCACGACATCGATACCAACATCCAGCTCGGCACCTGGTATCTGGGGGACATCTACAATAACTTCGACAGCTCGCCGGTGCTGGCCACCGCCGGCTACAACGCGGGCCCGGGCCGGCCGCGCCAGTGGCGCCAGGTGTTGACGCAGCCGGTCGAAGGCGCGATCTTCGCGGAGACGATTCCGTTCAACGAGACGCGCGACTACGTGAAGAACGTGTTGTCGAATACCGTCTACTACGCGGCGCTCTTCGAGGGCAAACCGCAGTCGTTGAAGAAACGTCTAGGCATGATTTCGCCCTGATCCGCAATCTTCACACTGCCGCGCGAGACGCGGCAGTGTTCTTAAGGGCCTGTTCACGCTAATAACGGACTTGCGAACGTGCCTTGCCGGTCGTCCCCCAAGGGGACTTCCTTCGGGGCGCGTGCAAGAAGCAAGGAGCGCCGTTTGGCCGAGCCAAACAAGCGACGCGCGACGCCGCAATGCGGCCGGCAAGGCACGTTCCCCTGACCGGGAAAAAGTCATAAATGGGGCTGGCCGCCAGAAGGGCCGATCGCTGCGTCATGCTCCTTGCGAATACGTCGAGTATTCGCTTCGTCGCAGTCCTTGCGCTCGGTCCTTCTGGCGGCCAGCGCAAGTCCGTTATTAGCGTGAACAGGCCCTAGGAGTCCCGAACATGGATCGCCAGACCGTCGCGCTGCTGGGCGGCACCGGCTTCATCGGCAGCCGGCTCGTCAATGCGCTGATCGACGCCGGCAAGCAGGTACGAATCGGCACGCGGCGGCGCGACCACGCGCGCCACCTGCAGATGCTGCCGGTCGAGATCGTCGAACTCGAGGCGCTCGACACGCGCACGCTCGCGCGCTTCGTCGCCGGTGCGCACGCGGCGATCAATCTCGTCGGCGTGCTGCACGGCGGCCGCGGCACGCCGTACGGGCCCGGTTTCGAGCGCGCGCATGTCGCGCTGCCGGCCGCGCTCGCGAGCGCCTGCGCCGAGGTCGGCGTGCGGCGCCTGCTGCACATGAGCGCGCTCGGCGCCGATTCGCGCGGCGCGAGCATGTACCAGCGCTCGAAGGGCGACGGCGAAGCGGCGCTGCATGCGATCGCGGCGACCGATTCGCTCGCGCTGACGATCTTCCGTCCGTCGGTCGTGTTCGGCCCCGGCGACGCGTTCCTCAACACGTTCGCGAAGCTGCAGCGCACGGTGCCCGTGCTGCCGCTCGCGATGCCCGATGCGCAATTTCAGCCGGTGTTCGTCGGCGACGTCGTGCGCGCGTTCGTCAACACGCTCGATCTCGCGGCCGCGCACGGCAAGACCTACGAGCTCGGCGGCCCGACCGTCTATACGCTCGAGCAGCTGGTGCGTTATTGCGGCACGCTGGTCGGCCGGCAGGCGCGCATCGTGCGGCTGCCCGACGCGCTCGCGCGGCTGCAGGCAAGCGTGTTCGAATGCCTGCCCGGCGAGCCCGTGATCACGCGCGACAATCTCGCGTCGATGTCGGTGCCGAACGTGCTGTCGGGGCCGCTCGCGCCGGAACTCGGGATCTCGCCCGCGAGTCTCGAAAGCATCGCACCCGCCTATCTCGGCAACGCCACGCAGCGGTCCCGGTTCGACTGGTTCCGCTCGCGTCGCCACTAGGCCCGCACGGGCGCCGTCATTCGGCACCGCTTTTTTTCACCTTCGCGTTTTCCGGAATACCGTCATGAAACTCGTCATTGGAGACAAGAACTACTCGTCGTGGTCGATGCGTCCGTGGCTGCTGCTCACGCATTTCGGCATCCCGTTCGACGAGATCGCGGTCGAGCTGCGCCGCGACGACACGACCGCGCGCATCCTCGAGTATTCGCCGACCGGCAAGGTGCCGTGCCTGGTCGACGACCACGGCGTCGCGATCTGGGATTCGCTCGCGATCGCCGAGACGCTCGCCGAACGCTATCCGCAGTTTCCGATGTGGCCGGCCGACCCGCTCGAGCGCGTGCATGCACGCTGCGTCGCGGCCGAGATGCACGCGGGCTTCGCGGCGCTGCGCACGCAGATGGGCATGAACGTGCGCGCGTCGATGCCGGGGCGCGGCGCGACGCCCGACGCGCTCGCCGACGTCGCGCGCATCGATGCGCTGTGGAGCGCATGCCTCGAAGCGTCGGGCGGGCCGTTCCTGTTCGGCGAATTCGGGATCGCCGACGCGATGTACGCGCCCGTCGTGATGCGCTTCAATACGTACGCGCCGGGCCTGTCGCCGGAAGCGGCCGGCTACGCGGCGCGCGTGACGGCGCTGCCGGCCGTCCAGCGCTGGATCGACGCGGCGCGCCGCGAAACGACCGTGATCGCCGACTACGAGCCGACGCGATGAACATCTATGCGGTAGGCGGCGCGATCCGCGACGAATTGCTCGGCGTGCCCGTGCAGGACCGCGACTACGTGGTGGTGGGCGCGACGCCCGAGCAGATGGCCGCGCAGGGTTTCCGGCCGGTCGGCAAGGATTTCCCGGTGTTCCTGCATCCGCAGACGCAGGAGGAGTACGCGCTGGCGCGCACCGAGCGCAAGACGGCGGCCGGCTATCACGGCTTCCAGTTCCACTACGCGCCGGACGTGACGCTCGACGAGGATCTCGCGCGGCGCGACCTGACGATCAACGCGATGGCGCGCGAGGTGAGCCCGGAAGGTGTGCTGGTCGGGCCCGTGATCGATCCGTTCGACGGGCAGGCCGACCTGCGTGCGCGCGTGTTCCGGCACGTGAGCGACGCGTTCGTCGAGGATCCGGTGCGGATCCTGCGCATTGCGCGCTTCGCCGCGCGGTTCGCGGATTTCACGGTCGCGGACGAAACGCTCGCGCTGATGCGCCGGATGGTCGACGCGGGCGAGGTCGACGCGCTCGTGCCCGAACGCGTGTGGCAGGAAATCGCGCGCGGGCTGATGGAGGCGAAGCCGTCGCGGATGTTCGCGGTGCTGCGCGAGTGCGGCGCGCTCGCGCGCATCCTGCCCGAAGTCGATGCGCTGTGGGGCGTGCCGCAACGCGCCGACTACCACCCGGAAGTCGATACGGGCGTGCACGTGATGATGGTCGTCGACTATGCGGCGAAGCAGGGTTATTCGCTGCCGGTGCGCTTCGCGGCGCTCACGCACGATCTTGGCAAGGCCACGACGCCCGCGGATGTGCTGCCGCGCCACGTCGGCCACGAAGGCCGCAGCGTCGACCTGCTCAAGCCGTTGTGCGAGCGGCTGCGCGTGCCGAACGAATGCCGCGATCTCGCGCTGGTGGTCGCGCGCGAGCACGGCAACCTGCATCGCGTGATGGAGATGGGCGCGGCGGCGCTGGTGCGGCTGTTCGAGCGTAGCGACGCGCTGCGCAAGCCCGCGCGTTTCGCCGAAATGCTGCAGGCATGCGAATCGGATGCGCGCGGGCGGCTCGGGCTCGACACGCAGCCGTATCCGCAGGCCGAGCGGCTGCGCGTGGCGCTCGCGGCCGCGCGCAGCGTCGATGCCGGCGCGATCGCGCGCGGTATCGGCACCGAGGCGGAGAAGATCAAGGATGCCGTGCATCGCGCGCGGATCCAGGCCGTCGCGCAGGCGCTCGAGATCGGCGAATAAGGACGGGCGGCACGCGCCCGCAAGCCGCCGTTACGACTTCTTGCGCGCGGCCGCCTTGCGGGCCGGGGTGGCGGCAGCCGGGCGTTTGCCGGCGGTGGCGCGCGGCTTTGCCGATGCCTTCTTTTTTTCCACCGTGCTGGCCGGCCGTGCCGCGCCGGCGTCGCGCTTGCGTTTCGGCGCCGGCTCGCGGCGGCTCACGTGCGGCTCGCCCGGCGCCGGCTGCCTGATTTCCATCGTCGCGGATACGAATTCGGCGCAGCTGTCGTCGAACAGCGGCAGCGTGCCGACCGCGATCAGCTCGGCGGGCCCGTCGCCCACGTTGGCGACGCGATGCCGCTTGCGCGCGTCGAAGTGCAGCGAGTCGCCGGGCGACAGCGGGTAATCCTTCTTGCCGACCGTGTAGCAGATGCGGCCGGTCAGCACGTACACGAATTCGTCGCCGCCGTGCGACACCCATTCCGAGCGATAGCCTTCCATCATCCGCACCTTGACCGCGTTGATCAGGCTGCCGTCGAACGTGGTGGAGAGCCGTTCGTACCACTGCGACGTGCTGTCGACCGCGTATGGCTCGCGGCTGCCCGCGTGCGAATCGGGCTGCGCCTGGCGCGGCTGGTCGATCAGCGCGCCGAGCGGCACGTCCAGCGCTTTCGCGACGTTGACGAGCGACGACAGGGAGATGCCCGTGAGATGGCGCTCGACCTGGGACAGGAACCCGACCGACAGCTTCGCTTCGGTCGCGACTTCCAGCAGCGTCTTCTTCGCTTCCCGGCGCAGGCGGCGAATGCGCTGGCCGATACGCATGATGTCTGAATCCATGAATCTCTTTCGTGGCAACGAGTCGGGAGGCGAGCGGAGGGGCGGTGCAGTCGCCGGGAAGCTGGGTTCCGCGAATCGCACGAAGCACGGCCGTCGGGACGCCGATGCCGGCGCATTGTACCGCGCGGTTTGGCCGCGCGAAGCCGCGTTGCGCGGGCCTGCGGCACCGTGCCGCCGATTTTAGTCCTACGAAAATTTTAGCTTGACCTCAATTTCCGCCTGCTCTAGATTCTGTCGCGAGCATCAAACAAAGTTAAGTGAGACAAAAATTTCCGCGGACCTGCCGCTGGCACAGCCCGGCGGCCCGGCGACGTGCAGTGCCGCGCGTCGTCCGCGCAGCGGTGCCGTGTCGCGTCACGCCTGTTTCAGGCATGCGCCCCGCCGCGTCGCACCGCCGACCGCCGACAACAATGAATAACGTGGGCATCCGATGATCGATCGACTGCAATACAACTTCTCCGGCCTTCCCCCGTACGACGCGTCCGTCGCCGACACGCAGGCCGGCCTGGCACGCCTGCTCGACGCCGCGCGGCTCGACGCGGTGGTGGTCACGTCGCAGGACGAATACGTCACCGAGTACCTGCCGCGCAGCAACAACCCGCGCTACGCGCTGTCGGGCTTCGACGGTTCGGCCGGCTGCGGGATCTTCCTGAGTGCGGCGACCGCGCAGGCGCTCGGCGTGCCGCCGTTCGTGCTGTTCGTCGACGGCCGTTATCACTTTCAGGCCGACCAGCAATGCGATCCGGCGCGCGTGCGCATCGAGAAGCTCGGGATGGGCGTGACGATCTGGCAGGCGCTGGCCGACTGGCTGGTCGCGCACGCGAGCCGGCTCGCCCGGGTCGGCTACGACGCGCTGCGGGTCAGCGTCGCGCAGCGCGACCGGCTGTTCGAGCAGGCGCAGGCCGCGGGGCTGGACTGGACGAGCTTCGCCGAGCGCGAGATCGATCGTGCGATCGCGCTGCCGGGCTGGGTCGTCGAACGGCCGATTTTCGAACTGCCGGAATCGATGACGGGCCTGAGCGTCGCGCAGAATCTCGACACGCTGAACCGCAAGCTCGCCGCGCATACCGGCGCGGCGGACGGCAAGACCGCGTTCTTCTCGTGCGCGTCGGACGATCTCGCGTATCTGCTGAACAGCCGCGGTTATCACATCCCGAACGCATCGTCGCACCTCGGCTTCCTGTTCGCGGTCGGCGGGCAGGTCGCGCTGTTCCTGCCGGAAGGCTGCGACCGCTGCGACGTCACGCTCGCGTCGTATCCGGCGCTGCACGTGATCCGGCGCGATGTCGCGGCGCTCGCGCGCTTTCTCGCGCAGTTCGCGGTCGATCACGTGTGCTACGGCTTCGAATCGGTGAATTGCGCGCTCGTCGATGCAGTGAGCCGCGTGTGGCCGCAGGCGCGGCATGCCGACTTCAACCCGGTCGAGGCGATGCGGGCCGCCAAGACGCCGGCGGTGCTCGACCGGTTCCGCGACGCGTTCGCGCGCAGTTCCGCGGCGATCGCCGAGACGATGCGCTGGGCGAAGACCGGCGAGCCCGGCGCGCGCCACACCGAATACGACCTGGCGCGCACGATCAACGATGCGTACGGCGCGCGCTCGGCAGTGGCGTTGACGTTTCCGTCGATCGCGGCGAACGGCGCGAACAGCGCGTTCGCGCATTACACGGCGGCGAGCGCCGACGTCGAGCTGACGGAAGGCGAGCTCGTGCTGCTCGATAGCGGCGCGTACTACGAAGCCGGTTTCGCGACGGACTGCACGCGTGTCGTGCTGCGCCGGGCGCACGCGGATACGGTCGCACAGCCGTGGCAGCGCGAGATCTACACGGTCGCGCTGAAGGCCTGCATCAAGGGGCTCGTCACGCGCTTTCCGAGCACGGCGACGGGCGGCGACGTCGATGCGGTCGTGCGGCAGGTGTGCCTCGACCATGGCCACGATTTCGGTCACGGCACCGGGCACGGCGTCGGCATTCACGTGCACGAGGGCGGCGTGCGGTTCGCGCCGGGCGCGAAGTACGGGCTGGTGCCGAACGCGGTGATCTCGGTGGAGCCGGGTATCTACGTGCAGGGCAAGGGCGGCGTGCGGATCGAGAACATCGTGATCATCCGGCCGGACGAAACGCAGCCGGACACGGTGACGTTCGAGAACATCGTGACGGTCGGTTACGACTGGGACCTGATCGATCTCGACCTGCTGAACGACGACGAGCGCGCGTACCTGCGCGACTACGAGCGGCTGTGTGCGGAGCGCGGCACGCAGGTGACGGCGTGCCCGCTGCTGTAAGCGGTGCGGGCGGCGTCGGCCGCCCGCGGTCCGCCGGTCATCGGTGACCGATCATCCGAGCCGGATCAGGATCCGGCTCCATTTCAATCCAGCAACCGCGCGCGCACGAACGGCGTGATCCGCTCGGCGAGCCACGCGTGCGTGCGCGTCGACGGGTGCAGCGTGTCCCAGAACACGAAGCGCGCCGGGTCGCGGCAGTCCGCGCGCGGCGTCTGCGCGGCCATATAGGTGAACGACGACGGCTTCGGGATGTCGAGGCACGAGCGCTTCGCATCGTCGAAGCCGTATTGCGCGGGGCGGCTCAGCAGATCGTCGAACGGCGCGTACGCATCGAACACCTCGAGCCGCAGCGTTGCGCCGTAGCGGGCCCGGACGGCGACGGCCGCGTCGGCGAGCCGCTGGTTGTAGTCCTTGACCTGCGCGGCGACGCTGGCGGTGTCGGTGCGCGTCGCGAACACCGGCGCGCGCGACACGTCCGGCAGCGTGATGAGCAGGATGCGCGTGGCACCAGCCGCGGCGAGCCGCTCGAGACTGTCGCGGACCGCGTTCGCCGCCTGCTCGGGCGTGCGGCCGTAGTTCACCAGATCGTTGCCGCCCGCGAACACCACGAACAGCGTATTGGCGGGCCGGTAATTCGGCGCGCGATCCATGTATTCACGCCACGAGTCGACCTCCTGCACCAGGCCCGGCACGACGAGGTGCTGGTCGGTCGCCGCGCCGCCGATTGCCCAGTTGTAGAACGGCAGCCGCAGCGCGTTCGCGACGTATTCGGCCCACACCGGCCCGTTGCTGAAGCGGCCGGCGTGCCAGCTCGTGCCGTTCGGCAGCTTCCACTGGCTCGCGTTGAACATGTTCTGCGTGTCGGACAGGCTGTCGCCGAACACGATCAGCTTGTTGACCCGCGCGTCCTGCTGCGCGGCGTCGATCGTCCAGACCGTGTAGTTGAACGACAGCGTGTTGTTGGCCGCGACCGCCTGCGTCAGGTTCGCGCGGATGCCGCGCGCGGCGAGCGTCTGGCGGCAGACGTCGGCGAGCGTGTCCTGCGTCGTCGCGCTGTAGAACATGTTCTTCCACTGCGTGATGCCGTCCGCCCACCAGTAGCCGGGCACGCGATACCAGTCGCCGCCCGACGGATCGCGCGCCCACTCGTAGGTCGCCTCGGGCTTGAGCGGATCGTCGCTGATCCGGTACCAGCAGCGCAGGTAGGTGTAGGTGTCGCTGCCGCGCGATGCGGCGCGCGGCGCCCTGCCGGGCGGAGTGGAAACCGGTGCCGCGAGCGGGCCGGCCGGCGACAGCGTCATGTCGCCGGTCGGCGTCGGCAGCGGGGCCGGGGCCGGGGCGCCCAGCGCGAGCGACGCGGTGAAGGTCAGTGCGGCGCCGAGCGTGGCGACGGCGGCCTGACGGCGTGCGAATTCAAAACGGGAATGATGCATCGATGCCCTCCGATCTGTTGTAGTTGGATCAGGCAGCGCGGCTGCGCTGCCGCGTATCGGGGGGACGGTTGCGCCGGGCTGGAGCCCGGTCTGTCGAAGTGGAATTCGGGGTGAAGCGGGTGAAGCGGCGGCGGACCGGGCTGCGGGCCGCCGCGGGGCGTCAGCGCGTCAGCGCCGACACGCGTCCGTCGGGGCCGTAGACGCCGGCCGGCGCGGGCGCCGAGCGCAGCACCGCGAGGGCGCGCTCGTTGTAGTCCATCCGGATCCGGATCAGCATGCCGTTGTTCGCGTTGGCCTGGCGCGCGCGTTCGGCGGCCTGTTGCAGCAGTTGCCAGCGGCCGGCGAGACGCGCATCGCGCTCGGCGGCCTGGTCCATCCCTTTCTTGCCGGACGGAAAGCCGAGTGCGGAAAGCTGCGTGTCGCGCGTGCGTTCGAGCTGCGCGAGCCGGTCGATCAGCGCGCTTTTCTTCTCGACGATTCCGGGCAGCATCTCGAGCGGCTCGGCCGTCGTCAGCGCCTTTTCCTCGTAGACGAGCAGGGACGCGAACGCCTCGACCGTCGCGTGTTCGTCGTTGACCGTGGCCAGCAGCTCTTCTCTCATCGCGTCATGCTCGTCGCGCCGGTGCGCGGGGTGCGGCGCGCCGGCAAACCGGGGGACCGGCCGCGAGGCGGCCGGCTCAGCTGCCCGGGCGCTGCTGCTGCAGCAGCTCGCGGGCGGTATTCAATACGCCGTCGGCAATCTTGTTCGCGTCGATCGTCAGCGTGCCGTTGTTCAGCGCGTCCTTGATCGACTGGACCAGGCCCGTGTCGATATCGGCGCCGCCGGACGCGGATACCGAGCGCAACTGGCCGGACAGACCCGACAGATTCACGCTCGTGTCGCCGCCGGTCGATCCTGCATCGGCCGCCTGCGCGGACGACGGGGCCGCGCCGGATTGCGCACGGGTCGCGCCGTTGCCGGTCGGCGCGAGGGGGCTCGGGTTCGGAGTGGAATCGATCTTCACGATGGGTTTCCTGTTCGGTATGACCCAGATAACGGCCGGGTCGGCCCGAACTTTAGCATCGTGAGCCCGAAATTCTCCGAATAAACAATTCTTTGCAATCTTGCGGCGATATCCGTCCCTATAGCGGAATTTCCACGGTGCCGGCGTCCTTGACGATCGCCGTGACGATCTGGCCCGCCGCCATCCGCACCCGCACCGACTGGCCGGGCGCCGCATTCGCGAGCACGCTGCCCTCGGCCGAAATCGTGAAACCGGGCCCGGCCGCGACGACCCGCACCGTCTGGCCGGCCGACACCGACGCCGCGCTCTTCAGCATGTCCTGCCGCAGCGGCAGCCCGGCCGAGATGCGCGCGAGCGCGGTCGAGCCGATCGCCTGCGCCGGATCGGTGATCACCGCGAGCGGCAGCACCGTCAGGTCGCCGTCGCGCGCGACCAGGTCGGCCGCGCTCAGCGGTTCGCCGGGCGCGATCTGGCGCGCGGCGACGTAATAGGTGGCCTGCACGGTGACCTTCGCCTGCAGGTAGACGGTCCACGGCCGCTCGCCCGCGCAGCGCACGCCGACCGTCGTGCGGCCCCACAGGCGCGCGCCGGTCGGCAGGAACGGTTCGAGCGTCGTGCAGGCGGCGAGCCCGCGCGGGAAGGCGGTCGTGACCGTCGCGGTGGTCTTGCCGGGCAGGCCCGCAATCTGCTGCTGCAGGAACGTGAGGGCCGCGCGGCGGAGCGCTTCAGGGTCCTGCTGGCCGGGCGGCGTCGCGGGCTGGGCCGCGGGGGCCGCCTGGGCCGGGTTGGCGGCCACCGCCGCCGTGCGCGGTGCCGGCGCGGCGCGGGCCGCCGCCATGCGCGCGGCGCTTGCCCGCGGCGCCGGCCGCGCGGGATTCGACGCGGGCTCGGCCGTACCGGCGACGACCGTCGCGATGGCGTTGGGATCGGCGGCGCGCGGCGTGCCGTAGGCGGGATTCGCGCGAGCGGCTGAGTAGACGGGTGCGGGGGCCGGCACGGAAGCCGGCGGCGGGACCGTCGTCACGACCATCGCGCCGGCCGGTTGCGCCGCGTAGCCCGCCGCGGCAGCACCAGCCACGCCGGCCGACCCGCTCGCGCCCGCCGCCGCGCGCCCGGCATCCGGCGTCATGCCCGGACCCGAACCCATCCCCGCATTCCCGCCGAACTGCCCGCCGTTCGCCGCGTTGGCGTGCGCGAGCGCCGTTTCGGCCGTCTCGCCGCGTCCGGGGATCACGATCATCGCGTCGTCCGCGTGTGCGGCCGGCGCGGCGATCCACAGCGCCGCGGCGAGCGCAAACGCACGCCGGACGTGCGTGAGCCGCCCGTTGCTGCCGCGAAGTGCGCTGCCCGTCATCGCCGTGTCCTCGATCTGTTGCTCCGCTTCGCATTCTAGGGAGCGGGGCCGTCGCGCAAACGATGAATAGAGGGGGGCTTTGCCGCGTTATTCGCCCGATTGCCGGTTGCGTGCGACGCCTACCATCGCTGTCATGGAAAAAAGCCTCTCGGGTCGCCATCCGGCGCGAGGGGCGTGCAGCGCTTCATACGGAGAGACGCACACATGCTGGACAAACTCGATGCGGAATTCGCGTTCGGCCGACAGGCGCTCGACGTGCGCGCCTACCGGCAGGAACTGCTGTCGTCGAACATCGCGAATGCCGACACGCCGGGCTATCAGGCCCGCGACACGGATTTCGCGTCGACGCTCGCGCGCTCGCTGAAGCAGACGAACGGCGGCCTCGCGCCGAGCAACGCCGGGCAACTGCCGATGACGCAGCCGGCCGGCGTGACGAGCGGCATGTCGATGGTGTCGACGGCGCAGGGCCACATGGCCGGCACGGCGAAGCTGATCCCGACCGGCGGCCCGGCCGACGACTACGGCCGCGCGCAGTACCGGATGCCGCTGCAGCCGTCGCTCGACGGCAACACGGTCGATCTCGACGTCGAGCGCGTGCAGTTCGCGAACAACGCGCTGCACTACGAAACCGGGATGACCGTGATGACCCAGCAGATCAAGGCGATGATCGCCGCGATCACGACGAACTCGTAAGCGCGCCGCTTCCGAACCCGAGCACAAGCACAAGGAGCCTCCATGCCTTCGTTGATGAACATCTTCGGCGTCGCCGGTTCGGCGCTGTCCGCGCAATCGCAGCGCCTGAACGTCACCGCGTCGAACCTCGCGAACGCCGACAGCGCCACCGGCCCCGACGGCAAGCCGTACAAGGCCAAGCAGGTCGTGTTCGCGACCGACCCGATCGGCGGCGCGCGCACCGCGTCCGGCCAGGGCGTGGGCGGCGTGCGCGTGACGAAGGTGATGGACGACCCGTCGCCGATGAAGTCGACCTACGACCCGGCGAACCCGGCTGCCGACGCGAACGGCTACGTGCAGATGCCGAACGTCGACCCGGTGCAGGAGATGGTGAACATGATCTCGGCGTCGCGCTCGTACCAGGCCAACGTCGAGACGCTGAACACCGCGAAGACGCTGATGCTCAAGACGCTGACGATCGGCTCGTAAGCCACGCGCCGCCCGACCTTACCGACCCGACAGTTCCGATAGTTCCGACAGAAGGCTAGCCAGGATGACCTCCTCCAACACGACGATCGGCAGCAACGGCACGAACGTGTCGACCTTGCCGACCGACACGATGAACACCAACAACGTGTCGTCGACCAACGGCACGTCCGCGAGCGACCTGCAGGCGACGTTCCTGAAGCTGCTCGTCACGCAGCTGCAGAACCAGGATCCGACCAGCCCGGTCGACAGCTCGCAGATGACCTCGCAGCTCGCGCAGATCAACACGGTGAGCGGCATCGCGCAGCTGAACACGTCGCTCACGTCGCTGTCGACGCAGCTCACGGCCGGCCAGCAGACGCAGGCCGCGATGCTGATCGGCACGAACGTGCTCGCGCCGGGCAACGCCGTCGCGGTGAAGAGCGGCGCGGCGTCGCCGTTCGGCGTGTCGCTGGCGAGCTCGGTGTCGAACCTGACGATCACCGTGAAGAACTCTGCGGGCACCGTCGTGAACACGATCAAAGCGGGCGCGCAGTCGGCCGGCACCGTGCCGTTCAACTGGACGCCGACCGACGCGGCGGGCAACGCGCTGCCGGACGGCAAGTACACCGTCAGCGCGTCGTATACCGACAGCAACGGCACGCCGCAGCCCGCCACGACGCTCGCGGCCGCGACGGTGCAGAGCGTGATCAAGCAGGCGGACGGCACCGCGGGGCTCGTGCTGTCGAACGGCACGACGGTGGGGCTCAGCCAGGTCGCGTCGATTTTCCCGAACACGACGTCGTCCGCGTCGTCCTCTTCCTCGTCCGGCGGCACCGCCACCAACTGATCGAGCTTTTTCGAAACGGAGACCGAAATGGGTTATCAACAGGGTCTGAGCGGCCTCGCCGGCGCATCGAACGCGCTCGACGTGATCGGCAACAACATCGCGAACGCGAACACGGTCGGCTTCAAGTCGAGCACCGCGCAGTTCGCCGACATGTACGCGAACTCGGTCGCGACGTCGGTCAACACGCAGATCGGCATCGGCACGGCGCTGAATTCGGTGGAGCAGAACTTCGGCCAGGGCACGATCAATACGACGAGCTCGTCGCTCGACGTCGCGATCAACGGCAACGGCTTCTTCCAGATGTCGAACAACGGCGTGACGACGTACTCGCGCGACGGCACGTTCCAGCGCGACAAGAACGGCTACATCGTCGACTCGCAAGGCCGCAACCTGATGGGCTACATGGCCAACGCGGGTGGCGTGATCAACACCGCGCAGACCGTGGCGCTGCAGGCGCCGACCAACAACATCGCGCCGACCGCGACGACCAAGATCACCGGCCAGTTCAACCTGAACTCGCAGGACACGGTGCCGGCCAAGACGCCGTTCAGCGCGACCGACAACACGACGTACAACTACTCGACGTCGATCCAGGTGTACGACTCGCTCGGCGGTTCGCAGGCGGTCAACATGTATTTCGTGAAGTCGGCGGCCGGCACGTGGGAAACCTACGCGGGCGTCCAGGGCGGCGCGACGACCGATCTCGGCACGGTCACGTTCAATTCGTCGGGCGCGATCCAGAGCACGACGCTGCCGGGCGGGGGCGCACCGACCACGTCGCTCGGCCAGTTCCAGTTCACCGTGCCGAACACCGATGGCTCGGCGACGCCGCAGAGCCTCACGCTCGACCTGACCGGCACGACGCAGTACGGCGGCAAGGACGGCGTGAACAACCTCGCGCAGAACGGCTACGCGAGCGGCACGCTGACGACCTACACGATCGGCACCGACGGCAAGCTGACCGGCAACTACTCGAACGGCCAGACCGCCGTGCTCGGCGAGATCGCGCTCGCGAACTTCAACAACCCGAACGGGCTGGTGAACCTCGGCGGCAACCAGTATGCGGAGTCGGCCGCATCGGGCGTGCCGCAGGTCTCCGCGCCGGGCAGCACGAACCACGGCACGCTGCAGGGCAGCGCGCTGGAGAACTCGAACGTCGACCTCACGTCGCAGCTCGTGAACCTGATCACCGCGCAGCGCAACTACCAGGCGAACGCGCAGACGATCAAGACGCAGCAGACCGTCGACCAGACGCTCATCAACCTGTAACGCAGGGATAACGGGCAGCCATGGACCGACTGATCTATACGGCGATGACGGGCGCGTCGCAGTCGCTCGACCAGCAGGCGACCGTCGCGAACAACCTCGCGAACGCGTCGACGACGGGCTTTCGCGCGCAGCTCGCGACGTATCGCGCGGTGCCGATGAATTTCGGCGACGGCAGCACGATCGACCCGACGACGACGCGCACCTACGTGCTCGCGTCGACGCCCGGCGCGAATTTCGCGCCGGGTCCGATCACGCGCACCGGCAATCCGCTCGACGTCGCCGTGCAGGGCGCGGGCTGGCTGTCGGTGCAGACGGCCGACGGCAGCGAGGCGTACACGCGCGCCGGCAACCTGCACGTCGACGAGAACGGCCAGCTCGTCAACGCGAGCAACCTGCCGGTGATCGGCAACGGCGGCCCGATCTCGGTGCCGCCGAATGCGGAAGTGACGATCGGCAAGGACGGCACCGTGTCCGCGCTGATGCCGGGCGACCCGCCGACGGCGGTCGCGATCGTCGACCAGATGAAGCTCGTCAATCCCGATCCGGCCACGCTCACGCGCGGCAACGACGGCTTGTTCCGCACCGCCGACGGCAATCCGGCCGACGCCGACGCGAACGTGGTCGTCACGCCGAATTCGCTCGAAGGCAGCAACGTCAACCCGGTGACCGCGATGGTCGCGATGATCGACAACGCGCGCGCGTTCCAGCTTCAGTCGAAGCTGATTCAGACGGCCGACCAGAACGAGCAGACGGCGAACCAGCTGCTCAACTTCAGCTGAGCGCTGGGGTCTGTTTACATATGGAACGCACATGCGAATGCCCGAAATCGCTCGTAGGGCAAGAAGTGAGGAGCGCCGTTTGGCCGCGCCAAACAAGCGACGAACGACGCCGCCATACGGGCGATTTCGGGCATTCCCGTGACATGAATTTTTTAATTTGGGGTTGCCACGAGAACGGCCGCTCGCCGCGTTGCGCTCCTTGCGAATACGTCCAGTATTCGCAGCGTCGCGCGCCTCGCGAGCGGCCGTTCTCGTGGCAACGCATGCGCGTTCCATATGTAAACAGACCCCACGCCAGCCCACGCAGGAGACCTTACAAGTGAACCGTTCGCTTTACATCGCCGCCACCGGCATGAATGCGCAGCAGGCGCAGATGGACGTGATCTCGAACAACCTCGCGAATACCAGCACGAACGGCTTCAAGGCGTCGCGCGCGGTGTTCGAGGATCTGCTTTACCAGACGATCCGCCAGCCGGGCGCGAACTCGACGCAGCAGACCGAGCTGCCGTCGGGCCTGCAGCTCGGCACCGGCGTGCAGCAGGTCGCGACCGAGCGCCTGTACACGCAGGGCGGCCTCACGCAGACCGGCAACTCGAAGGACGTCGCGATCAACGGCGCGGGCTTCTTCCAGGTGCTGATGCCGGACGGCACGAACGCGTACACGCGCGACGGATCGTTCCAGACCAACGCACAGGGCCAGCTCGTCACGTCGAGCGGCTACCAGATCCTGCCCGCGATCACGATCCCGCAGAACGCGCAGTCGCTGACGATCGGCAAGGACGGCGTCGTGTCGATCACGCAGGCGGGTTCGACCAATTCGGTGCAGATCGGCTCGCTGCAGATCGCGACCTTCATCAACCCGGCCGGCCTCGAGGCGCGCGGCGAGAACCTGTTCTCCGAGACGACGTCGTCGGGCGCGCCGAACGTGTCGCAGCCGGGCCTGAACGGCGCGGGCGTGCTCAGCCAGAACTACGTCGAGGCGTCGAACGTGAACGTCGTGCAGGAGCTCGTCAACATGATCCAGACGCAGCGTGCCTACGAGATCAACAGCAAGGCCGTGACGACGTCCGACCAGATGCTGCAGACCGTCACGCAGATGAAGAGCTAACCGGAATACCCGTCGTCGCCATGAAGCAGGTTCGCCTCCTCCCGTCAGCCACCGTCCGCGCCCTAGGCGCGCTCGCGGTGGCGGCGCTCGCCGGTTGCGCGCAGATTCCGCGCGATCCGATCATCCAGCAGCCGATGACGGCGCAGCCGCCAGCGCCGATGTCGATGCAGGCGCCCGGCTCGATCTACAACCCCGGCTACGCGGGCCGGCCGCTGTTCGAGGATCAGCGGCCGCGCAACATCGGCGACATCCTGACGATCATGATCGCGGAGAACATCAACGCGACCAAATCGTCGGGCGCGAACACGAACCGGCAGGGCAACACCGATTTCAACGTGCCGACGGCCGGCTTCCTCGGCGGGCTGTTCGCGAAGGCGAACCTGTCGGCGGCCGGCAACAACAAGTTCGCGTCGACGGGCGGCGCGAGCGCGGCGAACACGTTCAACGGCACGATCACGGTGACCGTCACCAACGTGCTGCCGAACGGCAACCTCGTGGTCAGCGGCGAGAAGCAGATGCTGATCAACCAGGGCAACGAATTCGTGCGCTTCTCGGGCGTCGTGAACCCGAACACGATCTCGGGCGCGAACTCGGTCTATTCGACGCAGGTCGCCGACGCGAAGATCGAATATTCGGCGAAGGGCTACATCAACGAAGCCGAGACGATGGGCTGGCTGCAGCGCTTCTTCCTCAACATCGCGCCGTGGTGATGACGATGCAGACGACCCTGTTCAACCGCCTGTCGACCCGCGCGCATGCCGCCGCGCGGCTCGCCGTCGCGTTCGCGGCCGTGGCCGCGGCCTGCGCGTTCGGCGCGGCGCCCGCGCACGCGGAACGCCTGAAGGATCTCGCGCAGATCCAGGGCGTGCGCGACAACCCGCTGATCGGTTATGGCCTCGTCGTCGGTCTCGACGGCACCGGCGACCAGACGATGCAGACGCCGTTCACGACGCAGACGCTCGCGAACATGCTCGCGAACCTCGGCATCTCGATCAACAACGGTTCGGCCAACGGCGGTCCGTCGTCGCTGAGCAACATGCAGCTGAAGAACGTCGCGGCCGTGATGGTGACCGCCACGCTGCCGCCGTTCGCGCGGCCCGGCGAGGCGCTCGACGTCACCGTGTCGTCGCTCGGCAACGCGAAGAGCCTGCGCGGCGGCACGCTGCTGCTTACGCCGCTGAAAGGCGCGGACGGGCAGGTGTACGCGCTTTCGCAGGGCAACATGGCGGTCGGCGGCGCGGGTGCCAGCGCGAACGGCAGCCGCGTGCAGGTGAACCAGCTCGCGGCCGGCCGGATCGTCGGCGGCGCGATCGTGGAGCGCGGGGTACCGAACGCGATCGCGCAGATGAACGGCATGCTGCAACTGCAGCTGAACGATATGGATTACGGCACCGCGCAGCGGATCGTGTCCGCGGTCAACTCGAGCTTCGGCCCGGGCACCGCGACGGCGCTCGACGGCCGCACGATCCAGCTCGCGGCGCCGGCCGACTCGGCGCAGCAGGTCGCGTTCATGGCGCGGCTGCAGAACCTCGACGTGAGCCCGGACAAGGCCGCGGCGAAGGTGATCCTGAACGCGCGCACCGGCTCGATCGTGATGAACCAGATGGTCACGCTGCAGAGCTGCGCGGTCGCGCACGGCAACCTGTCGGTCATCGTCAACACGCAGCCGGTCGTATCGCAGCCGGGGCCGTTCTCGAACGGGCAGACGGTGGTGGCGCAGCAGTCGCAGATCCAGCTCAAGCAGGACAACGGCGCGCTGAAGATGGTGACGGCCGGCGCGAACCTCGCCGACGTCGTGAAGGCGCTGAACACGCTCGGCGCGACGCCCGCGGACCTGATGTCGATCCTGCAGGCGATGAAGGCGGCCGGCGCGTTGCGCGCCGACCTGGAGGTCATCTAAATGGCAGCCACTCTCCCGAACGCAAACGACCTCACGCAGCGCTTCGCGCTCGACGTGCAGGGTTTCGACGCGCTGCGCGCGCAGGCGAAGCAGTCGCCGCAGGCTGGCGCGAAGGCCGTCGCGGGCCAGTTCGACGCGATGTTCACGCAGATGATGCTCAAGAGCATGCGCGACGCGTCGCCCGACGGCGGGCTGTTCGATTCGCATACGTCGAAGATGTACACGTCGATGCTCGACCAGCAGCTCGCGCAGCAGATGTCGACGCGCGGGATCGGCGTCGCCGACGCGCTGATGAAGCAGCTGATGCGCAACGCGGGGCAGGGCGCAGGCAGCGACACGGCGGCCGACGTCGGCGCGGCCGGGCTGGGGGCGGCCGGCCTCGGCACGGGCGGCAACGAAGGCAGCCTCGCCGCGATGAACGCGATGGCGAAGGCCTACGCGAACGCATCGAACAACGGCGGGCTCGCCGGCGCGCGCGGCTACTCGGCCGGCAGCGCGCTGACGCCGCCGCTGAAGGGCGCGAGCGGCGCGCCGGACGCCGACGCGTTCGTCGACCGGCTCGCGGGCCCCGCGCAGACGGCCAGTGCGTCGACCGGCATCCCGGCGCGTTTCATCGTCGGCCAGGCCGCGCTCGAATCGGGCTGGGGCAAGCGCGAGATCCGCGCCGCCGACGGCTCGACCAGCTACAACGTGTTCGGCATCAAGGCGAACAAGGGCTGGACGGGCCGCACGGTGTCGGCGCTGACGACCGAGTACGTGAACGGCACGCCGCGCCGCGTGGTCGCGAAATTCCGCGCGTACGACTCGTACGAGCACGCGATGACCGATTACGCGAGCCTGCTGAAGAACAATCCGCGCTACTCGGGCGTGCTGAGCGCCAGCCGCAGCGTCGAAGGCTTCGCGCACGGGATGCAGAAGGCCGGTTACGCGACCGACCCGAACTACGCGAAAAAGCTGATCTCGATCATGCAGCAGATCGGCTGACGGGCCCGCCGGCCGCCAGCAGCCTCCTTTCGGACCGCGCCCGGCAGCCCGCCGCGCGCGGTTTCAACGTTTGCGCGAAAAAAATCGCCAATTCGATCTAAACTTTCGGTCAGCACTGCCGCTAAGTGTGAGAGACCTGCGACCGGGCCCCCGTTCTGGCCCGGTTTTACTGCGCACCGGTTGTCCGGGCGCCCATGACAAGAAAGACCGGCTAGCCATGAATATCGAAACGTCGACCGACCCCAGCCTGGATGCAGGCCACTCCGGGCCCGACTATGCCCGCCGCAATCCGCTGGAAATCGGCGTGCAGCTGCGCAACCTGGTGAATCGCGGCGATTTCCTGACCGTCCAGTATCCGGGCGGCCAGCTCGTCACGCGCCTGCTCGAGGTCGACGTCGGCGCGCGGACGTTCACGTTCGACTGGGGTGCGCTGTCCGAGCAGAACGCCGGCATCCTCGGCGCGTCGCATTGCACGTTCGCGGCCTCGCCGGAGGGCGTGCGCGTCGAATTCACCACGGGCACGCCGCGCGAGACGCGCTACGAGGGGCTGCCCGCGTTCGTCGCCGATTTCCCCGACGTGCTGGTCTGCATCCAGCGCCGCGAATATTTCCGCGTCGACGCGCCGATCGTCGATCCGTTCCTGTGCCGCGGCAAGCTGCCGGACGGCGAGAGCTTCCTGTTCGAGGTGCATAACCTGTCGCTCGGCGGCGTGGGGCTGCGCACGGCCGACGAACGCGTCGAGGCGCTCGAGGTCGGCACGCTGCTGCCCGACGTCGAGCTCGAGCTGACCGGCCACGGCAAGCTGTCGCTCGACCTGCAGCTCGTGTCGCAGCGTTCGACGCAGATGCCGAACGGGTCGCGGCGCTACCAGCTGGGCTTTCGCTACATGTCGCTGCCGGGCAGCGCGGAGAACACGCTGCAGCGCCTGATCACGCAGCTCGAGATGAAGCGCCGCTCGCTCGCGCGGGCCTGACGCTCACGCGGGAACCGGCCCCGCGCGGGCCGCCCCGCGCCCCTCCGCCGGCACCGGTTGCCGGGCGCCTTGACCGGCGACGCGCGAGTGCGCGTCGCGCGTGCATTTTTTCCTCAATTTTTTCAATCCGCGGCCGATATACCGGGAGTCACGCAACCCGGCGGCCGCAGCGCGGCCGGCTCATCAGGATCGCGCATGTCCAACTCACTCATGAACCTCGGTGTCAGCGGCCTGAATGCCGCGCTCTGGGGCCTCACGACGACCGGCCAGAACATCAGCAACGCCGCGACGCCAGGCTATTCGGTCGAACGACCCGTCTATGCCGAGGCGAGCGGCCAGTACACGAGCAGCGGCTACATGCCGCAAGGCGTCAGCACCGTCACCGTGCAGCGGCAGTACAGCCAGTACCTGAGCGACCAGCTGAACGGCGCGCAGACGCAGGGCGGCGCGCTGTCGACGTGGTATTCGCTCGTCACGCAGCTGAACAACTACGTCGGCAGCCCGACGGCCGGGATCTCGACCGCGATCACGAGCTACTTCACCGGGCTGCAGAACGTCGCGAACAGCGCGTCCGACTCATCGGTGCGGCAGACCGCGATGAGCAACGCGCAGACGCTCGCGAACCAGATCACGGCGGCCGGCCAGCAGTACGACGCGCTGCGCCAGAGCGTGAACACGCAGCTCACGAGCACCGTGACGCAGATCAACACGTACACCGCGCAGATCGCGCAGCTGAACCAGCAGATCGCGTCCGCGAGCAGCCAGGGCCAGCCGCCGAACCAGCTGATGGACCAGCGCGACCTCGCGGTGTCGAACCTGTCGAACCTCGCGGGCGTGCAGGTCGTGCGCAACAGCGACGGCTACAGCGTGTTTCTCGCGGGCGGCACGCCGCTCGTCGTCGCGAACAAGAGCTACCAACTCGCGACCGTCACGTCGCCGTCCGATCCGAGCGAGCTGACCGTCGTGTCGCAGGGGATCGCCGGCGCGAACCCGCAGGGGCCGAACCAGTTCCTGTCCGATGCGTCGCTGTCGGGCGGCACGCTCGGCGGCCTGCTCGCGTTCCGCAGCCAGACGCTCGATCCGGCCGAAGCCCAGCTCGGCGCGATCGCGACCAGCTTCGCCGCGCAGGTCAACGCGCAGAACGCGCTCGGCATCGACCTGTCGGGCAAGCCCGGCGGCAACCTGTTCACGACCGGCGCGCCGGTCACCTACGCGAACCAGGGGAACACCGGCACTGCGACGCTGTCCGTGTCGTTCGCGAACGCATCGCAGCCGACCACGGGCGACTACACGCTGTCGTACGACGGCACGAACTACACGCTGACCGACCGTGCGAGCGGCACGGTGGTCGATCAGAAGCCCGGGCCGATGCCGGTTTCGCTCGGCGGGGCGAGCGGCCTGAACTTTTCGATCACGTCCGGCACGATGCAACCCGGCGACAAGTTCACCGTGCAGCCGACGCGCGGCGCGCTGAACGGCTTCGGCCTCGCGACGTCGAACGGTTCCGCGATCGCGGCGGCGGCGCCGTACGTGCCGTCGGCCACCACGACGAACACGGGCACCGGCACGATCGGCGCGTTGTCGGTCACGAGCGCGGCGGCCGCGGCCAACCCGCACAACTACACGATCACGATGGGCGGCACGGCCGCCGTTCCGACCTACACGGTCACCGACAACACGACGGCGACCACGAGCGGGCCGCAGTCGTACCAGGCTGGCACGCCGATCACGCTGACGGCCGGCGTCACGGTGACGGTGTCGGGCACGCCGGCGGTCGGCGATACCTTTAAGGTCGCGCCGAACACGGGCGGCACGAACGACGGCAGCAACGCGCTCGCGCTGTCGAAGCTCGTCAACTCGAAGAGTTTCGGCAACGGCTCGACCACGCTGACCGGCGCGTACGCGAGCTACGTGAACAGCATCGGCAACACGACGAGCCAGCTGAAGTCGTCGAGCGCCGCGCAGACCGCGCTGGTCGGCCAGATCACGCAAGCGCAGCAGTCGGCGTCGGGTGTGAACCAGAACGAGGAAGCGGCCAACCTGATGCAGTACCAGCAGCTCTACCAGGCGAACGCGAAGGTAATCCAGACCGCGTCGACGCTGTTCCAGACCGTGCTCGGCCTGTTCAACTGATTTCGGGGATCGAAGCGATGCGGATTTCCACCACCCAGTTCTACCAGATGAACGTCGCTCAGATGAGCGACCAGCAGGCGCAGCTCGCGCAGCTGTACCAGCAGATCTCGAGCGGCGTGAGCCTGGCGACGCCGGGCGACAACCCGCTCGGCGCCGCGCAGGCCGTGCAGCTGTCGATGACGTCGGCGACGCTGTCGCAGTACGCGTCGAACCAGAACACCGCGCTGTCGTCGCTGCAGAAGGAAGACCAGACGCTGATCAGCGTCAACAACCTGCTGAACAGCATTCATACGGTCGTGATCCAGGCCGGCGCCGGCTCGCTGTCCGACAGCGATCGCTCGGCACTGTCGACCCAGCTGCAGGGCTATCGCGACCAGCTGCTGACGCTCGCGAACTCGACCGACGGCTCGGGCAACTACCTGTTCTCGGGCTTCCAGTCGACCACGGCGCCGTTCTCGAACGCGCCGGGCGGCGGCGTGACCTACAGCGGCGACGCGGGTACGCGGCAGGTGCAGATCGCCGACACGCGCGCGATCTCGCAGGGCGACAGCGGCGCGAACGTGTTCCTGTCGGTGCCGATGCTCGGCAGCCAGCCGGTGCCGGTCGCCGCCGCGACCAACACGGGGACGGGCACGATCGGTGCGGTATCGATCACGAGCCCGTCGGCCGCGACCAATGCGGACCAGTTCAAGATCACGTTCGGCGGCACGGCGGCCGCGCCGACCTATACGGTCACCGACAACTCCGTCGTGCCGCCGACCACGACTGCCGCGCAGCCGTATTCGGCCGGCGCCGGGATCGCGCTCGGCAATGGCCTGTCGGTGCCGGTGTCGGGTTCGCCCGCGCCCGGCGACTCGTTCACGGTCACGCCCGCGCCGAAGGCCGGCACCGACGTGTTCGCGGCGCTCGACACGATGATTGCCGCGCTGAAGGTGCCGGTCAGCAGCAACACGACGGCCGCCGCCGCGCTCCAGAACGCGATGACCACCGGCACGACGAAGCTGAACAACATGATGACGAACGTGCTCACCGTGCAGGCGTCGGTCGGCGGCCGCGAGCAGGAAGTCAAGGCGATGCAGACGGTGAACCAGACCAACACGCTGCAGGTCACCAGCAACCTGGCCGACCTGACGAGCACCAACATGGTGTCGACGATCAGCCAGTTCCTGCAGATGCAGAACGCGCTGACCGGCTCGCAGAAGGCCTACTCGCAGCTGCAGAACCTGTCGCTGTTCCAGTACATCAACCCTTGATGCACGGCGCGTCCGCGGCGATGTGAGCGCACGCTTACGTCGCCGCGGACGCGCGCCGCCGCCCGCGCGCCCTGCGCGGACGGCCGCTTCTCCGGGCCGCGCGGCCGTGCCCCGGTTCGCGCACGCGGCACGTCGCGCACCGCGCTTGCCGGCCCCGCATGCCGGCCCGCTTGCCAGCCCCATTCCCGCTCCGTAAACTCGCGCCAGATTCCAGACCGGCGCACCCTCCGCAGCCGGCGACCGACAGGAGCTCTTTCCCCATGTCCGATTCTTACTTCCCGCGCTGGCGGGTGCAATCGACCGGCGCGGCGTCGCGCGTGGTCGGCCCCGACGAGCGCCTGCCGTGGCCGCAGATGGTCGCGATGGGCGTGCAGCACGTCGTCGCGATGTTCGGCTCGACCGTGCTCGCGCCGCTGCTGATGGGCTTCGACCCGAACCTGTGCATCTTCATGTCGGGCATCGGCACGCTGCTGTTCTTCGCGCTGGTCGGCGGCCGCGTGCCGAGCTACCTCGGCTCGAGCTTCGCGTTCATCGGCCTCGTGATCGCGGTGACGGGCTACGGCGGCAGCGGCCCGAACCCTAACATCCCGGTCGCGCTCGGCGGGATCGTCGCGTGCGGCGTCGTGTACGTCGCGCTCGGCGCGTTGGTGCAGGCGATCGGCACGCGCTGGATCGAGGCGCTGATGCCGCCCGTCGTCACCGGCGCGGTGGTCGCGGTGATCGGGCTGAACCTTGCGCCGATCGCGGTGAAGGGTGTGTCGGCGTCGACCTTCGACTCGGTGATGGCGCTCGTCACGGTGCTCTGCGTCGGCTTGGTCGCGGTGTTCGCGCGCGGGATGATGCAGCGCCTCCTGATCCTCGTCGGGCTGATGATCGCGTATGCGATCTACGCGATCGCGACCAACGGGATGGGCCTCGGCAAGCCGATCGACTTCGCGATCGTCGGGCATGCCGCGTGGTTCGGCGTGCCGGCCTTCCGCGCGCCGGTGTTCGACCCGCACGCGATGCTGATGCTCGCACCGATCGCGGTGATCCTGGTGGCCGAGAACCTCGGCCACATCAAGGCCGTCAGCGCGATGACGGGGCACAACCTCGACCGCTACGTCGGCCGCGCATTCATCGGCGACGGCCTGGCGACGATCGTGTCGGGCAGCGTCGGCGGCACGGGCGTCACGACCTACGCGGAGAACATCGGCGTGATGGCCGTCACGCGGATCTATTCGACGCTCGTGTTCGCGGTCGCCGCGCTGATCGCGATCGTGCTCGGCTTCTCGCCGAAGTTCGGCGCGGTGATCCAGACGATCCCGGGCCCGGTGCTCGGTGGCGTGTCGATCGTCGTGTTCGGGCTGATCGCGGTGACGGGCGCGCGGATCTGGGTCGTCAACAAGGTCGACTTCTCCGACAACCGCAACCTGATCGTCGCGGCCGTCACACTCGTGCTCGGCGCCGGCGACTTCTCGCTGAAGATCGGCGGCTTCGGGCTCGGCGGCATCGGCACCGCGACGTTCGGCGCGATCATCCTGTACGCGATCCTGCGCAAGGAAAAGGAACCGGGCCCGGTGGTCTGAACGAACAACGGGCGGCGCAACGCCGCCCGCGTGCGCGCACTCACGCGCCGGTGTTGGACTGCGCCTGCAGCCACGCGCAGAACTGCGCGACGAGCGGATCGTCGGCCGGCGCGCGCGGCGCGATCCACCAGTAGCTGCGGGTCGCGATGCGCGGCCCGTCGAGCGGCATCACGAGCCGGCCGCTCGCGAGTTCGTCGTCGATCAGCGGCAACGGGCCGAGCGCGACGCCGAGCCCGTCGACGGCCGCCTGCAACGCCAGGTAGAAGTGGTCGAACGACTGGCGTTTGCGCCCCTTCATCGTCACGCCGGCCGCCGCGAACCAGTCGCGCCAGCCTTCCGGCCGTGTGTCCGAATGCAGCAGCACGTGCCGCGCGAGGTCGTCCGCGCGTGCGATCGGCGTGCGCTTGAGCAGCGCGGGGCTGCAGACCGGAATCACGCTTTCGTCGAGGAAGTGGCCGCTCGTGCAGTTCGGCCAGTGGCCGGGGCCGCGGCGGATCGCGACATCGAAGCCGTCGAGCGCGTCGAGCGGCGCGTTCGATGTCGACAGCTTCAGCTCGACGTTCGGCACGTCGCGCTGGAACCGCGACAGGCGCGGCAGCAGCCATTTCATCGCGAAGGTCGGTAGCGCGTTGATGCGCAGCACGCGCGCCGCGCCGGTGTTGCGCAACTGCTCGGTCGCGTGCGCGATGCTGTCGAACGCCGCGCGCACGGTGTCCAGGTAACGGCGGCCTTCGTCGGTGAGCTTCACGCGCTTGCCGTAGCGGTGGAACACCGGCTTGCCGAGCCAGGCCTCGAACCCGGCGATCTGCCGGCTGATGGCACCGTGGGTCACATGCAGCTCGTCGCCGGCGGCGCTGAAGCTTTCATGTCGTGCCGCGGCTTCAAAGGCCCGAAGCGCGGAAAAGGGCGGGAGATCGCGTGCCATGCTTGTGATTCTAGATCACAAGGACGCGCCGATAAAATCGTTTTGCCGGAATCCTGAACGGCGGTAACCTCGGCTGACCGTTTGATGAGGAGCCCCATGCAATCCGTTTCCCCGCCGCCTGCCGCGTCACCCCGCAGCGTCGGCCTCGCCGAGCTGTTCATCGGCTTCCTGTCGCTCGGCCTCATGTCGTTCGGCGGTGCGCTGCCGTTCGCGCGCCGCACGATCGTCGACGAGCGCAAGTGGCTCTCCGCCGACGAATTCACCGATCTGCTCGGCCTGTGCCAGTTCCTGCCGGGCGGCAACGTGATCAACCTGTCGGTCGCCGTCGGCATGCGCTTTCGCGGCGTCGCCGGCGCGTTCGCCGGCATTCTCGGGCTGATCGCGGGCCCGACGCTCGTCGTCGTCGCGCTCGGCGTGCTGTACGCGAAGACGCAGAACGATCCGCACGTGCAGCACCTGTTCGCGGGGCTCGCCGCCGCGGCCGCCGGGCTGCTCGTCGCGATGGCCGTGAAGGTCGCGAAGCCGCTGCGGCATGCGCGCGCGGCGGCCGGCATCGCGGCGCTCGCGTTCGTCGCGATCGCGCTGCTGCGCATGCCGCTGCTGACCACGATGCTGGTGCTGACGCCCGTCAGCGTGTGGCTCGCGTCGCGGCGCCGCGATACGGGCACGCGTCGGCCGGCGCCGGCGGCCGCGCGCGACGCGCAGCACGGAGGCCAGTGATGAACGACACGCTGGTCGCGATCGCGACGATTTTCAGCCAGCTGTCGCTGCTGGCGTTCGGCGGCGGCAACACGATCCTGCCGGAGATGCAGCGGCAGGTGGTCGACGTGCATCACTGGATGAGCGCGCACGAGTTCACCGCGCTGTTCGCACTGGCGCAGGCGGCACCCGGGCCGAACATGATGATCGTGTCGCTGGTCGGCTGGCACGTGGCCGGCTGGGCCGGGCTGCTCGTCGCGTCGCTCGCGAAGTTCGGGCCGTCGTCGATCGTCACCGTGCTCGTACTGCATGCGTGGGAGCGCTTTCGCGACCGGCCGTGGCGTCGTTACGTGCAGCAGGGGATGATGCCCGTCACGGCCGGGCTCGTCGCGGCGAGCGCGGTGCTGATCTCCGAGGCGTCGAACCGTACGGCGATCCAGTGGGGCATCACGGCCGCATGCGCGGTGCTCGCATGGCGCACGCGCATCCATCCGCTGTGGCTGCTCGCGGGCGGCGCGCTGATCGGGCTCACGGGCATCGGGCAGTGAGCCGCCGTGCCGCCGGCCGTTGCCGGTTGCGATCGCAGGTTATGGCGGGCTACTGCGGCGCCGGCAGGTCGCTGTTCACCATCCCGAGCAGCCGGCCGCGCTCGCTGTACACGTCGTCCGTCGTAGCCGGCCAGTCGACCACGTATCCCGCCTCGAGCGCATCGCGCATGATCGTGCCGTAATCGGCCTTCGCGAGCCTGCCGCCGCGCAACGCGTCGGCCACCTCGTGCTTCAGCTTCGGCGTGAACGACGGATAGGCCGCCACCAGCGCCGCATACTGGCGCGCATCGATCTCGCCCGATTCGCGGTTGAACGCCCAGACGGCCACCAGCACGATCGCGGCGAACGGGATGACGGTAAAGCGCAGGAAGAACTTCGCGAGTGTCATTCGAAGGCTCGATGAAGAGGCGCGGGGCGGCGATCGGGTCCAGGCGGGCCTCAACCGGCCCGGTATACTCGGCCGGTCCGTCGGCGGCGAAACCCGCCCGGGCGACACGTTCCCGCCGGGCGATACGCGGCGGCAATCCGCACCCCGACGGCGAGCATTATATTGGCGCGCGGCACGCGGCGAGGCCCGGCCGCGCAGCGCCGACGGCGTCCCGCGCCGGCCGGCGGGACTGAATTTCGCACCGCCCGCCGCGCGCGGCCGGGCGGCGCGCACCACGGGAGGATCGATGGATCTCGACGGCGCCAGCCGCAATCTCACTGTCGCCGCGTTGCTGACGCTGTCCGGCGGTTACCTCGACGCGTACACGTACGTCGGCCACGGCCACGTGTTCGCGAACACGATGACCGGCAACGTCGCGCTGCTCGGCATCAACCTGTCGGCCGGCGAATGGGCCGCCGCGCTGCATCACGTGCCGCCGCTCGTCGGCTTCGTGATCGCGGTGTTCGTCGCGCACCTGCTCGGCCTCGCCGCGCAGCGCGGCTGGATGCGGCACACGGCGTTCGCGAGCCTGATCGTCGAGATCGCGTTTCTCTGCGTTGCCGCGAGCGGCCTCGTCGGCGCGTCGAGCGCCTGGTTGATTCCGGGCATCTCGTTCGTCGCGACGCTGCAGACGCTGTCGTTTACCCATCTCGAGGAACTGTCGTACACGTCGGTGATGACGACCGGCAACTTGCGGCGCGCCGCGCAGAAGCTGTTCGTCGGTTTGATCCCGCGCTACGACGCGGGCGCGCTGCACGACTCGGCGCTGCTCGCGACGATCAGCTTCTGCTTCCTGGCCGGCGCGGTGGCCGGCGGCCTCGTGACGCGGCTCGTGCCGGACATCGCGCTGTGGGGCGCGGTGCTGCTGCTCGTCGGCGCATTCGCGGAGATCGTGCGGCGTGCATGGCGTCGCGCGGGAAACGGCGGCGATGGCGGCGATGGCGACGGCGAGGTGGCGCAAACGGAAGCGGCCTGATCGCATGCTTCACGCGGCAGCCGTTGGTGCCGCGTTCCGTGTTCACCGATTCATCGATCCATTGTGCGGCGGTGCACCCCGATGCGGGCCGGGCGCACCACCCGCGCCCGCTGTCGGTATGCGCGGCATCTTCCGGTTGCGTCGATCGCGCCGACCGGCCTGCCGCGATACTGCTTTCACCGCGCCGCACCATCGCCGATCCTTACAGCGCGGCACGCAAATGCCGATGCCGTCGCGACCCGTCCCGCCACCGCGTGACGCAAGCCCGGCGCGGGAAACGTTGTTCCCGGGCGACAGTCGTGCCATGACGGCGCGTTTCAATTTCTTTCAGCGAATGCACTCGTCATATGATTCAGGCCACATCGCGCGCGCCATGAACGTGCGCGATCGCCACCCGGCTGCGCACGCGGCCGGCAATGAACGGAGACACCTACAAAAAGGAAAGCTCATGAAGCAGACCACCCGACTCGCAGCCATCGCAGGGGGCGCCGCGCTCGCATTCGCCAGCCAGTACGCGGCGGCACAAAGCTCGGTCACGCTCTGGGGCGTCGCCGACGTCAGCGTCCGTTACCTGACCAACGCGAACGCCAAGAACGACGGCCTGCTGTCGATGACCAACGGCGCGATCACCAACAGCCGCTTCGGCATCTACGGCACGGAAGACCTCGGCAGCGGCCTGAAGGCCGTGTTCAACCTCGAAAGCGGCGTGAACCTGCAGAACGGCGCATTCGCCGACAGCGGCCGCCTGTTCAACCGTGCGGCATACGTCGGCCTGCAGAGCCCGTACGGCACGGTGACCCTCGGCCGCCAGAAGACGCCGCTGTTCGACCTGCTGTCGGATACCTACGATCCGCTGACGGTCGGCAACTACCTCGAGAACGCATGGCTGCCGGTCGCACTCGGCGGCGGCCTGTATGCGGACAACCAGATCAAGTACACGGGCAAGTTCGCGGGCCTGACCGCGAAGGCGATGTACTCGACCGGCACCAACTACGAATCGACCGGCGCCGGCGGCTTCTCGGGCCAGATTCCGGGTTCGCTCGGCAAGGGCAACGCATGGGGTGTGTCGCTGTCGTACGTGATGGGCCCGCTCAGCATCGCGGCCGGCGCACAGCAGAACAGCGACAACTCGGCGCGCAAGCAGACGATCTACCACGCGAACGTCGTGTACGCGTTCAGCAAGGCGAAGGTCTACGCCGGCTACCTGCGCTCGAAGGACGACACGGGCTT
This sequence comes from Burkholderia cepacia, assembly GCF_001039005.1. Classification (GTDB taxonomy): domain Bacteria; phylum Pseudomonadota; class Gammaproteobacteria; order Burkholderiales; family Burkholderiaceae; genus Burkholderia; species Burkholderia theae. The sequence goes on from NZ_LDWR01000038.1 coordinate 54,738, forward strand.
CGTCGACAGCCTGCTCGCACAGCAGACGATTCCGGTCGCGAAGGGCACTGGCCGGATCGACGACGGTCCGTTCGCGGGCGTGAGCTGGCAGGTCAGCACGCCGCTGACGCTGACGGGCGCGTTCTACTACGACCACATGCGCAATGCGATGACCGCGAACGGCACGCTCGCTAGCGGCAACCGCTATGCGGTCGTCGGCATCGCCGAGTACGCGCTGAGCAAGCGCACCGAAGTCTACGGCACCGTCGACTTCAACAAGACGAACGGCGCGGCGAACGTCGAGCTGCCGGGTCGCAGCAACCAGACCGGCATCGCGATCGGCCTGCGCAATATCTTCTGACGAACGTCGGAACGCGTGCGCCGGCATCTGTCCGGCACGCATCGAAGAGGCTCCGAAAGGGGCCTCTTTTTTTTCGTCACGCGGGCTTCATATCAGCGCACGACTATTCAGCGATCGCTCCATCACGCAATGCCCGCGCCGTAAGCTATCCGTCGGCAATCCAGAACATACTTTTACAGTACGCGCGAAGGCTTTCCGCTACGCTGCGTGCATCGCCCGTTGCGTGCCGTCGTGCACGCGCGTGCGCGGTTCCGGCAGGCGCTCGGCGAGCGCGGCCGGCCTGGTGCGTAACTTGTGTATCCGGTGATGACAATCGCGGTGCGCCGGTTTTTTTCGTGGGACGATGCGCTCACGATTTTCTTGAAAGGGGATGACGATGGGTATCCTGAACACGGTAGGTGAAATCGCTGGCGCGGTGGCGGCTGTCGAAGGCGCGGAAAAGCTGGATCCGGATGCGGGTCTGCTGACCAAGGCGGCAGCGGCCGTCGCCGGCTTCAAGGGCGCCGAGGCAGTCGAAGGCCTGCTCGAGAAGAAGAAGGAAGACCAGCCCGAGCAGCAGGCAGACGATACGCAGGCGACGGACGGCAGCGACACGTCGCAGGCATGAGCATGGCGGCTGGTCCTGCCGCGGGTGCGCACTTCGCGCGCCCGGGCGGACCGGTGCCGCGCGGCCGGCAGGTCGGGCATGCGGTCGATCGGTGACGCATGACACACCCGGCAGCTGGGTTGACCGGCGAGAGGCAACGTCTCTCGCCGTTTTTTATTGGGCTCTAGCCGCGGCCCGCAAGAATTCCGGAATCTTGCTATCGTGCCGTCATCCGAACTGCGATGAGGCAATGCGATGGATTTCGACTACGACCTGTTCGTCATCGGGGCCGGCTCGGGCGGCGTGAGGCTCGCGCGGATGTCGGCGTCATACGGCGCGCGCGTCGGCATAGCGGAACAGGAGCAGATCGGCGGCACCTGCGTGCTGCGCGGCTGCATTCCGAAGAAGCTGCTCGTCTACGCATCGCACTACCCGCACGAAGTCGAGGACGCGAAGGGCTTCGGCTGGACCTTCGGCGCCGGCAAGCTCGACTGGTCCGCGCTGATCGCCGCGAAGGATCGCGAGATCAATCGGCTGAGCGACATCTACATCAGCCTGCTGCGGCAATCGGGCGTCGACATGCACGCGGGGCGCGCGACGCTCGTCGATGCGCACACGGTCGCCATCGGCGAGCGCACGATTCGTGCGCGCCACATCGCGATCGCGACCGGCTCGCGTCCGTCGCTGCCGCCGCGGCCCGGCATCGAGCATGCGATCACGTCGCGCGAGGCGCTGTCGCTCGCGACGCTGCCCAGGCGCATCGCGGTGGTGGGCGGCGGTTATATCGCGGTCGAGTTCGCGGGCATTTTCAACGGCTTCGGCAGCCACGTCGACCTGTTCTATCGCGGCGAGAAGATCCTGCGCGGCTTCGATGACGACGTGCGTCAGTTCCTGACCGACGAAATGACGAAGCAGGGCGTCACGATCCATTCGCGCGCGGTGGTCGAGTCGATTTCCCGCGCGGACGACGGCACGCTGAGCGTGCGCGTCGGCGACGCGCGGCACGGGCCGTACGACGCGGTGCTCTATGCGACCGGCCGCGTGCCGAACGTCGACGGGCTCGGGCTCGAGCAGGCGGGCGTCATGCTCGACGCACGCGGCGCGATCGCCGTCGATGCGTATTCGGCGACGTCGGTCGCGTCGATCCATGCGATCGGCGACGTCACGTCGCGGCCGCAGCTCACGCCGGTGGCGACGCGCGACGGCGGGCTGCTCGCGCGGACGCTGTTCGGCGGGTCGCGCGTCGCGGCCGATCACGCATGGGTGCCGTCGGCCGTGTTCAGCCAGCCCGAGGTCGCGACGGTCGGCCTCACCGAAGCGGATGCGCGTCGCACGCACGGCGACGTCGACATCTACCGCACGTCGTTCAAGGCACTGCGCCATACGCTGTCGGGCCGCGACGAGCGCACGATGATGAAGCTCGTCGTCGCACGCGACAGCCAGCGCGTGATCGGCGCGCACATGGTCGGCCGCGATGCGGGCGAGATCATCCAGGGCATCGCGATCGCGATTCGCGCGGGCGCGACGAAGGCGCAGTTCGACGACACGATCGGCATCCATCCGACGGCGGCCGAGGAGTTCGTGACGATGCGGCAGAAGCTGGCCGACTAGCGGAAGGGGCGCCGCGTCGACGTGCCCGAGGCATGGCAATCGGACGCATTCGATGTTCAGCGCCGATTGCTTTCCAGACACCGAGATGTTGAATCGGTGTCTTATTCGCTATCCGCCCGCGTGCGCCAATCGCCGATCATCCGCTCGCGGTACCGCCCCGCCAATGAGCGGCAGGCAGGGGACGCGGCGGCCGAGTTTGGCAGGTCTCGATTCGGGCGATCGTCGCCGATGTGCTGGCACCCCACGGAATTCGTCAATTTTTTTCAAGAGTCCCCGTCTCGATAAACAGGCTTGGTATGATCGCGAAAAATCATATACGGGGCCGATCATGCGCGATCAACAGCGCAGTAACCAGAATCACGGTGTAACCGGCACGCGCGCGCCTGCCGCGCATTGCGCCGCCCATCCGCTTGTTGCCGCAACACGCCTGTTGCGCATTCCTATTCTTCACATCTAGCTATCGCCGGCCCGGCGATGAGTTCGCGCGCGCGTGGATCACGCCGATGCACGCGTGTCCGTTCGCACCGTGGCCGTTTCTACCGCCGGCTCGTCCGCGAGCCGGCGCGCCCGTTCCGGGCAATCTTTCCACGCAAGGAGACCAGCAGTGAACATTCAGATACGACGCACCGTTCTCGTGGCGGCTGCGGTCGTCGCAGCGCTGTCCGGCTGTGCGACCGAATCGTCGCGCACGCTCGATGTGCCTGCCGTGAGCAGCGCGCAGAAGCCGTATGCGGGCAAGCCTGTCGCGATCGCGGTCGGCAAGTTCGACAACCGCTCGAGCTACATGCGCGGCATCTTCTCGGACGGCATCGACCGCCTCGGCGGACAGGCGAAGACGATCCTCGTCACGCGCCTGCAGCAGAGCCGGCGCTTCAACGTGCTCGATCGCGAGAACCTCGACGAGATCAAGCAGGAAGCCGGCTTCATGAAGAAGGCCCAGGCCGTGAAGGGCGCGAACTACGTGGTGACGGGCGACGTGACCGAGTTCGGTCGCAAGGACGTCGGCGATCACCAGCTGTTCGGCATCCTTGGCCGCGGCAAGACGCAGGTCGCATACGCGAAGGTCAACCTGAACATCGTCGACACGACGACGTCGGAAGTCGTGGCATCGAGCCAGGGCGCCGGCGAATTCAGCCTGTCGAATCGCGAGGTGATCGGCTTCGGCGGCACGGCGGGATACGACTCGACGCTGAACGGCAAGGTGCTGGACCTCGCGATCCAGGAAGCGGTGAACCATCTGGCCGAGCAGGTTGACGCCGGGGCGCTGAAGGTACCGCAGTAAGTACCGCAGCGAGTATCGAAGCACGTGCCGCAGCGGGCGCCGGGGCCGGCGTCGCGCTCGACCGATTCACCACGACATCAAAAGAGAAAAGACCATGAAACGGGGTATCTGGCTGCCGGCGACGGCCGCCGCATTGCTGCTCGCCGGCTGCGCGAGCTCGCCGCCGCCGCTCTATCAGTGGACGGGCTATCAGCCGCAGGTGTACGAATACTTCAAGGGGCAGAAGTCGCCGCAGGAGCAGATCGACGCGCTCGAAAAGGCGTTGCAGGACATCCGCGGGAAGGGCCATACGCCGCCGCCGGGCTTCCATGCGCATCTCGGGATGCTGTACGCGAGCGTCGGCAACGAGCAGCAGGCCGAGCAGGAGCTGCAGGCCGAGAAGCAGTTGTTCCCGGAATCGTCGACCTACATGGATTTCCTGCTGAAGAAGAAGACCGGCGCGGCGAAACCCGCGGATCAGAAGGCTGCCGGCCAGAAGGGTGCCGACCAGACGATCGCCGGGCAGAAGGACGCCGATTCGAACCCCGCCAAACAGTGACGTGCCCGCCATGTTCAAGACACTTTCATTCAAGCTGATGTCCGTGCTGTCGATCGTCGCGCTGCTGAGCGCGTGCGCGCAGCCGGTGAAACGACCCGACTACACGGCGTTCAAGAAGAGCCAGCCGCGCTCGATTCTCGTGCTGCCGCCCGTCAACGAGACCTCCGACGTCGGCGCGACCTACGGGATGCTGTCTCAGATGACGCTGCCGCTCGCCGAGTCCGGCTATTACGTCGTGCCGGTCGCGGTGATGGACGAGACCTTCAAGCAGAACGGCCTGACCAACGCGGCCGAGATCCAGGAGACGCCGCCCGCGAAGCTGCGCGAGATCTTCGGCGCGGACGCCGCGCTGTATTCGAAGGTTTCGAAATACGGCACCGTGTACCGGATCCTCGCGAGCGCGACGGTCGTGTCCGCGTCGGCGAAGCTCGTCGACCTGCGCACGGGCGACGTGCTGTGGCAGGGCAGCGCCAGCGCGGCCAGCGATGAAGGCGGTAACAGCGGCGGTGGCGGCCTGATCGGGATGCTCGTGACGGCAGCGGTCAAGCAGATCGCGAACACGCTGATGGACCAGAGCCACGATGTCGCCGCGTTTACGAGCGGACGGCTGCTGATGGCAGGGCCGCCGAGCGGCCTGCTGTACGGGCCGCACTCGCCGAAGTACGGCACCGACTGAACGGCGCGGGCGCCGCATCGAAGCCCCGCCATCCGATCGAACGGCCGCGCGAACGCGCGGCCGTTTTGCATGGGCGCGCCGCGTGCGTTTGCCGCCCGCATCGCGCCGCTGCCTCGTGACGCTCAATGCACGCCGAACGCATCGAGCAGCCGGTACCAGCTCATCGCGAGCACCAGCGCCGGCGTGCGCAGCGCCGCGCCGCCCGGGAAGTCGCGATGCCGGATCTTGTCGAACAGGTCGAAGCGGCTCGCCTGCCCGTCGATCGCCTCGGCGATCAGCTTGCCCGCGAGTGCGGTCGTGTTCACGCCGTGCCCGGAAAAGCCCTGCGCGAAGTACATCGTCGGCGCAACGCGGCCGAAGTGCGGCGCGCGATTCATCGTGATGTCGACGAAGCCGCCCCATGCATAGTCGACCTTCACATCCGCGAGCTGCGGGAACGTCTTCAGCATGTCCTGGCGCATCGCCGCCGCGAGATCGCGCGGCTCGCGCGTCGAATAGCTGACCTTGCCGCCCCACACGAGCCGCGTGTCGGGCGCCGGCCGAAAATAGTCGAGCACGAAGCGGCTGTCGCAGATCGCCGCGCGCGCGGGCATCAGCGCGGCGGCGCGCGCTTCGCCGAGCGGCTCGGTCGCGATCACGTAGGTACCGACCGGCATGATCTTCTTCGACAGCGCGGGCGCGAGCGTACCGACGTAGGTATTGCACGCGAGCACGACGAAGCGCGCGCGGACGTTGCCGCCGCTCGTCTCGACGACGTGGCCGCCCGCGACGTCGCGTACGCGCGTCACGCAGCTGTCCTCGTGAATGCGCACGCCTGCACCGGTCGCCGCGCGCGCGAGGCCGAGCGTGTAGTTGAGCGGATGGAGGTGGCCGCTGTCGGGGTCGTACAGGCCGCCGCAATAGCGCGCGGACTGCACGTAGTCGCCGAGTTCGTCGGCTTCGACGAAGTGGAAGCGGTCGTAGCCGAAGCGCTTCGCGGCTTCGTCGCGCCAGCGCTTCAGCGCATCCGCGTCGCGCTCGGTGTTCGCGGCGGTCAGGTAGCCGGGCACCAGCGCGCAATCGATGTCGTGCTGCGCGATCCGCGACTTCACGAGCGACAGCGTTTCGAGCCCCATGTCCCAGATACGCTTCACGTCGCCTTCCGGCATGAATTGCCCGAATGTGTCGATGTCGCACGCGAAGCCGCCGATCAACTGGCCGCCGTTGCGGCCGCTCGCCGCCCATCCGACCCGCGACGCTTCGAGCACGGTCACCGAATGGCCGCGCTCGGCGAGGTTGAGCGCGGCGGACAGGCCCGTGAGGCCCGCGCCGATCACGCACACGTCGGCGTCAATCGTGCCGGCGAGCGGCGCATGGCGGGTCGTATCGTTGACGGTCGCCGCGTAGTAGGACGCGACGTGCGGCTGGTTGGCGAATGTCTGCATGATCAGGAGAACGGAGAAAGAGGGCTCAGAACAACTCGCGCACGCGGTGGTACAGCATCCCGAGTTCGAGCGCGGGTTGCCGCCATGCGTCGCCGCCGGGGAAGCGCCGGTGACGCACGCGAGCGAACAGGTCGAACGCGCGCGTGTCGCCCGCGATCGCGCCGGCGATGGCACGTCCGGCGATGCCGGTGAGCGCGACGCCGTGCCCGCTGAAGCCCTGGACGTAGAAGAAGTTCGGATCGAGCGTGCCGAAGTCGGGTGCGCGGTTGCGCGTGACGTCGACGAAGCCGCCCCATGCGTGGTCGACGCGCACGTCGCCGAGCTGCGGGAACACGCCGACCATGCGCTGCCGGATCGTTTCGGCGAGCGTGGCGGGCGACGCGCCGGCCGAATTCGCGCGGCCGCCGAACAGCATCCGGTGGTCGGCCGACAGCCGGAAGTAGTCGAGGAAGAAGTTGTTGTCGCACACGGCTTCGCGCTGGGCGATCAGCGCATCGGCGCGCGCCTGGCCGAGCGGCTCGGTCGCGATGATGTACGACGCGATCGGCGCGATGCGGGCGGCGGTCGCGGCGGGCAGCACGCCGCCTGGGCCCGCGTTGCAGCACGACACGACGAAGCGGCAGCGCACCTCGCCCGACGGCGTGCGCACAACGGGCCGCGCGCCGCGCACGACATCGAGCGCGGGCGTGTGCGCATACAGCGCGACGCCTTCGCGGCGCGCGGCATCGGCGAGGCCGAGGCAGTACTTGAGCGGATGCAGGTGGCCCGACAGCGGATCGTGCACACCGGCAAGGTAACGTGTCGATGCGATGCGCGCGCGGATCTCGCCGGTGTCGAGCCACGCAAGCGACGGATGGCCCCAGCGCGACGTCGCGGCGTCCATCCATGCGCGCAGGTCGTCGATGCGGCGCGGTTTCGTCGCGACCGTCAGGTAGCCGCGCGTGAAGTCGCAGTCGATCCCGTAGTGCGCGATCCGCTCGGCGATCAGCGCGACGCCGTCGAGCGACAGCGACCACGCGGCGCGCGCGCCGTCGGCGCCGAGCTGCCGCTCGATCTCCTCGTCCTTCGCGAAGCCGGTGATCGCCTGCCCGCCGTTGCGGCCCGACGCGCCCCAGCCGGGCCGGTGCGCATCGATCACCGCGACGGACAGCCCGCGCGCGCGGCAGTCGAGCGCGGTCGACAGGCCCGCGAAGCCGGCACCGATCACGCAGACGTCGACGTCGATCGTATCGTCGAGTACGGGATCGTCGACCACGGGCCGCGTGGCCGTCGCTTCGTAGTACGAGTCGCGCGCGAGCGCATCGGCGCGGCGGGTGAAAGACTGCGTCATGAAACCGACTCCCTCGAAAAGGCTGCCGTGGCACGCGACCTGCCGGCAACTGCCCTTGAAAATGGCGCGGGACGCCGTGCGCGCGGCACGGCGTCCCGCGTGTGCTGCGTCAGAACGAATAGATGAACTGCGTCGCGAGCAGGTCGTTGGACTTGCCGTACGAACCGTCGTTGCGCAGGAACACCTTGTTGTTCGCCCAGTCGTGCCGGTATTCGACCTTCACGGTGATCTGCTGGGTCGGATAGAACAGCAGGTCGAGCGCAACGTCCTGACGGATCGCGCCCTTGCACTCGAAGCCGAGGCCACCGCCGGCCTTCGACGTCGCGAGGCAGTCCGAATCGACGCCGAAGCCGTTGTTCGGATCCATCCCGTTACCGTTCAGCGAAATGCCGCCGCCGCCGCCGCCGTTCTTGGTGTTGACGAGCGCATCGTAGCGCAGCGTCACGCCCATGCGGCCGACCACCGGCGCGTTGAACTTGCGGTGTGCGAGCAGTGACAGCCCGTACCACTGCGCGAGCCCGCCGTTGAACGCCGCATGATCCTGCCGGCCGTAGTCGACTTCGGCGTTGTACTGAATATCAGCAAGCGTGTAGGTCGCGTCGAGCTCGCCGAAGAAGAACGAGCCGTATGCGCTCGGTGCGTTGGCGCCCGGGCCGTAGTGCACGACGCCGTTCGAATCGATCGCGCTCGCGAGCGTCTGGCGGCCGATGTTGAACGAGCCGCCGATGTCGAGCGCGCTCGACCACGTGTAGTCCGCGCGCGCGGTGAAGGTCGGCACCTTGTTGCTGGTGCTGATCGGATCGCCGAGCGCATTGGTGCCGGTCTGCGTGACCGAGCCGTAGGTGCGGTACTGCTCGTTGCCGACGAAGAACTTCCACGCCCAGTTGCCCTTCGTGTAGTTCGCACCGGCACCGATGTAGCTGCCCGGATCCGAGAAGTCGTACAGCAGGTTGTGCGTGAGCGTGAGCATCTGGTTCGACTGCTGCACCTCGTAGCCGCCGAAGCTCGGGATCAAGCCGGCCACGAGCGTCGTCTCGGCCGTGATCGGCACGTTGACGACCGCCGTGTTCAGGATGTTGTTGCCGATGTTGCCGCGCGAGTTCTGCAGCAGCGTGATGCCGTTGCCGCGGTTCGGCATCAATGTGATTTCCGCCGACGGCGCCATCGGGCCGACGCCGAACGTCTTCTTGATGTCGAGGTAGAGATCGCCGAACGTGCTGTTGAAGTAGTTGTACGCGCTCTCGTGGTTCGCGAACAGGAACGACGACGTGCCGGCCGCGCGGTTGTAGATGTAGGTCGGATCGATGTAGCCCGTCACCGACAGGCCGGCGAGCGGGCCCGTGTTGGCCGCGTCCGTCAGCGAGTCGACCTTCAGCTGCTGGTTCGCGATCTGCTGCTTCATTTCGCCGACCTCGTCGTTGGTCAGCGTGGCTTGCGCCTTGCCGTAATCCGGCGAGCCCGGATCGACGGCCACCGCAATCGGCGCCGCGCCGGCCTTCGCACCGGCCTGCGCGACAGCGGCGCCGCCCGGCTTCGCGGTGAGCTGCGCCTGCATGGCCTTCATCTGTTTCTGCAGCGCGGCGACCTGCGCCTGCAGCGCCTTGATCTCGGCTGATGTCGAGTCGGCCAGCGCGATGCCCGGCAACGCGCCGGCCACCAGCAGGCAGATCAGTTTCTTCTTCATTGCGGATTCTCCTTGTCGTGCGCCTGTCGAAGTGCGATCGGTTTGCGCGCCGCATCACGCGGCGCGCGGGTCTTGTTATCGATGAAAGGGAAAGGGGAGGGTCACGCCACCGCGAACGCCGCC
>NZ_LDWR01000039.1 GCF_001039005.1 Burkholderia cepacia
TCGATCTCGTCGTTGTCCACGTCGACTTCGACGGGTATCAGCTCGCTGTCGACTTCGACATCGACCGGTCTGTCGTCGGCCAATAGCTCGATTTCTTCGTTGTCCACGTCGACTTCGACGGGCTTGTCGTCCGCGAACAGCTCGATCACGTCGCTGTCGACCTCGACCTCGACCGGCCTCTCGTCGGCCAACAGCTCGATCTCCTCGCTGTCCACGTCGACCTCGACGGGCATCAGCTCGCTGTCGACCGGCCTGAGCTCGACCGATAGCTCGGTGTCGTCGCTGTCGACTTCGACGTCGACTGGTTTGTCGTCGGCCAATAGTTCGATCACGTCGTTGTCTACGTCGACTTCGAC
>NZ_LDWR01000004.1 GCF_001039005.1 Burkholderia cepacia
CCGGCGTGGCCGGCGTGCCGCCGATCTGGCCGCCCGCGATCTGCACGTTCTGCGCGGTGATCGCCGACGACACGTCGACCGGCGTCAGGCCGTAGTTCGTCAGGCGGTTCGGGTCGAGCCAGATCCGCATCGCGTACTGCGAGCCGAACAGCGTGACGGTACCGACGCCGTTCAACCGGCTGATCGGATCCTTCACGTGCGACGCCACGAAGTTCGCGAGGTCGTACTTGTTCATGCTGCCGTCTTCGGAGTTGAAGGCGAGCACCAGCAGGAAGCTGCTGCTCGACTTCGTCACCGACAGGCCGAGCTGCTGCACGACCTGCGGCAGAACCGGCGTCGCGAGCGACAGCTTGTTCTGCACCTGGACCTGTGCGATGTCGGCGTTGGTGCCCGGCGCGAACGTCAGCGTGATCGTTGCGTTACCCGAGTCGTCACTCGTCGACGACATGTACAGGAAGTTGTCGAGACCGCTCATCTGCTGCTCGATCACCTGCGTCACCGTGTCTTCCACCGTCTTCGCGGAAGCGCCCGGATAGTTCGCGGTAATCTGGATCGATGGCGGCGCGATCGTCGGATACTGCGAGATCGGCAGCGTGAAGATCGCCGCAACCCCGGCCAGCATCAGGATGATGGCGATCACCCACGCGAAGATCGGGCGATCGATAAAAAACTTTGCCATGAAACAGGCTCCCTGTTATTGCGCGCTCGAAGCAGCGGCAGCACTCGCCGGCGCGGCGCCCGATGCGGCGGCACCGGAAGCGGCAGCGGCGCCGGAACCGGCGGCAGCCGGCGCGTCGGATGCGGCGGCAGCGCCCGATGCGGCATCGGCCGCCGGTGCGATCTGCGCGGATACCGACTTCACGGTCGCGCCCGGGCGCACCTTGTCGATGCCCTGCACGATCACGTGATCGCCCGCCTCCAGACCGCCTTCGACGACCCAGTTCGGACCCTGCATGCCGGTGGTCTTCAGCGGACGCGGCTCGACCTTGTTGCTGGCGTTCACCACCATCGCGATCGCCTGGCCCTTCTGGTCGTGCGTGACGCCGATCTGCGGCACCAGGAACGCGTTCTCGTTCACGCCTTCCTCGATCCGTGCGCGCACGAACATCCCCGGCAGCAGCACGCGGCCCGGGTTCGGGAAGACCGCGCGGATCGTCACCGAGCCGGTGGTCTGGTCGACCGTCACGTCCGAGAACTGCAGCTTGCCCGGCTCCGCATAGGTCTTGCCGTCTTCCAGCACCAGCGACACCTTCGCGGCGCCCGGGCCGGTCGTCTTCAGACGCCCGCTCTGCACGTCCTGGCGCAGCTTCAGCCCTTCGAGGCTCGACTGCGTGAGGTCGACATACACCGGGTCGAGCTGCTGCACCGTCGACATCAGCGTCGCCTGGCTCGCCTGCACATATGCGCCCGGCGTCACCTGCGAGATGCCGACACGGCCGGTGATCGGCGAGACCACGTCGGTGTAGCCGAGGTTGATCTGCGCGGTATCGACCGCTGCCTTGCCGGCCGCGACGTCCGCCGCGGCCTGACCTTGCGTGGCCACCGCGTTGTCGTAGTCCTGCTTGCTGACCGCGTTCGCCGCCACCAGTACCTTGTAGCGCGCGACCAGTGCGTTCTGCGTCACGAGGTTCGCCTGCGCCTTCGCCAGCGTCGCCTTCGCGCTGTTCAACGCGGCGACGTACGGTGCCGGATCGATCTTGTAGAGGCGCTGGCCGGCCTTGACGTCCGTGCCTTCGGTGAATTCACGGCGCAGCACGATGCCGTCGACCCGTGCGCGCACCTGCGCGACGAGGAACGCACTCGTGCGGCCCGGCAGCTCGGTGAAGACCGGAACGGATTGCGGCTGGACGGTGACGACGCCGACTTCCGGCGTTTGCGGCGGCGGTGCCGATTCTTTTTTTCCGCATGCAGCCAGGAAAACCGCGGCTGCCGCGACAGTGATCAAGCGGTATGGAACCCGTTCGACGCGCATGGAGCGACCTCTGTGTATAGCCAATGGAATAAGTGCAGCACCCGGCGGGAGCGCAACACGGATGCGCCTCGCGGCGCAGATCGAACACCTGAATTACTGGACTGCTGGATACAGCACGTCGGCACGAGACCTCCGTGCCGACGGGATGCCGCGAACTGCGGACTGGTACTAGGGCGGGAATCAGCAGAGTGGGATATTAACTGATTGCCACTTGGGTCATTCGATCGTAGGGTGGTATTGTATATACATTCACGAATGTATGTAAAAAGCCCGTTTGTGTCGCGCCGACTGTCCAGTCTTACGGATTGTTACCAGTCGCAAGCATAGCCCGTCTCCATGGCGACGACGAGGGTTGCGGACCCTAAATTTACCAACGATCGATCCAATCAGGCCTGCACATGGTCAGACGTACCAAGGAGGAGGCGCTCGAGACGCGCAATCGCATTCTCGACGCCGCCGAACACGTGTTCTTCGAGAAGGGCGTGTCGCACACGTCGCTCGCGGACATCGCCCAGCACGCCGGCGTGACGCGCGGCGCGATCTACTGGCATTTCGCGAACAAGAGCGAACTGTTCGATGCGATGTTCGACCGCGTGTTTCTGCCGATCGACGAGTTGAAGCGGATGCCGCTCGACGCGCCGGGCGGCAATCCGCTCGAGAAGATCCGCAAGATCCTGATCTGGTGCCTGCTCGGCGTGCAGCGCGACCCGCAGTTGCGGCGCGTGTTCAGCGTCCTGTTCATGAAGTGCGAGTACGTCGCGGACATGGAGCCGCTGTTGCAGCGCAATCGCGCCGGGATGAGCGAGGCGCTGCACGCGATCGACGCCGATCTCGCGGGGGCCGTGCGGCTCAAGCTGCTGCCCGAACGGCTCGACACCTGGCGCGCGACGCTGATGCTGCACACGCTCGTCAGCGGTTTCGTACGCGACATGCTGATGCTGCCCGACGAGATCGACGCCGAGCAGCATGCGGAAAAGCTCGTCGACGGCTGCTTCGACATGCTGCGCTTGAGCCCGGCGATGCTGAAGGAAGGCGACTGATCGCGGCCGCCGCCGCGTCGCACTGCCCGCCCCCGTTTGTCCGGTCGGCTCAGGCCGCCTTCGCGCGCTGCGCGCGGGCCCGCCGGTTCGACGCGGCCACCGAATCGGGCTTCGACATCGGCGCGCCGGCCAGTCCCGCGATCCACGCGTCGGTCGACATCACGGCCGCGAAATTCGACTGGAACACCACCGTGTACGCCCGGTGAATCTCTTCGGCGCTCGCCGCGCCCGCTTCGTTCTCGTAAGGCAACGCGCCCGTCGCGTCGTCCAGGTACTCGACCGTCAGCCCCGCATGCGCCGCGTGATAAACCGTCGACGCATTGCAGTTGTGCGTCATGTAGCCGGCCACCGCGAGCGTGTCGATCCCGTGCGCATCGAGCCATGCGGCGAGATCGGTGCCGGCAAACGCGCTCGCCTGCGTCTTCTCGATCAGGTGCGCGTACGGCCGGCTCGCGACGACCGCGTGCAGCGCGACGCCGTCGGTGCCGGGCGCGAAGATCGGCGCGCCGGCCGGCGCCACGTGCTGGACGACGATCACGGGCACGCCGGCCGCATGCGCGGCATCGATCGCACGGCCGATGTTCGCGAGCGACACGTCGAGCGGCGGATACTCGATCGGCAGATTGCCCGTCACATATTCGTTCTGGACGTCGATCACGATCAGCGCACGACGGGAAACCGGATGGGCGACGGAACGGGAAGCGGAATGCGGGACGGTGTTCGACATGGCAGGCTCCTGGCCCAGGGGCGCGGCCCCGCCCCGGAACGGGACGGCCAGCGGCGCGATGCGATGCATTGTCGGGCCGCATCATTCCTGCAGATAGTGGCCCAATAGTCATTCTTCGATAAAATCGGGCCATCGCCATTCCGGAGCCCGCCATGACCGCCGCGTCACCCGCCACGCCCGTTCCGACCATCGTCGCCGTGATCGCCTACGACGGCATCAGCCCGTTCCACCTGTCGGTGCCGTCCGTCGTGTTCGGCAAGGAACGCGACGCGGCCACATCGCCCGCGTTCGAGTTCCGCGTGTGCTCGGCCGAGCGCGGCCCGCTGTCGACGACGGGCGGCTTCACGATCACCGCACCGTACGGCCTCGACGGGCTCGACGACGCCGACATCGTCATCGTGCCGGCCTGGCGCGACCCGGACGAAGCGCCGCCCGACGTGCTGCTCGACGCCGTCCGCGCGGTCGCCGCACGCGGCGCGCAGCTCGTCGGGCTATGCCTCGGCGCTTACGTACTCGCCGCAGCCGGTCTGCTCGACGGCCGCCCGGCCACCACGCACTGGGCCTGGGCCGACGATTTCGCCGAACGCTTCCCACGCGTGAAGCTCGACCCCGACGTGCTGTACGTGGACGACGGCAACCTGATGACGTCGGCCGGCACGGCCGCGGGGCTCGACTGCTGTCTGCACGTCGTGCGGCAGCGCTTCGGCTCGGACGCCGCGAACCAGATCGCGCGCCGCCTCGTGATCCCGCCGCATCGCCAGGGCGGGCAAGCCCAGTACGTGCCGCAGCCGGTCGCCGCGCACCCGCGCGATGCGCGGCTCGCGGGCCTGCTCGACTGGGTGCGCGCGCACCTCGACGCCGCGCACAGCGTCGATTCGCTCGCCGAACGCGTGCTGATGAGCCGGCGCACATTCACACGCCACTTCCGCCAGGCAACGGGCACGACCGTCACCGCGTGGCTGCAGGCCGAGCGGCTCACGCGCGCGCAGCATCTGCTGGAAACCACCGGGCAATCGATCGATGCGATCGCGCAAGCGGCCGGCTACGGGTCGAGCGTGTCGCTGCGCCAGCATTTCGCGGGCACGCTCGGCACCTCGCCGTCTGCGTATCGAAGGGAATTTCGCGGCGCCGGAGCCGGTGCCGATGCGGGGCGGTAACGCCCGCCGCGCGGGCGGCGGGCCGTGAAGCGGAACGGCGACGCGCGGCCGCTCAGCCGCCGTTGATCCAGCGTGCCGCGTAGAGCAGCAACGCGACGAACACGATCATCGCCGCCCAGGCCCAGACGGGCACCGTGCCGGAACCGCGATGCGGGAGCGCGCTGGCGGCACGCCCGGTCAGCGCGCCGCCGAGGTGCGGCGGCAGCGAACGCTTCGTCGCGGCCACCAACGACGCCGGCCGCAGGAACACATGCTGGCGCCGGTGCGCGGCCGAGCGGGCGCGATTCGGCGCGAGTCCATGCTTGGCCTGCACGACCGCGCAGAACTCACGGAAGAAATCGTCGGTCCATTCGCGCAGCGCATTGTCGATCTGCCGCCCCGGCAGCTCGGCGAGCGGTCCGCTCGCAGTCGCCCAGACCACGTACTCGATGCACGTGGCGTTCTCGTCGTCATCCGGCATCAGCACGAGTTCGACCTGGCCGCGCAGCGCGCCGAGGCCGTCGGCCCGCGCCTTGAAGTTGATCACACGGCGCGGCTGCCCTTCCGCGTCGCCCTGCTCGCCGGCCGCATGCGCACGCACGTCGTAGCGGGCGCGCAGCGGGCCGAGCGGCACCGTGATCGTCAGCGCGAACTCGTCGTGCGCGAGCTTCACGAACGATTCGCAATGATCGAAGCTCGCCCGCAGCAATGCGAGATCCTCGAAGGCCTCCCGCACGACAGGCGGCGCGAGCGGTACGCGTAACGTGTCGTTCAGTTCCATGATGCCTCCCCGATGAACACGCGCCGCATCAGGACGTCTCGACGAGACTGTCGATCCGTGCGACATCGAAGGCGACGTAGTGCGCAAGCGCGGCGGCTGCCTCCTTCGGTTCTTCGAAACTCCACGCGGCGTTCTCGATCACGCCGTCTTCCGTCTGCAAGTCGAAATGCACGGCCTCCCCCCTGAACGGGCAGGCGGTCGTCACACCCGACTTCACGAGCCTGCGCATGTTGACGTCGCGGCGCGGCAGGTAATGGGTGTCCGGCAGCCCCGTCACGCGCACGGTCAACACGCCGTGCGAATCGGCATACGTGATGCCGCGATGGATCACGCGCACGCGATGGCGGTTCGGCACGATTTCAAGGCGAGGGTCGGCGGCATCGGACATCGTTTCTCCTTCGGGCGGCCCGGCAGGCAGGCCGGTGGCAGGAAACGAAAAAAGCCACGGCACGCATGCCGTGGCTTTCATTATGGGCGAATCTTCGTCCGATTGCGCGACCCGGGCCGGGGCCGCGTGCGGCGGGCTACTGCGCGCTCCACTGGAACGCGGTTTTCGCGCCGCCCTTCGCGCCGACGGTGACGGCGCGCGATTCATCGTTACCCTGGTACGACGCATGCACCGTATAGCGCCCCGGCGGCACCTTCACGAGCATGTACGGCCCGCGCGCGTCGGTTTTCAGCACTTCGGCGCCCTTGCCGTCGACGATCAGCACATGGACGTCGGCCAGGAACTCGCCGCCCTTGCCGGTGAAGCGCAGGGCCAGCGGCCACTTCGCCTCGTTGCGCTGAAACGCCGTCGATTCGTCCTGCCCGACGCCGCCGGACACGAAGGTGACGTCGCCCTGCTGGCGCGCGGCGGGCAAGCCGTCCGACTGCGCGTACGCGCCGGTCGCACCGGCTGCGAGGCCGGCGGCCAACGCCGCGGCGACGGCAAATCGGGACACGTTGCGTAGATATTGCATGGCTCTCTCCTTGGGGTCGGAACACATACAGGGCGCCGCGTCATGCGATCGAACGGCGGCGGCGCCCGCCGCGGCCGGCCAGGCCGGCCGTCGGCCGTGGCCGGTCAGCTCAGGTCGACCGGCACGAAGATCTGTGCATTATCGCGCTGGATCAGCAGAGCAAGACTGTTGCCCGCGCCCTTGACCGCATCGCGCAGCTGCTCGGGGCTCGTGACCGGGCGGCCGTTGACCGCCAGGATCACGTCGCCGGGCTGGATGCCCGCGTTGGCTGCCGGGCCGCCGGCCTGCTGCACGATCAGCCCGTGCGACAGGTTGTCGGCATTGCGTTCCTGCGGCGACAGCGGACGCACCGCGACGCCCAGGCGCCCCTGCTCGACGGGCCCGCCGTCATTCGACGCGAGCTTCGCATCGGCCATCGCGCCGAGCGTCACGCTGATCGACTTCTTCGACTTGTCGCGCCAGATCTGCAGGTCGGCCTTCGAACCCGGCTTCAGGTTCGCGATCTGCGCGGGCAGCGACGTCGAATCGGCGACCGGCGAACCGTTGACCGACAGGATCACGTCGCCCGGCTGCAGCCCCGCCTTCGCGGCCGGGCCGTTCGGATCGACCGAGCTGACGAGCGCGCCGTCCGGCTTCTGCAGCCCGAACGAACTCGCGAGCGTCTGGTTCAGCCCCTGCACGGCGACGCCGAGGCGGCCGCGGCTCACGTGGCCCGTCTTCACGAGCTCGTCCTTCACCTTGATCGCCTCGTTGATCGGGATCGCGAACGACAGGCCCTGGAAGCCGCCCGTCTGCGAGTAGATCATCGAGTTGATGCCGATCACCTCGCCCTGCAGGTTGAACAGCGGGCCGCCCGAGTTGCCCGGGTTCACCGGCACGTCGGTCTGGATGAACGGCGTGTAGTTCTCGTCCGGCAGCGCGCGCGACTTCGCGCTGATGATGCCCGACGTGACCGTGTTGTCGAAGCCGTAAGGCGAACCGATCGCAACGACCCACTGGCCGACCTTGCTCTGGGCCGGATCGCCGATCTTCACGGTCGGCAGGCCGCTCGCGTCGATCTTCAGCACCGCGACGTCGGACTGCTTGTCCAGGCCGACGACCTTCGCCTTGTATTCGCGCTTGTCGGTCAGCTTGACCGTGACGACGTTCGCGCCGTCGATCACGTGCGCATTGGTGAGGATGTACCCGTCGGAGCTGATGACGAAGCCCGAACCGAGGCTCGCGCTCGGCTGGTCGTCCGGCTGCGCGTCGCCGCCCATGCCCGGCACCTGGCCGTAGAAATGCTTGAAGAACTGGTAGAACGGGTCGCTCGGGTCGATCGGCAGTTGCGGCTGCGGCACGCGCCGCGACACCTGCTTCACGACGTGCTTCGCGCTGATGTTCACGACCGCCGGGCCGTAGGTCTCGACGAGCCCGGAGAAATCGGGGATGCCGGTCTTGGCAGCCGCTTCGGCCGGCATCAGCGCGGCCGCCTGCGCAGGCGTGATGATCTGCGGATCGGCGCGGCGGGTGCCGGCGACATAACCTGCCGACAGGGCGGCCGCGACGGCGACCGCGACGGCGCCGCGCGCAAGGAATCGGGTATTCATCGTAGGACCTCCTCTTTGTTAGGACGCAGCGTAACGACCCTGACTTAAAGGAGGCTTAATCAACCTTAAGTGGGGCTTAAGCGGGCCGCGAGGCCCGCCCGGCGCTGCTCTTCAGGCAGATTCCGGCTGGCGCGGCGCCTGGGCCGGCATCTCGGCGGCGCGAAACACGACGCTGACAAGCAGGCCGCCCGCGGCCGCGTCGCCGAGCGATACCGTCGCGCCCTGCTGCGCCGCCACGCGCTTGACGATCGCCAGCCCGAGGCCGCTGCCCGACAAGTCGGTGCGTGCCCGCGCGGAGCTGTCGCGGTAGAAGCGGTCGAACACGCGCTCGCGCTCGTCCGCCGGGATGCCGGGCCCGCTGTCGCCGATCTGGACGCACGCGCGGCCGGCCGCGTCGGCGGTCAGCGACACATCGATGCGGCCGCTGTCCGGCGTGTACTTCACCGCGTTGTCGAGCAGGTTGCCGAACATCACGCGCAGCGCGCCGATGTCCGCGACGACACTCGCCGCGCGCGTCTCCTCGAAGCCGAGATCGATATTGCGCCGCTGCGCGAGCGGCGCATGCGCGGCCACGCATTCGGCGAGCAGCGACTGCAGGTCGACCGGTTCGCGCATCGTCGCGCCATCGGGTTCGGCGCGTGCGAGCGCGAGCAACTGCTCGGCGAGCCGCGTCGCGCGCGTGACGCCGTCCTGGAGATCCGCAACCGCCTCGCGACGCGACGCGTCGTCCTTCGCGCGGGCGACGAGCTGCGCCTGGATCTGCACGGCCGCGAGCGGCGTGCGCAACTCGTGCGCGGCATCGGCGACGAACGCCTTCTGCGTATCGAGCGCCGCCGCGAGCCGCGCGAGCAGCCCGTTCAGCGCGCGCACGAGCGGCTGCACCTCGAGCGGCAGGCGGCCGTCGGGCAGCGGATCGAGCGCCTCGGGCCGGCGCGCCTCGACCGCGCGCGTCACGCGGCCGAGCGGCGCGAGCCCGCGCCCGACGATCACCCACACGGCCGCGCCGAGGAACGGCAGCAGCACGATCAGCGGCCACAGCGTGCGCAGCGCGACGTTCGCGGCGAGCCGGTTGCGCACCGACAGCGGCTGCGCGAGCTGCACGACGTTGTCGCCGACGATCGCACCGTACACGCGCCATTCGCCGCGGTCGGTACGTTCGGTCGAGAAGCCGAGCTCCGCGCGCGGCGCGATCGGCGCGCGCGGATGCGAGAAGTACATCAGCACGCCGTTGCGGTTCCAGATCTGGATCACGATGCCTTCGTCGCCGTTGGTCCGCGAGCCGAACACCTGCGAGAACGGCTCGGACGGCAGCGCCGCGGCGATTTCCTGCAGCTGGTAGTCGAACAGCTCGTTCGCCTCGGCGAGCGCCTGCCGATAGATGAGCCAGCCCGCGATGCCCACGCCCGCGACGACGATCGCGAGCAGCCAGATCAACAATTGATGACGAATCGACCTCACGCGTCAGCTTTCCTTGACGACCATGTAGCCGAGCCCGCGCACGTTGCGGATCAGGTCCGAGCCGAGTTTCTTGCGCAGCGCGTGGATGTAGACCTCGACCGTGTTGCTGCCGATCTCCTCGCCCCAGCCGTACATCTTCTCCTCGAGCTGGCTCTTCGACAGCACCGCGCCGGGCCGCGCGAGCAGCGCCTCGAGCAGCGCGAACTCGCGCGCGGACAGCGCGACTGGCGCGCCGTCGAGCGTCACCTGGTGCGACGCGGGATCGAGCGTCAACGCGCCGTGGCGGATCAGCGACTCGCTGCGCCCGGCCTGGCGGCGGATCAGCGCACGCATCCGCGCGCCCAGCTCGTCGAGGTCGAACGGCTTGACGAGGTAGTCGTCGGCACCCGCGTCGAGCCCCTTCACCCGATCGGCGACCGCGTCGCGCGCGGTGACGATCAGCACGGGCAGCGACAGCCCGCGCGCGCGCAGCGTGCGCAGCACGTCGATGCCGTCGCGCTTCGGCAGGCCGAGATCGAGCAGCAGCAGGTCGTACGTCTCGCCGCCGAGCGCCGTGAGCGCCGCGTCGCCGTCCTGCACCCAGTCGACCGCAAAGCCGTCCGAGCGCAGCGCCTTGCGCACGCCCTCGGCAATCATTCGGTCGTCTTCGACAAGCAGAATCCGCATCGGGACAGGCATCCATGGGTCGGGTGAAACACGCCGACCATTGTAGCGCCGCGAATCGCGTGCGCGGCATGTGCGCAACAAAGTGATGCCGCCAAGCGGCACGACACGCGATTTCAGCGGGCATTTGCCCAGTTTCTCTACAATATGCGCTTGCGCGCGACACGCGCGCCGCCCGAGCCCCTGCCTACCCGTATTCGTCCATGCCGATTTCCGCCCTTTCCGCCCGGTTCGCCCCCCGCACCCGTGTCTGCCTGCGTGCAGCCGCCGTCCTCGCCACCTGCACGGCCCTGGCCTTCGCGCCCGCCGCGCAAGCCGGCAAGAAATCCCACAAGCAAGCGCGCAAGACCGCCGTCGTGTCGCCCGCCGCGCGCGCGGCCGGCCTGCCGGCGACCGTGCTCGTCGCGCTGCAGCGCGCGAACGTGCCGGCGTCGGCGATGAGCGTCGTGGTCGAGCGCGTCGGCGATCCTGAACCGCTGATCGCGTGGAATGCGAGCCGGCCGATGCTGCCGGCGTCGACGATGAAGCTCGTGACGACCTTCTCGGGCCTGTCGATCCTCGGCCCCGACTTCCGCTGGCGCACGACCGCCTACACGGACGGCACGGTCGACCCCGACGGCACGCTGCAGGGCAACCTGTACATCAAGGGCACCGGCGATCCGAAGCTCGTGCCCGAAGAGCTGATCGACCTCGTCGACAAGATCCGCAAGGCCGGCATCAAGCGCGTGGCCGGCGGCCTCGTGCTCGACAAGAGTTATTTCGCGGCATCGACGCGCGACCTGCCGTCGTTCGACGACGACGCGAGCGCGCCGTACAACGTCGGCCCCGATCCGCTGCTGTACGCATTCAAGGCCGTGTCGTTCACGGTCACGCCGGGCGACGACGGCAAGGTGGCCGTCGACGTGCTGCCGCCGCTCGCGGATCTGTCGATCGACAACCAGCTGGTCGAGGGCACCGGCTCGTGCAGCGCGGCGGCCGCGGCCGCGCGCCCGACCTTGACGGCCGGCGGCGGGATGATGACCGCGTCGTTCGCCGGCGACTATCCGCTGCGCTGCGGCGCGCACACGACCAACCTCGCGATCCTCGATCACACGACCTTCTTCGCGCGCGGCTTCCTCGCGCTGTGGCAGCAGGACGGCGGCACGATCACGGGGCCCGTGAGCGAAGGCAAGGTGCCGACCACCGCGCGGCCCGTCGCCGTGCATCACAGCCCGGTACTCGGCAGCATCGTCTACGACATCAACAAGTTCAGCAACAACGTGATGGCGCGCAACCTGTTCCTGACGATCGGCGCGGTCAGCGGCAAGCCGCCCGCGACGCCCGAGCAGTCGAGCCGCGCGATCGAGGCGTTCCTGCAGAAAAACGGGATCGCGATGCCCGACCTCGTGCTCGAGAACGGCTCGGGGCTGTCGCGCGAAGAGCACGTGAGCGCGCTGTCGCTCGCCGCGCTGCTGCAGGCCGCGAACGCGAGCCCCGTCGCGCAGGCGTTCGTCGATTCGCTGCCGATCGCCGGCATCGACGGCACGATGAAGAACCGCCTCACCAACGCCGGCGTGCTCGGCAACGCGCACATCAAGACCGGCACGCTGCGCGACGTGCGCGCGATCGCCGGCTACGTCGCCGGCGCCGACGGCCAGAGCTACATCGTCGTCAGCTTCATCAACAACGATCACGCGGAGGGCGCGCGCGCCGCGCACGACACGCTGCTCGAATGGATCTACGCGGGCGCGCACTGACGATGCCCCGGCGCGCACGCTCGTGCGCGCGCCCCTCTTCCCGTGCGCCGGCCGCCACGCATCACGGCCGGCGCACGCGTCCCGTTCCGTCCCCAACCATGCCAATCAATCGGGGCCGCACCGCCCGGCCACGCGCCGCGCGGCTTCCGTAGAAACCCTGTCCTCAGAGGGAACCCTCTACGCTCCCCTCTCGCCTAGCGCGTGGTGTTTGCGTAGGCTGATGGCCTGACCGATATCTACAACGGGCCATACGCCCGGCCTCAAGGCTTGCAGGGGAAAGAAGGAGACACGCCCATGCGATTCGACGTCGAATTGCTTCTGCTCGCGCTGGCGCCCGTCTTCCTGCTCTGCATCGCGTGGGAGGCCTGGCACCTCGCCCGCACACGTGCGCAGGACCATGTCTATGCGTGGCGCGACACGCTGTGCAATGCGGCACTCGCGCTGATGCACCAGGGCGCCGACAAGATCGCATGGCTGTTCGTGATCCCCGTCTACGCGTACTGCTACCAGCACTATCGCCTGTTCACGTGGCACGACGGCTGGCTGTCGTTCGCGGTGCTGTTCGTCGCGCAGGATTTCCTCTACTACGTGTTCCATCGCGCGAGCCATCGCGTGCGCTGGCTGTGGGCCGCGCACGTCGTGCACCACTCGTCCGAGCGGATGAATTTCTCGACTGCGTTCCGGCAGAGCCTGATGTACCCCGTCGCGGGCATGTGGGCGTTCTGGCTGCCGCTCGCGTTCGTCGGCTTTCCGCCGCAGCAGGTCGTCGGCATCGTGCTGATCAACCTCGCGTTCCAGTTCTTCGTGCACACGCAGGCGATCGGCAAGCTCGGCTGGCTCGAATACGTGCTGAACACGCCGTCGATCCACCGCGCGCACCATGCGCGCAACCCGCGCTACATCGACCGCAATTACGCAGGCGTCCTTGTGATCTGGGATCGCCTGTTCGGCAGCTATGTCGAGGAAACGGCCGACGATCCGCCGCAGTACGGGATCGTCGAGCGGCTCGGCTCGAACAACCCGCTCGTCGCGACGTTCCACGAGTGGGGGTCGATGGCGGCCGACGCGTTGCGCGTCGACGGATGGCGCAACAAGCTGCGCGCGATTTTCGGCCCGCCCGAGTGGGCGAGCGCTTATCATGCGCAGATCGCCGAGGCCGCGAACCAGGATCCGCGCACCGTGCCGCTCGCGGCTGCGCGTGAACAATAAACCGTTTTAGCCAACGGCCGCCGCGCAGCCCGGAACCGAGCAGGCACGCGGCAGATGAGAAACACATCAGGCCATATCTACGAGGAGATCGAACGATGCAGTCACAACAACAATTCCCGTCGTGCACCCGGCAACGCCTGCTGCGCACCGCGCAGGTCGCGATCGCCGGCGCCGCGCTCGCGCTGCTCGCCGCCTGCGGCGGCGGCGACGACAACAACAACAGCAGCGCATCGAACACGCCACCGTCGGGCGTGAAGATGCAGATCGTGTCGTTCGGCGACAGCCTGTCCGACGCCGGCACCTACTCGCAGATCAAGCTCGGCTTCGGCGGCGGCCGCTTCACGACCAACCCCGGTCAGGTGTGGACGCAGAACGTCGCGCAATACTATGGCGACACGCTGCAACCCGCGAACCAGGGCGGCTTCGGCATCCCGCTGCAGGCCACCGGCGGTCTCGGTTATGCGCAGGGCGGCTCGCGCGTGACGCAGCAGCCGGGCATCGGCCATGCGGACGCAAGCGTGCCGAACCCCGACTACGCACAGGCGACCACGACGCCGATCGCCGACCAGGTCAAGCAGTACCTGACGCAGCACGGCAGCTTCAACGGTGGCCAGATCGTGCTGCTGAACGGCGGCGCGAACGACATCTTCTATCAGGTCGCGGCCCTGCAGGCAGGCGCCATCACGCCGACGCAACTGCAGCAGAACATCGGCGCCGCCGCGCAACAGCTCGCGGGCGTGGTGCAGCAGATCGTCGCCTCCGGCGCAACGCACGTGTTCGTGTCGAACGTGCCCGATATCGGCGGCACGCCGCTCGCCCTCCAGGGCGGCACGCAGACGACCCTCACGCAACTGTCGATGCTGTTCAACGGCACGCTCGCCGCAACGCTGCAGGCACTCAAGGTCGACACGACCAAGTACGCGCTGCTCGACACGTTCACGTGGCAGGACGGCATCCTCGCGAACTATCAGGCGAACGGCTTCAGCGTGTCGAACACCGACACCGCGTGTAACCTGAAGGCCATGGTCCAGGCCGCGACGCAGTATGGCGTCGCGAACGCGACCGCGTTCGGCTCGTCGCTGTTCTGCTCGCCGCAGACCTACACGGTCGCGAACGCGGACCAGACCTACATGTTCGCCGACACGGTCCACCCGACGACGCGCCTGCACGCGCTGTTCTCGCAGTTCGTGGAGAAGCAGATCGCGGCTTCGGGCGTCGGCAAGTAAGCCGCCGGCCACGCGCCCAAACAAAAACGCCCGACCGGTTTGCCGGTCGGGCGTTTTTTATTCCTGAAGCGGCGGACTTCGTCAGTCGCGCGCTTCGAACGCGGCCGCCGCACGGCCGAGGCGATCGTTGACCGCGATCCATTCGACCGTTTCCGGCAACTTCTCGACGAGAATGCGCGCGACCTGCGCGCGGTCGAGCGCACGCAGCATCCCGTACAGATCCCGTGCATAGGCCTGCGGATCTTCCGGCGCCGCGACGAAATGCACACCGTCGGCCTGTGCCCAACGTCCCGCACGCGACGCGCGCGCAACAAGCGCGACACGCTCGCCGTCGGTTTGCGCGGCCGCGAGCAGCGGCTCGAGCGCATCGAACGGCAGCAGCGCGAGCGGCGTGCGCGGCGCGTAATGGGCCTTCAGCGTGCCCGACGCGCGCGGCGCGGTGGCGTCGCTGCCGTCCGGCAGCCGCGGCGCGCGGCCGAGCACGTCCGCGATCTGCTGCGGCGTCACGTGGCCCGGGCGCAGCAGCGCCGGGAAGCCGCGCGACAGGTCGAGGATCGTCGATTCGATGCCGACTTCGGAAGCACCGCCGTCGAGCACATGCACGGTGTCGCCGAATTCGTCGCGCACGTGCTGCGCGGTCGTCGGGCTCACATGGCCGAACCGGTTCGCGGACGGCGCGGCAACGCCGCCGTGCCCGCCGCGTCGCGCGCTGAATGCGGCCAGCAGCGCCTGCGCGACCGGATGCGACGGGCAGCGCAGCCCGACCGAATCCTGCCCGCCGCTCACCGCGTCCGGAATGCGCGCATGGCGCTTCAGGATCAGCGTCAGCGGGCCCGGCCAGAATGCATCGATCAGCGCCTGCGCATCGGCCGGCAGCGCGTCGGCCCAGTAGCCCGGATCGCCGCCGGGCGGCAGGTGCACGATCACCGGATGGTTCGCGGGGCGCCCCTTCGCCGCGTAGATGCGCGCGACGGCCTCGGGATTCGCCGCATCGCCGCCGAGCCCGTAGACGGTTTCGGTCGGAAACGCAACCAGTTGCCCCGCGTCGAGCAGCGCGGCGGCCGCGCCGATCTGCGCGGGCGTCACGGACTTCAGGAGATCGATGGACATCGGCTGGTGCCTCAGTCGAGCGGCACGCGCAGCAACTGCGCGCACGCGGTAGCCGCGGCGACGGCTTCGTCGCGCGTCTCGGCCGTGAAGTTCACGTGGCCCATCTTGCGGCCGACGCGCGCGTCTTCCTTGCCGTACAGGTGCAGGTGCGCAGTCGGCATCGCCGCGACCGTGTCCCACGGCGGCGTGACGGCATCGGCCGCCGCACCGTTCGGGAACCACACGTCGCCGAGGATGTTCAGCATCGCGGCCGGCGAATGCTGGCGCGGGTTGCCGAGCGGCATGCGCGTCATCGCGCGCACCTGCTGCTCGAACTGGCTCGTTGCGCACGCATCGACCGTGTAGTGGCCGGAGTTGTGCGGGCGCGGCGCCATCTCGTTCGCGACGAACGAGCCGTCTTCCAGCACGAAGAATTCGACGCACAGCACGCCGACGTAGCCGAGCGTGTCGGCGATCCGCACGGCCGCCTGCTGCGCCTCTTCGACGCGCGCGGCATCGGCGGCCGGCGCGGGCACGACGGTCAGCGCGAGGATGCCGTTGTGGTGCGCGTTCTGCGCGAGCGGGAACGCAGCCGAGCGGCCGTCCGCGCCGCGCGCGATCAGCGCCGACACTTCGTATTTCAGCGGCAGGCGCTTCTCGAGCACGCACGGCACGCCGCCGAGCGCCGCATGCGCGTCGCGCGCTTCCTGCGCGGTGCTCACGCGCACCTGGCCCTTGCCGTCGTAGCCGAGGCGCGCCGTCTTCAGGATGCCCGGCAGCACCGCGTCGAGCGCGGCATCGTCGAGCGCGGCGAGCGCCGCCGACGCTTCGATCACGACGTGCGGCGCGACGGGCACGCCCGATGCCTCGATGAAACGCTTCTCCGCGATCCGGTCCTGCGCGACCGCGACGCAGCGGCCGGCCGGCGCGACGAACGTCGTGCGCGCGAGGAAATCGAGGCTCGCGGCCGGCACGTTCTCGAACTCCGTCGACACCGCTTCGCACAGGTCGGCCAGTTCGGCGAGCGCGGCTTCGTCGTCGTAGGCTGCGCGCAGGTGGCGGTCGGCGACCGCGCCGGCGGGGCTCGTCGGATCGGGATCGAGCACGGCGACGCGATAGCCCATCGACTGGGCGGCAAAGCAGAACATGCGGCCGAGCTGGCCACCGCCGACCATGCCCAGCCACGCGCCGGGCAGGATCGGGGAAACGGAATCAGGAGTTGCGGTCATGTCAGTGGTCGGTCGCGGCGGGCGCTGCCCGCCGCAGTGGTAGGTCAGGCAGCCGCGACGCGCGGCCGCCGGTGCGCCGTCATTCCAGCGGCGGCAGCACCATTGCGTGCGCGGCTTCGTTCTGGCGCACGCGGAACGCCGCGAGCCGGTTCGCGTAGTCGACCGACGTGCCGGACAGGATCGACACTGCGAACAGCGCGGCATTCGCGGCGCCGGCTTCGCCGATCGCGAACGTCGCGACCGGCACGCCCTTCGGCATCTGCACGATCGAGTGCAGCGAATCGACACCCTTCAGATACTTGCTCGCGACCGGCACGCCGAGCACCGGCACCGTGGTTTTCGCGGCAAGCATGCCGGGCAGGTGTGCGGCACCGCCGGCGCCCGCGATGATCGCGCGCAGCCCGCGCTCGCGCGCCTTCTCCGCATAGTCGAACATCTCGTCGGGCATCCGGTGCGCGGACACGACCTTCGCTTCGTACGGCACGCCGAATTCCTGCAGGATCGCTACCGCGTGCTTCATCACGTCCCAGTCGGAACTCGAACCCATCAGCACGCCGATGAGCGGCGCGCTGTGCGTGTGGGCGGTCTGAACTTCACTCATTTCGTTATTTCCTGTCGACCGGAGTTAGCGCTTCGGCGCCACCTCCGGTCCCATGCAAAGCTCGCTCAGGCGAGCGACTGGCCCGTGATGCGCTCGAGCGCTTCCTGGTACTTCGCGGCCGTCTTCTCGACGACGTCGGCCGGCAGCGCCGGCGCCGGCGCCGTCTTGCCCCACGGCTGCGCCTCGAGCCAGTCGCGCACGAACTGCTTGTCGAACGACGGCGGGTTCGTACCGACCTGGTACTGGTCGGCCGGCCAGAAGCGCGACGAATCGGCCGTCAGCACTTCGTCCATCAGGAACAGCCTGCCGTGGTTGTCGAGGCCGAATTCGAACTTCGTATCGGCGATGATGATGCCGCGCGTCGCCGCGTAGTCGGCCGCTTCCTTGTACAGCTTGATCGAGATGTCGCGGATCGTCGCGGCCAACTCGGTGCCGATGCGGCGCTCGGTTTCCTCGAACGTGATGTTCTCGTCGTGCTCGCCCATCTCGGCCTTCGCGGCCGGCGTGAAGATCGGCTCGGGCAGCTTCTGCGCGTTCTGCAGGCCTTCCGGCAGCTGCACGCCGCACACGGCGCCGGACGCCTGGTATTCCTTCCAGCCGCTGCCGGCCAGGTAGCCGCGCACGACCGCCTCGATCATGATCGGCTCGAGGCGCTTGACGACCACGCCGCGGCCCGTCACCTGCTCGACCTCGTCGGCCGCGACGACCGCTTCCGGCGCGTCGCCCGTCAGGTGGTTCGGCACGATGTGCGCGAGCTTGTCGAACCAGAAGTTCGCCATCTGGTTCAGCACGCGGCCCTTGTTCGGAATCGGCTCGCCCATCACCACGTCGAATGCCGACAGGCGGTCGGTCGTGACGATCAGGAGCTTGTCGTTGCCGACCGCGTAGTTATCGCGGACCTTGCCGCGACCGAGGAGCGGCAGCGAGCGGAGCGTGGATTCGTAAAGGGTAGACATCGTCTTTTCGCAGATAAGGAGCCAAACAAAAAGGGAAACGCCGTTCCCCGCGGCAGGCGGGAACGGCGGTCTTGCAATACGTCGGCGAACCGGCCGGGCGACTGCGCCCGGGCGGCTGCCGGCCGGCCCTCGTTCGGCCGGACGGTACGGCTGCCTGGGGCCGGATCAGGTCCGGCCTGGCTGCCCGCCCCTGCCTTGCGGAAGAATCGGGCGGGGCAATCGTACTACAGTCTCAGCGCACGACCTGCGCGAGCGCGCCGGACTTGTACTGCTCGGCGATCTTGTCGAGCGACACCGGCTTGATCTTGCCGGCCTGGCCTTCGCAGCCGAACGCGAGGTAACGGTCGACGCAAACCTGCTTCGCCGCTTCGCGCGCGGGCTTCAGGTAGTCGCGCGGATCGAACTTGCCCGGGTTCTCGAACAGGTAACGACGGATCGCGCCGGTGATCGCGAGACGCAGGTCGGTGTCGATGTTGATCTTGCGCACGCCGTGCTTGATGCCTTCCTGGATTTCCTCGACCGGCACGCCGTAGGTTTCCTTCATGTCGCCGCCGAATTCGCGGATCTCGGCCAGCAGTTCCTGCGGCACCGACGACGAACCGTGCATCACGAGGTGCGTGTTCGGGATGCGCGCGTGGATTTCCTTGATGCGCTGGATCGACAGGATGTCGCCCGTCGGCTTCTTCGAGAACTTGTACGCGCCGTGCGACGTGCCGATCGCGATCGCGAGCGCATCGCACTGCGTCAGCTTTACGAAGTCGGCGGCCTGCTCCGGATCGGTCAGCAGCTGCTCGCGGGTCATCGTGCCTTCCGCGCCGTGGCCGTCTTCCTTGTCGCCCTTCATCGTCTCGAGCGAGCCGAGCACGCCGAGTTCGGCTTCGACCGTCACGCCGATCGAGTGCGCCATCTCGACGACCTTGCGCGACACGTCGACGTTGTACTCGTACGACGCGACCGTCTTGCCGTCGGCTTCGAGCGAACCGTCCATCATCACGCTCGTGAAGCCGCTGCGGATCGCGCCCATGCAGACGGCCGGCGACTGGCCGTGATCCTGGTGCATCACGACCGGGATGTGCGGGTACGACTCGACCGCTGCTTCGATCAGGTGGCGCAGGAACGGCTCGCCCGCGTACTTACGCGCGCCGGCCGATGCCTGCATGATCACGGGCGCGCCGACTTGGTCCGCCGCCGCCATGATCGCCTGGACCTGCTCCAGGTTGTTCACGTTGAAGGCCGGCAGGCCGTAACCGTGCTCTGCCGCGTGGTCCAGCAATTGACGCATTGATACGAGAGGCATTGTGGAACTCCTTGGAATGAAAACCGGTGCGCCCTGACGCCGGCGCGGCGCTCGCTCCCGTTCAAACCGGGGTGGCGCGGCGCGGCTGAGCGTCGAATAGCCGCATTTTATCGCGAAGCGCCTCCGATGCCGACCGCCCGGTGACGCCCACTCGCAATTTGTTACGTTCGCACGGCACAATGCGGGCAAAAAAGAGAAAAAAAGCCGCGCGGGGCTTCGGACCCCGCGCGGCTTTTGCGTGAAAAACGGTGCCCGATCGAATTCGATCGACCGGACCGCCGGCCCGCAGGCCGGCCAGGTGCTCAATCGGCGCTCAATAGTGCTCGCCGACCCGCACGATCTTCAGCGTGTTGGTGCCGCCCGCCTGCCCCATCGGCTCGCCGACGGTCAGCACGACCATGTCGCCGTGCTGCACGTAGCCTTGCTTGACGACGATCTCGAGCGCCGCCTGCAGCGCCGAGTCGCGGTCGCTGTTGAATTCGACGTGCAGCGGCGTCACGTTGCGGTACAGCGCCATCGTGCGCTCGCTGCCGACCCGCGGCGTCAGCGCGAAGATCGGCACGTGCGTGTAGTGACGCGACATCCACAGCGCGGTCGCGCCCGATTCGGTCAGCGCGATGATCGCCTTCGCGCCCAGGTGGTACGCGGTGAACAGCGCGCCCATCGCGATCGACTGGTCGATGCGCGTGAACGTGCGGTCGAGGAAATCCTTGTCCAGCTCGACGTGCTCCGACTTTTCCGCCTCGACGCACACGGCCGCCATCGTCTCGATCGTGACGACCGGGTACTTGCCGGCGGCTGTCTCGGCCGACAGCATCACCGCGTCGGTGCCGTCGAGCACCGCGTTCGCGACGTCCGACACTTCCGCGCGGGTCGGCACCGGCGCGTAGATCATCGATTCCATCATCTGCGTCGCGGTGATCACGAGCTTGTTCGACTCGCGCGCCATCCGGATCATCCGCTTCTGCAGCGCCGGCACGGCCGCGTTGCCCACTTCCACCGCGAGGTCGCCACGCGCGACCATGATGCCGTCGGACGCGTCGAGGATGCTCTGCAGCGCCGGGATCGCCTCCGCTCGCTCGATCTTCGCGATCATCTTCGGCTTGATGCCGTACGGCGCACCCGCGATGTTCGCGAGCTGACGCGCCATTTCCATGTCGGTCGCGTTCTTCGGGAACGACACCGCGACGAGGTCCGCGCCGAGCGACATCGCGGTGCGGATGTCTTCCATGTCCTTCGCGGTCAGCGCGGGCGCCGACAGGCCGCCGCCCTGGCGGTTGATCCCCTTGTTGTTCGACAGCTCGCCGCCCACCTTGACGGTCGTGTGGATCTCGTCGCCGAGCACGCGCTCGACGGTCAGCACGATCAGGCCGTCGTTCAGCAGCAGCAGGTCGCCCGGACGCAGGTCGCGCGGCAGTTCCTTGTAGTCGAGGCCGACGCGCTCGTCGTTGCCGAGCTCGCAAGCCGCGTCGAGGATGAACGGCTGCCCCGGCACGAGCGTGGTCTTGCCGTTCTCGAACTTGCCGACGCGGATTTTCGGGCCCTGGAGGTCGGCCATGATCGCGATCTCGCGGCCGACCTTGCGGGCGGCCTCGCGCACCATCTCGGCGCGCTGGCGGTGATCGTCGGCCGTGCCGTGCGAAAAATTGAGCCGCACGACGTCGAGGCCCGCCTGCATCATCTGCAGCAGAATCTCCGGCGAACTGGAAGCCGGGCCGATCGTGGCGACTATCTTGGTGGCGCGCTGCATGAAACTCCTCATCTGGATCAAGGTGGATGCGCTGGGTGAAACGCTGCGAGAGCCGGAAGCGGCGGGCCCAGCGGCGGCCGTTCCGGAGGGCGTGCCGGTGCTTGCGCCCGGCATCGCTTTGTTCTGAATTTCGTGGTGCTGCACGGCCGCGTCGCCGGCGGCCGCCGGTGCGCGCGGGGCGGTGTTCGCCCGCGCGGGCGCGCGTTTGCGCTTGCCCGCGCCGGCCGGCTGCTCCGCTTTCGCGGAGCGCGCGGCCTTCGTCACCCCTGCGCGCGCCGCCACGCTCAGGCCGCCCGCGTTTCGAGCACTTCCACCGCCGGCAGCTTCTTCCCCTCGAGGAACTCGAGGAAGGCGCCGCCGCCCGTCGAGATGTAGCTGACCTGGTCGTGGATGCCGTACTTCGCGATGGCCGCGAGCGTGTCGCCGCCGCCCGCGATCGAGAACGCGGAAGACTTGGCGATCGCTTCCGCGAGCGTCTTGGTGCCGTTGCCGAACTGGTCGAACTCGAACACGCCGACCGGGCCGTTCCACACGATCGTGCCGGCCTTCTCGAGCTGGCTCGCGAGCGCCTTGGCGGTATCCGGGCCGATGTCGAGGATCATGTCGTCAGCCTCGATGTCGGCGACCTGCTTCACCGTGGCCACGGCCGTCGGCGAGAATTCCTTGGCCGTCACGACGTCGGTCGGGATCGGCACCGACGCGCCGCGCTTGCGCGCGTCGTCGATGATCGCCTTCGCGTCGCCGACGAGGTCGGTTTCCGCGAGCGACTTGCCGATCGGCAGACCGGCCGCGAGCATGAACGTGTTCGCGATGCCGCCGCCGACGATCAGCTGGTCGACCTTCTCGGCCAGCGACTTCAGGATCGTCAACTTGGTCGACACCTTCGAGCCGGCGACGATCGCCACCAGCGGGCGGGCAGGGTTGCCGAGCGCCTTGCCGAGCGCGTCGAGTTCGGCGGCCAGCAGCGGGCCCGCGCACGCGACCGGCGCGTACTTCGCGATCCCGTGCGTGGTCGCTTCCGCGCGGTGCGCGGTGCCGAACGCGTCGTTCACGTACACGTCGCAGAGCTTCGCCATCTTCTGCGCGAGCTCGTCCGAATTCTTCTTCTCGCCCTTGTTCACGCGGCAGTTCTCGAGCAGCACGACCTGGCCCGGCGCGACGTTCACGCCGTTTTCGACCCAGTTCGAGACGAGCGGCACGTCGCGGCCGAGCAGCTCGGCGAGGCGCTTCGCGACGGGCGCGAGCGAGTCTTCCGGCTTGAATTCGCCTTCGGTCGGGCGGCCGAGGTGCGACGTGACCATCACGGCCGCGCCGGCGTCGAGCGCGGCCTGGATGGCCGGCACGGACGCACGCACGCGGGTGTCCTCGGTGATGTTGCCCTGGTCGTCCTGCGGGACGTTCAGGTCGGCGCGGATGAACACCCGCTTGCCGGCGAGCTGGCCGGCGGCGATCAGGTCGGTAAGACGCTTGACTTGGCTCATGTTGAACAGATTGAAGTAGTGGATGGGGAAAGGGGGTTCACGCTGGATGTGCGCGGGCTGCCGCGAAAGGGCGCCGGATGCGGCCGTGGCTGGCGGTTCGCATGACGCGCACGGGTAAAAAATCTCGAACGGGCATTCTAGCCGATCCACCCGGCAGACTGACCCGTGCGGCGGCGAATTCCGCCTATTTGGGATCGCGTGCGGGAACGGACACATTGCCGCAACGCAGCAATGCAGCCGCGCGGGCGGCAGGCGCCCGGCCGGCCGGAACGGCGGCCCATCAGAAGATCACGCGCAGCACGGTGAAGACGAGCATCCCGACGACGATCGTGCCGAGCATGCTGCGCCGCCACAAAAACCAGCCGAGGCCGGCGAGCGCCGCGTAGAACGGATGGTTGGACAGCGCGAACGACAGCCCGGCCGGCGTTTCGAGCACGTCGGGCAGCACGACGGCGACGAGCGCGGCCGCCGGCGCGTAGCGCAGCGCGCGCTGCGCGCGTTCCGGCAGCACGGTGCGCTCGCCGCCGATCAGGAACAGTGCGCGCGTGACGGCCGTGACGATCGTCATCCCGACGATGACGATCCAGATCTCCGTCGCGCTCATTCGATCTCCTTTTCGTGCACGGTTTCGGTGCGGATGCGCCGCCAGTCGGCCCGCTCGACGAAGAAATCGGCCGAGCAGCCGGCCGCGAGCGCGGCGAGCACCGCCAACGGCAGCGCGAGCCGGTACGGCAGGTCGAACGCGACGAGCGACACGATGCCCGCGACCGCGACGGCCGCGAGCGTCGAGCGGTTCGCGACCGCCGACACCATGATCGGGATCAGCGCGAGCGTGCCGGCCAGCTCGAGGCCCCAGCTCGCGGGGAAGAAGCTCGCGAGCAGGATGCCGGCGAGCGACGACACCTGCCACGACACCCAGCTCGCGAGCGCCATCCCCCAGAAATACGCTTCCTTGCCCGGCACCTGGCCGTATGCGAAGCCCTGTTTCTGGAACAGCAGGTAGATCACGTC
This sequence comes from Burkholderia cepacia, assembly GCF_001039005.1. Taxonomy (GTDB): domain Bacteria; phylum Pseudomonadota; class Gammaproteobacteria; order Burkholderiales; family Burkholderiaceae; genus Burkholderia; species Burkholderia theae. The sequence goes on from NZ_LDWR01000004.1 coordinate 23,914, forward strand.
GCCGTTGAAATAGCCGATCGCGAGACGCCGCCACAGCGGCAGGTAGGAAAAATGGGGAGCAAGCCCGGCGCTGAAGATCACGAAACGCGTGTTGACCATCGCGGCCGTGAGCAGCACGGTCCAGATCGGCAGCTTCGCCGCAAGGAGCGGCAGCACCGCGAGCTGCGACGAGCCCGCGTAGACGAGCAGCGACATCGCGCTCGCCTGCCCGAGCGTCATGACCGACTTGCTCATCGCGATGCCGGTGACGAGCCCCCAGGACAGGATCGCCATCAGTGTCGGGGAATAGTCGCGCGCGCCCTGGATCAGCGCGAAGCGGTCGGTGGCGGACAATCGAGCGAGCATGGGAAAGCGGGCCGCAGCGGGCGGTTCGTCGGGACGCCGGCGCCTCCTGCCGGTACGCCCCATCGTTATTGGAATCGGTACCGGGCGATTATAGCGCCGCCCCCGCGCCGACCGACCGGGTCGTCACCAAATGACGCTAAAATAAGCGTCTTTCCGGCTCAACGCTGCACACAACCGCATCCCAGGAGAATCCTATGTCAATGGCCGACCGCGACGGCAAGATCTGGATGGACGGCAAGCTGATCGACTGGCGCGACGCCAAGATCCACGTCCTGACCCACACGCTGCACTACGGCATGGGCGTCTTCGAGGGCGTGCGCGCGTACAAGGCGGCCGACGGCAGCACGGCGATCTTCCGCCTGCGCGAGCACACGAAACGTCTGCTGAATTCGGCGAAGATCTTCCAGATGGACGTGCCGTTCGACCGTGAAACGCTCGAAGCCGCGCAGCTCGAAGTCGTGCGCGAGAACAAGCTCGAGTCGGGCTACCTGCGCCCGATCATCTGGGTCGGCTCGGAAAAGCTCGGCGTGTCGGCGAAGGGCAACACGATCCACGTCGCGATCGCCGCGTGGCCGTGGGGCGCGTACCTCGGCGAGGACGGCCTCGCGAAGGGCATCCGCGTGAAGACGTCGTCGTTCACGCGCCACCACGTGAACGTGTCGATGGTGCGCGCGAAGGCGTCGGGCTGGTACGTGAACTCGATCCTGGCGAACCAGGAAGCGACGGCCGACGGCTACGACGAAGCGCTGCTGCTCGACGTCGACGGCTACGTGTCGGAAGGCTCGGGCGAGAACTTCTTCCTCGTGAACAACGGCAAGCTGTACACGCCCGACCTGTCGTCGTGCCTCGACGGCATCACGCGCGACACGATCATCACGCTCGCGAAGGATGCCGGCATCGAGGTGATCGAGAAGCGCATCACGCGCGACGAGGTCTACACGGCCGACGAAGCGTTCTTCACCGGCACCGCCGCTGAAGTCACGCCGATCCGCGAGCTCGACAACCGCACGATCGGCAGCGGCGCGCGCGGCCCCGTCACGGAAAAGCTCCAGTCTGCGTTTTTCGATATCGTGACGGGCAAGAACGCGAAGTATGCGCACTGGCTGACGAAGGTCTGAGCGCGCCGCGCCCCCGACCGCCCCACAAAAGAGTGATAAGAGAAAGTCTCATGAGTGAAATCAAGGAAATGCCGCTGGTCGAGCTGACGGCCAAGGATCTTCCCGCGTACTGCCCGAACCCGGCCATGGCGCGCTGGAGCGCGCACCCGCGCGTCTTCATCGACGTCTCTCACGGCGAGGCACGCTGCCCGTACTGCGGCACGCGCTACAAGCTGCGCGACGGCGAGGTCGTCAAGGGCCACTGAGCCCGGGCGGCCGGGCCCGCGGGCCCGCCGACTCGCGAGGCGGCGCAGCCGGATGCCCGGCGCGCCGCCCTTCTCCATTCTGGCAACCCGAACGCGGCGCCCGCGCGCCGTGCTTCATTACGACATCGGAAGTCGACCTGATGCGTCGAGCGCTGGTTATCGCACCGAATTGGATCGGTGACGCATTGATGGCGCAGCCGCTTTTTGCGCTGCTGAAGAAACTCCATCCCCGCATCGCGATCGATGCGGTCGCGCCCTCGTGGGTCGCGCCCGTGCTCGAGCGGATGCCCGAGATCCACGATGTCTACGCGACCGATCTCGCGCACGGCAAGCTGCAACTGCTGCGCCGCTGGCAGCTCGCGAGCGACCTGCGCGACGTCGGCTACGACGCGGCGTACGTGCTGCCGAATTCGCTGAAGTCCGCGGTGATCCCGTGGCTCGCGAACATCCCGCTGCGGATCGGCTACACGGGCGAGCACCGCTACGGGCTGCTGAACGTGCGGCACGCGAACCCGACCAAGTCGGGCGAGCGGCCGCCGATGACGACCCACTACGCGGCGCTCGCCTACGCGCCGGGCGCGAAGCTGCCCGAGTCGATGAAGACGCTGCCCGCGCCGCGCCTCGACGCGGACCTGAACGAAACAGCGCGCGTGTCCGCGCGTTTCAATCTCGATACACGCAAGCCGCTCGTCGTGTTCTGCCCGGGCGCCGAATACGGCCCGGCCAAGCGCTGGCCGCCCGAGCACTTCGCGTCGCTCGCGACGATCGTGCACCAGTCGTTCCCGTACACGCAGATCGTCGCGCTCGGCTCGCAGAAGGACGCCGCGGCCGCGCAGGCGATCGCCGACCACGCGCCGAACGTGCGCAACCTGTGCGGGCAGACGTCGCTGTCCGAGGCGTGCGCGCTGATCGCGCGCGCGAACGCCGTCGTCACCAACGATTCGGGGCTGATGCACGTCGCCGCCGCGCTGCGACGGCCGCTCGTCGCGCTGTACGGATCGACCGATCCGCGCCACACCCCTCCGCTGTCGGACCTGGCGAAGGTACAATGGCTGCATCTCGAATGCAGTCCCTGCTTTGAACGCGAGTGCCCGCTCGGCCACCTGAAGTGCCTGCGCGAACTCGGTCCCGAGCAGGTATTCGGCGATTTGCGCGGCATGCTCGTCGGGCAGCGCTGACCCTGACCGGCAGCGTCGCACGACGCGCCGGGCAATCCGATTCACCGGTGTACGGCGGCCCCATCCGGGCCGCCGTGCTGAATACGGCGCGCGACGCGCGCGAGAGATAACCCCGATGCCACGTTTTGCCCGCCTCTTCGAAGCCGCTGCCGATACGCTGAACGCCTACTATCAGGCCGTCGCCGATGCCAATCTCGACGCGCTGCTGGCGTTGTGGATCGACGAGGATTTCGCCAGCTGCGTGTGGGCGGACGGCGAGCATCTGCACGGCCTCGACCAGATCCGCAGCGGGCTCGCCAACCGGCTCGCGACGCGCCCCGTGACGATCGAACCGCTCGACATCCGCGTGTACGACAGTCTCGGCACGGTCGTCTATACGATCGCCGAGGCGCATCAGCAGGCCGACCTGACGGCCGAACCCGACATGGTTTTCGCGACGTACGTGATGATCCACGAACGCGGCGAGTGGCGCATCGCGCACATCCACGCGAGCCCGATTCCCGAACAAGCGGCCGGGCAGTTCGCCGCGAAGATCCGTCATGGGCAGGGCCCGCTGCACTGACGAAAAGACGAAGCAACGCATACGCGGGGCGATCATGAGTACGGCTTCTCCGCCCACCTCGCCGCTGACCGGGGCTCCGGCCCCAGACGACGACACACTGCGCTATCGCGCACCACGCTGGCTGCCGAACAGCCATGCGCAAACCATCGTGCCCGCGCTGTTCGCGCGGCGTCCGGCTGTCGCATACCGGCGAGAGCGATGGGAAACGCCCGATCACGACTTCATCGATCTCGACTGGGTCGCCCATCTCGACAGCGCGGCGCCGCCGCCCGATGCGCCGCTGTTCGTGCTGTTCCACGGCCTCGAAGGCAGCTCCGGCTCACACTACGCGCTCGCGATGATGGCCGCCGCGCGCGCGAAGGGCTGGCACGCCGTCGTGCCGCACTTCCGCAGTTGCAGCGGCGAGATCAACCGCCAGCCGCGCTTCTATCATCTTGCCGACAGCGCCGAGGTCGACTGGATCCTGCGCCGGCTGGCCGCGCAACATCGCGGGCCGCTGGTCGCGGCCGGCGTGTCGCTCGGCGGCAACGTGCTGCTGCGCTGGCTCGGCGAGCATCGCAGCGATACATCGATCCTGCGGGCGGCCGCCGCGATCTCGACGCCGATCGACGTGCACGCGGGCGGCCGCGCGCTGTCGCAGGGGTTCGCGATGGTCTACACGCGCAGCTTCCTGAAGACGCTCAAGCGCAAGGCGCTCACGAAGCTCGACCAGTACCCGGGGCTGTTCGACCGCGACGCGATGCTGCAGGCCGTGACGATGCGCGACTTCGACGAAATCGTGACCGCGCCGCTGCACGGTTTCGCGGACGCCGACGACTACTGGACGAAAGCGACGACGCGGCCGCTGCTGCCCGCGATCGACGTGCCGACGCTGATCCTCAACGCCCGCAACGACCCGTTCCTGCCCGAGTCGGCGCTGCCGGGGCCGGCCGACGTGTCGCCGGCCGTCGAGCTCGACCAGCCCGCGGACGGCGGCCACGCGGGATTCATGACCGGGCCGTTCCCCGGCCGCCTCGACTGGCTGTCGGCGCGGGTGTTCGGCTATTGCTCGAAATTCGTCGACCATGGATGACATCGTCAGGCAGGCGCTCGCCAAATGGCCGAACGTGCCGCACTGCACCGGCTGGCTGCTGCTCGACCGGCGCGGCGAATGGCGGCTGCGCGACGACGCGGCGCAGGCGGCCGGCGAACTCGGCTCGCCGATCCGGCATGCGGCGCTGAACGCGTTCATCGGCCGCAACTACGAATGCGACGCGCAGGGCCAGTGGTTCTTCCAGAACGGGCCGCAGCGCGTGTACGTCGAGCTCGCCTATACGCCGTGGGTCGTCCGGCTCGCCGAGCGCGACGGACAGCTCACGCTCACCGACCAGACGGGCGCGCCGTTCGAACCGGACGAAGCCTGGCTCGACGACGGGGGCGGCGTGCTGTTCCGCGATGCGGGCACGCCGCCGCGCATCGCAGCGCTGCACGACCACGACCTCGGGCTGTTCGCCGATCACGCGGACTTCGACGCCGCGCCGCCGGTGCTGCGCTGGCGCGACGGCCGCACGCTGCCGCTCGACACCATCGTCTGCGCGGACGTGCCCGCGCGGTTCGGTTACGTCGCGAGTCCGGCGCGGCGGGCGCGCGACGCCGCCGACAGCGGCGACTGATCCGCCGCCGCCCCGCCCGCGTTCGCCCTGCACGGGCCGCTACCCTCGGCCATTCTTGTCGTCCTCGCGCTCTTCCTTGTAGCGCGCCTCGAATTCCAGCAGCCGCGCGCCGATGATCGACTGCTCGTAGAACGACACGTCCTTCGCATCGCGCGCTTCCTTCAACTGGCGAATCGCCGCCGGCCACGCGCCGTCGAGCGCGAGCTTCTCCGCGAGCGCGCGGCGCCGCGCAAGCTCGTCGCCCTTGCCGTCGCTTGCCTTCGCGAGGTAGTCCCACCAGTCCGGCTGCTCGGGATCGGCCTTCGCCTGCGTGCGGGCGAGCGCCTGCGCTTCGGCGAAACGGCGCGCGGCGATCAGCGCCTGCAGGTGCGCGACGATTGCCGCGTGCGACGCCGGCCAGCGCCGCTGCGCGAGCGCCGCGAGCCGCACCGCGTCGTCGGTCCGGCCCGCGCGGCGCGCGATGTCGGCGGCCAGCACGTCGAGGCTCGGCGAACTCATCACCGGATCGTCCTCGCGCCGCTCGCGCGCATCGAATGCGCCGCGTGCCGCTGCAAGCGCCTTGTCTGCCGCGTCGTACTGACCGAGCAGCGTGTTCGCGAGCGCGATGCCGTACCAGTTCGCCACGACGTTCGGCGCGGTGCGGTCGTCGATCTCGAGCTGCATCCGGCGCGCTTCGGCCGCGATGTCGGTCGGCGCGCGGTTCTGCAGGATGCGCAGCCGCGCGCGCACGAACCCGTATTCGGCCGACTGGCGCGGCTGCCGGTACGGCGCGCGGCGCGCGCGATCCTCCATGTCGGCGATCCGCTCGCCGGTCAGCGGGTGCGTGCGCGCATAGGCCGGCACGCCCGCATCGCCCATCGACGCGCGGTCGAGCCGTTCGAAGAAGCCCGGCATCCCGTACGGGTCGTAACCCGCGCCCGCGAGCAACTGGAAGCCGACGCGATCGGCCTCGCGCTCGGCCGAACGCGAGAAGCGCAGTTGGTTGTCCACCGCGTACGCCTGCCCGCCCACGGCGATCGCGCTGCCGAGATCGCCGCTTCTCGCGAGTACGCCGGCCAGCACGCCGAGCAGCATCGTCGCCAGCGCCGTGTAGCCCGTCTTCTCGCTCGCGCCGATCATCCGTGCGATGTGCCGCTGCAGCACGTGCCCCATCTCGTGACCGACCACCGATGCAAGCTCCGACTCCGTCTGCGTCGTGACGACGAGCCCGCTGTTGATCCCGATGAAGCCGCCCGGCATCGAAAACGCGTTGATCTGCGGATCGCGCACCGGGAACAGGTCGAAGTCCGGCGTATAGCCGCCGATGAAGCGCGCGGCCGCCGCGGCCGCGAGGCGCGCCGCCATCGCGTTCAGGTAGTCGCGTACGAGCCAGTCGTCGAGATAGTCGGGGTCGCGCCGCACTTCGCGCATCACGCGCTCGCCGAGCCGGCGCTCGGCCCGCGGCGTCAGCGAACCGCCGGAGCCGTCGCCGAGGTCAGGCAGCTCGAGCGCGCGAAGCGGCGCGCGCAGGCTCGCGGCCGGCGCCGACGCGCCGCCCGTATCCGAAAACCGGCTCTCCGCGCCGCCGTAGGTGCCGAAAACGCCGGCCGCGATGCCGGACGGCACCGTGGAAATCGACCGGGCGTCGCCGGTCGCCGGCTCGAGCGGCGGCGCGGACGCGCTCTGCGCATGGCCGCTCGGCGGTAGCGCGAGCGCCGCCGACAGCGACACGGCAAGCAACTGTTTGACACGCATGGCAGGATGAAAACAACGCCGTCCCGCGCGCCGGGCGCGCATCGCGGCGTTTGGTCAGAATATTCGGGTCATTGTACCGGCGCCGCGGCGACTGTCTCGTGCCGCGCATGCGTCATCTGCGCCTCCGGCGACGCGAACGCCGCTGCTATGATAGGCGCCCGTTGAGACGGAGCATGACATGTCAGGACTCACCCATTTCGATGCCGCCGGCCATGCGCATATGGTCGACGTCGGCGGCAAGCAGGAAACCCAACGCATCGCGATCGCGCGCGGCACGATCCGGATGCTGCCGGCCACGTTCGCGCTGATCCGCGACGGCAAGGCCAAGAAAGGCGACGTGCTCGGCGTCGCGCGCATCGCGGCCATCCAGGGCGCCAAGCGCACGGCCGACCTCATTCCGCTGTGCCACCCGCTCGCGCTGACGCGCGTGGCCGTCGACTTCGAACTCGACGACACGCTGCCGGGCGTCCACTGCGTCGTCCAGGTCGAAACGTTCGGCCGCACCGGCGTCGAGATGGAAGCGCTGACCGCCGTCCAGGTCGGGCTGCTGACCGTCTACGACATGTGCAAGGCCGTCGATCGCGGAATGGTGATCACCGACGTGAGCGTGCGCGAAAAGCGCGGCGGCAAGTCGGGGGACTGGAAGGCGGAAGACGTCGCGGGTTGAACGGCCGGGACGCCGCCAGCCGGCAAATTCGGGATAAACCCGGTTATCTCATACAATTACTGAATTCCGCACGAGAGAGCGTGCGAACCAGCACAAAAAGAGCGAGCACTGGTGATGAATTCACAAGCGTCAAGAAGCGCGTTGTTGGCCGGTCCGGTTCAGCATGAACGGCTTGTCAAACTGGATACGCCGCTCGGCCCCGACGTCCTGCTGCCGCATCGCGTCAAGGGACGATCGCGGCTCGGGCGTCATTTCGAGTTCACTGTCGATACCGTCTCGGTGTCCGACAACCTCGAACTCAAGAAACTGATCGCGCAGCCGGTCACGCTGTGGATCCAGCAGGCCGACCAGTCGTACGCGCCGCACCACGGCTACGTGCATGCCGCCCGCCGGCTCGGATCGGACAGCGGCGTCACGCACTATCAGATCGTCTTCGCGTCGTTCCTGCACTTCCTGAAGTTCCGCCGCGATCAGCGCATCTGGCAGGACCGGGCCGCGGACGACATCATCGCCGACGTGCTGAACCAGCATCCGCAGGCCAAGGGCCGCTTCACCTTCAAGCTCTACCAGCCGCTGCCGCCCCGCTCGTTCTGCATGCAATACGAAGACGACTGGAATTTCGTGCATCGCCTGATGGAATCGGAAGGCCTGTACGGCTTCTGGGAACAGGACAAGGACGGCAAGTCGCATCAGCTCGTCATCGTCGACCGCATCGACGCGTTGCCCGCGCTGTCGCCGCGCACCGTGCGCTTTCACCACGCCGGCACGGGCGACGAGGCCGACACGCTCGTCCAGTTCTCCGGTACGCGCACGCTGCGAAGCGTCGCGCGCACCACGCGCACGTTCGACTACAAGCAGCCGCCCACCGCGTCGAATCCGAAAGCGACCCATACGCCGACGATCGCGAACCAGGGCGACCTGCCGCAGCAACTCGAAGTCTACGAATACACGGGCGGCTACACCTACCCCGAGCAGTCTCGCGGCGACCATCTGTCGAAGATCTGGATGGAGGAGCAGGAGTCGCACGCGAAGCGCTTTCACGGCGTCGGCGGCGTGCGACGCATGGATGCGGGACGCACGTTCGAGTTCGCGGATCACCCCGAACACGACAAGGACGATGCCGGCCAGCGCGAATTCGCCGTGATCGAGACCGCATGGATCATCGTCAACAACCTGCCCGTCGCCGACGGGCAGGCCGCGTTCCCGCACAGCCTGCAGGCCGAGGTCGGCAGCATCGTGCAGGCCAGCGGCGGCGACCCGTCGCGCGTTCGCCATCCTGACGGCAGCGAAGGTTTTTTTCGGATCAGCGTCGAAGCGCAGCGCACGACGGTGCCGTTCCGCAGCCCGCTCGACCACGCGAAACCGCCGATGCACCTGCAATCGGCGATCGTCGTCGCGCCGCAAGGCGAGGAAGTCCACACCGACGAACTCAACCGGGTCAAGGTCCGCTTCCATTGGGACCGTCTCAACGACGGCGACGAGAAAGCGTCGTGCTGGCTGCGTGCCGTGTCGTCGGATTCAGGCAACGGCTATGGCGCCGTTCACCCGCACCGCAGCGGCGAGGAAGTGCTGGTCGATTTCGTCGGTGGCGACTGCGATCGCCCGATCATCGTCGGCAAGGTGTACAACGGCGCGACGAGTCCGCAGTGGCACACCAACGGGATCCTGTCCGGATACCGGTCCAGGGAATACGCGGGCGCCGGCTACAACCAGCTGGTCCTCGACGACGCGACGTCGCAGAACCGCGTGCACCTGTACAGCAGCCAGACCAACGCACACCTGCACCTCGGCTACCTGATCGACCACACGGGCAACAACCGCGGCAGCTATCTCGGCAGCGGCTTCGACCTGCGGTCCGACGCATACGGCGCCGTGCGCGCGAACCGCGGCCTGTACGTCACGACGTATCCGAAACAGCCGGCAAGCCAACCGCTCGACGTCGAAGAGACGCAACAGCAACTCGTTCGCGCGGAAGGCCTGATGGAGGCGATGTCGGATGTCAGCGCACAGCATCAGGGCGAATCGCTCGACCCCGGCCACGCGGCGCTGAAGCGGTTCACCGACGCGACGCAAAACAGCGTGAGCGGCAGTGCATCCGGCGGCCGAACCGCCGGCGGCGGAACCGGCAGCGCCAATGCGTTCAAGGAGCCGGTGATGCTGTTCGGCAGCCCGGCCGGCATCGGCATGTCCACGCAGCAGTCCACGCAGCTCGCCGCGGACCAGCACATCAACCTCGTCAGCGGGCAAAGCACGCACGTCGCCGCCGGGAAGTCGCTGATTGCGAGCGTCCTCGACCGGATCAGCCTGTTCGCGCAGAACGCGGGGATGAAACTGTTCGCCGGCAAGGGCAAGGTCGAAATCCAGGCGCACGCGGACAACATCGAGTTGACCGCGCAGAAGGCGCTGAAGCTGATGGCGGTCACCGAGTCGATCGAAGGCGCCGCGGCGAAGGAAATCCTGCTGACGTCCGGCGGCGCCTACATCCGCATCGCGGACGGCAACATCGAAGTGCACGCGCCCGGCAAGATCGACATCAAGGGCGCGCAGCACGCGTTCAGCGGTCCCACGCACCTGTCGCAAACCATGCCGACGCTGCCGAACTCGACCGGCAACTACGATCAGGCGTTCATCGCGCACTGGGCCGGCACCGACATTCCGGTCGCGAACACGCGGTACCAGATGTTCTCGAACGGCAAGCTGCTCTCGGAAGGCGTCACCAACGCGGCAGGAGAGACGGGGCTTACGCAGAGCCACGTGCCGCATGACGTCGTCGTCAAGTTTCTAGGGAAATCGAATGGCTGACGGACAACAGGAAAAGAACGTACTGGGCGCCGGTTCGGGGATGCTGACGCCGACGGGATACAAGGATCGGCCGAAGGTCGATATCAATATCTGCGACAAGCATGTAACGCCGGCTGCGGATGCTGTCATCGGCACTTGCACGTTCTACTACCAGCCACTTCATGGCGAATATTGGGAGACCGTCGAGAAGGTCAGCAAATCGAGTATCTGGGAGACGGTCAAGACGTTTGCGACTTCATGGGATCCGTGGAAGGACAAGGAGGTCGCCCGTCGCCTGCTGCACCGGCGCGAGGACCTGATCAAACTGGGAAGCACCAATTCCGACTGGTCGCGCCATGGCAATTTCATGATGCGCCATATCGGATGCGGGCATAAGCCGCCGGGATATTACGTCAGCTATGGCTATTACTACTGCTCGAACTACGGCGCAAAACTCGCACCGCGGCTGACCGATACAGGCAAGGCCTGGCTGGCAAGCGCGCGCTGGTTTCTCCAGCACTACATGGAACAGGGGCTGCAGCAGAACATGCGCGGGGACACCATTTCCATCAGAGGCAAGAAGGCGAACAGCGGTACCTGCGCGATGAACGTCCCGCAGTACTCGCTGGAACTGGACGACTACACGTTCAAGACGTTTGCGTTCAAGACCCACCCACTCGCGTACCTCGACGGCGGCCTGGCCGGACTCGGGCCGCTCGATATGGTCAAAATTCTGGGCGAGCCCAATACCCAGGAATGGGGCGATGTCAGAACGCTGTATCAGGCGTACGACAGCGGTGTCGGTGTCAGCAAGCAATATATCGACAACACGGTGGATTACGCAAAGGCCGCAGGAAACGCAGCAAGCAACGCCGTCAACGAACACGTCGTCGATCCTGTGGCCCGGGCACTCGACAAACTGATGTCGAAATGAAATGACGAGAAAATTCCTGAAGCTGTCGCTGGGTGCGGCAGTCATGCTCATTGTCTTGATTGTCGGGTACTCATATATGTCGAATGACTGGCAGGTCGTTTCCAACAATTTCATGAAGAACAGCAAGCCTTACGGCGGCGGCGACTTCGTGATCTCGGGAAACGAGGCGATCACGCTGAAGATCAGCGATCCTGAAATCACCTTCAAGCCGTACGCGGAATGGAAAGACAAGGAAAAGGCCGAGCCGGCCGAAACCTGGATGAATGACAGTCGCGAAACGCTGAACCGGACGTCGGTCGAACTCTGGCGCGGCCCGGTGAACGGTGACATGACGCGCCATTTCAAACAGGTGGGTCAGAACGCCGCCTGGTGGCACGCCAAGGACTGGACAGTCCAATTCATCAGCACCGGCTGGATGGACTACAAGTCGCCTCAGCCTGCCGACGGTCTGACGCCGCAGGTGACCAGGCTCTGGAAGTCGTCCAACGGCGGACGCGACTGGGCCCAGCTCGCGTGGCCCGAAGATCGGAACATCGGTCGGCTGCTGTTTCTCGATCCGCAGCGCGGCTATGCGATCGGTTGGGGCCCGCACGTGTGGCGCACTGCCGACGGCGGTCAATCGTGGCGGGAAATCGAACTGCCGCCGGGTGCCGCGAAGGCCGGCAAACCTCGCCGTACCTTTGACGGCATCGATCTCGGCCCGGACGGTACGTTGCGCGTGGCGTACCACGTCGCACAATCCGATCACGCTCCCGCGGGAAGCGTCGTCTACCGGCTGGATTGGGAGCAATCCGGGTTCACCGCCGATGCCGCCCTCCCCGGACAGGTCATCGTCAACCTGTCGTCGTCACCCGTCACGTCAGGCCACTACGCGCTTTACGCGCTGTCGCGCGTCGGCGAACCGCGAAACTTCGACGATCCCGCCGACAAGGGCCAACGAGTCGGTGCAATTTCGACTTGGACGAGCAGCACGCCCGAGCATGTTCAACAGTTGCATGCGTTTGACGAAACGTTGACGCTCGATAGCTTGAGCGTCGGCCGGGACGGATTGTTGCTCGTGTACGCGACAGATCCCAATCGGAACGGCGCGCCGATCGATCTCACGTTCATCAGCAGCGATGCGGGAAAAACCTGGAGTCAGACCAAGGAAAAGGCGACCCAGGGCGGATATTTCAACGCTCAAACGAATACGCTGTATTCGTTGGTCGCCTATACGCTCAAGAAACGGCAGTTCTGACCATTCCGATGCGTTTGCCGCGGAGCCCGTGTCGCTGATCGCGCCTCGGTTCCTCGGCCTTCGATCGGCCGCAATGGCCCGACAGGGCTGGCAACCCGTCTGCGCCCATACGATGCAATCGTGACACCGCTTCCCACGCCTCGTCCCTCAGCGTCAGATACCGGCTCGTCCCGGGCCGGACGTGTGCCCTGACGATCGCATGCCAACTGACATGCAAAAGCACACGCGCCGGAACGGGATCGTCGGAATCGTCGTCGTCCTGGCAATTGCAATGTACGGATACGTTCGGACGACAACAGGCTGGGAAACGATCTCGACGCGATTCATGCAGGACGACACGTCGTATGGCGGCGGCAACTACCGCATCAACGGAAACCAGGTGATGAGCGTAAGGCTCGCCCTTCCCGAGGTCACGTTCAAGCCGGCATCCGAGCTGAGGGCCCCCCAACGGGCCGAGCCGACCGAAGCGTGGATGAACGACACCGGCGAATTGCTGAACCGCATGACGATCAGCTTCTTCCGGGGAACCGTCGATGGCGGGATGAAACGTCATTTCCAGCAAGTCGGCCAGGATGCCGCCTGGTGGTACTCGCCGGATTGGTCGGTTCAGTTCATCAGCACGTCGTGGATGAACTACAAAGCCCCCGAGGCGCAAGGCGGCGACGCACCACAAACCACGAAGCTGTGGAAGTCGACCAATGGCGGCCAGACATGGTTGCCGCTTCAATGGCCCGAAGGCCAGAACATCGACCGCCTGCTCTTCATCAACCCGCAGCGCGGCTACGCGATCGGCTGGGGGCCGCGCGTATGGCGGACTTCCGATAGCGGAAACTCGTGGCAGGCGATCGACGTGCCGGCCGATGCGCATGTCGCCGGCAAGACGCGCAAGAATTTCAATGCCATCAGCCTTGGCCCTGACGGCGTGCTGCGCATCGCGTACCACGTCGCTCAGACTGTCGACGCGCCGGCGCACAGCGTGATCGACCGGCTCGACTGGGAGCAGCACGCGTTCGTGACGGATACCGTGTTGCCGGGCCAGATCGTCACCGCCCTCGACACCACGCCGGGGCCGACATCACGCTATTCGCTGTACGTGCTGTCGCGCCTCGACAAGCCGCAGAACGGCGAGGTTCGCGACAATGGCCGCCGCACGGGCGCCATTTCCACGTGGACGAGCGATCATCCCGAGTCCGTGCAGCAACTGCGCACCTTCGACGAGAAGTTCAGGCTCGACAGCCTGAGCGTCGGTCGCGACGGCCTCCTGCTCGTCTATGCCACCGACCCGAACACGGGCAGTGACGGCCGCAGTGGCGGCGCACCGATCGACCTGACGTTCAGCAGCACCAACGCCGGCAAGTCGTGGGATCAAACGACCGACAAGAGCGCACAAGGCGGCTACTTCGACGCCCAGACCAACACGTTGTACTGGCTGCACGCATTCACGCTGAAGAAGCGGACCTTCTGACCATGCGCCGGAAGTCTCGGCGACCGGCCGAATTGCTCAAGCTTCACGCAATTCCGCATCGAGTCTCGATTCCGGTTAGGTATCCGGCCAGCCGCTTTCCGTCCTGAACGAACAAGAGAACGAACAAGAGAACGAAGAAAAGCCTAGATGAAAAAAATGCTGACCCGCGCGACACTGGCGCTTTCCATCGTCTGCGCCGCACCGGCCGCCGCGCTCGCCGCCGGCACCTGCCCCGCCGCAGACACCGCCGCGCGCGCGGCAATCGACGCGCAGCAGCGCGTCCAGCAGGTCCGCAATCCGCAAGGCGACGGCGGCGGCAACGTCGATATCTCGCCGCCGCTGCGCGACGCGCTTCGCGCATACAAGCAGGCGCTCGTCGGCGCGATCGACGCGCGGCTCGCGTGCAGCGACGAACACGTTGAACCGGTTGCGCTGAAACGTACACTCGCGGCCGCGCTCGGCGTGCCGGCCCAATCCGTCCAGGCGAAAAACGGCGAATCGGCGTTCGGCCGCAATCCGGACGTCGACGTCGAACGCGGCGGCACGTCCCGCCCGCTCCTCTTCGTGCGCGCCGGCTTCGACATCGCATGCGGCGACGACAACCTGCTCACCGCGTACGCATGGGAGAACGGCGGCTGGCGGCGCGTGCTGCGCTGGCAGGCCGACGACTACAAGGACATCGGCGGTGCCTACGGCGGCGGCTTCTGGTTCTCGGCGCTGCCCGGCGGCCAGGTCGCGGTCGTCCACGGTACGCCGTGGTGCTCGTCGCGCTGGAGCCGGTTCGGCGCGGACGTGGTCGCCCCGGCAAACGGCTCGGCCGCGCAACGCACGCTGTTCCATACCGAGCACGGCTACGTACTCGACGACAACGCGCTCCGCTTCAAGGTGCGCCCCGACGGCTTCGAGCTGCGCACGACGGTCGGCTCGCTCGACAGCGACGTGATGACGCGGCCCGGCATTTTCCGCTACCGCGTCGACGGCGATACCGTGCAACGCGTGCAGCCCGTCGCGCTCAACGGCCGCGATTTCGTCGACGAGTGGCTGAAGGCGGACGATGCGCCGGCGCGCGAATGGAGCGAGCCCGCCGACGCCGCGGCCGCGCTGAAAGCCCGGCAAGCGTTCAACACGGAAAGCAAGGCGCCCGATACCGGGTTCGCGTACGGCCCCGTGCGCGGCTGCTCGGACGGCAAGGACCGCTTTCAGGTCGAACTGGATCTGACGGGCAAGAGCGGGGAAACCGTCGCGCGGCGCTATGCGCTGATTCGCCAGGAGCGCAACGGGTTCACGATGCTCGGGCTGCACAATGCGGCCGAGCCGGCCTGCCGCGGCGCGAACCTGATGCCGCAGCACTGAGCATCGAGCGCGCGTGCCGCGACGGCCGCGCATATCGACTTTCGACGGTTACGTGAAACGGTGCGGCCGGCCGGAAGCGAAACCGGACCGCAAGTCGCGCGCGCGTCACCGGCCGCGTTGCGGCTCGAACACGAACGGTTGGGTCAGCAGGAACGGATTCGCGGTTGCGCCGGTCTGCACGCAGGGCATGACATGTCAGGACTCGCCCATTTCGATGCCGCCGGCCATGCGCATATGGTCGACGTCGGCGGCAAGCAGGAAACCCAACGCATCGCGATCGCGCGCGGCACGATCCGGATGCTGCCGGCCACGTTCGCGCTGATCCGCGACGGCAAGGCCAAGAAAGGCGACGTGCTCGGCGTCGCGCGCATCGCAGCCATCCAGGGCGCCAAGCGCACGGCCGACCTCATTCCGCTGTGCCACCCGCTCGCGCTGACGCGCGTGGCCGTCGACTTCGAACTCGACGACACGCTGCCGGGCGTCCACTGCGTCGTGCAGGTCGAAACGTTCGGCCGCACCGGCGTCGAGATGGAAGCGCTGACCGCCGTGCAGGTCGGGCTGCTGACCGTCTACGACATGTGCAAGGCCGTCGATCGCGGGATGGTGATCACCGACGTGAGCGTGCGCGAAAAGCGCGGCGGCAAGTCGGGGGACTGGAAGGCGGAAGAGTAATGCATCGATTGCGCGCCGGCTTCCGGAGCAAATTGGTCACACGTGCGGCCTGATGCTGGTTTCACACGAACAGGCTCTATTCGATATTCGCCTGCGATCCACCAGCAATGCGAATCAGCTTTTTGCCGAACGGCTTCCTGTCCGCCGATTAAGCGTGCGGCTGCTTCCGACTGCGCGTTAATTGAATTGAATCCGATAAAGGCAGTGAACGCATGGCCTCGAAACGATTCGTGCTGCCCATACTTTCCGTCTCCGGGTAAATGCATGGCCCGGCGCCGGAATGACTTTCGCCCGCCTACGCCTCGCCACGCTCTGCGTCGCCCCGATGTCTTGTCTTCCGTAAGCGTACGTGTAGAATTCTGTAAGCATTGAATTCATAACAAACGACACTACGGGGTTTTATGGCTCACTCGACCATAGTATTCAAACAACCGAATTTCGGGACCATCAGGAACGCGCCGGTCGGATTTTCATGGACCACCCTGTGTTTCGGATGTTTCCCGGCCATTTTCCGCGGTGACTTCAAGTGGGCTGCGATCAACATCCTCGTCACGTTCGGCGTCGCATTGGTGACGCTCGGGTTCGGCGCCTTCATTCCCTGGATCGTCTTTGCCGTGATCTACAACAAGATGTATATCCGGGAATTGGCAGGAAAGGGTTATGTGGTCGAGCGCGTCGAATCCCGATTTAACCTCGACCAATTGCAAGCCCAACTGGAGACGGTTCTCAAACCCGCTCAGGCTGCTTGAAGTCGTTTCTTGATCCGGCCCGGACGATCGGGTCGAATGAAGGCCGCTTCGTCGATGTCGAAGCGGTCTTTGTTTTTGATTGAAACGAACGCGAGCGACGCCTCCGACTGAACGATCGGCCCGCTTCGTGACAAACCCGCCGGGCTCGTCACTCGCCGCGCCGCGGCTCGAACACGAACGGCTGGGTCAACAGGAACGGATTCGCGGTCGCGCCCGTCTGCGCGCAGGTCGCGTGCGTCATCGCATCGACGGCCGCGCGATCGGCGGTCGCGTTGCGGCTGCTCGTCGTCACGGTGACGTTCTGCGCTTCGCCGGACGTCGTCATCAGCGCGCGCACGAGCACGGTTGCCGGACGCGTGAGCGGCTTCGCGGTGTCCGGATAGACGGCACGCGGAATGTGGCACGTCAGCTTGCTTTCCTGCGACGACGACAGCATCGCGCAGCCGGAAAACAGCATCGCGACGGCGGGCAGGATCAGATAGGTCGAGCGAATGGTCATGGTCGAATATCGTTCTTCAGTGCTGTTCTGGACGAACGCGCCGCGTACCGAATCACATCGCCCCCGCGTCACGTGCATCGCATTGTGCACGCGCCACCCAGCCAACGGCCGCGATTTGACAATGGTTGACGCGAATCGACGCGCGATCGACCGGAATCCCCGCCATTCACGAGGTAATCGATACCGGGCCGGATTCGCGGCTCGCGCCGGCCGATCTGCCCGACCGCCACCGCCGTCATGCGCCGCGACGCGGCTCGCGCCGGAATTCCCCGTTCCGGCGACCGCTGCGCGCGTCAATCCGAATCGTCGTCG
Organism: Burkholderia cepacia; assembly: GCF_001039005.1. Classification (GTDB taxonomy): domain Bacteria; phylum Pseudomonadota; class Gammaproteobacteria; order Burkholderiales; family Burkholderiaceae; genus Burkholderia; species Burkholderia theae. The sequence continues at coordinate 41,417 of NZ_LDWR01000004.1, forward strand.
TCCGAATCGTCGGCCGCATCGGCGGGAACTTCACCGTACTTCGCGACGACGGCCGCCTTGAACGCCTTCAGCGCCGGCTGCTGGTCGCACAGCTTGTACAGCGACGCAAGTTGTTGCGGCCAGTCCTTCAGCTCCTTCGCAAACACATGCAGGCGCGCGACGGTATCGAGCGCGTCGGCTTCGCGGCCGTCCAGCGCCTGCAGCGCCGCATAACGACGCAGCACCGTCTCGCCGGGCAGCAGCGCGATCGCGCGTTCATGCGCGGCGAGCTTGGCCGGCAAGTCTTCCGGCGAAATCGCGAGCAGCGTGGCCGCACCGTAATCGCCCCACGCGCCGAACAGCAGCGACGGCGCATCGCGGTACTGCGCGGCCGGGTCGCTGCCGTAATACAGCACTTCCGCACGCTGGTAGTCGCGCAGCACCGGCACCGCCGCGAGCACGCCGCCGAACGACAGCACCGCGAACAGCCCGAATGCCGCGCGCCCCGGCAGGATGCGCAGCGGCTTCACGTCGAGCAGACCGATCACGAACATCGCCGGCAGCAGGAAGAACATGTACTGCTGCGGATACTCGACGAGCGCATGCATCAGCAGGATGCCGATCAGCGCGAAGCCGAACACGCGCATGCTCGACTGCGGCGCGCGCAGCGCCCGCACGAACCACATCACGAGCGTGACGACGAGCACGCCGAGGCCGATCAGGCCGGACTTCGCGAGCAGGTCGATGAAGATGTCGTGCGAGTTGTTCGCGATCTCGACGCCGCCGAGCGTGCGCACGAGCGCAAACTGGTGCGACGGAAACTCGCCCCAGCCGACGCCGAGCAGCGGATGCTCGCGGAACATCGCGAGCCCGTACTTCCACAGCGCGAGGCGCGGCGCGATCTGCCCCGCGTCGCGCATCCGGTCGGCCGCCGACTCCGCGAGATTCAGGTGATAGTGCACGTTGGCCCAGCGCACCGCGACGTTCACCGCGATGAACGCAACCGCGAGCACGACCGGAATCAGCCACGCGCGCGCATTGCCCGGCGCGCGGCGCGATTCGAGCCACGCCATCCAGAAGCCCGCGACGACCATCACCGCGACCTGCAGCCACGGCCCGCGCGACACCGTCAGCGCGAGACCGACCGACAGCACGAGCGACAGCGCGAGCCACGCCCATACCGCGAGCCGGCGCGTCTGCACGAGATACAGCGCGCCCGCGAGCGCGAACGCGATGTAGGTGGCCAGATGGTTCGCCTGCGCCATGTTGCCGTACGGACGGCGATCGACCGCGACGTTGTACATCACGACGAACGGCGACACAGCCGACTCGAGGTGGAACATCTGCACGATCTGGGTGCCGACCGCGAACACGCCGCCGACGAGCAGCGCACCGGCCATCATCCGCGAAACGACTTCGGCCAACCCGTCGCGCGCGAGCGCGTAGCCGGCCTGCATCGCGACCAGCGCGGCGGCGAGATAGCCGAGCGCCAGCCAGTTCATCGACGGCACCTTGAGCGGGATCAGCGCGACCTGCGCGATGAGCACCACGGCGAACCCGAGCGGCACGACGAACGCGGCCGGCGCGGCAAACGGCTCGGCAGGGCGGCCCGTGCGCACGAGCAGCACGACCGACAGCCCCACCAGCAGATACAGCACCAGCGCGGAAAACTCGGAATAGAAGGTCGGGATCGGATACGTGTGATTCGTGATCGCATACGGCACGATCAAGGCGACAGCCAGCGCAACGAGCGACAACGAACGGGAAAAAGTAGAAGGCATGAGCGAACCGGATGTCAGCAACCGGCGCACTATACAAAACTTTCCCCCCTCTGTGCGGCGCGGTCGCGCCGCGACCGGGTGCGGGGCGACCGCCCCGGCCGGCCGAAGCGGCGGCCGGCATGCCGCGCGCGCCGCCGCACGGCGCCCCCGCCGGCGCTACGCGCGGCACTCGGCCGGTGCGTATTTCGCAGGCAGCGTCGCGGCGTCGCCCGGCAATGGCCCGGCCCCCGGCGCCGGCAGCGACGACGCATCCTTGCCCGCGGCGAAGCACTCCCACGCGATCGTACCGGCTTGCAGCGCACCCTTTTTGAGCGGCACGCGCGCGGTGGGCGTGTCGGCCTTGTCGGGCGCGGACGGCACGAGCACCAGCGTATTCGTGCCGGTTGCGGCAACGCGGGTGGTGAACGCGACCGTGATCTGGCCGGTTTCGCCGTCGATCGCGACGGATTCGACGTTGCGGGTCGCGGCCGGCGGACTGTAGCCGCCGTCGAGGCTCGCGCCGCTCGCCGCGTTGTCGGCGACCGCGAGCCGCGCGGACGACGCGAGCGCGAGCCCCTCGCCGACGCGCGAGCGCGCAAGGTAATCCTGGTACGCGGGAATCGCATAGGCCGCGATCACGCCGACGATCGCCAGCACGATCATCAACTCGATCAGCGTAAAGCCGGCCGGCCGCCAGCGCGGCGACGGCCGGTTCGCGCGCCGCAGATCGGCGGCCACGCGACGGAACAGGGAAACGGAAAAGGCTTCGAACATGGCAGGCTCCGGAAACGAAAAACGCCTGTCGGTAAAGGCAGGCGTCTCGATCGTAGCCAGCGGGCCGCGAACCCGGCAGTCGGCCGGACGGCCAGTGTCAGTGCGCGTGCGGTGCGCCGCGGCGCCGCCTGAGCGCGTAGCCGGCCGCCACGACGAACAGTGCGCCGGCCATGCTCGCGCCGTAGATCGCGGGTGCCGTATCGAGCACCGGCCAGCGGTCGCCGACGGGGTCGTTCACGATCAGCCCGCCCGCGATCCAGCCGAGCAGCGCGGCGCCGAGCGTGACGACGATGGGGAAGCGGTCGAGCAGTTTCAGCACCAGCGTGCTGCCCCACACGATGATCGGCACGCTGACGACGAGCCCGAAGATCACGAGCGCCATCCGATGCGACGGATCAGCCTGCTCGGACGCGCCTGCGATGGCAATCACGTTGTCGAGGCTCATCACCGCATCGGCGATCACGATCGTCTTCACGGCGTCCCACAGCCGGTCGGCCGGCTTGATGTGATCGTGCGCGTCGGCGGCCGGCGCCATCAGCTTGACGCCGATCCACAGCAGCAGCAGCCCGCCGCCGATCTTCAGGAACGGCACATCGAGCAGCGCGACCGCGAAGGTGATCAGCGCGACGCGCAGCAGGATCGCCCCGGCGGTACCCCAGACGACGCCGCGCAGCCGCTGGCTCGCCGGCAGGTTGCGGCAGGCGAGCGCGATCACGACCGCGTTGTCGCCGCCGAGCAGGATATCGATGATGACGATCTGGAGAACGGCGCCCCAGTGCAGCGACGCGAGGAATTCGAGCATGGGGAAGATGTGCAGGGCTTGGCCGCCCGGCGGGCGGCCCGGTTCATCGCCGGCACATGCGCGACGCATGCCCGGTGCTTACGAATTCATTGCGCGAGCATAACAAAAAACGCCGGCAAAGCCGGCGTTTTCTGCAGGACGAACCCACGTGGAAATATTACAGCGCCTTCTTCAGCAGACGGCCCATTTCCGACGGGTTGCGCGTGACGGTGATGCCGCACGCTTCCATGATTTCCAGCTTCGCTTCGGCCGTATCCGCACCGCCCGAGATCAGCGCGCCGGCGTGGCCCATGCGCTTGCCCGGGGGCGCCGTGACGCCCGCGATGAAGCCGACGACCGGCTTCTTCATGTTGTCCTTGATCCACTGAGCAGCGTTGGCTTCGTCCGGACCGCCGATTTCGCCGATCATCACGACCGCATCCGTATCCGGATCGTCGTTGAACATCTTCATCACGTCGATGTGCTTCAGACCGTTGATCGGGTCGCCGCCGATACCGACTGCCGACGACTGGCCGAGGCCGAGTGCCGTCAGCTGCGCAACGGCTTCATACGTCAGCGTGCCCGAACGCGACACGACGCCGATGCGGCCCTTGCGGTGGATGTGACCCGGCATGATGCCGATCTTCAGTTCGTCCGGCGTGATCGTGCCCGGGCAGTTCGGCCCGAGCAGCAGCGTCTTGCGGCCTTCGCGGCGCATGCGGTCCTTCACTTCGATCATGTCGCGGACGGGAATGCCTTCCGTGATGCAGATCGCGAGATCCAGATCGGCTTCGACCGCTTCCCAGATCGCAGCGGCCGCGCCTGCCGGCGGAACGTAGATGACCGACACGGTCGCGCCGGTTTCTGCCTTCGCTTCCTTGACGCTTGCGTAGATCGGAATGCCTTCGAAATCTTCGCCGGCCTTCTTCGGGTTCACGCCCGCGACGAATGCTTCGCGGCCGTTTGCGTATTCACGGCAGGCGCGCGTATGGAACTGACCGGTTTTGCCGGTAATGCCCTGCGTGATGACCTTCGTGTCCTTGTTGATCAGAATCGACATGTATTTTGACCTCTGTTCGATTGGCGTCGCGTGCAAGCCGCGCCGCCATGCGTGTTCAATAGCGCGCTTACTTGCCTTCGGCAGCCGCGACGACCTTCTGCGCGGCTTCTTCCATGCTGTCCGCCGAGATGATCGGCAGGCCCGAGTCGGCCAGCATCTTCTTGCCGAGGTCCTCGTTCGTGCCCTTCATGCGCACGACGAGCGGCACCTTCAGGTTCACGGCCTTCGAACCGGCGATCACGCCTTCCGCGATCACGTCGCAGCGCATGATGCCGCCGAAGATGTTCACGAGGATCGCCTTCAGGTCCGGGTTCTTCAGCATCAGCTTGAACGCTTCCGTGACCTTCTCGGTCGTCGCGCCACCGCCGACGTCCAGGAAGTTCGCCGGCTCGCCGCCGAACAGCTTGATGGTGTCCATCGTCGCCATCGCCAGGCCTGCGCCGTTCACGAGACAGCCGATGTTGCCGTCGAGCGAGATGTACGCGAGGTCGAACTTCGACGCTTCGATTTCAGCCGGATCTTCTTCGTCCAGATCGCGGTACGCGACGATTTCCGGATGACGGAACAGCGCGTTCGAGTCGAAGTTGAACTTCGCGTCGAGTGCGATGACCTTGCCGTCGCCGGAGACGTTCAGCGGGTTGATTTCGGCCAGCGACGCGTCGGTTTCCCAGAATGCCTTGTACAGGCCTTGCAGGATGGCACGCGCTTGCGGAATCGAAGCAGCCGGCACGCCGATCTTCGCGGCGAGGTCGTCGGCCTGCGCGTCGAGCAAGCCGGTCGACGGCTCGACGATGACCTTGTGGATCAGTTCCGGGTGCTTTTCGGCAACTTCCTCGATGTCCATGCCGCCTTCGCTCGAACCCATCAGAACGATCTTTTGCGTCACGCGATCAACGACGAGGCTGACATACAGTTCCTGCTTGATGTCGGCGCCTTCTTCGACCATCAGACGGTTGACCTTCTGGCCTTCCGGACCGGTCTGGTGCGTGACGAGCTGCATGCCGAGGATCTGGTTCGCGTATTCGCGAACCTGCTCGATCGACTTCGCCACCTTCACGCCGCCGCCCTTGCCACGGCCACCCGCGTGAATCTGAGCCTTCACGACCCAAACCGGGCCGCCCAGCTCTTCCGCCACCTTGACGGCCTCGTCAACCGAGAACGCCGGCTTGCCGCGCGGTACCGCGACTCCGAATTTCCGCAGGATTTCCTTACCCTGGTACTCGTGAATCTTCATGCGTGATTCCCTTCAGTCTGAGAGTTGGATGAAAAGTCGCTTAAGACGCTTCTTCGAATGATTTCCGTTCATTCCTTCGTGCTGCCGTCACCGGGCACGCCCGGCCGTTCCGCACCATACCAGCGCGGGTAGAACTGCCGCACGACCTCGCCGTCGAACCGCAGCGCCCGGCAGCGACCGAGCTGGAACGGCGGTTCGTCGTGCGCGCCGTCGTGATCCGGCCCTTCACCACCCTCCTCGCGCACGTTCCATACGTCACCGGCAAACGCCTGGATCGCTGCCGTCGGCAGCACGGCGCACAGTTCGGTGAGGTGGGAGCAGCCTGCGACACCCGACAGCAGTCGGTTCGCATCGCGGCGGAAGTGGCGGAAAAGATTGAGCCCGATGAGGGCCCGATAGGCGGGAGGGGCGGATTGACACTGACCGGGATACGGCACCCATTCCGAAGACGCTTCGGCGTCGACGACATTGAGTTCACGATCGATAGTCACGCGCAGCCAGAGTTCGTGGATCGGCAGGCCCTGGGGCCGGATGCCCGACGCAAGCGCGACATCGCGCGGCTTGTGGTCGGTCAGGCAGGCTTCAATGTCCCACAAGCCGTCGCCGCGCTCGTAAGCTTCCGCTCGGATTGCGCGTTGATGTCGCAACTGACGGGGCACGGGCTCGGATAGCGGCATGCTGGAGGTTGAGGCCGAAGAGGAAAACCCATGGATTTTAGCATATTGGGTATTTGAGACAGTTTGACGCGACGGCGGGTATTCCCGCCTGTCCGGAAGCGGTTGCATTGCAGCAAAATCGCGCGCCACGCACGCGACCGGCCGGGTCAGTCGTCGATCGGGAAATCGTCGCCCACCTTCAGCAACTTCACGATGGTCGCGCTCGAGAAGCCGCGCGCGGCGAGAAAACGTGCCTGCTTCGCACGCTCGGCCGGCGTTTGCGGCAGTGCACCGAATTTCTTGCGCCAGACCGCCTGCGCACGGGCCCATTCGGTCTCGCGCAGCTGCGCGTTCACCTCCTCGACAAGGACGTCGCCGACCGCATGGCGCTTCAGTTCGCTGACGATGCGCGCGACGCCGACGCGCGACGCGCGGCGATTCACCAGGCTCTCGGCAAAGCGTGCGTCGGACAGCCAGCCGTCCTTTTCCAGCGCGTCGAGCACCGGCTCGACGGATTCGTCTTCGCCGACGTACGGCGCGAGCTTGCGCGCGAGTTCCGTGCGGCTGTATTCACGCCTCGACAGATAACCGAGCGCGCGGCCTTTCAACGAACGCGGCGGCTTCGACGACTTGCGCTCTCCCGCGCCCGGATCGTCGCCGGAAGAAGCGCCGGGCCCACGACGCGTGCGGCGCGGATGCTGGCTGCTGCGCGTATAGACGTCTTCCGTGGCGGGTGCGGATGCGTCGGATGCGCGCTCACCCGGGAAGCTGACACCGGACACGCGACGGCGGGGCCGGTCGTGTGCGTCGAACGATTCATCGTCGTCGAACGGATCGTCCGGCGCGGTAATCTCAAACGAAACGAGGGCATCGTCGGATGCCCTCGTCGCGGTGCGGTTCGCGGCATGGCTGCCTGCGCCCCGCCGATCGGCGCCCGAGGATCCGGCTCGCCGGCCGGAGCGACCCGCCGTTTCGGGCATGTCGCTCTCCTCCGGCTCGCCAGCCTGACCTCGGCGCGCGACCATCACTCTTCTTCGTCCACCGCCTCGGCTTCGTTGCTTGCGCCATCAGGCATTGCGACGACGCCAAGCGATTCGCGGATGCGGTTCTCGATCTCGCGTGCGATTTCCGGATTCTCGCGCAGGAATTCACGCGCGTTGTCCTTGCCCTGGCCGATCTTCTCGCCGTTGTAGCTGTACCAGGCGCCCGCCTTGTCGACGATCTTCGCCTGCACGCCGAGATCGATGATCTCGCCCTGGCGCGAAATACCCTCGCCATACAGGATGTCGAAGATCGCTTCGCGGAACGGCGGCGACACCTTGTTCTTGACGACCTTCACACGGGTTTCGTTGCCGATCACCTCATCGTTCTTCTTGATCGAGCCGATCCGGCGGATATCGAGACGCACCGACGCATAGAACTTCAGCGCGTTGCCGCCCGTCGTGGTTTCCGGGTTGCCGAACATCACGCCGATCTTCATGCGAATCTGGTTGATGAAGATCACCAGGCAGTTCGTGCGCTTGATCGTGCCGGTCAGCTTGCGCAGCGCCTGCGACATCAGGCGAGCCTGCAGGCCCGGCAGCGAATCGCCCATCTCGCCTTCGATTTCGGCCTTCGGCACGAGCGCCGCGACCGAGTCGATGACGATCATGTCGACCGAGCCCGAGCGCACCAGCGCATCGGTGATTTCCAGTGCCTGCTCGCCGGTGTCCGGCTGCGAGATCAGCAGTTCCGGCACGTTCACGCCCAGCTTCGACGCATATTGAACGTCGAGCGCGTGTTCGGCGTCGATGAACGCGGCCGTGCCGCCGATCTTCTGCAGTTCGGCAATGACCTGCAGCGTGAGCGTGGTTTTACCGGACGATTCCGGGCCGTAGATCTCGACCACGCGGCCGCGCGGCAGGCCGCCGACGCCAAGCGCGATGTCGAGCCCCAGCGAACCCGTGGAGACGACCTGGATGTCTTCGGCCGCCTCGCCGTCGCCCATGCGCATGATCGACCCTTTGCCGAACTGCTTCTCGATCTGCGCGAGTGCGGCCGCCAGCGCCTTGCTCTTCTCGGCGGTCATCCCGGAGCCTTTCTTGCTTTCTTCCATGAATCGTCCTTTGCTATGATGAGCAGCGTCTGTTAAAGGCGCGCCCGCTTTCAAGCGCCGCCCACGAATGCAGACACTGTATAAAAAAACAGTGTTTTATGCAAGCCCGCAATGCAGGCTGTGTTGTACACAAATAACTTCGGAGACAGCCGCGCCGGCGCGAACACCTTGCCGGCCATCGGTCAGCAACATGCGAATTCTCATCGCCGAAGACGACAGCATACTCGCGGACGGCCTCACCCGGTCACTCCGCCAATCGGGCTATGCCGTCGACCACGTGAAGAGCGGCGTCGACGCCGATACGGCGCTGTCGATGCAGACATTCGACCTGCTGATCCTCGATCTCGGGCTGCCTAAAATGTCCGGGCTCGACGTGCTCAAGCGCCTGCGCGCCCGCAATTCCAACCTCCCCGTGCTGATCCTGACCGCCGCCGACAGCGTCGACGAGCGCGTGAAGGGGCTCGACCTCGGCGCCGACGACTACATGGCCAAGCCGTTCGCGCTCAACGAGCTCGAGGCGCGCGTGCGCGCGCTGACCCGGCGCGGCGCGGGCGGCGGCCCGACCGTCGTCCGGCACGGCTCGCTCGCGTTCGACCAGGTCGGCCGCATCGCGTATGCGAACGATCTCGTGCTCGATCTCTCCGCGCGCGAACTCGGCCTGCTCGAGGTGCTGCTGCAGCGGATCGGCCGGCTCGTGTCGAAGGAGCAGCTCGTCGACCATCTGTGCGAATGGGGCGAGGAAGTCAGCAACAACGCGATCGAAGTCTACGTGCACCGGCTGCGCAAGAAGATCGAACCGAGCGGCGTACGGATCTCGACCGTGCGCGGCCTCGGCTATTGCCTCGAGAAGGTCGCGCCCGCCGCGCCGGCCGGCACGACAGCGCCCCAGCCCGCGGTGGCCGGCACGCCGCTGCGCTGAAGCCGGGCGTCGCCGCGATGGCCACGCCGGCCCATTCCCGCCACCCGACCGGCGCGCCGTCGTCGGCCGCCGACGACGCGCGCGACGCACGTTACGAGAACCCGTTCGCGCCGCCCGACGAAACCGATACGCCCGAGGCCCCGCGCCCGCGCTCGCTGTTCGGCGAAATCCTCGACTGGATGCTCGCGCCGCTACTGCTGCTGTGGCCGATGAGCATCGCCGTCACCTACCTCGTCGCGAAGACGATCGCGAACAGCCCGTTCGACCGCACACTCGAGACCAACGCCTACGTGCTCGCACGGCAGATCCACCCGGTGAACGGCGTCGCCGAGCTGACGCTGCCGGAGCAGACGCGCGACTTCCTGCGCGCGGACAACGTCGACAGCGTTTACTTCCAGGTGCTCGGCACGCGCGGCGAGCTGGTCGCGGGCGAAGCCGACATGCCGCTGCCGCGCGACGAGGACCGCCCGCCGCCGGGCGTCGTCGTGTTTCGCGACGACCTGCTGCGCGGCAACGACGTGCGCGTCGCGTATACGACGGTCGCGCTGCCGCAATCGAGCGGCACGCAGCCCGTGCTCGTGCAGGTCGGCGAAACGCTCGACAAGCGCAACGCGCTCGCGAACGACATCATCAAGGGCGTGATCCTGCCGCAATTCGTGATCCTGCCTCTCGCTATCCTGCTCGTCTGGTTCGGGCTGTCGCGCGGGCTCGCGCCGCTCAACGCGCTGCAGGCGCACATCCGCGCGCGGCGACCCGACGACCTGTCGCCCGTCGAGGCGCAGCGCGCGCCGCCCGAGATCGAGCCGCTCGTCACGTCGTTCAACGATCTGCTCGCGCGTCTCGAACAGAACATGGCGCTGCAAAAGCGCTTCATCGCCGACGCCGCGCACCAGATGAAGACGCCGCTCGCGGGCCTGCGCACGCAGGCCGAGTTCGCGCTGCGCCACCCGGTTCCGCCCGACGTGCAGCGCTCGCTCGAGCAGATCGCGACGAGCTCCGAGCAGGCCGCGCGGCTCGTCACGCAGCTGCTTGCGCTCGCGCGCGCCGAGAACCGCGCGAGCGGGCTCACGTTCGAGCCGGTCGAGATCGCCGCGCTCGCGCGGCGCACGGTGCGCGACTGGGTGCAGGCCGCGCTCGCGAAACGGATGGATCTCGGCTACGAAGGCCCACCGGACGACACGCCGCTCGACGTCGACGGCAATCCGGTGATGCTGCGCGAGATGCTCGGCAACCTGGTCGACAACGCGATCCGCTACACGCCGGAAGGCGGCCGCATCACGGTGCGCGTGCACGCCGACCCGGCGGCGCGGTTCGTGCATCTCGAAGTCGAGGACACCGGCCCCGGCATCCCCGCCGCCGAACGCGAGCGCGTCGTCGAGCGCTTCTACCGGATCCTCGGCCGCGAAGGCGACGGCAGCGGCCTCGGGCTCGCGATCGTGCGCGAGATCGCCACGCAGCACGGCGGCACGCTGACGCTCGACGATCACGTCTACCAGCGCGAACCGCGCCTCGCCGGCACGCTCGTGCGCATCAGCCTGCCGTTGGCCGAAACCGCCCCGGATTAACCCTGATACGCACCGCCGCGGCGCGCCGAAATCGCATCGAAACCGGCGATTTACCGAACGTTCGCATCACAATCGGCACGTATAGAAGCTGATTCGGCGCGGGTTAACGCGCAGTCGTTTTGTGCGCGCGAGTCAGTGCGCCGTAAGTTTCCGTGCCAATAATCGTCGACAGGCCCGCCCACCCAAGGCGGCCGCACATCTATATCAAGGGACTTGGAGACGATTCATGGCAACGTTAGGCGGGCAAATTTCGCACTCGCCGATGACGGGCGAAGAGAAGAAGGTGATCTTCGCGTCGTCGCTCGGCACCGTGTTCGAGTGGTACGACTTTTACCTGGCCGGCTCACTCGCGGCCTACATCAGCAAGAGCTTCTTCTCCGGCGTCAATCCGACCGCCGCGTTCATCTTCACGCTGCTCGGCTTCGCGGCCGGTTTCGCCGTGCGCCCGTTCGGCGCGATCGTGTTCGGCCGGCTCGGCGACATGGTCGGACGCAAGCACACGTTCCTCGTGACGATCGTGATCATGGGCATCTCGACGTTCGTGGTCGGCTTCCTGCCCGGCTATGCGTCGATCGGCATCGCCGCGCCCGTGCTCTTCATCGCGATGCGGCTGTTGCAGGGCCTCGCGCTCGGCGGCGAGTACGGCGGTGCGGCGACTTACGTCGCCGAGCATGCGCCGGCGAACCGCCGCGGCTTCTACACTGCGTGGATCCAGACGACCGCGACGCTTGGGCTGTTTCTGTCGCTGCTCGTGATTCTCGGCGTACGCACCTTCATCGGCGAGGAAGCGTTCGGCAACTGGGGCTGGCGCGTGCCGTTCGTCGCATCGATCGCGCTGCTCGCGGTGTCGGTGTGGATCCGGCTGCAGCTGAACGAATCGCCGGTGTTCCTGCGCATCAAGGCGGAAGGCAAGACGTCGAAGGCGCCGCTGACCGAAGCGTTCGGCCAGTGGAAAAACCTGAAGATCGTGATCCTCGCGCTCGTCGGCCTGACGGCCGGCCAGGCCGTCGTGTGGTACACGGGCCAGTTCTACGCGCTGTTCTTCCTCACGCAGACGCTGAAGGTCGACGGCGCGAGCGCGAACATCCTGATCGCGATCGCGCTCCTGATCGGCACGCCGTTCTTCCTGTTCTTCGGTTCGCTGTCGGACAAGATCGGCCGCAAGCCGATCATCCTCGCGGGCTGCCTGATCGCGGCGCTGACCTACTTCCCGCTGTTCAAGGCGCTCACGCACTACGCGAACCCGCAGCTCGAGATCGCCACGCAGAAGGCGCCGATCACGGTCGTCGCCGATCCCGCCACCTGCTCGTTCCAGTTCAACCCGGTCGGCACGTCGAAGTTCACCGACTCGTGCGACATCGCGAAGAGCGCGCTCGCGAAGGCGGGCCTGAACTACGAGAACGTCGCGGCACCAGCCGGCACGACCGCGCAGATCAAGGTGGGCGACACCGTGGTCGAAGCGTACGACGCCAAGGGAACCGACGCGAAGGCGAAGGGGGCGGCATTCGACAAGACGCTCGCGACCACGCTGAAGTCGTCGGGTTATCCGGCGAAGGCCGATCCCGCGCAGCTCAACTGGCCGATGACGATCGTGATCCTGACGATCCTCGTGATCTACGTGACGATGGTCTACGGGCCGATCGCGGCGATGCTGGTCGAGATGTTCCCGACGCGGATCCGCTATACGTCGATGTCGCTGCCGTATCACATCGGCAACGGCTGGTTCGGCGGCTTCCTGCCGGCAACCGCGTTCGCGATCGTCGCGGCGAAGGGCAACATCTATTCGGGACTCTGGTATCCGATCGTGATCGCACTGGCCACGTTCGTGATCGGGCTGCTGTTCGTCAAGGAGACGAAGGACACGAACATCTACGCGCAGGACTGATGCCGACGCGCGGGCGAGCGGCGGTTGCCGGATGCGTTCCGGCCAACGGCAACCCGCCCCGCGACGAAGCCGACACGGGCCGAGGGCAACTTTTTTCATGCCAGATGAAAAAAGGTGTTGACAGCAAAACGCCTCATCGGCATAATTTATTTCTTCGGCGAATTAGCTCAGTCGGTTAGAGCGACGGAATCATAATCCGCAGGTCCGGGGTTCGAATCCCTGATTCGCCACCAAATGCAAAAAGGGCCCAGCGCAAGCTGGGCCCTTTTTCTTTGCTCCTCGAAATTTCTCGTGCTCCGCGAGAAGCATGCGGCATCAGCACCCGTCACGTCCGCCCAACCGCCCGGCCTCGTCGCGACGTCCTACGCCGCCACCGCCCCACGCCGTTCCTCCGCCGCCTTCCCCTGCACCTTCCCGCGCCAGTTCTCCCCGCCTTCCAGCGACGGCGTCGACTCGAACAGCTCCGCGATCCAGTCGGCGAACACGCGCACCTTCTGCGACAGATGCCGGTTGTGCGGGTAGACGATCGAGATCGGCTTCGGCTTCGGATTGCAGTCCGGCAGCACCTCGACCAGCGATCCGTCGAGCAGGTTCGGCAGCACCATGAACAGCGTCGGCTGGATCATCCCGAACCCTTCGAGCCCGCACGTCACGTAGGCATCGGAATCGTTGACCGTCACGCTCGCGTTCATCCGCACCTCGAACGGCTTGCCGTCTATCATGAACACCCACGGAATCGCCCGCGCGCCGTGGCTCGACCGGAAATTCACCGCATGATGCTCGGCGAGATCGGCAATCTCGTGCGGCTCGCCGTGACGCGCGAGGTAGTCGGGCGACGCGCAGGTCACGCGTTTGAGCATCCCGATCCGCCGCGCGACCATCGACGAATCCTCGAGCGGCCCGACCCGGATCATGCAGTCGATACCCTCCTCGACCGGATCCACGTAGCGGTCGGAGAGCCCCAGTTCGAGCGTGATGTCCGGATAGCTCTGCCGGAAAATCGACAGCGACGGCAATACGACGCGCCGCCCGAGCGAACTCGGCATGTGGACGCGCAGCACGCCGCTCGGCTTGCGGTTGCCGACCTGGAAACTCGCGTCGGCTTCCGCGATCTCCGAGATGATCTTCGTGCAATGCTCGTAGTACGCGGCGCCCTCCGGCGTCAGCGACAGCCGGCGCGTCGTCCGGTGCATCAGGCGCACGCCGAGCAGCGCCTCGAGATTCTGGATGATGGTCGTCACCGACGCGCGCGGCATCGCGAGCGTGTCGGCCGCGCGTGTGAAGCTGTTCGCGTCGACCACGCGGGTAAAAACTTCCATTGCCTGGATTCGGTCCATGCTGCCCCCCTTCGAATCGCCAACGGAACAGAATAGAGCGCGCAGCGGGCACGGCACAAGCCCCCACCTATTGTTCTATCGTCCTGAATAGTTTCGGCATTTCGCACTGGAAAGCGATCGATTTCCGTTCAGTTCCACGCGATAACCGCTCCCGCCCCGAGCCGCCTCCCCTGCATCACCGCACGAACCGCTCGCGATACCCCTGCGGCGACACGCCCAGCACGCGCACGAAACTGCGCCGCAGCGTCTCCTCCGAACCGAATCCGCAACGCGCGGCGATCCGCTTGACCGGCCATGCCGTTTCGCCGAGCAGGCGCTGCGCGGCCTCGACGCGGATCTGTTCGACGGCGCGCGCGGGCGTGCGGCCGGTTCCCGCGCGATAGTGGCGCACGAAGCTGCGCTCGCTCATGCGCACGCGTTCGGCCAGCGCGGGCACCGACAGGTCGGCCGTCAGGTGCTCGGCCATCCACGCATGCAGCTCGCCGAACCGCTCGTCGGTGCGCTGCATCGACAGCATCGCGCTGAACTGCGCCTGGCCGCCCGGACGTTTCAGGAACACGACAAGTTCGCGCGCGACGTCGAGTGCGGTCGCGCGTCCGAGATCCTCCTCGACCAGCGCAAGCGCGAGATCGATGCCGGCCGTCACGCCGGCCGACGTCCACAGCGCGCCCTCGCAGATGAAGATCGGGTCGGACTCGACGTGCACGTTCGGGTAGCGCGCCGCGAATTCGTCGCAGCGCGCCCAGTGCGTGACCGCGCGCCGCCCGTCGAGCAGGCCGGCCTCCGCGAGCAGGAATGCGCCGGTGCAGACCGACGCGACGCGTCGCGCGCGCCCGGCCTGCTGCCGCACCCAGCGCACCAGCCGCGCATCCCGCGATGCCGCGTGCACGCCCTTGCCGCCGGCGACGATCAGCGTATCGGGAGCGCGCGCGGCCGAGCGCAGCGACTCGGCCATCACGACGAGGCCCGACGACGTCTCGATGGGCCCGGCATCGGCCGCGACGACGCGTGGCGCATACGGCGCGGGCTGCCCGCGCTCCAACGCGAGTTCGTTGACGGACGCAAACACCTGCAGCGGCCCCGACACGTCAAGCAGTTGCGCGCGGGGGAACGCGAGGACCAGGATCGAGCGCGGAGCGGCAGGCATGGCGATTGGCTGAAAACGTGGGTGATATGGCGATTTCGCCAAACACTACGCGCCTAGAATCGATCTGTCCATCATGTGCCGGCAACGGCGTGTACCACTTCCACTCGGAGTCTTCGCATGACCCTGCATATCGGCTTACTCGTGTTTCCGGGCGTCCAGCAACTCGATCTCACCGGCCCGCACGACGTGCTCGCGTCGCTACCGGACGCGGCCGTCCACTTGGTGTGGAAGTCGCGCGACGCCGTCGCGTCGAGCAGCGGCCTCGCGCTCGCGCCGACGTCGACGTTCGACGACTGCCCGCCGCTCGACGTGATCTGCATCCCGGGCGGGATCGGGATCAACGACCTGCTGCTCGATGCCGAAACGATCGCGTTCGTGCAGCAGCGCGCGGCCACCGCGCGCTACGTGACGTCGGTCTGCACGGGCGCGCTGCTGCTCGGCGTGGCCGGCCTGCTGCGCGGGCGGCGCGCGACGACGCACTGGGCGTTCCACGCGCTGCTCGAACCGCTGGGCGCGGTGCCCGTGCGCGAGCGCGTCGTGCGCGACGGCAACCTGATCACGGGCGGCGGCGTGACGGCCGGCATCGACTTCGCGCTGACGATCGCCGCGGAACTGGCCGGCGACGAAGAGGCGCAGGCGATCCAGCTGCAGCTCGAATACGCGCCCGCGCCACCGTTCGACGCGGGCTCGCCCGACACCGCGCCGGCGGCGGTCGTGAAGCGTGTTACCGAGCGGTCGGCGGCCGGCTTCGCGAAGCGCAAGCAGATCATCGAGCAGGCGCTGCGCGCGACGTCGCGCTGAATGTGGGTACGGGGAAACTGGCTGGCAGACGACGCGCATACGCGCCGGAGAACACATCGATGAACATCATCCGCAGCGCCGCGTTCACCGCGGACCGCCCGTGGGGCGCGCTCGACATTGCAAACCTGAACGGCGTTACGGTCCGCCTGCACTGGACCGACCAGCCCTATCAATGGCATGTGAACGACGACGAGGAAGTGTTCGCGGTGCTCGACGGTCGCGTCGAGATGCGCTATCGCGAAGCTGGCGTCGAGCACGCGACGGTGCTCGAAGCGGGCGACGTGTTCCATGCGACGGTCGGCA
This sequence comes from Burkholderia cepacia, assembly GCF_001039005.1. Lineage (GTDB taxonomy): Bacteria > Pseudomonadota > Gammaproteobacteria > Burkholderiales > Burkholderiaceae > Burkholderia > Burkholderia theae. The sequence goes on from NZ_LDWR01000004.1 coordinate 57,713, forward strand.
CCGAGCACGTCGCGCATCCGCTTGGCGAAGCGCGCATCCTCGTGATCGAGACCGAAGGCAGCGTCTGACGGCCGGCGGCTGTACGTCGATACAGCGCGGATGGCAACCGAATCCGCGCGGCGGGTTTCACCCCGTGATGGTGCCCGTCGCCTGCGACGCGATCAGTTTCGGCTGCGGCGTGCACAGGCACTGGCACAGGTCGTGTTCGAGCGCGACGACCTTGCCCATCACGGTCATCGTCCGCTCGCCGCCATCCGACACGATCACGCCCGGCGACTTGCATGCGGCGCAGAACACGGGCGCGCCGAGATAGGCGAGTTCGCGTCCGTCGAACGATGAATTGGCGATCCCTTCGAGCACCACGCCGCCGTGGTCGGTGGTGTCGCCCTTCAGAATGAATTTGCGGCTCATGATGTCGGTTCTTCCCTCGGAAACGCCGCGCCGCGCGGCAGCGAGCCGCGCGCGGGCAGTCGGAATCCGCCCGTCGGTCGCGGTCGTCCCGGGAGCATATCACCCCGCGCGGCGGCCGCGTGCCGGTCGCCGCAGCCGCGCCCGTCAAAACTTGTGGCGAATCCCGATGCGCGCCATCAGTTGACGGTCGTTCGACGACGAATCGTCGGCGGCCGGATTGTAGGCATGGTCGAGCGCCGTCCCCGTCGATCCGTTCACCTTCATGTAGCTGCCCTGGATATACACGTCGGTCCGCTTCGACAGGTTGTAGTCCGCCATCAGGCCGACCGTCTGCCAATGCGGCCGGGATTTTCCGCCGGACGCGTCGAGCGACCCTTGCGTGTAGTAGTACATCGCGCCGAGCAGCAGCGCCGGCGTCACCTGGTACGTCGCGGTGACTTCATAGTTGTCGAACTTCAGGTGCGACACGGCCTGTCCCGCGGGCACGATCGAACCGCTGATGTATTGGAACGACGTCGGGTTCTTCATATCGCTGTGCGTGTAGACGAAGCCGAGCATCGCCTTGCCGAGCTGATAGTTGATGCCCGCACCGAACACGCGCTGGCGCTCCGCGAGGAAGCCCGCGTCGTCCGTGGTCACCGCGCCGACCGTGTTGGCGCCACCGCGATTGACGTTCAGGTAACCGACGCCGACCGTCAACGGACCGTTCGAATAACCAGCGCCGACGCTCTGCGCATTATTCAGCGAAAACTGGCCCGCGCTGTTCGAGAACGCGTAGGTTGCGCTCATCTGGAAGCCCGACAGATCGGCGCTGTAGAACTGCACCGCGTTGTCGAGCCGGAAGAAGTTGTCCGTGTTGTCGTTGCCGTACGGGTGATCGAAGATGAAGCCGCCCCAACTGCCGTTCGCGGTCAACGGCCCGAGGAATTCGACCAGCGAGTCGTACTGGCGGCCGAACGTCAGCGTACCCACACCGTCCTTCGACAGACCAACATAAGCCTGGCGGCCGAATTCGCGGCCGCCCTGGTTGAGCCGGCCGGTGTTGACGTCGAAACCGTTCTCGAGCCTGAACACGGCCTTGAACCCGCCGCCGAGATCCTCGCCGCCCTTGATCCCCCAGCGGCTGCCCTGCACGATGCCGCTCGACATTTCCCACGCCGAGTGGCCGTTCACGTTGCTCGTGTAGTTCACGCCTTCGTCGATCAATCCGTACAGCGTGACGCTGTTTTGGGCGTGCGCCGACGTTACCGCGCCGCCGGCCAGCAACAGGCCGATCATCTGCTTCTTCATGTTTCAGTCTCCTCCGATTTGCCGAACAGGCGGGACGGTCGGCCGCGAGCACGCACGACGCGCTCGTTGCGCGCGTGCGCCGTCCCCGGCATGCGTCGGTGGATGTCGCGAATCCGTCGGTCCCGCGTCAGACGCCCGGGAAACCCGGGACGTCACGCTTACTCGCCGTAGATATCGAACATGAAATAATTGCGCGCGAGCTTGTCGTACTCGCCGCTCTTGCGAATGGACGCGATCGCCTGATTGATCTTCGCCGCGAGCTGCGTGTCGCCCTTGCGGATACCGATCGCGACACCTTCGCCCGCTGCACGCTTGTCCTTGACCTCGGCGCCGGCAAACGCGAACGCCTTGCCGCGCGGCGTGCGCAGGAACCCGATGTCGGCCTGGACGGCCGCCTGGAACGACGCGTCGAGGCGGCCGGTCGTGAGGTCCTGATAGATCTGGTCGGTACCCGGATACGACACGACCTCCACGCCCTTCGATGCCCATTCGGCCCGCGCATAGGTCTCCTGCAACGACCCTTGCTGAACGCCGATCCGGCGCCCCTTCAACGATGCCGCGGTCGGCTGCAACGTGGAGCCCGCCCGGGCGATCAGGCGCGGCGCGCCCGAATAGAGACGCTCGGTGAAATCGATCTGCTGCCGGCGCGCCGGCGTGGCCGTCATCGCCGACAGGATCGCGTCGAACTTGCGCGCCTTCAGCGCGGGAATGATCGCGTCGAAGCCCTGCTCCACCCATACGCAACGCATACGCAGGTTCGCGCAGATCGCATTGCCGAGATCGACGTCGAAGCCGACGAACGAACCGTCGGGCAGCTTCGATTCGAACGGCGGATAGGTCGGATCGATGCCGAAGCGAAGGGTCTGCAGTTCACCCGCGGAAGCGAGCAGCGGAATGGCGCAGAGCGCGAACAGACTAGAGCGGACAAGGCGTTTCATGGTGTCTCCAAGCCAGGATGAGAAAGCACGTTCGCGCGTGACACGAACGCGTTGCCGTCAATGTTTGTTAGAACGGCAGGCAGGCGACGGCGCCTGTCTGCTCCGGGTGAAGCAGGGCCGCGTTATGCAAGGAAGCGTTCGACCAGCCGGACCCAGTAACTCGCGCCGGTCAGCAGGATGTCGTCGTTGAAGTCGTAACCCGGGTTGTGGACCATGCATCCGCCCTTGCCCTCACCGTTGCCGATCAACAGGTAACAGCCGGGGCAGCGCTCGAGCACATACGCGAAATCCTCGCTGTTCGTGATCGGCTTCATGTCGCGGACGAGTCCGCCGTCGCCGAGCCAGTCGCGGGCGACGGATTCGGCCAGCCGGGTCTCGTCGGGGTGATTGATCAGCACCGGATAACCGCGCTCGTACTCGACCTCCGCCCGCGCGCCGAAACCCTCCGCGTGAGCGTGCGCAAGCGCGGTGATCCGCGCTTGCAGCAGGTCGCGCACGCCGGGATCGAGCGCACGCACCGACAGGCCGATGACGGCGGCGTCAGGAACGATGTTGGACGCACTGCCCGCGTGGATCGATCCGACCGTCACGATGGCCGTTTCGAGTGGATCGACATTGCGTGCCACCACCGTTTGCAGCGCCATGACGAGCGACGCGCTCGCGACGACCGGGTCGACCGTCTTGTGCGGGATTGCGCCGTGGCCGCCGTAACCGGCGATGCGAATCGTGACCGAGTCGGCGGATGCCATGAAGGCACCGCTTCGGAATCCGAACTGGCCAGCCGGCAAGCCCGGCATGTTGTGCATCGCGAATACGGCATCGCACGGGAAGCGCTCGAGTAAACCTTCTTCGAGCATTCGCAGCGCACCGCCGCCGCTTTCTTCCGCCGGCTGGAAGATCACGCGCACGGTGCCCGAAAAGCACCGGTTCTGCGCCAGATACCGCGCGGCGGCGAGGAGCATCGCCGTATGTCCGTCGTGACCGCAGGCATGCATGACGCCTGGGTTCGTGCTCGCATACGGCAACCCGGTTGCCTCGACGATCGGCAACGCATCCATGTCCGCCCGGAGTCCGATCGTGCGTCCGGCGCCGTTGCCGAGTGTCCCGACGACACCGGTATCGCCGATCCCGCAATGCACGTCGTAGCCCCACTGCGCAAGACGTTCCGCGACCAGTGCGCTCGTCGCGTATTCCTGGAAGCTCAGCTCCGGATCGGCATGAATCTGCCGACGCAGCGCGATCATCTCGCGTTCGATATTGCGCATGCCTTGCGGCACGAATTCATTGGACGAGATGGACATGAAGAGGCTTCCGTGTAGGTCAGACAACCAAGGCGGAGCCGATCATAAGCAGCGCAATTCGTCCCCGGAAGCCGCAATTTGGTTATATTGACAACCAATGGTTATCACGGTGCACGGCACGCCTATCGTATGAAAAATCATCAGATCCATGCATTGGTCGCGGTCGCCGACGCGGGCAGCATCCGGGCGGCGGCAAGGCTGCTCGGCGTATCGCAGGCTGCGGTGACGAAGGCGCTGCGCGAACTCGAGCAGGAGCAGAAACTGACGCTGCTGTCGCGCAGCTCGAGCGGCGTCAGCCTCACCGACGCCGGGCATACGCTACTGGGTCATGCACGGCTGATCATCGGGCAGTTCGAACGCGCGAACGACGCGCTCGCCCGGCTGCGCGGCGACCAGACCGGCAAGCTCACGATCGCAGTCACGCCGCTTGTCATGCTGACGTTCATGACCGAAGCGATCACGCTGTTCCGCAAGCAGATGCCGAAGGTGCAGCTCGAGATCTTCGAGGGCCTGACGGCCGTCGCGTTGCCGCGGCTGCGGGAGGGCACGCTGGACCTGTCGGTCGTGCCACTGACGTCGGTCGTGTCGAGCCGGGAATTCGATCACGAGCCGCTGTTCTCGTATCAGTCGTGCGTGGTGGCACGGCGCGGCCACCCGCTCGCGAACCGGCGTTCGATTCACGATCTGCTCGAGCAGGACTGGGCGGTCAACTACACGGCGACCAGCTATGACGAGACGATGCACAACATCTTCTGGCAGCACGGCGCCGCGATCGATCGTTCCCGCCTGCATTGCGCCCATTCCAGCGCGCTGATGCTGGAACTCGTCCGCCGCAACGACATGCTCAGCCATTGCCCCGAGCCGCTGCTCCTCACCGATGCGATGCGCGACTGGGCACATCCACTCGAGCTCGCCGAGCGCTTCGACGCCGGCCGCGTCGCCGTCATCGGCCTGCACAACGCGATGCGCAGCCAGGCAAGCCAGTGCTTCGTCGACAGCCTGTCGCAAACGATCCGCAAGCGCAGCCGCTCGGCCGCAACGGAGAACCAGCGGCTGTTCGATCAACTCGACCTGCTGCTATGAACGGGTACGTCGACGGCGAGCGCGGAATCGATCGGGGCTGCACGCCTGCGGTCGGCCGGCACGTCGAACCCGCCGGCTACCGCACCCGAGTCAGACGAACAGCGCGATGCACAGCGCGGCACCGCACAGATACGTGCCGAGCGCACCGATGAAACGCACGGGATTCGGCGCGGCCATCGTCGGCCACGCGAGCAATCCGATCACGAGCAGACAGCGGCACGCGGTCGCCACGACGATCAGCGACAGAATCGCGCGCGACGGATCGTGTGCGCCGAAATAGAGGAACAGCACCGCGAGAAACGGCGCGTATTCGGCCGTGTTGCCGTGCGCGCGCACGATCTTGTGCAGCCCGTTGGTGGGATCGGCGGCACACCCGGTTCCGGTGGTGTGCCGGAAGCGCGTGACGGACACGACGAGGCCGAGGCCAAACAACAGCAGCCCGAGGATGGCCGTGCAAACGAGCGCGACGGGATGGATCGACATGGGGCTCCCGGCGAAAGCGGAAATGCGCCGCACATCCGGCGATCCTACCCTCCGCCTGCGTGCGCGACCATCACGGAAACCCGTAGCGTCTACACATGCCGCCGACGATTTCGCGAACAGGTTCCGGCCCGATTTGCAGCGATACTGCGCCGCACGAAACCGGTGCATCGGCCACCTGCGCAGCCACCCGGGCCTGCCCGCGGACACCCTTGTCGCGCGGAACCTTCGGCGCGAAACGCGCAAACGTTAGCCCGCGGCGGCGCGCGCCGCCGCACCGCAACGCCGGTTGCCGCGCGTCACAGGCACGCGCGTTGCGTCTGCGCATCTCGGTAGAGAACCACCCTTGGCAGCCCGCCGTTGAGGACTACACTAATCCTTAATGGGGTGCGGCCGGAGCCCGCGCCTTCAGGGAGACGCCGCCATGAATCGGCCGCTGAATCGTATCCTGCCGCGCGTGACCGGTCTCGCATCGGTCTGGACGTGGGTCAAGTGGTCTTTGCTCGCCGCGCTGTTGATCGCGGCGGCAATCGTTGCGCGACTCGTGCAGACCGAGATCGAAACGTCCCGGCTGCAGGCGCACTACCTGTCCGAGCTCACCCGCGACGTCGGCTACACGGTCGAGACGGGCCCGAGCGATCACATCCGCTTCCCCGCGAACGGCCCTTACGACCAGCGCCTCGGCTACGCGATGATTCCGTCGTTCCAGGAACGGTTGCTCGCGCGCGGTTTCGTCGTCAGCAAGCAGGCGCGCGATTCGCAGCGGATGCTGTCGCTCGGCGATCGCGGGCTGTTCCTCCCCTACGACGAGAAAGACCAGGCCGGCCTGATGCTGTTCGACTCGACGGGCGCGCCGCTGTTCGCGACCGTGTTCCCGCAGGGCGTCTACGCCGACTTCGACATGGTGCCGCGCGTGGTCGCCGATTCGCTGCTGTTCATCGAGGATCGCTACCTGCTCGACGCGAACCAGCCGAATCGCAACCCGGCGATCGACTGGGGGCGCTTCAGCCGCGCGGTCGCCGACCAGGCGCTGCACGTCGTCAACCGTCACCAGGCGCGCCCGGGCGGCAGCACGCTCGCGACGCAGATCGAGAAGTTCCGCCATTCGCCCGAAGGCCGCACCGCGACGCCGCCCGAAAAGCTCCGGCAGATTGCGTCCGCATCGGTCCGCGCGTACCTGAACGGCCCGCAGACGATGCTCGCGCGCCGCACGATCGTCGTGCGCTACCTGAACTCGGTGCCGCTCGCCGCGCGGCCGCACGTCGGCGAGATCACGGGCATCGGCGACGGTCTCACCGCGTGGTACGGGCGCGACTTCAACGACGTGAACCGCATCCTGTCCGCGCCGACGACCGGCGACAACGTCGACGAACAGGGCAAGGCGTTCCGCGAGGTGCTGTCGCTGATCATCGCGCAGCGCGCGCCGTCGTACTTCCTCAACAGCGGCTATCCGGCGCTGCAGCGGCTGACCGACAGCTACCTGCGGCTGCTGTCGAGCGGCGGCGTGATCTCGCCCGCGCTGCGCGATGCCGCGCTCGCCGCGCAGATCGAACGCAGCGCGCCGCCGGCCGCCGCGCACGTGCAGTCGTTCGTGTCGCGCAAGGCCGTGACGTCCGCGCGCGCGTCGCTGCTGTCGGCGCTCGGCATCAGCGACCTGTACCAGCTCGACCAGTTCGACCTGCAGGCCACGAGCACGCTCGACAACCGCGTGCAGCAGGCCGTCGCCGAACGGCTCGCGCTGGCGTCGACCCGCGACGGCGCGCAGGCCGCCGGCCTGTACGGTTTTGAAATGCTCGCACCGAAGGACGACCCGTCGCACCTCACGTACAGCTTCACGCTGTACGAACGCCGTAACGGCGCGAACATGTTGCGCGTGCAGACCGACAGCGTGAACGAGCCGTTCGACGTGAACCGCGGCGGCCGCATCAACCTCGGCTCGACCGCGAAACTGCGTACGCTGATCACGTACCTGCAGATCGTCTCCGACCTGCATGCGCGCTATGCGAACCTGTCGAACGCGGCGCTGGCCCGGGTGAAGCCAGACCCGATCGACGGGCTGTCGCACTGGGCGCTCGACTATCTGTCGCATACGCGCGACCGCTCGCTGCAGGCGATGCTCGACGCGGCCGTCGAACGCAAGTATTCGGCGAGCCCCGACGTGTTCTACACGGGCGGCGGCGCGCAGGTGTTCTCGAACTTCGAAAAGTCGGACAACGGTCGCATCCTGACGCTGCACGCGGCGTTCGAGCATTCGGTCAACCTCGTGTTCGTGCGGCTGATGCGCGACATCGTCCACTATGAGACGCTGCAGGCCGCCGGCCCGTCGTCGTCGTGGCTCAACGATCCCGAGCAGCGCCAGCATTACCTGCAGCAGTTCGTCGACGGCGAAAGCCAGGTCTACGTGAAGCGCTACTACACGCGCTATGCGGGCAAGGCGCCCGACGACGCGCTCGCGCTGATGCTGCACGACGTGCGCAAGTCGCCGCCGAAGATCGCGACCGTGCTGCGCAGCGTCGCGCCGAACGAATCGCTCGCGTGGTTCGATGCGCAGATGCGCGTGCAGCTGAAGGGCACGCCGGCCGCATCGCTGTCCGACGACGACCTCGCCGCGCTCTACGCGAAGTACGCGATCGACCGCTTCAACCTCAACGATCGGGGCTATATCGCGAGCGTGCACCCGCTCGCGCTGTGGACGCTCAACTACCTGCGGGCACACCCGGGCGCGTCGCTCGGCGATGTCCAGCGCGACAGCCGCGATGCGCGTTTCTACACGTACTCGTGGCTGTACAAGACGCGCTACCACGCGACCCAGGACCGGCGCATCCGCCGCATGGTCGAGTTGCGTGCGTATGCGGAGATCACGAAGGCGTGGCGCGCACTTGGCTACCCGTTCGCGGAAGTCACACCGTCCTACGCGGCCGCGATCGGCGCATCGGGTGACCAGCCCGACGCGCTCGCAAAACTGATCGGCCTGATCGCGAACGGCGGCCAGAAAGCGCCGACGGAAACCATCACGCGGCTCGACTTCGCGCAAGGCACGCCGTACGAAACGCGCTTCGTGCGCGCGGCCGCACAACCGCAGCCGATGCTGTCGCCCGAGATCGTCAACGTCGCGCACACGCTGCTGCGCGACGTCGTGCTCAACGGCACCGCGCGCCGTCTCGCGGGCGGGTTCACGCTGCCCGACGGCAAGACGCTCGAGGTGTACGGCAAGACGGGGACGGGCGACCAGCGCTTCAACGTCTACGCGCGCGGCGCGCGGCTGATCGAGTCGCGCAAGGTGAACCGCAGCGGCACGTTCGTGTTCGTGATCGGCGACCGGTTCTTCGGGGTCCTGACGGCGACCGCGCACGAACCGTATGCGGCGCGCTACGACTTCACGAGCGCGATGGCCGTGCAGTTGCTGCGCTCGATGGCGCCGGCGCTCGCGCCGCTGATCGAACGCCCGGCCGATGCCGGCACGCGCACCGCGGGCCCCGCGCCGCAGGCGGAAATGCCCGCGCCGCGCGCCGCCGCAGTGCGGCCGTCCTGAGCCCGGCGCGCAGGTTCATGCCGTGACGCGCCGCTCAGTGCGAGCGGCCGTCGTAGTGCGTGACGGGCAGCGCGTCGATATCGACATCCTCGAGGCAGCGCACGTTGATCGCCGCCATCGCGGTGCCGTTCGGATGGACGCCTTCGCCGAACGGATGGATCCCGCAGCGCTTGCAGAAGCGATGCCGGATCACGTGCTTGTTGAACAGGTAGGTCGCGAGATTCTCGTCGGGCGTGAGGAGCTTCATGTGGTCGCGCGGCACGAACCACATCAGCGCGCCCTTGCGCTGGCAGATCGAGCAATTGCACGCCATCACGCCTTGCAGGTCGCCTTCCGCCTCGAACTTCACGTCTCCGCAATGACAGCTTCCGCGATAAAGCATGGTCGTCTCCCGGTGCGGCTCGCGCGCGTCGACGGCGCCCGGGCGGACACCGTTGGCCAAGCCGATTCGATGCGGGTACAGTAGCGCGCACCCGCGCCGTGCGCAACGTGCGCCGGCGCCCGCCTTTTTCAAAACGAGGAGACACTCATGCTCGAACTGCGCCCCGGCTGCGAATGCTGCGACAAGGACCTGCCGCCCGATTCGGCGGATGCGCGCATCTGCACCTTCGAATGTACGTTCTGCGCGAGCTGCACCGACAACGTGCTGAAGGGCCGTTGCCCGAACTGCGGCGGCGATCTGGTTGTGCGACCGCGGCGGTCGGCGAGCCTGCTCGCAAAGTACCCGGCGTCGACGGAGCGCATCCACAAGCCGGGCGGCTGCGTGAGCGCCTGACGGCGCCGCATCGCCCGCCCCTCTCCGTCACGACATCTCGATCCGCGCGCGCGTCACCGCGAGCAGCGCCGCCATCGCGCGGCGCGCGCCGTCCTCGTCGCGCACGCGGATCGCGTCGCTGACGGCCGTGTGCTCGGCAAGCGACGCGTTGTAGACGTCCGCGCGGCGCGCATTCAGATGCAGTTGCGCCTCGAGCGTGCGATCGATCAGCGCGCCGAGCGGCACCAGCAGTTCGTTGCCGCCGGCCTCGAGCACGCTCAGGTGAAAGCGCAGGTCGGCGCGCACCCACTCGTCGACGTTGCGCGCGGCGGCCATCGCGCGCGCCGCGTCGTCGATCGCGTCGAACGCTTCCGGCGTATGCGCGCGCGCGGCGAGCGCGGCCGCGTACGGCTCGATCATCTCGCGCATCTCCTGAAGCTTCAGCGCGAACGCGAGCGGCGGCGCGACGCGCGCGTACCAGTCGAGCAGGTCGGCGTCGAGCAGGTTCCACGCTCGGCTCGGCCGCACGCGCGTGCCGACCTTCGGCCGCGATTCGACCAGCCCCTTCGACGTCAACGTGCGCAGCGCCTCGCGCATCACCGTGCGACTCACGCCGTACAGCTCCATCAGGTCGGGCTCCCTCGGCAGCAACGATTCGGGCGGATAGTCGCCGCGCAGGATCGCCGTCGCCAGCCGGAAAGCCGTCTGTCCATGCAGGTCGCGTTGAATGATCGTTCTCCGTTGGGCCGGCGGGCCGGCTGCCCACTATCTGCACAATAGTGCTATTAATACTATTATTTATCGGTCTACGCTAGGATAACCGCCAAAGCACGCGACCGTGCGCCGCGCCCGAGCGCCCGCGCCGGTCAACCATGGAGACTCGCGTCATGAAAATCACCCGCCTCGAAACCTTCGTCGTCCCGCCGCGCTGGCTGTTCCTCAAGATCGAAACCGACGAGGGCATCGTCGGCTGGGGCGAGCCGGTCGTCGAAGGCCGCGCGCACACGGTCGAGGCCGCGGTGCAGGAGCTGGCCGACTACCTCGTCGGCCGCGACCCGCTGCTGATCGAGGATCACTGGCAGGTGATGTACCGCGCGGGCTTCTACCGTGGCGGCCCGATCATGATGAGCGCGATCGCGGGCGTCGACCAGGCGCTGTGGGACATCAAGGGCAAGCATCACGGCGTGCCCGTGCACGCGCTGCTCGGCGGCCAGGTGCGCGATCGCATCAAGGTGTATTCGTGGATCGGCGGCGACCGGCCGAGCGACGTCGCGAACAATGCGCGCGCGGTCGTCGAGCGCGGCTTCAAGGCGGTGAAGATGAACGGCTCCGAGGAGCTGCAGATCGTCGACACCTACGACAAGGTCGAGCAGGTGATCGCGAACGTCGCGGCCGTGCGCGACGCGGTCGGCCCGCACGTCGGTATCGGCGTCGACTTCCACGGCCGCGTGCACAAGCCGATGGCGAAGGTGCTCGCGAAGGAGCTTGACCCGTACAAGCTGATGTTCATCGAGGAGCCCGTGCTGTCGGAGAACGCCGAGGCGCTGCGCGACATCGTCAACCAGACCAACACGCCGATCGCGCTCGGCGAACGGCTGTATTCGCGCTGGGACTTCAAGCACATCCTCGCGGGCGGCTACGTGGACATCATCCAGCCCGACGCGTCGCACGCCGGCGGCATCACCGAGTGCCGCAAGATCGCGACGCTCGCGGAGAGCTACGACGTCGCGCTCGCGCTGCACTGCCCGCTCGGCCCGATCGCGCTCGCCGCGTGCCTGCAGCTCGACGCGGTCAGCTACAACGCGTTCATCCAGGAGCAGAGCCTCGGCATTCACTACAACCAGGGCAACGACCTGCTCGACTACCTGCGCAACCCCGAGGTGTTCCGCTACGAGGATGGCTTCGTCGCGATCCCGCAGGGCCCGGGGCTCGGCATCGACGTCAACGAGGAGAAGGTGCGCGAGATGGCGAAGACGGGCCACCGCTGGCGCAACCCGGTGTGGCGCCACGCGGACGGCAGCGTCGCCGAGTGGTGAGCGCGATGCGCATCGCGCGCGGCTGCGGCCCGCGCGGTACGCATCGATTCGAGTACGGCCGCCCGACAGGCGGCCGTTTTTACATGCGCGGCGCGACGGGTGCCACGTGCCGGGCGCGCCCCGGCGGCCTCGCCGCGCGCCGCGTGGAACCCGCCGTCAGCCGAGCGCCGCGAACCCCGGTACGCTGAACGACAGCACGGCGGCCGCGACGAACACGCCGATCATCGTCAGCCCTTCGAGATGCAGGATGTTGCGGAACGTGTGTGCGTCCTCGGTCGATGCGGTGCGGCGCAAGCGCGGCAGCGCCGAGAAGCGGTTCAGGCCGCCGAGCACGAGCGCGAGCGCGACGAGCAGCAGCTTCAGCAGCAACAAGCGCCCCCACGTGCTGCCGTCGAGCGGCGCGAGCGAACCGCCGAGCCCGCGGATCGCATTGAGTGCACCCGTGCCGAGCACGAATACGACCGCGATGATCGACGTACGCGACAGATGCTGGCCGATGCGGATCAGCGCACCGCGCGCGACCGACGAACCGAGCGCCGGCAGCACCGCGAGCCCGCCCGCGAGCACGAGGCCGCCCCACACCGCCGTCGCGAGCAGGTGCAGCGTCTGCACACCGACCGCCGCGGACAGCGCACCCGTGTCGGCCGCATGGCCGAGCGATGCCTTGCTGGCCGCGACCACGATCACCGCGAGCCACAGCACCGCGTGCGCGGCCGGGCTGTCCGGCTTCGCCAGCGCGACGATCGCGAGCACCACGGCACCGGCGAACGCGACGCTCCACGCGAAACCCGTGTGCGTCTGCATCAGCACGGTCGGAATCGCGGCGAACGCGCCGCCGAGCCCCGCGCCGCTCATCGTCGCGGCCTCGTAGACCAGCCAGCCGAGGTCCGCGAGCACGAGCGCCAGCGCCGCCGCGACCAGCGAATGTTGCGCACGCAGCCACGCGGGATGCGAAGGCGCGACGATCGGCCGCGCGCCGTCCTTGCCGAGCCACGCCTTGAGCAGCGCCGAGCCGACCGCCATCGCGAACGCGGCGTCCATCAGCGCCGCGAGCGCGACCTGCCCGATCCACAAGCTGTCGAACTTCATCGCGCGCACCCTCCCGCATACGGCAGGCCGGCAGTGCGACGGCAACGGGAGAGACAGTGCGAAGGAGGCAACGGCACGGTAGAAAACGTCATTGATAAATCCGGAAACGGGAGAAATGACTGGACCTGCGGCGGAGGCGGCGCCGCGCGACCCGCGAGTGTACGGTCTTCGATGGTGAAAGCGCACGCCGGTTCACACAAACACGGCGCGATACGCGTCAAATTGTCGCAAGTCGCGAACAGACAGGAACCGATGTCGTTTTGCCAAATAGCCGTCATTACCCATCGATGATAGAATGCCGCGTCGCAGCAGCCCGGCTGTCCTGCCGTCCACGCGCCGAGCCGATCGTAGCCCGGACAGGTCCCCGACGAATAAACATGGAGTCTCGTGTGTCTTCAAGACGCCTCTTCCGTCCGCTGCTCGCCGTTCTGTTGATCGGCGGAGCGGGCCTTATGAGCGCTGCCCAAGCGCAGACCAAGCCCACGGAGCAAGCGCACGCCCAGCAGGCGCCGCTCAAGGCACCCGATACCATGGCCGAGCGCGTGCGCGGCTGTACTGCATGCCATGGCGTCCACGGCCAGGGCACGGACAACGACTACTTCCCGCGTCTTGCCGGCAAGCCGGCCGAGTACCTGTACAACCAGCTCGTCAACTTCCGTGACGGTCGGCGCAAGTACCCGCCGATGAACTACCTGCTGACGTACCTGAACGACGACTACCTGCGCGAAATCGCCGAGCACTTCTCGGCCGAGCGTCCGCCGTACCCGACGCCGGCCAAGCCGACGCTGCCGGCCGCGACGCTCGCACGCGGCAAGCAGCTCGTCACGCAGGGCGATCCGTCCCGCAAGCTGCCGGCCTGCGCGGCCTGCCACGGCGCGGGGCTGACCGGCATGCAGCCGGCGATCCCCGGCCTCGTCGGCCTGCACGCCGATTACCTGAGCGCGCAGCTCGGCGCATGGCGCTCGGGCAACCGCCACGCCAAGGCACCCGACTGCATGCACGACATCGCATCGAAGCTTTCCGACGAAGACGTGACGGCCGTGACCGCGTGGCTCGCCGCGCAACCGGCGCCCGCCAACCCCGTGCCGGCCCCGGCGCGTTCGATGAAGACTCCGCTCGCCTGCGGCAGCGAACCGCAATAAGGCAAGGGAGACAGACACAATGAAACGCAAGTCCCTGTTTGCACTCTCGGCCGTCGCGATCGTCGCGGCCGCCGCCCTCGTGCCGGTCCTGTGGCCGGGCAACGACACGCTGCACGGCGCATCCGCCGTCGCCGCGACGCCGGCCGACCAGGCCGCGCTGATCAAGAAGGGCGAATACCTCGCGCGCGTCGGCGACTGTATCGCGTGCCACACCGTGCGCGGCGGCAAGTCGTTCGCGGGCGGCCTGCCGATGGCGACGCCGTTCGGCACGATGTACACGCCGAACATCACGCCGGACGACCAGGCCGGCATCGGCAAGTGGACGTCGGACGACTTCTACCGCGCGATGCACACGGGTCGCTCGAAGGACGGCAGCCTGCTCTACCCGGGCTTCCCGTTCGCGAGCTACACGAAGGTCACGCGCTCGGATTCGGATGCGATCTACGCGTACCTGCGCTCGGTCGCGCCGGTGTCGGTGCCGAGCCGTCCGCACGAACTGAAGTTCCCGTTCAACAACCGCAACCTGCTGATCGGCTGGCGCACGCTGTTCTTCAAGGAAGGCGAGTACAAGCCGGATCCGACGAAGTCGGTCGAGTGGAACCGCGGTGCCTACCTCGTCGAAGGCCTCGGCCACTGCTCGATGTGCCACACGTCGATCAACATGATGGGCGGCCCGGTGAGCTCGTCGGCGTTCGCCGGCGGCCTGATCCCGCTGCAGAACTGGTATGCGCCGTCGCTGACGAACGACAAGGAACTCGGCCTCGGCGACTGGCACGTGCAGGAGCTGTCCGACCTGCTGCAAGCCGGCGTGTCGCACAAGGGCGCGGTGTTCGGCCCGATGGCGGACGTGGTCCACAACAGCCTGCAGTACATGAGCGACGAAGATACGCGCGCGATGTCGACGTACCTGAAGTCGATCCCGCAGAAGGCTGAAGCGCCGAAGAACATGCAGTACGAGCCGTCGAAGCAGTTCGGCAACGCGCTGTTCGACCAGGGCAAGAAGATTTACGCGGACAACTGCGCGACCTGCCACGCCGAAACGGGCTCGGGCAAGCCGCCGGCCTACCCGCCGCTCGCGGGCAACCACTCGATCATGATGGAATCGGCGGTCAACCCGATCCGCATGGTGCTGAATGGTGGTTATCCGCCGAGCACGTTCAAGAACCCGCGTCCGTACGGCATGCCGCCGTTCGCGCAGTCGCTGTCGAACCAGGAAGTCGCAGCAGTGGTAACGTACATCCGGATGTCCTGGGGCAACAACGGTACGCCGATCTCGCCACAACAGGTGAGTGACCTGCGTTCCGCGCCGCTTGACTAAATAACGCGTGACGCAAACGGGGCGCGGCTGCGGGAAACCGCAGCCGCGCCCCTTTGCTTTTTGCGACGCCAGTCCCCGCGCGGGCCGCGCGAGGTGTCGCCGATCATAAAACTCAAGAGTGGTATCTATGTCTTTCGAATCTCTCGGCCTGGCCGAACCGCTTGTCAAGGCGGTCAACGAGCTCGGCTACACGTCGCCGACTCCGATCCAGCAGCAGGCGATCCCCGCCGTGCTCGGCGGCGGCGACCTGCTCGCCGGCGCGCAAACGGGCACCGGCAAGACCGCCGGCTTCACGCTGCCGATCCTGCAGCGCCTGCACACGTACTACGCCGAACATCGCGGCGCGAAGCGCGCGGTGCGCGCGCTGATCCTCACGCCGACGCGCGAACTCGCCGCCCAGGTCGAGGAAAGCGTGCGCGCATACAGCAAGTACCTGAAGCTGCGTTCGACCGTGATGTTCGGCGGCGTCAGCATCAATCCGCAGATCGATGCGCTCAAGCGCGGCGTCGACATCGTCGTCGCGACGCCGGGGCGTCTGCTCGACCACATGCAGCAGAAGACGATCGACCTGTCGGATCTCGACATCCTCGTGCTCGACGAAGCCGACCGGATGCTCGACATGGGCTTCATCCACGACATCAAGCGCGTGCTCGCGAAGCTGCCGCCGCAGCGCCAGAACCTGCTGTTCTCGGCCACCTTCTCCGACGAGATCAAGGCGCTCGCCGACAGCCTGCTCGACTCGCCCGCGCTGATCGAAGTCGCGCGCCGCAACACGACCGCCGAAAGCGTCGCGCAGAAGATCCACCCGGTCGACCGCGACCGCAAGCGCGAGCTGCTCACGCACCTGATCCGCGAACACAACTGGTTCCAGGTGCTCGTGTTCACGCGCACGAAGCACGGCGCGAACCGCCTTGCCGAGCAGTTGACGAAGGACGGCATCAGCGCGATGGCGATCCACGGCAACAAGAGCCAGTCGGCACGCACACGCGCGCTGGCCGAGTTCAAGAACAGCACGCTGCAGGTGCTTGTCGCGACCGACATCGCCGCGCGCGGGATCGACATCGACCAGTTGCCGCACGTCGTCAACTTCGACCTGCCGAACGTGCCCGAGGATTACGTGCACCGGATCGGCCGCACGGGCCGCGCGGGCGCGACCGGCGAAGCCGTGTCGCTCGTGTGCGTCGACGAGAAGCAACTGCTGCGCGACATCGAGCGGCTGATCAAGCGCGAGATTCCGCAGGAAGTGATCGCGGGCTTCGAACCCGATCCGAACGTGAAGCCGGAGCCGATCCAGCAACGCCGCGGGCAACAACAGCCGCGCGGCGGTGGCGGTGGTGGCGGCGGCAATCGCCAGCCGCGCGCGGGCGGCTCAGGCCAGCCGGCCGCGAAACGCGAAGGCAGCGCGCAACCGAAAGCGGCGCAGCCGAAGGCCGCGAAGCCGCGCACGCAAGGCGGCGCCGGCGGCACCGGCGGACGCCCGTCGGGCGGCGGCAACAGCGCGCGCCCGGCGAGCGGCAACGCCGCGCACCCGAACCGCAATCGTTCGTCGCGCAGCGGCCAGCGCGGTCACTGAAGCCGCTCGGCCGCGCGCCGCAGGTGCTCGACCTGGCGTTGCCAGCGTGCGAGCACCGCGGCGCGCTCCCCTTCCAGCGTGAACGTGACGCCTGTCGCGAGACGCGCATAACCGACCCGCTGTGCATCGCCGTGCGCGATCGTCGCAGCGAATCCGGCCAGTCCGCCGAAGTCGCCTTCGAGCGGCTCGAGCCTCAATTGCGCCTGAAAGAACGCGCCGTCCGCGACCAGCGTCAACGCGGCCGCGCGCCGTTGTGCGAGCGCGCGCGCCGCACGCGATTGCGGCCATAACGCGAGCAGCAGCGTGCATGCATCGTGCGCATAGATTTCGCCGACACCGAGCAGCGTCGTGCGCAACTGGCCGTCGTCGGTCGCGACGATCAAGGATGCCGCGATATCGGCATGACGCTCGAGCGCGGTGCCGTCGAACAGCGAGACGACGGCCGGCGGCCACGCGTCGAACGTCCATTGTTCGAGCGCGTGGCGATGGGTATCGGTCATGGTGGCGTGGCCCTGGTACGGATCGGATGTCGATGCGCCAGCATACGCCCGACAGGCCGCGCCGCGGCGATCAGCGCAGGAATACGTGCCGCGTGATCTTCGTGAGCGGATAGTGGACGCCCGGCTGGATCTTCGCGGGCAGGTCGAGCGGCTTGAGCAGCATCTTCACGCACATGTCGGCCGACAGGTTGCGCCGCACGAGCGTACTGATGCGCGCGGCGCGTTCGCGGTTGTACTGGCTGTCGCCGACGCGATCCGGATAGCGGACTGCGAACACGTGGCGCAACGCAATCTCCGAATCCTCGTTCTTGATTTCCATCACGCGGCGCATCAGCGCGCCGAGCACCGCGAGCCGGCCATTGCCTTCGAGTTTGTTGTACTTCTTGAAGAACTTGAAGAAGTGCTTGTAGTGACGCACTTCGTCCGTGCGGATGTTGTCGGTGATTTCCTTCAACACGGGCTCGTCGGAGCACTCGTTGATCGCGCGATAGAGCGTGGCCGTGCCTGTCTCGACGACGCAGCGCGCGACCATCTCGAGCGCGCGGGTCTTCTCGAATGCCTCGACCTTGCAGGTCTTCGAATACTCGGCGAAGAAATTCGCGAACGCGGTATCCCAGTCGAACTCGGGCCACACGTGCGCGATGTACGCCTTCAGCGCGCGGCCATGCTGCAATTCTTCGTGCTCCCATGCATTGTTGAGCCACGCCGATACTTCAGGATCGTCGTTGAAGAATTCGCTCAGATTGCTCGTGTAGAGATCCGAGCCGCTTTCGATGAACGACGATGCGCACAGCAACAGCAGCAGATCTTCGTTCGCGGCGGCACGCTGACGATCGATCCGGTTCAGGTCGATGTCCTCGATTCGCCACGGCATCACATGTGTCGTTTCGGTGTGCATGGTGGTGCGCTCCCAGTCGTCGTGCAGGGGCCGGCCCATGCCTTCGGCACAGGCGCCAACCGTCCAGCAGGCGGCGTTTTACTTGCGTTTATAGTGAATCGGTCCGGCCGAACCATCCTGGCATCTTAGCCGGACTTTGATGTTCGTGCTCCAGAGCACTGACCATACCGGACAAGCGCAGTTCCGCGGCGTCTGTTGCCGTTCGTTAGACGAGTCCTTCGAACCCGTCGCGCCCGCTCGACGACACGGGCCGCACCAAACGAAACGGGCGGCCATGCGGCCGCCCGTCGAGCATCGAAATGGAAGCGAACCGTCAGAAACCGGCCGCCAGACCGTCGCGCCGGCTGTCGCTCGCGGCCACGTAGCCACGCTCGCGATCGTCGCGGTCGAGACGACAGATGAACTGCCCCGAACCGAAATCCATGTAAGGATCGTCGATCGACTTGATCGTGTGGCCGCGTGCGGCCAGCCCATCGACGGTCGCGCGATTCATCGTCGCCTCGACGTCGAGCGTGAAGTCGCGGTTGACCTTCCAGCGCGGCGCATCGCATGCGGCCTGCGGTTGCTGCCCGTAGCCGAGCATCCGCACGACGGTCTGCAGATGGCCCTGCGGTTGCATGTCGCCGCCCATCACGCCGAAGCTCATCACGGCCTCGGTGCGGCCGTCGACCTCCTCGGTGACGAACGCCGGGATGATCGTGTGGAACGGCCGCTTGCCGCCCGCGACGACGTTCGGCGAAGCCGGATCCATCGAGAAGCCGTGCCCGCGGTTCTGCAGCGCAATGCCGGTGCCGGGCACGACGAGCCCCGAACCGAAGCCCATGTAGTTCGACTGGATGAAGCTCACCATCATCCCGCGCTCATCGGCCGCCGACAGGTAGATCGTGCCGCCCGAATGCGGCCGGCCGGCGCCGAAGTGCGTCGCACGCGCGGGATCGATCAGCTTCGCGCGTTCGGCGAGGTACGCATCGTCGAGCATCTGCTCGGGCGTGACTTCCATCGCGCGCGGATCGGCGACATAACGATAGACGTCCGCGAACGCGAGCTTCATTGCCTCGATCTGCAGATGCTGCGAGTCGACCGAATCGACCGGCCATTCGGTCACGCCCGCATGCTCGGCGATGCCGAGCGCGATCAGCGCGGCGATGCCCTGCCCGTTCGGCGGAATCTCGTGAATCGTGTGGCGGCCGAAGCGCTTGCCGATCGGCTCGACCCATTCCGGCCGATACGCACGCAGGTCGGCTTCGGTCAGCGCGCCGCCGCCTTCGCGGGAGAACGCGGCGATGCGTTCGGCCAGCGCGCCCTCGTAGAACGCGCGCGCGCCGTCCTTCGCAAGCGTGCGCAGCGTCTGCGCATGGCCGGGCAGGCACACGCGCTCGCCGACGAGCGGCGCACGGCCGCGCGACATGAAGGTCTCCGCGAAACCAGGCAGCCCCTGCAGCGCGGGCACGGCGGCCGCCCACTTGTGCGCGACGATCGGCGGCACCGCATAACCGCGCTCCGCGATCTCGATCGCCGGCTCGAGCAGGTCCGCGAACGGCAGCGAACCGAACTTCGCGTGCAGCGCTTCCCAGCCCGCGATCACACCCGGCACGGTGACGGTATCCCAGCCGCGCGTCGGCTTGTTCGCGAAGCCGTGCGCATCCTCGCCGTGGCGCTTGCGGAAATAGTCGACGTTCCACGCGGACGGCGCGACGCCCGACGCGTTCAGCCCGGACAGCCGCTCGCCGTCCCACACGAGCGCGAACGCGTCGCCACCGAGCCCGCACGACACGGGCTCGACGACCGTGATCGCGGCGGCGGCGGCCAGCGCCGCGTCGACCGCATTGCCGCCCTTCCACAGCATCCGCAGCCCGGCCTGCGCGGCGAGCGGGTGCGACGTCGACACGACGTTGCGCGCGAACACCGGAATGCGGGTCGTCGGATACGGGTTGTGCCAGTTGAAGCCAGTCATCGGTTCCACCTCGTCGAAAGCTGAATGAGTGCGCGCCCGCGAGCGCGGGCAATCCGTCATTGCAGCGCGATCAGCGCAATCGTACAAATTCATTTGTCACATGAATCAATGCGTTTTCCGCATGAATGACAGGCGACCACGCGCAGCAAGCCGGCCGAACGCCGTTACCGCCCTTACAATAGCCGCTCCGTCTCACGACACGACCATCGAGCCATGACCCGAGATCCCCGCCTCACCCTCAACGCGCGTCAGCAGGAACTGCTCGAATGGGTGCAGCGCGACGGCTTCGTGACCGTCGACGATCTCGCCGCGCACTTCGCGGTAACGCCGCAGACGATCCGCCGCGACGTGAACTGGCTCGCCGACCTGAACCTGCTGCGCCGCTACCACGGCGGCGCAAGCCTGCCGACCAGCTCGGAGAACGTGTCGTACACGGCGCGCCAGCGGATGTTCCACGACGAGAAGCGGCGCATCGCGGCGCTCGCCGCGTCGCATATCCCCGATCAGGCATCGCTGTTCATCAACCTCGGCACGACGACCGAGGAAGTCGCGCGCGCGCTGAACCGCCACCACGGGCTGCACGTGATCACGAACAACCTGAACGTCGCGTCGATGATGAGCGGCTACCCCGACTGCGAGGTGCTGATCACCGGCGGCATCGTGCGGCCGTGGGACAAAGGCATCGTCGGCGAGCTCGCGATCGACTTCATCCGCCAGTTCAAGGTCGACTACGCGATCATCGGCACGTCGGCGATCGAGGCCGACGGCACGCTGCGCGATTTCGACACGCGCGAGGTGCGCGTCGCCGAGGCCATCATGCAGCACGCGCGCACGGTCTACCTCGTGACCGACCATTCGAAGGTCGGCCGTCCCGCGCTGGTGCGCCAGGGCCACCTGAGCCAGGTGCACGCGCTGTTCACCGACAAGCCGCTGCCGCCCGAAATGGCCGACACGGTGGCCGCCGCCGGCACCCAGGTGTTCGTCGCGGAATGACGGTGGCGATGCTGCACCGCACCCGAAACTTCAAGTGAAATCAAGAAGTTGGCGGCGCAAGCGGACCGCTTGCGTGCGGCCCGGCTGTCAAACGGAAAATTAACGGGGCACGATTTGTCGTTGCCTGCGCGCTCGACTAGACTCCAGTTCCCCGGCCCGTTCGCCCGATCCGCCCGTGCCAAGGCGTGTGCGAATCTCAGGGTCGGCGAATACAGCTTTTCCCCCCAAGCCATACCCCCCGGGGTATCGTGCACCGGCGTTTGCGCCGGCCGCGCGGGCAGACCGGATGCCATGGAGAGAACGATGCTGAGTCCGCATGAATTCGCCACGCTATTGCTTGTGAAGGACGCGCCTGACCAGCGCGACATGGATCGGGATGAACTGGACATCCTGCTCGAACAGCAGCTCGTCCGCCTGGAAGGGCTCGGCTCGGGGCGCAAATACTGCGTGACCGAGACCGGCGACGCCGCGTTGCGATCCATCAAGTACCGCTATTCGTAAAGCCACGCTGTTCCTGACCTGACCGCGCCGGCCGGATTCCCGGCCGCGCCGTCGCTCCCGCCTCCCCGCCCGTTCGCCGCGGCCTGCTTCAGCCGCCGCGCAGCGTCGGATCGACCGCCGCCCGCCAGCTGATGGCCTGCGCGCGCGCACCGTTGAAATACGCGATCCAGCCGGCGCGCGCCGCCGCGTCGGGCGCCACATAGCGCGTCGAAAGTTCGTTTACGAACCCGCAATAGTTCGCTTCGGTCAGCCCGCGATACCGTTTCGCCACATACGCGTCGTACAGCGTCGAATAGACCGGCTGCGCATCCGCGCCCCAGTCGCGCGCCGTGCCGCCGCACGACGTCTGCAGATCGACGAACGACGGCGCCCGCCAGTTGCCGGCCAGCGGCGGCGTGCCGGCGCTGCACCCGGCCAGAAGGACGGCGCACGCGCCGGCCCACATCCCAATACGCATGATTCACCTCGCGAAACGGTCGATTCCGCCAGTATCGTCCGGGATCGTGTCGCGCGCTACTGGCCCCGCTTCTTCGAACTTTACTTTTTCGATTCCGTTCGTTAAATTTCGAATTCGAACATTTCGTGTTCGCCCATTTCCCTCAGACGATAAGGACAGCAGGTGACCCAACCGAATCGCTTCGATCTGCTCGTGGTCGGCGGCGGCATCAATGGCGCGGGTATCGCGCGCGATGCGGCCGGCCGCGGCCTGTCGGTCATGCTCTGCGAGCAGGACGATCTCGCGTCGCACACGTCGTCGTCCAGCACGAAGCTGATTCACGGTGGCCTGCGCTATCTCGAGTACAACGAATTCGGGCTCGTGCGCAAGGCGCTGCAGGAACGCGAGACGCTGCTGCGCGCGGCGCCGCACATCATGTGGCCGCTGCGCTTCGTGATGCCGCATATGCCGAACCTGCGGCCGGCCTGGCTGATCCGCATCGGCCTGTTCCTCTACGATCACCTCGCGAAACGCGAACTGCTGCCCGGCTCGCGCGGCATCGACATGCGCCGCCATGCGGCCGGCGCGCCGCTGATCGACTCGATCAAGCGCGGCTTCGTGTACTCGGACGGCTGGGTCGACGACGCGCGCCTGGTCGTGCTGAATGCCATGGACGCGAAAGAGCGCGGCGCCGAGATCCTGACGCGCACGAAGCTCGTGTCCGCCGAACGCCGCGGCGACGAATGGGAAGCGCGGCTGCAGCACGCCGACGGTTCGATCCGCGTCGTGCATGCGCGCGCGATCGCGAACGCGGCCGGCCCGTGGGTCGGCGAAGTGCTGCACGGCGCGCTCGGCCGCGGCGCGCATCATAGCGTACGGCTCGTGAAGGGCAGCCACATCATCACGCGCCGCCTGTTCGAACACGATCACGCGTACATCTTCCAGAACCCGGACAAGCGGATCATCTTCGCGATTCCGTACGAGCAAGACTTCACGCTGATCGGCACGACCGACGTCGAATACACGAACGATCCCGCGAAGGTCGCGATCGACCGCGACGAAACGCAGTACCTGTGCGATTCGATCAACCGCTACTTCAAGCGCAAGATCGCGCCGGCCGACGTGCACTGGACCTATTCGGGCGTGCGCCCGCTGCTGGAAGACGAGAACGCGACGAACGCATCGGCCGTCACGCGCGACTACCGCCTCGAGCTGGACGACGGCGCGGGCGCGCCGCTGCTGTCGGTGTTCGGCGGCAAGATCACAACCTTCCGCAAGCTCGCGGAAGAAGCCGGCGACATGCTGTGCCGCGCGCTGGGCCGCGACGCGAAAACCTGGACGGCCGGCGTCGCACTGCCGGGCGGCGACATCGCGAACGCGAAGTTCGACGCGTTCGCCGACGCGTTCGCCAAACGTCATCCGTGGCTGCCCGCCGCGCTCGCCCGCCGTTATGCGCGCGCCTACGGCACGCGTGCGGAGCGCGTGGTCGACGGCGCGAAGTCGCTCGCCGATCTCGGCGCCGAGATCGCGCCGGGCATCCACGACGCCGAACTGCGCTACCTGCGCGACGCCGAATGGGCAACCTGCGCGCAGGACGTGCTGTGGCGCCGCTCGAAGCTCGGCCTGCACGTCACGCCGGGCTCGCTCGATGCCGTGACGGCCGCGGTCGACGCATGGTTCGCCGCCGCGCACGCGCCGCACGCGTGATCCGAATGCAGTTGCAGTTGTCTTACCGACGTTGACTCACCGACGCGCCGCCCACCATGCGGCGCGCATCACAACTAAGCCAATCCACGGATGGAGATGAGAGACATGCAGGACCAGTACATCCTCGCGCTTGACCAGGGCACCACGAGTTCCCGCGCGATGCTGTTCGATCGCCAGGGCAATATCGTATCGATCGCCCAGAAGGAATTCGAACAGATCTACCCGCAACCCGGCTGGGTCGAGCACGACCCTCAGGAAATCTGGTCGACGCAAGCCGGCGTCGCCGCTGAAGCCGTCACGCGCACGGGCCTGAACGGCACGTCGATCGCTGCGATCGGCATCACCAACCAGCGCGAAACGACGATCGTCTGGGATCGCGAGACGGGCCAGCCCGTCTACAACGCGATCGTCTGGCAGGATCGCCGCACGGCCGATTTCTGCGACTCGCTGAAGCAGCAGGGTCTCGAAGCGAAGGTGCGCGCGAAGACCGGCCTGCCGATCGACTCGTACTTCTCGGCGACGAAGATCCGCTGGATCCTCGACAACGTGCCGGGCGCGCGCGACAAGGCGCGCCAGGGCAAGCTCGCGTTCGGCACCGTCGACAGCTGGCTCGTGTGGAACTTCACGAAGCACGAACTGCACGTGACCGACGTGACGAACGCATCGCGCACGATGCTGTTCAACATCCATACGCGCGAGTGGGACAACGAGCTGCTCGAGCTGCTCGACATCCCGCGCAGCATGCTGCCGGAAGTAAAGGCGTCGTCGGAAATCTACGGCTACACGAAGACGACCGTGTTCGCATCGAAGATCCCGCTTGCGGGCATCGCCGGCGACCAGCAGGCCGCCCTGTTCGGCCAGATGTGCACGACGTCGGGCATGGTGAAGAACACCTACGGCACCGGCTGCTTCCTGATGATGAACACCGGCAACAAGCCGATCGAGTCGAAGAACAACCTCGTCACGACGATCGCATGGCAGGTCGGCGACGACGTGCAGTACGCGCTCGAAGGCAGCATCTTCATCGCGGGCGCGGTCGTGCAGTGGCTGCGCGACGGCATGGGCATCATCAAGAGCGCGGCGGAAATCGAAGCGCTCGCCGCGAGCGTGCCGCACACCGACGGCGTCTATCTCGTGCCCGCGTTCGCCGGCCTCGGCGCACCGCACTGGAACGCGCGGGCGCGCGGCTCGGTGTTCGGCGTCACGCGCGGCACGACCTCCGCGCACCTCGCGCGCGCGGCGCTCGATGCGATCGCGTACCAGTCGCTCGACGTGCTGGCCGCGATGGAGGCCGATTCGGGCATCAGCATCGGCGAGCTGCGCGTCGACGGCGGCGCGAGCGCGAACAACCTGCTGATGCAGTTCCAGGCCGACCTGCTCGGCGTCGACGCGGTGCGTCCGCAGATTACCGAGACGACCGCGCTCGGCGCGGCGTATCTCGCGGGTCTCGCGATCGGCTACTGGAAGAACCTCGACGAAGTGCGCGACCAGTGGCAGCTCGACCGCCGCTTCTCGCCGTCGATGCCGAAGGAGCAGGTCGAACGCTGCATGTCCGGCTGGCAGCGTGCGGTGCGCGCGGCGAAGGCGTGGGCCGACGACACGCAGTAACCGTCAGCACTCCATACGAAATACAACAACACCGGCGGACCGCGCAACGCGCGAGTCCGCCGTGACATACGAGAGACAATCATGTCACCATATATTGCAGAATTCATCGGCACAGCGATCCTCGTGCTGCTCGGCAACGGCGCGGTCGCAAACGTGCTGCTTGCAAAGACCAAGGGCAAAGGCGCGGACCTGATCGTGATCGTGATGGGCTGGGCGATGGCCGTCTTCGTCGCGGTCTACGTGACCGCGTCGTTCAGCGGCGCACACCTGAACCCGATCGTGACGATCAGTCTCGCGCTCGCGGGCAAGTTCGCGTGGTCGAAGGTCGGCGGCTACATCCTCGCGCAGATGCTCGGCGGGATGGCGGGCGCACTGCTCGTGTGGCTCGCCTATCGTCAGCACTTCGCGAAGGAAGCCGATGCCGACCTGAAGCTCGCGGTGTTCTGCACCGCGCCCGCGATCCGCAGCGTCACGCACAACGTGCTGACCGAAGCGATCTGCACGTTCGTGCTGATCCTCGGCGTGCTGTACCTCGCCTCGCCGCAAGTCGGCCTCGGCGCACTCGACGCGCTGCCCGTCGGCCTGCTCGTGCTCGGCATCGGCATCTCGCTCGGCGGCCCGACCGGTTATGCGATGAGCCCCGCTCGCGACCTGTCGCCGCGCATCATGCACGCGCTGCTGCCGATTCCCGGCAAGCGCGACAGCGACTGGCGCTATGCATGGGTGCCCGTCGTCGGCCCGCTGCTGGGCGGCGCCGCGGCGGCCGGGCTGTATCTGCACCTGCACGCGACGGTCTGATCGCTGTTTCACCGAAACGCGCGGCGTTCATCGCCGCGCGTTTTTCGCCTCCCCTCCCCCGCATCACCGCCGCTTCGCCGGCACCGCCTCCCGCTACCGCTCGCCTTCGGCTGACACCAGCGATTTCAGCTTCACGCCCGCATCCGCGACCGCGGCCGGCGTCACGTCGATCCTCCGCTCGACCAGCATTCTCGCCACGCGCATCTCCTTGACGAATCCCGACGCGCGGCCGAAACCGCTTGCCGCGACCAGCCTCGCGTGGGTGTCGAAATGGAAATGGATTTCCGCGTCGTCGCCGAGCACGCGCGCGACCGACCGTTCGCCGAGTGCCGGCTCCCCGGCCACCTGCAACTGCGCGTCGTACTGATCCGACCAGAACCATGGCGTCTCGCGATACGGCTCGTCGGCGCCGAGCATGTTGCGCGCGGCGATGCGCGCCTGCGTCTCGGCGCCGTGCCATGTCTCCTGCCGGATGAGCCGCCCCGACAACGCGCTCGGAAACACCGCGACGTCGCCGGCCGCATGAATGCCGCGCACCGATGTCTCGAGCCGCGCGTTCACGACGATGCCGCGATCGACCGCGAGGCCTGCTTCGCGCGCCAGCTCGTCGGCCGGTTCGAGGCCGATGCCGGCCACGACCGTATCGGCGATCAGCGTGTCGCCGTCGTCGAGCACGACGGTCAGCGCGCCGCCTGCCGCGCGCTCGATCGCAACGGGTTTCCGGTTCACACGGATCGCCACGCCCTGCTGCTCGTGCAGCGCCTGCACGCGCGCCGCGATCGTTTCCGGCACGGCACGCCCGAGCAGGCGCGGCGCCGCGTCGAGCACCGTCACGCGGCAGCCGCGCAATCGCGCCGACGCGGCGACTTCGAGACCGATGAAACCACCGCCGATCAGCACGATCCGTGCGCCGGGTACGAGCCGTGCGCCGAGCGCCGCCGCGTCGTCGAGCGTGCGCAATGCAAACACGCCGTCTAACGCCGCGCCCGGAATCGCGAGACGGCGCGCGCGGCCGCCGGTCGCAAGCAGCAGCGCGTCGTAGCCGAACACTCGCCCGCCGGACACGCGCACTTCGCGTGCGTGCGGATCGATGCGCTCGACCGTCGCGACGACCGGCTCGATGCCGTCGGCCGCCCAGGCGGCCGGATCCCGCAACCGGCACTGCGCCGCGCTGCGCTCGCCCGTCAGCACGCCCTTCGACAACGGCGGACGCTCGTACGGCAAGTGCGCTTCCGCGCCGATCATCACGATGCGCCCGCGCCAGCCGGACTCGCGCAGCACCTGCGCCGCGCGGCCGCCCGCATGGCCCGCGCCGACGATCGCCATCACACGGTCGGTCGTCATCGCGTCACACCTCGATCAGGATACGGCCGCCTTCCACCTTCGCGCGATACGTGCGCAGCTTCTCGCACGCGGGCGCGGACAGCGGCCGGCCGTCGCGCACGTCGAAGCGTCCGTTGTGCTTCGGGCATTCGATCACGTGATCGATCACGAGCCCGTCCGCGAGATGCACGTGCTCGTGCGTGCACAGGCCGTCGCTCGCATAAACGTGACCGTCGATCCGGTAGATCGCGTACGTGCGGCCTGCGTGATCGAAGCGCGCGACGTCTTCATCGTCGATGTCGTCGAGCGCGCCGGTGTCGATCCATTGCGTCATGATGCGTGTCTCCTTGATCGGGTGGTTCGATGTCCGTCACGCGCGCGCCGTGTCCGGCACCGGCCGCACGACGTGATGGGACGGATCGCGCGTCTGCCGGACCAGCGCCGGCACGATCTCCGCATACGCGGCGAGCGTGCTGCGGTACGGCGGCGGCATGTCGGCCTTCACGGCCTCGTGCAGCTTCGGCAGCGCGTGGAACGGCACCATCGGGAACATGTGGTGCTCGACGTGATAGTTCATGTTCCAGTACAGGAAGCGGAACACGGGATTCATCATCACGGTCCGGCAGTTGCGCCGGTGATCGAGCACGTTCTCGGGCATGCCCGCGTGCTGCGTGAGGCCGAAATACAGGTACAGCCACGCGCCGTAAAGGCTCGGCAGCCCGATGTAGAGCAGCGGCAGGATCGTGCGCCAGTACAGCGAAGCACCCGCCACGAGCGCGTAGACCGCGAGATGGATGCGCGCCTCGCGCGCGACCTTCGGCCATTCCGATTCAGGCACGTAGGTGCGCGCCTCGTCGTCGAGCCGGCCGGTGAACGCGACGGCGATCATCTTGCGCAACTCGCCGGCCACATGCTTCAGCGCGACGACGTTCAGCACGAGCGCGAGCCAGTCGGTCGGCTTCGGCGCGGCGATTTCCGGATCGCGCCCGACGACCAGCGTATCGGTGTGATGGCGCGCGTGGCTCCAGCGCCATGCCGTCGCGCCGCGAAACACCTGGAACGATGCGACCTGGTACAGCGCGTCGTTCATCCAGCGCGTGCGGAACGCGGTGCCGTGCCCGCATTCGTGCCAGCGCGAGTCGGCCGGGCTGCAGTAGAGCGTGCCGTACACGAAGAATGCGGGAATCGCCCATGCCGAATGCGTGTGCCACGCGAACCACGCAAGCACGCCGCTGGCCGCGATCGCCACGTACCAGATCAGCGTGTCGCGGATCGCGCGCGCGTCGCCGCGCTGCATCAGCTGCTTCATCAGCGGCCGCGGCACCGCGCATCGGTACCACGCGGCGTTGACGAGCCCCGCCGCGTGTGCGCGCTCGCCGGCGCCGCCGATCAGTCGGTATTCCTGACGGCGCGCCGCCCTGCGATCGTGCGCCTGGTCGTCCGAATGGGCCACTCGTGTCTCCTGGGTTCGTTGTGCGTGAGAAGCGCGACAGGCGGCTTCGGCATATCTCCGAAATTAGGCGTCCCGCCGCCCCCGCTCAATCGAAACGTTGACGAAATTTCGCCATCGTTTTAGCGTTCCCGGCAACGCCACGCACCCGATGATGGCGACCACCACGATGGAGACGACCATGGCAGGTGAATCCGGGCCGCGCTGGCGCAAGCGCACCGCGCGCTTCGACGAGATCGCGGCGCTCGCCGGCGTCAGCACGACCACCGTCGACCGCGTGCTGAACGAGCGCGGCAGCGTCTCGGCGCAGGCGCGCGAACGCGTGGTGGCGGCGGCGCGGCAGCTCGGCGTGCCGCGTCAGTTGCCCGACACGCGGCACGGGCTGATCCACGTCGACGTGCTGCTGCCGGACACCGACACGCCGTTCTTCCGGCGGCTGCAACAGGCGCTGCAGCGTTCGCTGCAGATGCTCGACCGGCGCGTGGTCGTGCACCGGACGATCCTGCCCGCCGCGGACGACGAACGGGCCGCCGCGTTGATCGAACGGCCCGCCTACCGGCGCGCGGCGCTGATCGTCACGGCGCGCGACACGGCCCGCGTGCGCGACGCGCTGGCCGGCGCGATCGCGCGCAGCGAGACCGTCGTCACGATGGTCACCGACATCGGCGGCATCGCACGCAGGCACTACGCCGGCATCGACAACTACCGCGCCGGACGCACGGCCGGCTACTACATCGGCCGCCTGGCGGCGCGCCCCGGCCGCGTGCTGCTGCTCGGCGGGCGCATGGGCTACCGCGCGCACGTCGACCGGATGGCCGGCTGCCGCGACCAGCTCGCCGACGCGTTCGCCGCGCTGCGCTGCGACGGCGAGCCGGTCGAGACGCTCGACCAGGACGACCGCTGCTACCGCGCGGTGACGAAGGCGCTGCAGGCCCACGACGACGTGGTCGCGATCTACAACAGCGGCGCCGGCTCGGCCGGCATCGAGGCCGCGCTGCGCAAGGCGGGCGCGACCGGGCGCGTGGTCTGGATCGGACACGAGATGCTCGACGAACACCGCGCCTTCATCGAAGCCGGCGCGATGGATCTCGCCATCGACCAGGATCCGGACGGCCAGGCGATTTCCGCGCTGCAACACGTGCTGCATGCATGCGGGATCGTCGAACAGCCGCCGCCGGGCGACCCGGTCGAATTCCGCGTGTTCTGCCCGGCGAACGTGAGGACCAGCGCCTACCTGCAGGCCTGAATGTCGCCGCGCCGCGCGCCGCCAGCGCGTGGCGAAAAAATCGACCGCCGCATTGGCGATTTTTCGTCAACGTTTGTCATGCAGCCCGCGCGCCGCATCCGTACATTGGGCAGCCTTCCCCAGGACAACAACGGACAGGAGACGATGGCTGAACCGATCCTCATCGGCGTGAACCTCGACGGCGTGCTCGAACACGACGGCCTGCCGCTGCCCGCGCCGGCCGAACGCTTCCGGATGATCGCCAGCGCCGGCGTGTTCGATTACGTCGAAAAGAACCCGGCGCGCGGCGAAGATCTGTCGCCGTATTTCGCGCTGGCCGAACGCCACGCGCTGCCGATTCGCGTGATCGGCGGCATCTGGCGCGCCGGCCGCGACGACGCGCACGTGGCCGACCTCATCGATGCGGGCGCGCGCTTCGGCAGCACGGTGCTCAACTGCCAGCTGTACGCGCATCACGCGGACGGCCATCCGCTGTCGGACCGCGAAGTCGCCGATTTCTACCTGCGCGGCTATGAACGCGGCGAGCCGGCCGGCTGCCTGCCGAGCCTCGAAGTGCACGTCGACATGTGGAGCGAGGATTTCACGCGCATCGCGCGCGTCGCACGGCATGTCGAGCAGGCCGGTGCGCCGTTCCGGATCACGCTTGATCATTCGCACCTGCTGTTCAAGATCGGCAATCGCGCCGAACTCGAAGCATCGGGCATTCGCGAGCAGGTCGACAGCGGCCGCGTCGTGCTCGACCCCGCATCGCCCGCGGCCATCTACGCCGACTGGATCGCGCGCGGCTGGGTCCGTCATGCGCATGCGCGCAGCGTGATTCCGAACAATCCGGACAACCGCTGGATGCGCCGCGCGGACGACAGGCCCGGGCGCGGCATCCAGTATCCGTTCGTCGCGCCCGCGCCGGGCGCCTGGCACGGCGAATGGTGCGCGGCGGCGCTCGACACGTGGAAGGCCGCGCTGCGCCAGTTGCTGCAAGCGCAGGTTCATGCGCGGCCGGCTCGCCTCGAGCAGATCAGTTGCGAGTTCATTCCGTTTCCGGACTACGGCGGCGGCGCGCGCTATTCGATCTTCGACAACAACGTCGCGTGCGCGCAATGGCTGCGCGATACGTGGCATGCGCTCGCCGCGCCGCCGGCGAACCTGCCGGCGGGCGACGTCGTGCGCGCCGGCACCCGATTCGAACCCAGCCCCACTCGAGACACGAGGACAGAACGATGACGCAAGCCTTCCACTTTTCGCTGAACCGCATGAGCGCGCCGCGCCTGCCCCTCGACCGCTATGTCGCGCTGTGCCGGCGCCTCGGCATCGACACGATCGAGATCCGCAACGATCTCGACGGCGTCGAGATCGCCGACGGCACGCCGGCCGCCGCCGTGCGCGCGACGGCCGAAGCCGGCGGCGTGACGATCCTGACGATCAACGCGCTGCAGCGCTTCGAGCAATGGAACGCCGAGCGTGCGGACGAGGCGACCGCACTGGCCGATTACGCGGCGCACTGCGGCGCACGCGCGCTGGTGCTGTGCCCGACCAACAGCCGCGGCGACACGCGCGGTGCCGATATGCGCCATGCGGATCTCGTGAAGGCGCTGAAAGCGCTGAAGCCGATCCTCGACGCCCGCGGGCTGCTCGGCTTCATCGAGCCGCTCGGCTTCGAGGAGTGCGCGCTACGCCGCAAGTCGGACGCGGTGAAAGGCATCTACGACGCGGCGGGCGAACAGGTGTTCCGGCTCGTGCACGACACGTTCCACCATCACCTGTCGGGCGAGGACATCTTCTTCCCGAACCTGACGGGCCTCGTGCACATCTCGGGCGTCGAGGAAGACGACCTGCCGGTCGACCAGATGCGCGACGGCCATCGCGTGCTGGTCGGCGGCGCCGACCGGCTCGGCAACCTCCGGCAATTGCGCGAGCTGCTCGAGCGCGGCTACCGCGGCGCGTTCTCGTTCGAGCCGTTCGCAAACGAAATCGCCGAAGCCGACGACATCGAAGACCGGCTGCGGGCCAGCATCGAATACGTGCGCGGCGAACTGGCGGATCGCTGACCGTCGCCACGGTGCGCGCCGACACGAGCCGCGCACCGACAGAAGACAACCCACTCAACAGGAGAACGGAATGATCGAATTCGCTTTGTTCGGCGCGGGAAGAATCGGCAAGATCCACGCGGCGAATCTCGCACGCCATCCGGGCGCGACACTTCGCTACGTGATCGACCGCCATGCGCCGTCGGCCGAAGCGCTCGCGCACGCACACGGCGCGCAGGTCGCCGACATCGATCGCGCGCTCGGCGATGCGGCCGTGCAAGCGGTCGTGATCGCGTCGAGCACCGACACACATGCGGACCTGATCGTCGCGGCCGCGAACGCGGGCAAGGCCGTGTTCTGCGAGAAGCCGGTCGACCTGAGCGTCGAGCGCTCGCGCGCATGCGCGGACGTCGTCCGGCGCAACGGTGTGACCTGCATGCTCGGCTTCCAGCGCCGCTTCGACCCGACATTCGCCGCGCTGAAGGCGCGCGTCGAGCGCGGCGAAATCGGCGCGCCGGAAATGCTGATCGTCACGAGCCGCGACCCGGGCGCGCCGCCCGCCGACTACATCCGCAGCTCGGGCGGCATCTTCAAGGACATGCTGATTCACGACTTCGACGTGTTCCGCTGGATCCTCGGCGACGAAGCGCAGACGCTGCACGCGACAGGTAGCTGCCTGACCGACCCGGCCGTGCTCGATGCCGGCGATATCGATTCGACCGCCGTGACGATCCGCACGCGGCGCGGGCTGCTGTGCCAGATCAACACGTCGCGGCGCGCCGCGTACGGCTACGACCAGCGCTTCGAGCTGCTCGGCAGCAACGGGATGCTGCAGGCCGGCAACGTGCGGCCGACCGAAGTAAGCGCGTGGCTCGCGGGCGGCATCGCGACGGACGTGCCGGAGCCGTTTTTCCTCGAACGCTACCGGCATGCGTACGCGGCCGAGATCGCGCACTTCGTCGACGCGCTGCGCGACGGCACGCCGGTCAGGACGACGATCGACGACGGGCTCGCCGCGCTCGAGCTGGCCGAGGCCGCGATGACGTCGTGGAAAACGGGGCGCGTGATCGAGATGTGACGAAAGCGGCGGCGGCCCGCGCAAGCAGGCCACCGCCGTACGACCGCCCCGCGGCGCGCGGGCGCGATCGGCAGCACACCTGTACGAAATGCGGCGACCGTCCGGCGCATCGGGCATATTTGCCGAAACGCCGCTCGGCATGCGCGTGAAAGCACGTATCATTGCGAGATGCTCGGCGTCGCCGACACCCGCTTTTTCACCATCATGCTCGATCACCTCATCTGTGACTGCGACGGCGTGCTCGTCGACAGCGAAGTCATCGCCGACCGCGTGCTGCTCGAGACGCTGTCCGCCACGTTCCCGAACATCGATTTCGAAGCTGCCGCGAAGTCGGCGTTCGGCCAGCAGACGTCGCGCTTCCTCGCCGGGCTCGAATCCCGCTTCGGGATCGAAACGCCCGCCAACTTCATCGAGACCATCGAGCACAACATCGAGATCGCGCTGGCGCAATCGCTCGCGCCGATCACCGGCGTGCGCGACGCGCTGCTGAAGGTCAGCCTGCCGGCGGCCGTCGTGTCGAACAGCCGGCTCGTGCGCGTGCGCAACTCGTTGAAGCGCGCCTCGCTCACCGAGATCTTCGGCGACCGCGTGTTCAGTTCCGAGCAAGTATCGCGGCCGAAGCCCTACCCCGACGTCTACCTGCATGCGGCGCAAACGCTCGGCGTCGCGCCGGAGCGCTGCATTGTCGTCGAGGACAGCGTGTCGGGGCTGAATGCCGCGCGCGCGGCGGGGATGAAGACGATCGCGTTCGTCGGCGCGAGCCACATCCCCGACAACTACGCGGACGCGCTGCGCGCGATGGGCATCACGCGGATCATGCGCAAGATGGACGAACTGCCGTCGCTCGTCGAAGCCGGCATGCGCGGTGAATTCGGCGACGTGCAGTCGTAAACGTAGCGCGACGGCACGTCGTTGATCGACAAACCGTCGCAAACGAAATGCGCCGTGCAGCGCGGCAAGGGCAGCGGGATGCTGCAGGAACGGAAGCCGGCCGGCCAATTGCCGGACTTGATCAGCAGGACACGTCGTCAGTGTAATGCCCGGCGTGAAGCCGGGCTCGCTGTGCTGGCGCCCGGCTTCACGCCGGGCCATCGGCACTTAACGCAGCCATTCTCGCGGAATCTCCGGCGGGGTGTAGCCGTCCGGAAACATGTAGATGAAATAGCGGCCGCGCGAGCCGCCAACCGCCGCCCCCGGCCAAACGCCACGCTGTGCCGTATCCTCGCGGGCCGCGCTCCGCGCATCGATGGTGCCTGCCGGCAACTGAATCGTGTTCTGGCCGCCTGCCCCGCCACCGACGCACGCGCGTTCCGTCACGTTGATTGTTCGCACGATTTGCCTACCTCTGTTGGTTCGTGATCGACCCCGTGCGCGGTCGTCACGGGCTCCCGTGCAAGCACGGCACCACGAACCGGACTGTCGGTGCGCAATGCCGTCGAGCCCGGTCGAGTATAGGTAGCGATCCGGAAGCCGAACATCACCGAATCTCCAGATTTCGGAGCCCGCGCGGCCATCCGGCTACGCTTCGCTCAGGCAGCCTTCGCGTGCAGCAGCCAGCGCCTCGCGGAACTCGACGAGCTCCGCGATCGTCAGCATCGGCAGGCCGTGCCGTTGCGCGAAACGCGCGACATCATCGCCGCGCGTCATCGTGCCATCCGGATTCATCAGCTCGCACAGCACGCCGGCCGGCTTCAGGCCCGCAAGGATCGACAGGTCGACCGTGCCTTCGGTGTGACCGCGGCGCGCCAGCACGCCACCCGGTTGCGCACGCAACGGAAACACGTGACCCGGACGCACGATGTCGTGCGGCTTCGCGTTTTCTGCGATCGCCGCGCGGATCGTCGTCACACGGTCGGCCGCGGATACGCCCGTATGCACGCCTTCGCGTGCCTCGATCGATACGGTGAACGCGGTGCCGTTGCGGCTCTCGTTGGTCTGCACCATCGGCGGCAGCTCGAGCGCGCGCACCGTGTCGTCGGTCAGGCACAGGCACACGATGCCGCTGCACTCGCGGATCAGCAGCGCCATCGTCTCGGGCGTGATGCGCTCGGCGGCAACGATCAGGTCGGCCTCGTTCTCGCGGTCGTGGTCATCCTGCAGCACGACCGCACGGCCCGCGCGCATGGCGTCGAGCGCAGCGGCGATGCGCGGCGGCACCGGTTCGGAATCCAGCAAAGGGAGATCGGCAAAGGCGTCGGCGGGTGCCGACGAAACGGACATCAAGGACATGTGAAACGCTCCTCGCAAATACGATTTGGGCGAAAAACGTTTCAGGGCATTGCAAACAGACAGAACGACAACCCGTTTCGCAAGTAGCGCGAAGCGGCCCTGGCGGACATGACTATCTGCACATCTTCTCTCATCCGGACTATGACCGTCGGCTCTGGCATTCGACCAGATCTGCTGACCCCGCGCGAATGCGCGGGCGCTCGCGGGCTCGCCGGCTTACGCCAGCCTACCGCCGGTGGGGAATTTCGCCCCGCCCTGAAGACGCACTGATTGCCGGATGGGGACTGCCCATCGTCGGCGGGCCAAGCATACAACAGCTGCGCGCGCGGCGCAGCGAACCACATCGATAACCTTACTGACGACTCCGTCTAACGGCATCGTCCAAACGGCCGACGGCCCGGGTGCGACCCCGCCCGAGGCAGGGACAGCGTCCGTTCCGTGCGGCCTGCGCGGTCAGCCGGCCGCGTGCGCCGCATCGGGCACGAGCCAGCGCGGCGGCACCTCGGGGCTCACCGTCACGCGAAACGCGCGCGCCTCGCTGTCGCCCGGGTTGCGCAGGCTGTACGGCTGGTCGGCATCGAACACGATCGCGTCGCCGGTCGCGAGCAACTGGCGGCGATCATGCACGCTGACTTCGAGCGTGCCTTCGCTGACGACGAGGTTGACGGTCGTGCCGGGCGCGCGGCGTGCGCCGGGCTCCGTATGCAGCGGTGCGATCCGCAGTTCGTGGAACTCGGCCGCGGCCGGTTCGCCTTCCGGATACAGCGCGCGCGCCGAGAAGCGGCCGTTCGAGCTGACGACGCGCGACGCGCGCTCGGCCGCCAAGTGCTCGAAGCCGTTCACCGCGTGGCGGCGCAGGAACGCGGCGACCGACACCTTCAGCGCCGCGGCGATCTTGCAGAGCACCTTGATCGACGGCACGCTGCGCGCCGACTCGATCTGCGCGAGCATCGCACGCGACACGCCGGACAACCGCGCGAGCGCATCGAGCGACAGTTGCCGCTCGGCACGCAACCGCGCGAGGTTCACGCCGACGACCTGTTCGAGGACATCGAGCGACGCGGACGCCCGCGCGTCGGCGGCGTTGCCGGACTCGAAGGAAGACACGTCGCGCACGAGCGCCAGGGATGAAGACATAGCATTGCCTCCGGGCCGCTGCGCGGCCCTGCGTATGGGGTAAGCCGGGATCGGAATCGGGTTGCGCCAGCAATGGCGCGTATCGAGACGCTATCACCCGGCCTTGCGCGGGCAAACGAAGTTATCTTCACACCGTTATCAGCATCGCGGAGGAATGCGTTCCTCGCGAACCTTTTCCTGCCGCTATGGCGCCGCTCATTGCGGCGCCGGCGCCGCACCGCGTGCCGGACCGCGCGCATCGAGCCGCATCGCGAACCACGTGACGACGAGCGCCGCGAACGTCACCGCGACGGCGACCCACGGCAGCGCATCGAGCGCGAAGCCGTGCTCCAGCGCGAGGCCGCCGAGCCACGCGCCGCCCGCGTTGCCGACGTTGAATGCGCCGATATTCAGTGTCGACGCGAGATGCGGCGCGCTCGCGGCCTTCTCGACCACGCGCGCCTGCAGCGGCGGCACCGTCGCGAACGCGGCGATCCCCCACACGAACACCGTGACGGCGGCCGCGACCGGCAGGTGGCTCGTCTTCGCGAACACGGCCATCACGGCCATCAGCGCGACGAGGATCGCGATCAGCGACGGCATCAGCGCGCGGTCGGCGAGCTTGCCGCCGAGCGTGTTGCCGACCGTCAGTCCCGCGCCGAACAGCACGAGGATCAGCGCGACCGCGCGCGGCGAGAAGCCCGACACGGTTTCGAGAATCGGCGCGATATACGTGAACACGACGAACACGCCGCCGAAGCCGAGCACGGTCATCAGCAGCGCGAGCCACACCTGCGGCTCCTTCAGTACGCGCACCTCGTGGCCGAGGCCGACCGGTCCGCTGTCGTGGCGGTTCGGCACGAGCGCGGCGACGCCGCCGAGCGCCAGCACGCCGAGCGCGGCGACGATCCAGAACGACGCGCGCCAGCCGAGCAGCTGGCCGACGAAGGTGCCGAACGGCACGCCGAGCACGTTCGACAGCGTGAGCCCCGTGAACATCAGCGCGATCGCGCTCGCGCGCTTGTCGGCCGGCACGAGCGACGCGGCCACGACCGCGCCGATCCCGAAGAACGACCCGTGCGCGAACGACGTGACGACACGCGCGACCATCAGCATCGCGTAGCCGGACGCGGTGGCGCACAGCACGTTGCCGACGATGAAGATCGCCATCAGCAACTGCAGCGCGGCCTTGCGCGGCATGCGGCTCGTCAGCACCGCGAGGAGCGGCGCGCCGACCGCGACGCCGAGCGCGTAACCCGTGACGAGCAGGCCGGCCGACGGCAGCGACACGGCGAGGTCGTGCGCGACTTCGGGCAGCAGGCCCATGATGATGAATTCGGTGGTGCCGATGGCAAAGGCGCTGATCGCAAGCGCCAGTAACGGAATGGGCATGACGTTCTCCGGAGGGCGGCGGACGCGGCGCCCGGTCGGTGCCGCACCGCACAAAATGCGGGATGTGCGCGCATTGTCCCGAAGACGCCTATATTTGATAATTGGCGTGGCGTTTGAACCATTTTCAAATAATTTTGGAAAATCGAATGGATCGACTGGGCGATATCCGGCTGTTCGTGGAAGCGGCGGAACTGGGCAGCCTGTCCGCGGCCGGGCGCAAGCTGAACCTCACGCCGGCCGCCGCGAGCGCGCGCCTCGCGAAGCTCGAGGCGAAGACCGCGACGCGGCTGTTCGAGCGTTCGACGCGGCAATTGCGACTCACCGACGAGGGCCGGCTGTACCTGAACTGCTGCCGGCAGGCGCTACAGGCACTCGACGACGCGGACGCGATGCTGCAGGAAGGCCGCAACGTCGTCAGCGGCAAGGTGCGGCTGTCGTCGACGTCCGATTTCGGCCGCAATCAGTTGCTCGACTGGCTCGACGAATTCACGACGCGCCATCCCGACGTCACGTTCTCGCTGACGGCGTCCGATTCGTCGTCGAACCTGTGGCAGGACGAGATCGACCTCGCGATCCGCTTCGCCGCGCCGCCCGACGGCGCGCTGATCGCCCGCCGGCTCGCGACCAACCGGCGCGTGCTGTGCGCGGCGCCGTCGTTCGTCGAACGCCACGGCGTGCCGGCCGATCCGCACGATCTGGCCCGCTTTCCGTGCAACGTGATCACGATCGCGTCCGGGCCGATGAACACCTGGCACTTCACGCGCGGCGACGAGGTGCAGATCCACACGGTGCCGGTGTCGACCGCGTTCGAGACCAACGACGGCGGCCTCACGCGCGAATGGACGCTGCGCGGCCACGGCATCGCGCTGAAATCGCTGTGGGACATCGCGGACGACGTCCGCGCCGGCCGGCTGCGCGTGCTGCTGCCCGACTGGCGCCATCAGGACGCGCCGCTGCATGCGATCTATCACAGCAAGCGCTACATGGCGCCGCGCGTGCGCGTGCTGCTCGACTTTCTCGCCGAACGCTTCGCGCGCGAGGAAGCCGCGCTCGACGACCTGCTGAACGCGTGCCGCTGACGGCCGGCGCACCGCCGTCCAGGGGTCGGAACCTGACGCTCGGCGTCGCGCCGCCGCAACCGGCCGCCCGTCCGGGGCGGCGTGAAAAGCTATAATGGAAAGCTTTTCCGACGGCTTTCCATGCTTGATGCGCGCCACCTGCGTGCCGCGCGCGGCCGTCCCGATTCACCCTTGACGACGCCCCCAGGTCAACCACTGCGAACGGCGAACCCCCATGACCAAGAAAGTTTACGTAAAGACCTTCGGCTGCCAGATGAACGAGTACGACTCGGACAAGATGGTGGACGTACTCAATGCGGCCGAAGGCCTCGAAAAGACCGACACGCCGGAAGACGCGGACATCATCCTGTTCAACACGTGCTCGGTGCGTGAAAAGGCGCAGGAGAAGGTGTTCTCCGATCTCGGCCGCGTGCGCGAGCTGAAGGAAGCGAAGCCCGGCCTGCTGATCGGCGTCGGCGGCTGCGTCGCGAGCCAGGAAGGCGCATCGATCGTGTCGCGCGCGCCGTACGTCGACCTCGTGTTCGGCCCGCAGACGCTGCACCGCCTGCCGCAGATGATCGACGCGCGCCGCGAGAGCGGCCGCGCGCAGGTCGACATCTCGTTCCCCGAGATCGAGAAGTTCGACCACCTGCCGCCCGCGCGCGTCGAGGGGCCGAGCGCGTTCGTGTCGATCATGGAAGGCTGCTCGAAGTACTGCAGCTACTGCGTGGTGCCGTACACGCGCGGCGACGAGGTATCGCGCCCGCTCGACGACGTGCTGACCGAAGTGGCCGGCCTCGCCGACCAGGGCGTGCGCGAAGTCACGCTGCTCGGCCAGAACGTGAACGCCTATCGCGGCGCGCTGACGGCCGGTGCGTCCGAGATCGCCGATTTCGCGACGCTGATCGAATACGTCGCCGACATCCCCGGCATCGAGCGGATCCGCTATACGACGTCGCACCCGAAGGAATTCACGCAGCGCCTGATCGACACCTACGCGAAGGTGCCGAAGCTCGTGAGCCACCTGCACCTGCCGGTCCAGCACGGCTCCGACCGCATCCTGATGGCGATGAAGCGCGGCTACACGGTGCTCGAATACAAGTCGGTGATCCGCAAGCTGCGCGCGATCCGCCCCGACCTGTCGCTGTCGACCGACATGATCGTCGGCTTCCCCGGCGAGACCGAGGACGATTTCGACAAGATGATGGCGCTCGTGCACGAGATGAGCTACGACACGAGCTTCTCGTTCATCTACAGCCCGCGCCCCGGCACGCCGGCCGCGAACCTGCACGACGACACGCCGCGCGAAGTGAAGCTCAAACGCCTGCAACATCTGCAGGCGACCATCGAGGAAAACGTCGCGCGCATCAGCCAGTCGATGGTCGGAAAGGTCGAGCGGATCCTCGTCGAGGGCCCGTCGCGCAAGGACCCGAACGAACTCGCGGGCCGTACCGAGAACAACCGGGTCGTGAATTTCCCGGCGCCGCTCGCATCGCACCCGCGCCTGATCGGCCAGATGATCGACGTGAAGATCAACCATGCGTACCCGCACTCGCTGCGCGGCGAGCTCGTGCTCGTCAGCGACGACGCGAGCGCGGCCACCCACTGACTGACGCATCACCGGAGCCCGACGCCACTTTGAAGACCACCCAACCCCTGGAATTCATCGCGCCGCGCGACGACAACGCGCGCCTCGCCAATCTCTGCGGCCCGCTCGACGAAAACCTGCGGCAGATCGAACAGGCGCTCGACGTGACGCTCGCGCGACGCGGCCACCGGATCACGATCCGCGGGCGCGGCGCCAAGCTCGCGCTCGCGGCGCTCGACAACTTCTACAACCGCGCGCGCGATCCGCTGTCGGTCGACGACATCCAACTCGCGCTGGTCGAAGTGCGCCACACCGCCGGCAACGGCCGGGAGACCACGCTCGACGTGCGATTCCGCGGCGACCCCGATCATCCGTTCGACGAGCCGGTCGTGCAGCTCGACGACGAGGCGCTCGAAGAGCAGGGGCCGAAGCTCTACACGCGGCGCGCCGACTTGCGCGGCCGCACGCCCGCGCAGCGCGAATACCTGAAACAGATCCTGTCGCACGACGTGACGCTCGGCATCGGGCCGGCCGGCACCGGCAAGACCTACCTCGCGGTCGCTTGCGCGGTCGACGCGCTCGAGCGCGACCAGGTCAAGCGGATCGTGCTGACGCGCCCGGCCGTCGAGGCCGGCGAGCGGCTCGGCTTCCTGCCGGGCGACCTCGCGCAGAAGGTCGACCCGTATCTGCGACCGCTGTACGACGCGCTGTACGACCTGCTCGGCTTCGACAAGACGGCGAAGATGTTCGAGCGCCAGATGATCGAGATCGCGCCGCTCGCGTACATGCGCGGCCGCACGCTGAATCACGCGTTCATCATCCTCGACGAGGCGCAGAACACCACGCCCGAACAGATGAAGATGTTCCTCACGCGGATCGGCTTCGGCTCGAAGGCGGTCGTGACCGGCGACACGAGCCAGGTCGACCTGCCGCGCGGCCACAAGAGCGGCCTCGTCGAGGCGCAGCAGGTACTCAACGGCGTGCGCGGCATCGCGCTCACGCGCTTCACGAGCGCGGACGTCGTGCGCCATCCGCTCGTCGCGCGCATCGTCGAGGCGTACGACGAATTCCACGCGCAGCACCAGGACGGCTGACCGGCCGGCGGCGCCCGCGCGCTGCCCCGGCATCCCGGCCCGGCCCGCCAGACGGCGCGCCGGGCTTTTTTTCGCCCGCGCGAATTCGGGTGCGATCGGCCGTTTGGTGTATCCTCAACGCGTCCCAATCGCCGCACGCGTCATGAAATCCTCCCGTTCTCGCAAGTCCGGGCGCGCCCAGTCCACCGCGCCCGAATCTCCCCGTCTTTCGCTGTTCGATGCGAAGGGCAAGGCCCGGACCGTCAACGCGCAAGGGCTGCGGATCGACTTCCCGGACGGTCGCAGCCTGATGTTCGACCTGTCGGGCAGCTCGGGCGACGCGGCCGTCGCGATCGTCGCTCAGCACAACGATCCGGCGATGCGCGCGAAGCTCGCGCTGCAACCCGAACACTACGACAGCGTGACGCTGCACGTGGGTGCCGAGCCCGCGCCGCGCGAAGACGAAACCGACGACGAGTTGCTCGAGCTGGAACTCGACCTGTCCGTGCAGTACGGCGACGAGATCACGAGCGACGTGCGCAAGACGCTACCCAAGCGCAAGCTGATCGCCGAATGGATCGAGCCGGCGCTGTTCGCCAGCGCGCAGCTCACCGTGCGCTTCGTCGGCGAAGTGGAAGGCCGCACGCTGAACGACGGCTACCGCCACAAGGACTACCCGACCAACGTGCTGACCTTCGCATACGACGCGGCGCCCGACGGCACCGTGATCGGCGACCTCGTGCTGTGCTGCCCGGTCGTCGAGAAGGAAGCGCACGACCAGGGCAAGCCGCTCGCGGCCCACTACGCGCACCTGCTGGTGCACGGCGCGCTGCACGCGCAGGGCTACGACCACGAGACGAGCGACGAGGACGCGGCCGAAATGGAAGCGCTCGAAGTCGACATCCTCGCGAAGCTGGGCTTCCCGAATCCGTATCAGTAAGTCAGTCGCCCGATGCGCAACGCCGCGATGCTCCCGCCCGCCTACCCGCCGTCGATCGGCGACGGGCGGCTGCTGACGGAAGACGAGCTCGCGGCATCGCTCGCGCACACGATGCGCGACTGGGACGGCCGGCAGGATCTCTGGCTGTTCGGTTATGGCTCGCTGATCTGGAACCCGGGCTTGCCGACCGTTGCCGCCGTGCACGGCAAGGTACACGGCTACCATCGCGGGCTCTACCTGTGGTCGCGCGTGAACCGCGGCACGCCCGAACGCCCGGGCCTCGTGCTTGCGCTCGATCGCGGCGGCTCGTGCTCCGGCATTGCGTTCCGGCTCGCGGGCCCGACTGCGCAGCCGCACCTCGAGACGCTGTGGAAACGCGAGATGCCGATGGGGTCGTATCGGCCCGCGTGGCTGCCGTGCTCGCTCGAGAACGGCGAACGCGTGAACGCGCTCGCGTTCGTGATGCGCCGCGACGCGCCGACCTATACGGGCAAGCTGTCCGACCCCGTCGTGAAGGAAGTTTTCAGCTGCGCGGCCGGCCGCTACGGTACGACGCTCGACTACGTGAGCCGCACGGTCGACGCGCTGCGCGCGAGCGGCATCCCCGATCGCGCGCTGGAAGGGCTGCTCGCGCGATGCCGGTGACGCCACGCGCCGCCCCGCTTGCCGCCACCCGATGCCGCACTCCCCGCTGATTCGAACGAGGCCCCTGCCGATGAAACCGTCACATTGGTCGCGCTGCAAGATCGCCGCGCTGCTCGTCGCCGCGAGCGTCGCGCTGTCCGGCTGCGGAATATTCGGTTGCGGCGGCGCCGCGAGCAACGGCGGAGCCGCCGGCGGCTGCGCGGCCGGCATGCGGTTCTGAGCCGCGCGCCGAACGCGATCGCATGCGGCAGAATGCCGCCGGCGCCGCCCGGCCGGCCGGGCGCCCTTCCACGTCATACCGGCCCGCTCTTCCCGCACCCGTTTTTTGCCGCTGCTGCGCCGCCGGCCTTTTCTGAGATAGGATGGACACAAGGACGATGTCGCGCCCGGCGCGGCCGTCCGCGAGCGGGGCCCGCGCGAGCTGCCCACCCTGGCCGTGCGGCCGGTGTGACACGGTCGCGTCGTGCCCTTGGTGTATCCTTGCCTACTCCGTGACAGCGCGCCCCGGCACGACCCGGGCGCACCACCATGAACGATTCGTATCCCAGTCGTAAGCCAACCGACAAACCGCAAGAAAAGCGCTCATTGCTCGAGCGCCTGACCGACTTCATCTCGCCCGAGCCCGAATCCCGCGGCGAGCTGCTGGAAATCCTCCAGGACGCCCACGAACGCAACCTGATCGACGCCGACTCGCTGTCGATGATCGAAGGCGTGTTCCAGGTATCCGATCTGTGCGCCCGCGACATCATGGTGCCGCGCGCCCAGATGGACGCGATCAACATCGCGGACAAGCCCGAGGATTTCATCCCGTTCGTCCTCGAGAAGGCGCACTCGCGCTACCCCGTGTACGAGGAGAACCGCGACAACGTCATCGGCGTGCTGCTCGCGAAGGATCTGCTGCGCTTCTACGCCGAAGAAGAGTTCGACGTGCGCGGGATGCTGCGCCCGGCCGTGTTCATTCCGGAATCGAAGCGCCTGAACGTGCTGCTGCACGACTTCCGCGTGAACCGCAACCACCTGGCGATCGTCGTCGACGAATACGGCGGTGTCGCGGGGCTGATCACGATCGAGGACGTGCTCGAACAGATCGTCGGCGACATCGAGGACGAATACGACTTCGACGAGGAAGCCGGCAACATCATCTCGGGCCCGGACGGCCGCTACCGCGTGCGCGCGCTCACCGAGATCGAACAGTTCAACGACGTGTTCGGCACCGATTTCCCCGACGACGAGGTCGATACGATCGGCGGCCTGATCACCCATCATTTCGGACGCGTTCCGCACCGCGGCGAAAAGCTGCAGCTCGGCAACCTCGTGTTCGAGATCCAGCGCGGCGATGCGCGCCAGGTTCATGTGCTGCTGGTGCGCCGCAACCCGCTCACCAGCCGTCGCGCCGAAACCTCGCACGAGGACTGAGCGTCCCGCGCCAGCCGCGTTTCCTTCAACCGCTCGCCCACTTCCGCTTCACATGGACGATCCGATCC
This sequence comes from Burkholderia cepacia, assembly GCF_001039005.1. Taxonomy (GTDB): domain Bacteria; phylum Pseudomonadota; class Gammaproteobacteria; order Burkholderiales; family Burkholderiaceae; genus Burkholderia; species Burkholderia theae. The sequence continues at coordinate 102,701 of NZ_LDWR01000004.1, forward strand.
CGTCCCGCCCGGCTGGCGGCCTTCTCGCGCCGGCGCCCGGCCGCGCGCTGCCGCGCTGGCACTACCCGGCCGCGCTGCTCGCCGGCGCGGCCAATACGCTCAGCTTCGCACCGACGCCGCACGGCGGCTGGCTGCAACTCGTCGTATTCGTCTGGTTTTTCGCGCAACTGACGCGCACGTCGAGCTGGCGCGGCGCCGCGCTCACGGGCGGCGCGTTCGGCTTCGGCAACTTCATCAGCGGCATCTGGTGGCTCTACATCAGCATGCACGTGTACGGCGAGATGGCCGCGCCGCTCGCGGGCGGCGCGCTCGTGCTGTTCTCGCTGTATCTGTCGCTGTACCCGGCGTTCTCGGCCGGGCTGTGGTCGTTCTGCGCGGGGCATGCGTGGCATCGCCGCGAACCCGACCCGCGGCCGTTCTCGCCGACCTGGCACGACGCGTTCGCGTTCGCGAGCGCGTGGGCTTTCAGCGAATGGCTGCGCGGCACCCTTTTCACCGGCTTTCCATGGCTCGCGAGCGGCTACCCGCAGGTCGACGGCCCGTTCGCGGGCTTCGCGCCGATCGTCGGCGTGTACGGGATAGCCTGGGTGCTCGCGCTGTTCGCCGCGCTGGTCGTGCAGGCGCTCGCCGCCGCGCGCCCGTCGGCCGAGCATGAAAGCGGCGCCGGCGGCAACGCGCGCGTGCGAATCGCCGCGCCGGCCGGCATCGCCGTCGCGCTCGTCGCGGCCGGCCTCGGGCTGTCGCAGGTCACGTGGACCGTGCCCGCGAACGCGCCGCTAACAGTGCGGCTGCTGCAAGGCAACGTGAAGCAGGACATCAAGTTCGAGGAAGCGGGCATCGACGCGGCGATCAAGATGTACCAGCAGATGATCGTCGAGAAGCCGGCCGACCTGATCGTCACGCCCGAGACCGCGATCGCGGTGATGATCCAGGAGCTGCCCGAGCCGTTCGCCGTCGCGATCCGCAAGTTCAGCGACACAACGGGCTCGGCCGTGCTGTTCGGCGCGGTCGGCGCCTCGGTGACCGAAGACGGTCGTTACGTCGACTATACGAACAGCCTGTACGGCGTGACGCCGAACTCGCGCGACATCTATCACTACGACAAGCACCACCTCGTGCCCTTCGGCGAATTCATCCCGTGGGGCTTCCGGTGGTTCGTCGACCTGATGAAGATGCCGCTCGGCGATTTCGCGCGCGGCGCACCCGTGCAGAAGCCGTTCCTGGTGCACAACCAGCCCGTGATGGCCGACATCTGCTACGAGGACTTGTTCGGCGAGGAAATCGCCGCGACGATCCGCGACAATCCGCAGCCGCCGGGCGTGCTCGTCAACGTGACGAACCTCGCGTGGTTCGGCGACACGATCGCGCTCGACCAGCACCTGCAGATCGCGCGGATGCGTTCGCTCGAGACGGGCCGGCCGATGCTGCGCTCGACCAACACGGGGATGACGGCCGCGATCGACGCGCACGGCCGCGTGCTCGGTCAGCTGAAGCCGTTCACGATCGGCTCGCTCGACGTGCGGATCGAAGGCACCAGCGGCTTCACGCCCTACGTGACGAGCGGCAACAACATCGTGCTCGCGGTGTCGTTCGTGCTGCTCGCGTTCGGCTTCACGTTCGGGCCCGGGCTGCGCCGGCGCAACGGCCGCAGGAACGGCGACGACCAGCAGGCCTGACGCGGCAGGCGGCCGCCGCGCGCGGCGGCCCGCGACCGCGAACCGGTCGGCCGCTCAGCCCTGCCGCGCCGGCTGCGCGGCCAGGCTCCGCAGGTCGCGACTCACGCCCTCCATCACCGGCTCCCACGCGCCGAACGTCCGTTGCCGGTACAGCGTCGCGGTCGGATACCACGGGCTGTCGCGGCGCTCGAGCAGCCACGGCCAGTGCGGATTCACGTCGAGCAGCACCCAGGTGCGCGCGCCGAGCGCGCCCGACAGGTGCGCGACCGACGTGCACACGGTAATCACCAGATCCAGCGCGCCGATGAACGCGGCCGTATCGTCGAAGCTCGTCAGTTCCGCCGTCCAGTCCTCGATCGCGAAGCCGGCCGCGCGCGCCGCCGCGACATCCGCGTGCGCGCCTGGCTGCAGCGAATGAAACGCGACGCCGTCGATCCCGCGGAACGCATCGGCATAACGCTTGAGCCCGACGCGCCGGAACGGATTGCGCTGGTGGCCCGCACTACCCGTCCACACGAGCCCGACCTTCAGCCGGCCGTCGCCCGCGAGCCGCGCGCGCCACGCATCGCGCGCGCGCGGATCGGCCCGCAGGTACGGCACCGACGATCCGAGCGTCTCGTTCTCCATGCCGAGCATCAGCGGCAGGCCGATCAGCGGCACTTCGTAATCGAATGCGGGCAGCACGTCGACACCGCCGCCCGCGCCGAACGCGTCCGCATGCGCACCGAGGCTGCGCTGCATCAGCGTGCCCACTTGCGGGAACGTATTCCACACGAGCCGGCCGCCCTCGCGATGCACGCGCTCGGCGAGCGGCGCGACGAAGCGGCTGAACTGCAGCACGTCGCCGAGCCCCTGCTCGCCCCACACGAGCAGCGTCTTGCCCGCGAGCGGCTCGCCCTGCCAGCGCGGGCCCGGCAGTACCGGCCGGCGGCCGCGCAGCTCGCCCGCGCCGTCCCAGCGCGCCTCGTGGCCGCGCCAGCCGGCCGCGTAATTGCCGCGCACGAGCTGGATGATCGCGAGGTTGAAACGGAACGACGCGTCGTCGGGCGCCAGCTCGCACGCGCGCGCCGCGAAACGCTCGGCATCGTCCCAGCGCTGCGCCTCCTTCATCGCCATCGCGACGTTGTTCATCGCGAGCCCGTTGTCGGGCGCGAGGTCCGCGAGCCGCGCGGCGCACGCGAGCGCGCCGTCCAGGTCGTGCGTCGCGATCCGCGCGACGACGAGGTTGATCCACGCCTGCACGTCGCGCGGATCGGCAATCACGGCCGCGTCGAGCAGCGCGATCTCCTCCGCGCGGTCGCCGCCCGACAGCCGCAGCGCGATCGCGAGGTTGTTGCGCAGCGACGGCCAGCCGGCATCGACCGCAAGCGCGGCGCGGTACGGCGCGATGGCGTCCGCGTGACGGCCGGCCATCTGCAGCGCGTAGCCGTGATTGAAGTGCGCGGCGGCACCCGGCTGCACGCGCGCCGCGCATTCGGCGAGCGCGAGCGCGTCGGCCACGCGCTGCCGCGCGACGAGCGCCACCGTGAGTTGCGCGAGCGCATCGGCGTCGACCGCATGCAGATGGGCGGCGGCGGCGAGCCACAGATCGTGCGCGGCGCGCTCGCCGCGCGCCTGCGCATCGGCGGCCTGCCCGAGCAGCGCAAGCAATGGCGGAAGCAGCGGAATGAGGATGTCGGTCGAGTCGTCCATGCAATCGGGATCGGCAAGCGGTGGCGCGGCACGCGTCGCGCGCCGCAATACGCGCATCTTACCGCCCGCACGGAGCGGCGCGGAACCTGCGGCCCGAACAGGCGCGACGGGGCCTTCTGCCGCGTTCCGGCCGCATCCGGTCGCCGATCCGGTAAAATTACGCGTTTCAGCACACTAACAAGCCGCGCCGCCGCGCGAGCCGACCCTCCGGGCCCGCCCGGAGCGCCGCCCGCAACGGAGCGCCAGCGCCACGAAGGCTCTTCATGCTTACGTTTCAGCAAATCATCCTGACGCTGCAGTCCTACTGGGACAAGCAGGGTTGCGCTCTGCTCCAGCCCATCGACATGGAAGTCGGCGCGGGCACGTCGCACGTCCACACGTTCCTGCGCGCGGTCGGCCCCGAGCCGTGGCGCGCCGCCTACGTGCAGCCGTCGCGCCGCCCGAAGGACGGCCGCTACGGCGAGAACCCGAACCGCCTGCAGCACTACTACCAGTACCAGGTCGTGCTCAAGCCGGCGCCGGAGAACATCCTCGACCTGTACCTCGGCTCGCTCGAAGCGCTCGGCTTCGACCTGAAGCAGAACGACGTGCGCTTCGTCGAGGACGACTGGGAAAACCCGACGCTCGGCGCATGGGGCCTCGGCTGGGAAGTGTGGCTCAACGGGATGGAAGTCACGCAGTTCACGTATTTCCAGGAGGTCGGCGGCCTCGAATGCAAGCCCGTGCTCGGCGAAATCACGTACGGCCTCGAGCGCCTCGCGATGTACCTGCAGAAGGTCGAGAACGTGTACGACCTCGTGTGGACCGAGTGGGAAGAGCAAGGCCCGAACGGCCCCGAGCTGCGCCGCCTGTCGTATGGCGACGTGTACCACCAGAACGAAGTCGAGCAGTCGACCTACAACTTCGAGCACGCGAACGTCGATCTGCTGTTCACGTTCTTCAACAGCTACGAAGCCGAAGCGAAGCGGATGATCGACGCGCAGCTCGCGCTGCCCGCGTACGAACTCGTGCTGAAGGCCGGCCACACGTTCAACCTGCTCGATGCGCGCGGCGCGATCTCGGTGACCGAGCGCGCGGCATACATCGGCCGCATCCGCGCGCTGTCGCGTCTCGTCGCACAGGCTTATTACGACTCGCGCGAGAAGCTCGGCTTCCCGATGCTCGGCAACCCGCCGGGCGTGCCGGGCCTCACCACCGACGCCCAGGAAGCCGCGCAACCGGCATGGGCGCCGCCGCTCAAGGTCGAACGCAAGATCGATCAGGACTGACGAGACGAGATTTATTCCAAACATGACGCACAATCATCCCGCCCCCCTGCTCGTCGAACTGCTGACCGAAGAGCTGCCGCCGAAGGCCCTCGCGCGCCTCGGCGACGCATTCGCCGAAGGTCTCGCGCAACGCCTCGCGGCGCGCGACCTCGTCGAAGGCGAACTCGTGTTCGAACGCTACGCCACGCCGCGCCGCCTCGCCGTCGTCGTGCAGAACGTGCGCGCCGTCGCGCCGGACAAGCAGGTCCGCGAAAAGGTCCTGCCCGTGTCGGTCGCGCTCGACGCGGAAGGCAAGCCGACGGCCCCGCTCGCGAAGAAGCTCGCGGCGCTCGGCCACCCGAACCTGTCGATCGCCGATCTCGAGCGCGCGCAGGACGGCAAGGCCGAAGCGTTCTTCGTCAACTATTCGGCAGCCGGCGCGACGCTCGCCGACGGCCTGCAGGCCGCGCTCGACGAAACGCTCGCGAAGCTGCCGATCCCGAAGTTCATGACCTACCAGCGCCCGGACGGCTCCGACGTGAAGTTCGTGCGCCCCGTGCATCGCCTGACGGTGCTGCATGACGATCGCGTCGTGCCCGTCACCGCATTCGGCATCGACGCCGGCGACACCACGCTCGGCCATCGCTTCCTGTCCGACGGCCTCGTCGCGATCCAGCACGCAAGCGCGTATGCCGACACGCTGCGCGACAAGGGCCGCGTGATCGCGCACTTCGTCGACCGCCGCGAAACGATCCGCACGCAACTGAACGAACACGCGAACGGCGACACGGTCGTGATGCCCGAATCGCTGCTCGACGAAGTGACGTCGCTGGTCGAATGGCCGGTCGTCTACCCGTGCCGCTTCGAGGACGAATTCCTGCAGGTTCCGCAGGAATGCCTGATCCTCACGATGCAGACGAACCAGAAGTATTTCGCGCTGACCGACGTCGAAGGCAAGCTGCGCTCGCGCTTCCTGATCGTGTCGAACATCGCGACCAAGACGCCGGGCGAGATCATCGAAGGCAACGAGCGCGTCGTGCGCCCGCGCCTCGCCGATGCGAAGTTCTTCTTCGAGCAGGACAAGAAGAAGCCGCTCGCCGACCGCGTGCCGCAGCTCGCGAACGTCGTGTATCACAACAAGCTCGGTTCGGCGCTCGCGCGCGTCGAGCGCCTCGAGGCGCTGGCCGGCGAGATCGCGCCCGCGATCGGCGCCGACGCCGCGCACGCGCAGCGTGCCGCGCGCCTGGCGAAGGCCGACCTGCTGACCGACATGGTCGGCGAGTTCCCGGAACTGCAGGGCACGATGGGCACGTACTACGCGCGCCACGACGGCGAAGCCGACGACGTCGCCCTCGCATGCGCCGAGCATTACCAGCCGCGCTTCTCCGGCGACACGCTGCCGACCACGCCCGTGTCGACCGCCGTCGCGCTCGCCGACAAGCTCGAGACGATCGTCGGCATCTGGGGCATCGGCCTCGCGCCGACCGGCGAGAAGGATCCGTTCGCACTGCGCCGTCACGCGCTCGGCGTGCTGCGCCTGCTGCTCGAGAAGCAGCTGCCGCTCGATCTCGTGTCGCTGCTGCGCACGACCCATGCGCGCTTCGAAGGCGTGCCGGGCGTGGCCGAATCGACCGACGCCATCTTCGCGTTCTTCATCGATCGCCTGCGCGGCCTGCTGCGCGAGCGCGGCTATTCGGCCGGCGAAGTCGACGCGGTGCTGAGCCTGAACCCGACGCGCGTCGACGATCTCGTCGCGCGTCTCGACGCGGTGCGCGAGTTCACGCGCCTCGCGGAAGCCGAAGCGCTCGCGGCCGCGAACAAGCGGATCTCGAACATCCTGAAGAAATCGGAAGGCGGCGCGACCGGCACGGTGCAGCCGGCGCTGCTCGTCGAAGCCGCAGAGAAGGCGCTGCACGAACAACTCACGGCCGTGACGCCGCACGTGCAGTCGCAGCTCGAGGCGCGTGCGTACACGGGCGCGCTGTCGGCGCTCGCCGCGCTGCGCGTGCCGGTCGACACGTTCTTCAACGACGTGATGGTCAACGCGGAGGATCCCGCGCTGCGAGCGAACCGTCTCGCACTGCTGTCCGCGCTGCACCAGCAGATGAACTGCGTCGCCGACATCTCGAAGCTCGCCGCATAAGGGCCGCACGATGCCGACCAGCCCCAACCGAAAGCTCGTCGTCCTCGACCGGGACGGCGTGATCAACGTCGATTCGGATGCGTTCATCAAGACGCCCGACGAATGGATCGCGCTGCCCGGCAGCCTCGAGGCGATCGCCCGGCTCAACCACGCAGGCTATCGCGTGGTCGTCGCGACCAACCAGTCCGGCATCGGTCGCGGGCTGTTCGACATGGCCACGCTCAACGAGATGCACCTGAAGATGCATCGCGCGGCGGCCGCGGTCGGCGCGCGCATCGACGCGGTGTTCTTCTGCCCGCATACGGCCGAGGATCACTGCGACTGCCGCAAGCCGAATCCCGGCATGATGCAGATGATCACCGAACGCTTCGAGATCGATCCCGATCACACGCCGGTCGTCGGCGATTCGCTGCGCGACCTGCAGGCCGGCGTCGCGGTCGGCTTCCAGCCGCACCTCGTGCTGACCGGCAAGGGCAAGAAAACGCTCGCCGCGGGCAATTTGCCGTCCGGCACGAAGGTCCACGACGACCTGCGCGCGTTCGCGCTCGATTTCCTTTCACACGAACACGAGTGATGCAGCCGCCGCGCGCATCCTCCCTAACGCCAGACCCACGCCGATGCGCTTCGTCCGCTCCCTGCTGCTCCTGATTTACTTCATCCTGTACACGGTGCCGTACGCCACCGCGTGCTTCATCGCGTTCCCGTTCATGCGCCCCGACGCGCGCTACTGGATGGCGGCCGGCTGGTGCAAATCGACGCTGTGGGTCGTGCGCTGGCTGAACGGCATCCGCTACCGGATCGAAGGGATGGACAACCTGCCCGACGGCCCGGCCGTGCTGCTGTCGAAGCATCAGTCCGCGTGGGAAACGCTCGCGTTTCCAGCGCTGATGCCGAAGCCGCTCTGCTACGTGTTCAAGCGCGAGCTGCTGTACGTGCCGTTCTTCGGCTGGGCGCTCGGGATGCTGCACATGGTCAACATCAACCGCAAGGAAGGCAAGAACGCGTTCACCTCGGTGATCCGCCAGGGCAAGAAGCGCCTGTCGGAAGGCGCGTGGATGATCATGTTCCCCGAAGGCACGCGCACGCCGGTCGGCAAGCAGGGCAAGTACAAGACGGGCGGCGCACGCTTCGCGATCGAAACCGGCACGCCCGTCGTGCCGATCGCACACAATGCAGGACGGGTGTGGCCGCGCAACTCGTTCACGAAATTCCCGGGTGTCGTCACCGTGTCGATCGGCAAACCGATCCCCGTCGAGGGGCTGACGCCCGATGCATTGAACTCGCAGGTCGAAGCATGGATCGAAGCGGAAATGCGCCGCATCGATCCCGACTCCTATCGCCAGGCGGGCAATGCAGGCACGCGCGATGCCGCGCGCGTCTGAATCCCCCGGATTGCAGCCGTTGCATACGACAACAAGAAGCGAACTGATGAAACAGCGTCCGCGGCCACGGCCTGCCGTCGTGGCCCTCGATCATCGCCAGATGGATCTGCCGCTCTTCGACGGGCCGGCCGCCGCACCGTCGGCGCCCGCCAAACCGCCGGCGCCCCCCGAAGCGGCGCCCGCAGCGCCTCTCGATCCGGGCCCGGCACCCGATCGCTCGCGCGTGCGCACGTTCGCCCTCGACAGCCGCGTGCTCGAATACCGCCTGAAGCGCTCGGCGCGCCGCACGATCGGCTTCACGATCGACGGCAGCGGGCTGTCGATCACCGCACCGCGCTGGGTCACGCTCGCCGACATCGAAGCCGCGATCTCCGAGAAACAGCGCTGGATCTTCGCGAAGCTCGCCGAGTGGAAGACACGCACCGAGCAGCGCGCGCTGCCGCAGATCGACTGGCGCGACGGCGCAGAGCTTCCGTATCTCGGCAAGACGGTGACGATCGCGCTCGGCGCGGGCGCCGTCGCGTTCGATGCCGACGCGTTGCGGCTCTCGCTGCCGCTGCCCGTGCAGGCCGACATGCAGCAGATCAAGGATCGCGTGCAGGGCTGGCTGCAGGGCGAGGCCAAGCGGATCTTCGGCGAACGCCTCGCGGTCTATGCGGAAATGCTCGGCGTCACGTATTCGATGTACGCGCTGTCGTCCGCCGCGACGCGCTGGGGCAGTTGCTCGAGCGACGGCAAGATCCGCCTGAACTGGCGGCTCATCCATTTCCCGATGTCGATCATCGACTACGTCGTCGCGCACGAGCTGTCGCACCTGCGCGAGATGAACCACAGCCCGGCCTTCTGGCAGACCGTCGAATCGATCTTCCCCGAGTTCCGCGAGGCACGTCACACGCTCAAGCATCATCCGCCCGAGCTGCTGCCGTCGTTGTAACGTCCGCCGCCTTGCCGTAAACGCGAACGGGCGATGCGGGTCACCCCGCACCGCCCGTTCGCGCCACCGCCGCGCGCATCGCGCGCCGCGGTTCGTTCATCCAGCGCTCAGTGCGCCTTCTTCTGGATGAACTCGATCTTGTAGCCGTCCGGATCCTCGACGAACGCGATCACGGTCGTGCCGTGCTTCATCGGGCCCGCTTCGCGCGTGACCTTGCCGCCTTGCGCCTTGATCTTCTCGCACGCCGCGTAGGCATCTTCCACCGCCACCGCCAGGTGGCCGAAGCCGTTGCCGAGATCGTAGGACGGCGTGTCCCAGTTGTGGGTGAGCTCGATCACGGTGCCCGTGCTTTCGTCTTCGTAGCCGACGAACGCGAGCGTGAACTTGCCTTCCGGATAATCCTCGCGACGCAGCAGCTTCATGCCGAGCAATTCGGTGTAGAACTTGATCGAGCGGTCGAGATCGCCGACTCGCAGCATCGTATGCAGCAAACGCATGTCTTGTACTCCTGTGGGGGCCTTTCCAGAACCGGAAACTCTACCAGAGACGGGTGAACTTCGCCGGGGACGCCCGGCCGGCAGTGACCGACACGGCGCATCGGTTCGATATACGCGAGCGCGATCGCCGCAGCGACAAACAGCACAACCTGGCTCACCCCTCCTCCCCCGCCGATCGGGTAACATCCCTCCACTTCGCACCAAAAGCGGGCATACGGCCCGCGCCTCGAACGCGACCACCTTCCCATTCAGCCACACTGCCGTGCGAAACCGCCCCTTCGAGCGCGCCGGGCGCGCCGCCCACCCGACCTCGCGGCCGCCGTGCCGGACCGGCGAGGCGCGCCGATGACCGCACTCGCCGCCGCCCCCGTGCGCCGCGCGCTCGACACGCGCGCCGTCGGCCTGATGCTGCTGCTATGCGCGATCTGGGGCTTCCAGCAGGTCGCGATCAAGAGCACCAACGCCGCGATCGCGCCGATGTTCCAGGCCGGGCTGCGCTCGGTGATCGCCGCGATGCTGCTGTGGGGCTGGACCCGCGCGCGCGGCACGCCGCTGTTCCAGGCAGACGGCACGTTCCGCGCGGGCCTCGCGGCCGGTACGCTGTTCGCCGGCGAATTCGTCTGTGTGTTCTTCGGGCTGACGCTGACGAGCGCGTCGCACATGGCGATCTTCCTGTACACGGCACCGTGCTTCACCGCGCTCGGGCTGCACCTGTTCGCGCCGGGCGAACGGCTGCAGCGCACGCAGTGGGTCGGCGTCGGCCTCGCGTTCGCCGGCATCGCGCTCGCGTTCGCGGACGGCTTCCTGAAGCCGCGCGCGCCCGGCGCATCCGTGCTGGCGGGGCTGGCCGGCGACGCGCTCGGCATTCTCGGCGGCGCGATGTGGGCCGCGACGACGGTCGTCGTCCGCTCGACGGCGCTCGCGCGGGCAAGCGCGAGCAAGACGCTGTTCTACCAGCTCGCGGTATCCGCCGTCGTGCTGGTCGCGCTCGCCGCGCTGTTCGGCCAGGTATCGTTCGCGCACGTCACGCCGGTCGCGGTGGCGAGCCTCGCGTACCAGTCGGTGATCGTCGCGTTCGTCAGCTACCTGTCGTGGTTCTGGCTGCTGACGCGCTACAGCGCGTCGCGGCTGTCCGTGTTCACGTTCCTGTCGCCGCTGTTCGGCGTCGCATTCGGCGTGTTGCTGCTCGGCGAATCGGTCGGCTGGCGCTTCATGTCCGCGGCCGCGCTCGTGCTGACCGGCATCGCGCTCGTCAACGCGCCGCCGCGCAAGCGGGCGTGACGGCGGGCGCCGGTCGACCCCGGCGTGCGAAAGGCACGCACGCATTAAAAAAGGCTGCCCCGTCGGGCAGCCTTGTCGAACCCTCCGCTCCGGCTCGGGCGACGTGCGTTACCCGGCCTTGCGCACCGCCGCGAGCGCCTGCGCAACGCCGACGTATTCGGCCACGCTCACGTCCTCCGCACGGCGCGCGAGATCGAAGCCGAGCGCATCGAAATCGATCGTCTCGCGGTAGTCGCCGAGCGTATTGCGCAGCATCTTGCGACGCTGCGAAAACGCGGCGGTGACGATTTCGCCAAGCAGCACGGGATCGACGTCCGGCAGCTCGTGCGGCTCGTACGGAATCATCCGGACGATCGCCGAATCGACCTTCGGCGGCGGCTGGAACGATTCCGGCGGCACGTCGAGCATCTTTTCCATCACGTAGCGGTACTGCAGCATCACCGACAGCCGCGAGAACGCCTTCGTGCCCGGCTCCGCGACCATCCGTTCGACGACTTCGTTCTGCAGCATGAAATGCTGGTCGATGACCGCATCGGCGAACGTCATCAGGTGAAACAGCAACGGACTGGAAATGTTGTACGGCAGGTTGCCGACGATCCGCAGCGACGGCTTGTCGCCGGGCGCCGCGAGCGACCGGAAGTCGAACGCGAGCGCGTCGCCCGCGTGCAGCTCGAGCAGCGCGCCGAAGCGCTGTTGCAGGCGTCCGATCAAATCGCGGTCGAGCTCGACCGCATGCAGCGGCGCCTCGGGCGTCGCGAGACGCTCGATCAGCGGCCCGGTCAGCGCGCCGAGCCCGGGGCCGATCTCGACCATGCGCTGGCCGCGCGCGGGGCCGATCGTCGACACGATCGAGTCGATCACGCCGTGATCGACGAGGAAGTTCTGCCCGAAGCGCTTGCGCGCGAAGTGGCCTTGATGCTGTCTGCTGTTCGACATCGACTGAGTAAAACGAAAAATACGACGAATGGGTGAGGTCAGGCCGCGTCAGGCGGCGCGGCGATGGCGCGCCATCGTGACGGCCGTGTCGAGCGCGGCAATCATGCTGCCCGGATCCGCGCGGCCCGTGCCGGCCAGATCGAGCGCGGTGCCGTGATCGACCGACGTACGGATGATCGGCAGCCCGAGCGTCACGTTGATGCCCTCGCCGAACGTCGCATACTTCAGCACGGGCAAACCCTGGTCATGGAACATCGCGAGCACGCAATCGGCGTCCGCGAGATGGCGCGGCTGGAACAGCGTGTCGGCCGGATACGGGCCGCGCGCGTCGATGCCCTGCGCTTGCGCGCGGGCCAGCGCCGGCGAGATCACGTCGATTTCCTCGCGGCCGAGATAACCGTTCTCGCCCGCGTGCGGGTTGAGCCCTGTCACGAGGATGCGCGGCGCGGCGAGACCGAAGTCGCGCCGCAGGTCGCGATCGATGATCGCGAGCGTCTCGACGAGCCCGTCGATCGTCAGCGCGGCCGACACGTCCTTCAGCGGCAGGTGCGTCGTCGCGAGCGCGACGCGCAGCGGCTTGTCGCCGGTGCCCGCCAGCATCATCACGACACGCGGCGTATGCGTGCGTTCCGCCAGGTATTCGGTATGGCCGGTGAACGGCACGCCCGCATCGTTGATCGTGCTCTTCTGCAGCGGCGCGGTAACGATCGCGTCGTACCGGCCTGCCAGGGCGCCGTCGATCGCCGCGTCGAGCAGCCCGAGCACGTACCGGCCGTTCGCCGCGTCGAGCTTGCCCGCCTGAGCGGGAACGGCGAGCGCGCAATGCGCGACCGACACCTGCCCGCCGCCGGCAAGCGTGGTGCGGTCGGCGCCGACAGCTGCCGCACGCGTGTCGAGCAGCGCCGCATCGCCGAGCACGGTGAAATGCGCATCGGGCCAGCGCTGCGCGGCGTCACGCAGCGCCTGCACGGTCAGCTCCGGGCCGACTCCCGCGGGTTCGCCAGTCGTGATCGCGATCTGCAGCGCGGGCGTGGTCATCCGAAGCTCGCTCAGTTCGCCGGACCGGCGCCGCCGATCTTGTACTGAACGTACGACGAATCGCGCAGCTCGCGCAGCCAGTCGGCATATGCCTGCTCGGCCTTGCGCTGGCCGATCGCCTGACGCGCGATGTCCATCTGCTGCTGCACCGAGCCTTCCGCGTCGCGGCGGTTCAGCACCTGGATCAGGTGGTAGCCGTATTCGGTACGAATCGGCTGGCTGATCTGGCCGTCCTGCAAGTTGTTCATCGCACGCTCGAATTCCGGCACGGTCTCGCCCGGGCTGATCCAGCCGAGATCGCCGCCCTGCGACGCCGACCCGTCCTGCGAGTAGGTACGCGCGAACTTCGCGAAATCGCCACCGGCCTCGACCTGCTTGCGGATGTCGACCAGTTGCTGGCGCGCCTGGCCTTCCGACTTGCCTTCGCCCACGCGCAGCAGGATGTGGCGCACGTGCGTCTGGACGATCTTCGGCGCCGCGGCCGTCGCGCCCTGGCTCTGGCGGCGGTCGACGAGACGCACGATCTCGAAGCCGTCCGGCACGCGGATCAGCGTCGGGTTGACCTCGCCCGGGCGCAGCTTCGAGGCGGCATCGACGACTTCGGCCGGCAGCGTGCTCGGCGCCTTGAAGCCGAGATCACCGCCCTTCTTCGCGTCGTTCGCTTCCGAATTGTTCTTTGCGAGCCGCTCGAAATCGGCGCCCGACTTCGCCTGCTGCAGCAGCGCTTCGGCCTTCTTCTGCGCGACGTCGATGTCGGCCTGCGGCGCGTTGGTCGGCGCCTTGATGAAGATGTGCTGGAAGCGCAGGTCCTGCTGCTGGGCCGCGTTCGGCCCGCGCTGGCTCGCGATGTAGTTCGCGACTTCGGCGTCCGACACGGTGATCTTGCCGTCGACCTCGCGCTCGCGCAGCTTCGACAGCATCAGCTCGGTACGCGCATCGCTCGTGAAGATGCTCCACGGCACGCCTTGCGCCTCGAGACGCGCGCGGTACTGGTCGAGCGTCATCCCGTTCGCTTGCGCGAGACGCTGCAGCGTGGACTGCACGGTCGCGTCGTCGATGCGGATCCCGTCGTCCTTGGCCTTCTGCACCTGGATCCGCTCGAGCACCATCTGGTTCAGCACCTGTGCGCGCAACTGGTCGTCAGGCGGCACCGGCGCGTTCTGCTGCTGCAGCCGGCGCGCGATCAGGCCGGCGCGCTGGTCGAGTTCGCGGCCCGTGATCACGTCGTTGTTGACGACCGCGACGACTTCGTCGGCGAGCTGCGCACCTTGCGAACCGAGCGCCTGCGCCGCGGCCGGCGCGGCGGCGAGCAGCACGGCGGACGCGGCGAGGCTGGACACGACTGCCGCGAAACGAAGGTTTTTCTTCATTGCCACTGAAACTCCATTGAAATCGTGCTGACCGGTGCAGACAAGCCGGCGTTACTCGTAGTTGCTGAAGCGAGACATCGGCGGCGGCGGCGACGGTAACGGCGTGTAGCCAGCCACCCCGGCGCGGAATGCGGACACGAGGCCGTTGTCGATGGTCGACAACCCCTTGAGCGTGAGCTGCATCATGAAACGCGTCGACGAACTCTGCTGTCCCGACGAATTGATGCCGTTCGCAGCCCGCTGCACGCCGACCCCGAGCGCCCAGCAATCCGCGTCGTATTGTAAGCCGAGCAGACCATCGACCACGCGATCGCCGGCGAGATCGTAGTTGAAGCGGCCGATCGCATACAGGCGGCGCGTGAGCGGCCATTGCGCGGACACCAGGAACTGGTTGATCGGCAGACCGTTGAGCGTGGGGGTCGCGCGCGTATAGCGGTAGCCGACGTTGATCACGCGGCGCTCGCCCGGGCTGTAACCGAAACCGATGCTCGACTTCGCGAGCTGGTTGTTGTTCTGGTTGTACTGGAACGCCGTCTCCGACATGAAGCCCGAGCCAAGCTTCAGCGAGGCGCCGACGATCAGGTCCGAGTGGCGCGCCTGCGCGGCGGTCTGGCCGGAATTCAGCGTGACGCGCTGATCGGCGAAGTAGTACTGCTGCGCGATCACGAAACGCGCACGCTCGTCGCCGGTGCGCGGGTCGATGAAGCGCGACGTGAGGCCGGCCGTGATCCGGTTCGCATCGGCGATCCGGTCGTTGCCGACGAACGTGTTCGGCTGGTAGATCTCCGCGAGGCCGAAGTCCGATTCCGCAGTGTCGAACAGCGGCGCGTTCGACTGGTCGCGGTACGGTGTGTACACGTAGTACAGGCGCGGCTCGAGGGTCTGGATGAAGTCCTGGCCGAACAGGTGAACCGAGCGGTCGAAGATCAGGCCCGTATCGAAGCTCACGGTCGGGATCGACTCGGTGAAGCGCTTCGGGCTGTTCGGCGTTTTCGACGACAGGTAGTTCAGGTCGTACGACGCGAAGTGGTACTGGACCTTCGGCACGACGAAGTAGCCGGGGCCGTACACGCCATACGCGATGTACGGGTTGAAGACGATCCGGTCGCCTTCGGTCGCATCGGCCGTCGTGATGCGGAACCGCGAATAGTCGGCTTCCGCACCGTAGTCGAAGCCGCCGACGTTGTACTTCGCGTACTTCACGTTCAACTGCGGCTCGCGGCTGTACGGCGCGGTCGACTGTGGCAGCGTCTGCCAGTGCTGGTAGCGCGCGAGCACCGACCACGGGCCGTTGTTATACGTGAGGCCCGCTTCCTGCTGGTACAGCGTCTGCGTCCCGTTGATGAACTGGTTCGACGAACCGAGATCTTCGGGATAGGTGTTGTCCGAGACCTTGTTGTAGTAGACGTAGCCGCCGAAACCGCCGCCGAAGTTCTGCTGGTGCTGCCAGTAGATCGCGTAGCGGTTGCGGTGCGCGAGCCGGTCATCCGGCAGGTAATTGGCCGTAAACGTGCCCGAATACGACGGCGACAGGTAGCGGAACGTCGCCTCGGCCATCACGCCGCGCCGCGAGATGATGCGCGGCGTGAGCGTCAGGTCGCGGTTCGGCGCGATGTTGAAGTAGTACGGCAGCGTCAGCTCGAACCCGTTGCTCGAGTTCACCGAGAACGTCGGCGGCAGCAGGCCGCTGCGCCGCTCGCCCGACAGCGGGAACGTCATCCACGGGCTCGCGAAGATCGGCACGCCCTGGAAGAACAGCACGCTGTTGCGCACGGAGCCTTCGTCGGCACCCGTATCGAAGTCGAAGCGGCTGCCCTTGATGTACCACGCGGGGTTCGTCGAGCACTGGCACGCGGTGTAGGTGCCGTTGAAGAACACCGAGCGCTCGTTGTCGAGCATGTCGGCGCGCTCCGCGCTGCCCGACCCGCCCGTCATGTTGAAGTGATACTTCGGCGCCGTCATGAAACCCTGGTTCGCCTCGATCTTCAGATGCGCCTCGGGGCCGACGAACGACGTGCCGGAATTGAATACCCTGACCTGGCCGTACGCATCGGCCATGTCGGTATCCTGATCGTAGTGGATCGCGTCGGCCTTCACGATGGCCTCACCGCGCCGCAGTTCGGCCGAACCCTTCGCGGCAAGATCCTGCTCGGCCGTGCCGCTCGTGTGGTCGGCGATCACGAAGGCGGCCGGCTTCGCGCCGTCCTTCAGCGGATGATCCTCGAGTTGGGGTGCGAGACGCAGATCCCACGGCGAGTCGAGCGGCTGCGGCTGAGCGGCCGCACCCGACAGCTGCGCGTACGACACGGCCGGCACGAGGCCGGGCACGGCCAGGAGCGCGAGCGCGAGCCGCCGTTTGCGCGGCGCCCCGTCACCGGGGAAAACATTCGGGAATAGCGGTTTGGGCGGCATCTATCGTTTGGCGAATCGCCCCTTGTCAACCGCGCCTTCACGCACGGCGGGCCGCGCCGTCGAACCGCGACTGCGGCTGAGCGCAAACCGGGGAGGCGATCGGGCGGACGGCGCGACAGGCGGCGGGCCTGCACGGCGGAAGCTGACGCGGGGCGCGTCAAAAAAGTCGTGGGGTATTATATGGCAAGACGTTCTCCCCTCCCCCGAGTTTCATGACGCCCCCATCCGCCGCATCCCAGCCCGACGCCCGCCTCGAAGCGCTCACCGCGTGGCTGCACCCGCTCGCCGAGCGCTACGCCCTCGACCTGTCGACCCTCGCGCCGGCGTCGTCGGACGCCAGTTTCCGCCGTTATTTCCGTGTTGCATCGGCCACGAGCCCCGGCGGCACGCTGATCGCCGTCGACGCGCCGCCGCCCGAGAAGTGCCGCGAATTCGTCCAGGTCGCGCAATTGCTCGCCGCGGCCGGCGATCACGTGCCGGACGTGCTGGCCCACGATTTCGACGCGGGCTTCATGCTCGTGACGGACCTCGGCCGCACGTCGTACATCTCGGTGCTCGATCCGGCCGACCCGGCCGCCGCGAAGCCGCTGATGCGCGACGCGCTCGACGCGCTGATCCGCTTCCAGCTCACGTCGAAGCCCGACGTGCTGCCGCCGTTCGACGAGGCGTTCCTGCGCCGCGAAATGGAGTTGATGCCCGAGTGGTACGTCGGCCGCCACCTCGGCAAGCCCGTCACCGATGCGATGCGCGGCACGCTCGACCGCACCTTCGCGCTGCTGGTCGCCAGCGCGCACGCGCAGCCGCAGGGTTTCATGCTGCGCGACTTCATGCCGCGCAACCTGATGGTCTGCGAGCCGAACCCGGGCGTGCTCGACTTCCAGGACGCCGTCTACGGGCCGCTGACGTACGACGTCGTGTCGCTGCTGCGCGACGCGTTCATCAGTTGGGACGAGGAGTTCGAGCTCGACTGCTTCGCGTACTACTGGGAAAAGGCGAAAAAGGCCGGCCTGCCGGTCGACCCCGATTTCGGCGAGTTCTTCCGCCAGCTCGAATGGATGGGCCTGCAGCGCCACATCAAGGTTCTCGGCCTGTTCGCACGCATCAATTACCGCGACGGCAAGCCGCACTACCTGAACGACCTGCCGCGCTTCATTACGTATGCGCGCAAGGTCGCGCTGCGCTACCGCCCGCTCGTGCCGTTCGCGAAGCTGCTCGACGAGCTCGAGGGCAACGCACCGGCCGACGTCGGCTATACGTTCTGACCGTCCCGACCGACCCGACACCCAGCCGAACATGAGCGACACCCTGACCACGGCGATGATCTTCGCCGCCGGGCGCGGCGAACGGATGCGCCCGCTGACCGACACCCGCCCGAAGCCGCTGCTCGAAGCGGGCGGCAAGCCGCTGATCGTGTGGCAGATCGAAGCGCTCGCGCGTGCGGGCATCGAGACGATCGTGATCAACCACGCATGGCTCGGCGAGCGGATCGAGGCCGCGCTCGGCGACGGTTCGCGCTGGGGCGTGCGGATTGCGTATTCGGCCGAGGGCGACGCGCTGGAGACCGCCGGCGGGATTGCGCAGGCGCTCCCGCTGCTGGAGCGCGACGGACGGTCGACGGTGTTCGTCGCGGTGGCCGGCGACGTGTTCGCCGAGTTCGATTACGGCAGGCTCGCCGTCCGTGCAGCACACATGTCGGCGCTCGACGCGCCCGCAATGCATCTCGTGATGGTGCCGAATCCGCCGTTCCATCCGTCCGGCGACTTCGTGCTCGGTGGCGACGGGCGCCTGTCGCTCGACGGCGGCGAGCGCGTTACGTTCGGCAGCATCGGCCTGTACGACTCGCGCATGTTCCGCGATCTCGCACCCGGCACGCGACGCGCACTGACGCCGTACTTCCGCGCGACGATCGAAGCCGGCCGCGCGAGCGGCGAACTGTACGAAGGCATCTGGGAGAACGTCGGCACGCCCGCGCAGCTCGGCGAGCTCGACGCGCGGCTGCGCGCCGCGGGCTGACCGAACGACGGACGGTCCGGCACGGCACCGCCCGCCCCCCCTTCCGGCAGACCGTCGCCTGCCTGCCGCGCGCCACGGCGCGCAGCCCCGCCGCTTACGCGGCCTCGGCCTCTTCGCCGCCCGCCGCCGCGCGCTGCTGCTGCAGCGCCCACATCTGGGCATACAGCCCGTCCGCGCGCACGAGTTCGTCGTGCGTGCCGCGCTCGACGATCCGCCCGTGATCCATCACCAGGATCTGCTGCGCGTGCACGACCGTCGACAGCCGGTGCGCGATCACGAGCGTCGTGCGATGCCGCGCGATCTGGTCGAGCTCGTGCTGGATCGCGCGTTCCGAGCGCGAATCGAGCGCCGACGTCGCCTCGTCGAACAGCAGGACCGGCGGATCCTTCAGCAGCGTGCGCGCGATCGCGACGCGCTGCTTCTCGCCGCCCGACAGCTTCAGCCCGCGCTCGCCGACCGGCGTGTCATAACCCTTCGGCAAGCTTTCGATGAAATCGTGGATGTGCGCGGCGCGCGCGGCCGCGACCACCTCGTCGCGAGTCGCGGTCGGCCGGCCGTACGCGATGTTGTAGTAGATCGAATCGTTGAACAGCACGGTGTCCTGCGGCACGATCCCGATCGATGCGCGCAGCGAGTCCTGCGTGACGTCGCGGATATCCTGGCCGTCGATCCGGATCGCGCCACCCGCCTGCCGGTCGAGATCGTAGAAGCGGAACAGCAGCCGCGACAGCGTCGACTTCCCGGAGCCGCTGTGGCCGACCACCGCGGTCGTCGTGCCCGCGTCGATCGTGAACGTCACGTCGTGCAGGATCTGCCGCGCCGGCTCGTACGCGAAGTTCACGTGCTCGAAGCGCACCTGTGCACCGGCCACCGTGAGCGGTCGCGCATCGGGCAAGTCCGCGACTTCCTTCGCGGACGACAGCAGCCCGAACATCCGGTCCATGTCGGTGAGGCTCTGCTTCAGCTCGCGATAGACGACGCCGAGAAAATTCAGCGGAATGTAGAGCTGCAGCATGAACGTGTTGATCAGCACGAGATCGCCGAGCGTCAGCTTGCCCGCGAGCACGCCCTGCGTCGCGCGCCACAGAATCAGCACGAGCCCCGTGCCGATGATCGCCTGCTGGCCGAAGTTCAGCACCGACAGCGAATTCTGCGAGCGGATCGCGGCCTTCCGGTAGCGCTTCAGGTTCTCGTCGTAGCGCTGCGCTTCCCACTCCTCGTTGCCGAAGTACTTCACCGTCTCGTAGTTGATCAGCGAATCGATCGCCCGCGAGTTCGCGCGCGAGTCGAGCTCGTTCATCGTGCGGCGGAAGTGCGTGCGCCAGTTGGTGACCTTCACGGTGAACACGATGTACGTGGCCAGCGCCGCGAACGTCACGTACGCGTAATAGGCCTCGTACTTGACCACGAAGAAACCGAGCACGAGCCCGACCTCGACGAGCGTCGGCAGGATGCTGTACAGCGAATAGGAAATCAGTTGCTGGATGCCGCGCGTGCCGCGCTCGATGTCGCGCGACATGCCGCCCGTCTGGCGTTCGAGATGGAAGCGCAGCGACAGCCCGTGCAGGTGCCTGAACACCTGCAGCGCGAGCTGGCGCACCGCGCTCTCGGTGACCTTCGAGAACAGGATCTCGCGCAGTTCGGTAAACAGCGACGTCGACAGCCGGACGAGCGCATACGCGATGACCAGCAGCCCGACGCCGCCCGCGAGCACGATGCCGGCCGACTGTTCGGCGCGGCCGAGCGCGGTGAGCTGCTGCACGGACGACAGGTGGTCGACGATGCGCTTCATCACGACCGGCACGCCAAGGTTGGCGACCTTCGCGCCGATCAGGCAGCCGAGCGCAAGCGCGACGCGCCATTTGTAGGTGGCCAGATACGGCAGCAGCGACCGGATGGTCTGCCAGTCGTTGCGGGGCCCGGTCGAAGCCGGCGCGGGCTCACCGGAAGCAGGAAATCGGCGCATGGGGGGAAGGATCGGCGGCTGGGCCGGACGCGTGCATCGGCGGCCGGCTCGCCCGCTTTCTCGTACAATTTGCGAACGTTGTATTGTCGCAGAAGCCGCTTCGCGCCGCTGCCGGCGGCCTCGCCGGCCAGCCTGCGCGCGGCGGCGTATTTATTACAGGATGAAAGCCCCCGCCATGACCGATTCGACCCTCGACCTCCCGCAAATGCAGCCCGCGCTGCGCGTCGTCCCGCAACCGCACGACGCGAACGTCCACGGCGACGTGTTCGGCGGCTGGATCATGTCGCAGGTCGACATCGCCGGCTCGATTCCCGCGAGCCAGCGCGCGAACGGCCGCGTCGCGACGGTCGCGGTCAACTCGTTCGTGTTCAAGCAGCCGGTGTTCGTCGGCGATCTGCTGAGCTTCTACGCGACCATCACGCGTACCGGCAACACGTCGATCACGGTCGACGTCGAGGTGTACGCGCAGCGCATGCGCCTGATGGGCGAAGTCGTGAAGGTCACCGAAGCGACGCTCACGTACGTCGCGACCGGCCCGGACCGCAAGCCGCGGCAACTGCCGCCGCTCTGACGGGCGAGCGCCGCGCCGCGGCGCGGCTGACGGCCACGTCAGTGCGTGGCCGTCAGCCCGAACTCCCGCATCGCGGGCAGGAAATCGTGATTCAGCTTCGGCTTGCGCGACAGCTTCACCAGCACGTAGCGCTGGAACGGCGCGAGCCGCTGCCACTGCGCGAGCGCAGGCGCCGACAGCCCGGCCAGCGCGCTCTGCTGCACGAGCGACTCCGGCACCGTATCGACGGCGCGCCAGGTCGGCCGCTCGTCCGGCTGGAACCATGACGGTTCCAGATCGGCATGCGTGCGCAGCATCTCGAACAGCGCATGATCGAAGTTGGGCTCGATCGCGGTGTCGTCGTCGGCCGGAAAGCGCGCGAGCAGCTTGCGGTCCTCGAGCGGCAGCAGTTGCCATTGCTCGAGTGAAATCCGCAAACCGAAACGGTCGAGGTTGAAACGCACGATCATCGGGATGTACGTGAAGTTTTCCGACGAATCGTGTTCGAAATTGAATAGCAACGGAGCGTCGCTGAGTCCCATGGTCGTTACCTGACTTGGCGGATGCCGGCGCGGCCGGCCTGCCTGAGGTATTTTAGAACCTCTGCACGCGGGCGGCGGACACGATTGTCGCCGGCCGCGCTTCGAATCAACGGGAGTGCTCGTGAATCCGACCAAGATCGATCAACCGCGCGACGAACCGCGCGACGAACCGGGCGCCGAACCGCGCGGCGCGATCGAACTGTCCGTGAGCCGCACGCGCGGCGGCACCGTCGAAACCGCGCACGACTACGTCGGCCAGGAATGGCCGGTCGCACTCGTCTTCAACGGCATCTCGCACGCGGTGATGATGTGTACGCCATGCGACCTCGAAGCGTTCGCGGTCGGTTTCGCGATCTCGGAAGGCATCGTCGCGCGCGGCAGCGACATCAAGGACATCGAGGTGATCCTGCATATCGACGCACCGCTGCCGCACGCGGAAGTGCACCTGGAAGTCGTCCAGCAGGCGTTCGCGGCGCTGAAGGACCGGCGCCGCGCGCTCGCGGGGCGCACCGGCTGCGGCGTGTGCGGGATCGAAAGCATCGATTTGCTCGACCTCGCGCCCGAACGCGTGCCCGACACGGGCTTTCTCACACGCCTCGCGCCCGACGCGCTGGCACACGCGGCGCAGGCGCTGCCGGCCCACCAGGCGCTCACGCAGCTCACGGGCGGCCTGCATGCGGCCGCGTGGTGCGACGCAACAGGCGCGATCCGGACGGCGTTCGAGGACGTCGGCCGCCACAACGCGCTGGACAAGCTGATCGGCTCGCTCGTGCTGTCGCGCGCCGACACGACCGACGGCTTCGTGTTCCTGTCGAGCCGCGCCAGCTACGAGCTCGTGCGCAAGGCCGCACGGGTCGGCATCCCGCTGGTCGCGACGATCTCCGCGCCGTCATCGCTCGCGATCGACATCGCGAAGGCGGCCGGTTTGCGGCTCGTCAGCTTCTGCCGCGAAACCGGCCACGTCGACTACGGCACGGCCTGATCGCAAGGGCGGGATCGCGCCGGTAAGCCACCGCCGGCGCGGCCTGCTCCGTCAGTCGAACTGACGGAAATCCGGCTTGCGCTTCTCGAAGAACGCCGTCATCGCCTCGCGTGCTTCCGGCGCGCGCAGCATCGCGGAGAAATGCCCCGCTTCCTCGGCCATCCGCGCGGCCGTCGCCACGCCGCCCGTATCCTTCAGCAGCGCCTTCGTCACGCGCAGCGACGACGCAGGCAGTGCCGCGAGCTTCGCCGCCTGCTTCGCCGCGAACGCGTCGAGCTCCGCAGCCGGCAGCACGCGGTTCACGATGCCGATCCGGTGCGCTTCCAGTGCATCGAACGCCTCGCCGAGCAGCAGCTTCTCCGCGGCGACCTGATGGCCGGCCAGGCGCGGCAGCAGCACGCTCGATGCGGCTTCCGGGCACAGCCCGAGCTGCGCGAACGGCAGCGAGAACATTGCGGTATCGGCCGCGTAGACCAGATCGCAGTGCAACAGCATCGTCACGCCGACGCCGACCGCGATGCCCGGCACCGCAGCGACGACGGGTTTCTGCGCACCGCTGATTCGCGCGAGAAACTGGAACACCGATGCGTTCTCGTCCTTCGGCGGCGCCTTCAGGAAATCCTCGAGATCGTTCCCCGCGCTGAAATTGCCGTCGCTGCCGCGCAGCAGGATCACGCGGACCGCCTTGTCTTCCTGCGCGTCGGCCAGTGCATCGGCCATCGTCTGGTACATCGCCGCCGTCAGCGCATTCTTCTTCGCCGGGCGCGCGATCGTGATCGTCATCACGCCTTCGGCGCGTTCCACTTGAATTTCGGACACAACCGTCTCCTTTGACTTGCCTCTACCGGAATGAAAAAACGGTGCGCGAGCTCGTGGCCCGCGCACCGTCGTCGCTATGGTCGCGTCCCGCTTACAGACGTTCGATGATGCCTGCGGCGCCCATGCCGGTGCCGACGCACATCGTGACCATGCCGTACTTCAGGTTGCGGCGGCGCAGGCCGTGCACGACGGTCGCCGCGCGGATCGCGCCGGTCGCGCCGAGCGGGTGGCCGAGCGCGATCGCGCCGCCCAGCGGGTTGACCTTCGACGGGTCGAGGCCGAGATCGCGGATCACCGCCAGCGATTGCGCGGCGAACGCCTCGTTCAGCTCGATCCAGTCGAGATCGTCCTGCTTCAGGCCCGCGGCCTTCAGCGCGGCGGGAATCGCTTCCTTCGGGCCGATGCCCATGATTTCCGGCGGCACGCCGCGCACCGCGAAGCTCACGAAGCGCGCGAGCGGCGTCAGGTTGAACGCCTTGAGCACCTTCTCCGACACGACCAGCAGCGCACCCGCGCCGTCCGACGTCTGCGAGCTGTTGCCGGCCGTGACCGAACCCTTGTTCGCGAACACCGCGCGCAGCTTCGCGAGGCCTTCGATCGACGTATCCGCACGCGGACCTTCGTCGAGCGCGATCTCGCGCGTCTTAACGTCGACTTCACCCGTTGCCAGGTTCGGGAAACGCTCGGTGAGCGTGTACGCGGCGATCTCGTCGTTGAACTCGCCAGCCTGCTGCGCGGCGAGCGCCTTGCGGTGCGACTCGACCGAGAACGCGTCCTGGTCTTCGCGGCTCACCTTCCACTGTTCGGCGACGCGCTCGGCCGTCAGGCCCATCCCGTACGCGATGCCGAAATCTTCGTTGCGATCGAAGATGTGCGGCGACATCGACGGCTTGTTGCCCATCATCGGCACCATGCTCATCGATTCGCAGCCGCCCGCGAACAGCGCATCCGACTCGCCGACGCGGATGCGGTCGGCCGCCATCGCGAGCGCGGTGATGCCCGACGCGCAGAAACGGTTGACCGTCACGCCGCCGACCGTCTGCGGCAGGCCCGCGAGCAGCGCGCCCATGCGCGCGACGTTCAGGCCCTGTTCGGCTTCCGGAATCGCGCAGCCGATGATCGCGTCTTCGATCAGCTTCGTGTCGAAGCCGGGCACCTGCGCGACCGCCGACTTGATCGCGTGGACCAGCAGCTCGTCCGGGCGCGTGTTCTTGAACACACCGCGCGGTGCCTTGCCGATCGGGGTGCGGCTGGCGGCGACGATGTATGCGTCTTGCAATTGTTTGCTCATTTCAAACTCCTGTTGGACGGAGCGGGTGCTTCGGCGCCCGCTTCGGTCCCATGCAAAGTTGTCCGCTCGCTCAGTTACGCACCGGCTTGCCGGTCTGCAACATGCCCATGATCCGTTCCTGCGTCTTCTGCGTACCGAGCAGCTCAACGAACGCACGGCGCTCCAGCGCGAGCAGCCACTGCTCGTCGACGAGGCTGCCGGCTTCGACGTCGCCGCCGCACACGGCTTCGGCGATGCGGCTCGCGATCAGGTAGTCGTGGTCGCTGATGAAACGGCCGTCACGCATGTTGACGAGCGATGCCTTGATCGTCGCGATGGCCGAGCGGCCCGCGACCGGCACGTCCTTCGCCCGCAGCGGTGCGCGGTAGCCGGTTGCGGCCAGCGCGCGCGCTTCCTTCTTCGCGGTATCGAGCAGTTCGAACACGTTGAAGATGATCGTGTCGGACGGCTTCAGGTAGCCCATCGCACGTGCGTCGTGCGCGGATGCCGACACCTTCGCCATCGCCGCGTTCTCGAACGACTTCGTCACGAACTTCAGGATGTCGGTGGTCGCGTTCGCGGCCGTTGCGGCTTCCGCCGCGCGCAGCGCCGCTTCCTTCAGGCCGCCGCCCGCCGGTACGAGGCCGACGCCCACTTCGACGAGACCGACGTAGCTTTCGACGTGCACGACACGCTTCGCGCTGTGCAGCATCAGCTCGCACCCGCCGCCGAGCGCGATGCCCGACACGGCCGCGACGACCGGCACGTTCGCGTACTTCACGCGCAGCATGCCTTCCTGGAATTTCTTCACGAACGGCTCGATGCCCTTCGCGCCGCCCATCATGAACGCGGGCATCGCCTCTTCGAGGTTCGCGCCGGCCGAGAACGGACCGCCCGGCGTGCCGAGCTTCAGCGACGTCGGCTGCCAGATCACCACGCCCTTGTAGTCCTTCTCCGCGAGCTCGATCGCCTGCACGAGGCCGTCGATCACGCTCGGTCCGATCGTGTTCATCTTCGACTTGAACGACACGATCACGACGTCGTCCTCGCCCGCACGGTCGTCGACCCATGCGCGCACCGCGTCGGTCTCGAACAGCGTCTTGCCGTAGGACTTCGGATCGGCACCCGCTTCGCCGAGCAGCGGCGCGCGGAATACCTGCTTGCCGTAGACCGCGAGGTCCGAACGCGGCACGAAGCGCTGCGCAGCCGGCGCCCACGAGCCTTCAGCCGTGTGCACGCCGCCCTTCTCGGCGACCGCGCCTTCGAGCACCCACGACGGCAGCGGCACGTTCGCGAGCGCCTTGCCGGCCGCGATGTCTTCCTGCACCCACTCGGCGACCTGCTTCCAGCCAGCAGCCTGCCAGCCTTCGAACGGGCCTTCGTTCCAGCCGAAGCCCCAGCGGATCGCGAGGTCGACGTCGCGCGCGTTGTCGGCGATCGACTCGAGATGCACGCCGATGTAATGGAACACATCGCGGAAGATCGACCACAGGAACTGCGCGTGCGGATGGTCCGTCTCGCGCAGCAGCTTCAGGCGCTCCGCCGGCGGACGCTTCAGGATGCGGCCGACGGTTTCGTCAGCCTTCGCGCCGGCGTCGACGTAGCTGCCCGTCTTCGCGTCGAGCACCTTGATCGCCTTGCCTTCCTTCTTGTAGAAACCGCCGCCCGTCTTCTGGCCGAGCGCGCCCTGCTTCACCAGTTCGGCGAGCACGGCAGGCGTCTGGTAGACCGGGAAGAACGGATCGTCGGCCAGGTTGTCCTGCATCGTCTTGATCACGTGCGCCATCGTGTCGAGGCCGACCACGTCCGCGGTGCGGAACGTCGCCGACTTCGCGCGGCCGAGGCGGCTGCCCGTCAGATCGTCGACTTCGTCGAAGCGCAGGCCGAACTTCGCAGCCTCGGTGATCACCGCGAGGATCGAGAAGATGCCGACGCGGTTCGCGATGAAGTTCGGCGTGTCCTTCGCGCGCACGACGCCCTTGCCGACGATGCTCGTCAGGAACGTCTCGAGCTGGTCGAGGATCTCCGGGCGCGTATGCGCGGTCGGGATCAGCTCGACGAGGTGCATGTAGCGCGGCGGGTTGAAGAAGTGCACGCCGCAGAAGCGCGACTTCAGCTCGTCCGAGAAACCTTCGGACAGCTTCGTGATCGACAGGCCCGACGTGTTGGTCGCGAAGATCGCGTTCGGTGCAATGTGCGGTGCGACCTTCTTGTACAGGTCGTGCTTCCAGTCCATCCGCTCGGCGATCGCCTCGATCACGACGTCGCACTCGGCGAGCTTCGCGATGTCGTCTTCGTAGTTGGCTGCCTCGAGGTACTTCGCGTCGTCCTTCACGCCGAACGGCGCGGGCGACAGCTTCTTCAGGTTCTCGATCGCCTTCAGTGCGATCGCGTTTTTCGGGCCTTCCTTGGCCGGCAGGTCGAACAGCAGCACCGGCACGCGCGCGTTGATGAGGTGCGCGGCGATCTGCGCGCCCATCACGCCGGCGCCCAGCACGGCGACCTTGCGAATCAGGAAATTGCTCACGGGATGTCTCCGGATAATGTCGTGCAGCGCGGGATGTGAGGGCTGCACAGCGTAGTGAGTACCAGGAACCGTTGCGTTCGGGCGGCACGCATCGCGCACCGCCCGGACTCGCGTCAGAACAGCGATTCGTCGACTTCCATCAGCGTCTTCGAGCCGGCGCGCGCGGCGCGGATCGTCGATGCCGTCTCGGGCAGCAGGCGCGCGAAGTAGAAGCGGGCCGTCGCGAGCTTCGACTTGTAGAACGGATCGCCCGACGCTTCGTTGTCGAGTGCGAGGCGCGCCATCCGCGCCCAGAAGTACGAGAACACCAGGTGGCCGACGGTGCGCAGGTACGGCACGGCGGCAGCGCCGACTTCGTCGGGGTTCTGCATCGCCTTCATGCCGATTTCCATCGTCAGCTTCTGCACCTTGTCGCCGATGTCGGCGAGCGGGTTGATGAACTCGGCCATTTCCGGCTTCACGCCTTCGGCTTCCGCGAATTCCGTGACGAGCTTGCCGAACTTCTTCAGCTTCGCGCCCATGTCGCCGAGCACCTTGCGGCCCAGCAAATCGAGCGACTGGATCGAGTTCGTGCCTTCGTAGATCATGTTGATCCGCGCGTCGCGCACGTACTGCTCCATGCCCCACTCGGAGATGAAGCCGTGGCCGCCGTAGATCTGCATCGCGTGGTTCGTGCACTCGAATGCGTTGTCGGTCAGGAACGCCTTGATGATCGGCGTAAGCAGCGCGACGAGGTCGGCCGCCTCCTTGCGCACCGTTTCATCGGCGTGCGACAGCTCCTTGTCGATCTGCAGCGCGGACCAGTACGTGAACGCGCGCGCGCCTTCCGCGTAGGCCTTCTGCGTGAGCAGCATGCGGCGCACGTCCGGGTGCACGATGATCGGGTCGGCCGGCTTGTCCGGTGCCTTCGGGCCCGTCAGCGAGCGCATCTGCAGACGCTCCTTCGCATACGTGAGCGAGTTCTGGTACGCGACTTCCGTGAGGCCGAGGCCCTGTGCGCCAACGCCGAGACGGGCCGCGTTCATCATCACGAACATCGCGTTCAAGCCCTTGTTCGGCTCGCCGACCATCCAGCCTTTCGCGTTGTCGAGGTTGATCACGCAAGTCGAATTGCCGTGGATGCCCATCTTGTGCTCGATCGAGCCGCACTTGACGCCGTTGCGCTCGCCCGGCGCGCCCGCTGCGTCGGGAATGAACTTCGGCACGATGAACAGCGAGATGCCCTTCGTGCCTTGCGGCGCTTCCGGCAGGCGCGCGAGCACGAGGTGGACGATGTTCTCCGCCATGTCGTGTTCGCCGCTCGAGATGAAGATCTTCGTGCCGCTGATCGAGTAGGAGCCGTCGCCGTTCGGTTCGGCCTTGGTGCGCAGGATGCCGAGGTCGGTGCCGCAGTGCGGCTCGGTCAGGCACATCGTGCCGGTCCATTCGCCCGTCACGAGCTTCGGCAGGTAGGCCTTCTGCAGTTCCGGCGCGCCGTGCGCGTGCAGGCATTCGTACGCGCCGTGCGACAGGCCGGGATACATCGTCCATGCCTGGTTCGCCGAATTCATCATTTCGTAGAGCGCGTTGTTCACGAACGCGGGCAGGCCCTGGCCGCCGTAGTCCGGATCGCAGCCGAGCGCCGGCCAGCCGGCCTCGACGTATTGCCGGTAGGCCTCCTTGAAGCCGGTCGGGGTCTTCACGACGCCGTCGCCTTCATACGTACAGCCTTCGCGGTCGCCGACCTGGTTCAGCGGGAACAGCACCTCGGAGCAGAACTTGCCCGCTTCTTCGAGGACCTGGTTGATCGTGTCGGCGTCGAGGTCCGCATGCTTGGGCATTTGCTTGACTTCGGCTTCGACGTTCAGAAGCTCGTGCAACACGAATTGCATGTCGCGCAGCGGCGCGGCGTACTGTCCCATGACTCTCTCCAAAGGTGGGCAAAACGGCTCGAGCTCCTGGCGGGCGGTTGACGCGCCGCTAACGGCTCTCGCTCTGATACGAAACAATCGTCTTTTCCAGCGCGGCCCACGTGAGGCGCACGGCGTCCGGCGAATGCAGGAAGCGCGCGTCGTGATGCAGGCCGAGCGTGAAGCTGTACAGCTCGAAGAGCATCAGGTCCGGATCGGTATCCGTGCGCAGATGCCCCTCTTCCATCGCCTGCGAAATGGCGCGCAGCAACGCGGCACGCCAGGCTGTCACGCTCGCGATCAACTGCTCGCGCACGGGGCTGTCCGGCCGGTCGTCGTACTCCACTGCGCCGCTGATGTAGATGCACCCAGTCGTCACCTCCTGGATGCGCTTCTCGATCCAGCGCGCCAGCATCGCCCGCAGACGCGGCAGACCGCGCGACTCGCGCAGGCTCGGAAAGAACACCTCGTTTTCGAAACGATGGTGATACTCGCGGACAACCTCGACCTGCAGGTCCTCGCGCGATCCGAAGTGCGCGAACACGCCGCTCTTGCTCATCTGCATGCGCTCGGCCAGCAGGCCGATCGTCAGCCCCTCCAGCCCGTCACGGCTGGCGAGGTCCAAAGCAGCTTCAAGTATCGCGGCACGCGTCTGTTCGCCTTTTCGCATAGCTATTTCTGTAACCGTTCGGGGGTTCGAATAAAATCGAACGGCCGTACTATTATTGAGTGCGGCCGCTCGCGAAACAAGGAAATTATTAGAAACCGGTGTCTAACCGAGCCGCTATTTTGCGCGATTCCGGCGAGGCCGGAGCGGCTTTTCCGCACGAACGTGCGGACAGATTTTTTGAAGCGAACGCTTAGTCCGCGTCAGTCGTAACCGCCGACCGTCAGCGCCTTCATCACGACACGATACGTCGTATAGGCCAGCCAGTTCAGCAGACGCTCGATGCGCGGGCGCGCGGCAAATCGCGCGGGATCGATCTCCCGGCCGTCGGCGAACGCGGCCGTGATCGCGTCGCGCAGTTCGTTCGTCACTGCATCGTAGCGCACCAGCACGACATTGGCCTCATTGTTCAGCATCAGGCTCAGCGCGTCCAGATTCGACGAGCCGACCGTCGCCCAGTTGTCGTCGATCACGGCCACCTTGCCGTGCAGCATCGTCTTGTCGTATTCGGCCACGCGCACGCCCGCGCGCAGCAGCGCATGGTAGAGGAACGGCACGGCCGTATCGAGCGCCGCAAACTCCTTGCGGCCGACCAGGATCCGCACGTCGACGCCGCGCCGCGCGGCGCCCGTCAGCGCGCGGCGCAGCTTGCGGCCCGGCATGAAGTACGGATTCGCGAGCAGGATCTGCTGGCGCGCCTGGCCGATCGCCGCGAGATAGGCCTTCTCGATCGCACGACGGTTCACGACGTTGTCGCGCGCGACGAACGCGACGCTCGGCTCCGTCACGACCCGCAGCGCGCCGGCCTTGATCCACCGGTGGCTGCGCATCCAGCGCCGGAACATGTCGGGGAACGCTTCGCCTCCGTGCAGCCCGGCCGCGTATTGCGCATACGGCTTGTGGCCGAACCGGATCCGGTGCCACTGCAGTTCGAACGCGGCGCGCACGTCGGACACCGCGGGCCCCGCCATCTCGACCGCGAAATCCCAGCGCGGAAACGGTAGCGTCGCACCGCCCTGCGCATAGTCGTCGACGATGTTGATGCCGCCGCAGAACGCGACCGCGTGATCGATCACCGCGAGCTTGCGGTGCGTGCGCGAGAAGCCGAAACGGCCGAACAGGAAGCGGTTGTAGATGCTGTGCTCGACGCCCGCCGCGACCCACGTGTCGAACAGCGGCAGGCGCGCGGTGCCGATGCCGTCGGTGATCACGCGCACGCGCACGCCACGCTGCGCCGCGCGGATCAGCGCGTCCGACACCGGGCGGCCGGCGGCGTCGTCGCAGAAGATGTAGGTTTCGAGCATCACCTGCTCGCGGGCCGCATCGATCCGTTCGATCAGTGCCGCGAAGAATTCGCAGCCGCCCTCGCACAGTCGCACCGTGTTGCCCGCCGTGAACGCGAGCCGCGACGCGGAACCGCGTTCCTGCAGGAACATCTGCCGCAATTGCGCGAAACGCTTGCGGGTCTCCGCAGTCATGCGGACGAGCCGTGCGGCGCCCGCGCGAGTGCCACGCGCGCGGGCAATTGCAGGATCGCCTCGGCGTTCGACGGCGAGAAGCAGCGCGCGGCCGCCTCGCGGAACGGCAACCATGCATGGTCGACATGCTCGCGCGGCGACAGCGTCACGTCGACGCAACGCGGCACGCACAGCCCGAACCAGTGCTCGGTGTTGCGCGTGACACCCGGTGCATAACGATGCAGGTATTGCGGATAGATCGTGTATTCGATCCGGTGGCGCCAGTCGGCGAGCGCGGTGGCGGGCACGTCCGGCGTGCCGATCGAGATGCCGGTTTCCTCGGCCACTTCGCGTGCGGCGGTGACCGCGAGCGGCTCGTCGAGCATGTCCTTCGATCCGGTCACCGATTGCCAGAAATCGGGCTGGTCGGCACGCTTGATCACCAGCACATCGAGGTCGGGCGTGTAGATCACGACGAGAACGGATTCGGGGATTTTCGGCGGCTTCGTCATCTTTGTTTCATGCGGCACAGGGCCGCGCGCCGAGCATGTGCTCCGAACGTGCGGCAAGTGCTGCGACTGTACCGCAAAAAACGAAAAAGGCGCATCGCAGCGCCTTTTTCATGTGCGTCGTGTGCGCGTCGCCGCACACACGAGGGGTTGCGAAAGCGCGTTACGCCTTCGGCTGTTCCGGCTGACGCAGACGGATGTGCAGTTCGCGCAGCTGACGCTCGTCGACCGGGCTCGGCGCCTGCGTGAGCAGATCCTGCGCACGCTGCGTCTTCGGGAACGCGATCACGTCGCGGATCGAATCGGCGCCGGCCATCATCGTGACGATGCGGTCAAGACCGAATGCGATACCACCATGCGGCGGCGCGCCGTATTGCAGTGCGTCCAGCAGGAAGCCGAACTTCAGCTGAGCCTCTTCCGCGCCGATCTTCAGTGCGCGGAACACCTTGCTCTGCACTTCCTCCTGGTAGATACGCACCGAGCCGCCGCCGATTTCCCAGCCGTTCAGCACCATGTCGTAGGCCTTCGCGAGGCAGCGGCCCGGGTCGGTCTCGAGGTACTCGAGGTGCTCGTCCTTCGGGCTCGTGAACGGGTGGTGCGCGGCGACGTAGCGTGCATCTTCGTCGTCGTATTCGAACATCGGGAAGTCGACGACCCACAGCGGCTTCCAGCCGGCCTGGACGAGGCCGTTCGCCTTGCCGAATTCCGAATGGCCGATCTTCAGGCGCAGCGCGCCGAGGCTGTCGTTGACGACCTTCGCGCGGTCGGCCGCGAAGAAGATGATGTCGCCGTCTTCAGCGCCGGTGCGCTCGAGAATCGCCGCGATCGATGCGTCATGCAGGTTCTTGACGATCGGGCTCTGCAGGCCGTCACGGCCCTTCGCCTTCTCGTTGACCTTGATCCATGCGAGGCCCTTCGCGCCGTAGATGCGCACGAATTCGGTGTAGCCGTCGATGTCGCCACGCGACAGCTCGCTGCCCTTCGGCACGCGCAGCGCCGCGACACGGCCGTCCTTCGCGTTGGCCGGCGTGCTGAACACCTTGAAGTCGACGTCCTTCATCGCGTCGGTCAGCTCGGTGAATTCGAGCTGCACGCGCAGGTCCGGCTTGTCCGAACCGAAACGCGCCATCGCTTCCGAGTACGGCATGACCGGGAACGTCGCGTCGAGTTCGACGTCGATCGTCGTCTTGAAGATGTGACGGATCATGTCTTCGAACAGGTCACGGATTTCCTGCTCGCCGAGGAACGACGTCTCGCAGTCGATCTGCGTGAATTCCGGCTGACGGTCGGCACGGAGATCCTCGTCGCGGAAGCACTTGGTGATCTGGTAGTAACGGTCGAAGTTCGCGACCATCAGCAACTGCTTGAACAGCTGCGGCGACTGCGGCAGCGCGAAGAACTGGCCCGCGTTCACGCGCGACGGCACGAGGTAGTCGCGCGCGCCTTCCGGCGTGCTCTTCGTCAGCATCGGCGTTTCGATGTCGATGAAGCCCTGCTCGTCGAGGTACTTGCGCGCCTCGATCGCGACGCGGTAACGCAGGCGCAGGTTGTGCTGCATCTGCGGACGGCGCAGGTCGAGCACGCGGTGCGTGAGACGCGTCGTTTCCGACAGGTTGTCGTCGTCGAGCTGGAACGGCGGCGTGACCGACGCGTTCAGCACGGTCAGCTCGTGGCACAGCACTTCGATCTTGCCGCTCTTCAGCCCGGCATTGACCGTGCCTTCCGGACGGTTGCGCACGAGACCCTTCACCTGCACGCAGAACTCGTTGCGCACGCCTTCGGCGGTCGCGAACATTTCCGCGCGATCCGGGTCGCACACCACCTGCACGAGGCCTTCACGATCGCGCAGGTCGATGAAGATCACACCGCCGTGATCGCGGCGGCGCTGCACCCAGCCGCACAGCGACACGGTTTGGCCCAGCAGGTGTTCGGTCACGAGACCGCAGTATTCAGTACGCATCGACATGATGTTTGCTTTCGTTCGGTTTGATCAACGGGCGCCGCAACGCGCGGCCCGGGCGATGATTCTTTACTTACAGCGGCGGCTCGACGGGGCGGCGGGCGGGCGCCGGAGCCGGCGCCGGGGGCGCCACGACGCCCATCGAGACGATGTACTTCAGCGCGGCATCGACCGACATG
This sequence comes from Burkholderia cepacia, assembly GCF_001039005.1. GTDB lineage: Bacteria > Pseudomonadota > Gammaproteobacteria > Burkholderiales > Burkholderiaceae > Burkholderia > Burkholderia theae. Next base: position 136,639 of record NZ_LDWR01000004.1, read on the forward strand.
TCGAGTTCGATGACTTCGCTCTTCGGCAGCATCAGGAAGAAGCCCGACGTCGGGTTCGGCGTCGTCGGGATATACACGCTCACGTATTCTTCCGTCAGATGATTGAGCACGTCGCCGCCGGGCGTGCCGGTCAGAAACGCGATCGTATACGAGCCGCGACGCGGATATTCGATCAGCAGCGCCTTGCGGAACGCGTTGCCGCTGCTCGACAGCAGCGTGTCCGATACCTGCTTGACGCTCGTGTAGATCGGCCCCACGACCGGGATGTGGCGCACGACTGCATTCCACCAGGTGACGAGCTTCTGGCCGACGAAATTCCGCGTGGCCAGACCGACGACGAAGATGAACGCAAGCGTCAGCACCGCGCCGATCCCCGGCAGGTGGAAGCCGAGCATCCGCTCGGGCTGCCACGATTCAGGCAGCAGGAGCAGCGTCTGGTCCATCGTGCCGATGATGAGACCGAGCACCCACAGCGTGATCGCGAGCGGGACGAGAACCAGCAGGCCGGTCAGAAACACCGATTTCAGGGTCGTCTTTTTCATCATCTGCCGTCAATGAACCGCGCCGGCGGCGCGGGGTGGTCGCGGCCCGGTCGGACCGCGACGGTCAACTACTGGCGGCGGGCGCTGCAGCCGGGGCGGGCGCGGCGCTCGTCGTCGTGCTTTCGGAACTCGCTGCGGCCGGCCCGGCCGCTGCCGGTTCCGCCGCGGCGGGCGCAGTCGCAGCCGCGTCACCCGACGCGGTCGCCGGCGCACTGGCGCCACCCGAACCGCCACGGAAATCGGTGACGTACCAACCCGAGCCCTTCAGCTGGAAGCCCGCGGCAGTTACCTGCTTGCGAAACGCATCCTTCCCGCATTCCGGGCACTGCGACAACGGCGCGTCGCTCATCTTCTGGAGCACGTCCTTCGCGAAACCACACGCTTCGCATCGATAGGCGTAGATCGGCATGATATTTTTCCCGCGGAAACTGGAAACGGCTTGCAAAACCTTGAATTATAGCCGAAACCCCGGCGCGTTCCGGCAACGGCCGCTACGCCCGCGCATCAGCGGCGGCGCCACGTGAGCCAGCGCTCGTGCCCTTCGAACACGGCCAGCGAATCGGTCACGGGCAAATCCTCGATCAGCTCGAAGTGCGGCGCGAGCAGCGCATCGAGTTCGGCACGCTCGATCCCGAACGGCGGCCCCTTCGGTTTCGCCGTCAGGAAGAAATAGCCGGCCAGCAATCCGCCCGTGGGCAGCAACCCGGCCATCCGCGCCGCATAGTCGGCGCGCAGGCTCGGCGGCAGCGCGCACAGGAACGCGCGCTCGTACACCCACTGCACGTCGAACGGCGGCCGGTACGCGAAGAAATCGGCCTGCTCGACGACGTCCGCATGCGCGCCCAGTTGCGCCTTCGCGGTGGCCACCGCCTGCGCGGCGAAATCGATCGCGCGCACGGGCCAGCCGGCCTGCGCGAGCCAGCCGGCCTCCTGCGCACTGCCGCAGCCGGGAATCAGCACCGGGCACGGCGTGAGCCGGTGCGCGAACACGCGAAAACCGTCAGGCACACCGCCGAATTCCCACGGCGTCACACCCCGCTCGAAACGCTCGTCCCAGAACGACGCATTGCCGGGGTCGCGCGTCGCGAAATCCGCGGCCGTCGGTGCGGCCGGTTGCTTCGGATCGGACATCGCTCTGCTCCTTTCGGTCATGAGCCGTACGCGAGCGCGAGCAGCACGCGCGCGACGAGGGCCCCGACGCCGACGGCGAGGCCGAAAATCAGCAGCGCCTGCAGCAACCGGTTCGTCCGCTTCTGTTCGATGAGGATCTGACGCATCAGGTCCTCGCTCGCGGCGCGCGGCGCGTCATGGCGCGCCGCCATCGCGTGATGGATCAGGCGCGGCAGTTGCGGCAGCGTCTTGCTCCACTGCGGCGCCTCGACCTTGAAGCGCTCGTACCAGCCGCGCAGGCCGATCTGCTCGGTCATCCAGCGCTCGAGGTACGGCTTCGCGGTCTTCCACAGGTCGAGCTCGGGGTCGAGCGAGCGGCCAAGACCTTCGACGTTCAGCATCGTCTTCTGCAGCAGCACGAGTTGCGGCTGGATCTCGACGTTGAAGCGACGCGACGTCGAGAACAGGCGCATCAGCACCTGGCCGAGCGAGATGTCCTTCAGCGCGCGGTCGAAATACGGCTCGCACACCGCGCGGATCGCGCTTTCGAGCTCCTCGACGCGCGTCTCGGGCGGCACCCAGCCCGATTCGAGGTGGAGCGTCGCGACGCGGTGGTAGTCGCGCTTGAAGAACGCGAGGAAGTTCTGCGCGAGGTAGTTCTTGTCGAAATCGGACAGCGCGCCGACGATCCCGAAATCGAGCGCGACGTAGCGGCCGAACGTGTTCGGGTCGAGGCTCACCTGGATGTTGCCGGGGTGCATGTCCGCATGGAAGAAACCATCGCGGAACACCTGCGTGAAGAAGATCTCGACGCCTTCGCGCGCAAGCTTCTTGATATCGACGCCGGCCGTGCGCAGCGTCTCGACCTGGCTGATCGGCACGCCGGTCATGCGCTCCATCACGAGCACCTGCGACGTCGAGAAATCCCAGAACATCTCGGGCACGAGCAGCAGGTCGAGGCCCGCGAAGTTGCGGCGCAGCTGGCTGCCGTTCGCGGCCTCGCGCATCAGGTCGAGCTCATCGTGCAGGTACTTGTCGAATTCGGCAACGACCTCGCGCGGCTTCAGGCGCCGGCCGTCAGCCCACATGCGTTCGGTCCAGATGGCGATGTCGCGCATCAGCGCGAGATCCGAATCGATCACGGACAGCATGTTCGGACGCAGCACCTTGACCGCGACGGCCTTGCCCGCGTGCACGCCCTGCTTGAGCTTCGCGAAATGCACCTGCGCGATCGACGCGCTTGCGACCGGCTCGCGCTCGAATTCGTCGAACAGCTCGTCGACCGGCGCACCGAGCGACTTCTCGATGATCGCGATCGCGACCGCCGAATCGAACGGCGGCACCTGGTCCTGCAGCTTCGCGAGTTCGTTCGCGAAATCGACCGACAGCAGGTCGCGGCGCGTCGACAGCACCTGGCCGAACTTCACGAAGATGGGGCCGAGACTTTCGAGCGCACGACGCAGCCGCACGGCGGGCGGATCGGAATAACGACGGCCGATCGTCGTGATCCGCAGCAGCAGCTTCACGCGCCGGTCGTCGATCCGGGACAGCATCACTTCGTCGAGACCAAAGCGGATGACGGTGTAGACAATCTTGATGAAACGGAAAATGCGCATGCCCTGCGGCCCTCAGTGCGCGCCGCGCGGGCCGGAACCCGTGCGCGCGCCGATTTTTTGTTCGAGTCGCTCGACCCGCTTTTCGACCCGCGCGAGCGCATCGCGTGCGCGCGCCAGTTCGGCGTCGAAGCCGCCGAGCGACGCGCGCCGGACGACTTGCGGGTTCTCGTCGAGCCAGTATTCGGCGACGGAATCGAGCACGTTGCGGCCGGTGCGTCGCGCGCGCGCACCGGCGTCGCGCACGACCGTCGCGATCCGGTATGCCGCCGCGTCGCCGACCAGCTTCGCGAGATCTTCTTCAGGTTCCCAGCGCAGGTGCTCGGCCAGCTTCGCGATCTGCGTCGCGAATTCCGCGTCGCCCTCGATCTTCACGTGCTTCATCACGGCCGCCTGGCCGCCCTGCAGGAATGCGGCGACCGTATCGCCCGCGAGCGCGATCGACACGTCGACCTGCTGCGCATCCTGTGCGTCGACGGCCGACAGATAACCGTCGGGCTGCACCAGCAGCGTGAGCGTGACGGGGGGCACGTCGATCCGGGCAGTCTTGCCCGCATAGGGAATCAGGCGGTCGCGTGCCCACGATTCGCGCGCGAGCAAGTGATTGACGGCAGCAGCAAAAGGCTTGGCGGCAAAGGTCATCGGGCTGGGAAAGAAAAAACCCGCGCAGGCCGGGCGCCCACGCGGGTTTCTATTGTAACGTCGGATCGCTGGCAGACCGTGCCTGACCGTACACCCGGGCGGCAAGCGGTCGCAGCGAAGCGGCCGTCGCCCGGGCATCCGGCGGCGCGAGCCGCCGGTCGCGCTCAGTGCGTGTTGAGCTGCTGGATGCCCGCGAGCAGCCAGCCCTGACTGCCCGACTTCGACAGGTTCCACACTTCGTCGAACGGCGCGGCCGACGCATTCGCCGATTCGCGGATCAGGCCGTGGAAGCGCACGCTCGCCGACTGCTCGATGCCGCGATCCTCGATCGCGACCAGTTCCGCGTCAAGCTGCACGACGTCGGTCTGGTTCGACTCGTTGCCGCGCGAATCGAGGTCGATCTTGATCTCGGCGAACATTTCGGGGGTCGTGAACTCGCGGATGTCGGCCAGGTTGCCCTGGTCCCACGCGGCCTGCAGGCGCACGAAATACACCTTCGAGCTGCGCAGGAATGCTTCGGTGTCGAAGCCCGCCGGCACCTGGAGCGGCGCCGCCGCTGCCATTGCGCCTGCCGCCGCGCCGGTGGCCGCGGCACCGCCGCCGAACACGCCTTGCGCTTCGTTCGCGTAGCTGCTGCCGCTGCCGGCGTAGTTGCTGCCGGTGTTGCCCTGCTGGAACGACGGGCTTTGCGAGTAGCCGCCCGACGACGAGGCCGAGCCGCCGACCGAGTACGCCGGCTCTTGCGTGCGGCGGCGATTCATGAACTTGCGGATCAGCCAGATGCCGACGAACGCGAGCAGCGCGATCACGATGATGTTCGACATCATGCCGGCGAATGCCTCGCCGAGACCGAAGTGCGACAGCAGCGCCGCGATGCCGAGACCGGCAGCGAGGCCGGCGATCGGGCCGAGCCAGCGTGAGCGGTTGGGCTGCGCGGCCGGCGCGGGCGCGGCCGGGTTCGCACGCTGCGCCTGCGACGGCGCGGCCTGCTGCATCGGCTGCTGCGCGGGCGGCGTGGCCTGGCGCTGCGTGACGGTGGAGTTCTGGCGGCCGATGCTGCGCCCGCCGCCTACGCGCTTGGCTTCGGCGTCGAGCGATGCGAACGTGCCGGCCGTGAGCAGGCCGACCATCAGCAGCGTGCCGACCCGTCGAGCCCACGGCTTCGACGGCTTGCTACGGTTGAACAACGAACGCGATTCGGACATCACTTTCTCCAGATGTAAGGCGAATGTATGGAAAAAACCCCTTAGTACTTGGTTCCCATGTGTAAAGCTACCACGCCACCTGACAAATTGTAATATTTGACGGCATCGAGGCCCGCTTGTTCCATCATCGTCTTCAGCGTGTCCTGGTCGGGGTGCATCCGGATAGATTCAGCAAGATACCGGTAACTTTCAGCATCTTTCGCGAACTTGTCGCCAAGCCACGGTAATACTTTGAAAGAATACAGATCGTACGCTTTTTTCAGCGGATCCCAGACTTTCGAGAATTCCAGCACCATCACGCGGCCGCCGGGCTTCGTCACGCGGCGCATCTCGGCCAGCGCGGCGTCCTTGTGCGTCATGTTGCGCAGGCCGAACGCGACCGTGACGACATCGAAGTAGTTGTCCGGAAAGGGCGTTTTCTCCGCGTCGCACAACAGCGACGGCGTCACGATGCCCTTGTCGAGCAGCCGGTCGCGGCCGACGCGCAGCATCGACTCGTTGATGTCCGTGTGCCAGACCTCGCCCGTCGGCCCGGCCGCCTTCGCGAACGACTTGGTCAGGTCGCCGGTGCCGGCCGCGATGTCGAGCACCTTGAAGCCGGGGCGCACGTTCGCCTGCGCGATCGTGAACGCCTTCCACGCGCGGTGCATGCCCGCCGACATCAGGTCGTTCATCAGATCGTAGTTGCCCGCGACCGAATGGAACACACCCGCCACTTTCTTCGCTTTTTCGTTTTCCTCGACGCTTTCGAAGCCGAAGTGGGTTTTGCTCATCGCGTTGATCCTCAGTAAATGGCAAGACGGCGCCGAGCGGGCGCCGTCGATTTCAGTGGCAGTGGCCGTGCGGCGCCGCGGCCGCCTGCATCGGGGCGTCGCGCTCGACGCCCGCCGCCTTCAGTTTGTCGAAATAGTCGCGCCACAGCGCGTCCTGCTGCGTCGCCAGTTCGTACAGCAGATCCCACGAGTAGATGCCGGTCGAATGGCCGTCGGAGAAGGTCGGCTGCAGCGCATAGTTGCCGACGCCCTCGAGCGCGGTGATCGTCACTTCGCGCTTGCCCGTCTGCAGCGTCTCCTGGCCGGGCCCGTGGCCCCGCACCTCGGCGGACGGCGAATAAACGCGCATCAGCTCGAACGGAATCCGGTAGCTGTCGCCGTTCGGGTACTGCAATTCGAGCACGCGCGACACCGCGTGCACGACGACGCCGGACGGAATCGGCGTCGTGGAAGTCAAACCGCTCATGGCTGCCTCGAATCGGTCATGCGTTGAATTTCCTCGCGCACCGCATTGTGCAGCAGCGAGGCCTGCGCGGCGCGCGAGCGCAGCAGCGCCTCGGACACGCTGCGCTGGCGCGGCGCCCACACGGGCTGCGGGAAATGGGCGTCGTTCGAGAAACGCGGGATCACATGCCAGTGCACGTGCGGCACCATGTTGCCGAGGCTCGCGAGATTCACCTTGTTCGGCTGCATCACGCGGCGCACGGCCCGCTCGACCGCGTAGACCACGCGCATCAGGTGGGCCCGCTCGGGCTCGCCGAGATCGGAGAATTCGGCCACGTGCGCGCCCCAGATCACCCGGCAGAAGCCCGGGTAGTCGTGCTCGCCCGTCGCCAGCACGACGCGCAGCGCATCGTCCTGCCAGAGCAGCTCGCCGCCGTCTTCACGGCAAAACACGCATTCCATCGTCGCTCCCATGTGGACGGGCGCCGGCGCGACAGCGCCGGCGCCCGCTCATCCCAAGCCCGGTCGGGCGGTCGTCATGCCCGCATTAGACCAGCACGCGCTCGATCCCGCCATGGTTCGCACGTGCGACATAGTCGGCCATCCAGTTCTCGCCGAGCACCTGGCGCGCGATCTCGACCACGATGTAGTCGGCCTCGATGTTCGCGTCCTCGTTGTAGCGCGACAGGCCCTGCAGGCACGACGGGCAGCTCGTCAGGATCTTCACGTCCGGGCCGTTCGCGGCCGCGGCGGCCGGCGCCGGCGTGCTCGCGCCGCCGGCCACGACCGGGATGCTGCGCAGCTTCGCGGCACCCTTGCGGATCTCCTCTTCCTTGCGGAAGCGGACCTGCGTCGACACGTCCGGGCGCGTGACCGCGAGCGTGCCCGATTCGCCGCAGCAGCGATCGTTCTTCTCGATCTTGTAGCCGTCCTTCTCCGAGCCCATCAGCTCGTTGACGAGCTTGACCGGGTCCATCGTCTTGATCGGCGTGTGGCACGGGTCGTGATACATGTAGCGCGTGCCCGTCACGCCGTCGAGCTTCATCCCCTTCTCGAGCAGGAACTCGTGGATGTCGATGATCCGGCAGCCCGGGAAGATCTTGTCGAATTCATACCCGGCAAGCTGGTCGTAGCAGGTACCGCACGACACGACCACCGTCTTGATGTCGAGGTAGTTCAGCGTGTTCGCGACCCGGTGGAACAGCACGCGGTTGTCCGTGACGATCTTCTCGGCCTTGTCGTACTGCCCCGCGCCGCGCTGCGGATAACCGCAGCACAGGTAGCCCGGCGGCAGCACCGTCTGCACGCCGGCTTCCCACAGCATCGCCTGCGTCGCGAGACCGACCTGCGAGAACAGACGCTCGGAGCCGCAGCCCGGGAAGTAGAACACCGCTTCCGAATCGACGGTCGTCGACTTCGGGTTGCGGATGATCGGCACGATCTTGTTGTCCTCGATGTCGAGCAGCGCGCGCGCCGTCTTCTTCGGCAGGTTGCCCGGCATCTTCTTGTTGACGAAGTGGATCACCTGCTCGACGACGGGCGGCTTGCCGGTCGTCGCGGGCGGGTGCTGCGTCTGCTTCGTCACGACCTTCTTCAGCATGTCGTTCGCGAAGCGCTGCACCTTGTAGCCGACGCCCATCATCACGCCGCGCGCGAGGTTGATCGTCTGCGGATTGGTCGCGTTCAGGAAGAACATGCCCGCCGCGTTGCCGGCGTTGAATTTCTTCTTGCCCATCTTGCGCAACAGGTTGCGCATGTTCATCGTGACGTCGCCGAAGTCGATCTTCACCGGGCACGGCGTCGCGCACTTGTGGCACACCGTGCAGTGGTCGGCCACGTCGTTGAACTCGTCCCAGTGCTTGATCGACACGCCGCGGCGCGTCTGTTCCTCGTACAGGAACGCCTCGACCAGCAGCGACGTCGCGAGGATCTTGTTGCGCGGGCTGTACAGCAGGTTCGCGCGCGGCACGTGGGTCGCGCACACCGGCTTGCACTTGCCGCAGCGCAGGCAGTCCTTCACCGAATCGGCGATCGCGCCGATGTCGGACTGCTGCATGATCAGCGACTCGTAGCCCATCAGCCCGAAGCTGGGCGTATACGCGTTGCGCAGATCGGCGCCGTCGAGCAGCTTGCCCTTGTTGAAACGGCCGTTCGGGTCGACGCGCTGCTTGTACGCGCGGAATTCGGCGATCTCGTCGTCGGTCAGGAACTCGAGCTTCGTGATGCCGATCCCGTGCTCGCCGGAGATCACGCCGTCGAGCGAGCGCGCGAGCTTCATGATGCGCGCGACTGCCGCGTGCGCGTCCTGCAGCATCTCGTAGTTGTCGGAGTTGACCGGCAGGTTGGTGTGGACGTTGCCGTCGCCCGCGTGCATGTGCAGCGCGACGAACACGCGGCCGCGCAGCACCTGCTTGTGGATCGCCTGCGCTTCGTCGAGGATCTGCTTGAACGCGCCGCCGTTGAAGATCGCGCGCAGCTCCGCGCGGATCTCCTGCTTCCACGAGATGCGGACCGTGCGGTCCTGCGTGATGTGGAACACGGTCGCGCCCGGCTGCTCGTCCGCGCGATCCGCGAACTTCTCGGCCAGCGCCTCGTAGCCGAGCTGCACGAGGTAGTGCTGCGCCTCGCGCAGCGGCTGGTCGAGCCGGTCGCGCACGAATTCCCAGCGCGCACGTACGCGCTTGAACAGCTCCAGCGCCTGCTGGACACGGTCTTCGAGCAGCTCGGCGCTCGGGATCTCGTTCGCGTCGTCGGTCTTGCCGAGCGGCAGGTTGCCGGCGCGGAAGAATGCTTCGAGCGCGTCGACGAGCTGCAGCTTGTTCTTCAGCGACAGCTCGATGTTGATCCGCTCGATGCCATCGGTGTACTCGCCCATCCGGTTCAGCGGGATGACGACGTCTTCGTTGATCTTGAACGCGTTCGTGTGCTTCGCGATCGCGGCCGTGCGGCTGCGGTCGAGCCAGAAGCGCTTGCGCGCCTCCGCGCTGACCGCAACGAAGCCTTCGCCGCTCTTGCCGTTCGCCATCCGGATCACTTCGGACGTCGCTTGCGCCACTGCATCGGCATCATCGCCGACGATGTCGCCGATCAGCACCATCTTCGGGAAGGCATTGCGCTTGCTCTTGGTCGCGTAGCCGACCGCGCGCAGGTAGCGCTCGTCGAGGTGCTCGAGACCCGCGAGGATGGCGCCGCCCTGCTTCGACGTCTCGAACAGGTAGTCCTTGATTTCGACGATGCTCGGGATCGCCTCGCGCGCCTGGCCGAAGAATTCGAGGCAGACGGTGCGCGTGTGCGCGGGCATCTTGTGCAGCACCCAGCGCGCGGACGTGATGAGCCCGTCGCAGCCTTCCTTCTGCACGCCCGGCAGGCCGGCGAGGAACTTGTCGGTCACGTCCTTGCCGAGCCCTTCCTTGCGGAACCGGCGGCCTTCGATCTCGAGCATCTCGGTACGCAGCAGCTTCTCGCCCGGCGCGTACGCGCCGTCGAACCACTTCAGCTCGAAACGCGCGACCGGAATGTCGTGGATCTTGCCCTGGTTGTGCTCGTGGCGCGTGACTTCGAGCCAGTTGCCGTCCGGGTCGACCATTCGCCACCAGGCCAGGTTGTCGAGCGCGGTGCCCCACAGCACGGCCTTCTTGCCGCCCGCGTTCATCGCGACGTTACCGCCGATGCACGATGCGTCGAGCGACGTCGGATCGACCGCGAACACGTAGCCGGCCGCTTCGGCCGCCTCGGTCACGCGGCGCGTAACGACGCCCGCGCCGGAGAAGATCGTCGCCACTTTGTGCGCGACGCCCGGCAGCTCGGTCAGCTCGACCGCGCCGAGCTGTTCGAGCTTCTCGGTGTTGATCACCGCGGAGAACGGCGTGAGCGGCACCGCGCCGCCCGTGTAACCGGTGCCGCCGCCGCGCGGGATCACGGTCAGGCCGAGCTCGAAGCAGGCCTTGATCAGTCCGGCGATCTCGGCCTCGGAATCGGGCGTCAGCACGACGAACGGGTATTCGACACGCCAGTCGGTCGCGTCGGTCACGTGCGACACGCGCGACAGCCCGTCGAAGCGGATGTTGTCCTTCTGCGTGCAGCGGCCGAGCGCCTTGGTCGCTCGGCGGCGCAGGTCGGCCATCTTCTCGAATTCGTCGGCGAACTCGCTCACCGCGCGCCGCGCGGCGGCTTCGAGCATCTCGACGCGCAACGCGCGCTCGCGGCCCGCGTCGTCGCGGTGCGCGGTGAGATCCGCGCTGCGGCGCTTGCCGATCTCGGTCAGGCGGTGGTTCAGCGCCTCGATCAGCAGCGCGCGGCGCTTCGGGTTGTCGAGCAGATCGTCCTGCAGGTACGGGTTGCGACGCACGACCCAGATGTCGCCGAGCACTTCATACAGCATCCGTGCCGAGCGGCCCGTACGGCGCTCGGCGCGCAGTTCGTCGAGCACCGACCACGCCTCCTCGCCGAGCAGGCGGATCACGATCTCGCGATCCGAGAAGGACGTGTAGTTGTAGGGAATCTCGCGCAATCGGGGCGCGGGGTCGGCGGCGACGGCGGCGGCCGCGCCATTCGGATCGAAAACTTGTGGTGCGTTCATGTTCGGACGACTCGGAGGGCCGATACCCCGTGCACGGGCGTCGGCAAGCGCGTGGGCGCAATCTTGGGGAAATCTGTTCTGTTACCAGGCGCGCGGCTGTCCTTCATGGGGCCGGAGCGGGCGTTGACTCGCCCCTCCTGGCCGGCGACAGGGCCTGGCGGCACTCGGAACCATCAGCACGATCGCGCGCGGCGCTCATGCCGTTCCGCCGCGGGGCTGGCTGCGCGCGGCGACGGCTTCAACTGGGCGATCCGAGGGTGCCTCTGCATCTTCCGATCCTTGATTCAAAACGGAATTCTAACCCATGATCGGGCCATACGTGACACGCCGGACAGGCCGTGGGGCTATCGCCGCAAGCCGCGCCACGCCTGGTTCGGCGCGGTTTCGTGCGATCATTCGCCGCCCGTCCGGTCGGTAACCGTGCGGTTAACCCGGTAAAAAGGGGACGCCCCGCGTCGCGAACGCGCCACCCGAACGGCTCCGCGACCGCTCTCCCGGCATGCCGCTTGCGTGCGGGCGGACCCTTGGCGCTATCATTGACGTTTTCCCGTCTGCTTCCGCACTGCACGCGAGCGCCCATGGCATCCCACGATTACCTGAAGAAAATCCTCACCGCGCGCGTCTACGACGTCGCGATCGAGACGGAACTCGAACCCGCCCGCAACCTGTCGGCCCGGCTGCGCAATGCCGTTTACCTGAAGCGCGAGGACAACCAGCCGGTGTTCTCGTTCAAGCTGCGCGGCGCGTACAACAAGATGGCGCACATTCCGGCGGACGCGCTCGCGCGCGGCGTGATTACGGCATCGGCCGGCAACCACGCGCAGGGTGTCGCGTTCTCGGCGGCCCGGATGGGCATCAAGGCCGTGATCGTCGTGCCGGTCACGACGCCGCAGGTGAAGGTTGATGCGGTGCGCACGCACGGCGGCCCGAGCGTCGAGGTGATCCAGGCCGGTGAATCGTACAGCGATGCGTACGCGCACGCGGTCAAGGTGCAGCAGGAGCGCGATCTCACGTTCGTCCACCCGTTCGACGATCCGTACGTGATCGCGGGCCAGGGCACCGTCGCGATGGAAATCCTGCGCCAGCACCAGGGCCCGATCCACGCGATCTTCGTGCCGATCGGCGGCGGCGGACTCGCCGCGGGCATCGTCGCGTACGTCAAGGCCGTGCGCCCGGAGATCAAGGTGTTCGGCGTGCAGACCGAGGATTCGTGCGCGATGGCGCAGTCGATCGACGCCGGCAAGCGCGTCGAGCTGACCGAAGTCGGCCTGTTCGCGGACGGCACCGCGGTGAAGCTCGTCGGCGAGGAAACCTTCCGCCTGTGCAGCGAATACCTCGATGGCGTGCTGACGGTCAACACCGACGCGCTGTGCGCGGCGATCAAGGACGTGTTCCAGGACACGCGCAGCGTGCTCGAACCGTCCGGCGCGCTGGCGGTCGCGGGCGCGAAGCTGTACGCGGAACGCGAAGGCATCGAAAACCAGACGCTCGTTGCGATCACGTCCGGCGCGAACATGAACTTCGACCGGATGCGCTTCGTCGCGGAGCGTGCGGAGGTGGGCGAGGCGCGCGAAGCCGTGTTCGCGGTCACGATCCCCGAGGAGCGCGGCAGCTTCAAGCGCTTCTGCTCGCTCGTCGGCGATCGTAACGTCACCGAGTTCAACTACCGGATCGCCGATGCGCAGTCCGCGCACATCTTCGTCGGCGTGCAGATCCGCCGCCGCGGCGAATCGGCGGAGATCGCCGCGAACTTCGAGTCGCACGGCTTCAAGTCCGTCGACCTGACGCACGACGAACTGTCGAAGGAACATATCCGCTACATGGTCGGCGGCCGCTCGCCGCTCGCGCTCGACGAGCGCCTGTTCCGCTTCGAATTCCCGGAGCGTCCGGGCGCGCTGATGAAGTTCCTGTCGTCGATGGCGCCGGACTGGAACATCAGCCTGTTCCACTACCGCAACCAGGGCGCGGACTACAGTTCGATCCTCGTCGGGCTGCAGGTGCCGCAGGCCGATCGCGCCGAATTCGAACGCTTCCTCGCGGCGCTCGGCTATCCGTATGTCGAAGAGAGCGCCAACCCGGCTTACCGCCTCTTCCTGTCGTAAAGGCGACACGCAATGAATCCCGAACATTCCCCGCTCGGCAAGGCCACCGTCTACGCAGCCCAGTACGACGCGTCGCTCCTGTTCCCGATTCCGCGCGCCGGTGCGCGCGAGCAGATCGGCATCACGTCGGCGCTGCCGTTCTTCGGCACCGACATCTGGAACGCGTACGAGCTGTCGTGGCTCAACGCGCGCGGCAAGCCGCAGGTCGCGGTCGCGACTTTCTACGTGCCGGCCGAATCGCCGAACATCGTCGAATCGAAGTCGTTCAAGCTGTATCTCGGCTCGTTCGCGCAGTCGACGTTCGACTCGGTCGATGCGGTGCGCGACACGCTGAAGCGCGACGTTTCGGCCGCGTGCGGCGCGAGCGTATCCGTGCAGCTCGTGTCGCCGCACGACTTCGGCAAGCTGCAGATGGACGAACTCGACGGGCTGTCGCTCGACCGGCTCGATCTCGATACCGACGTGTACGAACCCGATCCGTCGCTGCTGTCGGCGGCCGACGCCGAGGACGAAGCGCCGGTCGAGGAGACGCTCGTGTCGGACCTGCTGCGCTCGAACTGCCCGGTCACGGGCCAGCCCGACTGGGGCAGCGTGCAGATCCACTACGTCGGGCCGCAGATCGATCACGCGGGCCTGCTGCGCTACATCATCTCGTTTCGCAACCACACGGGCTTTCACGAGCAGTGCGTCGAGCGGATCTTCCTCGACATCCTGCATGCGTGCAAACCGGTCAAGCTCGCGGTGTATGCGCGCTATACGCGCCGCGGCGGGCTCGACATCAACCCGTTCCGGACGAACTACAACCAGCCGATGCCGGACAACGCGCGCACCGCGCGGCAGTGACGGCGGCAAGCGGTCGCCGCGGGTCGCAAGCAACGTAACGACATCACGGCGAACCCCAAACGAAACAGCCCGGTCGGCATTCACCGACCGGGCTGTTTTGCTGTGCGCGGGGAGCGCGGCCGCGTTACTTCGCCGGCGCCTTGTACGCGATGCAATCGACCTCGACCTTGCAGTCGATCACCATGCTCGACTGCACGCATGCGCGTGCCGGCGGATGCTCGCCGAAGTACGAGATGAACACCTTGTTGAACGACGCGAAATCGCGCGCGTCGTCGAGCCACACTCCGCAGCGCACGACGTGCTCGAGGCCGTAACCGGCTTCCTTCAGGATCGCGATCACGTTCTCGATCGTCTGCTTCGACTGGGTGACAATCCCGCCTTCGACGACCTCGCCGTTCACCATCGGCGTCTGGCCCGACACGTACAGCCAGCCGTCGGCCTCGACCGCACGCGCGAACGGCATCACCTGGCCGCCCGTACCCTTCGCTTCGCCTACGCCATATCGCTTCATCGTTTCACTCCTTGTTTTGTCGACCCGCGCCGCACTTCAGCGCTGACCCGGATCCCATGCAACACAGGGTTGCGGATGCGCGCGCCGGCAGCGGCACGCGCGGAAGATCGATACCGACGCCGCGCTCAGAACGCGGCGTCGGCGCTCGCCGGCACGCGCTCGCCGCGCGCGACGAAGCCGCCGGCGCGCTCGCCGGTCGGCTGGCCGTTCTCGTAGGTCAGCACGCCGTTCACCCACACGGCGTCGATCCCGTGCGCGGGCTGCTGCGGCTTCTCGAACGTCGCGGCGTCGATCACGCGCGCCGGGTCGAACAGCACGAGATCCGCGTGGTAACCGACATGCACCTCGCCGCGCCGCGCGATCCCGTAGCGGCGCGCGGACAGCGACGTCATCTTGCGGATCGCCTCCTCGAGCGGCAGCAGGTTCGTGTCGCGCACGTAATGGCCGAGCACGCGCGGGAACGCGCCCCACAGCCGCGGGTGCGGCAGCGGATCGTTCGGCAGGCCGTCCGAACCGACCATCGTCGCGGGGTGCGACAGGATCCGGCGCACGTCGTCCTCGGACATGTTGTGGTACACGGCGCCCGCCGGGCGGATGCGCTGCGCGGCTTCCTGCTCGGATACACCCCAGTCGGCCGCGATCGCCTTCAGCAGCTTGCCCGCGACTTCCGGATGCGGCTCCGACCACGTGATCGTGATGTCGATGTCGCCCGTCACCTGCTTCAGGTCGAGCGTCGACGAGCTGCGGCTGTACGGATAGCAGTCGCAGCCGACCGGCTGGTAGCGGCGCGCGCCTTCGAGCGACGCGAGCACTTCAGTGCTGCGCCCCCAGTTCGACGGGCCCGCGCATTTCAGGTGCGAGATCACGACCGGCACCCGCGCATGGCGGCCGACGCGATACGCCTCGTCCATCGCATCGAGGATCGCGTCGAACTCGGTGCGCATGTGCGTGGTGTACAGCGCGCCCGCGTTCGCGAGCGGCTCGGCGAGCGCCATCACTTCCTCGGCCGGCGCCGCGAACGCGGAGCCGTACGCGAGGCCCGACGACAATCCGAGTGCGCCGTTCGCGAGCGCCTCCTCGAGCTGCGCACGCATCCCGGCGATTTCGCCGTCGGTCGCCGCGCGGTCGAGGCGGTCCATCTGGTTGTTGCGCAGCGCCGTGTGGCCGACGAGCGCCGCGACGTTCACAGCCGGCCGCGCGTCGTTCACGGCCGCGACGTAGTCGGCGAAGGTCGGGTACTGGAACGCGCCGCGCTCGCCGAGCAGGTTCATCGGGTCGGGCGGATCGCCCGCGAGCGTCACCGGCGACGCACTGATCCCGCAGTTGCCGACGATCACGGTCGTCACACCCTGCGAGATCTTCGGCAGCATCTGCGGCGCGCGGATCACGTGCGTGTCGTCGTGCGTATGCACGTCGACGAAGCCCGGCGCGAGCGCGCGGCCGTTCGCATCGACGACGGTCTCGGCGAGCCAGTTCGACAGGTTGCCGATCGCCGCGATCACGCCGTTGCGGATCGCGACGTCGCGCGTGACGGGCGGCGCACCGGTACCGTCGTAAAGCTGCGCGCCGACGATCAGCGTATCGGCCGCTTCGGGATGCGAATGCATGTTCAGTCTCCTACCGGTTGACGGTCTCCGCCGCCGCGATGCGCGTCGAGCGCATGCTTGATGCGGCGCAACGATTCTCGGCCCGCATCGCCGAGCCGCAACGCGACTCCGGTGACGAGCACGTCGATCGCCATCATCATCGCGTAGCGCGATGTCGACGGCTTGTAAATGAAATCGGTTTCGAACGCGACGACCGGAATCAGGTGGTCGGCCAGCTTCGCGAGCGGGGAAGCCGGCGCCGTGATCACGATCAACTTCGCGCCATAGCGCTGCGCGAGCCGGCAGCTCTCGAGCAGCTCGGGCACGCGCCCGCTGACCGACAGCGCGACGACGACGGCGTCGCGCGACAGCGTTGCGGACACCATCCGCTGCAGCAGGCTGTCCTGGTAGGTCGCGACCGGCCGGCCGAAGCGCACGAGCCGGAAGCGCAACTCGTCGGCGAGCGCGGTCGAGCCGCCGCCCTGCCCGTACACGTAGATCATCTTCGCGCCGGCGAGCAGCTCGGCCGCCGCGTCGAACGACGTGTTGCGCAGCAACTGATGGTTGTGCGCGAGCGCCAGGCGGATCTCGTCGTAGACGACCGACGCGGGGTTCGTGTCGTCGGCCGGTACATCGTCGGACGGCACGAGAAAGCGCTGGCCGACGGCCGCCGCCTGCGCGACGAGCACCTTCAGTTCGCGCACGTCGCGGCAGCCGACCGCCTTCGCGAAACGCGTGACGGTCGCGACGCTGACCTCCGCGTCGCGTGCGAGCGCGCCGATGCTCGCATGCGCTGCGCGCGCAAGATCGCCAAGGATGAACGCGGCGACCTTGCGCTCGGCTTCACGAAGCTCGGGCGCGCATTCGGCGATCCGCGCGACGATGTCGAGGACCGGCGGAGCCGGATGGGGCTCGACCGCGTGCGGAGCGGACGGAGTAGCGGGCGTATTCATCTACGGAAAGGATGGGGAGCTTGATGTTACTAAATAACATCACCGCGCAAATCCTACTTTCTGTACCATCTGCATGTCAACTTCAGTGCAATGCATAGTGATGATGGAGCGGGATGACATGAAAGTTACAAACTATCAGGAAGCGACGATCGATCCGTTCGGCAAGGGTCTCGGCAATCTGCCGAGCGCGAGCGTGCCGCTGGGCGACGCGGGTCGCCTCGAGTGGAACCTGCTCGCGGAAGACGTCAGCCTGCCGGCTGCCGTGCTCTACGAGGATCGCATCGAACACAACCTGAACTGGATGCAGGCATTCGTCCAGCAGTATGGCGTCAAGTTTGCGCCGCACGGCAAGACCACGATGGCGCCGCAACTGTTCCGCCGCCAGCTCGACGCGGGCGCGTGGGGCATCACGCTCGCGACCGCGCACCAGACGCAGGCCGCATATCACGGCGGCGTGCGGCGCGTGCTGCTCGCGAACCAGCTCGTCGGCCGCCAGAACATGACGATCATCGCCGGGCTGCTGTCCGATCCCGACTTCGAATTCTTCTGCCTCGTCGATTCCGCCGAGAGCGTCGACCAGCTCGGCCGCTTCTTCGGCGAGTTGAAGAAGCCGCTGAACGTGTTGCTCGAGCTCGGCGTGCCGGGTGGCCGCGCGGGCGTGCGCGATGCCGCGCAGCGCGAAGCCGTGCTCGCCGCGCTCGCGCGTTATCCAGACACGCTGAAGCTGGCCGGCATCGAGCTGTATGAAGGCGTGCTGAAAGAGGAAGGCGAGATCCGCGCATTCCTGCAGGAAGCGGTCGCGCTCACGCGCGAGCTGGCCGACGCGGGTCGCTTCGCGCGCACGCCGGCAATCCTGTCCGGCGCCGGTTCGGCGTGGTACGACGTGGTCGCGGAAGAATTCGCGAAGGCGTCCAACGCGGGCTTCGCGGAAGTCGTGCTGCGTCCGGGCTGCTACCTGACGCACGACGTCGGCGTCTACAAGAAGGCGCAGACCGACGTGTTCGCACGCAACCCGATCGCACGCACGATGGGCGAAGGGCTGCTGCCCGCGCTGCAGCTGTGGGCATACGTGCAGTCGGTGCCGGAAGCCGACCGCGCGATCGTCGCGCTCGGCAAGCGCGACGCGGCGTTCGACGCGGGCCTGCCCGAGCCGGCGCGCCACTTCCGCCCGGGCCGCGACAGCGCGCCGCGCGACGTCGCCGTCACCGAAGGCTGGGCCGTCACCGGGATGATGGATCAGCACGCGTACCTGCAGATCCCGCCGGGCGCGGACGTGAAGGTCGGCGACATGGTCGCGTTCGACATCTCCCACCCATGCCTGACGTTCGACAAGTGGCGCCAGGTGCTCGTGCTCGATCCGCAGTTCCGCGTGACGGAAGTCGTCGAAACCTTCTTCTGACACGCATTGCGCGCGCCGCCCCGCCGCTCGCGCGGGGCGGCCGTCACGCGCGCTTCAATCTGCCGGAGTACACTGCGCTTTCGTCCTCGGGGCGGACCGTTACCCGCTTCGCAACAGTGCCTCGAGGCCGTTGCGCCCGTCTGTCGCGCACGGCGCGAACGGGCCCTCAACGTCGCTTCATTGGAGAAAGCCATGGCCGCGAAGAAGATCCTGTTCCTGACCGGCGATTTCGCCGAAGACTACGAAACGATGGTGCCGTTCCAGGCGCTGCAGGCCGTCGGCCACCACGTCGATGCAGTCTGCCCGGGCAAGCGCGCGGGCGACAAGATCAAGACCGCGATCCACGATTTCGAAGGCGACCAGACCTACACCGAGAAACCCGGCCACCAGTTCACGCTGAACGCGGCGTTCGACGATGTCGATGCGTCGCGCTACGACGCGCTCGCGATCGCGGGCGGCCGCGCCCCCGAATACCTGCGACTCGACCCGAAGGTGATCGCGCTCGTGCGCGCGTTCGCCGAGGCCGGCAAGCCGATCGCCGCGATCTGCCACGCGGCGCAACTGCTCGCGGCCGCCGACGTGATCCGCGGCAAGCGCATCTCGGCCTACCCGGCCTGCGCGCCCGAAGTGAAGCTCGCGGGCGGCGAATACGCGGACATCCCGGTCGATGCGGCCGTGACCGATGCGCCGTTCGTCACCGCGCCCGCGTGGCCCGCGCATCCGGCATGGCTCGCGCAGTTCCTCGCGCTGCTGGGAACGCGCATCGAGCTGTAAACCTGAAGTGAATCGAGATGAAATGAAGCGCCGGCCGGCGGCGGGATAACGTGCCCGCCTGCCGGTGGCGATCGGTCGCGGGCGCGGCTGACGCGCCTGCCCGCGCCGCGCGTCAGCGCGCGGCCGGCGTCGAACCGACGTCCGCGATTCGCGATTCGAGCATCGCCAGCGCGCCCGACAGCGCATTCAGCACGTCGTCCGGCAACTGCGCCATCGTCTGCTCGAGAAATACCTTGCGGCGCGGCAGGCATGCATCGAACGCTGCGCGGCCGTCGTCCGTCAGCGTGACATTGGTCACGCGGTTGTCGCGTGCGTCGGATTCGCGCTCGATCCAGCCGAGCGCGTCGAGCGACTTCAACTGGCGCGTGAGCGCACCCGGATCGATGCGCAGCACTTCGACGAGCCGCTTCTGCGACGAATGCCCGCCCATCGTGTGCAACGCGACCATGATGCGCCAGCGCGGCATCGGCTGCCCGACGTGCGTTTCGAACGCGGTCATGAACGCGCGATACGTGCGTCCGAATTGCTGCAAGATCGCGACGCGGTCCTGTTCTTCCATGCGCTGATTTCGTTTCCGGTAAATCGATGAATCGTTGAATCGGTCAATCCGTCAGTCGGCCGCGACATGCGGCTCGATCTTGCGCCGCAGCGCGATCGGCGGCACGCGGCGGCACTGCCACACCGACACCACGGCGATGACGGCCGCCATCGCGACGCCCAGGTGAATCGCACTGACCAGCGATTCGCGGGCCGCTTCCAGCAGCAGCGCGCCATTATGCCCGGCACGCGTCAGCTCGGCGACGAGACTGCCCTGCGCGGTGCGATCGATCAGGATCTGCGGATCGGCAAGCTGCGCATGCCACTGCATCGCATGGTCGACCGACAGCGCATTGCGCACGCCGCCCGAATACATCTGGTTGACGAGCGTACCCGTCAGCGCGGTGCCGACCATCCCGCCGACCATCCGCAGCGATTGCAGCAGCGCCGTCGCGATGCCGAGGTGCTCGCGGCCGGCCGTCTGCTGCGCGAACACGGTGAGGTTCGGCAGCACGAAGCCGAGCCCGATGCCGCCCGCGACCATCAGCGCCATCAGCATCCAGGTCGGCGTCGTGTGCGTCGACACGACGATGCCCGCGCACGTGATCGCGAACAGCACGAAGCCGACATGCAGCATCGCGTTCGGATTGCGGATGCGCGTGACGACGCGGCCATTCATGATGCTGCCGATCGTGATGAACACGACGAGCGGCGTGATCACGAGGCCCGCTTCTTTCGGCGACATCCCGAAACCACCCTGGAACAGCAGCGGCGCGTAGAACAGCAGCGAGAACATCGAGAAGCCGGCGAGGATCGCGAGCACGAAGAGCGCCGACAGCGCGCGGTTGCCGAACATGTCGAACGGCAGAATCGGCTGCGCGGCGCGCTTCTCCCAGTGCCACAGGCCGACGCCGGCCGCGACCGCGACGACGAGCAGCAGCGACGCCCAGCTCGCGACGCCGTACTTCGGCAGCCATTCGACGAACAGTTGCAGCGAGCCGAGCGACAGCGCGATCAGCAGCGCGCCCGGCCAGTCGAGCCGCATCTTGCGATCGTGCTCGACGTGGCGCAGGTGCGGCAGGTAGCGCCACACGAACAGCAGCGACAGCAGGCCGACCGGCAGGTTCACGTAGAACACCGAGCGCCAGCCGAACGACTGGGTCAGCACGCCGCCGAGCGACGGGCCGACCGCGTTCGCGATGCCGAACGCGGAGCTCATCAGCACCTGCCAGCGCAGCCGCACGACGGAATCGGGGAACAGGTCGGGAATGCACGCGAACGCGGTGCCGACCAGCATCCCGCCGCCGATCCCCTGCAGCCCGCGCGCGAGCACGAGATACAGCATGTCGTTGGCCATGCCGCACAGCACGGACGCGCCGGTGAACACGATGATCGACACGATCACGAACGGCTTGCGGCCGTAATAGTCGCCGAGCCGGCCGAAGATCGGCACGGTGATCACGGAACTGAGCAGGTACGAGGTCGCGACCCACGCGTACAGGTCGAAGCCCCGAAGCTCGGCGACGATGGTCGGCAGCGCGGTGCCGACGACGGTCTGGTCGAGCGCAACGAGCATGGTGACGAACGAGATCCCGATCATCGCCAGCAGCGATTCGCGGAATGGCAAGACTTGCCCGCTCGAATGGTGGGCGGCAGTGTGGACGGCCATTTTTTGTTGATGCAACTTTTGACGAGTCAAACAATCTTAAAATTCTAGCATGGCGGAGTAATCTAGGCTGGCGGCGGTTTAGGGCCTGCTCCCGCTAATAACGGGCTTGCGAACGAGCCTTGCCGGCTGCATTGCAAGAAGCAAGGAGCGCCGTTTGGCCGAGCCAAACAAGCGACGCGCGGCGCCGCAATGCGGCCGGCAAGGCTCGTTCCCCTGTTTGGGAAATATTATGCGTGGGGCTGGCCCCCAGAAGGGCCGATCGCCACGTCATGCTCCTCGCGAATACGTCGAGTATTCGCTTCGTCGCAATCCTCGCGCTCGGCCCTTCTGGGGGCCAGCGCAAGCCCGTTATTAGCGGGAACAGGCCCTAACCGACCCCGGCCGCCAAGGAGAATGATGGAACCGATTTCAATCACCCCCGCGATATCCCTGTCGCAGGAGGATCGGGACGCGCTGTGGCGCGCGAAGCAGGTGCTCGAAAGCCCGTCGCTGACGATGAAGCTGACGGGCATGCTCGGCGCGCCGGTCGAGAAAATGATCGCCCGGCTGCCGGATTTCGCGACCGGCAAGATCAACGACGCGACGCAGCTCGCGCTGCGCAAGTGCCTGAACATTGCGCTGCGCACGCTCGGCAAGCCGCCGGCGCCGGACGCCGAGCCCGACAAGCCGAGCAACCTGCTGCACAAGCTCGCGGTCGCGACGACCGGCGCGGCGGGCGGCGCGTTCGGCTTTCTCGCACTGCCGGTCGAGCTGCCGGTGACGACCACGCTGATCTTCCGCTCGGTGTGCGACATCGCGCGCAGCGAAGGCGAGGACCTGACGTCGGTCGATACGCAGCTGCAATGCCTGGCCGTGCTCGGCATGGGCGGCAACCCGGACAAGCAGGAAGAGGACGCCGATCTCGGCTATTTCGTGCTGCGCGGCGCGCTCGCGCAGGCCATCTCGAAGGCATCGTCGGACATCACGACGAAAGGCATCGCCGCGCACAGCTCGGCGGCCGTGTTCAAGCTCGTGCAGACGGTGGCATCGCGCTTCTCGGTACAGGTGACCGAGCAGATGGCCGCGAAGTCGATTCCGGCGATCGGCGCCGTGCTCGGCGCGACCGTCAACACGCTGTTCATCGACCACTTCCAGCAGATGGCGCACGGCCACTTCACCGTGCGCCGGCTCGAGCGCAAGTACGGTTCGGTGGCCGTCAAGGCCGCCTATCAGGCGATCGCCGCCTCGCCGACGCGCTGAACCACGCGTTCGACCGCGACGCGGCGCAGGAACGCGGCCGCGCGGTCGAGCGCGTCGCGCGCTTCCGGCACCATCGGCGCGTATAGCTGCCACACGTGCGGCATGTCCGGCCACACCTCGATCTCCACCGCCACGCCGGCCGCCTTCGCCTTCTCGGCGACGCGGCGCGAATCGTCGAGCAGCACCTCGGTGCTGCCGACCTGGATGTAAAGCGGCGGCAGGCCCGCGAAATCCGCATAGAGCGGCGACGCGTACGGATGCGTCGCCGGCGCGTCGCCGAGGTAGAGCTTCGCGGCCTTCGGCAGCGCCGCGCCGGCAAACATCGGATCGGCGCCGTCGTTGGTGCGCAGCGTGTCGCCGGTGGCCGCCAGGTCGGTCCACGGAGAGAACAGGATCGCGCCGGCCGGCAGCGGCTCGCCGCGATCGCGCAGCGCGACGAGCGTCGCGAGCGCAAGGCCGCCGCCCGCCGAATCGCCGCCGAGCACGATCGACTCGGGCGGTGTGCCGAGCGCGAGCAGTTGCCGGTATGCGGCCAGCGCATCGTCAAGCGCCGCCGGAAAGCGGTTTTCGGGCGCAAGCCGGTAGTCGAGCGAGAACGAGCGCACGCCGGCGCGCTTCGTCAGGCCGAACACGAGCGGCCGATGAGTTTTCGTCGAGCAGAAGTAATAACCGCCGCCGTGGAAGTACAGCAGCGTGCGGCCGGGCCCGCGACCCTCGACCGCATCGGTGCGTTCGAGCCATTCGCCGCGCAGCGGTGCGTCGCCCGCGCCATGGCATTGGCGCAGCCGGTAGCCCGACGGCGCGCGGCGCGGCACGAACATCCGCAGGTCGGTAAAGCGCCGTGCGCGGGCGGGATCGAGCACCTCGCGCGTGGTCTCGGGACGGAACTGCCAGCGCAACAGCCAGCAGGCGAACTTGCTTTGCCAACTCATCGGACGCACTCCGTAATCGCAGTGTGACGATGGTACGTGCGAACGTTCCCGCACCGCTCGACAGGTGCCTCTATATCAAACGCCGGCGCTCAGTTCGCCGGCATCACCTGGCCACGGATCTCGCCGGACGGGTGTTCCTTCGTATGCACGTTGAAGTACCACTTGCCGCCCATCAGGTCGGTGACCTGCGCGTCGGTGAGCGCCTTCGAACCCTTGATCGGGCTTGCCAACTCGTCCTTCGGAATCGGCACCTGCACGCCTGCATTCTGGCCGACCGGCGCAGGCCCGTGGAAATGCGCGGCGGTGGCCGGCCCCGTGAGGTGTTCGTAAGTCGCCGTCCACTGCAGCGTGTGCGTGGCCGTGTCGTAGGTGGCATCGACGGCACCCGAACCCTTGGTCGCGGTTGGCGGCACTTCGCTCGACGGCTGGAGATTGGCGGACAGGCGCACCGTTTCGGCGGCGGCGCTGCCGGCGGCCAGCACGCCCGCGAGTAACGCGACCTGGAGCAAACGCAGCTTGAGCATGGACTCTCCTTGTACGACGTTGTACGCCGCCCGAGCGGGGGCGCCAGACATGATGGTAGTCGATCGCCGTCGCTCCGGCAGTCCGCCGAACGGCCATGCTGCGAATCGCCGCACCACCCTCGATGGCGCCGCGTGCGGCCGGCCATCTTGCGCAGCGCACGTCGCGTCAGTCTGCGTCAACCTGGAACGGACCTTTGCAGCCTGACGGCTGAATCCGCGTGCGGCCTTTCGCTACACTTCGTTTCACAGTTGCTTGTTTCCTTCGTCCGAAGGAGTCTGCGAGTATTCACGCGGCCACCCGGCCGCGTTTTTTTTGCGTGTGCCGCCGGTGAACGCAGCGCTTCGCGTCACGCGCGATAACCGGGATCGATGCGATCGACGATGCGCTGTAGCGCGTCGAACGCGTCCTGCCCCGCGCCATGCTTCGGGTCGAAATTCAGCGAATCGCGCACGCACGCTTCGAGCACGGGCGGCGCGATCGGCAGCGCATCGCCGATCGCATGCGTGGCGACCTGCACCTCGCACGCGCGATTGAGCAGCCACATCAGCGAGAACGTCTGCGCGAGCGTCGCGCCGATCGTCACGGGCCCGTGATTGCGCAGCAGCAGCACGGGCCGCCCACCGGCGCTCTCGACGATGCGCCGCCCCTCTTCGAGATGCACGGTGATGCCCTCGAAGTCGTGATACGCGATCTTCCCGTACAACTGCGCCGAATAGAAATTCGAGAACGACAGCCCGTCGCGCGAACAGCACACGGCCATCGTGGGCGTCGTGTGCACGTGCATCACGCAGTGCGCATCGGGCAGCGCCGCATGGATCGCGCTGTGGAACGTGAAACCGGCCGGATTGATCGGCCAGTCGGAATGACCGATCACGTTGCCGTCGATATCGATCTTCACGAGGTTCGACGCGCACACCTCGCGGTAATGGAGTCCGAACGGATTGATCAGGAAATGCCCGTCCTCGCCCGGCACGCGCAGCGAGATATGGTTGTAGATCAGCTCGGTCCAGCCGAGATGATCGAAGATGCGATACGCCGCCGCGAGCTGCACGCGCGCCTGCCATTCGGCTTCGGAGAAGCGGGCGGGACGCGTGAACGGCTGGTTCGGTACACGTTGCATGGAGGAGCTCCGGTTGCGGGTGTGCGCGGCACGCGTTACGTGGGCCGCCCGGCGGCATCGTCATACCGCCATTATGGTTGCGCACACAACCATATCACCTTTCCCGGCACACCGTTAACGCGGGTTTAGCCGGAGCAATTCCGTCCCTTAGAGCTGATCGTCGACCGGCAGCAGCATGAAGATGCCGGTCATCAGGTTGCGCAGCAGCCCCGCGCCCGGATCGACGTGATAGGTGACCGGCCGGCCGTTGTCCGTGCCGGTCCATTCGAGTGCGGGCGCGCCGCCGCCCGCCGGCGTCGCGAGGCTCACGCGATAGCTTTCGTCCGGCTGCGTCACGCGTGTGAAGATCGTCGCGACCTGCTGCGCGAGCGCCGGGCTGTGGATCACGAGCGCCAGTTCGGTATTCAGGTATGCGGAGCGCGGATCGAGGTTCATCGAGCCGATCACGAGAATCTTCCGGTCGATCACGTACGCCTTCGCGTGCAGGCTCGCCCGCGAGCGCGACCCGAACAGGCGCGGGCGCTGCCGGCCGGGCTGCGCCTTGAACTCGTACAACTCGACGCCGTGCTGCAGCAGCGGCACGCGGTACGGCCCGTAGCCGGCCTGCACGGCGACCGCGTCGGTCGCGGCGAGCGAATTCGTCAGGATCGCGACGCGCACGCCACGCGCGGTCGCGTCGCCGAGGATCGTCACGCCCGCGTCGTGCGGCACGAAATACGGCGAGAACGCGAGGAATTCCTGCTGCGCGCCGCGCGTCAGCTCGACGAGGCGCTGCATCGGCGGGCTCACGTACGCGTCGGTTCGCTGCGCGACCTTGTCGGGTGCATCTGCCTGAAACTCCGCCGGCGCCCACACGAGCGCGAGCTCGTCGCGCGCGATCTGCTGCGCGAGCGGCGTCGCGTTCAGCGGCTTCGCGTTGTACGGATCGGCGTTCTTGCGCCAGTGGTCGCGCAACTCGTCGCGCATCGCGTCGAGATCCTTCGGATCGAACGACTGGTGATTCAGCACGCTCAGCGGATAGCTGCTCGCGCTGCTCCAATACGTGTCGAAGCTTGCCGAGATGTCATTCGTCACGGGGCCCGCGGCGAGCACGTCGAGATCGCGGAACTGCAGCGTGGGGCTCGCGCTGAAGTATTCATCGCCGAGATTGCGGCCGCCGACGATCGCGATCTGGTTGTCCGCGATCATCGCCTTGTTGTGCATCCGGCGCGTGAAGCTGTCGATGCGCGTGAAGAAGTTGGCCGTGCGCTCTGCCATGCGCTGCTGCGACGCGCCGAACGGGTTGAACACGCGGATCTCGATGTTCGGGTGCGTGTTCAGCGCGGCCATGATGCGATCGATGTCGCGGAAGTTCAGGTCGTCGATCAGCATCCGCACGCGCACGCCGCGATCGGCCGCGTAGAGCGCCGCGGCGAGCAGCAGCTTGCCGGTCGTGTCCTCGGTCGCGATGTAGTACTGCATGTCGAGCGTCTTCGTCGCCGCGCGGGCGAGCGCGATGCGCATCTGCAGCGCCGCGGCGCCGTCGGGCAGCAGCCGGAAGCCGGACTGTCCCGGATGCGCGGCCTCGGGCGCGGCCAGCGCGTCGCGCAACGGCGTCGCCGTATCGGGCGGCAATGCATGGGAAACCGGGCGATCGAGCGTGGTGGCGGGCGGATGCGTCGCGCACGCGGCAACGAGCGACAGCAGCACGCAGACGGCCAGCGCACGGGCCGGGCCGCATACGGCGCGCCACGACGGCGCGGCCGGCGCGCGCCGGATGAAAGACGTGAGCACGGGAACTTCCTCGACTGGCGGAACAAAAGTCCGCATTCGCCGCGGCGCGCGGCTGGCGGGCGGTTCCGGCCGATTCTAGTGGGCGCCCGATGAACCGGTCAATCGCGCGGCAAGCGCGGGCGGCGCACCGCGGCGGCGGCGGCGGGCGGCGCGGACCGCCGGCGAACGGCCGCCGCCCGGAAGCCGGCGATGCTTCCCCCGCCCCCGCCCACCACACCGGCCGTTCGCCGAAGTGGTCCGACCAATTTCAACGCGCGTCGTCGCTGCGCTCGAAATGGCTGCGCACGTAATCGATGTGCGTCTGCATCGCGGTGCGCGCCTCCTCGGGCCGGTGCGCGCAGATCGCGTCGCACACGGCGCGGTGCTGCAGCAGCAACTGGTCCGCCTGCTCGTTCTGCACGCTCATGCCGACCACGTTGATCGAAATGTGCTCGCGCAGCATCCCGATCACGCTCGTATGGAGGTGCAGGAACATCGTGTTGCGCGACGCGAGCGCGATCGCCTCGTGCAGCTTCGCGTCGGTCGCGGCCTCGACGGCCCGGTCGTCGTTCGCGTGTGCGGTTTCGAGTTCGCGCAGCAGCGCACGGATCCGGCGGCGGTCGTTCGCGTCGGCCCGCAGCGCGGCGAAATACGCGGTCGCGCCTTCCAGCACGCGGCGGAATTCGAGGATGTCGTCGCGCAGCGCCGGATGGTCGGCGACCAGTTGGCCCCACGGCGACGCGATGCCCGCGCGCAACTGGTCCGTCACGTACACGCCCGCGCCGCGCCGGCTCTGCAGCAACCCGCGCGCGACGAGCCGCTGGGTCGCCTCGCGCACCGTATTGCGCGCGACGCCGTACTGCTGCGCGAGCACGCGCTCGGCCGGCAGGCGCGCGCCCGCCGGCCAGGTGCCGTCGAGCAGCGCCGTCTCGATCTTGCGCATCACCACTTCGGTCCGGCCCCGTGCCGTCATCGCTGCCATCGTCGCGTCTCCTCCCGGATTGCCCGTCACGCCGATTGGCCCAACCAATTTGAACTGCGGCGCCGTCGCGGGAATTATGCAGCGAAATCGTCGTCCCGCATCCGCATGCCGGGCCGTCGCCTCTGGAGCGAGACATGAACGAAAGGCAGTACCCCGCCGCCACCGCGCACGCTTACCTGTTCGCGACCTGCCTGGTCGACCTGTTCGTCCCCGAAGCGGGGCTCGACGCGGTCCGCCTGCTGGAACGCGAAGGCCTGACCGTCCACTATCCGCGCGGCCAGAGCTGCTGCGGGCAGCCGGCGTACAGCAGCGGCAATCCCGACGAAGCGCGCCGCGTCGCGGCCGCGCAGCTCGACCTGTTCGCCGAATCGTGGCCCGTGATCGTGCCGTCCGGCTCGTGCGCGGGCATGATCCGGCACCATTGGCCGGCGCTGTTCGCCGACGATCCGGTCCACGGCCCGAAGGCCCGCGCGATCGCGGAGCGGACCTACGAGCTCGCCGAATTCCTCGTCCATGTGCTCGACGTGCAACTCGATGCGGTCGCGGCAAGCGCCGGGCCCGCCGAACGCGTCGTGCTGCACACGTCGTGCGCGGCGCGGCGCGAGATGGGCACGCGCGGGCACGGCGTCGCGCTCGTCGACGCGCTGCCGGGCGTGACGCGCATCGAACACGAACGCGAATCCGAATGCTGCGGCTTCGGCGGCACGTTTTCGCTCAAACATCCCGACATCTCCGGCGCGATGGTGCGCGACAAGGTCGCGTCGGCCTGCACGACCGGCTGCGACCGGCTCGTGTCCGCGGACTGCGGCTGCCTGCTGAACATCGGCCACGCTGCGACCCAGTCCGGCGCGCCGCTGCCGGTCGAACATCTCGCGAGCTTCCTGTGGCGCCGCACGGCCGGCGCCGCGTCGTTGCGCGGAGACCAGCAATGAGCGCGCGCGCCGCGATTCTCGCGCGCCTGCGCGCCACGGCCCCGGGCGTCGCCGCGACGGCCGCCCCCACGCTCGACGCACGCATCGACACGCATTACGACACGCGCCGCGCATCGGCCGCGCGCGATCCGCACGCGCTCGCCCAGGCGATGCAGGTCGCACTCGCCGCATCGCACGCGGACGTCTGGTGCGCGACCGGCGACGAATGGCCCGCGCAACTCGCCGCGCGTCTCGCCCACGCCGGTGTGCGCCGCCTGCTGCTCGACCCGCACCGCGCCGAATCCGCGACCCTCGCCCGCTCGCTGCCCGACACGGTCGCGCCCGTGCCGTTCGACCGACCCATCGACGCATGGAAAGCCGAACTGTTCGACACGATCGACGCAGGCTTCACCGTCGCGCGCTCGGGCATCGCCGCAACCGGCACCGTCGTGCTCGCACCCGATGCCGGCACGCCGCGCACGGTGTCGCTGGTGCCGCCGCTGCATGTCGCGCTCGTCCACGCAAGCACGCTGCATGCGGACCTTCACGCGGCCGTGCATGCGGAACGCTGGCACGCCGGCATGCCGACCAACCTCGTGCTGGTGTCGGGGCCGTCGAAGACCTCCGACATCCAGCAGACGCTCGCATATGGCGCGCACGGCCCGCGCCGCCTGTGGGTCGTGATCGTCACCGACTCGGCCGACCGGCCGGCCGCAACCGCATGCGAGGACCTGCCGCGATGAGCGACCGCACGCTGCAATTCGTCGCCCCCGGCGACTTCAAGGCCCGCGCGCGCGCCGCGCTCGACGATCCCGCGCTGCGCCAGAGCTTTCGCGGCGCGATGGATTTCCTGCAGGGCAAGCGCGCGACGCAGTTCCCCGACGACACCGAGCTGCAGCAGTTGCGCGACCTCGGCGAAGCCGTACGGCAGCACGCGCTCGCGCAATTGCCCGCGCTGCTCGAACGGCTGGAGGCGAAGCTCACCGAAGCCGGCGTGCACGTGCACTGGGCCGAGACGGCCGCCGACGCGAACGCGATCGTGCTCGGCATCGCGCAGGCGAAGAAGGCGCGCCGCGTGATCAAGGGCAAGTCGATGGCGAGCGAGGAAATCGAGCTGAACCATTACCTCGCGGAGCACGGCGTCGACTGCATCGAGTCCGACATGGGCGAGTTCATCGTGCAGCTCGCGGGCGAGAAGCCGTCGCATATCGTGATGCCGGCGATCCACAAGACGCGTGGCGACATCGCCGAACTGTTCGAGGCGCACATCCCCGGCACGCGCTACACGGAAGACGTCGACGAGCTGATCCAGACCGGCCGGCGCGCGCTGCGCCGCGCGTTCGCCGACGCGGACATCGGGCTGTCCGGCGTGAACTTCGCGGCGGCCGACACGGGTACGCTGTGGCTCGTCGAGAACGAAGGCAACGGCCGGCTGTCGACGACGGTGCCCGACACGCATATCGCGATCATGGGGATCGAGAAAGTCGTCGACAAGCTCGAGCACATCGTGCCGCTGTCGAGCCTGCTCACGCGCTCGGCCACCGGTCAGGCGATCACGACCTACTTCAACCTGATCTCGGGCCCGCGCCGCGACGGCGAACGCGACGGCCCGCGCGAGCTGCATCTCGTGCTGCTCGATAACGGCCGCACGCAGGCCTACGCGGACGAACAGCTGCGCGCGACGCTGCAATGCATCCGCTGCGGCGCGTGCATGAACCACTGCCCCGTCTACACGCGCATCGGCGGCCATGCATACGGAACCACCTACCCGGGGCCGATCGGCAAGATCATCTCGCCGCACCTGCTCGGCCTCGACGCGACGGCCGACCTGCCGACCGCGTCGACGCTGTGCGGCGCGTGCGGCGAGGTGTGCCCGGTCCGGATCCCGATCCCGCAACTGCTCGTGCGGCTGCGCACCGAGGCGAACCGCAAGCCCGACGAACCCGTCGCGCATCCGCTGCGCGGCCAGGGCGCGAACTACAACCGCGCGGAAGACCTCGTATGGCGCTTCTGGTCGGGCGCATTCGCGCATCCGCGTGCGTACCGCGCGTTCCGCTGGGCCGCGACGCGCCTGCGTGCGCTGACGCCCGCGAAACAGATGGGCTGGACGCAGCACCGCACGCCGCTCGAACCGGCGCCGCGCAGCCTGTCCGACCTGCTGCGCGCACGCGGCCAGCCCGAATAGAACACCGTTTTCCCGCCCTTACCCATAGAAATACAGACACAGATGGAGGAGACATCCATGCAGGTTTGGCATCAGATCTACACCCCGCTCGGCAGCCTCGGGCTGTCGGCGTTCGTCGCCGCGATCCCGATCATCTTCTTTTTCGTCGCGCTGGCCGCGCTGCGGATGAAAGGTCACGTCGCCGCCGCAATCACGCTGCTGCTGTCGCTCGGCGTCGCGATCCTCGCGTACGGCATGCCCGTGCCGCAGGCGCTCGCCGCGGCCGGCTTCGGCTTCGCGTACGGCCTGTGGCCGATCGCGTGGATCATCGTCGCGGCCGTGTTCCTGTACAAGATCGTCGTGAAGACCGGCCAGTTCGACGTCATTCGCGCGTCCGTACTGTCGATCACCGACGACCAGCGCCTGCAGATGCTGCTGATCGGCTTCTCGTTCGGCGCGTTCCTCGAGGGCGCGGCCGGCTTCGGCGCGCCCGTCGCGATCACGGCCGCGCTGCTCGTCGGCCTCGGCTTTCGCCCGCTGCACGCGGCCGGGCTGTGTCTGATCGCGAATACCGCGCCGGTCGCGTTCGGCGCGATGGGCATCCCGATCATCGTCGCCGGGCAGGTGACCGGCATCGACCCGTTCCATATCGGCGCGATGGCCGGCCGCCAGCTGCCGCTGCTGTCGCTCGCGGTGCCGTTCTGGCTCGT
Source organism: Burkholderia cepacia (assembly GCF_001039005.1). GTDB lineage: Bacteria > Pseudomonadota > Gammaproteobacteria > Burkholderiales > Burkholderiaceae > Burkholderia > Burkholderia theae. Next base: position 168,256 of record NZ_LDWR01000004.1, read on the forward strand.
GTTCATGATGGACGGGCTACGCGGCGTGCGGCAGACCTGGCCGGCCGCGCTCGTCGCGGGCGGCAGCTTCGCGGTCACGCAGTACTTCACGTCGAACCACATCGGGCCCGAGCTGCCGGACATCACGTCGTCGCTCGTCAGCCTCGTCGCGCTCACGGCGTTCCTGAAGGTGTGGCAGCCGCGCACCGCGCAGCAGCCGGCCGGCGGCATCGTCGCGTCCGGCGGCGGCGCGGCGCTGGCCGGGTTCGGCGCGGGCAGGTTCGACGCGGGCGGCTTCGGCGCCGGTTCGAGCCGGCAAGCGTCGCCATACACGCTCGCGCAGACCGTGCGCGCGTGGTCACCGTTCCTGATCCTGACGGCCGTCGTCACCGTATGGAGCATCGCGCCGTTCAAGGCGCTGTTCGCCGCGCACGGCGCGCTCGCGTCGACCGTGCTGAAGTTCCATGTGGCGGGGCTCGACCAGCTCGTCGTGAAGACCGCACCGATCGCCGCGACGCCGAAGGCAATCGAAGCCGTGCTGAAGATCGACCTGGTATCGGCGGTGGGCAGCGCGATCCTCGTGACCGGGCTGATCTCGATGGCGCTGTTGCGGATGAAGCCGCGCGACGCGCTCGTCACGTTCGGCGAGACGCTGAAGGAACTGACGCGCCCGATCCTGTCGATCGGCCTCGTGCTCGCGTTCGCGTTCGTCGCGAACTACTCGGGGATGTCGTCGACGCTCGCGCTGATGCTGGCCGCGACCGGCGCCGCGTTCCCGTTCTTCTCGCCGTTCCTCGGCTGGCTCGGCGTGTTCCTGACCGGCTCGGACACGTCGTCGAATGCCCTCTTCTGCTCGCTGCAGCAGGCCACCGCCCATCAGCTCGGCGTGCCCGAGACGCTCGCGGTCGCCGCGAACACGACGGGCGGCGTGACCGCGAAGATGATCTCGCCGCAGTCGATCGCGGTCGCCTGCGCGGCGACGGGCCTCGTCGGCAAGGAGTCGGAGCTGTTCCGCTTCACGGTGCGGCACAGCCTGCTGTTCGCGGTGGTCGTCGGGTTGATCACGCTCGTGCAGGCCTATGTGCTGCCGGGGATGGTGCCGTAAGCGACGCGCACTCCAAAAAAACAAAACCCCACGCCCGGAAGAGCGTGGGGTTTTGCTTTCTGCGTGCCGATTGCCGACGCCGGCTTGCGCTGGCCGGCGCTCGGCTGCTCGATCAGCTGCCCTTCGCGATGCGATCCTCGATGTGCTGCGCCCGGCTCGCCGACGACGGGTGCGAGCTCATCATCGAGCTCTGGCCGCCATCGAGCTTCGCGAGCTTCTGGAATGCGGTGACGAGGCCCTTCTGGGTCATGCCCTTCTGCTTCATCAGGTCGAACGAGTAGTCGTCCGCCGCGCTTTCCTGCGTCTGCGAGAACTGCGCGTTGATGAACTTCTCGGTGATGTCGCCGAGCTGCGAGCTCGACAGTGCCGCCACGCCCGGCGATGCCGCACCGGCCGCGCTGCGCGCCGCGCTCACCGCGTAGGCGGTCTGCATCGCCTTCTTCGAGTGACCCAGTGCGACGTGGCCCATTTCATGGCCGATCACGCCGCGCAGCTCGTCGTCGTTCATCATGTCCATCAGGCCGCTGTACACACGCACGCAGCCGTTGCCCATCGCCCACGCGTTGACGTCCTTGGTCATGTAGACCTTGTAGTTGATCTTCTGGCTGTTCAGCGTCATGTCGCCGAAGCCCTTCATCACCTTCGTCAGGCGCTTCGAATACGCGCTGTTCGCCGGCGCGATCTTCGATTCGGCGTCGCTGGACTTGCACGAGTCGTTCGACAGCGCGGCGATGTCCGCATCCGACAGCGTCGCTGCTTTGTACAGGTTCGTGCCCGCCGACGTCAGGCTGTTCGCGTCGAGGCTCTGCACCCCACCGCATGCGCTCAACAGAAACGCCACGCCACACGCTGCCACCGCTTTCTTGAGTTGCATCCCGGATCTCTCGATAGTTGTATTTGGAAGCGGCGATTTTGCATAATCCGGCAGAAAATTACCAGATGTTTACATCCGATGACATCTTAATTACTCAGAAGATTGAGATGAAACGGCGATCCGGAACGAGATTGAAGGCGAAAATCGGTGCAATCGCCGCGGCCGGACGATGATCGGGACGGAAAACGGGTGTGGCGCTCAGGCCGCCTGATCGCGGCGGCGTATCAGCCGCCGCGCGACCAGCATCGGCAGCCGCACCGCGAAACCGGTGAAAAGCCGCAGATGCATCCACGCGAGCAGCGCGTTGTCGCGGCCGTAATGGAAGTGCGATACGCCGCCCTCGTGGCGGCCGAAATAGCGCACCGGCGCGTCGATGCGGATCGGACGCACGCCGGCCCAGCACAGCCGCACGGCCGCTTCGGGATCGAAGTCGAAGCCGCGCATCCACGGCTGGCGGCGCATGATCGCGGCCAGCGGCGCGACCGGATACACGCGAAAGCCGTACAGCGAATCGCCGATCCCGGCCCACAGCGTCTCGAGGTCCGCCCATGCGTTCGACAGCCGGCGCCCCTGCACGCGCAACTGCGGCGCGCTCGCGTCGAACTTCGGCACCCCCAGCACCATCGCGTCGGGTGCCGCTTGCGACTCGGCCATGAACGCGGGAATCAGGTCGGCCGGATGCTGGCCGTCGGAATCCATCGTCAGCACGTGCGTGAAGCCGCTCGACGCGGCCGCGTCGAGCCCCGCAAGCACCGCGGCGCCCTTGCCGCGATTCTCCGGCAGCACGATCACGCGCAGCCCGGGATCGCGCTCGGCCATCGCCTGCAGCCGTTCGGCGCTGCCGTCGGTGCTGCCGTCGACGACGACCCACACCGGGTTCCACTGCGCACGGGCATTGCGCACGGTCGTGTCGACCTTGGCGCCCGGGTTGTAGCTGGGAATCAGCACGAGATGGGTGGACGAGGCGTGCAGCGTGGACATGGGAACGGCCGATTGCGAAGACAGGGATCCTGACAAAAGTTTATGACTTGCCGGCGACTGCCGGCAGGCTTTGTCGATGCCGTCCGCGTGCGGCGCCGGTTGCCGGAGCGTGAGGTTGTCGCGCTTCATGACAGCCACTCCGTCGTATGACCCGCGCTGGCCTCGATCTCGACCAGCAGGTCGTCTCGGCACACGTCCGCATGCAAGAACAGCGGCCGCACGCCGGGGCCGGCCGCGTCGCGCAACACGCGCTCGATCGCGGTCAGCGCCGCGGCGTCGCCGGCATCGCGCACGTAGACGCGATAGCTCAGGTCGGCGAGCGAGAATGGGCCATGCCCTTGCCGCGCGGCCTGCTCGAGCACGGCGGCGAGATTCGCGACCGTCTCGTGCGTTTGCGCGACGACGTCGCCCTGATGCACGGTGCGATGCCCGACGATGCTCGCGGTGCCCGACACGAACAGCACCGGCGCGGCGTCGCCGTCCGCCCACGCGGCGGCGCGCGCGAACGTCGGTGCACGCGGGCCATACTGCGCCGGATAGTGATACGCGCTGACCTGGCGCGGATTCTCGACCGGATCGGCCGGCGTGCGGCTCGCGATGAAATGGATCGCGAGCGGCGCGACGGGCATCGCATCGCCCGCGACCGCCTCGACCGAGCCGAGCGCGCACGCGGCCGGCACGCCGTCCGTCAGTGCGCGGCGGCACGCGTCGAAGGCGTGCTGACGGCCGATATTGAACTGACGATAGCGTTCGATCCCGAACTGCACCGCATTGATCGCCGGCACGGTATTCCAGATGCGCAGCGGATGCGGCATGCCGAGCGCATCGAGTACGTCGAACAGCACGCGGTATGCGTCGTGCGTCGCACGTTCGAGCGGCGTGCCGCCGTCGCGATGCGCGTCGGGCGTTTCGTGCTCGTGCACGACGATGCTGCCGAACACGAGGCCCGCCGTTTCGCTGTAGCGATAATGCAGCGCGCCGCGCCGTTCGCTGCGCAGGTCGCGCGCATTGCATTGCCAGATTTCGCAGACGGCATCGGCCGACGCCGCACCGGCGCCGAGCAGCGCCATCTGCACCGGCGCGATCGGCAGATCGGGCGCGGCGGCGGTCAGCATCCGTGCCGCCGCATCGGCCTGCGATTCGTCCGGCAACCCGGCCGTGCCGATGCACACCACGCCCAGCGCACCGGGAAACGCGTGGTCGAAACCATCGCCGCGGATACGCGCATCGTGCAGCAACGCGGCGAGCCGTGCATGGCTCATCTGGACGAGCCGCAATGCGTGGTCGCCGCCGCGTACGAGCGGCGCGCCCGATCGCGATGCGGCCGGCCCGGCTGCCGACTGCCCGCGCGCGACGGGCGCACTGGCTGACGACAGGGAACACGGGCGCCGTTCGGCGTCGACTGGATGCACGGACACTTCGATTTCCTCACTATGCGGCGCAGGCCGCGCGGCAACGCGGCCCAGCGCCGCGTTGCATTACGTTCAGGCCGACGCCGCGCGCTTCGTCATGCGAGCCCGCCGTTGACGGACAACACCTGCCCCGTCACATAGGCCGCGGCGTCGGATACCAGATACGCGACCATCGCCGCGACTTCGTCGGGCCGGCCCGCGCGTTGCGCGGGCACGAGCTGCTTGATGCGTTCGGCGGGAAACGCGTGCTCGGCCATCGGCGATTCGATGATGCCGGGCGCGACCGCGTTCACGGTGATGCCGCGCGACGCGAGTTCCAGCGACAGCGATTTCGTCGCGCCGATCAGTCCCGCCTTCGCGGCCGCGTAGTTGACCTGCCCGCGATTGCCGGTCACGCCGGCCACCGACGCGATGTTGACGATCCGGCCGCGCCGCGTGCGGATCATCGGCAGCAGCAGCGGCTGCGTGACGTTGAAAAAGCCGCTGAGCGTCACGTCGATCACGCTGTGCCACTGCTGGCGCGACATGCCGGCCATCGGCGCGTCGTCGTGAATGCCTGCGTTGTTGACGAGGATCTGCACCGGCACGTCGTCGGCGAGCGGCGCCAGCGCGGCGAGCGTCGCATCGGCGTCGGTCACGTCGAACGCAATCGCGCGCGCGGCGCCGCCGGCCGCGACGATCTGCTGCGCGACCGCCTCCGCTTGCGCGAGATGGCGGTTCGCATGCACCCACACTTCATGGCCGGCCTGCGCGAGCGCCGTGCAGATCGCCTGCCCGAGTGCGCCGCTGCCGCCCGTCACGAGCGCCCGCATCGAATTGCTCCGTTCATCGCGTTTCACCTTGATCGACGCGCCAGCGAATCGTCTGCCGATTGCCGCCGCGTGCCGTCATCATCTGTGCACCGCGCCCATGCGCGGCGCCGTCACTTCGTGCGATGCGCGGCGACGTACGCGGTCAGCGCGCCGAGCGTCGCAAAGATCTTCTGGTTGTCCGGATTGTCCGAGCGCAGTTCGAAGCCGTATTTCTTCGAAATCAGCAGCGCGATTTCCAGGATGTCGATGGAGTCGAGCCCGAACCCTTCGCCATACAGCGGGGTCCCGGCCGTCACTGTTTCGAGCGGGACGTCTTCGAGATTCAATTCGCCGACGATCAGCGTGGCGAGCTCTTGTTCCAGTGCGTTCATCATGCGTGCGGGCAGGCGACCCATGGCAGCGGGAGGCGCCCGGAAACGGCAACTGTCGTGCACGCCCGGCGCGTGCAAATCTCCGTCCCTCCGGCGTCTGCCGGCGTCCCCGCCTGCGTTATTTGGGGATCGTTGGTAAAAGTTACGCGGATTCTAGACGAAGGGTATCGGGCCGTATACCGCGAATGGTTACAGACTGGCGAGCCTGCGCCGCACCCCGTTTCGGGACCCGAATGCACGAGACGCTTGAGCCGCTTTGGATGGAAATGGACCGACCCTGCGAAACGCCTCATCCGGTGCCATACAATCGGTTACAAAACCCGTTCACGCGTGCCCCGAACACGCGGTGCCGGGGCCCTAAAATGAGCGTGCCCGACCACCGGCCCGGACCTGCATCCCGGCCGCCATTCATATGATGTTTGACGGCCCGACCACCGCGTCCGGCCACGACCCGCCCGATGTCTCCAGCCATGCCGCGACCGTCTTTCCGCTCCGTTCCGGTTCACCCGCCCGTCCGTTGCCGTTCGGCCGCCGGGGACCGGTGCCCGCGCCGCGCGCCCGGAGGCCGTCGATGAGCCGGCTGCTGCCCATCGCGCGCGGCGTCGCCGCGGTCGGCGCCGTGGCGGCCTACCAGGCCGGCGCGCACTACGCGGCCGCGACGCCCGGCGCACACGGCTTCGGCCTCGCGATGGCGCTCGTGCCGCCGCTGTTGCTCGCACTCGGCGCGGCGCTGCGCTCGCCGCGACGTGCGTGGTTCGTGCCGGCATGGCTGCTTGCCGCCGCTCTGCTGTGGGCCGCCCGCGCGCCGCTCGCGCGACATTTCGAATGGGGCCTGTATCTGGAACACGTGAGCTTCAACGTCGCGATGGCACTGCTGTTCGGCCGCACGCTCGCGGCCGGCAAGGTGCCGCTGTGCACGCGCTTCGCGGCAATGATCCACGGCACGGTCACGCCGGCCGTCGCGCGCTACACGCGGCAGATCACGTTCGCGTGGACGCTGTTCTTCGTCGCGATCGCCGCCGTGTCGACGCTGCTGTTCGCGACCGCGCCGATCGTCGCGTGGTCGACGTTCGCGAACTACCTGTCGCTGCCGCTCGTCGCCGTGATGTTCGCCGTCGAACACGCGTGCCGGCGCTTCGCGCTGCCGCACGAGCCGCGGCCGCGGATGGTCGACGCGGTGCGCGCGTATCGCGCGACGACACAGGCGCCACAGGCCTCACGATGAATTCACGGCCGGCGCGGCGCCGCAACGCGGCCGCGCCGGCCTTTGCTCCCGTTTTTACCGATTTATGCCGACTCACCCGCTGGTATTCCATTCCTCGCCGGACCAGACGATCGCCTGGCGCGACGGCGCGCCCGTCACCGTGCGCGCGTTCGTCGCCGACGTCGCACGCGTGGCCGCCGCGCTGCCCGCCGGCGTGCACGTGTTCAACGTGTGCCGCGACCGCTACCGTTTCGCGGTCAGCCTGTGCGCGGCGCTCGTCGCCGGCAAGATCAGCCTGCTGCCGTCGACGCATACGCCGGAAATGGTCCGCCAGCTCGCGTCCTTCGCGCCCGATGCGTTCTGCCTGCACGACGCGCCCGACTGCGCGATCGACCTGCCGCGCTTCGCGTATCCCGACGCCGCGCCCGGCGACTTCGCGGACGATGCGCCGTTCACCGTGCCGCGGATCGATGCGGCGCGGATCATGGCCTACGTGTTCACCTCGGGCTCGACCGGCGCGCCGGTGCCGCACCGCAAGACCTGGGGCTTCCTGGTCGGCTGCGTACGCGCGGCGGCCGATCGCCTCGGGCTGCTCGACGGCCGCGCGGCCACGCTGATCGGCACGGTGCCCGCGCAGCACATGTACGGCTTCGAGTCGACGGTGCTGCTCGCGCTGATCGGCGGCCTCGCGTTCAGCAACCGCCAGCCGTTCTACCCGATCGACATTCGCGACGAACTCGACGCGATCCCGCAGCCGCGCGTGCTCGTCACGTCGCCGATCCACCTGCGCGCGCTGCTGTCGGCCGGCCATGCGCTGCCACGCGCGGCGCTCGTGCTGTCGGCCACCGCACCGCTGTCGGAAAAACTCGCGTGCGAAGCGGAGACCGCGCTCGACGCGCCGCTCGTCGAAATCTACGGCAGCACCGAGACCGGCCAGATCGCGACCCGCCGCACGTCGCAAGGCGCGGCGTGGCAATTGTTCCCGGGCATCCAGCTCGACGCGCGCGACGAACCGGCAAGCGATGGCACGGGCGACGACAGCGGCCCGACCGTCTGGGTGTCGGGCGGACACGTCGAGGCGCCCGTGCCGATGGGCGATGCGCTCGAACTGCTCAGCGACGGCCGGTTCCTGCTGCACGGGCGCAAGGCGGACCTCGTCAACATCGCCGGCAAGCGCACGTCGCTCGCGTACCTGAACCATCAGCTCAACGCGATTCCGGCAGTGATCGACGGCGTGTTCTTCATGCCCGACGAAGCCGCACCGGCGCACGCCGACACGGATCTCGAACCGGTCACGCGCCTGGTCGCGCTCGTCGTTGCGCCGACGCTCGCCGCCGCCGATCTGCAGCGCGCGCTGCGCGAGCGGATCGATCCCGCGTTCATGCCGCGCCCGCTCGTGTTCGTCGACGCGCTGCCTCGCAACGAAACAGGCAAGCTGCCGCGCGACGTGCTTGCCGCGCTGGTTGCGCGACACGCGCGCGCCACGGCCGCGCCGATGCCCGCACCCGTCGCACCCGCCGCGGTAGACACGCCCGCGCCCTCGCTCGCGTTCACGATTCCCGTCGACCATCCGGCGCTGCCCGGCCACTTCCCCGGCCATCCGGTCGTACCGGGGGTCGTGCTGCTCGATCACGCGATCCACGCGATCGGCGCAGCGCTGATCCGTCCGCTGCACGCGTGGCGGCTCGGGTCCGCGAAATTCCTGAGCCCGGTCGCCCCCGGCGAACCGCTCGATCTCGCGTTCGATACCGCAGCCAGCGGCGCGATCCGCTTCACGCTGCGTGCCGGCTCGCGCGAAGTCGCGACCGGCGTGCTGTCGGCGCCGCCGGCCGCGCAGGACGGCTCGCAGCCATGAAGCGCACCGCATGGGCCGAACGCCAGGAGCGCAGCAATGCGGGCTTGCTGCGCGCGATGACGTGGATCTCGCTGCGCTTCGGCCGGCAGCGCGCGCGCATCGTGCTGCATCTGATCGCGACGTATTTCGTGCTGTTCTCGCCGGTCGCGTGCGCGGCGTCGCGCGACTACCTGCGTCGCGTGCTCGGCCGCCCCGCGCGCTGGCGCGACGTGTACCGCCACGTGTTCACCTTCGCGGCGACGATCCACGACCGCATCTACCTGATGAACGGGCGCTTCGACCTGTTCGACATCCGGCTGCACGGCGAAACGCTCGTCGACGACGCGCTCGCGGGCGGACGCGGCGCGTTCCTGATGGGCGCGCACCTCGGCAGTTTCGAGGTCGTGCGCGCGATCGGCCGCACGCATCCGGACCTGCGCGTGGTCGTCACGATGTACGAGAAGAACGCGCGCAAGATCAACGCGACGCTCGCCGCGGTGAATCCCGCCGCGACGCCGGAAGTGATCCCGCTCGGACAGGTCGACTCGATGCTGAAGGTGCGCGAGCGCCTCGACGCGAACTGCATGATCGGCATGCTCGCCGACCGCACGCTGCTCGACGACGCGGCCGCGTCGCTGCGGCGGCTGCCGCTGCTCGGCGCGCCGGCCGCGTTCCCGCTCGGGCCGCTGTACATGGCCGCGATGCTGCGGCGCCCGGTGATCTTCATGACGGGCCTCTATCGCGACGGCAATCGCTACGATGTGCACTTCGAGACGCTCGCCGATTTCTCCGACGTGCGGCGGGACGCGCGCGCGGCGGCCGTCGACGCGGCACTCGCGCGCTACGTCGCGCTGCTCGACCAGTACTGCCGCGCGGCACCGTACAACTGGTTCAACTATTTCGATTTCTGGCACGGCGGCGATGCCGCGGCCGCGCGCCGCGACGCTGCGCACGCCGGTGCCGACCTGCCCGCCACGAGGGATTCCGACGCATGACCGCCGTTCGCCGCTTCCTGTTCCTGCCGCTGGTTCCGTTCCCGCCCGCGCTGGGTCGTGCCGTCCGCACGCTCCGCGTCGCCGCGACCGCTGCCGCGATCGTGCTGGCCATGCCCGCACACGCGGCCGACACGGGGTCGGCCTGGAACCTCGACCGGCTGATGGCGACGCTCGCGCAGCACAAGTCGGGACGCGCGACGTTCATCGAGACGAAGTACCTGTCGATCGCCACGCAGCCGGTCGAATCGTCCGGCGAACTCGTGTTCGTCGCGCCCGACCATCTCGAGAAGCACACGCTGAGCCCGAAGCCCGAACACCTCGTGGTCGACGGCGACATGCTCACCGTCGAGCGCAACAACCGCAAGTACACGCTCGCGCTCGCGCGCTATCCGGAACTCGGCGCGTTCATCGACAGCATCCGCGCGACGCTCGCCGGCAACCGCTTCGCGCTCGAACAGGTCTACAAGGTCGCGCTTGCCGGGCGCGGCGACGACTGGACGCTGACGCTCACGCCGCTCGACTCGCGGATGCTGAAGGTCGTCAGCACGATCACGCTCGACGGCACGCGCGACATGTTGCGCAGCGTCGCGATCCGGCAGGCCGACGGCGATCATTCGGTGATGCGCCTGCAACCCGTACCGGCGACCCCGAACTGATGGACCAGCGCACTCGGCCCTCGCCCGTCATCCGCCGCCTGCACGCGTTGCGACAGCGCGCGGTGCTCGTGTGGCTGCTCGCGCTCGTCGCGTGCGGGGTGGCGATCGGGCGCGCGCACTTCACGGCCGACCTGTCCGCGTTCCTGCCGAGCGCGCCGAGCGCCGGGCAGCGCGTGCTCGTCGACCAGTTGCGCGACGGCATCGTGTCGCGGCTGATCCTTGTCGCGATCGACGGCGGCGACGCAAGCACGCGCGCCACGCTGTCGCGACGCGTCGCCGGTGCGCTGCGCGCCGATCCGCAGTTCGCGGCGGTTCACAACGGCGAAGCCGCGAACGACGCGCGCGACCGGCAATTCATCTTCGATCACCGTTACCTGCTGAGCCCGGCGGTCACGCCGCAGCGCTTCAGCGCCGACGGCCTGCACCAGGCGCTCGGCGACAGCCTCGACCTGCTGAGTTCGTCGGCCGGCCTCGTGGCCAAGGCGATGCTGCCGCGCGACCCGACCGGCGAAGTCGCCGCGCTCGTCGACCAGCTCGACAGCGCGGCGGAACCGGCGAGCCGCGACGGCGTGTGGGCGTCGCGCGACGGCTCGCGCGCGGTGCTCGTCGTGCAGACGGCCGCCGCCGGCTCCGATACCGACGCGCAGGCCCGCGCGATCGACACGGTGCGCCGCGCGTTCGCCGCCGCGACGCAGGCCGTGCCGAACGCGGCCGCGACCACGCTCGCGATGACGGGTCCCGGCGTGTTCTCGGTCGACATGCGCGACACGATCCGGCACGACGTCGAACGGCTGTCGACGGCGAGCGTCGTGCTGATCGTCGCGCTGCTGCTGACGCTGTACCGCTCGCCGCGCACGCTCGCGCTCGGCTTGTTGCCGGTGCTGACGGGCGTCGCGGCCGGGATCGCGGCGGTCAGCGTCGCGTTCGGCACGGTCCACGGGCTGACACTCGGGTTCGGCACGACGCTGATCGGCGAAGCCGTCGACTACTCGATCTACCTGTTCGTGCAATCCGCGCAGGCCGGCACGCGCGGCGCCGCACGCCCGGCCGACGCGACGCGCGCCTGGGTCGCCGCGTACTGGCCGACGATCCGGCTCGGCGTGCTGACATCCGTGTGCGGGTTCGCGTCGATGCTGTTCTCCGGATTCCCGGGCCTCGTGCAGCTCGGGCTCTATTCGATCGTCGGGCTGACGGCCGCCGCGCTCGTCACGCGCTTCGTGCTGCCGCACCTGCGCGGCGAGCATGTCGCGATCCGCGACGTGTCGCGCGTCGGCGCCGTGCTCGCCCGCGCGGCCGACGCCGCGCCGCGGCTGCGCTGGCCGCTCGCCGTGCTCGTGCTTGCAGCCTGCGCGACGCTCGTGCTGCATCGCGACGGCCTGTGGAGCCGCGAGCTCGCCGCGCTCAGCCCCGTGCCGGCAGGTGCGCAGGCGCTCGACGCGCGGCTGCGTGCCGATGTCGGCGCGCCCGACGTGCGCTACCTCGTCGTGATTTCCGCGCCGACCGAACAGGCCGCGCTCGAACGCGCCGAACAGGTCGCCGCGCAATTGCAGCCGCTCGTCGACCGAGGCGCGCTCGCGGGCTTCGAAAGCCCCGCGCGCTACTTGCCGAGCGACGCCGCGCAGCGCGCACGCCAGGCGAGCCTGCCGGATGCGGACGCACTCGCCGCACGGATGCGCAACGCCGTCGCGAACCAGCCGATCGCGGTGAAGCCCGACCTCTTCGCGCCGTTCATCACCGACGTCGAGGCCGCGCACCACGCGCCGCTGCTCACGCGCACGGACTTGCGCGGCACGTCGATGGCGCTCGCCGTCGATGCACTGCTGACCGAACGCGCGGGCCGCTGGAGCGCGATGCTGCCGCTGCGCGCACCGGACGCCGCGCGCGGCGGACAACCGGCGTCGGGGCTCGATGCGGCGCCGATTCGCGCGGCCGTCGCCCGAGCGGGCGTACCCGATGCGCTGTTCGTCGACATGAAGGCCGAAGCCGATCGCCTGTACGTGAGCTACGTGCACGAGGACATCCGGCTGTCGCTCGCCGGTTTCGCGGCGATCGCCGTGCTGCTGCTGATCGCCTTGCGCTCGCCGCGCCGCGTCATGCACGCGCTCGCACCGCTCGTCGCGGCCGTGCTGGTCGTGACGGCAGGTTTCGCGCTCGCCGGCGTGCAGCTGACGATCCTGCACCTCGTCGGCATGCTGCTGATCGTCGCGGTCGGCTCGAACTACGCGCTGTTCTTCTGCAAGCGCGACGACGCGCAGCCCATCACGCCTTACACGCTCGTGTCGCTGCTGATCGCGAACCTCGCGACGGTCGCCGGCTTCGGGTTGCTGGCGCTGTCGCGCGTGCCGCTGCTCGAAACCTTCGGGCTGACCGTCGGCCCCGGCGCGATGCTCGCGCTCGCGTTCGCGGCGATTCTGGCGCCACGCGCCGCGGCGAATGCACGTCGTCAAGGAGGCCCGGCATGAACGCACCGTCGTCCGTTCCGCCGCGCCAGCCCGACCAATCCGGCGTGCGCCGCTGGAAACCGACGCCGCTGATCGCGGGCACGGCCGCGCTGCATGCGGGCGCGGCCGCCGCCGTCGTCGCGCAGCCAGCCGCGTGGCCGTGGGCCGTCGGCGGCGTGGTCGCATCGCATCTCGCGCTGACCGCCGCCGGCCTGTGGCCGCGCAGCACGCTGCTCGGCCCGAACTGGACGCGCCTGCCGGCCGGCGCCGGCCGCCGGATCGCACTGACGATCGACGACGGCCCGGATCCGGAGGTCACGCCACGCGTGCTCGACCTGCTCGAACGCTACGACGCGCGCGCGACGTTCTTCTGCATCGGCGATCTGGCGCGCCGTCACCCGCGGTGGATCGAAGCGATCGTCGCACGCGGTCACTCGGTCGAGAACCACAGCCAGCGACACCGGCACACGTTCTCGCTGTCGGGGCCCGGCGCGCTGCGGCGCGAGATCGCGGCCGCGCAGCAGACGCTGACCGAGATCGCCGGCACGCGCCCGCTGTTCTTCCGCGCGCCGGCCGGCCTGCGCAATCCGTTTCTCGAACCGGTGCTGTGCGAGCTCGGCCTGCAACTGGCGAGCTGGACCCGGCGCGGCTTCGACACGCGCGCGCGCGATGCCGCGACCGTCACGCGCCGCCTGCTGCACGGCCTCGACGCGCGCGACATCCTGCTCGTGCACGACGGTCACGCGGCGCGCGACACACGCGGCGAACCGGTCGTGCTCGACGTGCTGCAGGCCGTGCTGCGCGCGGCCGCCGACGCGCAGTTGCACTGGACCACGTTGCGCGCGGCGCTCGCGCCCGAACCGCCCGGCCAGCCGGGCGTTCCGGCACCCCCGTTTGATAAAATCTGACCGCGAACGGCGCGCGTGCCAGCCCTGCTGCGGCGCCCGTTCCGGCCACCGGATGCGACCCTCGTGAAACCTCTCCTGCTCTCGCACTTCACCGCCACCAGCTGCATCGGCCGCGGCCTCGATGCGACCCTCGACGCGCTGCGCCACGCCCGCGGCGGGCTCGCGCCGTGCGACTTCGAGCGCGCGGATCTCGACACGTGGATCGGTGCGGTGGACGATGTCGATGCGCAGCCCGTGCGCGCGGACCTCGCCGACTTCGAATGCCGCAACAACCGCCTCGCGCAGCTCGGTCTCGTGCAGGACGGCTTCGACGCAGGCGTCGCGGCGGCGGTGGCGCGTTACGGCGCGGCGCGCGTCGGCGTGTTCGTCGGCACGAGCACGGCCGGCATCCTCGAGACCGAACGTGCGTACCAGCGCCGCGATCCGGCGAGCGGCGCACTGCCCGCCGACTTCCGCTACGCGCACACCCACAACCCGTATTCACCGGCCGCATTCGTGCGCGCGTATTTCGCGCTGCGCGGGCCGGCGATGGCGATCTCGTCCGCGTGTTCGTCCGGCGCGAAAGTGTTCGGCTCCGCGCGCCGCATGATCGAAGCCGGGTTGATCGACGCGGCCGTCGTCGGCGGCGTCGATTCGCTGTGCCTGACGACGCTGTACGGCTTCAATTCGCTCGAACTGCTGTCGCGCCGGCCGTGCCGGCCGTTCGACGTCGCGCGCGACGGCATCTCGATCGGCGAGGCCGCCGCGTTCGCGCTCGTCGAGCGCATGCCCGCCCCGCCCGTCACGCTCGACGGCAACGCGATCCTGCTGCTCGGCATCGGCGAATCGAGCGACGCGCATCACATGTCGTCGCCGCATCCGGAAGGGCTCGGCGCGCGCGTCGCGATCGAGCAGGCGCTCGCGTCCGCCGGCCTCGGCGCGAACGACATCGACTACGTGAACCTGCACGGCACCGCGACACCGAGCAACGACGCGGCCGAAAGCCGTGCGGTCGGCGCGCTGTTCGCCCGCACGCCGTGCAGCTCGACGAAGGGCGCGACCGGCCACACGCTCGGCGCGGCGGGTGCGCTCGAAGCGGTCGTCGCCGCGCTCGCGCTGCGCGAGCAATTCGTGCCGGCCGGCGTCAACACGACGCAACCCGATCCGGCCCTCGCCGCCGACTACGTGCTCGCGAGCCGCGATACGCGCGTGCGCGCCGCCCTTTCCAATTCGTTCGGCTTCGGCGGCACGAATTGCAGCCTGATCCTCGGCCGCGCCGACCACGCACGCCGTTGAGGCCCGACATGACACTCACCGCCTTCATCGAAAGCATCGGCCTCGTCGGGCCGGGATTGAACGACTGGCCGCACGCGGCCGACGTGCTCGCGGGCCGCGCGGCCTATGCGAACGCACGCACCGAGCTGCCGCCGCCCGCCGGCCTGCCGTCGGCCGAACGGCGCCGCACGGGCCCCGTCGTGCGCGTCGCGCTCGCGGTCGGCCACGAGGCGGTGGCCGCGAGCGGACGCGATGCCGCGACGCTCGCGACCGTGTTCAGCGCGTCCGGCGGCGATGGCCAGAACTGCCACGCGATCTGCGAAACCCTCGCCGGCGACGATCGCCAGTTGTCGCCGACGCGTTTCCACAACTCCGTGCACAACGCACCGGCCGGTTACTGGAGCATCGCGACCCGCGCGATGGCGACGTCGAACGTGCTGTGCGCGCACGACGGCAGTTTTGCCGCCGGCCTGCTCGAAAGCCTATGCCAGGTCGCCGTCGATCGCGTGCCGACCCTGCTGATCGCGTACGACACCGATTACCCGGAACCGCTGCACGCGGTGCGGCCGATTGGCGACGCGTTCGGCGTCGCGCTCGTGCTCGCACCCGAAGCGAGCGAGCGCACGCTCGCCCGCATCGATGCGCAGCTCACCGACGCGCCCGCCACGGCACTCGCGAACGCCGAGCTCGACGCGCTGCGCACCGGCAATCCGGCCGCACGCGTGCTGCCGCTGCTCGATGCGCTTGCCGCGCGGCGTTCGGCGCGCGTCGTGCTCGACTACCTGTCCGACACGCGCGTGCAGGTCGACATCGCGATGCCGGACACCTTCGCGGAGCACGCGCGATGACCGCCACGATCGCACCGACGCCGCCGCTCGACCATGCGTGGATCGCCGCGCACATTCCGCACGGCGGCGCGATGTGCATGCTCGACACGGTCGATGCGTGGGACGCCGCGCGCATCAGCTGCACCGCGACGAGCCACCGCGATCCGCACAACCCGCTGCGCTCGCACGGCCGGCTCGCGTCGGTCTGCGGAATCGAATACGCGGCACAGGCGATGGCCGTGCACGGCGCGCTGCTCGGTGCGCAGGAAGCGCGCCCGCGCGTCGGTTATCTCGCGAGCGTGCGCAACGTCGACGCGTTCGTCGACCGGCTCGACACGTTCGACCTGCCGCTCACCGTCGACGCGGAACGCGTGAGCGGCGACGGCCGCTCGGTGCTGTACGGCTTCGCGCTGCGCTGCGGCGCTCGCGTGCTGCTGTCCGGCCGTGCCGCGGTGATGCTCGACGCATCGTCGGCCGGCACGTTTTCCCCGACGCCCGCCGGCAATACACATCCTCGATGAATACGCCTACTCAAGGAAACCAGGTCGTGAAAGTTCGTCAATTCATTGGTACCGCGCTCGTTCTGGCGCTGATCAGCCCGATCGCGCATGCGGACATGTCGGAAGTGAAGCAGGACATCAAGCGCGATTCGAAGGAAGCCGCGCACAAGACCGGCGAGGCGGCACGCAGCTTCGGCCATGCGACCGCGAGCGCCGCGAAGGCGGTCGGGCACGGTGTCGCACACGCGTCGCGCGAAGGTTGGGATGCCACCAAGCGCACGACCAAGCGGGTCTTCCACAAGAACGACTCGGGCGAGTCGGGTGGAAAGAGCGAAAAGAGCGATTGAGCACGCGCCATCGCACGCATCACCGACTGCATGTGCGCGATGCATGACCGTGCCCAACCGTGACACCGCAATACCGCGATACCGCCGCCGTCAACGCGCGCCGCGGCGGGCCGGCCCCGCGGGCCTGCGCGCGATGCACTTGCCGTACGCGACGAGCCAGCAGTCGCGATGATCGAAGTTCCGCAGCAGCCGCGCGCGGCGCCGCTCGAGCCAATAGAGTGAGATCATCATCGTCAGCGCGACGGCCAGTGCCGCGCCGCCGATCGCGAGTCCTATCCAGGTATCGCCCATGCCTTCTCCGGAATGCGAGACCGAAGCGGTACGTCTGCCGCCGCTCCGGCACTGGATCTAGCGGAACGCGGCCCGGCATGTGCGCGAACGCCGTCCGGGCCGCCACGCGTCAATGCATGTGCTGGCCGCCGTTGATCGCGATGTTGGAGCCCGTCACGAAGCCGGCCTCCTCCGAGCACAGGTACGCGACCAGCGCCGCGACTTCCTCGGGCTTGCCGAGCCGGCCCGCCGGGATCTGCGGGAGGATCTTCGTGTCGAGGATCTCCTGCGGAATCGCGGTGACCATCTTCGTCGCGAGGTAACCCGGCGACACCGTGTTCACCGTCACGCCCTTGCGCGCGATCTCGAGCGCGAGCGATTTCGTGAAGCCGTGCATGCCGGCCTTCGCGGCCGCGTAGTTGGTCTGGCCGACCGAGCCCTTCGAGCCGTTCACCGACGAGATGTTGACGATGCGACCCCAGCCGCGCTCGACCATGCTTTCGCAGACGGGCTTCGTCATGTTGAACACGGAGTCGAGGTTCGTGCGGATCACCGCATCCCAGTTGACCTTGTCGAGCTTGCGCAGCGTCATGTCGCGCGTGATGCCCGCGTTGTTCACGAGAATGTCGACCGGGCCGACGTCCCGCACGATCTTCTCGATGCATTGCTGGCACGAATCGTGATCGGCCACGTCCACCGGGTACGCATGGAACTCGCGGCCGGCCGCGTGCATCTCGGTCAGCCAGCGGTCCGCGCCGGTGTTGTTCGGCGAATACGTGACGACTACCCGGTGGCCCGCGTCGTTCAACCTGATGCTGACCGCTTCGCCGAGGCCGCCCATTCCACCTGTCACAACTGCAATTCGCTTAGTCATCCTATAAATTACCGACAAAAAAGTAATCGATGAAAGCGGGGCGACGGCGTCGTACATGCTGCCGCCCCACCGCTACGATGCGCAGCCGCCCGCGTCGCGGGCGCGGCACGCACCGGAACCTCGCGCTTGTTGTTGGCTGCTTGTCGTGCGCGAAACCGCTTCGCGCGGATACCGCGCTTGCCGGCGCCGCATCCGCGTGATGTCGTCAGACCCTGCTCAGACGCGCTCGACCGCGAGCGCGACGCCCATCCCGCCGCCGATGCACAGCGACGCCAGCCCGCGCTTCGCATCGCGCTTGGCCATCTCGTGCAGCAGCGTCACCAGAATCCGGCAGCCCGACGCGCCGATCGGATGACCGATCGCGATCGCGCCGCCGTTCACGTTCACCTTCGACGTGTCCCAGCCCATCTGCTTGTGCACCGCCAGCGCCTGCGCCGCGAACGCCTCGTTGATCTCCATCAGGTCCAGGTCGCCCGGCGTCCAGCCCGCGCGCTCCAGGCAACGGCGCGAGGCCGGCACCGGGCCCATGCCCATCACGCTCGGATCCACGCCCGCGTTCGCGTATGCCTTGATCCGCGCCAGCGGCGTCAGACCCAGCGCCGCCGCCTTCTGCGCCGACATCACCAGCACCGCCGCCGCACCGTCGTTCAGGCCCGACGCGTTCGCCGCCGTCACCGAACCGTCCTTCGAGAACGCCGGCTTCAGCCCCGCCAGCGATTCCGCCGTCACGCCGTGACGCACGAACTCGTCGGTCGCGAACTGCAGCGGCTCGCCCTTGCGTTGCGGGATCGACACCGGCACGATCTCGTCGTTGAAGCGGCCGGCCTTCTGCGCCGCTTCCG
>NZ_LDWR01000040.1 GCF_001039005.1 Burkholderia cepacia
CGACCAACAGTGCAGTGACGTCGCTGTCGACTTCCACGTCGACGGGCCTGTCGTCGACCAACAGCGCGATCACGTCGCTGTCGACGTCGACGTCGACCGGGCTGAGTTCGACCAACAGCTCGGTGACTTCGTTGTCGACCTCCACGTCGACGGGTTTGTCGTCGGCCAATAGCTCGATCACGTCGCTGTCCACGTCGACCTCGACCGGTATCAGCTCGCTGTCCACGGGCCTCAGCTCGACCGACAGTTCGGTGACGTCGCTGTCGACTTCCACGTCGACGGGCCTGTCGTCGGCCAATAGCTCGATCACGTCGCTGTCCACGTCGACGTCGACCGGTATCAGCTCACTGTCCACGGGCCTGAGCTCGACCGACAGTTCGGTCACGTCGCTGTCGACGTCCACGTCGACGGGCATCAGTTCGCTGTCCACCGGCTTGTCGAGCACGAACAGCGCGGTGACGTCGCTGTCCACCTCGACCTCGACGGTCGTCGGTTCGCTGTCCACCGGCCTGAGCACGACGAACAGCAACGTGACGTCACTGTCGACCGCGACGTCGACGAGCATCGGTTCGCTGTCGACCGGCCTCAGTTCGACGACGAGCTCGATCACGTCGCTGTCGACGTCGACCTCGACGATCGTCGGCTCGCTGTCCACCGGCCTGTCGAGCACGAACAGCAACCTGACGTCGCTGTCGACCGCCACGTCGACGGGCATCAGTTCGTTGTCGACGGGCCTCAGCTCGATCGCGTCGAACAACGGCAACCTCGGCAACAGCACGGCCGGCGCGCTCGGCGGCGGCGCGACCTACAACCCGACGACCGGGACGATTTCGGCGCCGTCCTACGTGACCTACAACGGCGACGGCTCGACGACGGTCAACAACAACGTCGGCTCGGCGATCGACAACATCAACGCGCACGGCATCAAGTACTTCCACGCGAACTCGACCGCGCCGGACAGCCAGGCGCTTGGCGTCGACAGCGTCGCGATCGGCCCGAACGCGATCGCGAAGGTGGACGGCAGCATCGCGCTCGGCGCCGGCTCGGTGTCCGATCGCGCGACGGTGCCGGCGTCCGGCATCATCCGCAACGGCAGCGCGTCGATTCCGTTCAACACGACCGACCAGACGTTGCTGGGCGCGGTATCGGTCGGCGACGCGGCGAGCAAGACGTATCGCCAGATCACCAACGTCGCGGACGGCACCGGCCAGCAGGACGCGGTCACCGTGCGGCAGCTGGCCGGCGCGTTGCAGTCGTTCGCGGTCACGACCACGAAGTATTTCCATGCGAACTCGACGGCGGTGGATTCGCTCGCGGTCGGCGCCGAATCGGTCGCGGTCGGCCCGACGACCGTCGTCAACGGCGACAACGGCGTAGGCATCGGCAACGGCGCGATCGTCGACGCGACCGCGCCGGGCGGCGTGGCGATCGGCCAGGCGGCCAGTTCCGCGCAAGCCGATGCCATCGCGCTCGGCAGCGGCGCGACGGCCACCGGCGCGCAGTCGGTCGCGCAGGGCGCCAACGCGGTCGCGGCCAGCGTGGGCAGCGTCGCGATCGGATCGGGCGCGCGCAGCAATGCGACCGACGCGCTCGCACTCGGCGCCGGCGCGTCGGCCACGCTGGCGAACAGCGTCGCGCTCGGCGCGGGTTCGCTGACCACGGTCGGCGCGCTGACCAACTACATCGCGTACGGCCTGAGCACCCCGCAGTCGTCGGCTGGCGAAGTCAACGTCGGCAACCGGCAGATCACCGGGCTGGCCGCCGGGAAGAACGGCTCCGACGCGGTGAACGTGTCGCAGCTCGATTCGGTTGCCAACCAGTTGACGACGCTGATCACCCAGCGCACGTCCAACCTCGGTTCGTACACGACGAATCCGATCGGCACGAACGTGACGCCGGGCTCGACCGGTGCGAACTCGTCGGCGGGCGGCTCGGGCGCGGTTGCATCGGGCTCGAACAGCACGGCGGTCGGCAACGGGTCGCTGGCGTCCGGCAACGGGTCGACCGCGATCGGGGTCGGGTCGACGGCGTCGGGCGGCAATTCGACCGCGATCGGCACGGGCAGCAACGACGGCGGGCGCTCGAACGTCGTCGCGGTCGGCTCGGCGGATTCGGCGCGCCAGGTCGTCAACGTCGCGGCCGGCACGCAGGGCACCGACGCGGTCAACGTGAACCAGTTGAATGCGGTATCGAACCAGTTCACGCAGTCGCTGAACACCGTCAACAACCAGCTGACGCAGATGCAGCAGCAGATCCAGCAGACCGATTCGATGGCGCGCGAAGGGATCGCTGCAACCGCCGCGATCGCGTCGATTCCGCACATGGACCGCGACTCGAATTTCGCGATGGGGGTCGGTACGGCGAGCTTCCTCGGTCAAAAAGCGATGGCGGTCGGCGTGCAGGCGCGCATTACGGAGAACCTGAAGGCGACGCTGAATGGCGGTTTCAGCGGCAGTCAACGCGTCGTTGGCGGCGGCATGTTGTACCAGTGGAAGTAGTTCCGTGCGCACCGAATGAGAACGCATCCGCATGCGGCCGCGCCGCATGCGCGATATCGAATCGATTTTCCGGAGTTATCCAGTGAACAAATACTCTCTTGCCTTGCTCGTGTCCGTGGCGTCCCTCGCCGCATGCTCGAGCGCGTCCGGGCCGACCTTCAACGCGTATGAGCTGCAACCGAGAAACGGTATTCGGACGTTCCGCGTCGACTGTCACGGCATCCTGTCGAGCGAAAAAACCTGTATGAAAGTCGCGACACGCGTGTGCGACAAGGAGGCGGTCCGCGTCGTCGATTCCGCGGCGCCATTGCGCGAAGGTGCCGACCCGCGGTCGCTCGAGTTCCAGTGCGGCGCGGCGCCCGCGCCGGCCCCGGAGCCCGCCGCGTCAGCGCCGGCCGCCATTGAGAAGATCAGTTTGACCGGCGATGCGTACTTTGCGACCGACTCCGCAACGTTGACGCCCAAGGCTCAGGCGGCACTCGACGCATTGCTGACTCGTCAGGCGGACCGGCGTTTCTCGCGTGCCACGGTGACGGGTTATACCGATGCGGTCGGTTCGGATGCACATAATCTCGCGCTGTCGCGGCGCCGGGCCGAGTCGGTCGCGTCGTACTTGCGCGAACATGGCCTGAAGGCGGATTCCGTCACGGCGACCGGCAGGGGAGAAGCCGATCCGGTGGGCTCGAACGATACCGCGGAAGGGCGGGCGAGTAATCGACGCGTGGAGATTTCACTGCAGAATTAGCGGACAGGCGGCCGCCGGCGACATCGTCAACGGCGGCCGGCATGCGACGACCCTGCGTTGGGGAGACCAAAACAACGTGGCGCGGGAGGGAAACGGGTCCGGACGCGCCGGGCCCGCGCAGCACGCCCGCTCGTTATCATGGGTGACAACGGGAAGTCCGTGAAGGTCCGTCACTGGACGGGTTGGTGCTCACGCCCGTCGCCTTGACCGCGAAACGGCAATCCGAACGGACGAGCGCCGTCGATTTTCCGACGGCGCTCGTCACGTTTGCGGATCGTTCTTGCCCGACACTCATGCGTCGTCGGCCCATCGGCGCCCGCCATCGCATTGCCGCGCCAGGCGGGTGTCAGCGCGGCCGCATCGGCAGGACTGCAATGACCGACTGGCCGCGACGGGGCCGACATCACGCATGGGTGGACAAGTCGAGCGCCCGACAGCGGGCGCCGCGTCAGTGTCTGATCACGCAGACGGCCACGATTTCATACCCGGGATCGGCGTGCGCGTGGGCCGCTTCTTCCGCTTCTTCATACGAACAAAAGGACGTGGCATCTTCGACCGCCGGCGCCATACCGATGTCGCCGTCCTCGGCGGTACAGAGGAACTGCTCGCCGGTCTTCACGACGTAGATGGACATCATGATTCCCTCCATGGTTTGCAGGGGGAAATTTCAGTCTAGCAGGCCGGAGGAGGGACGGGCGATACGCTTTGTCCGTTCCGCCGGACGTCACGGATGGCTGTCGACCCGGAGCCGTCCATCGATCCGGCATCGCGTGACGACGCGGTTTCACGATCTTCGATCGGCCCGGACGGTCCGCCTGCGGCGGGAGCGGAAAGCCGTGCACAATACGCGCATGCAAGCCCCAGACCTCGAAACCCTCGTCACCGTCACCATGCCCTTCGGAAAATACAAGGGCCGACTCATTGCCGACCTGCCCGGGAACTACCTCAACTGGCTGGCCCGTGAGGGATTCCCGCGCGGCGAACTCGGCCGACAGCTCGCGCTGATGCACGAAATCGATCACAACGGCCTGAGAGGCTTGCTGGAGCCGCTCCGCAAACGCGGATAGAGCCCATCAGCGGCGATGGACGCTGCCGCTGCGCCGCCTGTAGGGGTGTTTTCACCGATGATGCCGGCGCAACGGATCGCGCCGGCATTGCACTTACAGGTCCGCAAACGCCAGCAAGAGATCTTGATCGACGAGCCGAACCTCGATGCGATTTGCCGCCTCGATGTGCTCGGGATTCTGCATCGAAAACGGAGCATCGATTGTGCTGACGATGATCGTGCCGGTCTGAGCCTTGCCGGCGTCCGGGACAGGAACAATCTCGCGGGCCTCAGGAATCTGCTGCTGCGATATGACGGTTGGCAGGTAAAGCATCCAGCCGACACCGGGCTTGTCGTCGAAAACTTGCTTTGCCACGTAGCTTCGCGGGGAGACCGTGACGTAGGCCGGGTCGAATGCAGTAACGATCGCACGAACGATTCTGAGCACCGCATCGAGATTGCCGAGGACTGCCGAGTCCGACATCGATAGCTCAAACGAGTTGTAGGTGCCTGCCTCATTGAGATGGCATGCGAGGGTCGCGCCGCGCACGTCGCCTTCGTTGCCGTCCCATAACGCCACGTATGTTGTCGTTGGATCTGCCGCGAACTTCTGCTTCAGTACGGCTTGGATTGCGGTTGATGGCGCCCCGTCCTCGAACGCGGGGTAGAGCAACGCCTCGTCGCGGCTTTTCCCGCGTGCGTACCAGCGACTAAACTTTGGGTCGATCTGGGCCAGCTCGGTCGTCACGACATGAATGCGTGATAGTGCCTGCCCGAAGTTCATCGGATCGAGCGTTGCGTCCTTGAATTGAAGCCTGAAGTCCATATTCGTCTCGGATTACGGTTGCACGACCGACTGTACTCGGTAGGTGGACAGGTAGGGAAGCATGAACTCCCGCGTATCAGCTTCTTCAAAGTACCATTTCAGGCGTGCTGGAGGGTTTGCGTTCACCTTTTTCGCTTGCCGGATCAAGGCATTCTGAAGGTCTTCGTGACCGTCGAACCATTCACGCGGCTGAAGTTCGCCGTATTTGTCGCGTTCGAGAAACTTCGCATAAAGTGACTTTGCTTCTTGCAGCAAGCACTCGGCGGGCAAGAATCCGTCGAAATCAGTTCCGAGCCACACCCATTCCTCACTCCAGCCTTCCTCTACGCTGTACGGTCGCCCCGTGATGCGGCCTTGGTAATTTCGAGCATGTGCCGACATGTGATGATTTCTGCGTAGGGGCTGCCCAGAGTCTTCCGGCGGGCATTTTTTGCACTTTTCTCCGGTGCGCGGCACGGCCTTGGCGTCCGTCTTGGCCTTACTCTCGTCTTTCGGCGTATCGCTAGACAGGCTCGCCGTCCCAGCCAGCCCCAGTCCGCCCAACAAGGCGACGCCAGCTCGCGCCAAGACCGGCCCAAGTTCCACCGCTGCTGCTTCGATTATCGGTACCGCGAGTCCCGCCATCGGGTGATCTCCTGTCGTATTCCGGATGTTCGATGCGCCATTTCATGACGCGGAAGTAGTCGTGAAAGCGTTCGTTCGGCGATCGTCCGGGGCGAGTAAGCCATGCACGGGTCGCCGGCTTCGTGTAGAAACTCGGCGCGTACGCTTCGATGTGGAGAAACGCTTCGACGTTTGCATCCGCTTGGATGCCGAGCTGTCGCGCGGCAACGTATGCGTTCCAGAGTCGCGTCGGCAACGTGCTGTCATCAGCAAGTTTCGGATCAGCTTTGACGAGATCCTGTCTGACACGCTCGACGTATCCGCGTGCGTCGATCTCGGCAAGTCCGGCAACCTGTTCGCTCGTCAGCTCAAGCATGCGGGTGTACTCCCTTCAGTTTTCCATTCATTTCGACGAGCCAGTCGAATGTCGAGACGAAGAACTGCATGCGCTGCGTGAATTCCATCAGCGACGCCATGTCGGTCATGATGCGGGCATCGTAGAAGCGGAGCAGGGCCGTGCTCCCGTCCGGCAAGCGTACGTCGAGGCGGCTGCGCAGCTCGTCGGCGAGTGATTCGATCGGATATGCGCTGATCAGCCAGGACACGCCGGTGGAGCTCCTGGCCATTGTGGAGAGAGTTCGCCGGATATTGCCGGCCGTAGCATCGTAGGCAAAAAGCCACGGTCCAGCGTCGGCGAGTGACGCGTCCTGTGTGCCGTCGAATACAGCTATGGCCGACCTAGATCGTTGAGGGGCTGCCCCATTGGCCGCGTCGGCGTAAAGAAGGCCGTCGACAAGCGCGTAAAGATGCACCTGCATGGTCAACTGCTGTTGCCGCTTGAGGAAGAAAGCTTCGATTGAATTATCGGCCGTGTGCTACCCGCGCGCGATCATCGTCGCGGCGTTCTCGGCCGCAGCTTTCAGGCATTCGAGGCAGAGCGTGGGCGAGGGGGCAAGCGCTGCAGCAGTGGCTGCGACGGCAGCGACTGCGCCGCCAGTCGTCGCTTTGCCAGATCCGACGTCGTCGAGCGTAGCTGACGCTTGCGAAGCGATCAGTGTCGCCCCGCACGCGGTCTTCATGCCCTCGATGGCGGTTTCGCGCCCGTCAAAGGTGTGTGGATATCGCCGACCTGTCGCGGGCAGGATCGGAAAGACCCCCTTGCACTGCGGGCAAAGTACCTTGTGCCCGACGCCTGCAATGGGTTTCCCGTCGATGGTCGCGGTCGCGCTGCCCTCCAGCACGCGGCCGCCATGCGTCGTCGTGTCGCCGACGCAGATCATGGCTCGGGCCATATGTTCTCTCGTAGGTGTGGTTTTCGTATGAATTTACCATTTCCGGGAGAACGGCCGACCGTTGGTTATCTCGCACGCAGTCAACTAGTGTCGATCCAGGCGGTTCATGGCCATGCGGCGCCACCACTCGTATGCGCGCAATTACCGCGTCGCCGTTGCTGACCTAGAATACAAAATACTCCCTTGCGGGTGATTTGATGGCAGAAAAGGGGTGCCAACATGAGACGCCTTTATTTCCTCGTCCCCGATACGCAGATGGCGAAAGCGATCGTCGACGATTTGCTGCGCGCACGCATCATCTGGCGCCATATCCACGTGCTCGCTGATCACAGCGTCACACTCGATCAGTTGCCCGAAGCATCGTTGCTGCAAAGCAGCGATGTCGTTCACGCACTCGAGCGCGGCGTGGCGCTCGGCGGCGCGACGGGCGCGCTGATCGGCCTGGTCGCGCTGGTGTTTCCGCCCGCCGAGCTCGTGATCGCGGGCGGCGCCGTCGTTGCATTGACGCTGGCGGGAGCGGGCTTCGGGGCGTGGACGGCCGCGATGATCGGCATCGCCGAGCCGAACGTGCGACTCCAGCGATTTCGCGAAGCCATCCGGGAAGGCCAGATTCTGATCATGGCCGACGTGCCGGGATTGCGAGAGCAGGAAATCGAGGAGATGGTTGCCCAGCATTTTCCAAAGGCGGATCTGGAGGGCGCCGAGCCTACGACACCGATCTTCCCCTGACACTCGAAAACCGCGATACACGACACCTGAAGCTGGCTCTGCATTGCGCATGCCGGATTCAGGCCGGAGTGAAATCGGCATCCGTCCGCGCAGGAGAATTGCCGGGGACGCCCGTTGCCCCGGCACGCCGGACCTCAGGCTATTCCTCGACATCCCGTGCCCTTTGCGTTGCACCAGATCGGACGCCCGGCGCCGGAACCGTCGTTCCATGTCGCACCGACACCCGCCGGCGCCCTCGCCGGAACGCATGCAGAACGCCGTGGAGCCATGCAACGCGCAGGGTTTTTGCACCTTGCATTGGCACCCATATCTGCCATTCTGAATCGCAGAAGGGACGTACTTGTGACGCACGTGGCGCCCTCCTAACCTGAATGCTGAAGCTGAACTGTCCGCAAGGAGGTCGTATGGAACTGAACATTCAATCACACCATTGGCAACGGCGGACGCCCGACTGGCTCGCCGCTGCCGTGGCCGGTCTTGCGGGTGGCGCCCTGGTGATCGTGCTCGAATTCTTCTGGTCGACCATGGTGCTCGACGAAAGCCCGTGGCAACCGACCCACAAGATCGCGGCGATGGTGTTGGGCCGCGGTGCGCTCGAACAGATGTCGGTCTTCAGCGTCGGCATCGTGGGGACGGCGCTGATACTGCACTACGTGCTCGGCGCCATCATGGGGATGATTCTCGCCGTGATCATTGCGCCGTTCCGCTTCGATTCGAGTGTGCGCATGGAGGCTGCCATCGGGCTGGCCTTCGGGATCGTCGCGTATATGTGGAACTTCTATGTGATGACAGCCGTGTTCCCATGGTTCGTCTCGGAGCGGGGTTCCGGACCCTTGTTGGCAAACCTGCTGTTCGGTGTGGTCACCGCCGTCACCTACGGCATGCTCGAGCGGCGCAAGCAGGACGCGATGCGCTGACACGCGAACAGACCCCGGAACACCCGGCGCCCTCGCGAGACGGCCGCCTCGACAACCCATGCCGGAGGCGCCGTTCTGCATTGCATCGCGGCAAGCGACGCCTCCATTCGCGCGGTGCGCCCATGGGGCGCGCGTCCCCGTTGCGCTGCCTTGCACGATGCGGAGGAGAGGACTACCTTTGCTTTAGAGCCCGCTTACACCGCTTGGCGAATCGGTCCTGGCAGACTGCCGGCGAAATCAATACGACGTACGACATGGCGGCGCAACGACGCCACGAACGTTGTTGACGGCTCCGACGAGTGACACGCAGCGAGGCGGCGAATGGCGCTTGCGATTGCCCTGACCCTGATCATCGTATTGGCGGTGGGGTTTCACTTTGCCAGTCCCTGGTGGATCACGCCGATCGCGTCGAACTGGGTGCGCATGGACGACATGCTGACGATCACGCTCGTCATCACCGGCGCGCTCTTCATCGCGATCAACCTGTTCATCGTGGTCGCACTGGTGCGCTACCGCCACCGCAGCGGGCATCGTGCTGCTTACGAGCCGCACAACCGGCGGCTGGAATGGTGGCTGATCGGCCTGACCTCGGTCGGCGTGGCAGCGTTGCTGGCACCGGGGCTCTTCGTCTACGCGGACTACGTACGGCCGCCGCGCAACGTGCTGCAGATGGAGGTGCTCGGCCAGCAATGGCAATGGCGCTTCCGTTTTGCCGGCCCCGGCGGCAAGCTGGGCACGTCGGACGTGCGCTACATCAGCAACGACAACCCCTTCGGCCTCAACCCCGCCGACCTGAATGGTCGGGATAACTACCTGATCGAGGCACCCGAGGTGCACCTGCCGCTCAACCGGCCGATCCAGGTCCTGATGCGCTCGCGTGACGTGCTGCACGACTTCTACGTCCCGCCGTTCCGTGCGCGCATGAACATGGTGCCCGGCATGGTCACCACCTTCTGGTTCACGCCGACCCGGGCAGGGCGTTACGACATCCTGTGCGCGCAGCTCTGCGGCATCGGGCACTCGAACATGCGCGGCGTGGTGGTGGTGGAAGACGAAGCGTCGTTCTCGCGCTGGCTGGCGCGCCAAAGCACGTTCGAGCAGCGGCAGCAGGCCCGCGTGGAGGCCGCACCCGCCGCCGCCGGCGGCAGCGCGCAGGCGCTTGCCGAACAGGGCAAGGCGCTCGCGGCGGCCAAGGGCTGCGTCGCTTGCCATACCGTGGACGGCAGCCCGCGCGTGGGCCCCACCTGGCAGGGCCTGTACGGCAAGACCGAAACGATGGCCGACGGCAGTACCGCGAAGGTGGACGACGCTTATCTGCGCGCGTTCATCCGCGACCCGACGGCCCGCGTCGTGAAGGGCTACTCGCCGATCATGCCGCACTTCGACCTGAGCGAGCAGGAACTGTCCGCGCTGGTTGCCTATATCAAGGCGCAGGGCGGGCCGGCTGCCAGCACCGCCGCGCGGCCGTAGCGGAGCCAGCCATGCCGTACGCACACACCGACCACGCCCAGCACGGTTTCTGGACCCGCTATGTCTGGAGCCAGGACCACAAGGTCATCGCCGTGCAATACGCGCTGACGGCCATCGCCATCGGGCTGGTCGGCCTGGTGTTGTCGGACCTGATGCGGTTGCAGCTCGGCTTTCCGGGCAAGTTCGCTTTCATCGACGCCAGCCACTACTACCAGTTCGTCACCATGCACGGGATGATCATGGTGATCTACCTGCTGACGGCGCTGTTTCTGGGCGGCTTCGGCAACTACCTGATTCCGCTGATGCTCGGCGCGCGCGACATGGTGTTCCCGTTTCTCAACATGCTGAGCTACTGGGTCTACCTGCTGGCCGTGCTGGTGCTGGCGGCGAGCTTCTTCGTGCCGGGCGGGCCGACCGGCGCGGGCTGGACGCTGTATCCGCCGCAGGCGATCCTGCCGGGCACGCCGGGCGTGGAGTGGGGCATCGTGCTGATGCTGGTGTCGCTGGCGATCTTCATCGTCGCGGCGACGATGGGCGGCCTGAACTACGTCACCACCACGCTGCAGGCGCGCACGCGCGGCATGACGCTGATGCGCATGCCGCTCACCGTGTGGGGCATCTTCATCGCGACCATCTTGGCGCTGCTGGCGTTTCCGGCGCTGTTCGTGTCGGCGGTGATGATGCTGCTCGACCGGACGCTCGGCACGAGTTTCTTCATACCGGCCGTGGTGTCGATGGGGCAGACGCTCAAGCATGCCGGCGGCAGCCCGCTGCTGTTCCAGCACCTGTTCTGGTTCTTCGGGCATCCGGAGGTCTACATCGTCGCGCTGCCGGCGTTCGGCATCGCGTCGGACCTCATCAGCACGCACGCGCGCAAGAGCATCTTCGGCTACCGGATGATGGTGTGGGCGATCGTGATCATCGGCGCGTTGAGCTTCGTGGTCTGGGCGCACCACATGTTCATCGCCGGCATGAATCCGTACTTCGGCTTCTTCTTCGCGACCACGACGCTGATCATCGCCGTCCCGACCGCGCTCAAGGTCTACAACTGGGTGCTGACGCTGTGGCGCGGCGATATCCACCTGACCGTGCCGATGCTGTTCGCCATCGGCTTCATCAGCACCTTCGTGCTCGGCGGGCTGACCGGACTCTACCTCGGCAACGTGAGCGTGGACATTCCGCTGTCGAATACGTACTTCGTGGTCGCGCACTTCCATATGGTGATGGCCGTGTCGCCGATCCTGGTGGTGTTCGGCGGCCTCTACCACTGGTATCCGAAGGTGACCGGCCGCATGCTCGACGACACGCTCGGGCGCGCGCACTTCTGGATCACCTTCGTCGGCACCTATGCGATCTACTTCCCGATGCACTATCTCGGCATCCTGGGCATGCCGCGACGGTATTACGCGTATCAGGGCTACAGCTTCATTCCGCAATCGGCGCAGACGCTCAACACCTTCATCACCGTCGTCGCACTGGTCGTGGCGGCGGCGCAATTGCTGTTCCTGTTCAATCTGGCGTGGAGTCTCGTGCGCGGCAAGCGTGCCGACGGCAATCCGTGGCGGGCCACCACGCTCGAATGGCAGACGCCGCAAACGCCGCCGGTGCACGGCAACTGGGGCGTCGAGCAGCCCGTCGTCTACCGCTGGGCATACGAATACAGTCCGCCGGGGCAGGAGCAGGATTTCGTCCCGCAAAACCAGCCGCCCGCGACGGCGCCCGAGCCGGCCCGGCCGACGCTTCACTCCGGCGAGGCACACGAATGACCACGCTGCCGCGCCCCTTCGTTCCCGACGCGCGACCGGTGTTGCCGAATGCGGGCCGCACCGGCCTGATCGTCTTCATGGCGGTCGCCACGACCTTGTTTTCGCTGCTGCTGCTCGCCTATGGCATGCGCATGCGCGAACCCGACTGGCAGCCGATCCCGCATCCGGCGCTGCTGTGGTGGAACACCGCCGCGCTGGCGCTGGCCGGCATCGCCATGCAGCGTGCCCGCCGGATGAGCCCGCACCGCGCGGCGTGGCTGGTCGCCGGCGGGGTGCTGGCGGCCCTGTTCGTGATCGGGCAGCTGACCGCGTGGCGCATGCTGTCCGCGGCCGGACAGACGGTCACCGTCAATCCTTCCGACAGCTTCCTGTACCTGCTGACCGGCCTGCACGGGTTGCATGTGCTGGGCGGGCTGGCGGCCTGGGTCGTGACGATCGCGCGGCTGCGGCGCGCGGATCCGTTCCGGGTTCAGAGCGCGATCGCGCTCTGCGCCCTCTACTGGCATTTTCTGCTGGCGGTCTGGCTCGTGCTGCTGGCGGCGATGTGGTGGATCACCCCCGGATTCGTCGCCGCCATCTGCGGGCCGCTGTATGGAGCCGCGCCATGACCTCGCCCACGCTCCCAGGCGCATCCGCCGGCGAACCGGCCACTCCCGCGCAGCCCGACGCCGGGCCTGACGGCTGGCGCGGCATCGTCACGGACTGGTCGGCCGACCGCGAAGCCTTCAAGGTGCCGTGGGGCAAGGCGATGATGTGGATCTTCCTGCTGTCGGACACCTTCGTGTTCAGCAGCTTCCTGATCGGCTATATGACGGTGCGCATCTCGACCACCGCGCCGTGGCCCGACACGTCGAAGGTGTTCGGGCTCACGGTGGGCGGCCTGGATGTGCCGTTGCTGCTGATCGCCATCATGACGTTCATCCTGATCACCAGCAGCGGCACCATGGCGATGGCGGTCAATTTCGGCTACCGGCGCAACGCGCGGCGCGCCAGCGCGCTGTTGCTCGCGACCGCGCTGCTGGGGGCGTCCTTCGTGTCGATGCAGGCGCTCGAATGGACCAAGCTGATCGTCCACGAAGGGATCCGGCCGTGGGGCAACCCGCTGGGCGCGGCGCAGTTCGGCGCGTGCTTCTTCACGATCACCGGGTTCCACGGTTTTCACGTGACCTGCGGCGTGATCTACCTGCTGCTGGTCGCACGCAGGATCCGGCGGCCGGGGTTCGACGCGCACGGCAACTTCCAGATCGTCGAGATTGCCGGCCTGTACTGGCACTTCGTCGACCTGGTGTGGGTGTTCATCTTCGCGCTGTTCTATTTGTGGTGAGGCAAGCCATGGATCACACCGATCCCGCCGATCGACCCGACGCCGCGCACGGCCAGCAGCATCCGATCGGCCTCTACCTGAAGATCTGGGGCCTGCTGTTCGTGCTGAGCACGATGTCGTACCTGGTCGACTATTTCAACGTGCAGGGCTTGCTGCGTTGGGTGCTGATCGTCGTGCTGATGATCGCCAAGGCCGGGCTGATCGTGTCGATCTTCATGCACATGATGTGGGAGCGGCTGGCGCTGGTGTACGCGATCCTGATGCCGCCGCTGTGCCTGCTGGTGCTCATGGTGCTGATGGCGGCCGAAGCGCATCACACGCTGGGTATGCGGGAACTGTTCTTTCGATGATTCGTTCGCCGGGCGGTTCGTGGGCGTGTTGCAACGGCCGGCATGATGATGCTGCCGGCCTGCGTCGTGCACGCCATGGTGGACATGCTTCACGTGCCCGAACCCGTCTGGTTCGGGCCTGACGAACTATCGGGCGACGCTTCGCGGACATCCGGTCACACAAACATGGAGGAGGACGCCATGAAGTTTTCACGCAGACGTTTTATTGCTGCCACCACCGTTCTGGCATCCGCGCTGGCCTTTGGACGCCGCGCTGCGGCGGCAGATGCCGGGGCCGGTGCCGTGCAGGAAACCGATGCAAACGCCCAGGCCCTCGGCTACAAGACGGATGGAAGCCGGGTCGACCATGCGAAGTTCCCGACATTTCAGGCGGGCGAGGCCTGCGCGAATTGCCAGTTCTTTCAGGGCAAGACCGGTGCCGCGATGGCGCCGTGCGCCATTTTCGGCGGCAAGCAGGTCAATGCGAAAGGCTGGTGCAGCGCTTATGCGAAAAAGGCGTAGCAAGGTAGAGGCGACCTGACCGCCGGGATTCGTGATGCCTGGCGGGCGGAAGTCTTGCGCGTTCAGCGCGTCGCCAGCTGTCGATGCGCAGACAACGCTGAAGCGGTGAAGGTTGGAGAGCAACGAGTTTCCGGAAGCTGGTTCACTGATCGCTGCAACTCTCCGCTCAGCGACCGTTGCGTATGGCCGGAGTGCCGTGCTGACGGCATGCCGCAACGGTTGCGAGCGAAACGAAAGCATTCCCTCGGGTCAGCAGAATGCTGTGCAGCCTTGAGCCGTTACCAGTGCCAGACCTGATCGAAGCGGTCGAACAGGGCGGGGATCTCGGCACGCGCGAGCAGCGTCAGGCCGCCGATGACATCGTCCTGTGCCAGTCCACAGTCGTGCATGTCCTCGGTGACCGCATACACGGTAACGCCGACGCCGATCATTTTGTCCAGATCCTTATCGAGCGCCGGCGGATGGACCTGTCGGCGCGCGCCGAAGGCGAGGCCGGTGGCATCCTGCCCGCGCGCTGCATAGTTCACGGCGCTCCCGCACAGCAGCAGGCTGATGTCCGCACCGGCGTTTTTCAGCACATGGTTCAGCCACAGGATGGTGTCATCCTGTTCTTCCAGGGTAGCCCGGTACGCTGTCTCAACAATGCTCAGGATTTTCATGGCGCGGCTCCTATTTCGTCGGGATTACCAGCACAGCGTTGCTCTGGATCGAGGAGTCGAGAAAATCCTTCGGGCTGCCTCGGCGGGGACCCTCAATCCAGTCGCCTGCGCCGCGTTCGTCCACACACAGGCCGCAGTTGATCCAATCGAGCTTGGCGCCCTGCTGGGCAGCGAGTTGAAACAAGGCTGCCACCCAGTCCCTGGTTGTCGGGTGATCCTCCTCCTCCACGGATGTGCCCTTGACTGGATTGGCATGTGGAGCTTGCGCCTTCATCGTCAGATTGACTGCACCTTCGTAGGCGAACACCGTTACGTCGTGCCCTCGTTGCAGTGCCGCATCCACAATGCGCAGCGCCGTCGTGCTCGCTGCCTTCTCATACGGGGGATCCATCAGTGCCAGGGTCAATTTCATACCGGTAGCCATCACGTTCTCCTTAATTCAATGCCAAATGGCCTTGGTTCCCGCCACAAAGAGAAGATCCACGAGTTGTCCGATGTCCGCCTTCTGGACACCTTCCGCCAGCCGTTCGATCGCCCGTTCGCGCAGGGAGAATTCATCGGCAAGGACGGTGATGCCGCTGCGCGTCAGATCCGCATATCGCTCGCTGAATTTTGCCCCCGGACGAGTGGAAAGGACGCCGTTCTGAACCAGGAACACCGTGACCGTGTTGCCCCTCTGGCGTATGCCCCTGACAAGTTCCTCGACACGCTGAGTATCCCCGGCACCATATGGATCGCGCGATTCTACGAACAGGTAATTTGCCATGTCGGCCTCCGGCCTGAAAAAGCGGTTCCCACCGATGTGTTGCTCCGGTGTCGCGCCCGTCGAAACGGGCACCGACTCGCCGTGCGGCGCGTGGGCCGCGCACGGCTCATGAATTGGGTATAGCAGAACGGACAGATAGTCCAAGTAACGACGTGTCGTAGCGCGGGAACGCTTATGAGTGTGGTCATGCCGTTGTTGAAGCACGGCACAAGCAGGCAGCTTCTCCGGAGTGTTACGGCCGGTACGGGCCGCGGAGCGGACATTCCCCGGCAGGCGCGAACGTCTCTTCCTGGCCGGCCTCTGACCCACGCGGTGGGCCGTAGCCGACCCCGAACGGTCTTTTAGCATCCCGAAGCGTGAATAGCGCTTCGAAAAGCGAAGCAGGCCTTCGTCGGGTAAAGTCCACGGACAGACTATCGGCCTGAGTGGTCATGCACACTTCAACGTCGGTATGCTCGCTCTTCGCCTCAGACCAGCTAGTCGCAGAGGGTACTTGTCCCGGTCATCAGGCGAACTAGACTTAGGGCGAGCATGCCTGCCTCCCCGGGGAGAAACCATGAAACACCTGATGAAGGGTTTCCTGCTTGCCGTTGCCCTGTTGACCGTGGTTGGCGGCACCGTCGGCACCTATGCGATCCTCTCCGCACCGTCGGCTCATGCTGAGCCGTGCGGTGGCCGTGGGTATCCGCAGGACGGTGGCGGCAATCCGCCCTAACCCAAGTACGGAGCGCGCCTCAGCGCCCCCGAGTGGGGCAAAAGCGGCGGACCAGGCACAGCGCTGGTCCGGTGTCCGGGGCGAACCGACGTTCGAATGCCCATCACGGCGCGCGAGCGAATGGCCGGGGATGGCCGACCGAGTCGGATGACCTGACGTCCGCGTCGCTCCCTATCGCAGGCCCAGCCCCGTGCTCGATGGCTTCGGTTGCAACGCCTCCGCCTGATGACTTTCAGCCGCCACCGTGCGCTGCGCCGAGTTCAACGTCACGTGAATCCCGACACCAGCCGCCTGCCCATGACGGCTTCAGGGTCGTCATGGAAAACTGTATGAATATACAGTATAGTGTCCGTCGAAATCGAGTCGCACAGGTGTAACCCCTGCGGCCCGTGCGCCGCGCCTGCGGGCATCCGCCGCAGCGTTCCGGCACCGTGAACTCTGGCTAACTCACTCAGACGGGCAGGCAAATTGTCATCCAGCAATCTGATCCGCATTCGCGGAGCACGTCAGCACAACCTCAAGAATCTTGATCTCGACCTGCGCACCGGCGAGATGACGGTCGTCACCGGCCCGTCGGGCTCCGGCAAGTCGAGTCTCGTGTTCGACACGCTGTACGCGGAAGGGCAGCGGCGCTATGTCGAAACCTTCAGCGCGTACGCGCGGCAGTTCCTCGACCGGATGGACCGGCCGCAGGTCGAGCGCGTCGACGGCGTACCGCCCGCGATCGCGATCGACCAGACCAACCCGGTCCGCAGCTCGCGCTCGACGGTCGGCACGATGACCGAGCTGAACGACCACCTGAAGCTGCTGTACGCGCGCGCGGCCGAACTGTTCGACCGCAAGACCGCGCGGCAGGTGCGCCACGACACGCCGGAGACGATCTACGCGGAACTCGTCGCGCGCACGCAGGCGGACGATCCGCGCGTCGTCGTCACGTTCCCGGTCGAGCTGCCGGAAACCGCATCCGACGACGAAATCACGCAGTGGCTGTCGGCGAGCGGCTACACGCGCGTGCAGGCGCGGCGTGAAGTCGCGTCGCCCACCGGGCCGCGCAAGGTGCTCGACGTGGTGGCCGACCGCTTCCGCGTGCAGCAGGCCGACAAGGTGCGCGTCGTCGAGGCGATCGAGGCGTCGCTGAAGCGCGGCGGCGGGCGCGCGAACGTGTACGTGCTCGCGCCGGAGCCGGAAACCGCCGGCGGCGCAGCCGCCGAGCCGCAGGTGTGGCGCTTCTCCACCGGGCTCCATGATCCCGACAGCGACCTGCGCTACGCGGAGCCGCAAGCGGCGATGTTCTCGTTCAACTCGGCCTACGGCGCGTGCGAAACGTGCCGCGGCTTCGGCCGCGTGATCGGCGTCGATCTCGGCCTCGTGATTCCCGACGCGCGCAAGACGCTGCGCGGCGGCGCGATCAAGCCGATGCAGACGCCCGCGTGGAAGGAGTGCCAGGACGACCTGATGCGCTACGCGGCGAAGGCCGACATCCGGCGCGACGTGCCGTGGGCCGAGCTGACGGACGCCGAGCGCGACTGGGTCGTCAACGGCTCGCCGGACTGGAACGGCAAGTGGCAGAGCCAGTGGTACGGCGTGAAGCGCTTCTTCGGTTATCTCGAATCGAAGGCGTACAAGATGCATATCCGCGTGCTGCTGTCGAAATACCGCAGCTACACGCCGTGCGACGTGTGCGGCGGCGCGCGCCTGAAGACGGAATCGCTGCAATGGCGGCTCGGCTCGAAGGCGAACGCCGACGGCGTGCTCGCGCCGGCCGGTCGCTTCATGCCGCGCGGCGTCGACTGGAGCCGCGCGCAGCTCGAAGCGCTGCCGGGCCTGACCGTGCACGACCTGATGCTGCTGCCGATCGAGCGCATTCGCCGCTTCTTCGACGAAGTCAGCCTGCCGAGCGCGCTGCTCGACGATGCGCTGAAGCTGCTGCTCGCCGAAGTGCGCACGCGCCTGAAATACCTGTGCGACGTGGGGCTCGGCTACCTGACGCTCGACCGGCAGAGCCGCACGCTGTCGGGCGGCGAGGTGCAGCGGATCAACCTGACGACGGCGCTCGGCACGTCGCTCACCAAAACCCTGTTCGTGCTCGACGAGCCGAGCATCGGGCTGCATCCGCGCGATCTCACACGGATCGTCGAGGCGATGCAGCGGCTGCGCGACGCGGGCAATACGCTGGTGGTCGTCGAGCACGATCCGTCGGTGATGCTCGCGGCCGACCGGCTGATCGACATGGGGCCCGGCCCGGGCGAGCGCGGCGGCACGATCGTCTACGACGGCACGCCGGGCGACATCCGTTCCGCGCATACGCTGACGGGCGAGTATCTCGGCGGCCGCAAGCATGTCGCGCACGCGTCGAACTGGGCGCGCCGGCCGGTCGACGCGCACACGCCGCGCATCGTGCTCGACGGCGCGAGCGAACACAACCTGCGCGACGTGACGGTCGAGATTCCGCTGCAGCGGCTCGTCTGCGTGACCGGCGTGTCGGGTTCCGGCAAGTCCACGCTGTTGCAGGACGTGCTTTATCCGGCGATGGCGCGGCACCACGGCAAGGCGACCGAATCGCCAGGCGCGTACCGCAACCTCACGGGCGCCGACCAGGTGGGCGACGTCGTGTTCGTCGACCAGTCGCCGATCGGCAAGACCACGCGCTCGAACCCGGCAAGCTATGTCGGCGCGTTCGACGAAATCCGCAAGCTGTTCGCGAAGGCGCCGCTCGCGTTGCAACGCGGCTACGGTGCCGGCACGTTCAGCTTCAACTCGGGCGACGGCCGCTGCCCGACCTGCGGCGGCTCGGGCTTCGAGCACATCGAGATGCAGTTCCTGAGTGACGTCTACCTGCGCTGCCCGGACTGCGACGGCAGCCGCTACCGCGCCGAGATTCTCGAAGTGCGCATCGAGCGCAACGACCGCGCGCTGAACATCGCCGACGTGCTCGACCTGACCGTCAGCGAAGCGGCCGCGTTCTTCGCGACCGACGCCGAGGTGCTGCGCGTGCTGCAGCCGATCGTCGACGTCGGGCTCGAATACGTGAAGCTCGGCCAGCCGGTGCCGACGCTGTCGGGCGGCGAAGCGCAGCGCCTGAAGCTGGCCGGCTTCCTCGCCGAATCCGCGGCGGCCGTCAACGGGCGTCGGGTCGTCACGGAAGAAGCGCGCGTCGCGCGTGTGAAGTTGTTCATGTTCGACGAGCCGACCACCGGGCTGCACTTCGACGACATCGCGAAGCTGATGCAGGCGTTCGGCAAGCTGCTCGCGGCCGGCCATTCGCTGATCGTGATCGAGCACAACCTCGACGTGATCCGCGCGGCCGACTGGCTGATCGATCTCGGCCCGGAAGGCGGCGACGGCGGCGGCCTCGTGCTGTGCGCGGGCACGCCCGACGACGTGAAGGCCTGCGCCGAATCGCATACGGGTGCCGCGCTGCTGCAGTACGACCGCGCGATGGATGCCGACGCACCGTTCGCCGACGAAGGCGTGCCGCTGCAGACCGTGCTGAACGCGGCGCGCGAGCGGCGTGCGATCGAAGGCGAGGACGTCGTGCGGATCGTCAACGCGCGCGAGCACAACCTGAAGGCGCTCGACGTCGACATCCCGCACGGCAAGTTCAACGTGATCACCGGCGTGTCGGGTTCCGGCAAGTCGACGCTCGCGTTCGACATCCTGTTCCACGAAGGCCAGCGCCGCTACCTCGAATCGCTGAACGCGTATGCGCGCTCGATCGTGCAGCCGGCCGGGCGGCCGGAGGTCGACGCGGTGTACGGCATTCCGCCGACCGTCGCGATCGAGCAGCGGCTGTCGCGCGGCGGCCGCAAGAGTACGGTCGCGACCACGTCCGAAGTCTGGCACTTCCTGCGGCTGCTGTATGTGAAGCTCGGCCTGCAGCATTGCATCCACGACGGCACGCCGGTCACGTCGCAATCCGTCGAATCGATCGCCGCGCAGTTGCTGCGCGATCATCGCGGCGAACACGTCGGGCTGCTCGCGCCGCTCGTCGTCAACCGCAAGGGCGTGTATACGGATCTCGCGAAATGGGCGAAGGCGCGCGGCAGCACGCATCTGCGTGTCGACGGCGAGTTCATGACGGTCGACCCGTGGCCGAAGCTCGACCGCTTCCGCGAGCACACGATCGAGCTGCCGGTGGCCGATATCGTCGTGTCGCCGGACAACGAGGCCGAGTTGCGGCGCGTGCTCGACGAGACGCTCGAACTCGGCAAGGGCGTGATGCACCTGCTCGCGCCGCTCGACGGGCTGCACGATGCGATGCAGAACGATCATTCGACCGCGCGCGTCGGCGCGGTCAAGGTGCTGTCGGTCAAGCGCGCGTGCCCGGTGTGCGGCACGAGCTACCCGGAGCTGGACCCGCGGATGTTCTCGTACAACAGCAAGCACGGCTGGTGCACGACCTGCGTCGGCACCGGCGTCACGCTCACGCGCGAACAGCGCGCGGCGTACGACGACACGGTGCTCGCCGAGGACGGCCGCGGCCGCGAACAGACGCTGCCGTCGGACGAGCAGGAGCCGGAAGGCGTCGGCAACGAGCCGTGCCCGGATTGCAACGGCACGCGGCTGAACCCGTCCGCGCGCGCGGTCACGTTCGACGCGCATCCGATCGTCGAGGTCGCGCAGTGGACGGTGTCGGACACGCGCCGCTGGATCGACGCGCTGGAACTCACCGGGCGCGACGCGCAGATCGCGCGCGACATCGTCAGCGAGATCGGCAGCCGCCTCGCGTTTCTCGAGGAGGTCGGGCTCGGCTACCTGAGCCTCGATCGCGCGGCGCCGAGCCTGTCGGGCGGCGAAGCGCAGCGCATCCGGCTCGCCGCACAGCTCGGCAGCAACCTGCAGGGTGTCTGCTACGTGCTCGACGAACCGACGATCGGCCTGCATCCGCGCGACAACCAGATCCTGCTGGACGCGCTGCGCAAGCTCGGTGACAAGGGCAATACGCTCGTCGTCGTCGAGCATGACGAGGACACGATCCGCCGCGCCGATCACATCATCGACATCGGCCCGGGCGCCGGCAAGCGCGGCGGCGCGCTGGTCGCGCAGGGCGCGGTCGCGGATCTGGCCGCGCAGTCCGATTCGGTGACGGGGCGCCTGCTCGCGCAGCCGATGACGCATCCGCTGCAGCCGCGCCGTGCCGTGAACCTGCCGGGCAAGAAGGGCGGTGCCGCGGTGCCGGACGCGTGGTTGACCGTGCATGGCGCAAGGCTGCACAACCTGCGCGACGTCACGGTCGGCATTCCGCTCGCGCGGCTCGTCGCGGTGACGGGCGTCAGCGGCTCGGGCAAGTCGACGCTCGCGCGCGACGTGCTGATGACGAACCTGCTCGACGCGGTCGGCCGCTCCGTGCTGTCGTCGCCGGCCACGCGGCGCGCGCGCAAGGCCGTGCAGCAGGACGCGCCGGCGGCGAACCGCCGCTCGAGCGTGCTCGCGCGCAGTGCGCCGCGGCCGTCGCTGAACGTCACGCATGCGTGGCAGGGCTGCGAGTCGTTGAGCGGCTGGGAGCAGATCGATCGCGTGCTCGAAGTCGATCAAACGCCGATTGGCAAAACACCGCGTTCGTGCCCGGCCACCTATATCGGGCTGTGGGACACGATCCGCAAGCTGTTCGCCGACACGCTGGAGGCGCGTGCGCGCGGTTACACGGCGTCGCGTTTCTCGTTCAATACCGGCGACGGGCGGTGCCCCGCGTGCGAAGGGCAAGGCGTGCGCACGATCGGCATGAGCTTCCTGCCCGACGTGAAAGTGCCGTGCGACGTGTGCCACGGGCAGCGCTTCAACCCGGAGACGCTCGCCGTCACGTGGCGCGGCCGGAACATCGGCGACGTGCTGACGATGGAGATCGACGAGGCGGTGGAGTTTTTTGCGCCGATCTCGAACATCGCGCATCCGCTGCAGCTGATGAAGGATGTCGGGCTCGGCTACCTGACGCTCGGCCAGCCGTCGCCGACGTTGTCCGGCGGCGAGGCGCAGCGCATCAAGCTCGTCACCGAATTGACGAAGGTGCGCGACGACATCACGCGGCGCGGCCAGAAGGCGCCGCACACGCTGTACGTGCTCGACGAACCGACGGTCGGCCTGCACATGGCCGACGTCGCGAAGCTGATCCGCGTGCTGCACCGGCTCGTCGATGCGGGGCATAGCGTCGTCGTGATCGAACACGATCTCGACGTGATCGCGGAAGCCGACTGGATCATCGATCTCGGGCCGGAGGGCGGCGTGGGCGGCGGCACGATCGTCGCGGCGGCGCCGCCGGAAGCGCTCGTGCGGGTGAGCGCGAGCCACACCGGGCAGGCGCTCAAGCCGGTGCTGGCGCGTACGGACGTGGATGAAGGTGAGGCCGAACGCGAGGGAGAAGCGCGAGTCGGTTGAATACGGCGCTTCGAATGAACGGCCCCGGTGTCTGATCAGATACCGGGGTCGTTTTTATTGTGTCATGCGGTTTTGTGGTCAGGCTGCCGGCGCGACGGATGCGCCGGCGATGCCATGCCGCCGCAGCGAATCCGCGACGAAGCCCGATGCTTTCATTTCCTCGACGAATTCAGTCAGCACCGCGGCAGCAGCCTCGCCACGGCTCTTCGGCACGCCCATCGCCTGCCGGATCACCATGAACCGCTCGTCGAGCAGGCGCAGGCCTGTCGTTTTCGCGGCGTCGGCTTCGAGCTGCTGCTTCACGCCGGCTGCTACTTCGAGTTGCTGTTCGACGAACGTCTGCACGACGGCTTGCGACGTCGGCGCGCGCACGATCTGCGCGGCTTTCAGTTCGCGGGTGAGGAACAGGTCGTACGCGCTGCCCTTGCCGACGGTCACGCGGTTGTGCGGCTGGTCGACGTCCTCGTTCGTGCGGATCGGCGACGCGTCGCGCACGAGATAAAAACCCTCGATCAGCACGTACGGCGCGGTGAACGCGACCGTTTCGCCGCGCAGCGGGTCGACCGCGAAGAAGCCGAAATCGGCGCGCTCCTCGGTCAGCGCCTGCACGGATTTCGCGGCCCCGTCGAACACGACGAGTTCCAGCTCGGCCGACAGGCGTTCCGCGAACGCGCGCGCCAGGTCGATCGACACGCCGAACGGTTCGCCCGTTGCAGGGTCGCGGTTCGCGAGGATCGGGTTGCCGAGATTGATCGACGCACGCAGCTTGCCGGTGGGGGTGAAGGCGGAGAGGACGGCGGGGGCGAGGGGCATGGGGGGCTCGTTGGGTGGCAGATTGACGGTCTGGGGTTGCGGTGCGTGCCTGCTCCATAGTGCGTCACCACGCTATCCGGGCACACATGCTCGCGCAGCAGCTTTGGCTC
>NZ_LDWR01000041.1 GCF_001039005.1 Burkholderia cepacia
CCCGAGTCGGGCGAATAGAAGCCCCACGCCTTTGCATTCGCGTAGAAGTATCCGTTGTTTCTCCCGAGACCCACCCGCCCCTCATCGCCACCGCGATTAACCAATACCATACCGGTCACATCAAGATCGCCAGCGATGGTCGTCGACCGTTTGACGGCAACCGCGCTGCCGGCTTTAACCTCGATCGCCGTAACACCGTTCGCACCGATCTGAACGATGCCGTCAGCCGGCGAGAATATGCCAGTGTCCGGATCGCCATCAAACGCGAAACCCGCATTGTTCGCATTATTCGGCGTGATTTCGCCCTGCTTGCCGAGCAGCTTGCCCTTCATCGCATCGCCGGTCTTCGCCACCTTATCGTTCCCGAGGCCGTCGACGCGCTCCTTCAGATAGCGGGTGCGATTGGCAAGTTGCTTTGCCGGCAAGTTGTCGACACCATCAGGACCGCCCTGAACTGGGTCCGACTCCTCAAACTGATAGACCCCGTCTTCCCACTTACTTTCTTCTTTCAGATTGGCCATGTACCGATCACCCCTCGCGTAAATTGACCATTGCGCGTCGCGACACCGTTGTGTCGGATCGCAACCTCAGAAAAGTCGAGCCATGCGAGCCGGCTGCGAGCCGGCGCGTAACGCTCGATTGCCCGCTTCAGGCTCTCGCCCTGATCCCGCGTCACCGGTCGCCGCAGCTTCACGATGTACTCGGCCCATGCCGTCGTACCACCGTGCAGATATCGACCGTCGCGCTTCGCCGAGCCGTCGCGCCGCTTGATCTGCCGCCCCTCCTGAATATCGACCTCGCCAAACCCGAGACGGCGAACGATCTCGCGGATCGCCCACGGCGTTCCCTTCTTTTGGTAGATCGCCAGAGACGACTTGATCAGCTCGCGTCGCGCCTCTTCAGACTCCGCAAGCTCCCATCCGTCAACCGCAAGCGACCAAGCGAGCCACGGCAGGAAAGCGGCCGGACAGCGATCCGCATCCCACAGCGTGCGAATCACATCCGGGTCAACGGTCGGCCGCATCACCTGCGCGAGCGCCGCCTCTAGACTGGTCTGGTTCGTCGGCAGTAATGCTTCAGTCGTCATCGTTCACCTTCGGATTGAGCACTATCGACGTACACCGGGCGAACTGGTCGATCGCACACACGACATCAACCGCCGGGATCTTCAGATCGACCCGCACGACACCCGACGCTTTGGGATGCAGCGCCCCGGTTACGGCCGAGCGAGGCATACCAACCCGCAGCGCCTCCCCTGCCGCGACCGCGATATCGAGATCCTTCCGTCGCGCAGCAAGCACGACGCCCGGATCTGGCCCGCGCCCGATATACACGTCAGCGACGATCGCGTATTCGACCGGCCGGGCCGGTACAACGAGCAGAATGTCGTTGAGCGGTCGACGATCTTCCGGGGAAAGCGCTCGGCGGACCGTGGCGAGCAACGCAGGACTTGCAACGCCGCCATTCGAGTACGACTTAACCACGACGCGCACGACACCGCCCTCCGGCCGGTCGATACGCACGTCCGCGACATCCGCCGACGCATCCATTGCGAGTGACCGATACGCACCGAACGGACCCGCCGTCGATGCGCGCTCGATGCCCATCTGTGTACGCAATCTCAAGCGGTCGTCGCGCTCGACCGTCGCAGGCACCGGCGGATGCGCCTCTGGATCACCCGGATCGACTGTCTCTCGCCGCAAATTCCAGAGCACCGCGAGATGCTCAAGATCCGCACCCGTCGAGTACGCAAGCAACACGGCACGAGCCGCATCATTGACACGCGCCCGATAGCGGACTTCGTCATATGCCGCCAGTTCCAGCACCTTGACGACCGGATCGGATTCGAGCGCAGCCGTCCAATCCGGATAGATGCTCTTGAAGTGCTCCCGCTTGCGTTGGTACAGCTCCTCGAAGTCGAGCGTTTCGACGAGATCAGGCGGATCAAGCGCCGACAGATCGATCACTGTCATATCGTCACCTCGAACACAACATCGTCGCCGTTGTAATGGCCGGCGATCCGAAAAGTTACTTTGCCGTCCACGACAGACAGCGCGTTCACGCGCTCAAGCGCGATGCGCGGCTCCCACCGTCCGATTGCGCGTGCGGCTTCCGCCTGCGCGGCCGATATCCACCCGCGCGTGACGGGCAGGTCAACCATCGCAGGCAGATCCGAGCCGTAATCGGGGCGTTCGCGGCGGGTTCCCTTGCGCGTGCTCAGAATGTCCCCGATGCTCTGCACGAGATGATCGAGCCCGCCAATCAGTCGGCCCGTACGGCGACACATACCGACCAGCACGACCATCACTGCGCCTTCGTCGGAATACGCTTGAAGCACACGCACGATTCGAGATACGCGATGTGCGCAGGCTCGGTCACCTCCGTTTTGCCGGCCAGCACGGCAACGTGCGAGCCGTCCGGGAACACGATCACGCGACTCCGGAACTCGGTGTCGATGAA
This sequence comes from Burkholderia cepacia, assembly GCF_001039005.1. GTDB lineage: Bacteria > Pseudomonadota > Gammaproteobacteria > Burkholderiales > Burkholderiaceae > Burkholderia > Burkholderia theae. Next base: position 2,461 of record NZ_LDWR01000041.1, read on the forward strand.
TGTCACGGGTGCCGCCGCCCCGCCTTGCTGCGTGTCTTTCGCCATAACCACCCCCACAAACGAAAAACCCCGCACGGGGCGGGGTCCAAAGTCACTTTGATCTGTTCAGACTGGCGGGCTGACCAGCTCGCCGTCCCCTTGCTCACGGTGTCGGTGCTTGGTGAGCGACTTGCCGCCTGCAACGACGTCCTCGGTGTATTCCGCACCGCCCGCGATCTTCATCGCGACACCGCCACCCTCGCCCGGCTTACCCTGCATACCACCGTTGAACGTGAGCAGTTGTTCGGTCGTCGTGTTGCCCGTGAACGTCGAGTCGGGCACATCCGCGAGCAGCTTCTCGCTGCGCAGCATCGCGCCGTCCGCCTTCAGCTCGAACTCCGTCCCGCCGATGCGAAACACGATCCGACCGCCCGCCGGCACTGACAGCACGTATTCATGGCTCGCATGGTTGTACTGCTCGAACGCACCGTCCGGGTAATCGGTCGCCGTCTCGTCGGGACTCGACCGGCCGGACCCGCCGTGCTGCTCTGTGTAGTAGCCGGGCGCGACGAACGCGCCCGCAAGATCACCGGACGGTGCCCACAGCGCGACCTCTTCGTCGACGGACGGCGGACGCCACTGCCGCACCTTGCCGGCCGCACCAGCCTGCCATTTGAGCCAGTCGCTCACCCAATCGCCCACCCGCACCTTCACGCGCGGCGGGTCGTACGTGATCGCCTCGACGACTGCCGACTGCGTCAGGCACGCCATGCGGCGATCCATCTCGCCAAGCTCGAAGTCGCTCACACGTCACCCCGCTCCCTGAACCGCCGGATTCCAGTAATGGCTTTCATGGTCCGGCCCGGTCTCCGGATCGACGCCCCACAGCACCGCACGGCCCTTCGTCGGCGGTTCATACGCGTCGCCCAGGTCGAATTCGTGCACCCATTCGATCAGCCAGACGAGATACGTATCCAGCTCCGGGCGAAACGGATCTTCACCAGCCGACCCGACCTGTTTGCCCGGCGTCACGGGCAGCCCCCATGTCGTCCCGTGCACCGTTTGCAGCACGCGAGCGGACAGCTCGCGCACCTGCAGCTCGGCATCGGGTACCAGCGGGTCCACGATCACGCGGGCCTGCATACGCGCGACCAGTGGCACGCGGCCCGTGCCGTCATCGTGTCCCGGCTCCAGCTCCGCCAGCTCGATCGCGACGAACGGCGTTTCGATCGACTTGCCGATCTTCGGATACGCATGGATACGTTCGAGGTCCGGCAGACGCGCGCGCAGGCCGGCCTCGATGCCGTCATGTAGTTGCTTCAGGTTATCGAGCACGACTCGCCGCCTTCTGGATTTCGTAGTTGACCTCTTGCCGCAGCACCGTCATCAGCCGCGCCTCGCACGCACGTGCGGCCCGTCGAAATGCCGGATCGCCGGTCTGCGACCATTCGACCGTCACGACCTCGAACGGCGTGCGTTCCTTGCCCGTGCGCCGGTAGATCGGCCCATCCGGCTGCGCCTTGGTCTTGCGCCACGCCCCCTCGAACAACGATTTGCCGGCCCGCATGCCCTTCTTCGTGCGACGTGCTGCGCCGAGACGATGCGCCTCGATCGGGTTCAGCCCGAGCCATACCTTGCCGGTATCGAGCGACCGCATGAAGAAGTACATCCGCTGCCGCAGCAGCTTCTGCTGGATGCCCGTCGCACCGCTGACCTCCTTCGCTGTCTGGCTCCTGATCCATGCGCCCGTCTTGCGCAACGTCCGACGCCATGCCGCCTGCATTGCTGCAGGCGGCAAGCCCGCGAGCGCTTCGAGCGCCCCCCTTACGTCGATCTCGACCTTCAGCAGATCCATCGTCACCTCAGAATCAAGATCGTCCAGCCCGTGCCATCGGGATGCAGTTCGACCACGCGGTAACGCTCGCCCGCCGCGACGACGATGCTGCCCTCCCGGACGCTCGCAGCATCGTTGTCGGTAATGTGCAGAACGGGCGCAACGAGGTTCGTGCGCTGCGTTCCGAGATCCGGACCGAGCCACGGTGCAGCGAACATGCCCAGCACGGGCCTGCCGTCGATCGAGACGTCGTCGTCGGCGAGATCGCGCTTCACGGCCGTGTCGACGTCGGTCATCAGATCCCGGAACGCCATGTCACGCCTTCAGCTTGATCAGCGCCTTCGGGCGCGTGCACATGTGGACCGGGTTCGACTGCGCCTCGATCTCGATACCCTTGCCGAACTGCATCAGCTCCTGCTTCGCGTAGTACGGAATGCCCGTCGTGTTGACCGACTCGACGTAGTCGGCCGGCGCGAAGCGCGAAATGAAGAGATCCGGAACACCTTCCGGAATCGCGTGCGCCTCGTCGTCAGCCACATAACCGATGTCACCGACGCGGCCGCGATAGCGCTCGAACGTGATCCCGCCGAAGTCGAACGCGTCGCGCGCGTCGCCCCGCAGTTGCGCCGCCATCACGGACGCCAGGTACGTCTCCTTGACCGACTTCGCACTGATCAGCTTGTTCCAGAACGCGCGACCACAGAGCGCGCGCACGCCCGTGTACGTCGTTGCGCCGAGCGCATCTTCGATCGCATCCTGCACGTCGATACACTTCGTGCGCAGTTCCGTATCTGCCTTGCCCAGCTCGAACGAAACAACCGTCTGGTCGATGTCGAAGTACTTCCACAGGTCGATCAGCACGCGCTTGCCGTCCGCGTCCAGCACCATGCCCTTGATCGCGCCGATGCGATGGAACTCGTGCGTCGCGTCGAGCTGGCGGCGCATCTTCGCGAGCCGGCGATTCACGACGGTTTGCAGCGCTTCCAACTCGGTCTCGGAACCGAACGCGCGCAGATTCTGGATCTCGTCCGCCTTGATCACCGCACGCTGCGGCAAGTGCACGGCGTTGATCGGAATCATGCCGCGATTGCTGCCGACCACAACTGCAGCCGGCGAACCGCGCTCGCCGGCCGCAACGAGCGCGAGCGTGTCGCCGTCGCGCTCGATCTGGATCGTCGTCGTCGTGATGCCGTCCTCTTCGAACAGCCCGAGCGTGCCGATACGGCCGGGAACATACGGCTGCTCGTTGATCGCAGCACTCAGGGACGACAGCGAGAACGCATCGTCTTGAAACAGGGCGATATCCGCCATACAACCTCCGACATGAAAATGGATACAAAAAAGGCCACGCGGTCGGCGTAGCCTTGAATGGGGTGAGTTGTGATCAGCGGACGATCACGTGTCGCTCGGCGAGATCGCCACGACCGGCCGCATCGAGGCCCGTCAGAAGCCTGCCAACGACTTCGGCAAGCCGGACGACTCCCGTCGCCGGTCGCGGCGCTTCGGACGCCGCCAGCGGCGCGTAGAGGATCGCAGCAGCGACTTCCGAACCGTCGTTTGCTGCGTTGTCGTACGGCGCGTATTCGCCGGTACTCGTCACACCGAGCAGTTGCCCAGCCGGCAGCGCCGGGCCGGCCTTGACGATGATGGGCTCGCGCGAGATCTGCCCGTTGCCCTCCGACACGAGAAATTCGGCCGTCAGAATGGCCTGTACCTTCCAGTTCGACATGAGTTTTCCCCTCCTCGGGTTACGTCAAAGTTACTTGCTGCTCTTGCGAGCCGCGTAGATGGACGCCGCACGCGGCGCTTTCGCGACCACGGGCGCGTCTTGCGACGCAACCGGAGCAGCACGATGATTGATCGGCTTCTGCGAGGCCGTCACACGCTCGAACAACCGCGCGCGCACCTGATCCGCCGTCAGCCCGTCTGCAACGAAGCCGGCCGTCAGCTCGGTCAGGCTCGCGGCCAGACAGATACCGGCAATGTCCTGTGCGCTGCGGATCGCAGCGTCGACGGTCGAGCGATCGCGCAGACCGGTCGCCAGCACGATGCCTTCGGCGCAGTGCTCGATCCGCGCGTCACGACATGCCGCGTACACATGCGACGCCAGCGCCGTGACGTCCGGCGTTGCCGGCGGCTGCGGCTGCGGCTGCGGCTGCGGCTGCGGGGCAGGGTCGGCCGGTGGATTGACGGGCGGCACCTCGTCGTCCTCCAGCAGCGCCCGGATCTGTTCCGGCACTGCGGAATAGCGTGCGACGAGGCGCGCGGCTCCGGCGTGCGCAGAAATTCGGATGGACTCCTCGATCGTGTCGCAGAATCCCTTTTCCTTCGCCTGCGACGCCGTCAGCCACGTTTCGGCAGCCATCATCGCGCGCACCTCGTCTTCCGGCAGGCCGCTACGCTCGACATAGGCCGCGACGATGTTCGTGCCCGTGCTGCCGAGCAGGTCGGCGATCCGGCGGAAGTCGTCCTCCTCGCCCTCCAACAGCGTATGCGGCTTGTGAATCATCAGCATTGCATTCGACGGCATCACAATCGTGTCGCAAGCCATCAGGATCAGCGACGCGGCCGACGCGGCAACACCATCGACACGCCCCGTCACCTTGCCTGCGTGCCGGCGCAGCATGTTGTAGATCGCGACCGCATCGAACACGTCCCCGCCCATCGAGTTAATCGCGACAACGATCGATGTTGCTGTCGACGCCACCTCGTTGAGTTTCGCGGCGAACACATCCGCATCGGTGCCCCAGAATCCGATGTCGCCATAGATTTGGATCTCGACCTCGCTCCCGCCCGCTGTATTCGCTTGCGCGCGGATGTCCCACCACCGCCTCTTCCCTTTCATTCGCCATCCCCATTAGAAAGATCGCCCGCCCCGTCGACCGGGTCGAGCGTGTCATATCGAATCCCGAGCCGCCGCTCACGCGCGAGATCGTCCGCGTTCTCCGTGTCGACCTGCTCAGGATCATCGCCACGCGACAACACCGCACCCGTCCGACTCGCCAGCCCGGAGCGGATCTCCATCCGCTTCGCCGTGACGTCCTGCACCGGGTGGATATACGGCCAGCCCTGAGGCACCCACCGCACCCGTAGATAGTCGCGACGGCGTCGGTAGTAGTCCGGCATTGGTATCGCGCCCGACAGCGCACAAGCGTCGACCCACCAGCGCCAGACCTTCCGGCAAAACTGGTGAATGAACACGTTCCACTGGATCTGCTCGATCGAACGGCGGAACTCGTTCAAGATCACCCGCAGCACACGATCGCTCACGTCGCGCAGATCGCCCGTCATGACTTCGTACGGCATGCCAACCGATGCCGCAGCCGCCATCAACTGCTGACGCATGAATGGGCCATAGTCGGCCCCCGCACCCGGCGGCTCCGCAAACGTGACGCTTTCACCCGGAGCCAGCTCCTGCATGCTCCCCGGTTCGAGCGACACGACCGGCGAGAAGCCGTCGACGTCGTATTGCATTTCGCCACCCGTCACCGGATCTCCCGGAAAACCCGGCTCGGCCGGCGGCTTCGTGATGAACCCGGCGAAGAGGTTGCTGACCTCCTGCCGGAACAGCACCGCATCGTCGAAGTTGTCCAGCGACTTGAGCCGCAGCAGCACCGTCGACAGTTCCGGGACACCGCGCACCTGGCCGGGCCGCAACGCGAGGAAAACGTGCGCGATCTCGTCGGCCGGCACGCGTACGGTCTGCATGTTGGTCGTCGACGCACGCCCGTACTCGCCGGGATGACGCTTTAACAGGTGATATGCAACACGTCGACCATCCGCATCGAACTCAACGCCGTTGACGATCTCGCCCCCGCCCGGCGCGATCTCGTTCTTCTCCATCGGCAGCAGATCGCCTTCGAGAAGCTGAATCTGCATCGGGACCGCCAAGCCGTCGCTCGGACTGCGCAGTCGGCGACGCACCAGCACCTCGCCGTCACTGAAGAACGCACGTGCGGCGAGTGTCTGCACGCCCGCCAAATCAAACAGGTCGTCCGCGTCGATCTCCTCGCAGCTATCCTCCCAAAGTTGCTTTTGCATCTTGCGCACCGCATCGTTTGGATGCTTCGGGTGCGCTTGGATACCGTTCCCGATCGTGTTCGATACGAGTCGTGCGATCGCCGTTTTCGCCCACGGATCGTTGCGAATCGCGTCGCGAGCACGCGACCGCAACAGCGGCAGGTTTTGCGCCGCCGCCGCATTCGGTCCCGCGCCCGACGCCCGCCACGACTTCGCCCGCGCGCCCGTCGTGCTCGCCGACTCGTAGGCCGCCGCCTTCAGCCGCGTCGGCACCACGAATCCGCGCCGCGCGAGTGACGGATAAGCCGGCTTCATCGCACCCCCTTGCCGGCGTGACGAATCCGGACGATCGACGAGCGTCCGGCCGCGCCGTTCAGAGCGCGAATGATCTCGGTCCGTGCTTCGCGCAGCTCGCCAATCGAGCGATATTTAACTCGCCGGTCGGCATACTGGACTTCCAGCTCACCCTTCGCGATTGCCGACTGGATGCGCTCCAGATCCTGCTTTGTGTATGCCATGCGATTCCCTCGTTTAGCGGCGCTTCAGGTACGTCGACCGACCAACACGACGGCCCTGAATGCGCGAAACCCCGCTCGGGGGCGGGGTTTCGGCGGGTTTTACTACAGGCGGCGACGGCCGCGGCGTCTCGATAATCTCGGGCACGGCTGGCGGATCGGGCGGCACCTCGGCAGGCAGCGCCGAAGGCAACACCTCCAGCACCGGAACCGCATCGAACAGCGAGACCTGCGACGCGCGATGCTGCTCGACCTGCCAGTGCGCCTCGGTCATCAGGTGCACCTTCATGCTGCGGGCCGCGTGCAAGGCGTACCCTTCGCAGTCCAGCGCCTCGTTCCTCTGGCTGATCTTCTTCCACACGCGCTTACCGCCACGTGGCCCCGGCACCTTTACCTCGGCCGTGAGCTGCGACAGGTAATCACTGCGCACACCGCTGTACCAGTGCATGCGGCCCGGCCCGTTGCCTTCGAGCTTGAGCCGGTTTTCGAGGATCAGATCCTTCGCTCGGCTCACGCCGACCATATACGGCCGCAGCCCGTACTTCGCTGCCTTGCTGTTGTTGCGCGTCGAATCGATCGACGCCTTCGGGACGCTGAAAATCTCGGCATCGGCTTCGCTGCTGCCCTTGGCGGCCATGACGTTATGACCGGCCTTCTGCGCAGCACGTACATACTTGTATACCGCGTCCGACGTAGCGCCGTCCGAAGAATCGATCGACGTTGCGCGTACGCGGAGCTGCCACCCATTTTCGTGCCGGTACGAGTGCGTAAGCATCGTCGTCAACGCGCCCCATACCCCGCCCGTCATCGGATCTTGCTGCTGGTCCGTCACATTGCCGTAAATCTCGCCCCATACGACGAGCCAGCTTTCCTCGCCGCGCCCCCATGCGCGCACGATGACCGCAAGGCGGTCGTGCTGCACGTCGACGCCCAGCGTCAACAGCAGCCCGCCGGCCGGCACAGTCAGCTCCGTGTACGGCAGCGCTCGTTCCGCGAGAACGTCCAGCTCGGGCAGGTCGGTCTTGTATTTGTACGGCCGCCCCTGCGAGTTGTTCACAAATGAACGCATCTTCGTATCGTCGCCCTCGCGCAGCGCCTTGTCGGCCGTCAGCCATTTCTTCACCAGCTCCGCCATGTTCGAGCCGGGGAACGGCGATACCAGCTCGTTGATGCGGAAGCCGGCAACGCCGTGAAACGGTGCCGTCGCAACCCATCGCCCACGACGGACAGCGCGGATGCGCGTCGCATCGTCCCACAGCGAGCCGCAATGCGGACAGGTGTAACGGGCCGTCTCCGGTTGTGCGCGGCCGTAGACCTCATGCTCGACTTCAGCGCCTTCGCTCCAGGTGACGTTTTCCCACGCCAGCTCATGCTCTTCATCGCAATCGGGGCACGGCACCAGATACACGCGCTGATCCGATGCCGCATAGCCCTGCTGGATGCGCGACAAGCCGTCGACGGTCGGCGTGCCGCCCAAGATCATCTTGCGTCGCCGGTCCGAATAGCTCTTGTTGCGCTCCTCCAGCAGCGTGATCGAGTCGCCCTGCTCGCGCACGTTCGTGTTCGCGTCGTCCGGCTCCTCGACCGCGACGACCGGGGCCGGCGTCGACTTCACGTCGTCCGGTGCGTTCGAGGTGATGAACTTCAGAAACCCGCGCGCGAACGTCTTGTGATCCCACAAGTTGTTTTTGTCGCGGGCCGCGTGCACCGGTAGCTTTGCCGACAGGCGAGGCGTCACCTCGACCATCGGCTCGAACTTCTCCAGGTTGAACTTCTTCGCCGTCTTCTCTTTTGGGAACATGACGATCATCGGGCACGGGTCAACGTCGATCCGCTTGCCGATGTAGTTCAGCAGCACGCCATCCGTCCACGCGACCTGCGCCGATTTCATGCACACGACCTTCTGCACGGTCGGATCGTCCAGCGCTTCGTGCATGCCGAACACCCACGGCGTGATGTTCGGGTTGTACCGGCCGGGGCTGGCCGATCCCTTCGCGCTCAACCTACGATGTTTGCGCGCCCATTCCGTCGTCCCAATCCGCTCCGGCGGACGCAGCATCTTCGCGATCCGGCGAATCACTGCGTTGACCGTCTGGGTCGTATTCAGAAAGCTGCTCAAGGCATCCATATATGTGCTCATTCAACCATTCGACGTCTACCCCGACGCCGTATAGCGTGTGCAGTTCCTGCACCAGCTTGTCGGACAGCGACAGCAGCTCCGTTTGAAATGCGCCGACCATCAGGCCATACGCCTGTTCGAGCTGCGCCGCGTTGACGAGCTGCCCCTTCTTCTCGGCCAGCGTCAGCAGCTTGATCTCGCGATCGACGATCTCGGTCTTCGCACGCTCGGCAACAAGATCGATGCCGGTTCCGCTCGCGCGGCCCGCAGCGATCTCGCGCAGGTGCCTGATATATGCGACACGGATCTCATCGATCGACGTCTCGCGGTAATCGAGCCGAACCTTGTCGACGAACCGCGAAACGGCCGACTGGTCTAGGTCGAGATGGTCGGCGATCTGCTGCTGAGTCGGCATGAATATGACCCCCTATGGAAACTCGCCAGTAGAGAAAAAACGCGGGTGCGAGCCCCCGCGGGTGCGCGCCCCCAGAGGGTCCCCGCCACGGTCAACGTCTAGACGGAACCACGGCACGTGCCGGATAGGTTTCATCGACACACGGTCGGTGCGTGAGTCAGCTCGATCCGATGGCACTGTAGAATCGCGCGTCCAAAACCACCACCGGAGATCCACATGAGCGACTCGCTCAAAAAAATCGCAGAAGCAATGGACGCTGAGGCTCAGATCAAGCAACAACTTGTCGCTGACAACATGGCGCTTTACACCGTTGTGCGCGCACTCGCCGAAGCCAACGCAAACAATCCGGCATTTGTCGCCTCTGTCGATACGCTGACAGAGCTGCGCGTATCGAAGCTCATCGCGTCGCATGCGTCCGATGAGATCATCGAGACGTTCAAGCAGTCGGTACGCGACCTGCTGCCGGAAGCACTGCGGAAGATCTAAGCGTTTCACGGACGCTGCGTTCGGCACGCATCAAGACGGCGATCTCATTACCAGAATCGTCAACCGTGCTCAGGGCTGTCGACAAAGCCCTGAGCGCTTCCACTCCTTCCTCATCCGCAAACCCATACGACTTCGGATCGTTCTGCGCGGCCTCTTCGACGGCAGCAGCCACCCGCTCGCCAAGAATCAGGTCCGCCGGGGCAGTTACAGAGTTTGTACGCATCACGCGCTCCAATGCAAAAAGCCCTGAGAGCTTTCGCACTCAGGGCTTCGATATTCATTTCGTAAGGGCGAACGCCCTCCCAACAGATCCCGACAGACAATTATCGTTGTTGGTCGCGGCGCTCCCGCGATTCAGGACGCCTGTCGGGCGATTGTTGCGACACGAGTGTGCGGTCGCTCACGTATCCAGTGACGCGGTAAAGGATGTGCAGAGTGTAAGCGATCCGCTCTTGAAATGGAATACGTTTCATCCTCGCAATTGCCGACGCAATGTGTCGTACACCGATCCATCTACTGTATCCAACAGCGCGAGCATATCGTGAAAGCGCCACGACCAGTTTCGCCGATACTCATCGAGCGATACGCCAAGCGCGTGCGCCCGGCCCGCGTCGTCGACCTGCCGCTTGCCGGAACCGGAACAGTCGGGGCAAATGTGCCGCCCCTTCGCATCCGAAACCGGCGACGCGGCGATCCGCCCCATCCCGCCGCAGTCGTCGCATGGTTCGTATTCCCGAAAGACAAGCGGCCCGTTACGCCCTTCGAAGAACGGGATACGCTCCTCCGATACACACACCTTGCCGCTGCCTCCACATACATCACACGCGTGCGTTGACGTCGTGACGGGACGTGCTCGACGCACGACACCGCGCCCCTCGCACTCGACGCACTGATCGTTCACCCACTCGTCGAGCAACCGCAGCGCGAACCTCTCGACTATGTCGACCTTCGATCGCTCGACCGCATGCCCCGCACGTTGATCGCGACGCTCGTCGCGCGAAAGGCCCGTGAATCGCGCACGTTTAAATCGGCCCGACGTCCGGATCATCTGCGCCAATAGCAACGTTGCACGTCGAACCATCGCAGGCGTCGGCAGCGGCCCAGCCTTGATGCGGGCCAGCGAGCTACCGAGATCGTTCGCAAAGGCGAGCGCGCCCAAAGTAACTTTAGGATCGGCAATCGGGTCGGTGAACTGACCACGAACGCTCACAGCAACGCCCACCCGCTCCTTCAAATCAATCACGACTCTCTCCTATTCGTCCTAATGTCCCAAGGGATAAAGCTTGCAGGGGTGCGCGCCTGCGACATGCGCAACATGCGCCGCTCACGTCGCGCATGTCACGCCCCTGCACCCGCGCCCGAGACCACGCCTTGGGACATTGGGACATGGGACGTCCGCAGCGCGCCAAGACGGGGCAAGTGGCGCGCTTACCGTGCAGGCACAGCGCGCCACGCGATCACAGCGGACTGTCGTCATCACCCGCTGCGACCAACTCACGTTCGACTTGCGGCTCTTGCTCTTCGCACACGTAGTACCAACCGCGCGACCCGGTCGACTCGCGCTTGCGCACCCACCCGAGCGACTTCAGCGCCTTGCCGATGCGGCGCTGCTCCGCGAGCGTCCACTTCGACGTGTCGAGCTTCAGAATGTCCGCGAGGATTTCCTCCATCGTCGTGCGCGACACGAATTCCAGGGCCTTGGCGATCTTGTCCTCGTACACGTCACCTTCGTAGCGCTCCGCCTGCTCGATCTCAAACAGCGGGCGCTCATGCTCTTCTACGTGCCACACGACGCCCGAGCGATACAGGTGCACGGCTTCCGCCCAGAGCTGATCGCGAACGGCCACAATGCCGTCGATGTCGACCAGCCCGCCCACACGCAGCGGCCAGTAACGCCGGTTGCCCGACTCGTCTTTCAGGTACGTGTCGAAGTTGACCGAGCCAGCGAACACGCACTGACGCGGGACGTCGGTCGCACGCTTGCCGTAGAAGTTGCGGAACCGGTCGACGGCCGTCGCGAAGAAGCTCTTCACCGCCGAAGAGTCGGCCTTGTTCAACGAGTCCAGTTCAGCCAGCTCGATCACCCATTTGCCGGCAAGCACCGCGTACGTGTCTTTGTTGCCGATTTGGATCGGCGTATCGGTGAACCACGGAGCGCCAGCCAGTACCTTCAGCGCCGTCGACTTTCGATGCCCCTGCTTGCCTTCGAGGATCAGGACGTTGTCGACCTTGCAGCCCGGCTCCATCACGCGCGCAACGGCCGCGATCATCCACTTCATGAACGCGAGCCGCACATACTCGCTGTCGGCCACACGCAGGTACGTCGACGGCATGGATCGCACGCGCGACACGCCGTCCCATTTCAGCCCTTCAAGGTATTCGCGCACGTCATGGAAGTGGGTCGCATCCGCCACCAACAGGACCGCGTTCATCACGACATCAGTGCGTGTATCAAGGCCATACCGTTGGGACAACCAGAGAACGGTCCGCTGGTCGTCCATGTCGGTCCATTCGCCCGTCACACCCTGCGGGAACGGCGGCGCTTTGCGCTTCATCACGCGACCACCGAAGTCATCCTGTTCGATCACGCCCTGCCACGCCTTGTGGTTCGACAGGATCAGGTGCACGTTCCCCAGTGTCGGCAGCAGCCGGCCCTTGTCCGACCGCGCGAGATCCTGCTCCCACGTGTGCGCACCGTTCTCTGCCTCGTAGCCGTCCCATTCCGGCTGTTTCGCGGCAGCGGCCGTCGCGGTAGGTTTCGTCGGCGTGACGTCCGCGGTCGACACGTTGACCGTCGCAGGCCGAATCTCTTCGTTGGCTGGCGCGATGACGCGCAAGATTGCGGCTTGCACCTGCGCCTCGACAGCCTCGAAGCCCTCTTCGACGTGCAGGTCATTGAAATCGGTCAGCTTGCGTTCGCCACGATTGGCGAAGATCGGAAAGACGACGCTGACGTCGTCGACCGTCGCTGCCGCCTCGTACGCACGCTTCAGGCCCGTGTTCTCGAAGCGCTTGCGGCGCTGCGGCATCACATCGTTACCGTAGCTCACCTCCACGTACGGCACGCCGTTGTCGTCACGTCGACGTGACACCGCGACCATGTACCACGTATTCTTCGCCTCGATCCGCACCGGGTCTGCACCAAACACCAGCTCACCACAGAAAGCGAACTCGTCGGCGAGCCAGTCGCGCACGCGCTGCTCGATCTTCCAGTCGTCGTCGGCGCAGATCAGCACGTGCGCATCCGGATACGTCGCACGCAGGTAGCGCACGGCCGGGAGGATGCCGCCCGCGTCAAAGCAGATATCGACAGCGAACGCGTCATCGATCGCCATACGGATCGCCCGCGCGGTTGCATAGCCTTCGGCCACCAGCACGATCTGGTCGTCTGCACCAACCTCGCCAAGCAGATACGACGCGCCCTTCTTTTCCATGCCCTTGTTGAAGCGCTTCGCGCCGTCCGGCGTGATCTTCTGCAGGCCGACGAGACGAGCGTCGTCGCCGTACTGATACATCGGCACGAAGATCGTGCCGTCCACGTCGAAACGCACGCCTTCGGCCGTGATGTGTTTGCGGTCCAGGTACGCGGACTCGCCATGCTCTGCCGCACGACCCCACTGGTCGCGTGCACGGTTCGCGGCGAGCTTCGCCTGCCGCGCGTCACGCTCTGCCTGTTCACGTTCGGCCGCTTCCTGTCGGCGACGCGTCTCGGCGAGCACCTCCTCGCTCAACGGTGCGCCGCTCCACTCAAATCGCTCCGTGCCCGGATCGTCCCCGGAGAAATGGCCAAACGTACCGCCATAGCCGATTGTCGCGCCCTTGCTGACGACCTCGCGTAGCTGATACCAATACTTCTTGCGCGGCCCGTACCGATGATGTTTGCCGTCCGCGACGGGATGGCCGGCGGGCAGGTCGGGATGACCCGCCGCACGCAATTGTTGAACGATCTGGTCCAGTGTCGCCATACGATAATTCCCTCTATCAAAGTCACTTTGGCCGCATGTCGCGGCCAGATCACAATTCGTTGAACAGTGCCCTGTTAGCTCGCACGCCGAGCTGCATCCAGCTCGGCAAGACGGCGGTCGCGTGCGACCTTGTGAGAGAAGCTGCGCCACGCTCCACGCCCAGCCGCATAGGACTGCCTCCCACTTGGCGAGCGGCTGTACTGCGATGTTCCGCGTCGCAACGCGCTGCTGATTCCGTTCACGTTCACAGGGGTCTCCGGTTATTTGCCGCGCAGTCGACGCCATTCCGCCGACATGGAATCGTCGAACGCGGCAAGGTCCAGCACGCAGAGACGATCGGTAAGCTGGTCGCGGAACGCGTGACGTTCCGCCTTGGTTGCGAGCGCGGCGCATGCGCGCGCAGCACGCTCGACAAACAAACGCATGCGCCCCGCTGCGCTCGCTTCCGCAAGAATCGGAGCGAGGTGATCGGGGAACGTGGCGATCAGTTCGGACAGCAAGCGCCCCGCTTCGGCGTGGGCACACTCGAATCGGGATGCAAGTGTCGTTACAGCGCACGCCAATTGCTGCTCAGGCGAGCAACAGAGGCCGATCTGTTCACGCTCGGGCCGGCAGCAGCCCATGCCGGGCTTAAACCGTTCCATGACGACGACGGCGACGTGCGGCGAGGTTGCGGGCGACATTCATCAAGCGCTGGAACAGGCGCTGGCCCTTGCGGCCGGTCGCGATGATCTTCTCGGCGTCTTGATCGTCGATGCGCTGATCCGCCAGCGCGCGTGTCACGTCGTCAGCAACGAGACCCACATGCGCCTGCAGGTGCAGCGCCGTCGAAACGAGACGCAGCGTGCCGGGTTCGCCGACATCGTCAGCGGCGTGGTCGTCGACGTGTTCGGCCACCAGACCGAATCGCGAGTTCAGTGCGTGCAGCGCGTCGAGTGCATACACCTCGCCCTCTGCCTTTTCCTGCATCCACTCGATCAGCAGCTCGAACATCTCCATCGACAAGCGACTGTCGCCGACACCACGCAGGCGCAGACGAAGCGATTCCGGCGTGATGTTCTTCCCACGCCGGATCGTGAGGTGATTCGCCGCATCGGCGACACCGCCGGGCGTGTTGCGAACGGACGTATAGAGCACGTCCAGCCATTCGGTACTGTCGTATCGGCAGGTCATATCGGAGCTTTGGGAATGTGCCGCTTTCATGCTGTCGCGGCGGAGGCGCATTGACTAAGATTCATCAAGCGGCTGTTGTGACGGAGATCGGCTCCTCGCGCGGGACGCTCTGGAGAGATGCTTCGGCCCTGACGAAGTAGTCGTGAAGTGCCTGCACGTTCGATACGCGCGGGTCGGTAACCCTGGAAAGAGCGATCTTGGTCAGCGTGTCGTACGGCACACCCGCGTCATGCGCGATGCGCCGCCATTTGCCCTTGTTCTTATGCAGTTGCTCGATGACGAACTCCAACCAAGAACTAACACGCTGACTCATATCATTCCCCAAATAGGTGCGGGATCGATTCTAAGTCTTATTTGGCTATTTTTCAATCCGCCAACAGCCGGCCGAAAGTAACGAATGTCTAGCCATATTTGGCAACATCAGGGGATGAACAAGACACCCGCCCGCGAAATCCTCGCGCTCAAGCTGAAGCAACTGATGGACGCTCACCCAACGCTCAACACGCAGGGGAGACTCGCTGCGCGCGCAGGACTGGCGCAGCGAACAGTCGGTCGCATGCGGAACAATGAAGCCGATCCGCAGCTCGGCCACGTAGAGGCCGTCGCTGACGCACTCGGCGTGTCTCTCGTCAGCTTGATTTCCGATGAACCAGCAAGTGGGAATGGACTTCAGTACGACACGACAGCCGTCGCGCAACTGTCCGGCGAGGACCGGAAAAAGATCGAGTCGTACATTGAATTCGTCTTGAGCGCGAGCGGCGCGGCCCGCACGGCGGGCCAGGAGACGGTGAATATTTCTGAAACAATGCCGGCGTCGAAGGCACAATCCGTATCGGTTCGACGGGCAGCTCAACGACCATTATCAGACAAAACGTTGAGCATCAATGAAGACCAAAGTCACGCCACCGAGGGAAAGCGCGGGCATCGCTAACCTGTCCGCCTTTCGTGCACGCAAGTTCCAGTCGACATCCAGCACGCCTCCAGAACCCCGCCGTGATCGGGAGGCCGTCACGCGCAACGCCCTACTGGGCGAACTCAATTCGCGCAACTCCCCCGTCATCGCATACGCCGCCGTGCTCATGTTGGAGAACGGCGACATCACCTTGTCAGCCGCAGGCATTGAACCGGAGTTCGCCCCGGCGATCCAGTCCGGCCTGACTCGAATCCATGACCGAATCGACGAGCACACCAGCCGTCGTCGCCGACGCAATCAGGCCGGGTTCGTACAAATTATCCCGCTCGTCTCGGCCGCGATTCTTGCGGCAACGTATATCAACGTCGTGCCGTGGATGGACGTTGCGCTTTCCGTTGCCGGCCAACTGTTGGCCGGCGTCGCCGTCATGCGACGCGATCGGACGCACGCACCGACCCGAGACAAATAAGACGAACGAGAGGCATCACCCGGGCGAACAATTCACCATGACAAGTCATATTAGGCTTGACCATATAAGCCATTAAAGACTAATCTCCGGGTTGCGCAATGTCGCGCAGACCCGGAGATCCACCATGCAAACAACCGATCAGCATGCGGAAGCCCGCCACGACTGGCTCCGCGACGAACAAACGCCCCGCATCACGCCGTCCGAACCTGCCCGCCAAAGCAACTTTGAAAAGTCGCCGATCTTCCGCTGGACAGTCGTCGCCGCCCTCCTGTTCGTCGCCGTGAACGTGTTCCAAGACGATCCGGTCGTCGTGCCTCCGACCGCGTACCACGTCACCGTCTAATCCGCCCCGACCTTGCCGGGGCGAGCGGCCCCGGCGTCATGGAGACCACCATGTCGCGAACCAAAGCCCGCACACTTCCCGTCGTCGACATCGAGCGTCGCGACACCCTGTCACTGCGCACCATCACGCGATACGACCGGAACGCGCGCCGTCCGTCGACCCCGATTCTGATCGGCAAATACGTTGTCGGTCGTCGCCCCTTGGCTGATTGCGTCCATACGCTGTATCTGATCCTCGACGGCGCAGAGATCGCCGGCACCCAGATCTCGATCCCGAGCGAAAGCGACTGCGTCAGCGCGGTCAAGCGCCTGCGAGAAGCAAGGCGCGCGGCGGGCATGGCAGCAACGAACGCGATCAACAAAGCGAAGAAGCCGGGCAAGACGCGCACGGCAGCACTGCAGGAGGCCGCGTAATGGACGACCGCACGCAACAGCTCGACCTGACCGCGCCGATCCCGACCGGGAACACGAAGGCTGCTGCTGCCGCTGCGGGCGCAACGTCGGCGGACCTGTGGATGGTCCCCTATGGTCAACTTCACTACGACCCGTCCGACAACATCCGACCAGTTGATCCCGAATGGGTGACGCACCTCACTGCCCTCATCATCGAAAACGGGTATGACAAGGGGTCGCCACTCCATTGCTACGCGCGCAAGGTCGATGGAAAAGATCTGCTTTACGTGTACAAGGGGCAACACCGCTACCTCGCGGCCGGCAACGCAATCGAAGCTGGTAAGGATATTGGCAAGATCCCCGTCGTCGTCCGCGATGCCAAGATGGTCAACCGCGCCGAAATGGTGATCGACGGCTATCTCAGCAACGATAGCAAGCGGTCGTCACCTCTTGATCTTGCGGCGGCCGTAGCAGAGCTACGCGACATCCACGGCATGACCCTCGCAGCCATCTGCAAGCGCTTGCATGTCACTGATCAAACCGTGCGTGACGTCGGCCTGCTTGAGCGCGCCCCGGTTGAACTGCACCAGCTCGTACGCGCAGGCCAATGCACCGGCACGCTTGCGATCGAACAGATCCGGCTCCACGGCGACAACAAGGCACTCGAACGCATCGTCGTCGGGATATCCAAAGCAGCGGAAGCCGGCAAATCGAAGGTGACGAAGAAGTATCTCGAAGCAGCGCCCCTGCTCAATGCGCTCCCGGACCAAGCATCTTCGGTCGAGCAGAAAACATCTGCAGCCGCCCCCACCGACGCCGAACCTCTCGCCACGTCGACGGCCGCGGAAGTCACGGTCGAGACGCAGACGCCGGCACAGCCAGCCACGCGCCAAAGCGCCCCCGCCAAGATCAACGACGCGCGCGCAAAGCAACTTTTTCAGGCACTGCAATCGGTCCTGCATGACCCCGCCTTCGACCAACTCTCGCCGGGCACGATCCATGCCGTACACGCGGGTTTGAACGGCATAGCCCACCTGTTCCTCGGCGGGGTTGGGCCGACACCGACTGATCATCCGATCCACACACCGAACAAGCACGGCGTTTTCGACGCCTGCGAGACGATCAAGTCCCCTGCCAGCAAGCGCACCCGCAAAAGCCCTGCTGCGATCCACCTCGCTCACGTTGAACATGGGGTGTGGATTCATTCGTTCACGCTGGCGGTCGGTTCCAGCGGTATGACCGGCCTGCCGTCACTGCTCAGCTTCACGGAGACGTACCCGACACGCGGGCAAGCAATCCGGGGCGCGGTGTCAGACATGACACGCGTCATGCAGTCGCCAAGCTACGCGAAAGCAAAGGAAGCACCGATCGTCAATGCGTGGCTCGACAAGTTGTATGCGATGCCTGATCCCGAATGGACGCCGGAGCTGGCAGCCAAGCTTGCGGCCGCGCAGGAGGCAGCCAAATGACCCCGCGCCCGGCCCTTTCTACCCCACGTCCGCTGCCGCGAAAGCGGGAAAGCGCGAAGAGCTGCACGGCTATCAAACTGGCGAGCGTCAACGGCACTTCGATGCAGTCGGACTGCGACGGGCTGACGCCCGCAAAAGCGTTCCAGAAGAACGAAGCCTTGGCGGATGCCCGCCAAGGCAGGCTCGCGCGACTCGACGTCCTTCGCGTTCAGATCCACGCGCTGATAGCCGAGATCTCGCACGCGGCCGACGTCGCGCTGCTGGACCTGATGGCCGATGAGATTGGTTCATTCTCTCGCCACAAGGCCGCGCAGGAAGTCCGCACCTGGGCCGCAACAGCCACGATCACATTGGAGACAGGTTTCATGCAGCTCGCCCGTGCAGCGCAACCTGTCGTCGAAGAACAAGGAGGTTTGAATTGAGCACTACGACTGAACGCCTGCTGCGGCTGCCGACCGTCCTCGGCATGGTCGGCCTCGGCAAGACCACGATTTACGACATGATGAAAGAAGGTAGCTTCCCGAAACCGCGACGCGTACGAAACCTGTCGCTCTGGGCTGAGACGGAAGTACAAGCATGGATTCGTTCCATCACATTGCGCGAAACGTCCACCGCCCAATAACATGTCTAAGTCTAGACCTGATCCCTCAGTCAGCATCTGATCAGGTCTGAAATGACTTGGATGTGACCTCATCAACGGCCGTGATCGACCCACAAGGGACGGTCTCTCTTCTACGAAGCAGACGTTCAAAAACCGAACATGGACCGCATCATCCGCACAATTGATGCGCGAGAAGGGGTTACTTCAATCCTCATGCGACGTAGGACGAATTTCTCCGAAATCGTATCGATGAACCTGTCCGAATAGCTCGACTTCGTTGCCGTCGATGACAATCCCTGCACCGTCGGGACATGCATAGAGGTCCGGAATTATAGAAGACAATCTCAACTGATCTCGGGTAACACTGTCAGAATTGAAGTGCGGCCAAAAGTGGAAATCGACAAGGCCAAGTCCTGCATTGTCGATTACCGAAAGACCTTCTAGACTCGTTGTTCCTTGCGGTGCATTGCCATGACCGACTCGCCCGTCCGCAGACTGAATCCATCCTTCCCAACGGGGGTGGGGCGTCCATCCCGTTGCTTACCCCTCTTCACACAGGCGCCGCTCCAGCGATAAGGTCATCCAGCAGACTGTCTATTGCCTCAATCCCAGGCATTAAGCCCTCAACCCGCCGATACTCTTCGGCAGGATTTATAGCCTGCCTCACCGCCCTTCTACTGGACGTGTGCGCCGCCTGTCCGCGCAATGACCCGAACGAATCAATCGCCGCGAGAAACGTCGGGTCCAACTGCGCTGGCCCAATTCCGAGTGGAAGCAACAGGGATAAGAGGTTCTTCTCCCGTACGCCATGGTTCTCAGTCCGGACGTAGTGGTGGAAGGAGGTGACCACCGGCGCAAAACGCTCGGAAACATCTATCAACATGGGCCATGCCTTTCTCTTGTTCTCCGAAGGAGCTTCCAGTGTGTCCGGCGGCGACGGCATTTCCTTTCCCGAGAACGCAAGGAGACAAAGCGCGATGCGAGATACGTGCGACCTTTCGTCCCAGGCTGCTCGAGCGCTGTTGGCTGCCTCCAGTGCACGATCCTCAAAGTAGGCCTCAATTTCAGCATGCGCTAGCACACGGTACGCGAGCGCGGTCATCGCGACCTTGTCTTCGTCCTCATAAACGCCAGTCTCGTCAAAAGGGTCCGGAAGGAGATGCCTCCGTAGCTCCGCGAGCTGCGCAACCAAGTGAGTCAGTCGCTCAGACGCCATCTCTGCCCCAAAGACCGTTAAACGTGATCCTTGGGCCACCGTGTGGCGCATCCGCATTAGCTTCTTGAGGAGCTTCGGGAAGCATGAATTCAAGCTCCAACAAGCGGCGCAGACTTTCTCCCCAAATACGCAGACGCGCTAAGGTATTTGGAACACCAGCGGTGTCACTTTCTGCTGCCTCCAAGAAATCAGGCCGCTCAATTACTTGGTTATAAGCAGCTATCACCTCGGCTGGGCTTTGCAGCATCGCATTGCGAATCCGTTCGTCCGCAGCATAAAAAACGAGGGCGTCAAATACAGCCCGGTTAAACGACTTGGAGCCCGTCTTACGAGCAACGTTTTCGGGCCCGAATAATCTCATCAGTGAGCGTGTTGCAGCTTCAAACTGATTGACAGCCTGCTGGATTAGCGGTTGCTCGGCCTCCCATCGATCATTCAGTTTTGCACAAGTTTGATCGAGAAAATCCTTCATACGTCCTCCGTAGGCGGGGAGGTAATAGTGGAAGGCCAAGAATCGAACCAAGAGCTCTACGTCCCGCATACGAGGATCGGGCGCCTCTTTGCCGAGGAGTTCCCGGAGAGCCTCGGAGTCGCCCGCGGCATCGTCCACGTAATCCGAAAACTCACCTGGGAACATCGCTTGACGCAACTCTTGCGGGGACAGCTTCACGCTACCCGTATTCAACCGCAAGAACACGAGGTGCAAAAAATCGTAGCTCGGCCAGTTCCTGATTACAACAGTGCGAATGGTGTAGTTAAGCAAGGCGTTCAAATCATCTTCGAACGCAGGGTCCGTGCTTAAAGTCTGATACGACTTGCGAGCCAAATCCCCCCTCGCCTCCAGACCCGACAAGCGAAACGCATTGTTCTGCCCATTCGCATTCCCAGTAAACTGCAGTAGCGTCAGGAGTCGCTGCTTACCATCTAGAACAATGTAGCGACCGCGCTGTCCCCGCTTCTCAGCCAGAACAATTTGTGGGACAGGCAGGCCGAGAATAAGGGACTCGACGAACAGACTCTTTCGCCGCGTCGTCCATGCATCCCGACGCTGGAAGCGGGGATTCATCTCAATGTTGCCTCGCGTGAGTTGCGAAACAATGGTCTCTACTGTCCAGTCCGCCGAATGCAGAACGGCCTGGGAGAACTCACTCGCCTGCTCGGCGTCAAGTTCCGTATCCGGTTCATCAATAAATTCGAGTCCGTTCTCTGCCATGATAGGGTCCAGTAATAGCCACAACAGTCAGGACCCCAATACTGCCAGATTCGAGCGACTTCTTGCATGGGCATCATGCGGTATCAAAGTTCCAAGCGGTCGATCTTCATGATGGCAATCGCCAATGCATACGGAGGCAGGTTCCCGCAGCACCAGTCCCGTGCTCCGCGTGGCCAAGGATGGAATGCCGCGCCGCGTCAGCTACGCCAGAAGCGCGTAGCATGTCGGCCATACGGTGCCACAACGAGGGAAAGGTCAGCCGTGAGTCCGATTTGTGCAGGCGCCTATTTTGCATTCGAAGCCCAGCGCACAACGCAAGGCCGGGGCTCGTCGATTGTTGACGATTCAGATGCTCGCGTCGAGTGACTGTTTGTGGCCGAACGCGGCCGGCCGCCGCCCCGTGACGCGCGACCGGCGCAGATCGACCCATCGGAGTCGTACGGTCGCTAATATTCACCGCCGCAAAGCGGACATTGGGGCGGTACGCCGGAACCCCCTTCTCGCTCGCGCTGGCGCGCGGCGTCGAGGATCGGCTGCTGGATCACGCTTTCCTGCGAAGCACGAAGCAGCCCGAGGTCCTCTGCGTCCTTCTTCTCGATCGCCGCGAGCAACTGGGCACCAAGTGCCTGCACATCCGCGCAGGCTTCTTGCGCGTCGCGCAGTGCCTGCGGGAAGCGATAGAACGGTCGCGGTACGTCGATGTCCCTCATCAGGCTGCCGACATCGAGGCCCGCAGCCGCGGCGACCGAGCACCGGTGCGACTTGCCCGCAGTTCTTTGCTGCAGGGTCTGGCAGAACTGGGCTTCGACTCCGACGAACCCATCAATGGAGGTGACGCGGTTGACGGGGTTGCGGCGCTGTCCACGGACGTGAACGAGCGAATCCTCGTCGCCCCGGCAGCGGAAGCGCGAGCCTGCCGCCCCTGATCGTCGTAGCGGCAGTCTTCCAATTCTCAAATGAACCAGCCCGCGTGCATGACTCTGTCGAGCCGCGGGCTTTTCTTCTGGCGCGCGATGGCACGTGGGGCGGCGAGCAATTGGGCGCGCCTGAAGTGCCTCGAGTCCAGGCTGATTTGAGCCTAGGGGTGTTTGACCGGCGGCCACTTGCCACCGTTGCAGGTAGCGCAGCCAGCAGCGAATATGGCAATGAGGACGATAAACAGAAAGCCCCCGCCTTTGGCCGCGAAGCTCTTCTCTGTCAGGCCGATCTCCTCGCAAACACGATAGGCCTCGAGCGCGAATTCTTCTTTCGACGATGCCGACTGCTTGAAAAGATTCAGAGCGTGCTGAATCTGAGGCCCCGATTGTCCAACAATGTCCTTGAGGATCTCGCAGTCGGCGATCAACTTCGAGAAATCTAACTCCTGAGGCGCATGGGCGATGTCAACGAAGACCCCACGAGGCGAAAACCTGAGGTTGGGAGTTTGATGCCCTGCCGGCAAGAACTTCAAAAAATGCTGAAAGCTGCGATCAGCGCCCTCAAGCAGAGGGGCGGAGTGCAACATTTCGATCAGTTCTTCAGCGTCCATGGCTCGACTCCTTTTGGTACCTGCCCTGACTAGAGCAGGAGACCTCTAGTCTCCGCCTCTACCTCAACGCTTGGCATGAGTCACCACCCTACTTTGGCGAGGGTACACATCCTACTGATGCGGTAGGTCAAATCATCAGATATGGCTTAACCCGGATTACCGTTCCACTCCACCTCGAGCCAGGCCCATACAGCCCTTAAATGGGGCACCCGAAACCGGACCTTCGTAAGGGTCCGATTTTGGCCGGTAGCTGTCGCCCGCCATCAGCAACAACCGGCCGGATGGCGACGAATCCAGTCGAACGGCTCAACGTCCATGGTCGCGCTCTGGCCAGTCGTTCCAGCACATGAAAAAGGGGGTATTAGAGGGGGTATCAAACGCCAAAATAGAGAATCAATTCTTTATTAATCAGAATCTTATGGTCATAAATGTTAATGCAACTTCCACATCACAATATGTCTGATCACTTCGTTCGCTCCAGTTCGTCTTGGTGCCGCGATTTTCCTAGAATTCTTGCCGGTCGGGCGTCCTGATGCCCTTCCACCGTTCGCTTGCGTTCACCGGGAATCATGTCCCGCCGGGGAAAAAGCGGGTATCGGAGCGGGCATCGTTTCAAGCCGCCGAAGACGATACCCGCCTTTTCACCGTGCCGCTCACCGACGTCAAGATCCAGCAAGCGAAGGCAGGCGACTAGCCTACCAAACTTACCGATGCCAATGGGCTGTATCTGTTGGTGAATCCGTCCGGCTCCAAGCTCTGGCGATACAAGTACAGCATTGCCGGGAAGGAGAACCGCTTCGCGATCGGTGGATATCCCACCATCAGCCTTCAAGACGCACGCGCGGAACGCGACGATGCCCGTGAACTCGTCAAGAAGGGGCTGCACCCGTCTCACGCGCGGCAGGACGTGCTGTCCGCGCACATCAACGAAGGCAAAGCAACTTTCCGCGCCGTCAGCGACGAGTGGCTGCGAAGAAGCGGAAGACGTGATTAGTCATCACGCACGATCATTGGGAATTGGGAGCATCTTCACCGAATTCACCTTTACGTCTCTGATGCCCCTCAAAACCCGGATTCCTATCGACACAAAGTCAATATTTCACGATCCAGCAATTCCGCTCAAAACAAGCTTTCACTCTTGCCACCCCCTTTCTTCCAACCTATGCTGAATAGCAGATCAGCATTTCATTGGAATAAAAATATCAATCAAATCATTAACAAAAAAATAATTATTCCAAGTTTTTTAAATTTTCTCACCATCACTAATGGGAATGATCCAAAAACCTATCGCCCACTCGACGAAGCCTGACGAGAGGATGATTGCTATCGTCAGACATCGTTAGTCGAGCTCGCACAAAATACATGTCGGATTGGGGTCAGGCTCGCCAGGTCGTGATTGAGCCAATACGCGGGATCCGCGAAATCACACGAAAGGAATCGAAAATGAAGAAGACCTTCGCATCACTCGCTATTTTGGGGACTCTCGCATTGCCCTCTCTGGCCGACGCGGCAACTTGCCAAAACCCAACCGGCTCGTGGCGCAATGAGTTGAACTCAACGATGAATATCACGTCCGTCGCGCCAACTGGCGCCATTACTGGAACATATATCTCACCGTCGGGAACGACCGGGCAGACCTTTCCACTTTCCGGCTGGTTTTATGCAGCGCCGCCTGCAAACAACGGGCTTGATCAAGTCACGCTGGTTACATTTTCCGTGAATTGGAACAATGGTTCTGCCAACTACAACAGCATTACGACGTGGTCAGGACTTTGCCAGGTGACGAACGGCACACCGACGATCACGGCGCTTTACTACTACTCAAACGCCTTCGCCCAGTATTCGTGGAAGCATGTCAATACGGGGCAAAACGTCTTCACCCCACTTGTCTCGCAGTAGTGGGGCTGCACCCCACACTCCCACGTCGGACTCACGTATCAACATCACGAGTCGAAACGACTGGGCCCCACCGCCGAAGGATCGGCGTGGGGCGCAGATTGTGTCGCACAAGCAAAAAGCCCCGGGGGCTTTCGTACTCAGGGCTTCGATATTCATTTCGTTAGGGCGAACGCTCTCCCAACAGATCCCGACTGACAGTTATCGTTGTTGGTCGCGGCGCCCCCGCGATTCAGTACACCTGTCGGGCGAAGGTTGCGACACGAGTACCCGCCCTTTCATCGTGCCGCCTATCGACGTCCGGATCCGGCAAGCGAAGGCAGGCGACAAGCCTGCCAAGCTTTCCGATGCCAATGCGCTGTATCTCGACGTCCAGTCGGCGACGAGCCGAAACGTCAGTCGTGCCTTGCCGACCAGTACCTTCGCGATACCAATCAGTCCACCCGTGACGATCCGCTCCGGAATTGTCTTTTCGTGGCCTTGCATCCGCCCCATAAAAAAGCCGCCCGAGCCAGTTCGGACTGGCATCCAGAATACTCAACAGAAGTCACATTCCGTTCAATTTATTGATCAATCAAAATCCAAAACAATCCCTCTCAAAGAAAACGAAATCACGATATTCAAGAGACAAAACCCACCTTAACCAGCGGTTTACTTTCATACAATCAAGACCTACCATCGAAACTCCAATGCGATCCATATAGGGTTTTTCACAATCCGAATTTATCGATCACCTTGGTTCTAGCTATCCAATATGGCACATTATTTACATTGACCACACCGGAGGAAATAATGGCTCGTATCGTTTGGGGCACCATCGACAAAAACGGAAACATTCTCAACGGCAGCGGGGACTTCACCGTCGAGAACATCAGCTCCGGCAGATATTCGATCTCCTTCAGCCCCGGATTCTCGGCACTCCCCGGACTTGTCGGATCTCAAAACAACTACAACGACTCATCACAGGCCAGTTCTGACGCCGTAGCCTTCCCGTTCGTCAACAAGAATTCCTGCCAGGCCAATACCGGCAATAACTCAGGCAGCCTTCAAAACAGAAGCTTCGCATTCATCGCGATTGGCAACTAGCAATTCATCAATCATGCCGCACCGGCCCTTGCCGAGGATCCGCTTCGAACCGGCTGGCGAATCCGTCGTAAAGATCGAGCAAGGGCCGGAGCACACGGGCGAAAACATTGAACGCGTTATCGATGATGCTCGGAACGGCTTCTTGAGAAATTGCTAGCGGAAAGGCGGGCGAATCGTCTGCCCGGTACTACTCCGACGTCAGACCAACAAGTTGGTCTTCTTGCCCGGCTTCTTCCCGCGTCCGATCTTCACCTTCCTGTTGCTCCCTCTGTTCAACGTAACGACCGTGAGCCACCCTCGCGACGCGAACGTGTGTTCGACCGACTCGATCGGACACTCATCATCTAGCCCCGTCTTGAACACCTTCAGCGCGGTCGTCTTTTCGGCCGACATATCGGCTCGGCGGCGCATCATGAGGCGGCTCGACGACTCAGGCGGCCGTCGACCCTGGGTTCGGTTATCGGAATCACACTTCGAAACCGGCACGGCGCTCGTCTTGGGTTGAATCGCAGGAACACGGCTTGCACGACAACCTCCTACACAATCGCGACGATTCGTTTCCTGTCCGGCATCAATTGCCCGAATGAAACGTCCTTGCCAATCATTTCATCGCTTGATAAGCGAATTTCATTATCCGCCCTCATTAAATCGCACATTTTACCGACTCGACGAGTAATAATTGCGCGACGATATCAATCGAATATCATAAAATCTCGAAAACGTTATTGACTTCGACTTTCCCGTAAATTTAGAATCCCCTACGACGGCTTACGTTTCGTTTTCTCCCGCCGCACACGAGTCGCCGTTCGTCCACGCGAAGGCCATCCGCATTGGCTTTCCCCGTGCCGCGCCGCAGGGCGACGTCCTCTGTTATTTCAGTTTTCGGCATTTATCGGTCATTCGTTTATTTGCCGCTCAATTCGCTTGCCGCAGAAGCATCAATACCTGATTAACGCCCGGCATTCACCCGCATGCCCGCGACAAAAGACGAAACGGACAGAAGATCCGTTCACTCGACCATTCCGATAAAAATCGCCAGTCATCAGGAGGGACATCAACATGCATCGCCTTGCGAAGTCGCTGTGTCTCGGGTTCGTCTGTGCCGCCCTGCTCGCGGCCTGCAACGACGACGACGTCCAATCGAGCGGCACGCCGTCGAACAACGCAGCGCTGTCGTTCCGCATGGACACCGGAGGCCAGATCAACGCGTTCTACCGGCAGGACAAGGTGGCCGCGCATCTGCTGGCGCGCTCGTCGACGAAACCGCGCCTGCTCGTGGTCTTCCCCGCCGGCAACAGCGGCACGGGGCTGTGGTTCGACGACACCGTGCAGCCGGTGAACTGGAGCCTCGACACGCCGCCGTCCGCGCTGTCGGCGCCCGACACGCACGGCCGCCCGCTGTACGGCATCGGCGCCGACGTGTCGGTGGACACCAGCACGCTGACGGTCCGCCAGGGCGTGCTCAGCAACGTGCGCTTCCTGCGCGACTTCAACGGCGGCGCAACGATTCCGCAGCAGATCGTCACGGCGCCGACGATCCAGGGCAACGCCGCGCAATGGCAACGCGACCGGATCGACGGCGCGCCCGGTTATGCGCTGCGCATCACGCTGCGCGACGGCGGCAGCATCGCGCCGGCAGCGGGCGGCAAGCTCGTGCTGAGCGCACCGACGGGCTCGCGCACGCTGCGGCTGCATGTCGATGCGCTGTCGGGCGAGACGCCGTTGTCGCCGATCACGCGCGCCGACCTGCTCGCACCGTCCGTGAACCCCGATCCGGTGAGCCAGAACGTGCTCGAATTCCTGAGCTTCAACGACAAGCTGCTGGCCGGCTCGTGGCAATACGACACGTACTTCGGCCGCGACACGCTGATCTCGGTCCGCATGCTGATGCCCGTGCTCGCACCCGCGGCGATCGAGGCCGGCTTGTCGTCGGTGCTGAGCCGCCTGTCGGTCGACGGCAAGGTCGCGCACGAGGAAGGCATCGGCGAATTCGCGCTGGTCGACAACCAGAAGAACGGGCGGCCGAACGATCCGACGCCGACCTACGACTACAAGATGATCGACAGCGACTACCTGCTCGCGCCGATCGCGGCCGCGTGGCTGATCGACGATACGCGCGGCCAGGCGCGCGCGGCCGCTTATCTGGCGCAGCGCGGCAGCGACGGCCAGACCAACGGCGCCCGCCTGGTCGTCAACCTGCTGCACGTCGCGACGACCGCGCAGCCGTTCGCGCAGCAACCGTCGGTCGCGAACCTGATCCACCTGCGGCCCGGCGAGATCGTCGGCAACTGGCGCGACAGCACCGACGGGCTCGGCGGCGGCGTGTACCCGTACGACGTAAACGCGGTGCTCGTGCCGGCCGCGCTGCGCGCGGCAAGCGCGTTCCTCACGCGCGGCCTGCTCGATCCCTACCTCGATGCCGGGCAGCGTGCGACGCTCGCCAACACGGCGAACCAGGCCGCCACGTGGGAAACGCAGGCGCCGCCGCTGTTCCAGGTCAGCGTGCCGGCCGCGCAGGCGGCCACCGACGTGTCGGCCTATGCGCCGTCCGCCGGCGTGCCGGCCGGCACCGCACCCGGGGCACCGCTGTCGTTCTACGCGCTGTCGCTCGATCAGCAGGGCAATCCGGTTCCGGTGATGAATTCCGACGGCGGCTTCGCGCTGCTGTTCGGCACGCCGCCGGACGACCAGCTCCAGCGGATCGTCACCGACGTCACGCGACCGTTCCCGGCCGGGCTCGTGACCGACGCGGGGATGCTGATCGCGAACCCGGCGTATGCGAACCCGTCGCTGTGGGCGAAGTTCACGAGCTCCGCGTATCACGGCACGGTGATTTGGTCGTGGCAGCAGGCGATGTGGGTGGCCGGGCTCGATCGCCAGCTCGCGCGCCAGGACCTGTCGGCCACGACCCGCGCGTTGCTCGCGCAGGCACGGCAAACGATCTGGCAGGTGATCTCGAACGGACGCGACATGCGCACGTCGGAGATGTGGACGTGGTCCTATGTGAACGGGCAGTACCAGACCGATGCGTTCGGCACGCGCAGCGCGGACGCCACCGAAGCCAACGCGGCGCAGCTCTGGAGTACGACGTATCTCGCGATCCGCGATCCGCAGCAGCGCGCGGGCAAGTACTGGTGGCAGGCGTCGCAGCGCATGCAGGATGTGCGGCCGAAAAACGCGGCGGCGGCCGTCGCGTCGCGATAGCGCATCGCGCGCGGAAAACGCAAAAGCCCCGGGCCGCCTCGGCCCTGGGCTTGGGTGCGTACGACACCGCTCAACGCATCCGCACGACCACCTTGCCGAACGCGCCGCGTTCGAGATGGTCGAGCGCGGCCGGTAGCGCGTCGAACCCATACTCGCGCTCGACCACCGGCTTCAGCTTCAGCCAGTCCACCGCGCGCACGAGATCCTCGAGCGCGCGCCGGTGTGCGACGCCGATCCCCTGCACGGTCGCACGCCCCGTCAGCAACGGATACACGGACGTCGTCAGCGCGTCGCCGCCCAGATTGCCGATCACCGACACGCGGCCGCCCTGCACGAGCGACGACAGCGAACGCCCGAAATTGTCCGCGCCCGCGAGTTCCAGCACGTGATCGGCGCCACGCCCGCCGGTCAGCGCGCGCACTTCGGCGGCCCAGTCCGGCGTGCGCGTGCGGTTGATCCCGTCGTGCGCGCCGAGCCGCTTCGCGCGTTCGAGCTTCTCGTCGCTGCCCGACACGACGATCACGCGCGCACCCTGCGCATGGGCGATCTGCACGGCGAACAATGCCACGCCGCCCGTACCGATCACGACCACCGTATCGCCCGGCCGTGTCGTCGATGCGTCGGCCAATGCATACCACGCGGTCAACCCTGCGCAGGTGAGCGTGCTGGCCTGCGCGGCGTCGAGCGTGCGCGGCGCGGCCACCAGCGAATCGGCGCCGAGCACCACGTACTCGGACAGCATCCCCGGCCCCGGCACGCCGAGCGGCACGCTGCCGCGCGGCTGGAGGCCGTCCTGCCAGCCGGTGAAGAACGTGCTGATCACCGCGTCGCCCGGCGCGAAGTCCGTCACGTCGGCCCCCGTCGCGACAACCTCGCCGCGCATGTCCGAACCGGGCACCAGCGGGAACGGCACGGCCATCCCCATCCCGTCGCGCAACACCAGCAGGTCGCGATAGTTCAGCGCGACGGCCTCCACGCGCACCAGCACGTCGCGCGGGCCCGGCGTCGGAACCGGTACGGCCGCGAGTTGCAGGTGTTGACGGCCAAAAGCCGGCGATTGCCAGCGATGCATGAGTGACGACATGGCGACTCCGATAACGAAAACAGAGGAGTTGGCAGGATAATGATTCCCACAACCGCCATGTGGCGCTAATTTATCGACCTATAGTAGACAGGATGGAACCAATCTCGCACGACAGGCTGGCCGGTATCAGCGCGTTCGTCGCGGCCGTCGACGCCGGCAGCTTCGCGCAGGCGGCCGCCCGGCTCGGACAGACACGCTCGGCGGTCGGCAAGGCGATCGGCCGGCTCGAAGCGCGGCTCGGGACGCGGCTGTTCGTGCGAACCACCCGCAGTCTCGCGCTGACCGACGACGGCCACGCGTTCTACGAGCAATGCGCGCGGGCGCTGGAGGCGCTCGATGCCGCGCAGCACATGCTCGAAGCCGGCCGCGGCGAGGCAACCGGGCGGATTCGCGTGAGCGCGCCCGTCGTGTTCGGCCGCCACCACGTGACGCCGCTGCTGTTCGATCTGGCGGAGCAGCATCCGCAACTGCAGGTCGAAGGGCATTTCACCGATCGCGTGGTCGATTTTGCGGATGAAGGCGTCGATCTCGCCATTCGCAGCGGCGCGCTGCCCGACAGCGATACGCTGATCGCCCGCCCGCTCGGCGTGCAATCGATGGCGGTCTGTGCGTCGCCCGCGTACCTGAGCACGCGGGGCACGCCGCGCGATACGGACGAACTCGCCGCTCATCGCTGCATCGTCTACCTGCGCGGCGGCCGCGCGAATCCGTGGACGCTGGTAGGGCCGGACGGCCGCATCGTGCAGCCCGCGCTGCACTACCGGCTCGGCTTCGACGATATCGACAGCCTGATCGCGGCCGCCATGCGCGGCGCGGGGCTCGTTCACCTGCCCGAATGGCTCGTGCGCGATGCGTTGCGCACGGGGGCGCTGGTGCGCGTGCTGGAACACGTGTCGTCGGCCGGCACGCCGATGCATGTGGTGTGGCCCGCGACGCGGTTCCTGCCGCACAAGCTGAGAGTGGCGATCGATGCGGTGCTTGCGGCGATTCCGCCGCTGCTCGCCTCGTAGGCAGCCGATTTCGACGGGCCGTGCACGGCCCGTCCCGACCGCTCATGCGTCACCGCGTTACCGCGACACGACCCGGTTCCGCCCTTCCCGCTTCGCCTGGTACAGCCGTTCGTCGACCACGCGCAGCAACGAGTCGACCGTGCTGCCGTCGACCCCGTATTGCGCGACGCCGACGCTGACCGTCACCTGCACGCGTTTGAAATCGAGCCCGAACGGCGAACTCGCGATCGACGAGCGCACGCGCTCGGCCGTCATGCGCGCACCTTCGAGCGGCATCTCCGGCAGCAGCGCCATGAACTCCTCGCCACCGACCCGCGCGAGCCCGCCCGCCGGCCGGATCGCCTCGAGGCACTGGCGTACGACGCCGCGCAGCACCTCGTCGCCGATCTGGTGCCCGTACGCATCGTTGATGTTCTTGAAATTGTCGAGATCGAGCGCGAGCAGGCAAAACGGCGTGCCGTCGCGCTCGGCGCGCACCATCTCGCGTTCGACCTGCGCGATGAACTGCCGGCGGTTCGATGCGCCCGTCATCGGATCGGTCGCGGCCATGTACTCGAGCTTCTGGTTCGTGCGCCGCAGTTCCTGCAGCGCGCTCTCGGTACGCGCCATCGATTCCGACAGCCGGCTCATCAGGTCTTCCTGGCTGTAGATCGCCGAGAACGAGCGGGTCGTCTGCAACGCCTGCACGACGCCGTAGCTGAGCAGGAAGAACCCGCCCGCGAAAATCGCATGCGCGAGCCACCACATGTGATTCCACGGTTTGCCGAGAATGAACGCGAGCGACGACAGCGCGAACGCCATGATCGACACGCCGTAGATCACCATCAGCGGCGAGCGGATCCGCCGCGCGAGCAGCACACCGACGTTCAGCAGCGAGAACACGAGCGCGCCCCCTTCCATCGACAGGCGCGTGCCCAGCGCGCCCGCGACCGGCGAATACGCGATGTACGCGACGGCCACGTTGACGATCACGAAGAACACGATCCACGGCAGCCACGTCCGCGCGCTGGTGCGCTTGTCGAAGCGATCGGGCGGACGCGAATACGACATCAGGCCCGTGAGCAGCAGGATCGACATCACGAGCCGCGACGCGGGCCCGTACAGCAGGAACAGCCAGATATTGTGATGCGCCATCCCGGTGAAGGCACCGTGCAGCGCATAGATCATCGCGAAGCCGAGAAAGCCGAGCGTAAGCCAGCGCAGCAGCGGCTCGCCGGACGACCGGTAGCACACCCACGTCACGTAGGTGACGAAACCGCCCTCGAGGGTCGCGGCCGCAATCGCGATTTCATGGAAAATGTGGCTCTCGAACACGACGTGCGGGTCGCTGAAGAACCACAGATAGGCGATCAGATACGCAGGCAGCAACGCGAATCCGACCAGCAGGCATTTCGCGTAGAGCCTCGCGGCCGCGCTGACGACGCGCGGCGGTTCCCCGGCTGCATAGGTCGTACTCATTCGGTCCCCGGTCGGTCTGCTGCGTTGGTTCGAACCTTCGCGGCACGGATCGCGCAATGCACGATCCGGCCCATCGTGCC
Organism: Burkholderia cepacia; assembly: GCF_001039005.1. Lineage (GTDB taxonomy): Bacteria > Pseudomonadota > Gammaproteobacteria > Burkholderiales > Burkholderiaceae > Burkholderia > Burkholderia theae. The sequence goes on from NZ_LDWR01000041.1 coordinate 34,929, forward strand.
GAAAGGCAAATGTCAGAGCAAGTATAGGTGGGGCAATTTGTTTGACAAGTAAGGGGAAACGGCATTGCCGGGCGCATGCCTTTTGCTTCCCGGTCGTTCCGAATGGCAGCCTTGCCGCGCCGATTCGCGTCGCGGCCGCCTGCTTCGCCGAAACGAAGCCGCGGCCGCCACCGGTCAAAAATCAGAGGATTTCGAACAGGCCGGCCGCACCCTGCCCGCCGCCGATGCACATCGTGACGACCACGTACTTCACGCCGCGCCGCTTGCCTTCGATCAGCGCATGGCCCGTCAGGCGCGCGCCCGACACGCCGTACGGATGGCCGACCGCGATCGCGCCGCCGTTCACGTTCAGGCGATCCTCAGGAATCCCGAGCGTATCGCGGCAGTACAGCACCTGCACCGCAAACGCCTCGTTCAGTTCCCACAAGCCGATGTCGTCGACCTTCAGCCCCGCCTGCTTCAGCAGCTTGGGCACCGCGAACACGGGGCCAATGCCCATCTCGTCCGGCTCGCAGCCGGCCACCGCGAAGCCGCGGAACACGCCCAGCGGCTGCAGCCCTTCGCGCTGCGCGACCTCGGCGTTCATCACGACGCAGGCCGACGCGCCGTCCGAGAACTGGCTCGCATTGCCGGCGGTGATCACGCCGCCCGGCACGGCCGAACGGATCTTCGACACGCCTTCGAGCGTCGTGTCCGGGCGGATGCCTTCGTCGGCCGAGACCGTCACTTCCTTCGTGAACAGGCGGCCCGTCGCCTTGTCGGCGATACCCGCGAGCACGGTGATCGGCACGATCTCGTCGCGAAAGAGACCGGCTTCCTGGGCGGCCGCGGCCCGCAACTGCGACTGCACGCCGTACTCGTCCTGCCGTTCCTTCGCGATCCCGTAGCGCTTCGCGACGTTCTCGGCCGTCTGCAGCATGTTCCAGTAGATCTCGGGCTTGTGCTCGACGAGCCAGCCTTCCTGGATCATGTGCCGGTTCATCTCGTTCTGCACGCACGAGATCGATTCGACGCCGCCCGCGACATACACGTCGCCTTCGCCCGCGATGATCCGCTGCGCGGCGAGCGCGATGGTCTGCAGCCCCGACGAGCAGAAACGGTTCACCGTCATCCCCGGCACGGTGACGGGCAGCCCCGCGCGCAGCGCGATCTGCCGCGCGATGTTGGCGCCGGTCGCGCCTTCGGGGTTCGCGCAGCCCATGATCACGTCCTCGACGCGCGCGGGATCGAGCTTCGCGCGTTCGAGCGCGGCCGCGACCACGTGGCCGCCGAGCGTCGCGCCGTGCGTCATGTTGAATGCGCCGCGCCAGGATTTCGCCAGCGGCGTGCGTGCGGTCGATACGATTACGGCTTCGGTCATGCGAGTCTCCTTCGGTCCTGCTTCATGTCCTGAATCGGATGGGGAATGCGCTACGCCGCCGGGCGCGCGCCCGCGGACGTCGCATGCGCGACGCCCGCTGCCTGCATCTGCTGCCATGCGTGCGCGAGCGACCCGTTCAGGTCGATGGCGCGGCACGCATCGTTGATCACCGCGGCTTCGAAACCGGCCGCGCGCGCATCGAGCGCCGACCACGCGACGCAATAGTCGGTCGCGAGCCCGCAGCACCACACGCGCTTCGCACCGAGTTCGCGCAGATAGCCCGCGAGCCCCGTGCGTGTCGTGCGGTCGGCCTCGACGAATGCGGAATAACTGTCGACCTGCGCGTCGCCGCCCTTGCGGATCACGAGCCGCGCCTGCGGGATGTCGAGGTCACGATGCAGCGCCGCGCCGTCGGTGTCCCGCACGCAGTGCACGGGCCACAGCACCTGCTCGCCGTACGGCAGCGCGAGCGTGGAGAACGGTTCGCGGCCCGGATGGTTCGCCGCGAACGACACGTGGTCGCGCGGGTGCCAGTCCTGCGTCAGCACGACCTGGTCGAAGCGTCGCGCGAGCGCGTTGATCACCGGCACGACCGCGTCGCCGTCCGGCACCGCGAGCGCGCCGCCCGGCATGAAGTCGTATTGCACGTCGATCACGAGCAACACGTCGTCGGTGCGTTTCATTGCGTTTCTCCTTGCAGCGCCGCCATGCGGCGTCGTCAGCCGTTGAACCCGCGGCCGGCCTTCGCAAGCTCGGCGATCGACGGCGCGAGCTGCCACGCGTCGCCGTTCGGCGCGGCCGCGTAGCGGCGAATCGCGCGCTCGACGTTGTACAGGCCGACCACGTCCGCGTACAGCATCGGGCCGCCGCGCCACAACGGGAAGCCGTAGCCGGTCAGATAGACCATGTCGATGTCGGACGCCTTCGATGCGATCTTCTCTTCGAGGATCTTCGCGCCTTCGTTGACGAGCGCGAACACCAGCCGCTCGACGATCTCGTCGTCGCCGATCTTGCGCCGCTCGACGCCGCGCTCCTTCGAATACGCGACGACCATCTCGTCGACGAGCGACGACGGCTTCGCCTTGCGCTCGCCCGGCACGTAGTCGTACCAGCCGGCGCCCGTCTTCTGGCCGAAGCGGCCCTGCTCGCACAGGCGGTCGGCGATCTTCGAATACTGCAGATCGGGCTTCTCGACGTAGCGGCGCTTGCGGATCGCCCAGCCGATATCGTTGCCGGCGAGGTCGCTCATCCGGAACGGCCCCATCGCGAAACCGAACTTCTCGATCGCGCGATCGACCTGCGCGGGCAGCGCGCCTTCCTCGAGCATGAACAGCGCCTGGCGGATGTACTGCTCGATCATCCGGTTGCCGATGAAGCCGTCGCACACGCCCGACACGACCGCCGTCTTGCGGATCTTCTTCGCCACCGCCATCACGGTCGCGAGCACGTCCTTCGCGGTCTGCGCGCCGCGTACGACCTCGAGCAGCTTCATCACGTTCGCCGGGCTGAAGAAGTGCATGCCGACAACGTCCTGCGGACGCTTCGTGAACGCCGCGATCTTGTCGACGTCGAGCGTCGACGTGTTGGACGCGAGGATCGCGCCTGGCTTCGCGACTTCGTCGAGTTTGCGGAACACCTGTTCCTTCACGCCGAGTTCCTCGAACACGGCCTCGACGATCAGGTCCGCCTCCTTCAGGTCGTCGTAGGACAGCGTCGGCGTGATCAGCGCCATGCGCGCGTCGAGCTTCTCCTGCGTGAGCTTGCCCTTCTTCACCTGCGCGTCGTAGTTCTTGCGGATCGTCGCGACGCCGCGCTCGAGCGCTTCCTGTTTCGTCTCGAGCAGCGTGACGGGCAGGCCCGCGTTGACGAAGTTCATCGCGATCCCGCCGCCCATCGTGCCCGCCCCGATCACGCCGACACGGCGGATCTCGCGCAGCGGCGTATCGGCCGGCACGTCGGGAATCTTGCTCGCCGCGCGCTCGCCGAAGAACGCATGGCGCAGCGCGCGGCTTTCCGGCGTCATCATCAGCGCGACAAAACCCTCGCGCTCGGCGATGCTGCCCATGTCGAAGCCATTCAGCACGCCGGCCTCGATCGCATCGATGCACTTGTGCGGCGCGGGGAAATTCGGCGCGGCGGCCTGCGCGGAATTGCGCGCGAACTGGATGAAGCCCGCGGCGTTCGCGTGGACGATCTTGCGATCGCGCACGCGCGGATGCGGCCCCTTCTGCGCGCCGACCTTGCGCGCGAACGCGACGGCCGCGTCGAGCAGGTCGCCGTCGGCCATGTCGTCGAACAGCCCGCTCTTCGCCAGCTGTTCCGACGGTACGGGCGCGCCCGACACGATCATGTTCAGCGCGGTTTCGAGCCCCACCGCGCGCGGCAGGCGCTGCGTGCCGCCCGCGCCCGGCAGCAGGCCGAGCTTCACTTCGGGCAGCGCGACCTGCGCGCCGGGCGCCGCAACGCGATAGTGCGCACCGAGCGCGAGCTCGAGGCCGCCGCCCATCACGACGCTGTGCAGCGCCGCGACAACGGGCTTCGCGCTCGCCTCCACCGCGCGGATCACGGTGTGCAGCGTCGGCTCCTGCAGCGCCTTCGGCGTGCTGAATTCGGTGATGTCGGCACCGCCCGAGAACGCGCGGCCCGCGCCCGTCAGCACGATCGCCGTGACCGACGGATCCTGCGCGGCGCGCTCGAGCGCGTCCATGATGCCGAGCCGGGTCGACAGGCCGAGCCCGTTGACGGGCGGATTGTTGAGCGTAAGGACGGCCACGCCGTCGCGAGTCGAGTAATCCACTGCCATCTGCCTGCCTCCATGCATCGCGCGCCGGGGTGGCTGCGCTTCATTGTGCGCGGTCGAACGGCCGCATGTCCGGATCGAACGCAGGCAGCATACAACGAAAAAGCACGGTCGTTCAATTTGAATTTTTATCCCGATCCGGGGACGGATCGGGCGACCGGATCGCGGGCGTTACGGCTCGCCCACCGCCGTCGGCAACACGTAATCGCGGAACGTCTCGCGCAGCTTCAGCTTCTGCAGCTTGCCGGTCGCGGTGTGCGGCAGCGATTCGACGAACACGACGTCGTCGGGAATCCACCATTTCGCGACCTTGCCTTCGTAGAACGCCAGCAGCGCATCGCGGCTCAGGTTCGCGCCTTCGCGCGGCACCACGACGAGCAGCGGACGCTCGGTCCATTTCGGGTGCGCGCACGCGATGCAGGCAGCTTCGGCCACACCCGGGTGCGCGATCGCGACGTTTTCGATATCGATCGAGCTGATCCACTCGCCGCCCGACTTGATCACGTCCTTGCTGCGGTCGGTGATCTGCAGGAAGCCGTCGGGGTCGATCGTCGCGACGTCGCCGGTCGGGAACCAGCCGTCCGACAGCGGCGACGCATCGCCGCGGAAGTAGTGGTCGATCACCCACGGCCCGCGCACCTGCAATTCGCCGAACGCGACGCCGTCCCACGGCAGTTCATGGCCGTCCTCGCCGACGATCCGCATGTCGACGCCGCAGATCACGCGCCCCTGCTTCTCGAGCAGCCGGCGCTGCGCGTCGAGCGGCCGCTGCGACTGCGCCCAGTTGAGCTTCGCGAGCGTGCCGAGCGGCGACAGCTCGGTCATGCCCCACGCATGGATCACGCGCACGCCGTATTCGTCCTCGAACGTGCGCAGCATCGCGGGCGGGCACGCGGAACCGCCGATCACCGTGCGGTTCAGCGTTGAGAAACGCACGCCGGCTTCGCGCATGTAGTTCAGCAGGCCGAGCCACACGGTCGGCACGCCCGCCGAGAACGTCACGCGCTCGGCCTCCATCAGCTCGTACAGCGATTTCCCGTCGAGATCCTTGCCGGGCAGCACGAGCTTGCCGCCCGTGAGCGGGACCGCGTACGGCAGCCCCCACGCGTTGACGTGGAACATCGGCACGACGGGCAGCACGGCGTCCATCGCGGACAGGTTCATCGCGTCGGGCAGCGCGGCGCCGTACGCGTGCAGCACGGTCGAGCGATTCGAATACAGCACGCCTTTCGGATTGCCGGTCGTGCCCGACGTGTAGCAAAGCCCCGACGCCTGCCGTTCGTCGAGGCGCGGCCAGTCGTAACGGCCGTCCTCGGCTTCGACAAGCGTTTCGTAGCAGAGGAACGGCGTCGCGCCGGACGGCAGGTGCGCGGCATCGGTCATCGCGATCCAGCCTTTCACGTGAGGGCACTGCGGCGCGATCGCGTCGACGAGCGGCGCGAAATTGATGTCGAAGAGGACGTAGCGGTCTTCCGCGTGATTGACGATGTACGCGATCTGCTCGGGAAAGAGGCGCGGGTTGATCATGTGGCACACCGCGCCCATTCCACCGATCCCGTAATACGCTTCCAGATGCCGGTAGCCGTTCCATGCGAGCGTGCCGACGCGCTCGCCGGTCTCGATGCCGAGTCGCGCAAGCGCCTGCGCAAGCTGCTTCGCGCGGCGTTCGCAATCGCGATACGTGTAGCGATGCAGGTCGCCTTCCACGCGCTTCGACACAATCTCCGTATCGCCGGCGTGCCGCGCGGCATGCGTAATCAGCGAGGACACCAGCAACGGCACGTCCATCATCTGGCCCAGCAACGGCTTACCCATCGTCTTGTTCTCCCTGAAGGACGCGAATCGGTGAAGCACCTCGAACCGGCATGCGCCCGTCAGCGGCCCGGACAGGCGTGGCGCACGGTGCGCGGGCCGCCATGCGGGCGGCGCGGCGCCGCCTTACAATATCGGCTTACCCAGAGGCGCTCAACATGTCGTTTTCCCGAAGCGCAGCCGATACGGCTGACACCCTCCCCGACCTCGCCGCCACGCTCGGCGCGCCCGCCGACGGCGCGTTCGTGCAGCTCGGCGACGCGTTTCATACGCGGCTGCCGGCCGCGCCGCTTGCCGCGCCGTACGTTGTCGGCTTTTCCGGCGAAGTCGCGCAACTGCTTGACCTGCCGCCATCGATTGCCTCGCAGCCCGCGTTCGCCGAGCTGTTCGCCGGCAACCCGACGCGCGACTGGCCCGCGGGCGCGATGCCGTACGCATCGGTGTATTCCGGCCACCAGTTCGGCGTGTGGGCCGGCCAGCTCGGCGACGGCCGTGCGCTGACGATCGGCGAGCGCGCCGGCACCGACGGCCGCCGCTACGAGCTGCAACTGAAAGGCAGCGGCCGCACGCCGTATTCGCGGATGGGTGACGGCCGCGCGGTGCTGCGCTCGTCGATCCGCGAGTTCCTGTGCTCGGAGGCGATGCATCACCTCGGCATCCCGACCACGCGCGCGCTGACGGTGATCGGCTCCGACCAGCCGGTGGTCCGCGAGGAGATCGAGACGTCGGCCGTCGTCACGCGCGTGTCGGAGAGCTTCGTGCGCTTCGGCCACTTCGAGCATTTCTTCTCGAACGATCGCCCCGACCTGTTGCGCCAGCTCGCCGATCACGTGATCGACCGCTTCTATCCGGCATGCCGCGACGCGGACGATCCGTACCTCGCGCTGCTCGAAGCCGCGACGCTGCGCACGGCCGATCTCGTCGCGCAATGGCAGGCCGTCGGCTTCTGCCACGGCGTGATGAATACCGACAACATGTCGATCCTCGGCGTGACGATCGACTACGGCCCGTTCGGCTTCGTCGATGCGTTCGACGCGAACCACATCTGCAACCACTCGGACACGAGCGGCCGTTACGCATACCGGATGCAGCCGCGCATCGCGCACTGGAACTGCTACTGCCTCGCGCAGGCGCTGCTGCCGCTGATCGGGCTGCAGCACGGCATCGCGGACGACGACGCGCGCGCCGAGCGCGCGGTGGACGACGCGCAGGCCGTGCTCGCGAAGTTTCCGGAACGGTTCGGCCCCGCGCTCGAACGCGCGATGCGCGCGAAGCTCGGCCTCGAGCTCGAACGCGAGAACGATGCCGAACTCGCCAACAAGCTGCTCGAGACGATGCATGCGAGCCACGCGGATTTCACGCTGACGTTCCGCCGGCTCGCGCATCTGTCGAAGCACGACGCGAGCCGCGACGCACCCGTGCGCGACCTGTTCATCGACCGCGACGCGTTCGATGCGTGGGCGAACCTCTACCGCGCGCGGCTGTCCGAGGAAACGCGCGACGACGCGGCACGTGCGGCCGCGATGAACCGCGCAAACCCGAAATACGTGCTGCGCAACCATCTGGCCGAAGTCGCGATCCGACGCGCGAAGGAAAAGGATTTTTCCGAAGTCGAGCGGCTCGCCCAGGTGCTGCGCCGGCCGTTCGACGAACAACCGGAACACGAAGCCTACGCGGCGTTGCCACCCGACTGGGCTGGGTCGCTCGAAGTGAGCTGCTCGTCCTGAAGCCCCAACCCGCGCGTATCGACCGACCGATCAGGAGAACCCCCATGTCCCACGATTCCGACGACAAGACCTTCCCGTACAAGAAGGACGACACCGAGTTGCGCCGCCGGCTCACGCCGATGCAGTACGAGGTCACGCAGCATGCGGCGACCGAGCGCGCATTCACCGGCGAATACACCGACACCGAGGACGCCGGCATCTACAAATGCGTCGTCTGCAGCACGCCGCTGTTCGAATCCGGTTCCAAATTCCACTCGGGCTGCGGCTGGCCCAGCTACTTCAAGCCGCTCGAAGGCGAGGTGATCGACGAGAAGGTCGACTACTCGCACGGGATGGTCCGCGTCGAGGTCCGCTGCAACCATTGCGGCGCGCATCTCGGCCACGTCTTCGAGGACGGCCCGCGCGACCAGACCGGTTTGCGGTACTGCATCAATTCGGCTGCGTTAAACTTCGAGTCCCGACCCGAAAACGAATGAGCGGCACGCCGGGCGGATCAACAGGGCGGCCTGCTCTCGGGCTGGCCGCCCCGATCCGCGACGGCGGTGCCTGGCGGGTCCCTACAACGGTGAAAGGCCGCGCAAGCGGCCTTTCACGCAGCTGCGAGCGCCATGAAATTTCTGTTCGATCTGTTTCCGATCATCCTGTTTTTTGCCGCCTTCAAGGTCTGGGGCATCTTCACCGCCACCGCCGTCGCGATCGTCGCGACGCTGGCCCAGGTCGCGTGGGTCGCCTTCCGGCACCGGAAGGTCGACACGATGCTGTGGGTCAGCCTCGGCGTGATCGTCGTCTTCGGCGGCGCCACCCTCGTCCTGCATGACGAGAAATTCATTCAATGGAAACCGACTGTGCTGTACTGGCTGTTTGCGATCGGGCTGCTCGCCGCGCGTTATGCGTTCGGCAACAACCTGATCGAGAAGATGATGGGCAAGCAGCTCACGCTGCCGCACCCCGTGTGGGACAAGCTGAACGTCGCCTGGGCGCTGTTCTTCGCGGTGCTCGGCGTCGCGAACCTGTACGTGGTGCACAACTTCACCGAATCGCAATGGGTGAACTTCAAGCTGTTCGGTACGACGGGCGCGATGGTCGTGTTCATCATCCTGCAGAGCTTGTGGCTCACGAAGTACCTGAAGGACGAATGACATGACGGACGCCTTTCTCCACGCGTCGCCCGACGAACGCATCGCGCTGATCGAAGCGCGCCTCACCGCGTCGCTCGCCCCCGTGTCGCTCACCGTGCGCGACGACAGCGCGCAGCACGCGGGCCACGCCGGCGCGGCCTCCGGCGGCCACTTCACGGTCACGATCGTGTCGGCCGCCTTCGCGGGCAAGCCGCGCGTCGCGCGGCACCGGCTGGTGTATGATGCGCTCGCTGATGCGATGCAGCGCGGCATTCACGCGCTCGCGATCGTGGCTTACACGCCCGAAGAATTCAACGAATCTTCTATCTAGTCTCATTAGGAATTCCCGATGATCCTGAAATCCCCCCGCCTATGGGTCGCGGCGGCTGCATTCGCAGCGGCACCGGCATTCGCCCAGAACATCGCCGTCGTCAACGGCACGCCGATTCCGAAGTCGCGCGCCGACGCGATGGTCGCGCAGCTCGTCCAGCAAGGACAGACCGACGGCCCGCAACTGCAGCAGGCCGTGCGCCAGGAACTCGTGAACCGCGAAATCCTGATGCAGGAAGCGATCCGCGAAGGCATCCCGAATCGTCCGGACGTGAAGGCGCAGGTCGCCGTCGCACAACAGACCGTCGTGCTGCGTTCGATGATCGAGAGCTTCCTGAAGAAGAACCAGCCGACCGACGCCGAAGTGAAGGCGCGCTACGACGACCTCGTCAAGGGCGCCGGCGGCAACCGCGAATACCACCTGCACCACATCCTCGTCGACAACGAGCAGCAGGCGAAGGACCTGATCGCGAAGATCAAGGCCGGCGCGAAGTTCGAGGATCTCGCGAAGCAATACTCGAAGGATCCGGGTTCGGGCAAGAACGGCGGCGATCTCGACTGGTCGGACCCGAAGGCATACGTGCCGGAATTCGCGGCGGCCGCGCAGAAGCTGCAGAAAGGCCAGATGACCGATGCGCCGGTGAAGACGCAGTTCGGCTGGCACATCATCCGCGTCGACGACATCCGCGACATCGCACCGCCGCCGTTCGATCAGGTGAAGGCGCAGATCGCGCAGCAGCTCGTGCAGCAGAAGCTGCAGGCGTTCGAGGAAGGCCTGCGCCAGCAGGCAAAGATTCAGTAACGCCGGCGCCAGTCGCCCGCGCATCGAAAGGCCGCTCTTCGGAGCGGCCTTTTTTCATGGTCGTTCGGGAAAAACACAAGAAAAAGCCGCTCCGAAGAGCGGCCTTGGCGGGATCCGGCGCAAGCTGCGCGGCCGTGACCGCTACGCGTTACGCGGGATAAAACACGTCGTGGTAACGAACGTCGCCCGCAGGCCTCGGCACCGATTCGTCGAACGACAGTGCGAGGAAATACTCGGGCGGCACGTCGGGAAACACGATGTCGCCGGACGGCGCGAACCCGAAGCGCGTGTAGTACGCGGGATCGCCGAGCACGACGCAGCCGCGCGCGCCGAGCCGGCGCAACACGTCGAGCCCCGTGCGCACGAGCCCCGCGCCGATACTCTGCCGCTGGCAGTCGGGCCGCACCGCGAGCGGCGCCAGCCCGTACCACTGCTGCGTGCCGGCCGGCTCGCCACCGATCGCGACCGGCGAGAACGCGACGTGCCCGATGATGCGGCCATCGCGCTCCGCGACGAGCGACACGCTCAGCGCGCCATCCGCGCGCAGCGCGTCGACGATCCGCCGTTCGAACTGGCCGCCCTGCGGCTCGCCCGCGAACGCCGCGACGATCACGCGGCCGATCGCGTCGACATCACTCGTGCGCTCGTCGCGCAGCGTGACGACCTCGACCGGCGCGTTCGGATCGAACATCATCCGGATCAGCCGATCCAGCGGCGCGCGTTACGGAACACGCGCAGCCACGGGCTCGCTTCACCCCAGCTTTCCGGATGCCAGCTCATCGCGACCGTGCGGTGCACGCGCTCCATGTGCGGCATCAGCACCGAGAAGCGCCCGTCGGCCGTCGTGACCGACGTGATGCCGGCCGGCGAGCCGTTCGGGTTGAACGGATAACGCTCGGTCGCTTCGCCACGGTGGTCGACGAACCGCATCGAAATCGCGACGCGATCGATGTCGCCCTGCTGCGAGAAGTCCGCATAACCTTCGCCGTGCGCGACCGCGACCGGAATCCGCGAGCCTTCCATCCCCGCGAAGAAGATCGACGGCGACTTCTCCACTTCGACGAACGAGAAGCGCGCCTCGAACTGCTCGGACTTGTTGCGCGTGAACTTCGGCCACGCTTCCGCGCCCGGGATCATCGACGCGAGGCTCGACATCATCTGGCAGCCGTTGCAGATACCGAGCGCGAACGTGTCGGGACGCGCGAAGAACGCCGAGAACATGTCGGCGAGGTTCGCGTTGAAGCGAACCGTCTTCGCCCAGCCTTCGCCCGCGCCCAGCACGTCGCCGTACGAGAACCCGCCGCACGCGACCGCGCCCGCGAAATCGGCGAGCGTTGCACGGCCCGCGAGCAGATCGCTCATGTGCACGTCGTGCGCATCGAAGCCCGCGCGGTCGAACGCGTAGGCCGTTTCCAGATGCGAGTTCACGCCCTGCTCGCGCAGGATCGCGACGCGCGGGCGGGCACCCGTTGCGATGAACGGCGCGGCGATGTCGTCGGCCGGATCGAAGCTCAGCACCGGCGAGATGCCCGGATCGGCCGCGTCGAGCAGCGCGTCGTATTCGGCGTCCGCGCAGGCGGGGTTGTCGCGCAGGCGCGCGATGCGCCAGCTCACTTCACCCCACGCGCGATGGAGTTCGGTACGCGGCGCATCGAAGATCTTCTTCGCGTCGCGGTACACCTCGATCGCGTCGCGATCGTTGACCGCGCCGATCACGTGCGAGCACGTCGACAGGCCGAATTCGCGCAGTGCGCCGAGCACCGCGTCGCGGTCGGCCGTGCGCACCTGCACGACCGCGCCGAGTTCCTCGGAGAACAGCGCGCGCAGCGTGCGATCGTCGCGACGGCCGCTCGTCTGCTTCGCCCAGTCTTTCGCGTCGCCGTAGTCGGATTCGTGATTCGGGTCGAGCGTCAGCATGTCGACGTTCAGCGACACGCCCGCGTGGCCCGCGAACGCCATTTCGCACACCGTCGCCCACAGGCCGCCGTCCGAGCGGTCGTGGTACGCGAGCAGCTTGTCCTGCGCATTGAGCGACTGGATCGCGTTGAAGAAGCGCTTCAGGTCTTCCGCGTCGTCGACGTCCGGCGTCGTGTCGCCGACCTGCTGCGTGACCTGCGCGAAGATGCTGCCGCCCATCCGGTTCTTGCCGCGGCCGAGATCGATCGCGATCAGCACGCTGTCGCCCGCGTCGGCGACGCGGCGCAGTTGCGGCGTCAGGTGCCGGCGCACGTCCTCGACCGGCGCGAACGCGGAGATGATCAGCGACACCGGCGAGACCACTTCCTTCGCGACGCCCTGCTCATCCCACTTCGTCTTCATCGACAGCGAGTCCTTGCCGACCGGGATGCCGATCCCGAGCGCCGGGCACAGCTCCATGCCGATCGCCTTGACCGTGTCGAACAGCGCGGCGTCTTCGCCGGCCGTGCCGCATGCGGCCATCCAGTTCGCCGACAGCTTCAGCTTGTCGAGCGACGCGATCGGCGCGCTCGCGATGTTCGTGATCGCCTCGCCGACCGCCATGCGGCCCGATGCCGGCGCGTCGATCACCGCGAGCGGCGTGCGCTCGGCCATCGTCATCGCCTCGCCCTTGAAGCCCGCGTAGTCGAGCGCGGTAATCGCGCAGTCGGCCACCGGCACCTGCCACGGGCCGACCATCTGGTCACGTACCGACGTGCCGCCGACCGAACGGTCGCCGATCGTGATCAGGAACGACTTGCTGCCGACCGTCGGGTGCTTCAGCACATCGACCGCGACTTCCGACAGCGCGATGCCCGTCACGTCGACCGGCGCGCGCTCGGTCGCGACGCGCGCGACGTCGCGGTGCATGCGCGGCGGCTTGCCGAGCAGCACTTCCATCGGCATGTCGACCGGGTATTCGTCGGTGCCCGTCGCTTCGTCATCGACGAGCTGCAACTGGCGCTCGTCGGTCGCGACACCGACCACCGCGAACGGGCAGCGCTCGCGCGCGCAGATCGCTTCGAAACGCGGCAGGTCGGCCGGCGCGATCGCGAGCACGTAGCGCTCCTGCGCCTCGTTCGACCAGATTTCGCGCGGCGACAGGCCCGATTCCTCGAGCGCGACCTTGCGCAGTTCGAAGCGGGCGCCCTTGCCCGCGCCGTCGACGATCTCGGGGAACGCGTTCGACAGGCCGCCCGCGCCGACGTCGTGGATGCTCAGGATCGGGTTTTCCGCGCCGAGCTGCCAGCAGCCGTTGATCACTTCCTGCGCGCGACGCTCGATTTCGGGGTTGCCGCGCTGCACCGAGTCGAAGTCGAGTTCGGCCGTATTCGCGCCGGTCGCCATCGAGCTCGCCGCGCCGCCGCCCATCCCGATCCGCATGCCGGGGCCGCCGATCTGGATCAGCAGCGAGCCGGCCGGCACGTCGTGCTTGTGCGTGTGCTGGTCGGCGATGTTGCCGAGGCCGCCCGCGATCATGATCGGCTTGTGATAACCGCGCACCTGGCCGTCGACGTTCTGCTCGTACACGCGGAAGTAGCCGCCGAGGTTCGGGCGGCCGAATTCGTTGTTGAACGCGGCGCCGCCGAGCGGGCCGTCGATCATGATCTGCAGCGGCGACGCGATGCGATCCGGACGACCGTACGGGCCGTGTGCGTCATTCGGGTTGCGCTCGCCGACCGGCTGTGCCGCGTCGCGCGAGTTTTCCCACGACTGGCGTGCGTCGGGCAGGTCGAGGTTCGACACGGTGAAGCCCGTGAGGCCGGCCTTCGGACGCGCGCCGCGGCCCGTCGCGCCTTCGTCGCGGATCTCGCCGCCCGCGCCGGTCGCCGCGCCCGGGAACGGCGAGATCGCCGTCGGGTGGTTGTGCGTCTCGACCTTCATCAGCGTGTGCGTGAGCTCGGTGTGGCGGCCATAACGCTCGCCCGGCTCATCGGCCGCGCCCGCGTTGCGCGGGAACCAGCGTTCGGCCTCGGCGCCGACCATGATCGACGAGTTGTCCGAATACGCGACGATCGTGCCTTGCGGGTTCAGCTTCTCGGTGTTGCGGATCATCGCGAACAGCGACATGTCCTGCGCTTCGCCGTCGATCGTCCACTGCGCGTTGAAGATCTTGTGGCGGCAGTGCTCGCTGTTCGCCTGCGCGAACATCATCAATTCCACGTCGGTCGGGTTGCGTTCGAGCTTGCGGAACGCGTCGACCAGGTAGTCGATCTCGTCGTCGGCGAGCGCGAGGCCCAGCTCGACGTTCGCGCGCTCCAACGCGCTGCGGCCGACGCCCAGCACGTCGACGCTCGCGAGCGGCTTGGCCGGCAGTTCGTCGAACAGGTGCTTCGCATCGTCGCGCGCCGCGACCACGCTTTCGGTCATCCGGTCATGCAGCGCGGCCACGACGGCCGTACGCGCGTCGTCGGACAGCGCCTTCTTGCCGCCGAGCAGGCCCGACTTCAGCGTGACCGTGAATTCGACGCCGCGCTCGATGCGGCGCACGTGCGTGAGGCCGCAGTGCTGCGCGATGTCGGTCGCCTTGCTCGCCCACGGCGAGACCGTGCCGAAGCGCGGCAGCACGACGAAGGTCTCGGCCGTCCCCTTCTCGGCCGCCGGCTCGAACGGCGCGCCGTAGTGCATCAGCGCGTCGATGCGCGCGCTGTCGTCGGCCGACAGCGGCTCGGCCGCATTGACGAAGTGCAGGAACTGCCCGCGCACCGCGACGATGTTGGCGTCGATTTGCCTGAGCGTGTCGAGCAGACGGGTTTGACGGAAATCGGAGAGGGCCGAAGCGCCGGGAAAACACGAGAAGTGAGCCATGGGCTGGACTGACGTCGATGAGTCGCGCGAGGTGGCGACGTGGGGCGAAAGAAGGCCGTAATTATACCCGGAAGTCGGTCGCCCAAGACCGGCCGATCGGTAGCCCGCATGCACCGCAACGGTGCCACGGTGTGCGCCGCGCACGGCCCGCCCGCCGGGCCGGCCCGCGCGGGCGCGACAGCCGGCGGCCACGGCGAGGCTGCACGGAACGCGCTCGCCCGACGCCGGCTCCCGCGATTTTGGCGCTATCATTCCGGGTTCACCGGGCCGGAGCCCTCAGCGAATTCTCACCGGGCGGCGTGCGCGCCGCCCGTCATCGAAGCAATCCATGGATGTCATCGTCATCGGCGGCGGAATCAGCGGCGTCGCCACCGCCTACCAGTTGCGCGCGGCCGGCCACCGCGTGTGCGTGATCGAACGCCACGCGACCGTCGCGCAGGGCGCGACCTATGGCGACGGCGGCGCCCTGCTGCCGAGCCCGCTCGACGTCTGGTTCGGCCCGACCTTCATGCGCCAGCGCCAGCCGCGCGACAGCGGCATCGTCTACAAGCCGGGCTTCAACGGCGGCGTGCGCCGCTTCGTCAAGCAACTCGGCACGCTGCGCGAGCCTGACGCGTTCGCCGCGCAGTACGCGCGGCTGCGCCCGCTGATCGACGCTTCGCGCGACATGCTCGCCGACATCGAGGCGCGCCTCGAGCTCGAATTCGAGCAGAAGCCCGGCATCCTGCACGTCGTGCGCGATCCGCGCGACTGGGACGCGATGCAGCCCGCGCTCGACCTGCTGCGCACGCTCGACCAGCCGTACCGCATGCTGAGCGCCGACGAATGCGCGGCACTCGAGCCGTCGGTGCCGGCCGAGCCCGGTTTCGCCGGCGGCGTGCTGCTCGAGACCGAGCGCACCGGGAACTGCCCGCTGTTCGCGAAACTGGTCAAGCAGACGCTCGACGAGCACGGCGTGCAGTTTCGCTTCGGCGCTGACGTCGCCGCGATCCGTGTCGACACCGGCCGCGCCGCGGTCGAGCTCGTACCGACCGGCGACCGGCACGCGTCGAACGCGCGCGAGGTCGACGTGATTTCCGCCGATGCGATCGTGGTCGCCGCCGGCGCCGGCAGCCTGCCGCTGCTCGACCGCCTCGGCTGGCGCCTGCCGCTGCACCCGGTGCGCGTCCACACGCTCACCGCGCCGGTCGCGTACGAAGAACACGCGCCGCACCTGAGCGTCGTCGACTCGATCAAGCGGATCTCGATCACGCGCACCCACCAGCGGCTGCGCGTCGGCGGCGCCGGCGTGCTGCAGAGCCTGCCCGACACCGCGAAGCCGCTCGCCGAGCCGCTGTCCGAGGCAGCGCTCGCGCTGCTCGGCCAGGCCGTCCACGACTGGGTGCCCGGTGCCGCCAGGATCTCGGCCGCGCTGTCGTGGCAAGGCACGCAACTGCTGTCGCCGGACGGCCTGCCGGTCGTCGGTCCGACCCCGCATCCGCGCGTGTTCGTCAATTTTGGGCACGGCCCGGCCGGCTGGGGGCTCGCGTGCGGGTCTGCTAAAGTGGTGACCGACTATCTGGGCGGCGACGTGCAGCACTGGCCCGCCGACACGCTCGCCGCGCTGCGCGCCGGGCGCTTCACGACCTGACCGCCGCGGGCCCGTCCCGGGCGGCCTCCTTGCCAGCCGCCACGACCCCGCGATGACCGTTACCCGCCCGTTTCCCGATTCCGATCCGATCGCGCTGCTGCGCGTCGCCGACCTGCGCGCGGCCGAAGCCGACGCGAGCGGGGCACTGCCGCCGCACACGCTGATGGGCCGCGCGGGCGCCGCCGCCGCGCGCTGGCTGTCCGAGCGCGTCGCCGGCGACGACCGCCCCGTGTGGTTCGCGGTCGGCCCCGGCAACAACGGCGGCGACGCGCTGGTGGCCGCCGCGCACCTCCAGCAGCTCGGCGTCGCGACGCAGGCATGGATGCCGGTGCCGGTCAGGCCGGACGACGCGCAATGGGCGCTCGGCCTCGCGCGCACGTCCGGCGTGCCGCTGTCGGCCACGCCACCCGCATCGCTGGACGGTTATGCGTGGGTCGTCGACGGGTTGTTCGGCATCGGTCTCGGCCGCGCGCTCGACGGTGCGTTCGCCGAGCAGGCCGCGCGCATCGCCGCGCATGCGCGCAGCGGCGGCCGCGTGCTCGCGCTCGACGTGCCGAGCGGGCTCGACAGCGATACGGGCCGGATCGTCGGCGCGGGCGCAGCCGTCGCGGCCACCCACACGCTCACCTTCATCGGCGCGAAACCGGGCCTCTATACGGGCGACGGCCGCGACCTCGCCGGCGAGATCGAGGTCGCGTCGCTCGACGTCGCACCGCCCGCTGCGCCGGCCATCGTGTTGAATGCACCCGCGCGGTTCGCCGCGGCCCTGCCCGCGCGCGCGTTCGCGTCCCACAAGGGCACGTTCGGCAGCCTCGCGGTGCTCGGCGGCGACACGGGCATGTGCGGCGCACCGATCCTGGCCGCACGCGCCGCGCTGTTCGCGGGCGCCGGCAAGGTGCACGTCGGTTTCCTCGGCACCGGCGCGCCGCCGTACGATCCGCCGTTCCCCGAACTGATGCTGCATCCGGCCGACGGCCTCGATCTCGACGCGATGACCGCGATCGCGGCCGGCTGCGGCCTCGGCACGCGCGAGGCCGCGGCGACGCTCGTGCGCGACGCGCTCGCGCACGACGCCGCGACGCTGCTCGATGCCGACGCGCTGAACCTCGTCGCGACGCACGCGGACCTCGCGGCCGCCGTCGCCACGCGCGGCGCGCGCGGCAATGCGTGTGTGCTGACGCCGCATCCGCTCGAGGCCGCGCGGCTGCTCGGCAGCGACACGGCGACCGTGCAGCACGACCGCGTCGCGGCCGCGCAGGCGCTCGCCGCGCGCTATGCGGCGATCGTCGTGCTGAAAGGCTCGGGCACGGTGATTGCGGCGCCCGACGGCCGCGTGACGATCAATCCGACCGGCAACGCGGCGCTCGCCACGGGCGGCACCGGCGACGTGCTCGGCGGCCTGATCGGCGCATGGCTCGCGCAGCGCGTCGCGCCGTACGAAGCGGCGCTCGCGGGCGTCTACTTGCATGGTCTCGCGGCCGACACGCTGACCGCGCACGGCACGGGCCCGGCCGGGCTCACCGCGGGCGAGCTCGCGCCGATGGTGCGCACGCTGGTCAATCGCCTTTTTTATGCGTCGCCGCGCGCCGACACGTAACGCCGCTATACTGACTGCCCCGCCGCACGGCGGGCCTTCTCGTCCGCCGGCTTTCCGATCCCGATGAGCCGGCGCGGCATTCCTCCCGATTCACGCTTCACTCGAACCGCCATGACGCTGAATTCGCTCCCCGCCTGGACTGCCCTTCAATCCCACTTCGAACAGATCCGCCACGCCCGGCTGCGCGACTGGTTCACGCCCGAAAACGATCGCGCGCCGACCCGCGCCGAACGCTTCACGATTCCGGGCGGCGGTCTCGCGGCCGATCTCTCGAAGAACCGCATCACTGACGAAACGCTGCGCCTGCTGGTGCAGCTCGCGCGCGACGCCGGCGTCGAAGCGCGCCGCGACGCGATGTTCACGGGCGAGATCGTCAACCCGACCGAAGGCCGTGCCGCGTTGCATACCGCGCTGCGCGCGACCGATCCGCAAGCGCCGTTCCACGCGCAGGTGAGCGCCGAGCGCGCGAAGATGGCGACCTTCGCACGCGCCGTGCGCAGCGGCGCCTGGACGGGCTACACGGGCAAGCGCATCCGCCACGTGATCAACATCGGCATCGGCGGTTCCGATCTCGGGCCGAAGATGGTCGTGCATGCGCTGCACCACGTCGCGACGCCCGACATCTCGACCCACTTCGTGTCGAACGTCGACGGCGCCGATCTCGCGCGCGTGCTCGAACAGGTCGATCCGGAGGAAACGCTCGCGATCATCGTGTCGAAGACCTTCACGACGCTCGAGACGATGACGAACGCACGCTCGCTGCGCGACTGGTTCGTCGCGCGCGGCTGCCCCGAGGACGCGCTCGCGAAGCACTTCGTCGGCGTGTCGGCGAACCCGGCCGAAGTCGTGAAATTCGGCATCGCCGCGGAAAACGTGTTCGAAATGTGGGATTGGGTCGGCGGCCGCTACTCGCTGTGGTCGGCGGTCGGGCTGTCGATCATGATCGCGATCGGCCCGGAACAGTTCGACGAGCTGCTGGCCGGCGCGAACGACATGGATCGCCATTTCCGCGAAGCGCCGCTCGAGCGCAACCTGCCGGTGTTGCTCGGCCTGATCGGCATCTGGTACCGGAATTTCTTCGGCTCACAGAGCTATCTCGTCGCGCCGTATTCGGAAGCGCTGCACTACCTGCCGTCGTACCTGCAGCAGCTCGAAATGGAGAGCAACGGCAAATCCGCGCGCCTGGACGGCACCTTCGTCGATTACCCGACCTCGGCCGTCACGTGGGGCGAACCGGGCACCAACGGCCAGCATGCGTTCTTCCAGATGCTGCACCAGGGGCCGACGATCGTGCCGATCGACTTCATCGCGGTGCTGACGCCCGAGCACGCGCTCGCGAGCCATCATCCGAAGCTGCTCGCGAACTGCTTCGCGCAGAGCGAGGCGCTGATGCTCGGCCGCACGCTCGAAGAAGCACGCAAGGTCGCCGGGCCCGGCAAGGAGGCGCTCGCGCCGCACCTGACGTTCCCGGGCAACCGCCCGACCACGACGCTGCTCGTCGATGCGCTGACGCCGCGCACGCTCGGCGCGCTGATCGCGCTTTACGAGCACAAGGTGCTCGTGCAGGCGACGGTGTGGGACATCAACCCGTTCGATCAGTGGGGCGTCGAGCTCGGCAAGATTCTCGGCAAGGTCGTCGAAGCCGACCTGTCGACCGAGTCGCTCGATCCCGCGAAGCACGACTCGTCGACCACCGCGCTGATCGCGCGCGCCCGCGCGGCGCTCAAGCGCTGACGCAACCGCGTCATGCCTATGCCGGCCGCGCAGTCCGACTTGCGCGGCCGGCAGGAAAATTCAGGCGCCGCGCTGCGCTGCGTGCGGTGCGACGATGTGCCCGGCGTCGAGCGTCACGGTCGTCGCGCAGCGGCGCGCGAGTTCGGCATCGTGCGTGACGAGCACGAGCGTCGCGCCGTGCGTGCGGTTCAGTTCGAACATCAGGTCGATGACCGCGTGCCCCGTCGCCGCGTCGAGGCTGCCGGTCGGCTCGTCGGCAAACAGGATCGCGGGGCGCGTGACGAAGGCACGCGCGAGCGCGACGCGCTGCTGCTCGCCGCCCGACAGCAGCTTCGGATAATGCGCGATGCGTTCGCCGAGACCAACCTGCACGAGCAGCGCCCGTGCGCGGTCGGCCGCATCGCGCGCGCTGATGCCGCCCTGCAGTTCGAGCGGCAGCATCACGTTCTCGAGCGCCGTCAGGTGCGGCATCAGCTGGAACGACTGGAACACGAACCCGACTGCGCCGTTGCGCAGCGCGGCGCGCTCGTCCTCGTCGAGCTGGTCGAGCGCGCGGCCGAGCAGGCGAACCGTGCCGCTCGTCGCGCTGTCCAACCCCGCAAGCAGGCCGAGCAGCGTCGATTTGCCCGACCCCGACGCGCCAACGATCGCGAGGCTGCTGCCCGGCCGCACGGCGAGCGTGATGCCGTCGAGAATCGTCAGCTCGCCCGTTGCGTCGGCGACCCGTTTGCACACGTCATGGACTTCGATGATCGGATCGGTAATCTTGAACATGGACACGACATTTCGCTGGAAAAGGCGCGCGGCGGTCGCCGCGCTGCTGGGTACCCTGCTGGCCGTCACCGCGCCTGCACGCGCGGTGACGGCGCCGGCGCCGACATCGGGCCAGCCTGTGATCGTCGTGCTCGGCGACAGCCTGTCGGCCGAATACGGGCTGCCGCGCGACACGGGCTGGGTTGCATTGCTTCGGCAACGGCTCACGACCGAGCGAATCGATTATAGCGTCGCGAACGCCAGCGTCAGCGGCGACACCACGAGCGGCGGCCGTGCGCGGCTGCCCGCAGTGCTGCAGCGGCTCAAGCCGTCGATCGTCGTCGTCGAGCTCGGTTCGAACGACGCGCTGCGCGGCGTGCCGCTCGCGACGACCGAGCAGAACCTGCGCGACATCATCGCGGGTGCCCGGCATGCGCAGGCGAAGGTCGTGCTGGTCGGCATGTACGTGCCGCCCAACTACGGGCCCGACTACACGCAGAAATTCCATGCCGTCTATACGCGGCTGTCGAAGGATCTCGGTGTGCCGCTCGTGCCGTTCCTGCTGGCCGGCATCGAGAACAAGCCCGAGATGTTCCAGTCCGACCAGATGCATCCCGCGCAGCAGGCGCAGGGCATCCTGCTCGACAACGTATGGCCGGCGCTGAAGCCGCTGCTCGGCAAGCCGCGCGGTTGACCACTCAGCCTTTCCGGATAATAAAAAGCCCCGCTCGAAGCGGGGCTTTTTATTGTTGCGTGCGAAACGATGCTCAGTTGTCGCCGTCCTGCGACTGGCTGGTCGTCGTACCGTACAGCTTCACCTTCGAGCGATCGCGCAGCGCGGTGAGATACGCCTCGCCTTCGCTCTGCGCGTCGACCTGCGCCATCTGCTGCTGTGCGGCCGCCAGTTGCTGCGGATCGACCGCCGAACCCGGGATCACCGCGTTCACGCGGTAGATCGCGTAGCCGTCCGCGCCGAGATCGACACCGACGTAGGCCGGCAGCGTCTTCGCATCGACCTTGTAGACGGCGCTCAGCGCAGCCGGCGTCAGGCCCTGCGACTGCGTGCGCGACACCTTCTGCGCGGGCGCGAAGCCGTCGGCCGACTTCGACTTCTGCAGTTCGGCGAGCTTCGCCACGCCGTCCTTCTTCGCGAGTTCCGCGGCCTGCTCGGCGACGACCTTCTGGCGCACGGCGTCCTTGATCGTGTCGAGTGCCGGCACGGCAGCCGGCTTGTACTCGGTCACGCGGGCCGAGATCAGCGTGTTGTTGCCGATGTCGATCGCCTGCGTGTTGTTCTGGTTCTTCACCGCGTCGTTCGCGAACACGGCGGCCAGGAACTTCGGATTGTTCAGCGGGCTCGTCGGCGGCAGTTGCGGATTCGACGTCGGCGTGACGGTGGCCGTCTGGATCGTCAGCTTGTACTTGTCCGCGGCCGGCTGCAGCGTCTTCGCCTTTTCATAGACGGTCGACGTGAAGCCTTCCGCGTTGTCCGAGAACGCCTTCGATGCGTACTGCTGCTTCAGTTCGGCCGCGATCTGATCCTTCACGTCCGCGAACGGCTTGACGGCCGCCGGCTTCACTTCGGTCGCCTTCAGGATGTGGAAGCCGAGATCCGACTGCACGACACCGCTCACGTCGCCCTGCTTCAGCGCGAATGCGGCATCGTCGAACGCCTTGCCGCCCGCCGTCGAACCGCGCGTGATGAAGCCGAGGTCGCCGCCCTTCGCTGCCGACGGCGCGTCCTGTGAGCTCTTCTGCGCGATCTGCGCGAACTGGTCCGGATGCGCCTTCACGTCGGCGAGCACTTGCTCGGCCTTCGTTTTCGCGGCGGCCTTGTCGGCCGCGCTTGCGCTGCCCGCCGCGGCGAAGAAGATGTGGCTCACGCGAACCTGCGCTTCGGTACGGAAGTGCGTCGGATTGTCGTCGTAGAATTTCTTGACGTCCGCATCGGTCGGCTGCGCGCTCGCGGCCGCTGCGGCCGGCGAATAGACGAGGTACTGGATCGTCGCCGTCTCCGGCGTCGCGAAGCTCTGCTTGTGTGCGTCATAGTACGCGGCGAGCTGCGCGTCGGTCGGCTGGACCTTCGATGCGAAGTCGCTCGTCTTCAGCACGAGCGCCTGCACTTCGCGCTGCTGCGCGGCCAGTTCGGACAGATGCTGCGCGAGGCTCTTCGGCGTGAACGCGCTCGACACGATGCTGGCCGGAATCTGCTGCAGCGAGAGGCTGTAGCGCACGCGCTCCTGGTACTGCTCGGGCGTCATCCCCTGGAACGACAGCAATTGCGCATAACGCTCGACATCGATCGAACCGTCGGGCTTCTTCAGCGACGCGATCATCGGGTCGCTCATCAGCGCTTCGCGCACGGCGTTGTCGGAGGCGGTCAGGTGCAGACGCTGCGTCTCGTCGGCCAGCACGCGTTGCTGGATCAGGCCGTCGAGCACCTGCTTGCGATGGTCGGGCGTATCGAACATCTTGATGTCGAACTGCCCGCCGAGCGCCTGACGCGCCTGGTCGATCTGCTGGCGGAACGCGCCGTCGAATTCGACCCGCGTGATCTTGTGCCCGTTGACTGCCGCGACGTTCGCACTATCGTCGAAGAAGCCGCGGAAACCTTGGATCCCGACGAAACCCAGCCCCGGCAACACGATCAGGAGCAGGAGCGCCATCATCAGGCGCTGGTGATTACGGAAGAAATCGAGCATGCGTGACGGGAAAATTGGACAAAACGTCCGATATTACAACATACGGGGTGGGACGGGAGAAAAGCAGACGTGGTACGCGTGAGCGGCGTCCTCCACTCCACAGTTACGCGCCAGAGAACGGGCGCAAACTGGACGCACAAATGAAAAAACCCGCACGAGGCGGGCTTCTTCATTTTCTGGCGGAGCGGACGGGACTCGCCTACATCCTGCAGGCCGCGATTGCGCTTGCAAGCGCAACCCTTCGAGTCCCGCCGGAAGCCGCGCAGGCGGCTTCCTCCACTCCGCAGTCACGCGCCCGCAAACGGGCGCAAACCGGACGCACAAACGAAAATGCCCGCACAAGGCGGGCACTTTCGTTTGTTTGGCGGAGCGGACGGGACTCGAACCCGCGACCCCCGGCGTGACAGGCCGGTATTCTAACCGACTGAACTACCGCTCCTTGGTCTGGCTGAATCAGGAAACTGGTGGGTGCTGAGGGGTTCGAACCCCCGACCTACGCCTTGTAAGGGCGCCGCTCTACCAGCTGAGCTAAGCACCCGTTCCCGATTCGTTCTGGCTGCGATCTGCGTTTCCGCATCAACAACCAGCGAGCCCGCAAGTTTAATTCATCCCCGATCATTTTGCCAAGCCTGGATGCGAATTTTTTTCTGCCGCACCCGCGCGTGATTTCGACACGCATAAAAAAACCCGCGGACACGCCGCGGGTTTCGTGAACAACCGTCAGGAACAACGGCGTTCCGGGTCTCAGTGCTTGACGACTTCCGTCGAGCCGGCATCCTTCGCCGCCTCGCCGACCGGCGCCGCGGCCTTCGCTTCTTCTTCCGGCGGCAGCGGAGTCGGCGAACGCTCGAGCGCGAGCTCCAGCACCTTGTCGATCCAGCGGACCGGCACGATCTCGATCGCGTTCTTCACGTTGTCCGGAATGTCCGCGAGATCCTTCACGTTCTCTTCCGGGATCAGCACGAGCTTGATGCCGCCGCGATGCGCGGCAAGCAGCTTTTCCTTCAGCCCGCCGATCGGCAGCACTTCACCACGCAACGTGATTTCACCCGTCATCGCGACATCGGCACGCACGGGGATACCCGTCAGCACCGACACCAGCGCGGTGGTCATCGCACCGCCGGCGGACGGACCGTCCTTCGGCGTCGCACCTTCCGGCACGTGGATGTGGATGTCCTGCTTCTCGAACGCTTCGTCCTTGATGCCCAGACGGCGCGAACGCGAGCGCACGACCGAACGCGCAGCCTCGACCGACTCCTTCATCACGTCGCCGAGCGAACCCGTGCGGATCACGTTGCCCTTGCCCGGCATCACCGCGGCTTCGATCGTCAGCAGGTCGCCGCCGACTTCCGTCCACGCGAGGCCCGTCACCTGACCGACCTGGTTTTCCTTCGCCGCGAGGCCGAAGTCGTACTTGCGCACGCCGAGGAACGTATCGAGGTTCTCGCCATCGACCTTGATCGCGCCCGATGCCTTCTTCAGCAGCAGCATCTTCACGACCTTGCGGCAGATCTTCGACACTTCCCGCTCGAGCGAACGCACACCGGCTTCGCGCGTGTAGTAGCGAATGATGTCGCGGATCGCCTGTTCGGTGACGTCGATCTCGCCTTCCTTCAGCCCGTTGTTCTTCTTCTGCTTCGGCAGCAGGTAACGCTGGGCAATGCTGACCTTCTCGTCTTCCGTGTAGCCCGACAGACGGATCACTTCCATCCGGTCGAGCAGCGGCGGCGGGATGTTCAGCGAGTTCGACGTCGCGACAAACATCACGTCCGACAGGTCGAAGTCGACCTCGATGTAGTGGTCGGCGAACGTGTGGTTCTGTTCCGGATCCAGCACTTCGAGCAGCGCCGACGACGGATCGCCGCGGAAATCCATGCCCATCTTGTCGACTTCGTCGAGCAGGAAGAGCGGATTGCGCACGCCGACCTTCGCGAGGCTTTGCAGGATCTTGCCCGGCATCGAACCGATATACGTGCGGCGGTGGCCGCGGATCTCGGCTTCGTCACGCACGCCGCCAAGCGCCATCCGGACGAACTTGCGGTTCGTCGCACGGGCGATCGACTGGCCGAGCGAGGTCTTGCCGACACCCGGAGGCCCAACGAGGCACAGGATCGGTGCCTTGACCTTGTCGACGCGCTGTTGCACCGCGAGATACTCGAGGATGCGTTCCTTGACTTTCTCGAGGCCGAAGTGATCCTCGTCGAGCACCTGCTCGGCGTTCGACAGATCGTTGTTGACCTTGCTCTTCTTGCGCCACGGCAGGCCGATCAGCGTGTCGATGTAGTTGCGCACGACGGTGGCTTCCGCCGACATCGGCGACATCAGCTTCAGCTTCTTCAGCTCGGCGTCGGCCTTCTTCTTCGCTTCCTTCGGCATGCGCGCGGCGTTGATGCGCTTCTCGAGTTCCTCGAGATCGGCACCCTCTTCGCCCTCGCCCAGTTCCTTCTGGATCGCCTTGACCTGTTCGTTCAGGTAGTACTCGCGCTGGCTCTTTTCCATCTGGCGCTTCACGCGCCCGCGGATGCGCTTTTCGACCTGCAGGATGTCGATCTCGGCTTCGAGCTGCGCGAGCAGATGCTCGAGACGCTCGATGACCGGGAACATCTCGAGGATGTGCTGCTTCTGGTCGAGCTTCAGCGGCAGGCGCTCGGCGATCATGTCGGCGAGACGCCCTGCTTCGTCGATGCCCGACAGCGACGTGAGGATCTCCGGCGGGATCTTCTTGTTCAGCTTCACGTACTGGTCGAACTGCGACACGATCGCGCGGCGCAGCGCTTCAGTTTCAGCGCTGTCGGCATGATCGGGCTCGAGCGGCATCACGTCGCAGGAGAACTGCGTCTCCTGTTCTTCGATCGACAACGCCTTCGCGCGCTGCAGGCCCTCGACGAGCACCTTTACGGTGCCGTCCGGCAGCTTCAGCATCTGCAGAATGTTGGCGATACAACCGACCTCGTACATGTCCTTTTCGGTCGGTTCGTCCTTGGCCGCGGTTTTCTGGGCGACGAGCATGATGTGCTTGCCGCCTTCCATCGCTGCTTCGAGGGCCTTGATCGATTTCGGCCGGCCCACGAAGAGCGGAATCACCATGTGCGGGAAAACGACGACATCCCGCAGCGGCAGCAGCGGGAGCGTGATGCGTTCCGGCGGGAGAAGTTGGGTGCCTGACATTTCATTTCCCCATGAGTGGAATCAATTGTTCGGTAATTGAGGCCGCCACAACGAATTGCAAGCCTTCAAGTGCGGGAAATATTCGGTAAGAAAGTAACCACCGCGTGTCGAGTCAGAGTTACCCACAAGATAAACGAAAAAAAGCCGCCCACGGTCTCATGAACGGCCTTTTTCGCAGAACATCGTCGGCTAGCCGGTCAGTTCGAACCCGCCACCTTCGGCGTGTCCTCGTAGATCAGCAAAGGCTTGCCGTCGCCCTCGATGACGTTTTCGTCGATGATGACCTTGCTGACCCCTTTCATCGTCGGCAGTTCGTACATCACGTCGAGCAACGCCTGTTCGATGATCGAACGCAAACCGCGCGCGCCGGTCTTGCGGCGGATCGCCTTGCGGGCAACCGCCTGCAGCGCGCCTGGCCGGATCTCCAGTTCGACGCGCTCCATCGCGAACAGCTTGTGATACTGCTTCACGAGCGCGTTCTTCGGCTCGACCAGGATCTTCATCAGCGCGGCTTCATCGAGCTTGCCGAGCGTCGCGACCACCGGCAAACGGCCGATCAATTCGGGGATCAGACCGAATTTGATCAGGTCTTCCGGTTCCGTTTCGCGCAGCACTTCGCCCGCGTCGCGTTCCTGCTTGCTCTTGACCGTCGCGCCGAAGCCGATACCGGTTTTCTCGGTACGATCGGTGATCACCTTTTCGAGACCGTCGAACGCGCCGCCGCAGATGAACAGGATGTTGGTCGTGTCGACCTGGATGAAATCCTGGTTCGGGTGCTTGCGGCCGCCCTGCGGCGGCACCGACGCCATCGTGCCCTCGACGAGCTTCAGCAGTGCCTGCTGGACACCCTCGCCCGACACGTCGCGCGTGATCGACGGGTTGTCCGACTTGCGGCTGATCTTGTCGATTTCGTCGATGTAGACGATCCCGCGCTGGGCCTTGTCGACCTCGTAGTTGCAGTTCTGCAACAGCTTCTGGATGATGTTCTCGACGTCCTCGCCGACGTAGCCGGCTTCGGTCAGCGTCGTCGCATCGGCGATCACGAACGGCACGTTGAGCAACCGCGCGAGCGTCTGCGCGAGCAGCGTCTTGCCGGAGCCCGTCGGGCCGATCAGCAGGATGTTGCTCTTCGACAGCTCGACGTCGTCCTTCTTGTCGAGATGCTTCAGGCGCTTGTAGTGGTTGTACACGGCCACCGCGAGGATTTTCTTCGCGCGCTCCTGGCCGATCACGTACTGATCGAGGATGTCGCGAATTTCCTGCGGGCTCGGCAGATCCGACCGGGACAGGCTGGCCTCGACGCCGGCGGCAGCCGCCTCGTCGCGAATGATCTCGTTGCAGAGGTCGATGCATTCATCGCAAATGAACACCGACGGGCCCGCGATGAGTTTTTTCACCTCATGCTGGCTCTTGCCGCAAAACGAGCAATACAACAGCTTCTCGCTGTTCGAACCTTTTTTGTCCGCCATGAATGTAGAGCCTCCGGACAGGTAAATGACATGATACGCCGAATGCTCCGAACGCCGCGCCTAGGGCGCGACCGGAGCGGGCCGAATGCGCTTGCCGCAGATGCTCAGGGCGTGCGGGATATCGCCGGGGCGCCGCGCGAATCGGGGCGGCACCCCACTTAAATTCACGGGCGCTTCAGGAGCACCTGATCGATCAGCCCGTACGCCTTCGCATCTTCGCTCGACATGAAGTTATCACGGTCGGTGTCGCGCGCGATTCGCTCGACGTCCTGGCCCGTGTGCTGCGCGAGCAACTGGTTCAGCCGCTCCTTCAGGTAGAGGATTTCGCGCGCCTGGATCTCGATGTCGGATGCCTGGCCACGTGCGCCGCCGAGCGGCTGGTGAATCATCACGCGCGAGTTCGGCAGCGCGAAACGCTTGCCCTTCGCACCCGACGCGAGCAGGAACGCACCCATACTGGCCGCGAGCCCCATGCACAGCGTCGACACGTCCGGCTTGATGAACTGCATCGTGTCGTAGATCGCCATGCCGGCCGACACCGACCCGCCCGGGCTGTTGATGTAGAGGCTGATGTCCTTGTCGGGATTCTCGCTCTCGAGGAACAGCAATTGCGCGACCACGAGGTTGGCGGTCTGGTCGTTCACTTCGCCGACCATGAACACCAGGCGCTCCTTCAGGAGACGCGAATAGATATCGTACGAACGCTCGCCGCGGCCGCTCGTTTCGACGACGATCGGCACCAGCCCCAGTGCTTGAGCCTCGAAACCCTGCGGCGCGTTCGAAGCAAGCATGTCCAGCAATTCAGCGCGAGTGATCATTCAATGAACCTTGTTCGAATGGAAAATTGAACGGAAGGAAGCCGCCCGCTCAATCGCCATATTAATGGCAACCGTGCGCTTGACGTAAAAACGGCGTGCAGGCCGTCGCTCCGACAGCCGGCACGCCGCTAGAGCGACACTTACGCTTGCGACGACGCGCTCGCGAGTGCCTCGAAGCTCACTTCCTTGTCCGTCACCTTCGCCTTGCCCAGCACGAAATCGACGACGTTGCTTTCAACGACGAACGCTTCCATCTCGGCGAGGCGCTGCTGGTTGGAATAATACCAGCGGACCACTTCCTTCGGGTCTTCGTAGCTCTTGGCGAACTCGTCGACTTCCGCGCGGATCTGTTCCGGCTTCGCTTCGAGGTTGTTCGACTTCACGAGCTCGGCCAGCACGAGGCCCAGCTTCACGCGGCGCTCGGCCTGCTCGGCGAACATCTCGGCCGGGATCGGTGCGTCCTTCGCGTTCGGCACGCCGCGCTGCGCCAGATCCTGGCGAGCCATTTCGACGAGGCGTTGCTGGTCCTGCTCGATCAGCGCCTTCGGCACGTCGAGTTCGGAGATCTTCAGCAGCGCGTCCATCACCTGGTTCTTGACGATGGACTGCGTGCGGCGCTTCGCTTCGCGTTCGAGGTTTTCCTTGATCTCGCCGCGCATCTTAGTGAGGTCGCCGTCTTCGATGCCGAGCGACTTCGCGAATTCGCCGTCGATTTCCGGCAGGTGCGGCCACTCGATCTTCTTCATCGTGACCGTGAATTGCGCGGTCTTGCCTGCCACGTCAGCGCCGTGGTAATCGTCCGGGAACTTCAGGTCGAACGTGCGCGCTTCGCCGGCCTTCAGGCCCAGCGCCGCGGTTTCGAATTCCGGCAGCATGCGGCCTTCGCCGAGCACGAACGGGAAATCTTCAGCGGTGCCGCCCTGGAACGCGACGTCGTCGATCTTGCCGACGAAGTCGACCGTCACGCGGTCGCCGTTCTTGGCTGCGGTGTCCGCGCCGCCGTCACCATGGTCGCCGGCTTCGCCGCGTGCGTGGAAGTGCACGCGCTGCTTGCGCAGGATGTCCAGCGTGCGGTCGATTTCGGCGTCGCTGATCGACGTCGTCGAGCGCTCGACTTCAGCCGTCGCCAGATCGCCGATCTTCACTTCCGGGTAGACCTCGAACGTCGCGTCGAACGCGTACGCATCTTCAGCCTGCTCCTGCTTCGGCTCGAAGCTCGGCTGGCCGGCGACGCGCAGGTTTTCCGCGCGGCTGATCGTGAAGAATTCCTGGCCGATCTTGTCGCTCAGCACTTCCGCCTCGACCTGACCCGCGTACTGTTGCGCGACCATCTTCAGCGGCACCTTGCCCGGGCGGAAACCCGGCATGCGCACGTTCTTCGCGAGTTTCTGAATACGGGCGTCGATTTCCTTCTGCACGGTGTCTTTCGGCAGGGAAATCGTCACGCGGCGTTCAAGCTTGCCGAGGTTCTCAACAACGTTAGCCATGGCTTCAATCGTCCTAAAATTATTCGAGCGAATCGGGTTTTCCTTGCCGTGCCTGCCTGCGGCATTGCATACGCCGCGCCGGAGCGCCACGCCATCCCTGCACGCGCCGAATGGCTAGCGCAAGCGGCTCGGAGCACGGCTTTGGCCGGAAGAATCGACTATTCTAGCAAACAATTTTCCTCACACCGCCAGATCGGCGCGATGCGCATGCGTCCCCGCCGTGTCGGCAACCCATTGCACGGCAATGCGCGCGGATCGCCGCTATGCCGAACGCCGTATCCACCACGGGCCCGCCATCCTGTAAGCTCCGATCGAGGGTGAGGCGCCGTCGCGCCCCCATTATTCTTCACACCAATCACGCCTTCCGGAGACACCATGCCGCAACACCCGTCCGCGCCTGTCGTCGTCATCGCGCCCGATTCGTTCAAAGGCTCGCTTTCCGCCGAGCAGGTCGCGGATGCGATCGCCACCGGCATCCGCCGCGCCCGCCCCGATGCGGTCGTGCGCAGCTGCCCGATGGCCGACGGCGGCGAAGGCACGCTCGACGCGATGCTGGCAGGTGGCGGCACGCGGCGCGCGCTGCGGGTGGCCGGCGCGTCGCTCGCGGCTCGCGACGCGGCGGTCGGCGTGATCGACGCGCGCACCGCGATCGTCGAAACGGCCGAGATCGTCGGCATTACGGACCCGGTCGGCATGAGCGTGGCGGTGGATGCGCGCAGCACGCGAGGAATGGGCGAGGCGATCCGCACGCTGCTCGACGACGGCGTGCGCCGCTTCTTCGTCGCGCTCGGCGGCAGCAGCACCAACGACGCGGGTGCCGGGCTGCTCGTGGGCCTCGGCCTGCAGTGCTTCGACGCCGGCGGCCAGCCGGTCGAGCCCGTGCCGTCGCGGCTCGCCGACATCGCGCGCATCGACGCGTCGGGGCTCGACCCGCGCCTGAAGGAAACGGAATTCATCGGCATGTCCGACGTCGACAACCCGCTGACGGGCGCGCACGGCGCAACCGCCGTGTTCGGCCCGCAAAAAGGCGTGACGCCGGAGCAGGTTGCGACGCTCGACGCCGCACTCGGCCGCTTCGCCGACCTGCTCGAGGCCGCGCTCGACCGGCGTGGCCGCGATCTGCCGGGCGCCGGCGCCGCGGGCGGCCTCGGTTTCGCGCTGCACATGCTCGGCGCGCAATTCGAAGCCGGCGCCGAAGTGGTCGCGCGGCAGGTCGGGCTCGACGCGGCGCTTGCCGGCGCCGACTGGCTGATCACCGGCGAAGGCCGCTCCGACGTGCAGACGCTGCACGGCAAGGCGCCGTTCATCGCGTGCCGGCATGCGCAGGCCGCCGGCGTGCCGGCGTCGCTGCTGTCGGGCGCGGTCGACCCGGCCGCGCTGCCGCGCCTGTCCGAACATTTTTCCGGCTGCTTCTCGCCGGCTCCCGGGCCGATCACGCTCGACGTCGCGATCCGCGACGCGGCGAACCTGCTCGCGAACGAAGCGGAGCAATTGACGCGCCTGAAATACGGCGCACACTGACCGTTGACCCGAGCGCTCGATACAGGAACAATCGGGCCCGCCCTTTTTCTTCAGGATTCGACATGAAAGGCCGTCAAGCCGGGCTCGATCAGTTTCTGACCTATCGCCTCCACGCGCTCACGAAGCGATCCGACCGCGGGATCGGCGAGGTGTATCGGCACAAGCTCGACATCTCGCTGCCCGAGGCGCGCGTGATCGCCGCCGTCGGCGCCTTCGGTCCGTTCTCGATCATGGATCTCGCGCGCCACACCAATCTCGACAAGAGCCAGGCGAGCCGCGCGGCCGAAGCGCTGCTGCGCCAGGGGCTGCTCGAGCGCAGCACGAGCGACGAGGATGGCCGGATCGTGCTGATCGCGCTGACCGCCGACGGTCGCGCGCTGCATCGCAAGATCATGCCGATCGTGCGCAAGTGGAACGACGGCTTGCTCGCATGCCTGTCCGACAGCGAACGCCAGACGTTCGAACGGCTGCTCGACAAGGTCGTCACGCACGCGACCGAGCGGGACGACTGACCCGCATCGCGGGTTTGGCGCCGGCACGCTGCCGAACCCTGCCGGCGGCATTGATCAGATGAATTCGACGGGCCACCCGGGTCGCACCACCAGCGGCGCGGGTGGCCCGCTTTGCATCGTGCGGCGGCGTCGAAAGGTTCGCGGTTCGCCGCCGGGCCGAGGCCGCGCATGCAGCGGCCGCTCACGCGCTACAGGCCGCTGTTTACCGCGCGCTGGCGCACCAGCCCGAGCACCGCGTCGCAATACGGCGTCGGCACGTCGAGCTTACGCCCGAGTTCCGGAAACACGCCGAGGATCGGCCCGATCTCGAGCGAACGCCCTGCCTCGAAATCCTGCAGCATCGACGTCTTGAACGCACCCAGCTTGCGCGTGACCGCGATCCGCTCGGGCCCGCTCATCCCCGTCGACAGACCGAGCTTCGCGCCGATCGCGCTGGCCTCTTCCATCATCCGCAGCGCGAGATCCTGCGTGAACGGATCGTCGAGCAACTGCTCGGCCGTCGACCCCGTCAGCGCGCTCAACGGATTCATGTTCATGTTGCCCCACAGCTTCGTCCAGATCTCGGTCCGGATCGCGGGCGTCGACTCGACGTCGAAACCACCCGCCACAAGCGCTGCGGCAAACCGCGCGGTGGCCGCGTCGAGCCGTGCATCGGGGGCACCGACGATCAGCCGGTTGCCGCGGCCGCGGCGCACGACGCCCGGCGCGTCGGTGCTCGACGACAGATGCACGACGCAGCCGATCGCCTGCGCGGGCGGCAGCGCCGCCGACACGGCGCCGGCCGGATCGACCGCGTCGAGCGGCACGCCGTCGATCGGCCCTTCGAGCCCGTGCGTGAACCACCACGGCAGCCCGTTCATCGCGGCGACGATCACGGTGTGCGGCCCGACCAGCGGCGCAATGCGCGCGGCCAGCGCCGGCAGCGCCTGCGCCTTCAACGCGATCACCACGTAGTCCTGCACGCCGAGCGCGCCCGCATCGTCGCTCGCACGCACCGGAACCGACGAAACAACGCCCGCCTCGTCGATCACGCGCACGCCGTGCGTATTCAGCGCATCGAGCGTTGCGCCGCGCGCATACGCGCTCACGGTCATGCCGGCCCGCGACAGCGCGGCAGCGAGCAATCCGCCGATCGCGCCCACACCGACCACCGCTGCGCGCACCGACCCTGAATTCGTGTCGTTCATGATGAAATTCCATCTCCTGGGAGCTGACGAGCATAACGCTCAATGGTTGCGGGCACAACCATTTGCATGACGGCGTGCGGCGCGCCCGCGCTCACCCGCTTCAGCGCGGCTCGCCGCCGGCTGCCACCGGCTCGTCGTCGGCCGCGCCGCTCGTCGCGCCAAGCACGCCCGCGATCTGGCTCTTGTCGTGCATGCCGAGCTTGCGGTACGCGCAGCGCAGATAGTGGCGCACGGTCGTCGGCGAAATCGCCATCTGCTGCGCGACTTCCTTGTGCGAACGCCCGGCACCGTAATAGCGGATCGCCGCGAGTTCGCGCGGGCTCAACCGGTCGAGCAGCGAGCGTGGCCGCGCCTCGATCTGGAACAGCCCCGCGACGGGCACGCACTGGATGCGCAATGCTTCGCCGACGAACGGCTGGCCCGACTGGCGCCGCAGGTGTGCGACGAGGGGCTCCGGCACGCGCGCGCCGACCCATGCCGGCCATTCGGTGCGCAGCACGTCGTCGAAACCGTGATCGGCATGATGCAGCACGCCGAAGTTGTCGCACAGCGCGCGCGCCGCCGGCGCAACCGCATCGCCACGTTCGCGCGTGAGCTGCGCGGCGCGATTGATCGTGAGCGCGGCCGCCAGATGTGGAATCACTTCCTCGAATCGGCGCGCATCGTCGTCGCTGAACGGGCGATTCAGGCCCTGGCGGTAAATCGACATGAACGTCGTCAGGCCGAAGCGGCGATCGAGCGTGCACACGCACATCAGTTGCGCGAGCCCGTACTTCACGCACCAGTCGCGAAACCGCGCATCGA
The DNA here is from genome assembly GCF_001039005.1 of Burkholderia cepacia. Lineage (GTDB taxonomy): Bacteria > Pseudomonadota > Gammaproteobacteria > Burkholderiales > Burkholderiaceae > Burkholderia > Burkholderia theae. The sequence continues at coordinate 69,024 of NZ_LDWR01000041.1, forward strand.
GCCCCGGCTCGACGACCGACAACCGCACCGCGCGACCGTGCGCGCCGTGCAACGTGCGGTGCGCGAGCGGGTCGCAATCGCGCACGCGCTTCCAGTCGCTGAAGAACGCGTGAGGCAGGCGGAACAGGAAGCTGTTGTGCATCACCGGGCCGGTCGGCGCATGCGTCGCGACGCCGGTCCATGCGGCATCGAACGGAACGAGCGCCTGCAGCAGCGAAAAGAAACGGTATTCGAATTCGCCGATGCCGGACTGTGCGGCAACCGCGTACAGGTCGAGCAGCATTAGCCCGAGTTCGCGCTGCGACGCGTCGCCCCGCGTGACGCCGTCGAAATCGGCACGACGGGACGGCCGTGGCGGCCACGCGAATTCGTCGAGCACGATGGCGGCCGGCACGTCGCGCAGCGCATCGAGATCCTGCCCGATATCCGTCGTGATCCTCACCTTCCGCTCCCCTGCCCGATCGGGCTGCTGATGTGCGCAACGACACCGGCCGATTATAGCGAGCGGCTTTTTTGGCGGGCCACGGTGCCGGAACGGGCATCAACCCCATCCATTTGAACGGTGCGCGACACGTTGCTGCTGCGCAGCACGCCGCGTCGCGGCATCGCGCTACGTCCAAGCCGCGCACCGCGGGTTTTCCGCACCGTTCATCTGTACGACTGTTCGAAGGTTTTCCCGCTGCGGACACTGCGTCGCGACAACACCAACGACAAACCGATGCAGGACGGCATGGAGAACCCGACGTGACGAAACCCCGCTTCATCCGCACGGCCGCGGCCGCCGCGACGCTCGCCGCGTGCAGCGCCGCCGCGCACGCGCAGTCGACCCTCACGCTGTACGGCGCGCTCGACGCCGGCGTGCAATACCTGACGCACGCCGACGGGCGCCACGCGGCCGTGCAGTTGCAGAACTACGGCATCCTGCCTTCGCAGATCGGGCTGAAAGGCAACGAGGATCTCGGCGGCGGCTGGCGCGCGCTGTTCAAGCTCGAACAGGGCCTCAACCTCGACGACGGCACCGCGACCGTGCCCGGCTACGCGTTCTTCCGCGGCGCGTACGTGGGCATCGCGGGGCCGGTCGGCACCGTCACGCTCGGCCGGCAATTCAGCGTGCTGTTCGACAAGACGTTGTTCTACGACCCGCTCTGGTATGCGTCGTACAGCGGCCAGGGCGTGATCGTGCCGATGACCGCGAACTTCATCGACCACTCGGTCAAGTACCAGTCGCCGACGTTCGCCGGCTTCGACGTCGAGGCGCTTGCCGCGACGTCCGGCGTCGCCGGCAATACGCGCGCCGGACGCGTGCTCGAACTCGGCGGCCAGTACACGAGCAACGGCCTGTCGGTCAGCGCGGTGCTGCACCAGGCGCACGGCGACGTGTCGGGGGCCGACGACACGTCGGCGCGACGGCGCGAACTCGGCACGCTCGCCGCGCGCTACGCATTCGCCACCTTGCCGCTCACCGTCTATGCCGGCGTCGAACGCCTGACAGGCGACCTCGATGCGGCGCGCACGATCGTCTGGGGCGGTGCGCGTTACCTGACGTCGAACGGGATCGGCCTGAACGCGGGCGTGTACCACACCGACTCGCACACGCCGGCGATCGGCCATCCGACGCTCTTCATCGCGAGCACCACGTACGCGCTGTCGAAACGCACCGTCGCATACGTGAACCTCGGTTACGCGCGCAACAGCGGCCAGAGCTCGCAGACCGTCTACGAATACGACCCGACGCCGCTCGCCGGCGCGTCGCAGTTCGGCGCGATGGTCGGCATGTACCACCTGTTCTGATTTCCCCACACGAGAACCCGCCATGAAAACCCTGTCCCCGGATGCCGCACTTTCGCACGACGGCCGCGCGTCGACCTTCGCGCGCTCGACGCTCGTCGCGCTCGTCGTGTTCGCGGCCATCACACCGCTGCTGCTGCTCGTGGCGCCGGCCGTCGCCGGCCAGCTTGCGACGCAGCTCGGGCTGTCCGCGTCGCAGATCGGCACCTACTTCTTCGTCGAACTCGGTGCGTTCAGCCTCGCGACCGTGCCGTCGTACCTGTGGCTCGGCCGTGTGGACGCGCGCCGCGTCGCCGCGTTCGCGATCGCGCTGTTCGGCGCGGGCAACCTGCTGACCGCGCTGTGGATGCCGGACTTCACCGTGCTGCTCGCGCTGCGCGCCGTCACGGCGCTCGGCGGCGGATCGCTGATGGTGCTCTGCATGACGAGCGCGGCAACCAGCGAGAACAGCGACCGCGTGTACGGCCTGTGGGTCGTCGGCCAGTTGATCGCGGGCGCGATCGGCCTGTTCTTGCTGCCGCATGTGTTCGCCGCATTCGGGCTGCGCGCGCTGTATGTCGCACTCGCCGCGCTCGCACTGCTCGCGGCGCCGCTGTCGCGCGGTTTTCCGTCGTCGCTCGGCGTACGGACGGCATCCGCACAAACCGCGCGCGGAAATGCACCGCATACGCCGCGGCATTTCATTGCGCTCGCGATCGGCGCGGTGCTGACGTTCTATCTCGCGATCGGCAGCGTGTGGACCTTCGCGAGCCGCGCTGCAACGGAAGCCGGGCTCGACCCGCAGTCGACCGGCAACGTGCTCGCGATCGCGAGCGTGATGGGGATCGCCGGCGCGGCGCTCGCCTCGTGCGCAGGCGGCCGGCTTGCGCGGCGCGCGATGCTGGCCGCCGGTTACGCGCTGCTCACGGCCTCGCTCGTCGCGCTCGCCGCGATGCGGCACGCCGGCGGCTACAGCGCGGCGATCTTCGCGTTCAAGTTCGCGTGGACGTTCGTGCTGCCGTTCATCCTCGCGACCGTCGCGCAGATCGACACGTCGGGCCGCCTCGTCGCAACGCTCAATTTCGTGATCGGCGCCGGCCTCGCGGCCGGCCCGCTGCTCGCCGGGTTGATGCTCGACGCGGGCGGCACGATGCGCGCGCTGTACTCGGCCGCGACGGCCGTCGCGATTATCTCGTTCGCCGCGCTGCGCCATCTCGATCGCCGCGCACGCCCTTCCGTTTCCTCCCAACCGTGACAGGTCACAAACGTCCATGAACCGCACTGCCTTCTTCACCGACGAACGCACTTTCTGGCATACCGGCGGCACGCACGCGCTGTTCTTCCCGGTCGGCGGCTGGGTCCAGCCGCCATCGAGCGCGGGCTACGCGGAATCGCCCGATTCGAAGCGTCGCTTCCTGTCGCTCGTGCAGGCCTCGGGGCTGGCCGCACAGCTCGACCTGCGCGGCGCCGCGCCGGCATCGACCGCCGACCTGCTGCGCATTCATCCCGCGCGTTATCTCGACGCGTTCCGCGCACTCAGCGATGCGAACGGCGGCGATCTCGGCGATCTCGCGCCGTTTGGCAAAGGCAGCTACGAGATCGCCGCGCTGTCGGCCGGCCTCGCGATCGCTGCCGTCGACACCGTCGTTGCCGAGCACGCGGCCAATGCGTTCTCGCTGTCGCGGCCGCCCGGCCATCACTGCCTGCGCGACCGGCCGATGGGCTTCTGCCTGCTGGCGAACATCCCGATCGCGATCGAGGCCGCCCGCGCGAAACACGGCATCGAGCGCGTCGCGGTGATCGACTGGGACGTGCATCACGGCAACGGCACGCAGTCGATCTACTACGACGATCCGGACACGCTGACGATCTCGCTGCACCAGGACCGCTGCTTCCCGCCCGGCTACAGCGGCGCGGACGATCGCGGCGAAGGCGCGGGCGTCGGCGCGAACCTGAACGTGCCGCTGCTCGCGGGCAGCGGCGACGACGCGTATCGCTATGCGTTCGAGCGGATCGTGCTACCGGCGCTCGAGCGTTTCCGGCCCGAGCTGATCGTCGTCGCGAGCGGCCTCGACGCGAGCGCGGTCGATCCGCTTGCGCGCATGCAACTGCATACCGACAGCTACCGGTTCATGACGCACGCTGTGAAGGATGCGGCGCAGCGTCATTGCGGCGGGCGGCTCGTGATCGTTCATGAAGGCGGGTATTCGGAAGCGTACGTGCCGTTCTGCGGGCTCGCGATCGTCGAGGTGATGGCCGGCATCCGTACCGACGTCGCCGATCCGATGCTCGATCTCGCGATCGCACAGCAACCGGGCAAGCGGTTCGTCGCGTTCCAGCGCGAACTGATCGATGAACTGGCTTCGGCGTTCGGGTTGTAACGCGCGGGAACCCGCGTGACGGGGCCGGCACGCGCCGGCCCTTGCGCGATCCGTGCGGATGGGGTTTCCTGTGCATTTACCCCTGTTCCGGCCCGAAGCCGCACTCTTCCGATGAAATCGTCCCCGCGCGATAACAACGACAATGCCAAGACGCGCCGCCAGCCTTCGAAGCTGGTCCTGAACATCGCCGCCGTCACGGTCGGCCTCATCACGTTCGCGATCGGCGCGGCGTGGGTGATCTATAGCTGGGTCGTCGATCGCGAAGCGCAGTATTTCGCGATCCCGCTGGTGTTCTCGGTGCCGGTGATCGTGGCGGTCGCGATCCGGAGCTTCTGGGAGTAGGCGCGCCTGAAACGACAAAGCGCCGCGGTCGGGTGACGCGCGGCGCTTGTTATCGAGCTTGTGTCAGACGAAGCGGCGAACCCTGCGGTTCGCTTGCGAACCGGTCACAGGCCGGGGCGCGGGCACGGATTGGGGGCTGCGCCCTGATATCCGCCGGCAACGGCGCCCAGCGCGGCGCCGGCCAACGACGTGCCGAGCGCTTTCAGCACGTTTTCCGTCGACAACGGCTCACCGCTCGACATCACGCGCCCCGAGTAAGCGGAGCACGCCGACGACGCTGCAACCGTCTGCACGGGTTTGGCGCTCCATGCGACGTTTTCGGCGGGCGTAGAGGCAAATGCCGGCGCGGCCAGCATCAGCGCGAAAATGGAAATCGGCAAGCGTGCGGTGTTCTTCATCGGTGGCCCTCGGCGTAATGTGCTTCTTATATGAAAAGTGATCACGATATTACACGCGGCCGACGTTCCGTGAGCGCTCGTTAATGCCCGCATTCCAGAGAAAGCGCCGGCATCAAAAGAAAAAGCGCTGCGGTCAGCCGACCGGCAGCGCTTTTTCCGGAACACGCATCCTGGCGGGTGCGGGTTCGACTTCTGGTGCGTGAGGCCGGACTCGAACCGGCACACCCTTGCGGGCGTCAGGACCTAAACCTGGTGCGTCTACCAATTTCGCCACTCACGCGCATTTCTGTCGCCTGACCGCGCGGCACGCAAGATGCGTTCTCCACGCGCCCGGGACGTCACGCCGGCTCGAAAACCGGCACACCCGATCAGGCGAGCGCGAGATTCTACCCGATCCGTGCGGGCTTGTCTCGCCCCGCCGGCACCCGTCGTGCGGCGGTGCTAGAATGCCGCGCTCGACGTTTCGGCACCGTGCCGCCGCGCGTCCCCCGAACCCGCCCCCCACACGATTCCGCCCGTGAACTTCGACGACTACTGTCAGCAAAAGGCCGCCCCCGCGGGCTCCAGCGTCTACTACGCGTTGCGTCAGGCGCCGCTCGCCGCGCAGCCGCGCCTGACGGCGCTGTTCGCGTTGCGTCGCGAACTCGAGGAAACCGTCAAGGAAACCAGCGACCCGACCGTCGGTCACACGAAGCTTGCGTGGTGGCACAAGGAACTCGCGGCGCTGGCCGCCGGAGAACCGTCGCACCCCGTCACGAAGGCGCTCGCGCAGCATCATCCGGCGATCGCCGCCGAGGCCGACGCGCTGCGCACGCTCGTCAACGGTTACGGGATGGACCTCGAACAGGCGCGCTACCTCGATTTCGCGAACCTGCGGCGCTACATCGCACAGGCCGGCGGCACCTTCGCGTCGCTGGTCGCGCGCGCAGGCGCAGCGAACCCGGCCGACCCGCAACCGTGGGCCGCGGACGCCGGCCACGCGCTGATGCTCGCGCAATTCGTGCAGGAACTCGGCAACGACGCGCGCCACGGCCGCATCTACCTGCCGATCGACGAACTGCAGCGCTACAACGTGACCGCGGCCGATCTGCTGAACCGCCGCTACAGCCCCGCCTTCACCGAATTGCTGCAATTCCAGACGGCCCGCGCGCGCGAGGCGCTTGCCGCCGCTGAAGCGGCGATCCCCGCATCCGAGCGCCGCGCGCAGCGCACGCTGCGCGCGCAGATCGCACTGGCCGGCGCGCTGCTCGACGAAATCGAACGCGGCGGCTACCAGGTGCTGCATCAGCGCATCGCGCTGACGCCGATCCGCAAGCTGTGGATCGCGTGGCGCGCCGCGCGCCGGCGCTGAACCCGGCGCATCACGCCTTCAACAACGGCAGCGTGTCGAAGCGCTGCTGCAGCACGCGCGTCGCATCGAGCCCCCACCACGGACCCAGCACGGTCGCGTAGAGCTGGCGGAAATCGACCGCGACCGGCAGGTTGCCATTGCCGTCGAGCCGCCCAAGCGCCGGCGGCGCGCCATACAGCCCGCCGGCCACCCGGCCCCCCATCACGAAATGCGGCGCGGCCGTGCCGTGATCGGTGCCGTTGCTCTGGTTCTCGTGCACGCGCCGCCCGAATTCCGCATACGTCATCACGAGCGTCTGGTTCCAGCGCCCGAGCTCGATCAGCGCGCCGCGCATCGCGCTCATCCCTTCCGCGAACTGCTTGAGCAGCGCGGCCTGCTGCCCCGGCTGGTTCTGGTGCGTGTCGAAGCCGTTGAGCGTCAGGCGCAGTACCGCGACGCCATCCTGCGCGCCAGGCCCGGACGCTTCGCACGCGGCCAGCACCTGCATCGCGGTCTTGACCGACGTGCCGAACGCGCCGGCCGGAAATGCCGTCTTGAATTCACGCATCCCGCCGCGCGGGCGCAGCCGGTCGGCCGCCTTCACGATGTCGTTCTCGACGTCGATGATGTGCGCGAGCGCCGGGTTCTGCTCGCGCAGCGACGACGGCTCGGCGAGCCGGGCCGCACGGATGAACTGCGCGGGATTGACGAGCGCGATCGCACGCGCGCCGTTCGCGAGCGGCCCCATCTCGGCGCTGCCGAGCACGACGCCGTCCGCCGCGAAACCGGGCGGCACGGGCGCCTGCGCGAACGTGCGCGTGAGCCAGCCTTCGTGCAGGTACTGGTCCGAGCGCGACGCGGTATCCCAGATCTCGATCGAGCGGAAATGCGACAGGTTCGGCTGCGGATAACCGACGCCCTGCACGACCGCGACCTGTCCGTCGCGCCACAGCGGCATCAGCGGCGCGAGCGACGGGTGCAGCCCCGTGTGCGCATCGAGTTGCAGCACCTGCTCGCGCTTGATGCCGATGCCGCGCCGGAACTGGTAGTACAGCGGGTCCGCATACGGGACCACCGTGTTGAGGCCGTCGTTGCCGCCCTTCAGCTCGACGAGGATCAGCACGTTCGCATACCCGGCCGCCGGTTGCCGTCCCGTCGATGCGGCCGCCAGCGCGGGCGACTGCCACATCGACACGCCGGCCGCGGCCGCCGCGCCCGTCAGCGTCAGAAAATCACGTCGGTTCATCGCGCATCCTTTGGTTTGCCGCCCGGCACCTTTACCGCACCGGCTCCCCGATTCGTCGTCGTTTGCATCATTTCAGTTGATAGGCCGGATCCATCAGCAGCGCTTCGAGATACGCGCTGCCGGTCGAATCCGTGTCGATCGCCGCGACCGGTGAAAGTTGCAGCACCGCGTGCTGCAACTGAAGCTCGGTCGACAATCCCGCGATCGCCTGCGGCCGCGCACGATATTGCGCAAGCCAGCGTTCGAGATCGAAGCGCAGGCCGGCACGCGCGGGCTTGGCCGGCCCGCGCATGCCGGCGGCGGACGCCGTGTCGGCCACCGGCATCGCATGCACCCGGGCATTCGGCGGCGGCGCCATCGCATGCCCGGGCGGCCGCATGCCGGCCGTCTCCGTCGCGCGGAACAGTTGCTCGACGAACTGCTTGCGCGCGAGCAGCGTGGTGCTGTTGATCCATAACGCGCCGCCGGGCCAGCCCTTCACGTTCGGCGGATAGAACAGGTTCTGCCCGAGCGTGCGCACGGTGTTCGCGAGCATCTGCGGATCGCCGTAGGCAACGTCGAACAGCCGCACCGACCCGACGACGAACTCGGCCGGCGACTTGACGAGCACGCCGCGGTTGCGCGGATCCCAGAACGCGTCGGTCGACCACAGCGCGGCGAGCGCCGCGCGAATGTCGTAGCCGCTCGCGCGAAACCGGTCGGCCACCGCATCGAGCGAGCCCGCGTCGGGCGTATCGGACACGAACTCGCGCCACAGCTTGCCGACGATGAAGCGCGCGGTGCCCGGCCGCTTCAGCAGGATGTCGAGAAAGCCGTCGCCGTCGAACGGCCCCGTTTCGCCGAGAATCGTCTTGACACCCGCGTCGTGCAGATCCGGCCGCACCTGGAAGCGCAGCGTATCGGGATCGACCGTCCAGCCCGTCATCGCGCGCGCGGCTTCGGTCACGTCGTATTGCGTGTAGTGTCCTTCGCCGAGCGTGAACAGCTCCATCACCTCGCGCGCGAAGTTCTCGTTCGGGCGCCCCTTCCGATTGCTCGCGCCGTCGAGATACTGCAGCATCGCCGGATCCTTCGCGACCGCGTGCAGCAGCGTGCCGAAGTTGCCGAGCGCCTCGCTGCGAAACAGCGCGTTCTGCGCGGCCATCGTCTGCGGGTAAGGCACCTTGTCCTGCCCCGACGTGAAATGCCCGTGCCAGAACAGCGTCATGCGCTCGGTCAGCGGCGACGGCGTGACGACCATCTCGTTGACCCAGGCCGCGCGCAACGCATCGTAGCGGTGATTGCGCTCGTTCTGTTCGTCGCGCCGCATGTCGGGCGTCAGCGCCTGGCGCTGCGCGCGCGTCGGCGGCAACGTGCCGATCCAGTCCGGCCAGGTCGTGACGGGTTCGCGGCGAACATTGCCGAGCGTGTCGGCAACGACCTGCGCGCGCGTCATGCCGACGACGCGCGCGACATCGGCGGGCGCGGGAGAAAAACCGGTGCGGCTCAGGAAAAACAACGCATCGTCGGCGTCGAGCGGCGACTGCATAGCGGGCGACGGCGCCGGTACGGCAGCGTTCGCTTTCATCGTCATGGACTCCCGGAACGCACCGGCGGTGCGGATGCCGATACAACGGCATTCGACAGGCGAAAGTTGACGGAAAAATTGCTACGAATTTTTTCCGCGCGGGATTTTCCGCGCAATGAGAAAAACGGCGCGTGTCAGCGCTTGTACAACTCGCGAACGGCGTCTTCGATGTGCTGGCGCAAGAGGTGGCGTTCTTCGGGCGTCATATGCCCGTCACGGCGGCGCTGTTCGAGATCGGGAGGCACGGCGGAACGGACCGTCATCTCGGCGGGACGATCGGGCTGCGGCGCCTTGCCGCGCGGCGGCTTGCGCGACGGGGCGCCCTGCTCGGGACGTTGCGCATACGCGAAGTTCGACGCATACGGACCGGCGAGCGCGATCGTCAGCATCAGTGCAATCCGGACAGATCGCATGACCGTCCTCGCTTCTTTGGTCGATTTGTTCCCTTCGTCACGCGGCAACCGGCTACCTCTGGTACTTGAAAAACCCTGCGGAAATCGGGTGTGCAAAGATGAAAGATGGAGTGCTGGGGAGTATCTACCGAATTTCAGCTTCGAGTAAAGGAATCTCTATAGCCTGCCTTTACTCTGCGCGACACTACGGGTAAATTTTGTAACTGACTGTAACGCACGAAAATACGTGGCCGTGCGTCAATTCCCATTCGCGATAAGATGCCGATCATGGAAACGAAAAACCCCTCCAAGATTCTCGTCGTCGACGACGACCCGCGCCTGCGCGATCTGCTGCGCCGCTATCTCGGCGAGCAGGGTTTCAACGTATATGTCGCGGAAAACGCGACCGCGATGAACAAGCTCTGGGTACGCGAGCGTTTCGACCTGCTCGTGCTCGACCTGATGCTCCCCGGCGAAGACGGCCTGTCGATCTGCCGCCGCCTGCGCGGCAGCAATGACCGCACGCCGATCATCATGCTCACCGCGAAGGGCGAGGATGTCGATCGCATCGTCGGCCTCGAGATGGGCGCCGACGATTACCTGCCGAAGCCGTTCAACCCGCGCGAGCTCGTCGCGCGCATTCATGCGGTGCTGCGCCGCCAGGCACCGGCCGAACTGCCGGGCGCGCCGTCGGAAACCACCGAGGTGTTCGAGTTCGGCGAGTTCTCGCTGAACCTCGCGACGCGCACGCTGACGAAGTCCGGCCAGGAAATTCCGCTGACGACCGGCGAATTCTCGGTGCTGAAGGTGTTCGCACGCCATCCGCGCCAGCCGCTGTCGCGCGAGAAGCTGATGGAGCTCGCGCGCGGTCGTGAATACGAAGTGTTCGACCGCAGCCTCGACGTGCAGATTTCGCGCCTGCGCAAGCTGATCGAACCGGATCCGGGCAGCCCGCGTTTCATCCAGACCGTCTGGGGCCTCGGCTACGTGTTCATCCCGGACGGCGCCGCCTGATCTTTTTCTTTTCCGGTTTCGCCCCCCACGGCCCGTCCCATGCGTATTGACCGGCGCCTCCTGCAGCTCGCGTTCGGCGGGCTGTTCTGGCGCACCTTCCTGCTGATCGCGCTGCTGATCTCGGTCAGTCTCGCCGCGTGGTTCCAGAGCTTTCGCGTCATCGAGCGCGAGCCGCGTGCGCAGCGCGTCGCGCTGCAGCTCGTCGCGATCGTGAAGCTCACGCGCACCGCCCTGCTCTATTCCGATCCCGATCTGCGGCGCGCGCTGCTGCAGGATCTCGAGAGCAACGAGGGCGTGCGCGTTTACCCGCGCGAGAAAACCGACAAGTTCAAGCTGCAGCCCGACGAATCGCTGAACCGCCTGATCGAACACGACATCCGCAGCCGTCTCGGCGACGACACCGTGATCGCGCAATCGGTCAACGACATTCCCGGCGTGTGGATCAGCTTCAAGATCGACGACGACGATTACTGGGTCGCGCTCGACCGCGACCAGCTCGACAACGTCACGGGCCTGCAGTGGGCCGGCTGGGGGCTGTTCGCGCTCGCGCTGTCGCTGTTCGGCTCCGCGTTCATCACGAGCCTCGTGAACCGGCCGTTCGCGCGGCTCGCGCTCGCCGCGCGCCAGATCGGCTCGGGCCAGACACCCGAGTTGCTGCCCGAGCGCGGGATGGGTGTCGCGGCCGACACCAATCGCAGCTTCAACCAGATGGTGCGCGACCTCGAACAGCTCGAGGCCGACCGCGCGCTGATGCTCGCGGGCATCTCGCACGACCTGCGCACGCCGCTCGCGCGGCTGCGCCTCGAAACCGAGATGAGCCCGTCCGACCAGGCGACCAAGGACGCGATGGTCGACGACATCGAACAGATGGACCGCATCATCGCGGCCTTCATCGACTACGCGCGCCCGTCGCAGCGCAGGCCCGAGCCCGTCGACCTGTCGTCGATCGCGCAGGAAGTCGCCGCACGCGTGTCGGGCGAGGACGGCGTCGAGATCCATACGCGGCTCGCGCCGCGCGCGATCATCGAAGCCGACGAGACCGACATGCGCCGCGTGATCGGCAACCTCGTCGAGAACGCGCGCAAGTACGGCCAGAGCAAGCAGGACGGCATCTCGCGCATCACGCTCGAGACGCGCGTGTCGCACGCGCGCGTCGAGCTGTCGGTGAGCGACGAAGGCCCCGGCATCCCCGAGGATCAGCTGCCGCTCGTGATGCGGCCGTTCTACCGCGTCGACACCGCGCGCACCAAGGCGGACGGCACGGGCCTCGGGATGGCGATCGTGCTGCGGCTCGTCGGCCGCTATCGCGGCGCGCTGCGCCTGCGCAACCGCAACCCCGAAGCGGGCCTCGAAGTCACGGTCGAATTCCCCGGCGCCGGCAAGGCGCGTGCGACCGCGTGACGCGCTCGCCCGCGCCCCTCGCACTTCACACTATCGATCCAGTTGAAAAAAACTATGAAGATCATTAGTTAAAATCTATTGAAGTGTTTTATTAATAGTGTTAGAGTCTTCCCCATGCTGTCACAGCATCGTTGCAGCACCGAGGTAGCTTGACTCAGTCTTCTTCCCAACTCATACAGGAGTATCCGCATGAAAACCGTGGGCGATAAACTCGAAGCTTTCACCGTCGTAGCCGCGAAGCCGGGCTTCAATCATCACGAGGAAAACGGCCAGTCGGCGTTCGAGACCGTCACCGAAGCGTCGTTCCCGGGCAAGTGGAAGATCATCTACTTCTATCCGAAGGATTTCACGTTCGTGTGCCCGACGGAAATCGTCGAGTTCGCGAAGCTCACGAAGCAGTTCGAAGAGCGCGACGCCATCCTGCTGGGCGGCAGCTCGGACAACGAATTCGTCAAGCTCGCATGGCGCCGTGAGCACAAGGACCTGGACAAGCTGAACCACTACGCGTTCGGCGACGTCAAGGGCGAGCTGATCGACCAGCTCGGCGTGCGCGACAAGGAAGCCGGCGTGGCCCTGCGTGCAACGTTCATCATCGATCCGGACAACACGATCCAGCACGTTTCGGTGAACAACCTGAACGTCGGCCGTAGCCCGGCAGAAGTCCTGCGTATTCTGGACGGCCTGCAAACGGACGAACTGTGCCCGTGCAACCGTGCAGTCGGCGGCGCAACGCTGTAAGCGCATCGATGCACGAAGCCCGCGGCGCACGTCCTGCCTGCGGGCTTTTTTAACGGCCAACCCATAGGAGATATCAATGGAATTCATCGATTCGATTAAGGCGCGTATTCCCGACTACGCGAAGGACATTCGCCTGAACCTCGACGGCACGATCTCGCGCTCGTCGCTCGAAGGCACCGACGCGGTCGGCGTCGCGCTGGCAGCGGCGATCGCGGCGAAGAGCAGCGTGCTCGTGAAGACGATCCGCGAGGCCGGCGTGCTGTCGCCCGAAGAGACGAACGCCGTGCTGACGGCGGCCGCGCTGATGGGGATGAACAACACCTGGTATCCGTATGTCGAGATGGCCGACGACGCCGACCTGAAGACGCAGCGCGCCGAGCTGCGGATGGGCGCGTATGCGACGCACGGTGGCGTCGACAAGCGCAAGTTCGAGATGTACGCGCTCGCCGCGTCGATCGTCGGCAAGTGCCACTTCTGCGTGAAGTCGCACTACGCGCTGCTGAAGAACGAGCAAGGGATGACCGTCACGCAACTGCGCGACGTCGGCCGCATCGCGTCGGTGATCAACGCCGCCGCGCAGGTGATCGCCGCCGAAGGCGAGTGAATGGCCGCATGAGCGGTTGCGCCGCGCGGCCGGCAGCCATGCCGGCGCGGCCGCCGCTGCAAACGAAAATGCCACGCTAAAGCGTGGCATTTTTCATTTCCGCACCACGGCGCGCGGAGCGAACCGCACACCGCGACGGCCGGGCGTCAGCCGCCCTGCTTCACGAGCAACGCGGCGGCCTGCGCCTCGATCCCGTCGCCGCGACCGAGATAGCCGAGCTTCTCGTTGGTCTTCGCCTTCACGTTCACGCGATCGAGCGGCAGCCCGAGATCGGCCGCGATGTTCGCTCGCATGCCGTCGATGTGCGGCGCGAGCTTCGGTGCCTGCGCGATCACGGTGCTGTCGACGTTCTGGATCGTGAAGCCGCCCGCCTTGACCCGTGCGGCGCACTCGCGCAGCAGCACGCGGCTGTCCGCGCCCTTGAACGCCGCGTCCGTGTCGGAGAAATGGCGGCCGATGTCGCCGAGTGCCGCCGCGCCGAACAGCGCGTCGGTGACCGCGTGCAGCAGCACGTCCGCGTCCGAGTGACCGAGCAGGCCGCGCTCGTACGGAATCGTCACGCCGCCGATGATGAGGGGGCGCCCCGGGACGAGCTGGTGCACGTCGTAGCCTTGTCCGATTCTGAAATCCATGCGTGTTCCGATTGAGATGGGGTAAAAGTCAGGAAGCGGTCGCGGGGCGCGCGAGGATCGCTTCCGCGAGCGCGAAATCTTCCGGGTACGTGACCTTGAAGTTGCGCAGGCTGCCCTGCACGACGCGCGGCGTATGGCCGGCCCATTCGATCGCGCTCGCTTCGTCGGTCAGGTCGTGCCCTTCACGCTGCGCGCGCAGGATCGCCTCGCGCAGCATGCCGATGCGGAACATCTGCGGCGTCTGCGCCTGCCACAGCGCGTCGCGCGACTCGGTACGCGCGATCGCGTCGCCGCCGGCCGGCACGCGTTTGAGCGTATCGGCCACCGGCAGCGCGACGATGCCGCCGACCGGGTCGTCCTTCAGCGTCGCGACGAGCGTGCGGATCAGCTCCGGCGTGATGCCCGGGCGCGCGGCGTCGTGCACGAGCACCCAGTCGTGATCGGTCGCGCCGAATTCGCCCAGCTCGAGCAGCCCGTTCAGCACCGACGCCTGCCGCGAGCCGCCGCCGCAGCGGCGCACCGCGAAGCGCAGGCCCGCGAAGCGGCGCGCGTCGAAATGGGCATCGTCGGGTGCGAGGACGACGAGCGTCTGCGCGAATTCGCTGCACGCGTCGAACGCGGCGAGCGTGTAATGCAGGAGCGCGCGGCCGGCCAGCGTGCGATATTGCTTCGGCACGGCCGAACCGGAACGGCTGCCCGTGCCGGCACAGGGAATCAGGGCGAAAAGTCGGGGAGTCACGAAAGGAAAACGCCGGAAAGATGAAATCGAGAAGCGGATTTTATAATAGGTCTTTCGTCTCGACCGGCGCACCGTGTGCGCCCGTGCACGCCACCCCTGCCGTCCCTATGCCAGATAACGCTTTCACCCCGTCCGCCTCGCCCGTTGCCCGCGTCAAGCCCGGTCAGCGTTTCGCCTTCGACGGCGCGCATGGCTCCGCCGACGCGCTCGCCATCGCCCGTTATCTCGCCGACAACCGTCCGGACGTGCCGCTCCTCGCCGTGATCTGCGCGAACGCGGTCGACGCCCAGCGGCTTTCGCAGGAAATCCCCTATTTCTCGCCCGACGCTCGCGTGCGCCTGCTGCCGGACTGGGAAACGCTGCCGTACGACACGTTCTCGCCGCACCAGGACCTCGTGTCGGAGCGTCTCGCGACGCTGCACGACCTCGGCGAGGGCCGCTGCGACATCCTGCTGGTGCCCGCCACCACCGCGCTGTACCGGATGCCGCCCGCGTCGTTCATGGCCGCGTACACGTTCGCGTTCGCGCAGGGCGAACGGCTCGACGAGGCGAAACTGAAGGCACAGCTCACGCTGGCCGGCTACGAGCACGTGAGCCAGGTCGTGCGGCCCGGCGAATACTGCGTGCGCGGCTCGCTGATCGACCTGTATCCGATGGGTTCGCCGCTGCCGTACCGGATCGACCTGTTCGACGACCAGGTCGACTCGATCCGCGCGTTCGATCCCGACACGCAGCGCAGCCTCTACCCGGTGCGCGACGTGCGGCTGCTGCCCGGCCGCGAGTTTCCGTTCGACGAAGCCGCGCGCACGGCCTTCCGCAGCCGCTGGCGCGAGACCTTCGAAGGCGACCCGAGCCGCGCGCCGATCTACAAGGACATCGGCAACGGCGTGCCGTCGGCCGGCATCGAGTATTACCTGCCGCTCTTCTTCGACGAGACGGCCACGCTGTTCCACTACCTGCCGCAGGACGCGCACCTCGTGTTCGCCGGCGATCTCGAAGCGTCGATCCGCCGCTTCACGGCCGACACGAAGCAGCGCCACGCGTTCCTGTCGCACGATCGCGAGCGGCCGATCCTCGAGCCGCAGCGCCTGTTCCTGTCCGACGAGGATTTCTTCGCGTTCGCGAAGCCGTTCGCGCGCGTCGTGCTGCCCGCGCAACCGGCCGGCGGCTGGGCGACGGGGCTGCCCGAGCTCACCGTCGACCGCCATGCGGACGATCCGCTCGCGTCGCTGCGCACGTTCGTCGAATCGTCGGGCAAGCGCGTGCTGCTGACCGTCGAATCGGCCGGCCGCCGCGAAACGATCCTGCAGTTGCTCGCCGAGCATCACCTGCGCCCCGTGTCGAACGACCACTTCGCGGGCTGGCTTACGAGCGACGAACGCTTCGCGCTCGGCGTCGCGCCGCTGTCGAGCGGTTTCTCGGTGCCGGGCGAAGGCTACGCGATCGTCACCGAAACCGAGCTGTACGGCGCGCTCGGCCGCCGCGCGGGCCGCCGCCGGCAGGAACAGGCCAGCAACGTCGACGCGATGGTGCGCGACCTGTCGGAGCTGAAGGTCGGCGACCCAGTCGTCCACGCGCAGCACGGCATCGGCCGCTACATGGGCCTCGTGTCGATGGATCTCGGCGAAGGCGACACCGAATTCCTGCATCTCGAATACTCGGGCGAGAGCAAGCTCTACGTGCCCGTCGCGCAATTGCACGTGATCTCGCGCTACAGCGGCGCCGATCCCGACAGCGCCCCGCTGCACGCGCTCGGCTCCGGCCAGTGGGAACGCGCGAAGCGCAAGGCCGCGCAGCAGATCCGCGATACGGCCGCCGAACTGCTGAACCTGTACGCGCGCCGCGCGGCCCGCGAAGGCCACGCGTTCGCGCTCGACCCGCGCGACTACGTGAAATTCGCGGAAAGCTTCGGCTTCGAGGAAACGCCCGACCAGGCCGCGGCGATCGCCGCCGTGATCGGCGACATGACGAGCGGCAAGCCGATGGATCGCCTCGTGTGCGGCGACGTCGGCTTCGGCAAGACCGAGGTCGCGCTGCGCGCCGCGTTCATCGCGGTGATGGGCGGCAAGCAGGTCGCGCTGCTGTCGCCCACGACGCTGCTCGCCGAGCAGCACACGCAGACCTTCGTCGACCGCTTCGCGGACTGGCCGGTGCGGATCGTCGAGCTGTCGCGCTTCAAGACCACGAAGGAAGTGAACACGGCGATCGCGCAGATCAACGAAGGCAGCGTCGACATCGTGATCGGCACGCACAAGCTGCTGTCGTCGGACGTGCAGTTCAAGCGCCTCGGCCTCGTGATCATCGACGAGGAACACCGTTTCGGCGTGCGCCAGAAGGAAGCGCTGAAAGCGCTGCGCGCGGAAGTCGACGTGCTGACGCTCACCGCGACGCCGATCCCGCGCACGCTCGGGATGGCGCTCGAAGGGTTGCGCGATTTCTCGGTGATCGCGACCGCGCCGCAGAAGCGGCTCGCGATCAAGACCTTCGTGCGCCGCGAGGAGGAAAGCGTGATCCGCGAGGCGATGCTGCGCGAGCTCAAGCGCGGCGGCCAGGTGTATTTCCTGCACAACGAGGTCGAGACGATCGAGAACCGCAAGGCGATGCTCGAGGCGCTCGTGCCCGAAGCGCGCATCGTGATCGCGCACGGCCAGATGCACGAGCGCGAGCTCGAACGCGTGATGCGCGATTTCGTCGCGCAGCGCGCGAACGTGCTGCTGTGCACGACCATCATCGAGACCGGCATCGATGTGCCGAGCGCGAACACGATCATCATGCACCGCTCGGACAAGTTCGGCCTTGCGCAACTCCACCAGCTGCGCGGCCGCGTCGGCCGCTCACACCACCAGGCCTATGCGTACCTGCTGGTCCACGATCCGCAGGCGCTGACCAAGCAGGCGCAGCGCCGGCTCGAGGCGATCCAGCAGATGGAGGAACTCGGTTCGGGCTTCTATCTCGCGATGCACGACCTCGAGATCCGCGGCACCGGCGAAGTGCTCGGCGACAAGCAGTCGGGCGAAATCCACGAGATCGGCTTCCAGCTCTATACGGACATGCTGAACGACGCGGTGAAGGCGCTGAAGAACGGCAAGGAGCCCGACCTCACCGCGCCGCTCGCCGCGACGACGGAAATCAACCTGCATGCGCCCGCGATCCTGCCGGCCGACTACTGCGCGGACGTGCAGGAACGGCTGTCGCTGTACAAGCGCCTCGCGAACTGCGAGCACGGCGACTCGATCGACGGCATCCAGGAAGAACTGATCGACCGTTTCGGCAAGCTGCCGCCGCAGGCGCACGCGCTGGTCGAGACGCACCGGCTGCGCATCGCCGCGAAGCCGCTGGGCATCGTGAAGATCGACGCGAGCGAAGTCGCGATCGGGCTGCAGTTCGAGCCGAATCCGCCGATCGATCCGATGCGGATCATCGAGATGGTGCAGAAGCACCGGCACATCAAGCTCGCGGGCCAGGACAAGCTGCGCATCGAAACGCGCTCGCCCGATCTCGCGATCCGCGTATCGACGATCAAGGAAACGCTGCGCGCGCTCGGCCCGAAGCAGGGAGCGGCGGCCGCGGCACGCTGACGGCCGCGTCGATGCTGCACCGCACCGCGCCCGGCGCGGGCGGCCCGGCGCGTTTTTGAGTATGATTTTCCCATTCATCAGACGGAGTTTTGCCATGTCCACTCTCGACGCGACCGCGCCGTCCGCCGCACCCCAAGACGACGCATCGCTCGTTTGCCTGCCCTGGGTCAAGCAACTGGTATCGATGGACACGACGAGCCGCGTGCCGAATCTCGGTCTGATCGAAACGGTGCGCGACGCGCTCGCCGCGAACGGCATCGCATCGACGATCACGCACGATCCGCGCGAGGGCTGGGCCAACCTGTTCGCAACCGTGCCCGCGCACGACGGCTCGACGAACGGCGGCATCGTGCTGTCGGGGCACACCGACGTCGTGCCGGTCGACGGCCAGCAATGGGACAGCAACCCGTTCGCGCCGGAGATCCGCGACGGCCGCCTGTACGGCCGCGGCACCTGCGACATGAAGGGCTTCATCGGCACGGCGCTGGCACTGTTGCCCGAGATGCAGGCGACCAAACTCGCGCAGCCGATCCATTTCGCGCTGTCCTACGACGAGGAAATCGGCTGTGCGGGTGCGCCGCTGATGATCGCCGACCTCGTCAAGCGCGGCGTGCAACCGTCCGGCTGCATCGTCGGCGAGCCGACCAGCATGCGGCCGATCATCGCGCACAAGGGCATCAACGCGTACCGCTGCTGCGTGCGCGGCCACGCGGCGCACTCGTCGCTGACGCCTAAGGGGCTGAACGCGATCGAGTACGCGGCGCGCCTCATCTGCCACATCCGCGACCTCGCCGACCGCTTCCGCGCCGAAGGCCCGTTCGACGAGCTGTACGACGTGCCGTTCACGACCGCGCAGACGAGCACGATCCAGGGCGGCAACGCGATCAACACGGTGCCGGCCGAATGCCGGTTCGACTTCGAGTTCCGCAACCTGCCGACGCTCGATCCCGAGCAGATCTTCACACGCATCGAAGCGTATGCGCACGAAACGCTGCTGCCGCAGATGCGCCGCGAGCATCCGAATGCCGCGATCGAGTTCTCGAAGATCGCCGCGGCGCCCGGCCTCGACGCAACCGAACAGGCCGCGATCACGCAGCTGGTGCGCGCGCTGACGGCCGACCAGGACAAGCGCAAGGTCGCGTACGGCACCGAGGCCGGCCTGTTCGCACGCGCGGGCATCCCGAGCGTCGTCTGCGGGCCCGGCAACATCGAGCAGGCGCACAAGCCGAACGAGTATGTCGAGCTCGCGCAGCTCGCCGGCTGCGAGCAGTTCCTGCGCAAGTTCATCCGCAGCATGTCGGTCGACGCGCACTGACTGCCTCCCGCCACGCCGGCCCGCGTGTGCGGGCTGGCCCACTCCGCCACCCGCCACGCCATGTCGACTGAACAACAGCGCAATGCCCATACGACGATCGACGGTGAGCCGATTCCGACGCTCGATGAAATCGCCGCCCAGCATTTTGCGTTGTCGCCCTGGGTCGCGCGCACGCCCGTGTTCGAACGCGCCGACCTGCCGTCCCTCGAGGGCACGCACGTCAACTTCAAGTTCGAACTGCTGCAGGTGAGCGGCAGCTTCAAGGCACGCGGCGCATTCACGCACCTGCTCGCGCTCGACGAGGCGCGCAAGGACGCCGGCGTCACCTGCGTGTCGGCCGGCAATCACGCGGCGGCCGTCGCGTATGCGGCGATGCGGCTCGGCAGCAGCGCGAAGGTCGTGATGTTCCATACCGCGAGCCCGACGCGCATCGCGCAATGCAAGCAGTACCGCGCGGAGGTCGTGCTCGCGGGCAGCGCGTCGCAGGCGTTCGATCTCGTGCGGCGGATCGAGGCCGAAGAAGGCCGCTTCTTCATTCATCCGTTCAACGGCTATCACACGATACTCGGCACCGCGACGCTCGGCTACGAATGGGCGACGCAGACCCCCGACCTCGACGCGGTGATCGTGCCGATCGGCGGCGGCGGGCTCGCGGCCGGCATGGCGACCGCGCTGCGGCTCGCGAATCCGCGCGTGCACGTGTACGGCGTGGAGCCGGAAGGCGCCGATGCGATGAGCCGCAGCTTCGCGGCGAATCACACGATCAAGATGAGCGCGATGCAGACGATCGCCGATTCGCTGATGGCGCCGCATACCGAGGAATACAGCTACCAGCTGTGCCGGCGCCACATCGACCGCATCGTCACCGTGTCCGACGACGCGCTGCGCGACGCGATGCTGTTCCTGTTCTCGCACCTGAAACTGTCGGTCGAACCGGCCTGCGCGGCCGCGCTCGCAGCGCTGCTCGGCCCGCTGCGCGAAACGCTGCAGGGCAAGCGCGTCGGCGTGCTGCTGTCGGGCACGAATACTGACCCCGGCACGCTCGGCATGCATCTCGCGCACGCGAAACTGCGGCACTGACCCCGCGCGGGCACACGTGGACCAACCTAGGGTTATCCCCAGATTATGTTGACAGCCCTGTTGATAACCCGCCGGACAAGCACGCAAGTGGTTGAGCGCGCAGCGTTTTGCGCGCGCGAAGGTCGATCGACGCGAAATGGGCAGATTGGGCGGATGCGGCCGCTGCACGCACGGGCTGCGACGTGGCGGCACCGCGTGCTGCCGCTGGTCGGCGCCGTGGCGATCGCGCTGCTCGCCGGCTGCGCGGCACCGCCCTCGCCCGTCGTCGGCGCGCAGCCGGCTTGCACGCAGCCGGGCGAGAACCGCATGCTGCAGGCCGACCTGCTGTTCGGGCGCGACATCGCGGGGCGCGGCCCCGTGACCGATGCGGAACGCACGGCGTTCCTCGCCGATACGATCACGCCGCGTTTCCCCGACGGCCTCACCTACTGGGACACGCACGGCCAGTGGCGCGACCGCGCAAGCGGCGGGATCACACGCGAAGACAGCTTCGTGATCCGTATCATCGCCGACGATACGCCCGACACGCGCGCGCGGCTCGCCGCGATCCGCCAAGCGTATGTGGCGCGATTCCGGCAGGAGTCGGTCGGCATGACGGTCGTGCCGGCCTGCGCGTCGTTCTGATTCCGCTGCTCCCGCTGTCGGCGACACGCAAAAAAAACGGGCGCCCGAAGGCGCCCGTCGCATGCCGGAACAGCGGCGTACCGCTTACTTGTTCTCGAACATGTCCATGATCTGCTGCTTCTCCTGCGCCGTGACGGGCGGCGGCGCGAGCCCCGCCGCGCCGGCCGAGCCGAGTGCGTCGTTTGCGCTGATCGCGTTCTCGGCCGGGTTGATGTCGACGTTCGCGACGAAGCCGTTGCCCGGCGTGCGATCGGCGTAGTACAGCTCGCCGTCGAGCGAGGTCAGGCCGTCCGGCATCGGCATCTGCTGCTCGGGCACGCCGTTCAGTGCGGTGCGCATGTAGTTCACCCAGATCGGCAACGCGAGCTGCGCGCCGAATTCGCGGCTGCCGAGGCTCTTCGGCTGGTCGAAGCCCATCCACGCGACCGCGACGAGCGACTGCTGGTAACCGGCGAACCAGCCGTCCTTCGCATCGTTCGTCGTACCCGTCTTGCCCTGCAGGTCGCTGCGGCCCAGTGCGTTGGTACCCGCGCCCGTGCCGGCCGTCGCGACCGAATGCAGCAGGCTGTTCATCACGTACGCGTTGCGGCCTTCGATCGTGCGCGGCGCCGTGCCGCCCGCGATCACCGGCTGCGACTTCTGCAGTGCCTGGCCGCGCGCGTCGTCGACTTCGGCGATCAGGTACGGGTCGACCTTGTAGCCGCCGTTCGCGAACACCGCATAGCCGGTCGCGAGCTGCAGCGGCGTCACGAGGCCCGCGCCGAGCGCCATCGGCAGGTAAGGCGGCGTCTTCGCGGGATCGAAGCCGAAGCGCTGCGTCACGTACTGCTGCGCATACTGCGTGCCGATCGACGCGAGGATCCGGATCGACACGAGGTTCTTCGAACGCTGCAGGCCCGTGCGCATCGTCATCGGACCGTCCGGCTGGTCGTCGTCCTTCGGCTCCCACGCGGTGCCGCCCGGCACGCTCGGCGGGAAGTACAGCGGTGCGTCGTTGATCATCGTCGCCGGCCCCATGCCCTTGTCGAGCGAGGCCGAGTAGATGAACGGCTTGAACGACGAGCCCGGCTGCCGCCATGCCTGCGTCACGTGGTTGAACTTGCTCTTGTTGAAGTCGAAGCCGCCGACGAGCGAGCGGATCGCACCGTCCTGCGGCGCGATCGCGACGAGCGCGCCTTCGACCTGCGGCAGTTGCACAACCTGCCAGCCCGTCTTGCCGTCCTTCAGCACGCGCACGATCGAGCCCGGCTTGATACGCAGCGCGTTGTTCGCACGGGGCCCAAGCGCGGCCGACACGAAGCGCAGCCCGGCCGGGCCGATCGTCGTCGTCGCGCCGCCGACGAACTGCACCTCGACCGCGTTCGGCGAGGCCGACAGCACGACCGCCGACTGCAGGTCGCCGTTGTCCGGGTGATCGGCGAGCGCGTCGTCGATCGCCTCGTCGCGGTCGTCGCCGGCCGCGGGCAGGTTGATCGACGCTTCGGGCCCGCGATAGCCGTGGCGGCGCTCGTAGTCGAGAATGCCGCGACGCACGGCCTGGTACGCGGCCTCCTGGTCGGCCGAGTTGATCGTCGTCGTGACGGTCAACCCGCGCGTGTAGGTTTCGTCCTTGTACTGCTGATACATCATCTGCCGCACCATCTCGGCGACATATTCGCCGTGCACCGCGTACTGGTTGCCCGGCGTGCGCACGTGGATCTCTTCCTTCACGGCTTCGTCGTACTGCGGCTGCGTGATGTAGCCGACCTCGAGCATGCGCTTCAGGATGTATTCCTGGCGCACCTTCGCGCGCTTCGGATTGACGACCGGGTTATACGCGGACGGCGCCTTCGGCAGCCCCGCGAGCATCGCTGCTTCCGCGAGCGTGATGTCCTTCAGGTCCTTGCCGAAATACACGCGTGCGGCGGCCGCGAAGCCGTACGAGCGCTGGCCGAGATAGATCTGGTTCATGTACAGCTCGAGAATCTGGTCCTTCGTCAGGGCCTTCTCGATCTTGTACGCGAGCAGCATTTCGTAGATCTTGCGCGTGTAGGTCTTCTCGCTCGACAGGAAGAAGTTGCGCGCGACCTGCATCGTGATCGTGCTCGCGCCCTGGCGCGCGCCGCCGTGCATCAGGTCGGCGACACCCGCCCGCAGGATGCCGACGAAGTCGACGCCGCCGTGCTCGTAGAAGCGGTAGTCCTCGATCGCGAGCACGGCCTTCTTCATCACGTCCGGAATGTCCTGGAAACGCACGAGGCTGCGGCGCTCCTCGCCGAATTCGCCGATCAGCACGTGATCGGCCGTGAACACGCGCAGCGGCACCTTCGGCTGGTAGTTGGTCAGCGCATCGAGCGACGGCAGCTGCGGCGCCATCACGACCAGCGCGTAACCGACGATCAGCGCGCCGACGATCGCCAGCGTCACGAACAGGCCGGCGAACCACAGCGCGACGCGCGAGCCGAACGAGCGACGGCCCCCGCCGCCGCCGCTGCGCTGTGCGCGGCGGTCGTCGTTGCGAGGATCGCGGTCGTCGTCATCGGGGTAATAGGCTCCGGACGGCGAACGGCGCAGCGTGTAGTGGGGTTCGTTCCTGTCGGAAGAAGAAGGCGGTCGTTTGATAATTGGCATGTCGGAATGGCGGGCGTACGTGGCGCCCTCGGACGCATGCGGAAATGCAAGCGAATGAATCAGAGTGGGTGCATCGAGATGCGGCTGTCACGTCGACAGACCCCGCCGCGCGGCGATCCGTTCCCGCGACGTGACAGCGCATTTTAATGAAATCGACCGGGCCCCTTCGCGATTTTTTGTAAAAATTCCCGCAATGCCGTGATTTCCGGAACGTATTGTCCGCATCCTCGGCCTATCATGGACACGCAATGCGGGGTCCGCGGCCGATTTTCTTTCAATCGCGAAAGGTTCGACATCCTGATGCCCATGCCGCTTGAACTCGCGCGTTTAAGCCGTATTTAAGTGAACCGGTGGTGTAATATCCGCCGGCTCACGCGGGTCGCAAACGGCTCGCGACGGGCATTGCCGCGGTCACGCGGCGCCATTTAATCACGGAGGATTTCATGTCGCTTTTCGACTCTGTTTCGCGCACGATCAAAGGCCTGCTGAACGATGCGGCCGATTCGGTACAGGATCCGTCGCGCGACGCACGGCAGATCGTGCGGGAGCTCGACGACAGCATCGGCCGTGCCGAGAATTCGCTGATCGAGATCGAGGCACAGGTCGCGACCCAGCGCAGCAAGCGCGACGCGGCCGACGACAAGGTGA
The DNA here is from genome assembly GCF_001039005.1 of Burkholderia cepacia. GTDB lineage: Bacteria > Pseudomonadota > Gammaproteobacteria > Burkholderiales > Burkholderiaceae > Burkholderia > Burkholderia theae. Next base: position 93,430 of record NZ_LDWR01000041.1, read on the forward strand.
AGAAGTACGAGGACGGCGCGAAACGCGCGCTGCAGGGCGGCGACGAAGCACTCGCACGCGAGGCGCTCGCCGCGCAGTCGAACGCGGAAGCCGAGCGTGACGCGCTCGCGGCCGAACTGACGACGCTCGAACCGTCGGTCGACAAGCTGAAGGGGCAGATCGCCGACATGCGCCAGCGCCGCAACGACCTGAACGCGCGCTCGAACATCCTGCAGGCCAAGCAGGAAATCGCACAGGCGAAGGATGTCGCGGCCAGCGCCTTGGGCGGCATCGGCGGCAAGAACCTGTCCGAGGATTTCCAGAAGCTCGAGGACAAGGTCGCACTGCAGAACGCACGCTCGGACGCGCGCCTCAATTCGGCCGACACGTCGAGCGGCAAGGCGCTCGACGACAAGCTCGCCGCGCTGAACAAGGGCCCGTCGGTCGAGGACCGCCTCGCCGCGCTGAAGAAGCAGCTCGACACGCCCGCGCAGTAACGGCCACCGCGCCGCGGCCCGCCCCGGGCACGCGGCGCGAACCGATCGTCAGGAGACGGGCGCCCGCGCCCGGTTCAACCATGAAGAAGTCTCTCGCCGCACTCGGCCTCTCGCTGATGTTGCTGTCGTCCGCCGCGTTTGCGGTACCGTCGCTGCAGCAAGTCGAGCAGTCGATCGCGCAGCGCAACTGGCAACAAGCCGACACGCAGCTGTCGCAAGTCATCGACGCCCATCCGAACAACGCGCACGCGCGCTATCTGTATGCACAGGTGCTGGACCGCGAAGGCCGCGCGTCCGATGCGCTCGCGCAACTGCAGCGTGCGAAGTCGCTCGATCCGCAACTGCGCTTCACCGATGCGTCGCACTTCGCGCAGACCGAATCGCGCATCCGCGCGGACGCCGCGCGCGTGAGCGGCAACGCGCCGTCGGCCACGCAGGCCGGCACGCTGCAACCGTCGCTCGCGCCCGCCGCGCCTGCCGAAAAACACGGCCCGTCGACCGGCATGTGGATCGGCCTCGGGCTGATCGTCGCGATGATCGCGCTGGTGCTGCGCTGGACGCTGCGGCGCGCGCGCACGGCCGACGACGGCCGCGCCGACGACGAACGCCGCACGCAGCTCAAGCGTGCGACCGACGTGCTGAACGACATCCGTCCGCTGAAACTCGATGCGAAGCTGTCGACGGCGCCCGGCGCCGCGGCGCTCACGGGCGAACTCGACGCGCTCGAGGCCGATGCGCGCACGCTCGTCGAGGCGCTGTCGAACGGCAAGAATCCGGTGCCGCCGTATCGCGTCGATGAACTCGAACAGCGCCATGCAAGCGTGAAGGCGCGCGTCGAAGGCCGCCCCGACCCGGCCGCGCAACCCGCGGCGCCGGTAAACGGCAGCGGCTCCGTGTACGCGCAGGAAGCCGATCGCATGACGGGCGCGCAGGGCCAGCCGTATCCGCCGCAGCCTTATCCGCAACAGCAGCCGCCCGTCGTGATCCAGCAAGGTGGCGGCGGTTTCGGCGGCGGAATGGGCGGGCTGCTGACCGGCGTGCTGCTCGGCGAGGCGATGTCGGGCGGCCGCGAACGCGTGGTCGAACGCGACGTGATCGTCGACGGCGAGCGCCGCCGGCAGGATGCCGACCCGGGCTTCGACCTCGGCCGCGGCGACGCATCGAACTGGAGCGACGGCGGCAGCGGCAACGTCGATCTCGGCAGCAACGACGACGGCTGGACCGACGACAACACCTGACCCTGCGCAGCGCGTCGACGCACGACACGACGCGCTGCAACGCACGCCCCGCTCCCCTGCATGGCCGGCCGCGCCGACGCGCGGATTTGTCAATCATTTCAAGATGGACTACCGGCAATGGGGAGCGTTCGCTATCATGCGGCCATCGGCGTGCCACCGACCCTCATTCGACGCAATGCATCCCTGCGCGTCGCGGCACGCCTCCCTTCGCCCCAACAAGGAGAAAGCCGCTCATGAGCATCATCAAGGAATTCAAGGAGTTCGCCGTCAAGGGCAACGTGATGGATCTCGCCGTCGGCGTGATCATCGGCGGCGCGTTCTCGAAGATCGTCGACTCGATCGTGAAAGATCTCATCATGCCGGTCATCGGCGTGCTGACCGGCGGTCTGGATTTCTCGAACAAGTTCGTTCTGCTCGGCACCATCCCCCCGACGTTCAAGGGTAATCCCGATTCGTTCAAGGACCTGCAGGCCGCCGGTGTCGCCGCGTTCGGTTACGGCTCGTTCATCACGGTCGCGATCAATTTCGTCATCCTCGCGTTCATCATTTTCCTGATGGTGAAATTCATCAACAAGCTGCGCAAGCCGGACGAAGCCGCGCCGGCCGCGACGCCGGAAGACACCGTGCTGCTGCGCGAGATCCGCGATTCGCTCAAGCAGCGCTGAGCGCCAAGCGCCCCGCCCGCCAGGCCCGCCTCGTGCGGGCCTTTTTATTGCGCGCGCCATGCACTGCCGCATGCGGCCTATCTCACTTTTTTGTGACGCGCGAATGCACGCGCGGGGAAAGCAGGTCTATGATGGAGACTAAACGACAGTACGGGCGCCAAGACGCTGGCTGTGTCGATCATGGCGAGCAGGTCGACGGGAGACATTGATCGTCGTACTGCACGAATGCAGCATTTTCGTGTGCTATAAAGGATCGACATGCGGCGTACATAGCCGGGAGTGGGTCGCATGAAAGTGCCGCATTTCTTGCAATTGTTTTTGAGGCGAGTGTTTATGTCCTTCCCGAAAAAACGTCGGCGGGCCCAACAGGATGGCCAGGAGTCATTCCTCGCGGTTTTGCGCCACTCGAAACCGTTTGCCCAGCTCGACACCAAGATTGCCCGCGCCCGTGCGCAGGACGAACCCGTCCTCTACGCGCATGTGCTGCCCGGTCTCGACGTGCTCCTGTGCAGCGTGCGCGGCGCACAGCCGCCCTATCCGGCCATTGCCGAGCTGCGCAAGCGCTGCATCGAATCGATCGCCAACGCGCTCGAGCAGCCGCTGGACGGCCTCGAAAACGGCGGATACTGGTACGAAGCGAACGGCTTCGGTTTCCTGGTATTCGCGAGCCGGGCGCGCGCGCGCATCCTGCCCGAGTTTGGTGCAGGTACGAAAGCGAGCCTGCGCGGCGGGCTCGGTCGCCAGAACGCCGGCGACACGACGCCACGCTCCCTCGGCTGATCCGCCAGCCATTCGATGGGCCGCCTCGGGGCGGCCCATCTGCCGTTTACGCGCTTAGTTCACCCGTCACGCGAGTTGCTGACGCCCGTTGCCGGGCCGCACGATGTCGATGAACGCGGCGAAATCGGCACCGGCGAGCCCCTGCGCGGCGCCGAGCCGCAGCACCTGCTGCACGGTGGCCGACACGGGCATCACCGCGCCCGTGTCGCGCGCGGCGTCGGCGATCGCATCGACATCCTTCTGGAAGGTGCCGAGCGCGCCGATCGGCGCGTGGCCGCCCGACGTCATGCGCGGCACGAACGTCTGCAGCAGCACCGAGTCGGCCCAGCCGCCGGCCAGCGCCTCGGCCAGGCGCGCGGCGTCGATGCCGCTCGCCTGCGCAAGACCGACCGCCTCGGCGATCGCGGTCACCGTCGCGGTGACGATCGCCTGGTTGCACAGCTTCGCCGTCTGGCCCGCGCCCGCGTCGCCCAGGTGCGTGATGCGCGACGCATATGTGCCGATCAGCGGCCGCACCGCGTCGAGATCAGCCGCGCGGCCGCCGGCCATCACCGCGAGCGTGCCGGCCTGCGCGCCCGGCACGCCGCCCGATACGGGCGCATCGACCCAGCCAACGCCGAGCGCGGCCGCGCGCGCCGCGTAGTCGCGGGTTGCGGCGGGCGGAATGCTCGAATGATCGACGATGCGCTGCAGGCGCCGCGCAGCGGCGTCGCCGGAGAGCAGCCCGTGCTCGCCGAACACGACGTCGCCGACCGCGCGGCCGTCGAGCACGCACACGAATACCGTGTCGACGCGTTCCGCCAGTTCGCGCGGCGTACCAACCACCTGCGCGCCGTCCTTCACAAGCGCCTCGGCCTTGTCGCGCGAGCGATTCCACACGCTGACCCGATGCCCGGCCGCCAGCAAATGCCGAATCATCGGCGCGCCCATCAATCCCGGTCCGCAAAATCCGACTTCCACGATATTCCTCGTCTCCGATATGGGTTGCACTTGCCGCCCATCATACCTATCACTCAAGAAGCCGGGCACGCGCGGCGCAGCTTCGGGACCGCGACCTGCACCGACGATATATGTCGATATCCCAGGGAGCGCATCATGAGCGACCACGTGTACAAGATGATCGAGCTGACCGGTTCGTCGCGGCAATCGAGCGACGATGCCATCCGCAACGCGATCTCGAAAGCCGGCAAGACGCTGCACAACCTGCACTGGTTCCAGGTGACCGAAACGCGCGGCCACATCGAAGGCGACCAGGTCGTTCACTGGCAGGTCACGCTGAAGGTCGGCATGCGCATCGACGACTGACACGCACGCCGCATCACGCGCCGCGAACCGGATCCGCGCAACGCGCATCCGGACGGCACCGCGCGCTCCGCACCCTGCATTCCACCCCGTTCGGGCCCCTTGTCGAGGCCCGAGCGGCGGGTACCTGCGGGTATCCATCTCTTGACGCTGGCCCAGCTTCATATTAAAAACGATATATCCCCCCTGCCCCTCGATCAGCCCAGACATATAAAACGGAGATATCATGAGTCAGCAACGCGAGGCGATCGACACGTACCTCTTGCGCGTCTTGCACACCTTGTTGATGGAGCGCAGCGTCACGCGCGCGGCCGTCAAACTGAACCAGTCGCAACCGGCGATCAGTGCCGCACTGCGGCGCCTGCGCGACATCACTGGCGACCCGCTGCTCGTGCGCGGCAAGTCCGGCATGGTGCCGACCGAATACGGGCTGCGCCTGCTCGAGCCCGTGCAGAACGCACTGCGTGAAATCGAGCGCATCAAGTTCCAGCAGCACAACTTCGACCCGGCCACGTCGATCCGCTGCTACCGGATCGGCTGCCCCGACTACCTGAACGTGCTGTTCGTGCCGACCGTCGTGGAACGCTTCCGCCAGGCCGCGCCGAACGCGACGCTCGAGTTCCACTCGCTCGGCCCCGCATTCGACTACGAGCTCGCACTGGAAGACGGCAAGCTCGACATCGTCGTCGGCAACTGGCCCGAACCGCCCGAGCAGTTGCACCTGTCGAACCTGTTCGTCGACGAAATCGTCTGCCTGATGAGCAACACGCACCCGTTCGCGAAGCGCGGCGGGCTCACGCTCGACCAGTACCTGAACGCGCCGCATCTCGCGCCGACACCGTACTCGGTCGGCCAGCGCGGCGCGATCGACGTGCATCTCGCGCGCGAACGGCTCAAGCGCCACGTGGTCGTCACGCTGCCGTACTTCAACCTTGCACCGTACGTGCTCGTGAAGTCCGACCTGATCTTCACGACGACGCGCCTGTTCGCCGATCATTACGCGAAATTCCTGCCGCTGTCGGTCGTGCCGGCACCGCTCGACTTCCCGCCGATGCAGTACTACCAGCTGTGGCACGAGCGCTGCCACTACTCCGACGAAGTGCGCTGGCTGCGCAGCCTCGTCGCCGAAGCCACCCGCACGCTGATCGAGGCGTAACGACACACGCCGCCCGCGCCATCGCGGCGCGGCGACGGCGGCACGCCCGGCAAGGCGGCCGCCGCACAGCGTCAGCGTTCGTTCAGCGCGAGGCCTCGACGAGCGCGTGCGCGAGCGCGTTATGGCGCTCGATGACCGGCGGCAGATCGAGCGTCGCCAGTCGCCCTTCCCGCACCACCACCTTCCCGTTCACCACCGTGTACGCCGTCTGCGACGGCGCGCAGAACACGAGCGCCGCGACCGGATCGTGCAGCGCGCCCGCGAACAGCGGCTGGCGCAGGTCGAACGCGGCGAAGTCCGCGGCCATGCCGGGCTTCAGCGCGCCGATATCGTCACGGTTGAGCACCTTCGCGCCGCCGAGCGTCGCGATCTCGAGCGCTTCGCGCGCCGTCATCGCATCGGGCCCGAAACCGACCCGCTGCAGCAGCAGCGCCTGCCGCACTTCCGCGACCATCTGCGCACCGTCGTTCGACGCGGAGCCGTCGACGCCGAGGCCGACCGGCACGCCCGCGAGACGCATCTTCTTCACCGGCGCGATGCCCGACGCGAGCCGCATGTTCGAGCACGGGCAATGCGCGACGCCGGTGCCGGTGCGCGCGAACAGGCCGATGCCCGCGTCGTCGAGCTGCACGCAGTGCGCATGCCACACGTCGTGGCCGACCCAGCCGAGATCTTCCGCATATTCGGCGGGCGTCATCCCGAACTTCTCGCGGCTGTACGCGATGTCGTTGACGTTCTCCGCGAGGTGCGTGTGCAGCGACACGCCGTACTCGCGCGCGAGCACGGCCGCGTCGCGCATCAACTCACGGCTCACCGAGAACGGCGAACACGGCGCCACCACCACGCGCAGCATCGCGTAACGGCCTTCGTCGTGATAGGTCTCGATCAGGCGCTGCGCGTCGCGCAGGATGTCCGGCTCGCGCTCGACGACCGAATCGGGCGGCAACCCGCCGTCGCGCTGGCCGACGCTCATCGCGCCGCGGCTCGCGTGAAAACGCATGCCGATCCGCTGCGCGGCGCCGATGCTGTCGTCGAGCCGGCTGCCGTTCGGGTAGATGTACAGGTGGTCGCTCGACGTCGTGCAGCCCGATTGCAGCAGTTCGGCCATCGCGGTGAGCGTCGACACCTCGATCATCTCGGGCGTCAGGTGCGCCCAGATCCGGTACAGGTTCGTGAGCCAGCCGAACAGCTCGGCGTTCTGCGCGGCCGGTACCGCGCGCGTGAGGCTCTGGTACATGTGGTGATGCGTGTTCACGAGCCCCGGGATCACGAGGTGGCCGCGCAGGTCGAGCACTTCGTCGGCCGTGTCGGGCAGCTCGGCGGTCGGGCCGACCGCGACGATCCGGTTGTCTTCGATGTAGAGCCCTGCATCGCGCAATTCGCGGCGCGTGTCGTCCATGGTCACGAGCACGTCCGCGTGCTTGACCAGCAGGGTTTTCGGGCGGGATGGGGATGCGTTAGGCGCGCGTGCGCCAGCGTGCTGCTCGAGGTTCATGCGTTCTCCGCGTCGGTCTGCCCCCAGGGTTGAATCCTGGAGACGGTCACACAGCCGTTCGAACGCTGAATCGCGGCACGTCCCGGTGCCTGCGTCCGTTCGAACGCCCTGGCCCGGTTACCCGGCGTGCTCGCCGTCTTCGGGGTACGCGCGGGCCACAGGCCGACGCGCACGGCGGGAGGATCGCCCAAGCGCGCGCCACGCACAATGCGCGATCCCGAATACCACGTTTCACGGTTCCGATATGGTACGCCGCGCGCAGCCCCGCCAGGCACCCGAAACGTACGCTCAAAGCCGTATCCGGCGTACCGTCGACAGCCGCTCATGCGCGGCGCATTATCTTTGATATCGCGCCCGTATTTGCGCGGGGAACCTTTTTACAATGCCTGCACGGCGCTCGCTTCAACTTCGCCGACGGGTATGTAGCCACGTGACGTGGAGCCTCGATCCGCCGCACAGTCAATGGATCGAGTCGCCGCCGAACCTCGCATTCACACAAGGACAATTGCGAATGGGAAAGCTCACTACCCACGTACTCGATACGGCGCACGGTCGTCCCGGCGCCGCAATCAAGGTCGACCTCTACGCGCTGGACGGCGAATCGCGCCGCGCGATCAAGACCGTGCTGACCAATAGCGACGGCCGCTGCGACGAGCCCCTGCTCGAAGGCGCCGCGCTCGCCGCCGGCGAATACGAACTCGTGTTCCATGCCGGCGACTACTTCGCGTCGCTCGGCGTGAAGGTGCCCGAACCCCGTTTCGTCGACCGCGTCGTGCTGCGCTTCGGCATCGCCGACACCGGCTCGCACTACCACGTGCCGCTGCTCGTGTCGCCGTGGTCGTACAGCACCTATCGCGGCAGCTGACATACGTATCAGCGCCCACATCAAAGACAAACGATCTGAGTCTGGAGGAGTTTCATGGAAGGCTTCATCACCGACTGGCTGAACCTCGCGCTGCGATGGCTGCACGTCATCGTCGCCATTGCGTGGATCGGCGAGTCGTTCTATTTCGTCGCGCTCGACAACAGCCTGAAACCGCCGACCGACCCGAACCAGCGCAAGCGCGGTGTGTTCGGCGAGCTGTGGCACGTCCACGGCGGCGGTTTCTACAACATGCAGAAGTACACGGTTGCCCCGCCGGAAATGCCGGATGACCTGCACTGGTCGAAGTGGCCGTCGTACACGACCTGGCTGTCGGGCTTCTCGCTGTTCTTCGTGCTGTACCTGCTCGCGCCGAACACCTACCTGATCGACAAGAGCGTGCTCGACATGGGCCCGGTGGTCGCCGTGGCCTCCGCGCTCGGCTTCCTCGCAGCCGGCTGGATCGTCTACGACTCGCTGTGCCGCGTCCTCGGCACCAACGACCGCGTACTCGGCGTTTGCGTCGGTATCTACGTCGTCGTCGCAGCGTACCTCGCCTGCCACATCTTCTCGGGCCGTGCCGCGTACCTGATCGTCGGCGCGATGCTCGCGACGATCATGTCGGCGAACGTGTTCTTCGTGATCATCCCCGGCCAGCGCAAGATGGTCGACAAGATGCTCAAGGGCGAAGAGCCGAACCCGATCTACGGCAAGCGCGGCAAGCAGCGCTCGGTGCACAACACGTACTTCACGCTGCCCGTCGTGTTCGCGATGCTGTCGAACCACTATGCGATGACGTACACGAACAAGTTCAACTGGGTCGTGCTCGTGCTGATCATGCTGGCCGGCGCGCTGATCCGCCAGTTCTTCGTGATGCGTCACCGCGGCAAGCAGCTGTGGTACCTGCCGATCGGCGGCGTCGCACTGCTGTCGGGCGCGCTGGTGTGGACGATGCCGAAGCCGGTCGCACCGGAAGCGCAGGCCGCGAACGCGCCGAAGATCGTGATCAACGACATCATGCCGATCCTGCAGCAGCGCTGCGTCGAGTGTCACTCGGCGAAGCCGACGCTGATGGGCAGCGCACCCGCGGGTGTGATGTTCGACACGCCGGACGAAGTGTCGAAGAACGCGCAGCGTATCTACGAACAGGCCGTGCGCCTGAAGGCGATGCCGATCGGCAACGTCACGCACATGACCGACGACGAGCGCACCAAGCTCGCCGCCTGGTTCGAGGGTGGCGCGGTCAAGTAAGCCGCCGTGCGCCGGTTGCCGGCGCAATCCTTTCCGTTCGCGGGCCCGGTGACGGGCCCGTTTTTTTGCCTGCTCGGAACCCCTCGCCCGCTAACCGTGCATCGCGTCGCGCTGAAGCGCAACGAGCGCATCGAGCGCGCGCGGACCGTCGTCGAACGGCACGAAGATGTGATCGTGGTACGCGGCAGCCATCACGTTGCAGCTGATGCCGGCCGCGCCGAGCGCCCGCGCGAACGCCGCCGTGAGGCCGACGGCCGCGAGGTCGGAATGCACGGTCAGCGTGATCCACGCGGCACGGAACAGCACGGGCCAGCCGCGACGCGCGGCCGCTTCCTCATCGACGACGACCGTCAGCCCTTCCGTTTCGCGGAAGGTCGCAACCGTTTCGGATAACGATACATCTGCGTCAGTCGGCAGCGATACGAAGGCGTACGCACCGGGATGCAGTTCGGGTTGCATCGTGCGCAGCAGGATCGCGAGGTCGTTTTCAGGTTGGCTCATCGGAGGGGCGCGCCCGGAACCGGGCGCCGTGCGGTGGCGATGCGGGCAAGATAGCACGCGCGGCGATCGCGTCACGCGCGCACCATTGCAACTTCGTCCGCGAGCCAGCCGCGGAACGCGACGATGCGTGGATCGTCCTGTGCGCGCTCGGGATACACGACGTGATACGCAACATCGGGCGACAGCGCGACGCTCACGTCGAACAGCCGCACGATGCGCCCGTCCGCGAGTTCGCGCGCGATCATGTGCGGCTCGGCGAGACCGACCGCCGCGCCGTCCGTCACGGCCTGCACCACATGGCTCGAATCCGGAAACGCGACACACCGGCTGTCGTCGAAACCGTCGACGCCGGCCGCGGCCATCCATGCCGACCAGCGCGGCCAGATCACGCCATCGACTTCGCAGTCCACGTGACAAAGCGTCTGGCGCAGCAGGTCGCGAGGCCCGCGCAACGGCGGCCCGGCCGACAGCAGCGCCGGGCTGCAGACCGCGACGACCGACGTGCCGAACAGGCGCTGCGCGCACGCGTCGCGATAACGCCCGGTGCCGAAGCGGATCGCGACATCCACGTCGTCGTCATCGAAATCGCGCAACCAGTCGGTGATGTCGAACGTCAGTTCGAGCGCCGGATGCGCGGCCCTGAAACGCGGCAGGCGCGGCAGCAGCCAGTGCGTCGCAAAGCGCGCGCCGACCGACACGCGAAGTTCCGTCTGCTCCCGCGCGATACGGCGCGCCCGGGCGGTCGCACGCTGCAGGCCCGCCAGCGCTTCGGCGGCCGCACCGGCCAGCACGACGCCCGCCGGCGTCAGCCGGATGCTGCGACTCGTGCGGACGAACAGCGCCATGCCGAGCTGCGCCTCGATTTCCTTGATCTGGTGACTGACCGCCGCCGGCGTCAGCCCGACCTCGTCGGCCGCCCGCGAGAAATTCAGATGCCGCGCCGCCGCATCGAACGTCCTCAGCGCGCGCGTACCGGGCCACATGCGTTCCATCGATCTTCAAAGAGGATTTGATGACCGTTCCAAAACTACTCGTTTTTCAGGACGCCATCAATCGGCAAACAATAGGCTTTCTTGAAGATGCCGCGGGCCGCACCATGCCCGCGGCCGAACCCGGAGATTTGTCGATGACCGCTGCCCCGTTCCCGTCCGTCGCCCAGCTCAACGGCGTGACCGCGCCGCCAGACGCTCTCGCCGCGCTGGCGTTCGCGGGCCATGCGCATTTCACCGCGATGCAGGTACGCGACGGCCGCGTGCGCGGCCTCGACCTGCACCTCGCGCGGCTGCGCGACGCATCGCACGCACTGTTCGGCCATGCGCTGCCCGACGACCGGATTCGCGCGTTCCTGCGCGCCGCGCTCGAGCGCGCGCCGTCCGCGCTGTCGCTGACGGCGACCGTTCATGCGACGACCGGGGAATTCGTCGCGGCGCGCGACGACGAAGCGCTCGACGTGCTGGTCCGCACCGCCGCGCCGTCGTCGGGGCCGGCCGGCCCGCTCGATCTCGCGCTGTTCGAATACGAGCGCGTGCTGCCCGACATCAAGCACGTCGGCGAAGTCGCGAAGACGCACTTCCTGCGCCGCGCGGTCGCGCAAGGTTTCGACGATGCGGCGTTCACCGATCGCCACGGGCGCATCAGCGAAGGCTCGATCTGGAATCTGGCGTTCTGGGATGGCGACGCGGTCGTGTGGCCGGTGGCCGGCATGCTCGGCGGCGTCACGATGCGCATCGTGCGCCGGCAACTGGCGAGCCTTGGCGTGGCGCAGCACGAGCGTGAGGTGACGCCGGCCGACCTGCCGTCGATGGCCGGTGCCGTCGTGATGAATTCGTGGACGCCCGGTGTCGCCGTACGCCGGTTCGGCACGGCGACGCTGCCCGATTCGCCGTCGCTCGCCGCGTTGCTGCATCGCGCGTATGAACGGGAGCCATTGGTCGCGCCGTGAAGCGCACCGACGCCAAGCGGCGCGGGTGCGCTGCTTGTCACCTCACGCTTCGACAGGCTCCGGCAGCCGCGCGATCGCCTTGATCTCGAACTGGAAGCCGTACAGCCAGGTCACGCCGACGGCAGTCAGCGTCGGATGCGGCGCATCGCCCCAGTATTCGGGGACGATCTCCCAGACCCGCTCGAACGTCGCTTCAGGATCGACGAGGAAAACCGTCACGTCGACGACGTCGTCGAACGTACAGCCGGCCGCGCGCAGCACCGCGTTCAGGTTGTCGAACGCGCGGCGGACCTGCGCGTCCAGTTCCGGCTCGGGCGAACCGTCCTCGCGGCTGCCGACCTGCCCGGACACGAACAGGAACCCGTTCGAGCGCAGCGCCGGCGAATAGCGGTTGCGGTCATACAGCGCCTGGCGACCGGGCGGAAAAACTACGCTACGCTTTGCCATCCAACACCTCCATCAGTCAGTGGGGCGAACCGCCCCTGCATCAACGATGAAGGCACTTTAAGGACCGTTGCGCGGCGGATAAACGGGCAACCCTGTCCAACACTGTTTGCGCGACCCAAACAATTTCCGACCGACGCGGAGCCCTGACCCGATGGATCGATTCGACGCAATGCAGGCGTTCGCCCGCGTGGTGGAAGCCGGCAGCTTCACGAAGGCGGCCGAGACGCTGCACATGAGCCGCACCACCGTCACGCAACTGGTGCAGCAGCTCGAAGCGCGGCTGCGCGTGAAGCTGTTCAACCGCACGACGCGCAAGGTCGTCGTCACGGCCGACGGCGCCGCGTACTACGACCGCGTGGTGCGGCTGCTTGCCGACATGGACGACGCCGAAACGAGCCTGTCCGTTGCGTCCGCATCGCCCAGGGGGCGGCTGCGCGTGGACGTGCCGAGCCCGTTCGCGCGCCTGATCCTGATCCCCGCGCTGCCCGCGTTCCACGCGCGCCATCCGGACATCCAGCTCGACATGGGCGTGAGCGACCGCGTGGTGGACGTGATCGGCGAGAACGTCGATTGCGTCGTGCGCGGCGGCGAACCGGCCGACCGGTCGCTGGTCGCGCGTCACGTCGGCGACCTGCGGCTCGGCGTGTATGCGTCGCCGGCCTATCTCGCGCGCGCCGGCACGCCTTCGCATCCGGACGAACTGGAAAACGCCGATCACCGGATCGTCGGCTTCCTGTGGGCGCGCACCGGCAAGGCGCTGCCGTTCGCGATGGAATGCGACGGCGAGCATGTCAACGTGCGCGGACGCTACGTGCTGGCGGTCGACGACGGCAACGCGTATCTCGAGGCCGGCCTCGCCGGGCTGGGCATCCTGTGGCTGCCCGACTACATGGCCGCCGCGTATCGCGCCCGCGGCGAACTGGTGCCGCTGTTCGAACGATGGCGACTCGAACCGATGCCGATGTACGTCGCGTTCCCGCCGAACCGGCACGTCAGTGCGAAGCTGCGCGTATTCGTCGACTGGATCGCCGACCTGATGGCGCAGCATGCGCCGGTCGCGAACCGGCGCCGCGGCGGCGACGGTTCGCGCGACACGCGCAAAGCCGCGGCGACCTGAACCGCGCGACCAGCGCCCGCGTATAAAAAAACCCGCGCAACATGCGCGGGTTTCGACAGGCTGGCGACGAAACGCCGGTGACTCAGGCAGTCAGCGCGGTGAGCGCCTCATCGGTGAGCCACAGCGATTCCTGCAGATCCTGCTCATTGAGGTTCAGGCCGTCGCCGCCGCGATCGACGACGATAAAGTCGCTGACGCCGCCGAGTGCGATCAGCGGGTGATGCCACACGCCCTTCGCATAGTTGACGCCCTGCCACCCGCTCGTCACGAACGCGCGGATCTTCGCCGGATCGAGATCGCCCGCGGGCGCCACGACGACGAGATACGGCTGGTCGTTCAGCGGCACGAAGGCCTGGCTGCCGAGCGGGTGTCGTTCGAGCATCTTCACTTCGAACGGCAGCGTGCGCGGCTGGCCGCGGAACAGGTTGACGAGCGTACGGCCGTCTTCATCCGTCACGTCGACTGTCGCGAGATCGTGAAAACGGATCGTCGTGCCGAGGTTGATCGGGATCTGCTTCGCCCCTTCCGTTTCGATCACGTCGCCGAACGGCGCGAACGCTTCCTTGGTCAGCGGTTCGATAACAAGCGTCTTCATTTGTCGAGCGTCCCCCACAGACGCAGGCGCGACACGCCGCCGTCCGGAATGATGTTCAGTCGCACGTGCGTGACGGGGCCAAGCGACGCGATGCCTTGTTCGAAGTAATGCTGCTTGTCCATCTGCAGCTTCTGTTCGCCGAGCAGCACCGGCCAGAACATCGACTGCGTGATCAGCGAGCTGTCGGTGCCGCCCGACACGTAGGCGGCCTGGATCGAGCAGCGGTCCGGGAAGTTGCCCTTGAAGAATGCGGTATCGACTTCGATCTTGCGGATCACACCCGGCTGCGCGAGCGCGATGATCGCCCAGTCGTTGCCCGGTTCGCGGCGGCGGCGGGTTTCCCAGCCGTCGCCCATGTTCACGCCGCGGCCCGGCAGCAGCAGGTTCGACGCGACGCCGAAGTGCTGGTTGTTCGCGGCCACGACATAACCGCCGTTTTCCATCGCCGCGAGATCGAACTGCTCGGTCGCGCTCGCGCCTGCCCAGTCGAGTTGCGGCTGGCCGTACACGCGCAGACGGGCGATGCCGCCGTCCGGGTAGATGTTCACGCGCAGGTGCGTGAAGGCCCGGGCGTCGCTCGCATCGACGTAGTGATGGCTGTTGCCCTGCAACGTCGTCGACGGCACGATCTCGACCCACTCGGTCGCGTGCGTCGGCGCGCCGTCGGCCACGAAGGCAGCCTCGATCGACGCGGCCGGCGGGAAGTTGCCGGTGAAGTGGCTCGTGTCGATGTCGAAGCCCTTGATCACGCCTGGACGCGCGAGCTTGACGATGCACCAGTCGTAGCCCGTCGTGCGCTTGCGGCGCGTTTCCCAGCCGTCCATCCACTTGCCGTGGTCGTCGTACTTGCCGGGAATGAATACGGCCGGCTCGGGGTTCAGCATCCGGTCCTTCGGCGCGAAGAAATCGTCGCTGGCCTCGAGCGCCTGCGCACCGAGACGCGGGTCGGCGAGGTTCACATAGCGCCGCGTGAAATCGGGTGCGTTGGGATCGAGAAGCGGAACAGCCATGATGTTTCCTTGTTTCAGTGATGCGATCAGGCCGCTGCGACGCAGCAGGCCGTATTGCGGTGTCAGGCGTCGATCAGGTCGTCGAGACGGAAGCGTGCGATCCGGTAGATCTGGTCGAGGCTCGTGCGCAGTTCCTCGGTGCGAGAATGATTCACGCGCGCCTCGAAGTTCGCGATGATGCCGTGCCGGTCATAACCGCGCACCGCGAGGATGAACGGAAAGCCGAACTTCTCGCGATACGTGCGGTTCAGCGTCAGCAGCTTGTCGAACTCTTCCTGCGTGCACTGGCCGAGGCCCGCGCCGCTCTGCTCGCGCGTCGACTCGGCCGTCAGCTCGCCGCGCACGGCGGCCTTGCCGGCCAGCTCCGGGTGAGCGTTGATCAGTGCGAGCTGGCGGACTTCGCCGGAGCCTTCGACCGCGCCCGACATCGTCGTGTGCAGCGCGTCGATGCTCGCGAACGGCCGCTCGCCCGCGGCGACCTCGGCCACCCACGGCGAATGTTCGAAGATGCCCGACAGCGCCGCGACAAATGCGCTCGGCGCCATCGTATTGAGTTGATTCAACGTGTAGCGCATCGCCTTCATGCTTTCCCTTCGTTTTGATGATTGGGCTGATACGGATGATGTTCGCGCCAGTGACGCGCGATATCGACACGGCGCGTCACCCATACGCGATCGTGTTTCTCGATGTGATCGAGGAAACGCTGCAGCCCGCGGAACCGGCCCGGCCGGCCGAGCAGTCGGCAGTGCATGCCGATCGACAGCATCTTCGGCGCCTCGTCGCCCTCTTCGTACAGCACGTCGAACGCGTCGCGCAGGTAGTCGAAGAAGTGATCGCCCGTGTTGAAGCCCTGCGGCGTCGCGAAGCGCATGTCGTTCGTGTCGAGCGTGTACGGCAGGATCAGTTGCGGCGACGTGCCGCCGCCCGACACCTCGACGTCCATCCAGAACGGCAGGTCGTCGCCGTAATTGTCCGAGTCGTACAGAAAGCCGCCGTATTCCGCGACCAGGCGGTGCGTATTGGGGCTGTCGCGGCCGGTATACCAGCCGAGCGGACGCACGCCCGTCACGCGCTCGATCGCTTCCATCCCGAGCCGCATGTGCTCGGCCTCGAGCTCCGGCGACATGCTCTGATAGTGGATCCAGCGCCAGCCGTGGCACGCGATCTCATGGCCGAGCTCGACGAACGCGCGCGCGAGCTCCGGGTGACGCTCGATCGCCATGCCGACGCCGAACACCGTCAGCGGCATCCCGCGCTTCTCGAATTCGCGCAGGATGCGCCACACGCCGGCCCGCGAACCGTATTCGTAGATCGACTCCATACTCATGTGGCGGTCCGGATACGCGGCCGCGCCGACGATTTCGGACAGGAACTGCTCGGAGCCCGGATCGCCGTGCAACACGCAGTTCTCGCCGCCTTCTTCGTAGTTCAGCACGAATTGCACGGCGACGCGGGCGCGCCCCGGCCAGTTCGCCTGCACGGGATGGCGGCCATAGCCGATCAGGTCGCGAGGATAGTTGGAATCGAGTGACATGGTTCGAAGGGCAGCGAAAGCTTGCTCAAATAATGGGTTCGCATCGACTGCGCGGATGCCGGAGGCCGGCCGCGCAAGCCGATGCGATGACGGCCCAGTGTAGCGAAAACGTCCATACGCGCCCATACAGCGACGCAGATAGTGCGTGTCAGACGGTGTGTATGTGCGGTTGCGGCAAATTCGGGGCCGGTTGGGCCGCATCCCCGTCCGGTGGGCTGAAGCGGGCGAACGCGCCGTCGTAGCGCTTCGGCAGCGGCCGCGCGTAGTCGCCGCGCTTCGCGGTCGCGAGGCGCAGCGACACGAGCGCCTCGGCCCATTTGACGGCCGCGGTGACGCCCTCGACCACCGGCGCGCCGATCTGCTGCTCGATCTCGTGCGCGAACTCGGCCATCCCGGCGCAGCCGAGCACGATCGCGTCGGCGCCGTCCTCGTCGAGCGCGCGCCGGCATTCGTCCACGATGATCCGGCGCGCGGCCGATCCCGGCCTGTCGAGTTCGAGCACCGCGACGTCGGTCGCGCGCACGTTGCGGCAGAACCGCTTCATCCCGTAGCGCTCCGCCAAGTGCCACGCCATCCCGCAGGTGCGTGCGAGCGTCGTGACGACCGAGAAGCCCGGCGCGAGCACGCTCGCCGCATGCATCGCGGCCTCGGCGATGCCGATCACCGGCCCGCGCGCGAGCTCGCGCGCCGCATACAGGCCCGGATCGCCGAAGCACGCGATCACGTACGCGTCGCAGCCGTCGCGCTCGCCCTGCGCGATCTCGGCGAGCAGCCCCGGCGTCGCGAGCGCCTCGTCGTAATACCCTTCGATCGACGGCGGCCCCATCGGCGGGCTCACGGCCACGATCTCCGTGCCCGCGGCCGCGACGTCGCGCGCGCAGCGGCCCATCGCGTCGGTCATCCGCTGCGTCGTGTTCGGATTGATCAGTCGGATCTTCATCGCACGCTCCTCAGGCCTTCGCGCTTACGAGCAGCCGGTAGAACACGAAGCCGAGCCCCGCGCCGATGAACCACGAGAAGTTCGCGACGCCCTGCCAGCCCGGCACCATCACGCAGACGATCGCGATCACCGCGGCCGGCAGCAGCGCGGCCAGCGCGCGGCGGTTCACGCCGCCCGTGTACCAGTACGTGCCGCTCTCCGACATCGTGTACAGGTCGTCGCGCACGAGCCGGCCGCGCTTGACGAGGTAGAAGTCGGCGATCAGCACGCCGTACAGCGGGCCGATGAACGCGCCGAGCACGTCGAGCGTGTAGTGGATCACGGCCGGGTTGTTGAACAGGTTCCACGGCGTGATGAAGATCGACGCGACGGCCGCGAGCATCCCGCCCACGCGCCAGCTGATCAAGCGCGGCGCGACATTCGAGAAGTCGAATGCGGGCGACACGAAGTTCGCGACGATGTTGATACCGATCGTCGCGATCGTGAACGTCAGCGCGCCGAGGATCACCGCGGTCGGATGGTCGATGCGGCCGACCGTCTCGACGGGATCGGTGATGAGTTCGCCGAACACGGGCAAGGTCGCGGCCGTCGTGATCACCGTGACGAGCGAGAACGCGAGGAAGTTGACCGGCAGCCCCCAGAAATTGCCGCGCTTCACTTCGCCGAACGAACGGCAGTAGCGCGAGAAATCGCCGAAGTTCAGCATCGGCCCGGAGAAGTACGACACGACGAGCGACACGGCCGTGATCATCACCGGGATCACTTCCGCGCCGTGATACTTGACGCCGCCGAGATTGATGCCGATGTTGCGCCAACCCGCGCGCCACACCATGTAGCCGGCGAGGATGAACATCACGACGTAGACGGCCGGGCCCGCGAAGTCGATGAACTTCTTGATCGTCTCCATCCCGTTCCAGAACACCAGTGCCTGAAGCACCCACAGCACCATGAACCCGGCCCAGCCGACCGCCGACAGCCCGAGGAAACCGTAGTGGTGGACGTCCGCATACGGCAGCCATTGCGGGAAGAACTTCAGCACGACGATCACGAGCGCGCTCGATGCGAGATAGGTCTGGATGCCGTACCACGCGATCGCGATCAGCCCGCGGATCACGGCCGGCACGTTCGCGCCGAGCACGCCGAACGTCGCGCGGCACGCGACCGGATACGGCACGCCGATCTGCTGGCTCGGCCGCGCGATCAGGTTGCACAGCAGGTTCACGAAGCCGATCCCGACGATCAGCGCGATCAGCACCTGCCAGCTCGTCAGCCCGAGCGCGAACAGGCTGCCCGCGAACACGTAGCCGCCGACGCTGTGCACGTCCGACATCCAGAATGCGAAGATATTGTACGAGCCCCATGTCTGATGTTTTAGGGGTGCCAAATCTTCGTTGTACAGACGTTCGCTGTAACCATTCGGCAGCGCCGGTTCGCCGCCCTCGCCGCCTTCTTCCGCCGGGTAGGCGCTGTCGTGCGCCACACTGAACTGAGCCATGACTTCTCCTTGACGCGGCCGGATGGCCGCTCCACCGTCATCGATATCGCTCCGGATCGTCGCCCGGAGTCGGACCAGCGGCCCGCAGCAAATACCGCAGGCCAGCATTGCTCTCGTTCTGTGGCGCGCAGCCGGGTTCGCGTCGCCGCTCAGGCGCCGCCGAACACTTCGCGCAAATCGACCTGCCCTTGCGCGGGCCGGTCCAGCATCTTCAGTTCGACATGCTGCAGGTGGTGCGCCATCAGCGTCACCGCCCGCTTCGCGTCCCCCGCCTCCAGCGCGGCGAGGATCCCGTCGTGGTCGTCGCACGAACACGGGCTGCGCCCGTGCGATTCGTACAGCGCCGACATCAGCGTCGAGCGTGCGACGAGCCCCTCGAGGCACTCGCTGAGCGTCGCATTGCCCATCAGCGTGGCAAGCGCCGTATGGAATTCGCCCGACAGCCGGATCCATGCCGCGAAATCGTGCCGCTCGAACGCCTTGCGTTCCTTGTCGAGCAGCGCGGCGACACCCTTCAGCCGCTTCGCACCGGGCCCGGTCGCAAGACGCTCGACCACCGCGAGCTCGATGATCCGGCGCATCTCGAACACCTCGTGCACGTCCTGCAGCGTCGGGCTCGCGACGAACGCGCCGCGGTTCGGCTCGAGGTCGACCAGTTTGTCGGTCGCGAGCTGCGCGAGCGCCTGGCGGATCGTCCCGCGCTTCACGTCGAACACGTCGCAGAGCTGCGCTTCCGTCAGCTTCGCGCCGGGCGCGAGCCGATGCTCGAGGATCGCCGTGCGGATCCGCTCGGCGATCGCTTCGGGACCGGCTGCGCCGGACGGGTGGGAATCGGGCTCGTTCATGATCTGCATCGCGTGATGGTCCTCATCCTAGGACGGACATAAAGATTGTCAACAATTCTTTTCCGGGATTTCGCACAATCGGCGTGCATCGACATGACCTCATTCGGTGCAGCGTGCTGCATAATCCATGCATATCAAGCCTGAGAGGCACGACAGAGGCCCTTCTCGTCGTATACCCGCCCGGCTATTTTGTTGACAAAAATGGTGCGAAACCGGGTGACGAACCGGTTGGCGGTGATGAAATTTCCGGACCGTTAGTTGCGCATTTACATAAAGAAAAAGGCGGGAAACCCGCCTTTCGATCGATCGCGCCGGCATCACCCGAGATCCGGATAGTCCGACAGCGTGAGCCGGAAACCGTGCGCATTCGCGACCAGCTGCGCCTGCGCGCCGAACGGCAGCGTCAGCAGGTCGGGCACGTGGCCGAACTGCAGCCCCGTGACGACCGGGATCCCGACCACCGAGCGCACCTGCTCGATCATCGCCTGCATGTCGTAGCCGTTGTCGTACTCGAACGTCCGCGCGCCCGTGAACTGGCCGAGCACGAGCGCCTGCTGGCGCGCGAGCAGCCCCGACAGGTGCAGTTGATAGATCATCCGCTCGATCCGGAACGGCTGTTCGTTGACGTCCTCGACGAACAGGATGCCACCCTCGATGTCGGGCATGTACGGCGTGCCGATGAGCGACGTGAGGATCGCGAGGTTGCCGCCCCACAGCGTGCCCGTCACGTTCACGGTCTGCACCTGCGGCGCTTCGGTGATGATCGTCGTGCTCGGCTGCGTCAGCGTCTGCCAGAAGTGCTGCATCGTGAAATCGCTCGGCGTTTCCGCGCCGAAGTCGGCGGACAGCATCGGGCCGCCGAACGTCTTGATGCGCGCCTTCGCGTACAGCGCGAGCTGGATCGCGGTGAAATCGCTGTGACCGACGAGCGCGACCGGCTGGTCGCGCAGCCGGCGTTCGAGCCCACGATAGTCGAGCCCGTGCAGGATGCGCGCGGCGCCGTAGCCGCCGCGCACCGCGAGCGCGATGTCGGGCAGCGGGCGCTCGGGATCGGCGAGGCGGTTCAGGTCGCCCGCCCGCTCGCCGTCGGTGCCGCCGAACCGCTGGAAGCGCCGCTGCGTCGCCTCGATGTTCTCGATGCGCTGCTGCGCGGTGCTGAGGCGCTCGAGCGCGCGATTGATCGCGTCGGGGTCGTGCGGATAACCGGACGGCGCCAGCAGGCGGATGGTGTAGGACGCGGCGGGCTGGAGGGACATGGGCGAAAGGTGTCGGATCGTCAAACCTGCTTAGAGGGTCCGAACGGTCTCCGGTTCACGAAACCGTGCACGCCCGGGGCGACAAACGCGGCCGGCGCGCCTATGACGTGCCGGATTCGGCGTCGCGGGCCTGCCGCGCGTCGCGCAGCGCACGACGGCGCTCGGCGAAGAACGATTTCAGCGCGGCGCCGCACTCGTCGGCGAGCACGCCGCCGGTCACTTCGGTATGGTGGTTGAGCTGCGGATTCGCGAACGCGTCGATCACGCTGCCGCATGCACCCGTCTTCGGATCGGCGGCGCCGTAGACGACCCGCGCGATGCGCGCATGCATGATCGCGCCCGCGCACATCAGGCACGGCTCGAGCGTTACGTACAGTTCGCAGCCGGGCATCCGGTAATTCTGCAGATGCTGCGCGGCCATGCGCAGCGCGGCCATTTCCGCATGCGCCGACGGGTCGTGCCCGCCGATCGGATGGTTGAAGCCGCGTGCGATCACTTCGTCGCCGCGCACGAGTACCGCGCCGACCGGTACTTCACCGGCCGCGCGCGCCTCTTCGGCGGCGGCTTGCGCGAGACGCATGAAATGCAGGTCACGCGCCGACACGGGCGCGGCTTCGGGAGCGGGAGATTGAGCGGGTTCGGCTGCCGGGTCGGTTCGGGCTGCGTCGTCCAGCGCGTCGGACGTCACATCGGCCCCGCTTCGGCGGGCGCTTCGTCGAGCCCGCGCTCGCACAGGCGTTCCGCGATGCGCCGGCAGTAGTCGCGCGGCATCACCATCGGGCCGCCGCGCAGCGATTCGAGCGCCATGTCGAGCGCCAGGATCTTCGCCTGCAGCCGGCAGCGCGCGGCACGGTCGCTGACCGCCTGCACTTCGTCATGCAGGTTGCGCAGCGCGCGCAACTGCTCGACAGCCGGCGGCACGAAGCCCGCGTTCTTCAGGATACGGTTGGCCACCCGCACCTCCTCGGGTACGAGCAGGTCGTCATCCAGCGTCTGCGGCGCGCCGGTACCCGGCAAATCGGCGAACTCGCCCCGCGCGGCGGCGGCGGCGATACGTTGTTCGACCAGGGCGTCAAGCAATCTCATCAGTCAATCGGAACAATGCGGCAGGCCGAATTCTAGCAGGGTGACGCGGGTATGACAGGCCCTTCGAATATATGCTCGATATTGCGTTTTTTAGGGGCCGAATCGCATCGCATGCGCGCCGATCGCCGTCACTTGCCGCTCTGCTGCGCCGCAGCAGGCTGAGCGCCATCTGGACAGCGGTCAGCTCAAGCAGTGTCGGGCCCTGTTTTTATCCATGACTATGCTGGCCGGACCTCGCTTTTCCCGTCAAACGGCAGCCTCCCCGCTTCCGTTGCCGTGTCACGCGGCCACCGTTTCCGGCTGCGCCTTTTCAAACGGGCGGAACATCATCGCGATCAGGAACGCGCCGAGACCGATCGCGAACGAACCGATGTACAACCAGCCATAGCTGCCGAACGTATCGACGATCAGGCCCCCGGCGACAGGGCCGGCGGCCATCCCGAGGCTGCCGGCCATCGCGCAGCCGCCGATCACGGTGCCCATCATCCGCAGCGGGAAGTTCTCGCGCGCGAGCACCGAATACAGCGGCATCACGCCCGCATAGATGAAGCCGAACAACGTCGCGACCGCGTAGAACCCGTCGAGCGTGCGCACGAAGTAGTAGCCGAGCGCGCCCAGCGCCTGCGCAAGGAGCCCCGTCACCAGCATGCGCTTTGCGCCGACACGGTCGCCGAGGATCCCGAACACGATCCGGCCGCCCATGCCGGCAAGCCCTTCGATGCTGTAGATCGACACCGCGACGATCAGCGGGATCCCGCACGTCACCGCGTAGCTGACCGTATGGAAGATCGGGCCCGAGTGCGTCGCGCAGCAGAAGAAATTGGTCAGCAGCAGCACCATGAACTGCGGCGAGCGCAGCGCGTCCG
The DNA here is from genome assembly GCF_001039005.1 of Burkholderia cepacia. Taxonomy (GTDB): domain Bacteria; phylum Pseudomonadota; class Gammaproteobacteria; order Burkholderiales; family Burkholderiaceae; genus Burkholderia; species Burkholderia theae. The sequence continues at coordinate 116,289 of NZ_LDWR01000041.1, forward strand.
CAACCGACATCGCGGCGGGTTCACCGGCAGGCGTGGGTGCCGCGTGCGCGCCGTCGAGCGCGGGCGCCCGGCGCACCAGCAGCGACACCGGAATCATCACGACGGCCGCCAGCGCGGCAATGAGCAGCATCGACGTGCGCCAGTCGTGCACCGACACGAGCCATGCGGCCAGCGGCGACATCGTCATCGGCGCCATCCCCATGCCGGCCGACACGAGCGACACCGCGAGGCTGCGGTGCGTGTCGAACCAGCCCGTCACGCACGCCATCATCGGCGCGAAGATCGCGGCCGTCGCGCTGCCGACGGCCAGGCCGAAGGTCAGCTGGAACGCAAGCAGCGACGGCGCGCGGCTCGCCAGCGCCAGGCTCGCCGACAGCAGCACGGCGCCCGTCGTGACGACCGCGCGCGTGCCGATGCGGTCCGACAGGCTGCCCCAGCCCATGCTCGCGACGGCCATCGCGATGAAGCCGAGCGTCATCGCGGCGGAGATGCCGGTCATCGACCAGCCCGTGTCGCGCGCAATCGCGCGCAGGAACACGGGCAGCGAAAACATCGCGCCGATCGCGATGCAGCCCATCAGGCCGCCCGCGGCGACGATCACCCAGCGGTATCGGGAATCCGGCATTTGGCGTCTCCTGGCTCGTTTCGGCAATCCTCGGGAAGCGGGCTCCTGCTGCGCCACGCGGCGGCCTGTCCGGCTGCCGCGTCGACGCCGTCGCGAGCCCGGTCGACATGGATACGACGATCGATGCATCGGGAATTCGACATGCGCGGCGTACGCGCCGGCGAATTTTTTTGATTGTCGGCCAATCCGCGCGGCTGGCAAGGGGCGGATCGAATGCCGGATCGCGCGTTCGCCCCGCTTTTCCGGAATCGGAAAGTAGAAATCAGAAATGCTTGGTTGGGACGCATGATCGCGCTGACTACACTCGAGCGATCTTGTCATAACAAGTTGACCGATGACCCCACCCAACGTCGTGCCGCTGTCGGCGGCCCCGCTTTACGTGCAGATCAAGGACACGCTGCGCGCGCGCATTCTCGACGGCACCCATGCGCCGCACAGCCGGATGCCTTCCGAGCACGAGCTCTGCGCGATGTTCGACGTCAGCCGCATCACGGTGCGCCAGGCGCTCGGCGACCTGCAGAAGGAAGGCCTGCTGTTCAAGCTGCACGGCAAGGGCACGTTCGTGTCGAAGCCGAAGGCGTTCCAGAACGTGACGTCGCTGCAGGGTTTCGCCGAGGCGATGTCGACGATGGGCTACGAGATCGTCAACCAGTTGCGCAGCTTCCGCACCGTCAAGGCCGATCGTCATCTCGCGACGAAGCTGAACGTGCCGGAAGGCGCGCCGCTCGTCGAGATCCATCGCGTGCGGCTGCTGAACCGCGAACCCGTATCGCTCGAACAGACCTGGGTGCCCGAAGCGCTCGGCAAGCGCCTCGCGGGCGCCGATCTCGCGACCCGCGACATCTTCCTGGTCCTGGAAAACGACTGCGGCATACCGCTCGGTCATGCCGACGTGTCGATCGACGCGATCCTCGCCGACGACGAGATCGTCGACGCGCTGCACGTCGAGGAAAGCAGCCCCGTGCTGCGCATCGAGCGCCTCACGCACGACGCGTCGGGCGCGCCAATTGACTACGAATACCTCTACTTCCGCGGCGACGCCTTCCAGTACCGGCTGCGCATCGACCGGCAGAAGGCGCGCAAACCTGCAAGGAAACTGCGATGAATACCCATGTGCTCGAATACGACGTCGTCGTGGTCGGCGGCGGCACCGCCGGCCCGATGGCAGCGATCAAGGCGAAGGAGCGCGACCCGTCCCTGCGCGTGCTGCTGCTCGAAAAGGCCAACGTGAAGCGCAGCGGCGCGATCTCGATGGGCATGGACGGGCTGAACAACGCGGTGATCCCCGGGCATGCGACGCCCGAGCAGTACACGCGCGAAATCACGATCGCCAACGACGGCATCGTCGACCAGGAAGCCGTTCATGCGTATGCGCGGCACAGCTTCGCGACGATCGAGCAGCTCGACCGCTGGGGTGTGAAGTTCGAAAAGGACGGCACCGGCGACTACGCGGTGAAGAAGGTCCATCACATGGGCTCGTACGTGCTGCCGATGCCGGAAGGACACGACATCAAGAAGGTGCTGTACCGGCAACTGAAGCGCGCGCGCATCGCGATCACGAACCGGATCGTCGCCACCCGCGTGCTGACCGACGCGCAAGGCCGCGCGAGCGGCGTGCTCGGCTTCGACTGCCGCACCGCGGATTTCTACGTGGTTCGCGCGAAGGCCGTGATTCTCTGCTGCGGCGCGGCCGGTCGCCTCGGCCTGCCGGCGTCCGGCTACCTGATGGGCACCTACGAGAACCCGACCAACGCGGGCGACGGTTACGCGATGGCCTACCATGCGGGCGCCGCGCTCGCGAACCTCGAGTGCTTCCAGATCAATCCGCTGATCAAGGACTACAACGGCCCCGCATGTGCGTACGTGACCGGCCCGCTCGGCGGGTTCACCGCGAACGGCAAAGGCGAGCGCTTCATCGAATGCGACTACTGGAGCGGCCAGATGATGTGGGAGTTCTACCAGGAACTGCAAAGCGGCAACGGCCCCGTGTTCCTGAAGCTCGATCATCTCGCCGAAGAAACGATCCGCACCATCGAGCAGATCCTGCATACGAACGAGCGTCCGAGCCGCGGCCGCTTCCATGCGGGGCGTGGCACCGACTACCGACACCAGATGGTCGAGATGCACATCTCCGAGATCGGCTTCTGCAGCGGCCATAGCGCATCCGGCGTGTATGTGAACGCCCGCGCGGAAACGACCGTGCCGGGGCTGTACGCGGCCGGCGACATGGCGGCCGTCCCGCACAACTACATGCTCGGCGCCTTCACGTACGGCTGGTTCGCCGGCCGGAACGCGGCCGACGATGTCGCGGGCCGCGACCACACGCCGGTGGACGACCAACAGGTCGACGCCGAGCGCGCCCGCGTGCTCGCCCCGCTGTTACGCGAGCGCGGCCTCGCACCGGCGCAGGTCGAATACAAGCTGCGCCGCATGGTGAACGACTATCTGCAACCGCCGAAGGTGACGCGCAAGATGGAAATCGGGCTGCAACGTTTCGACGAGATTACTGAGGATATCGAAGAGATCAAGGCGAACCATCCGCATGAACTGATGCGTGCGGCAGAAGTGCGCGCGATCCGCGACTGCGCGGAAATGGCCGCGCGCGCATCGCTGTTCCGCACCGAGAGCCGCTGGGGGCTGTACCACCACCGCGTCGACTTCCCGCACCGCAACGACGCCGACTGGTTCTGCCACACCTGGCTGCGCAAGAGCGCCGATGGCGCGATGCGCAGCGAGAAGCGGCCGGTCGAGCCTTATATCGTGCCGCTCGCCGACGACGAACGCAGCGCCTATGCGCATCTGCGCATCCGCGAACCGGCCGCCCCCGCGGCCGCCCTCTGAGGAGCCCTACCTTGCCCCATACCCCGCACGACATCTTCCTGCGCAGCAGCGCGCCCGTCACGATCGACGAGGAATTGTGCATCGCCGACAAGGGCTGCACCGTCTGTGTCGACGTGTGCCCGCTCGACCTGCTTGCGATCGACGTGACCAAAGGCAAGGCGTACATGCAGTTCGACGAATGCTGGTACTGCATGCCGTGCGAGCGCGATTGCCCGACCGGTGCCGTCAAGGTCGACATCCCTTACCTGCTGCGCTGACCGGGCACGCGGACCGTGCATCGACGACGTGACGGCTCGCACATCGCCATGCCACGCCGCCTGTGCACCGCATTTCCGTGAGCAGCCGCCCTTTCATCGAACCGACCTTTTGCCCATGACCGCTTTCTCTTCCTCCGCCCCACTGCCCGGCACGCACGATCCGGATCTTGCCGCGCTCGTCGCCCGCCTCTCCGCGCCCGACGCGTCCGTGCGCCGCATTGCGCTGTTCGAACTCGCCGATCTCGGGGACCCCGGGCTCGTACCTGCGTTCGTCGCGGCGCTGCGCGACGATCCGTCGGCCGACGTGCGCGGCGAAGCGGCCCGTGTGCTCGGTGCGTGGGAACAGCCCGACGTCGTCGACGCGCTGTGCGGCGCGTTGCTCGACCCGGGCGACGGCGTGCGCGCCGCCGCGGCGCAGAGCCTGTCCGAACTCAAGGACGCCACATCGGGCCCCGTGCTGTGCCGCTGGGCCGACCGGACCGAGCCGTTCGTGCGCGGCGCCGTGCTGCACGGATTGCGCGAGTTGCGCGTGCCCGATGCGTTCGCGCCCGCGCTGCACGCGCTCGATGCCGAATCCGCGGCCGTACGCGCCGAAGCCGTCGCGGTGCTCGGCTGGCTCAAGACGCCGCATGCGCTGCCGCCGCTCGCCCGAATCGCGACAACCGATGCCGATGCGGACGTGCGGCGCGCCGCGGTCGGCGCGATCGGGTTCGCGACGCCCGACGATGCAGCCGTCGTCGGCGCGCTGCTCGCCGCGCTGCGCGACCGCGAATGGCAGGTGCGCGAGGAAGCGGCCGCCACGCTCGGCAAGCTGCGCATCGCAGACGCACGCGAGGCGCTCGTCGCAGCGCTCGGCGACGATTACTGGCAGGTGCGCTTGCGCGCCACGCGGGCACTCGGGCAACTGCGCGATGCCGCCGCGGCACCGGCGATCGTCGTGCTGCTCTCGCATGCGATCAGCAATCTGCGCAAGGAAGCCGCGCTTGCGCTCGGCGAATTGCGCGACCGTGCGGCGCTGCCCGCGCTGGCCGACGCGCTCGAGGACCGCGATCCCGAGGTACGCAAGGCCGTGCGGATCGCGATCCGGCAAATCGACGAGGCTGCGCGATGATCTCGCCGACCGAAATCGCACTCGATCATCCGGCTCGCGCACTGACACTCCGCTGGCCGGACGGCGACACGCAGCGCATCGGCTATGCGCAGTTGCGCCGCGATTGCCCGTGCGCGGAATGCCGAAGGATCCGGCTCGCCGGTGGCCGTGTCGATGCGCGGCCCGATCTGACACTGGACGGCGTGGAAGCGGCCGGCTACGGCATCCGCCTCGTGTTCGGCGACGGTCATGCGCGCGGCATCTATCCGTGGCCGTATCTGGCGGATATGACGTAGCGTGAGACGGCGCGACGAAGCAACCGCCGTCGCGCCCCTGACGCGCCTCCCGCAGCCGCGCGGGCAAGATGGCAGACGCGCAGAAACGCTGCGATACTGACGCCCACGATCGTCTCGATCCATCGCGGGAGCAAGCACATGCAAACGGCAGTCGGATTCATCGGCCTCGGCGTGATGGGCACGCCGATGGCGCTCAATCTTGCACGGGCCGGCACGCCGCTCGTCGTGTGGAGCCGTTCGCACGGCAGCGACGATGCGCTGCGCGACGCCGACGCGCGCGTCGCGGAACGTCCGGACGACGTGTTCGCAGCCTGCCGCACCGTGATCCTGATGCTCGCGAACGACGCCGCGATCGACACCGTCCTCGGACGCGGCACGCCCGATTTCGGTCATCGTGTCGCCGGGCACGTGATCGTGAACATGGGCACCACGTCGCCCGAGTACTCGCGCGCGCTGGCCGACGAGATCGTCGCCGCGTCGGGTCGTTATGTCGAGGCGCCCGTGTCGGGCTCGCGCAAGCCGGCCGAAGCGGGCCAGCTCGTCGTGATGCTGGCCGGCGCGCCGGACGACGTCGATGCAATCCGCCCACTCATGAAGCCGCTGTGCCGCGACAGCTTCGTGTGCGGCGACGTGCCGTCGGCGCTGACGATGAAGCTCGCCGTCAACCTGTTCCTGATCACGATGGCCACCGGCCTGACCGAAGCCACGCATTTCGCGCAACGGCACGGTATCGACCTCGCGCGCTTCGCCGACGTGCTGAACGCCGGCCCGATGGCGAGCGACGTGTCGCGCGTGAAGCTCGGCAAGCTCGTCGAACAGGATTTCTCGGTGCAGGCCGCGATCACCGACGTGCTGAAGAATGCGCGCCTCGTCGCCGAATCCGCGCGCAACATCGGCATCGCGTCGCCGCTGCTCGACATCTGCCACGCGCTCTACCGCGAGGCCGAGCAGGCCGGACACGGATCGGACGACATGGTCGCCGTGATCCGCGCGATCGAGCAGCGTACCGAGGATGCGCGATGAACTCTCGCCGGCCCTCGCGTGCGTGCGAACCCTCTTCCAGGTAGCGCCGTCATGTCAGATTCGTCTCGCCTCCCGACCGGTGCCGCGCCGCCCGTACGCGCCGTTCCCGCCGTGATCGGCGTCGTTCTTCGGGAACGCGACGTGCTGCTGGTGCGCCGAGCGAATCCGCCCGACGCAGGCTGCTGGGGATTTCCCGGCGGCAAGATCGAATCGGGAGAAACCGTCGCGGACGCCGCCGTGCGCGAGATCGCCGAGGAGACCTCGATCGACGTCGACGCGCTGGACGTGTTCACCGCGCTGGATGCGTTCGATCATGACGCCGCCGGCGGCCTGCGCCAGCATTACGTGCTGGTCGCCGTGCTGTGCAGATGGTTGCGCGGCACGCCCGTTGCGGGCGACGATGCGCTCGAGGCGCGCTGGTTCGATCTCGCCGAACTCGACCGGGACGATCTGCCGATGAGCGCGGGGATGCAGGACGTCGCGCGACGGGCGATCGAGCGGGCCGAAACCCTTCGCGGCGGGCAGCAGCGACAACCCACTTGAATCATCGCCGTCTGTCACGCGTCGTCCTCCGAATCCCCGAATCACCCCACGTCAAACCATGATCCGAATTCGCAAGTCCACCGAGGCCGACGGCACACGCGTGCTGGACATCTGGCGCAGCGCGGTCGATGCAACGCACCACTTCCTGAGCGCCGACGACCGTCGCGCGATCGAATCCGAAGTCGTAATGTTTCTACCCGTCGCGCCGCTCGATCTGGCCGTCGACGAAACCGATCGGCCGATCGGCTTCATGCTGCTCGACGGCAGTCACATGGAAGCGCTGTTCATCGACCCCGCTCACCATGGCAAAGGGGTCGGGCGCCTGCTGGTGGAAGAAGCGCTCAAGCGCCATCCCGACCTGTCGACCGACGTCAACGAGCAGAACGAACTGGCGGCGGAATTCTATGAAAGGCTCGGATTCGAGCGCTGCGGGCGGTCGGCGCTCGACGGACAGGGGCGGCCCTATCCGCTGATCCACCTGCGTTATCGCGGTGGCGCTCGCGTCTGACGAGACTTGGGGAAAGCGCGTCACCGCATCGCCTGAAGCGCTTCGCGTGAACCACGCACCGAACGGGTCGACGCACTCGCTCGCCCCCCGTTCAACGATACCCGTGCAATCCATGCATCACCGGTATCGCGCACCTCGCACCGTTACGCGCGCCGACGCGGAAGCATGCTCTCGACGGCCGTGAACGCGCGCTGCATGAAGCGGTTGAACCGCTCGGCGTCGCGCCGCAGCCCGGCCTGCTGGCCGCCGATCAGACACAGGTGTGCAACCTGCCCCACGATCTCGGCTTCACCCGGCATGCGAACCCACCGACGCGACGTCTCGACCGCGAATGCCAGACGCGTGGCATCGACGCGCTGCTGGAATTCCGCCACGAGCGGGTCGTGCAGCGCCCACGCGCGGATCGCCACTTCGCGTCCCGGCCGCTTCTCCGCTGCGATGCGCAGGTAGCGCGTCAGCGTGTCGCCCACGCTGCGGCCGTCCGCCGCGTAGGCGAGCATGCGCGCCGTGTAGTCGTCCTCCCACGCGGTCAGCAGCGTCCGGACGAAGTCTTCGCGATTGCGGAAGTGGTGATAGAACGATCCGCGGGTGACGTTCAGCCGTCGCGCGAGGCTCTCGGCTGAAATGCCCGCATACCCTTCTCCGTCGAGGGCATCGAAGCCCGCTGCAATCCAGTCGTTTCGAGTCAGTTTGCTCATCGGCATCGCCATACAGGCTGTGTATGGTGCGGCATGGACAGATAGGCTGCGAACTCTATCACGGCCGCCGCCGCTTCCGGCATGGTGCCGCTTACTCATGGAGTTCGCGTTGAAAGACATCGCTCTCGTCGCATTCGACCAGTTCACCGATATCGACCTGTTCCTGATGTGGGACATTCTCGGCCGCAACACCACGGACTGGCGCGTTCGGATTCTCGGTGCGCAGCCGGTGCTGCATTCCGCGCATGGCCTGCCCATTCCCGTTCATGGCCCACTGTCGGATGCCAATCGCACCGACGCGGTCCTGTTCTCGAGCGGCAAGCAAGGGATACCGGCCGCGCTGGCGAACCCGGATTTCCTGCCGTCGTTCGATCTCGATCCGGCACGCCAGCGCATCGGGTCGATTTGCGCCGGAGCCTTTATTCTCGAACAGCTCGGGTTGTTGCCGGACGGCCAGGCAACAACCCATCCCGACGCGCGAAACGGTCTACTGGCACGCGGACTGCAGGCACTGGACCAGCCGCTCGTGTGTCGCGGCAACGTCGCGACCGCAGGCGGATGCCTTGCGGCAGTCTATCTGACGGGATGGCTGGTGGAATCGATGTTCGACGCGGACAAGCGACGCGAGACCTTGCGGCCCGTGCTGCCTGCCGGACAACGGGAGATTTACGAGAATCTGATCGAATTCAGCATCAGGCAGGGTGCGGGGCAAACCACGGGCTCGATCCGGATGTTCGAAGGAAGAAGCGGGCTTCCAGCGTGACGATCAGACCGCGGCACTGCCGATCGTCAGCGGCCAGCGCCCTATTACATCGTAGTGCGTCCTGCCGAGCCAACTGTGGATCAGGACGAATTCGCGGACGGTCCAGGTAATCGGGTCGATCTTGTACTGCTCGGGCCTGCGCTCGCCGTACAACAACGTCAGGTGGGGCGTGAACCGCGCGCCTGAAACACGCAGGCCTGCCTTTCTCAGCGCATCTCGAAGTTGCTGCTGAAAGTCGATCAGTATGTCCAGCCCTGCGCTCCCGGTCAGCACCAGAGGCTGATTGCCCGGCCGCCCATTGAAGCTGAGGAGCCGATCAAAGGTGACGCCGAACGACGGCACATCAATGCGATCCGCCGCGGCACATGCACGCGCGATGGTGGCGTATGGCACATAAGCAAAATCGCCCAGTGTGTGCAGCGTGACATGCAGACGCGCCGTGTGCAGCACCCGGCCCTTCCCCGGCTTCCCGGACTGCAAGCGCTCAGTCATCCCGACGATATTTTCAGCCGTGGCCGGATCGGGCATCGCCGCGAAGAAAAAGCGATGCTCGGGAACCGGTGGCGGTACGTCGAATCCGGGCAGCGTCAGTTGGGTCAAGGCCATATTGCAGATACGCCGACGGCAACGTCTTCATTGTCGTTAATCGAAAAACACCCCCCGGCTGATATCCCTGCCGGGCCCCCGCATCATCCGATGCGGCACGCTGCCAACGATGCACCGACCGCTGGACCGGGTATCAACGCGTCAATGCCCGGTTCTGGAACTGGACGTCGACAGCAAACCCGTGGCACAAGGTCGCGAACGGTGAAATGGCGAAAACGATCGTGTCTCGGGCTGAACGCGCCTTTCACCGGCCCGAAGATGCTAACCTCTCGGCCAAACCAAACAACACCGCATGAAGTAACAGGATTCAACCATGCAAACCGTCGCGGTACTGGACTTCGAAACAACCGGGCTTTCGCCGAATCTGGGCGACCGTGCTACCGAAATCGCCGTCATCCTTCTACGCGACGGCCAGGTCGTCGACCGTTTCCAGAGTCTGATGAACGCAGGCAGACGCATCCCGTCCGATGTCGTCGCGCTGACCGGCATCACGAACGACATGATTGCAACGGCTCCCCCGGCGTCGAAAGTCATGAAAGAAGCGGCGGCGTTCGTCGGCAAGCATGCCGTCGTGGCGCACAACGCCGGTTTCGACAAACGGTTCTGGCAGGCGGAGCTCGGGCTGCTCGACATGCCGGCCGAGCATTCCTTTGCCTGCACGATGCTGGTGGCGAGACGCATCTACCCGCACGCGCAGAGTCACCGCCTGTCGACCTTGGCCGACCTGCTGCAGTTGCCCAAAACGGGCCGTGCACACCGGGCGATGGTCGACGCCGAGATGGCCGGCCATCTGTGGTGCCGGTTGCAGCACGACATTGCCCGGACGTACGGACTGGATCGTATCGATCACGCGCTCATGACGCGGGTCCAGACGACGACCAAGGCGAACGTGCCGACGTACTTGCGTTCGCTCGGTCGAACGCACGCATGAGATCGGGCAGTCGAAATCGACGACGGGTAGCGTTGCGCACGCTCTCGTGATTCGCGTTCGCGGCGCGCGAACCGACGACACTTAACCGTCAGTCGGGCACGATCTCCGTCCCCCTTACCGGTTGGCCACGCATATATCTCACCAGCCGATCCGGCACGGTCCCGTTCATCACCCAGGTCCTGACGTTCCAGCGGCGTATCATCCGTACGGCTTCGGCATCGACCGATGTCGGATGCATCAGATCGCAAGCGCGCACGCGTTCGAGAAACATCGCATCCGGGACGACAGCGGGATCGGCACTGTATATGCCGTCGGTATCGGTCGCGATGATCAGATCGGCGCCCAGCCAACCCGCAACAAACGCCGCAATCGTGTCCGACGTCATCCGGTCGATATGAATATCGTCATTGATCGGCAAATTCAGAAGCACGTCGGACGGCGCGAAGACCTGCGGAACAGCCTGCCGTTTCATCAGTTCCCGCAGTGAACGGGACACCGTGAATCCGCCTATCTCCGCCACCAGGCAGGCATGCTGCTCCATCGCGAGAATCGCCATCGAATAGGCCGTTTCATCGCTCAGCGTCAGTGTCTTCCGGTACGAGCGCAACACATCGACGAGCTGCCCACCGCCGGCGATCACGAGGATGTGGTGATCGCTGGCGACCTCGCGAAGCGACGAACACAGCGGCTCGACGTGCGCCGGAATGAGACTGCCCCCGATCTTGACCAGTGTCGCCATATCGGCCCTTTGTCAGATGTACCAGAATCCCGGGCGATCGGGTCGCGACACGTCGACGAGATCGAACTGCCCGTTGCCCGGCACCACGTGCAGAAAAAAAGTGCAGAGATGGCTGCACTTCTGACTCGCCAGCATCGTCCGCAGCGCATCCTCGACGAGCGACGCCCGCTGTCCGGACGCGTGCATCATGCTGCCGGCGACGAGATCGAAGTACGCGTCGCCCGACATGAGCCGCTGGTGGGACAGCGCGCTGCAACGGATCGCCATGTCCGATTCCTTCGCGATGCCATCCAATCGGTCAACGATCACCGGCAGGCGCCCATCGCTGAGCGTCATCCCGATGATCTGGGCAGCGCCGCCATCACGCAGCGCATGCGGCAACCCTTCCAGGATGCGTCCGATGATGCGAAACCCGTCCGGGCCGGCGTATCCGACCCGCGGGGCCGGCAGTGCGTCCGGATACGGCAGCAGCGGAGGATTCGCGACGATCGTGTCGAACCGCCGCCCCATGACAGGCTGATAAAGGTCGCCGCAAAACACGTCGACGCGATCGGCAACGCGATTCAGGCGCGCGTTGATCCGTGCCAGCCGGGCCGCCGTCTCATCGATCTCGACGGCCGCGACGCTTCTCGCGAACCGCGCGCAGTGCACCGCGTGCAAGCCGGGACCCGTGCATAAATCCAGGCAATCCCCGCCGCTGCGCGGCAGCATGCGCGCGAGCAACGCGATGGAATCCTCACCGAAGTAAAACGCGGGATTGGGGCCGGGCCGCTCGCAAACCAACCAGTTGCCCCAGACGGGCAAGATCACGAGCCCCGGCGTCGCGATCCGGTTCCCGGCGAGCGCGACAATCAGTCCGATGTCCGTCAACGCCGGAAGCAATGCCTGAAGGGAAGCAGGAATTTCATCCGCTTCCACCGGTTCGTTCATCAGGAATAAATCGACCACCGGCCGCAGCGAAACGGGAATGGATTCCCGGCAGGCCCGCCAGGCATTCGGCCGCGGTACGAGCGGATCGAAGTTGGCGACAAATTCTCCGTATCCCGATCTCGCCAACCCATCCGCAAGCAATCCCAGATCGAAGCGTTCCCCGTCCCCCCTGCAGCATTCCGAATCGACGCTCTGAAAATCATGTTCCATCGCGCGTGCCTTTGGTTGCGTTTCGTGCACCACACTCGTGCGGGTGCTCAATCGAACATGCCGACGATTACCGATCGATTCCCATAATAGTTGCACCGACCCGATCCGTCACTTGAAAATCCGAAATTAAAAGCGCGATTAAAAATCGATCCATATACCGATGCACAATCCAGACAATCTCCGGATTATGTATAAGCTGCTTAAACCATTCCACTCGGCTTCCTGTCACCCCGACTTCCGCCGATGGCGCGTCTTTCGCACCGCTATCGAACGGCTTACGACAAAGCGACCTTCGGTCAGAAATACCCATTCTAAATTTTAAAAACCATGAACAGTCCTCTCGTTCATTCCGCAAAAAACGCAATTTCACAGGCATCAATCCGGCACCGAAACCGGCAATCAAATCTTCTTGACAAAGACCCGCCATGAATTAGCTTAGTTAAACGCGCCAAGGCCAACTTATTCCAAGCGCGTGACGTCAATTACTCGAAAAAGGGGAAAAACATGTCGCAATACGATAAAGACGATGTACTCGATGCCGCCAAGAGAATCGAGGAAAATCGGCTCGGCATCGTGCTTTCCGGCCACATCAAAAACGGAAAGCTGGTGCTCGATCAGGAAACGCTCGACGCAATCGCGGCGAAATTCCCTAACGCCGATCGCGCGTTCGTTGCACTCAACGCGCCGTTCGATCCTTGCTCCCAATCTCTTTAAGGTGAACGTGCGATGATGCTCGCTGGCTCCACGCCTGTGCCGTCACCAGACGGGCCGCCTATCGACGCATTGCTGGATGCCGATGAGACCAGCGAACGGATCTACATCGCCGCGAGGGTCGCTTTGTCCCAGTCGGGTCTCGACGATCGGTGCCCGACTTATTTGTCGGCTTTGGAAGCCGCACTGGAAGATGATCCTCCCTACGGCGCGCGCGCCTATGCGGCGGCTTACCGTGGCGCGTCGCAAAGCAAACAATGGCTGGCGACATCGCTGATCACGAATGCCGAGCGCGAAGGCGACGGTGCGACTCGCCTGTGGTCGATGGCGGCGTGTGCCGAGGATGCGGAGGAACAGCAGCTCCTCAAACGCCACGCGGTCGACGAATCGGGTCATGCGCTGTTCTATCTGAAGCTGCTGGACCTGACCTTTCCCGGCGCCGTCAGTCCGGCGTTTCGCACCGAACTGCGACAGCTCTCGCCGGGCTACTCGATGGCGCAATCGCTGTTCGTGGTCGAAGGGTCACCTTACGGAAGGCCACCCACCGTCGACGATTTCATCCAGATGAATATCGCCGAGATCAGAACGACGATCCATCACCTGTTGCAGCGCGATGCGCTCAGCGCCCACTGCCCGCCCACAACGCTGCCGCAGGTCGTGAAGCTGCTCGATACGCTGCTGCGCGACGAGCTGAGTCACGTCGCGTATACCGGCATGTTGATCGAACAACACGCCACGCATATCGCCGCCGGCAAGATACGCGGCCTGTTCCAGAAGCGATTCCACGACTTCAACGAAATCACCATGCAGGAACTGGACAAGAAGGTATTCGACTGACCCGGGCAGATCGTTTCGAATCGGCACGCCGTTCCACCCAGAACAAAACACTCGCGCAACGGGAAAAGAAATGAATGTGGAAGAATTTCTGCATTTGGGGGAGACCGACTTGCCGTCCGTCCGCACGAGTATTGCCGACATGGTCGGACTCGAGGACGACGACATCCTCCTGGCGGTCGGTTCGCTGGCCGAAGGCATGGGAAGCCGCAAGTCCGACCTCGACGTGCTCCTGATCACCGCCCGCCCGGTGTCCGCGCTGCCACCGCGGGACGAGGTCATCTGGGCGCTGGGCAAATGCGTGGTGGACGTCCGGATCTTTCCGGATACCGTGATCGAGAGCCTGATCCATCGTCTCGACGATTGGTCCCGCCAGCCCTGGGATGTTTCCGATACCGCGAAGTTTACGTTCGACGAGCGTCTGCTGCTTCACCGCCTACGTCATGGGCAACTTCTGCGCAGCCCGTCGGCGACGCGCTCCGACGCCACGTTTCGGCCGTCCGAGGCCGCGCTCGCCAGGCTCAAGCTGCAAGTCGCACGCCACGCCGGGAGAACGATCCAGATCGACATGGTGGGCTATGAAGAAACCGGCGACTATCGCACGCTGGTGTTCGCCGCGCAGAAATTGCTGGGCCACGCGGTCGACGCGCTGCTGGCCGGCTACGGCCGGACCAATCCGCTGTCCAAGTGGCGCAACCGCACGCTGGGTCAGTTGCCATCCGGATGGGAACACGAACTCCTCGGCCGACCCACGGGCCTGAGCGCCGCGGACCTGCTCTGGCATTTGCAGCGCACGCCCGAATATCCGGACAGGACCTCGTCGCTGGCCTACGCGCGGCGCATCGCCGCGTTCGCCCGCGCCGCATTTCTATGGGCCGAATGCTCGGTGAGCGGGAAACGATTCGACGTGCCGCAAGCTCATGATGGAATCGGGACCGATCCACCGACGACCGCGCGTCCCCTTCCGTCCCTCGAGTTCGACGTCGATTTCTCGTTTTCGAACGATGCGATGAAGTTCGCACGACTGAATGAATTCGGCACGGTCGTGACCCTGTCCGCACAGGAAGCCGCGCTCGTCTTCCTGTTCGACGGTGTCACGACCGACGAAGAAGCGCAAGCGCACGTGTGCGGGACGAAGAGCAGCGAAACGGCAGGGATGATCGATCGCGTGCTGCACGCGCTCGGCGACGCGGGCCTGACTGCTGCGACCTGATCCGCACGGTAACGGGATGGCTGCCCGTTGCCTCCACCTGGCAACGCGAACCAAGGATCGACCATGAACCGTTCGTCGCGCGGGAAATTCCCGAGTCCGTTCGAAGTCGCGGTGCCACCGGGATGCGAAGGCTGGCAACGGCTCTATCCGTACTATCACGTCTTCAGTGACGAACGCCGGGCCTCCGAGGAAAGCCGGTTCTGGTTTGCGGACCGGATACATCATGCCGAGCCGCTGTACCCATTCGACGCGATCATCTGCGAAGCCATCTGGGTCGCGTTATCGCAGTACAACACGCGTGTCTTCGTGATGCCGTCCGCGCTCGGTATCGACCAGCGCATCGTGAACGGATACCTGTATCTGAGCCCGACCTCCGTCACCGACCCTGCGTTGATCGAGCAACGCACCGAACATTTCACACGGCGCGCCGGATATTACTTCGAGCACTGGGACGAACTCTATGAGCAGTGGCTGCGCAAGACCCGCGCCCATATCGAAGCGCTCGCAGCGATCGAGATCCGCGATCTGCCCGAACTCGAAGCGGAGGCCGTCGTCACCGAAGGTCAAGGCGTGGCCTCGGGCTACCATTTGCTCGAAGCCTACAACCGCACCATCGAAAACCTGCTCAAGGTCTGGCAATACCATTTCGAGATGCTGAATCTCGGCTACGCCGCCTACCTGACCTTTCTGGAATTCTGCAAGCAGGCCTTTCCGGGCATTTCCGACCAGAGCGTCGCGCAGATGGTGTCCGGGATCGACGTCCTGCTCTTCCGTCCGGACGACGAATTGAGGAAGCTCGCGCACCTTGCCATCGCGCTCGACATCGCGCCCGTCGTCAAGCAAGCCGCGCCGCCGTCGAAGATACTCGCCGACCTGCAGGAAACGGAGAACGGCAGGCAATGGTGCGACGCGCTGGAAGAAGCGAAGCAGCCCTGGTTCAATTTCTCCACCGGCACGGGTTTCTATCATCACGATCGCAGCTGGATCGACGACCTTTCCTTTCCGTTCGTCGCGCTGCGCAGCTATGTCGAGAAGCTCGAACAAGGCGAGACCATCGAACGCCCCCTCGACGCCATTCGCAGCGAACGCGACCGCATCACGACCGAATATGCGCAGCTCGTGAAAAACGACGAGGACGCGAAGGTGTTCGCGGATCTGCTGAACCTGGCCCGAACGGTGTATCCGTATGTCGAGAACCATAACTTCTTCGTCGAACATTGGCACCACACCGTCTTCTGGCAAAAGATGCGCGAGTTCGGGAAGATCCTCGCTCAGCATGGCTTCATCGCATCGACGGACGACCTCTTCTTCCTGAACCGATACGAAATCCAGGCAGCGCTTTACGACCTGATCGCCGCCTGGTCGGTCGGTGCCGACGCAAGAGGGCCGCGCATCTGGCCCGACGAGATCGCGCAGCGCCGCGAGATCTACCAGCGGTTTCGCCAGTCGTCCCCGCCGCCCGCGCTGGGAACGCCGCCCGAATCGATCACGGACCCACTCATGATCATGCTCTGGGGCATCACCCAGGAGACCGTCATCAACTGGCTCGGAATCGAGTCCGCCGACGGCGAGCAACGGGAGCTGAAGGGCTGCGCGGCGTCGCCCGGCATCGTGGAGGGACCGGTTCGCGTCATCAATCGCACCGAGCAGCTCAACGAAGTCCAGCCCGGCGAGATCCTCGTGTGCCCGGTCACCTCGCCCAGCTGGGCCCCCGTCTTCGGCCGGATCAAGGCCACCGTGTCGGACGTCGGCGGCGTGATGTGCCATGCCGCCATCGTGTCGCGCGAGTATGGCTTGCCGGCGGTCGTCGGCACCGGATTCGGGACCCGGCTGATCAAGACCGGACAGCGCATCCGCGTCAATGGCGATGCGGGAACGGTGCAGATCCTCTCATGACATCGCCGTCGAACGACGCGGGGGCATGGATCCGCCCGCTCTCCGAATGCAGCCTCGCGCTGCTCGCCCATGTGGGCGGAAAAAATGCGAGGCTGGGCGAACTGACGCGCGCCGCCTTTCCGGTTCCGGCGGGTTTCGCCGTCGCGACCGACGTGTACTCAGCGTTTCTCGATCAACCCGCGAGGCACGCGCTCGACAGGTTGCTGGCCCGCATCGTCGTCGACGATCTCGCATCGTTGACGAATACGAGCCGCGCGATACGACGGCTGATCGAATCCATCGAGATTCCGCGAGCGTTCGAAGTCGCGATTGCCGACGCTTATGCAACGCTATCCAGCGACTTCGGAATCGCCAATCTTCCTGTCGCCGTACGCTCGAGCGCAACTGCCGAATGCCTCGCGCACAGCAGCTTTGCCGGACAGCAGGAGACCTACCTGTGGGTACGCGGTGCCGATAACGTGCTGGGCAGGATCCGGAAATGCTGGTCCAGCCTCTTCACGCCTCAGGCCATTGCTTACCGGCAGAAGGTGCGTTTTCCGCACGAAAACGCGTTGATCGGTGTCGGCGTACAGAAAATGGTCGACGCCCGATCGGCCGGCGTCCTTTTCACGCTGAATCCCGCCAACGGCGATCGCTCGAAGATCGTGATCGAAGCCAACTGGGGCCTGGGAGAAAGTGTCGTCACCGGTGAGGCCACGCCCGATCGCTACGTGGTCGACAAGGTCACGCTGGAAGTCATCGAACGACATCTGTCGTCGAAGCACGTCGAATACGCGATCGATCATGAAAAGGATCGGGTCCGCCGTGTGGCGATTCCCGCCGAAAAACAACGAACCGCCTGTCTCGACACGGACGAGATCATCGCGCTGGCGCGCATCGCGAAGCGGATCGAACAGCACTTCGGCGTTCCGCAGGACATCGAATGGGCAATCGACCGCCATCGGTCTCGTCCTGAAGACCTGGTCATTCTGCAAAGCAGGCCGGAAACCGTCTGGAACAAGCGAACGTCGCCGCAGATCATGGAAGTGCAGCCGAGTGCAATCGGTTATGTGTTGCACGGAATCGCGCGCAAGGTTCAGCCGCCGCCGATGTCGAAACCGTAGGGCCATTCTTCGCAGCGAGGAATCGAATGCTTGAAACCGGCCAGTTCTTTTGCCTCCTGGGGGTGGACGCCAGCGGCAAGACAACACTTCTGAATGCCATTGCCGATCGTTACCCCGACATCACGATCGCGCACTGGAAGCAGTTTTCGACAGTCACGATGTTTCCCGATCTGCTGCCGAATCTGGATCCGCCGGAGACGTTGCGACGCCTGGGCCCCCATTCGCGCGCGGCGCAGTTCTGCTACCTCGCCGCACTCGAGTACGACATGATCATCGGTCCCGCATTGGCCATGCACCGACCGGTCATCGTGGATTCGTACTGGTACAAGTTCGCGGCCAAAATGAAGGTCCTGGATATGGCTTCGCCATTCCTCTATTCGGTGTGCCAATCGCTTCCGAAACCCGAGGCGGTGCTGTTCCTCGATACGCCGATCGAAATCGCGCATCAGCGGAAACAGGAGATGAACTTCTTCGAATGCAATGGCCGACCGGCCGATTTCGTCCCGTTTCAGCGATTGGTCAGGGCCACCATGCTGCACCTCGCCGAGGATGTCCCGCAGCTGCGCATCGACGGGCGCGCGCCCCTCGAAGCGTTGGTCCAGCAGGTCGTCGAGATCGTGCACCCGGAGTGCGTCCGCACGCCGGTGCCGGCAAGGTGATCGGGCACCGGGCCCGGAACACGGGCATCGGACTGTCGAACCGGATACACATCGCACATGCCAGCCGTCATTGTCATCGGCGCAGGTATCGGCGGACTCTCGCTCGCCCTCGAGCTTCATGCGCGCGGGTACGCGTGCCAGGTATTCGAGGCCACATCCGCCGTGCACGCCGCGGGCGTCGGCCTCAACATCCTGCCCTACGCATCGCGCGTGCTTCACCGACTCGGGCTCGCATCCGAACTGGGCAAAGCGGCCATGCTGCCTCGCTCGTCGGTGTATGCGAGTTCGGTCGGTCAGATTCTGTTGAGCGAACCGCTGGGCGTCGCAAGCGGAGCAGAGTTCCCGCAATATTCGATCCACCGTGCGGCGTTGCTGCGCATTCTCCTGAATGCGGTTCGCCAGCGACTGGGGGCCGATGCCGTCCGGTTCGGACACCGGCTGGTTCGATTCGAACAGGACACGCGTGAGGCACGCGCGTATTTCGACTGCCGCGACACCGCCGCGCGCGGCGACATGCTGGTCGGTTGCGACGGCATACATTCCGCGGTCTGCCGGCAGCTCCATCCTGTTGCCGCGCCGCTCCGGTTTTCGGGCATCGTCATGTGGCGCGGCATCACGAAGCGCTTCCCCCTCCTCGACCAGCAAACGATGCTGCGTTGCGGCCGGATCGAGACCGGCAAACTGGTCGCCTATCCCGTCCGCGACCCTGACACGCCCGACGAGATCGTCGCGAACTGGGTGCTCGAGTTGCGCGACGCAACCGCGATCGCGGAACGACATGCCGTCATCGAGCCCACCTCGGTGCCGGACGTATTCTTCTCATGGAAATTCGATTGGCTCGACGTGCGATCGCTCATCCTGAATGCGACGCAGGTCCTGAGAATGCCGATGACGGACCGCGATCCGCTGCCGCGGTGGAGCGACCGTCGCGTCACGCTGCTGGGCGATGCAGCTCATCCGATGTATCCCGTCGGATCGAATGGCGCGGGACAGGCGATCCTCGACGCCGCGGCGCTCGCGGCATGTATCGATGGCGCCGGCATCATTGCCGGCCTGCGCGCATACGATGCATTGCGCAGTCCGAAGACCGCGGCGATCGTCACGCGTGACCGCGCGGGCGGGCCCGACATCGTGCTCGAGGCGATCCACACGGCGACGCACGACGCTTTTACGCCTGTCGAAGAAACGCCGGCGCTCAGTCAACGGCTGCATAGCCTTTTGACCAGCTATCGCGCGAACGAAACGTGAAGTGAATACGCCGCGGCACGCCCGCGGTCCAGCACGCGATACGTTCGCGCTGTGAACAGCCGACAACGGCGCCAGGCGATTCACCTTTTTTCGTACCCTTTACTGCTCGCGTAAGTCAGGCGCACAATCTGCGCTGATATGGCGGCCCGGCGTCTTTCCCCGTCTTTCCGATTGTTCGCGCCGCCTCGATATTCGACAACCGGCTCACCAGGGTCGCAACGTGCGCCCTCCCATTCGGAACACCGCCATGAGCGACAAATCTTCAGGCAAGGTCGAAGAACTGGTGGCAGGCGGCAGCCGTCACCATCAGATTTTTCCAAGGCTGAACGAAAGACAGTTCGCGCTGCTGGAGCGATACGGCGAACGGCGCACACTGAAAGCGGGCGATGTGCTGTTCTCCGAAGGCGATCGGCACATTCCGATGTTCGCCATTCTCTCCGGGACGATCGAGGCGACGCGAGGCTCTGGAGACAGTCTCCATGTGCTCGGTACTCACGGCCCCGGCAGCTTCACCGGCGAGGTCGGAACCCTCGCCGGCCGCGCTGCGGTGGCGACAGCGCGTGCCACCAGTGATTGCGAAGTCATCGTTATCGAAGAGGAGTCACTACGCGCGCTCGTCATTTCGGAAGCGGAGCTGAGCGAAACGATCATGCGTGCGTATATCCTGCGGCGCGTCGCGTTCATTCAGGATCAGAATGCGGGTGTTCTGGTCATCGGCAGTTCCGCCTCTGCCGCCACCTTCGGTTTGCGGCATTTCCTGAGCCGCAACGGCCAGCCTTCGGCCTACTTCGATCTTGAAGAGCATGAGGAAGCAAAGGTACTCCTTGCGCGTTATGGCGCAACAGACGCTGACATACCGGTGCTCGTCACATCCCAAGGCAACACGCTAAGGCGCCCGACCAACCGGGCCGTGGCTGATGCGATCGGCCTGAGCCCCGACAGGTTGAATGGCGAACGGTTCGACGTGGTCGTGGTCGGCGCGGGACCGGCAGGTCTTGCGGCCGCAGTCTATGCGGCCTCCGAGGGGTTGAGAGTCGCGGTTCTCGACGCCAAGGCCCCGGGTGGCCAGGCGGGTACCAGCTCGAAGATTGAAAATTACTTCGGATTCCCGACAGGCATTTCCGGACAAGCGCTTGCCGGCCGCGGCTTGTCTCAATGTCGCAAATTCGGTGCCGAGGTCGGTGTACCGATCGAAGCACTCGGCATCGAATGCCACGGGGCACCGCCCTTTCACCTTCGTCTTGATTGCGACGAGCACGTGTATGCCCGTGCCGTCGTCATCGCGACCGGCGCTCGCTATCGACAACCGTCGCTGGCCCGTCTCGATGAGTTTGCGGGGCGTGGAGTCTATTACAGCGCAACGTTCATGGAAGCCGCGTTCTGTGCAAATGAAGAGTTGATTATCGTCGGCGGCGGAAATTCGGCCGGCCAGGCAGCGGTTTTCCTCGCCGGATTTGCGCGTCACGTCCACATCGTGATTCGCGGCGACGGGCTCAAAGCGAGCATGTCGAACTATTTGATCCGGCGGATCGACGCCGCTGCGAACATCACCGTTCATGTACGGACGCAGATCGTCGAGTTGCAAGGCGAGACTCAACTTGAATCCGTCATATGGGACAGGCAGGGGCATATCGAAGCGAAGCCGTTCCGGCACGTCTTCCTGTTTCTTGGCGCACAGCCCAATACGGGGTGGCTCGGCGATTGCGTTGCGCTGGACAGGAACGGCTTTGTGCTCACTGGCCCCGATGCCATCAACAGGTGGCCGTCAGACCGCCCGCCTCACTATCTGGAGACGAGCCGACCGGGCATCTTCGCAGTAGGCGACGTTCGCAGCGGCTCGGTCAAGCGGGTTGCGGCCGCTGTCGGAGAAGGCGCTGCCGCTATTCAGTCCCTTCATCAGTATCTGGCTCTGTACGATTGACGCCTGATTGCAAGCGTCAATACAAGATCGCCAACTGCGCGGAGTGCGAGTTGGCGATGGATGCCGAGCCCGGTTGCAACATCGGATTTCGTCGCGGCGGTGCCGGACGAGCGCGCCGCCCTGTTTGCGCGGCCGGCGGACGTCGACGTGTTTCCGCTGCCGACCGATTTTCCCGACCTGACCGTTCAGCAGTCCTGAGGTCAGACGATGCGACAGCGGACACGTGCCGCCCGTCGACATCAATGCGCGCCGTGATCCCGGTCTCGCAGCACGTCCTTTGCCGCGAGCGCCGCATTGATTGCCCTCGGGAATCCGGCATAAGCAGCAATCTGCGTGACCACCTCCACGAGTTCCTCACGCTTGCCGCCAACGTTGAGAAAGCCATGCATGTGAACCTTGAGTTGCGGCGTGGCCGAGCCCATCGCTGACAGCGCCGCCACCGTAATCAGTTCTCGCAGGACGAGATCGATACCGGTCCGCGAGTACACTTCGCCGAAGACGAATTCGATCACGAAGCGACCGAGATCGGGAGCAATCTCGTTCAACGATTCGACCACCCGTTCACCAACCGCACCATCGACGGCCCTCAGCCCCGCCACGCCATCGTCGTAACGCGTCGTGGTCGGTGACACCGACACGGGCGCAGCGTCGACACCCTTCTCGCGGAACACGTCTCTTGCAGCCGACACGCCGTTGACTGCTGCCGGAAAACCAGCATAGACGACAAGGTGAATCATCAGTTCCACGATTTCGCGCGGCGAACAGCCAACGTTCAACGCACCCGCGATATGGAAGCGAAGCTGTGGCTCGGCGCCCCCCATCGCTGCAAGCGCGGCAACCGTCACGAATTGTCGCTGCCGCAGATCGAGTGCAGGTCGCGAATAGATTTCTCCATACGCGAAGCTGATCGCCATACGCGCCAGGTCCGGCGCAATGTCCTTCAAAGCCTCGCTGATCGAGGGCTGTTCTTTTTGTTCGACGGCCATCAAGTATTGGTGACCAAGTGCCAGAGTCGATTGAGCGTCTTGCATGATTCCCTCGCAAAGTCGAGTCGCGTTGTTGCAGCTCGTTGTGCGAACGATAACGACATCGGCGGCGGTGCGCTAATTCCTTTGGTGTGATACCTTTTCGGTATCACAAGCACCATGCGGAGCTTCCCACATGCAGTCAACCATCGAACTCTGGCAACTGCGATACTTCATCGCCGCGGCCGAGGAGCTGAGCTTTCGGCGTGCGGCGGAGCGTCTGTTCATTACACAACCGCCGTTGACGAGGCAGATTCAGGCGCTCGAGGAACTCGTCGGTGCGAGACTGTTCGAACGCGGTCGTGGCGGCGTAAGACTGACCTCCGAAGGCACCTATCTACTGACCGAAGCCCGCCATCTTCTCGCGGTAGCCGACGCTACCTTCGAGCGAATCGGACAGCACATCGCGCTGGGCAAGCACGAGCTCAGGCTGGGTATCACCACGGTGCTGGATCCCGCGTTGTTTGCGTGGATCGAACCGGCGCTCAAGAGGCGCGACCCGGCACTCCGGTTGATTCAAAAGCGGCAATACTCGCAGGATTCCACCCGCGACCTCCGTGGCGGGTTACTCGACGCCGCGCTGATCGGCTTGCCGTCCGCAACGGAAGGCCTTCGTGTCGAACGGCTGTTCGACGACCCGCTCGTAGCCGCACTGCCGGAAGGACATGCATTACGCAAACGCCGACGCATTTCCCTGCTGGAGCTGGCCGGCGACCCGCTGTTCTGGCCTCAACGACGGATCAATCCGAGCTATTACGATCACTTCGAGAGACTCTTCCGGACCCGCGGCTTCCATCCTCGGCGCATCGCGGAGCCGACCGACCACCACGTGCTCCTCAGCCTGATCGCCGAGGGTCAAGGCGTTGCGCTGATTCCGTCATCGCTGAAATCGATTGCGCGTGACGGTGTGATCTATCGTGAGCTGCGGGAGCAGACAGACTTGCGGATCGAAGTGGCGATCGCATACATGCCCGACGCGCACGATGCATCGCTGCAGCAACTGATCGATACGCTGCGATCGCACTATCGCATCGGCGTCGATGCAAATTCGAATGTGTGAAGGTCGCGCCGCAACGGCGCTGACAAGCGCCCCCTTACGAAGACACGAACTCGAAATTCCAGAGGAAGCTGTGGAACAGGGCGCTCCGACGCCGCCTTACGCGTCGAGCGCCGGG
Source organism: Burkholderia cepacia (assembly GCF_001039005.1). Taxonomy (GTDB): domain Bacteria; phylum Pseudomonadota; class Gammaproteobacteria; order Burkholderiales; family Burkholderiaceae; genus Burkholderia; species Burkholderia theae. Next base: position 140,134 of record NZ_LDWR01000041.1, read on the forward strand.
CTCGCCCACTGGGCGATAAAGTCGACGATTCTCTCTTCGATGCGACTCTCGACAGTACGCAGACGCAGGATGGGAATGCCGCTTTTCGCCAGAATGCCGTTCTTCAGAGCGTCCCGCGCCGCCTGATCAGGCCGGTCGTGGTAGCCACCATCGACTTCGATCACCCCCAACGGGGTCTTACCCACTTTGAAATAGATCACGAAGTCGCAACTGGCACGCGCCATGAAGATTCGCTCGCGTTGAGTCAAATCCGGGTTGCTCGGTGATGCGATTTGATCCAGCTTGACTTGGCCGTGATACATCAACGCCCGGCAGGACGGATCGGACAGTGCCTCGCGCAGCAGTTGAGCTGCGATCTGCTCGGATCTGTAGCGTGAATCCTCGGACCGCAAGCGGGCGTTCAAGCGCGCCAGGGACTGGTCATACTCGCGGTACAGCAGGTCAAAGGCCGATACCACGGAAGCACGCACGATCTGCTCGTCTTGCGCGTAATACGCCACATAGCGTATCAAGGCTGCGATATGACCGTTGCTGCCAGTGAACACATCATCGCCCGTCACCAGGGTGAAGCGGTGCTTGGCCCGCGACACCGCTACGTTGATCATGCGCGGGTCATCGACAAAATCCAGGCGTTTGCGCGCCTGGTTGTAGCTTTTCTTGTCCAGCACGGTAGAAAAGACGATCTCGTCGCACTCCCGACCCTGGAACTTGTGAACGGTGTCTTTGACAAAAGACGCCGGCAGGCGCGAATCAGAGAGGTTGACCTGTGCGCGAAACGGCGCGATGAAACCACGGCCGTCGCCCTCCAGTCCGACCGGCTCGCCCTCTTCGTCGAGCAGCTTGAGCAGGGAGTCCAGCTCCCGCAGGTTCGTGTTCTGGCGGGTGTGGTTGCCCTTGGCGGTCACCACCAGACGCAGTGGCGCTTCGCCCTTGTCCTCGGTCATGGGCACCAGCAAGTTGTCGTAAAACTGCTGATTGCAGAACTGAATGATCCTGGGATGGCAGCGGTAATGCTCCTTCAGCAGGGTTCTGGGCAATGCCTCCTTGAACACGCCGATGCACGAATCGAGCAAGCTGTAGCGCTCGCAATCGTAGGCGTCGGCGGGCGCCGGCAGGCCCAGCTTCACGGGAATATGCGCCAACTGGCGGTTGTCGCCCACCACGATCAGGTTCTTTGCGCAGCCAAGCGCCAGAATGCCCGGCACTATGTCCTGTAACGAAGCCTCGTCGATGATCACATAATCGAGGATCGCTCCCGGCGGGATCGAATTGACGATGGAATGCGTGCCACTGCCCAGGATCGGGAAACGCTGCACGAAATCATCGAACTGACTGCGGTAAGTCTTGGCATCGAAGCTATCTGAAATCCGGGGCAACCTATGCAAGTGCTGCTTCAGATGACGCATCGACGCCGTCTTCAACTCCTCCAGCGAGGCGGTGAAATTCCCGCGTGCCAGCGATGCTCGGCACGCCTGCAGTTCAGCTTCCTTGTCTTGCAGCGCCTTGTCGTAGTAGTGCATTTGCAAGGCATGGAAAACAGACAGGCGCGCGTCCCCCTGGACGAAAGGCGCGGCACGGAAAATCCTGAAGTTGAACAGCAACTCGATGCGATCTTTGAGGCGGATGCGCTGCTCGCCGAGATGAGCAAGGTAGGCCATCAGGTCCACGCTCTTGCGCGGCGACAGTCCGTACTTTTCCAGCGAGGCGGCAGCCTGCACTCCACTGTCTGCCTGCCACTGCTGCAGGTGGCGCCGCTCGACGATCAGCTCATCGAGTTCGACCTGCAGTTGCGCCGCCAGATTGTGATCGTGCAAGTGCTGCTTCAAACGGGCCAGCAGGACCTGAATCTCGTCTAGAGTCGGTGCGGGCTCCGGCTCGCTCGATGGCCAAGGCGGCAGGCCGGCGAAGAAATCCTTGCGGTTGCTCTGGTTGCCGAGTTTGGCGACCAGATGGCCGAGGCTGCATTTCTCCAGCTTCTCGTAGACGTTTTCGACGGCCGCATTGTTGTTGGATAGCACCGCCACCGTCTGCCCGCGCAGCAGAATATTGGCGATGATGTTGAGGATAGTTTGGGTCTTGCCGGTTCCCGGCGGACCTTCGATCACACTCACCTGCGCGCTGAAGGCTCGCTCGACCGCCGCAAGCTGGCTCTCGTTTACCCCGAATGGATAAATCAAGCCTTTGCCCGCTGCCAGCGCTCCGTTCCGTGCCGTGCAATAGGCATGCAAGGCAGTGTCTGCGCTGGCGGGCAGTTTTTCCAGTTGGCGGACCACATTGGCGGCGATCTCACGGTCACTATCCGACACCGCGCGATCCATCCGGGCATTCGCCACGGCCGCCAAATAGTGGAAGATCGGCGCCCCCTTCATCGCCGTCGGCGCGATGAGGCCGATGCCGCCCATCTTATGGATATAGGGCTGATCAGAGCCTGGATGGAACACGACGGCATACCGCTCGCCATAGATTGTTGCCTTGACAACGGGCCTGACGATCACGCTGCCGGGCTTGGTCAGCAACATCTCTCCCAGTTCACGAACGGGGGAGATGCGGCAGTCACTGAGTGGATGTATGGCCCTCCCCTTTTTTAAGTAGGAGCACCTCAGTTGCAGGCCTTCGCTCTTATCACTCCAGATCGACCAGTTGGTGATCTCCGCGGTCTTGTCCTCGCCACCCACTTGGATAGAAACCATACACCCCTTATTCGTTCGTGAACGGCATCCGAATTCGTCCTCTCGCCGACTATCAAATGCCGTTATTTCTCAATGGGGGAATCATCTTGCCATCATTTTCTGCATCCCAGGCGTTGCAAAAGTTGCATCGGCCGGATTTCTAGCGGCGACAAGCATTCAGTCATGCCGCCTGAAAAAGAAAAAGCCCGCATTTACGCGGGCTTATATATCGTCTGTTGCTCTTTAGACGTGAGACGACACCAGTCTCAACTCACTACTCACTCCCACTCGATCGTCGCCGGCGGCTTCCCCGAGATGTCGTACACGACCCGGTTGATCCCGCGCACCTCGTTGATGATCCGGTTCGACGCGCGGCCAAGCAGCGCGTACGGCAGGTGCGCCCAGTGTGCGGTCATGAAGTCGGTCGTCTGCACCGCGCGCAGCGACGTCACGTAGTCGTACGTGCGGCCATCGCCCATCACGCCGACCGACTTCACCGGCAGGAACACCGCGAACGCCTGGCTCGTCAGGTCGTACCAGCTCTTGCCGACATCGGCGTCGCCGCACAGGCCGGCAGCCGCATCCTGCGCGGTCGCGGTCGTGTTGCGCAGCTCTTCGATGAAGATCGCGTCCGCGCGGCGCAGCAGGTCTGCAAACTCGCGCTTCACTTCGCCGAGGATCCGCACGCCGAGGCCCGGGCCCGGGAACGGATGGCGATACACCATCTCCGGCGGCAGGCCGAGCGCCACGCCCAGTTCGCGCACTTCGTCCTTGAACAGGTCGCGCAGCGGCTCGAGCAGCTTCAGGCCGAGCGTTTCCGGCAGGCCGCCGACGTTGTGGTGACTCTTGATCGTCGTCGCCTTCTTCGTCTTCGTGCCACCCGATTCGACCACGTCCGGATAGATCGTGCCCTGCGCGAGCCACTTCGCCTTCGACAGTTTCTTCGCCTCGGCCTGGAACACCTCGACGAACTCGCGGCCGATGATCTTGCGCTTCGCTTCCGGATCGGTCACGCCGGCCAGGTGGCCGAGGAACTGGTCAGCCGCGTCGACGTGCACGACCTTCGCATGCAGACGGCCCTCGAACATGTCGAGCACCATCTTGCCTTCGTTCAGGCGCAGCAGGCCGTGGTCGACGAACACGCAGGTCAACTGGTCGCCGATCGCGCGATGGATCAGCGCGGCCGCGACGCTCGAATCGACGCCGCCGGACAGGCCGAGAATCACCTCCTCGTCGCCCACCTGCTCGCGAATCTTCGCGACTGCTTCCTCGATGTGGTCACGCATGACCCAGTCGGGCTTCGCGCCGGCGATCTGCAGCACGAAGCGCTCGATGATCTGGCGGCCCTTCACCGTGTGCGTGACTTCCGGGTGGAACTGCACCGCGTAGTAGCCGCGCGCTTCGTCGGCCATGCCGGCGATCGGGCAGCTCGGCGTCGACGCCATCAGCTGGAAGCCCGACGGCAGCTCGGCAACCTTGTCGCCATGGCTCATCCAGACCTTCAGCATCCCGTGGCCTTCAGCCGTCGTGAAATCCTCGATGCCGTCGAGCAGGCGCGTATGGCCGTGCGCGCGCATTTCCGCATAGCCGAATTCGCGATGGTCGCTCCACTCGACCTTGCCGCCGAGCTGCACGGCCATCGTCTGCATGCCGTAGCAGATGCCGAGCACCGGCACGCCGAGATCCCAGACGGCCTGCGGCGCGCGCAGTTGATGGTCTTCGTACGTGCTCGCGTGGCTGCCGGACAGGATCACCGCCTTCGGCGCGAACTCGCGGACGAAGTCGTCGGACACATCGTTCGGATGGATTTCGCAGTAGACGTGTGCTTCACGCACGCGCCGCGCAATCAGTTGGGTGACTTGCGAACCGAAGTCGAGAATCAAGATTTTGTCGTGCATGGCTGCGGACGGGATGAAGAGAATAAGAAAAGCAGCGCATCGAGCGCTGCGTCAATAGCATGGACAGCGGCGTCGGGCGGCAGGCGGCACGCGCGACGCATGGCCGATCAGTCCTGCATCGGCGGGCGTTCGTCGATTGCGACGGTGCCCGAGCCTGACGATGGACTGGATGCGGCCGATGACGATGCAGCGGATGCCGCGGGACGGCTGACGACGGGTTCGACACGCTGCGGCGCGGACGAGGACGCCGGCGCCACCGTCGGTTCAACCGGACGCTGCGCCGGCGCGCGCGCCTCGAGCGCCTGCGCTTTCTCGCGCCGGCGCACGGCCGATGCGAGCCGCACGCCGCCGAGGCCGAGCACGATCAGCGCGACACCGGCCACGGCCGACAGCACCCTGCCGGCCGCCGCGAGCGCGGGACCGCTGCCGGTGCCGATCGACCAGACGATCGTGAGTACACCGGTCAGCCAGTACACGTGGCCGACCGAGCGCGCGACGGGCGCCGTGAGGTCGCCGTTGAACGCCGCATGAAACGCGAGCCACGCGAGCCCGAGCAACGCGATGCCGAACGCCTGGCCGAGCATCGCCGGCTGGATGTTCGCAAGCTGCAGCGCGTTGAACAGCGACTGCCAGGGCGTCAGCACGAACAGCACGCCGAACGCCAGCAGCAATACGGCATCGATGATCAACACGGCTCGCAGCAGCGGTTTCATCGGCGATCAGTCCACGTGGTAGTTCGGCGCTTCCTTCGTGATCTGCACGTCGTGCACGTGCGACTCGCGCATGCCCGCCGCGGTGATCTGGACGAATTCGGCCTTGTCGTGCAGCTCGTCGATCGAACGGCAACCGCAGTAGCCCATGCTGGCGCGCACACCGCCGACCAGCTGGAACAGGATCGCGTTGACCGAGCCCTTGTAGGCGACGCGGCCTTCGATGCCTTCCGGCACGAGCTTGTCGATGTTCGCCGAGTTGTCCTGGAAGTAGCGGTCCGCCGCGCCGTCCTTCATCGCACCGACCGAACCCATGCCGCGGTACGACTTGTACTGGCGGCCCTGGTACAGGAACACGTCGCCCGGCGCCTCTTCGGTGCCCGCGAACATGCTGCCCATCATCACGGCGTTCGCGCCGGCCGCGAGGGCCTTCGACACGTCGCCCGAGAAGCGCACGCCGCCGTCGGCGATGCACGGCACGCCCGTGCCCTTCAGGGCGTCCGCGACGTTCGCGATCGCGCTGATCTGCGGCACGCCGACACCCGCGACGATCCGCGTCGTGCAGATCGAGCCCGGGCCGATACCGACCTTGACCGCGTCCGCACCGTATTCGACGAGCGCCTTCGCGGCGGCGGCCGTCGCGATGTTGCCGCCGATCACTTCGACGTGCGGGAAGTTCTGCTTGACCCAGCGGACGCGCTCGAGCACGCCCTTGCTGTGGCCGTGCGCGGTATCGACGACGATCACGTCGACGCCGGCCTGCACGAGCAGTTCGACGCGCTCTTCGTTGTCGGCACCGACGCCGACCGCCGCGCCTGCGCGCAGCTTGCCGTGTTCGTCCTTGCACGCGTCCGGGTGCTCGGTCTGCTTCGTGATGTCCTTGACAGTCATCAGGCCGCGCAGTTCAAACGCGTCGTTGACGACCAGCACGCGCTCGAGGCGGTGGCTGTGCATCAACGCCTTCGCTTCGGCGAGCGGCGTGCCTTCCTTGACCGTGACGAGACGCTCGCGCGGCGTCATGATCGACTTGACCGGCTCATCGAGGCGCGTTTCGAAACGCAGGTCGCGGTTCGTGACGATGCCGACGAGCTGCGGGCCTTCGACGACCGGGAAACCCGAGATGCCATGCTGGCGCGACAGTGCGATCACATCGCGCACCTTCATTTGCGGCGGCACCGTGATCGGATCGCGGACGACGCCCGATTCGAAACGCTTGACCTTCGCGACCTCGCGGGCCTGTTCGGCCGGCGTGAGGTTCTTGTGGACGATACCGACACCACCCTGCTGCGCCATCGCGATCGCGAGGCGACCTTCGGTGACCGTATCCATGGCGGCGGACACGAGCGGCATGTTCAGGGAGATGTTGCGGGTCAGCTTGGTCTTGAGGCTGGTGTCGCGCGGCAGAACGTCGGAGAAGGCGGGAACGAGGAGCACGTCATCGAAAGTGAGTGCTTTTTGGATCAGACGCATGGCAAATCCTATGGGCGCAAAAGCGAATTATACGCGAAGCGCTGCGAATTTTCACAACACGAACAACGGCTTAGCCGTTTCCAGACGTTCGGGGGCCGAATCGTTCGGATCGCCGTTCGGTTCGTTTTCGATCGCCTTTCGTTTCACCGCCGCATCGAGCCATTCGCGCAAGCGGCCGCGCCGCGGCACGCGCGGCTGTCGCGGCCGGGCCACGCCGTGGTGACGGCCGCCGGCGCACGCGGGCCGGCAACGCGCCGCGTCGGCCCGCCATGCGGCTCGCTTCCCCGGTCTTACAGCAGCCCGGCGGCGCGCGCGATCATCGCGATACCGCCCCCGATCGCGACGCCGCCGACGATCCGCGCCACACGCGCGCCGGCCGGCGCGAGGCGCTCGGCGGCGATCGCGACCGTCACGGCGGCCATCACGCGCAGATCCATCACGCCGGCCGCCAGCGCGACCGCCATCAGGTTCCCGCAACAGGCGCTGCAACGCATGGCCGCTCGCACGCCGTGCCGCCATGCGGCGCCCGTATCGACGCGTGGCACGCACGCGTGCGGCGCCGCGTGCCGACAGCAAGCAAGCCGCCGTGCCTTCCACGCCGAGAACTGCAGCACGCCCGCGCCGGACACGACCGCGCCGGCCGCGAACGGCATCATGCGGGCCAGTGCCGGCAGCCGCGCCGCAGCAGTCGTCAGCGCGCCGCCGGCCGGAAATGCAAGCGCGCCGAACGCCATCCATACCGAGAAATACCCGGCGCCCGCGACGACGACGAGCCAGGTCGAGCGCGTCGCGGCCAGCGGACCGACGTGCTGCCGGTACTGCCAGAGCGTCGGCGCAAGCACGGGCAGCATCATCGTCACCGTCATCGCGCCCCACATGCCGGCGAATGCCGCAAACGCGCGGCCGGCGTCCCATCCGCACGGCCGCAGCCATGTCGCCGAGATCATCCAGCCGCCGGGCATCGGCTCGCCGCCCATCGCGGCCATCGACGCGTGCTGCGCCAGCGTCGCCGTCGCGGCAACGGCGAACACGGCCACGAGCGCCACCGCGAATATCCGCGAAGCGGGGCCCGTATCACCGGCTGCCGGCTGTGTCATCGCGCGCTCCCGTCCGTCGCCCGCACGCGCTCAGCCGCGCGCGTACTCGTCATGACGGCGCCACCAGGCGCCCGCCTCGTTGCGCCCGAGCGGCGCGCGGTCGAGCCACTGGTACATTCCCCACAACCCGTCGAGCCCGCGCGCATAGGTCGAGTACGTGTGATAGACGACGCCATCCTCGCGCACGAACGCGCTCATCCCCGGCCGGTCGAGCGAATACGTGGCCGCGTCGGTGCCGCAGGTCGCCGCGAACTGCGCGACCACCGGCGGTGGCGGATCCATGTCCATCGCATGGCCCGACCGCGCGTAGTTGTATTCGACGTCGCCCGTGCGCTGCTGCGTTTCGGTGAACGACACGTTGAAGTCGAAGTTGAAATCGCTGCCGACCGACGACGCCCACGGAAAGGTCCAGCCCATCCGCTGCCGGTAGGCGAGCAGCTTGGCGAGCGGTGCGCGCGACACGGCCGCAAGCGTCACGTCGTGGTTCGCCAGGTGCACGGCAAAGCCGGCGAAACCGTCGGCAAGCGCCGAGCACGACGGGCAGCCGGCCTTGTAGTCGGGGCCGAACATGAAGTGATAGACGAGCAGTTGCGAACGGCCGCGAAACAGGTCGTCGAGCGTCGCCTGTCCGTCTTCGGTGTCGAACCGGTAAGTCTTGTCGACGCGCACCCATGGCAGTGCCCGGCGCCGCCGCGCGAGTTCGTCGCTTTGCCGCGTCAACGCCTTTTCCGCGTCGAGCAGCGCCCTGCGCTCGGCCAGCCATTCGTTGCGTGTTCCGGTGAGATGGGTCGTCATTGCGGGTGCCTCCTTCCGTTGGGTATCCGGGCACGGCGTACGGGGCCGTGTGCGTGGTGCTAGATTAGTGCCGGGCATCGGACCGGAGGGAGTGACAAGTGTGTCGGGATTCGAATGGATTCGCTGATCACGGCAGCCGCGCGCGCGCTCGCGGCCGGTGACGCGCTCGGCGCGCTGAACCACGTCGCGCTGCGCGACGATGCGCCGGCGCTCGCGCTGCGGGGCATCGCGATGGCGCAACTCGGCGATTTCGAGCGCGCGCGCGTACTCGTGCGCAGTGCCGCGCGCGCGTTCGGCGCGAAGGAAGCCGTGGCGCGTGCGCGCTGCGTCGTCGCGGAAGCGGAGATCGCGCTAGCGTCGCGCGATCTCCGCTGGCCGACGCGCGCGCTCGATGCCGCCTGCGCGACGCTCGACGCGCACGGCGACCACGCGAACGCCGCGCATGCACGTTATCTCGGCGTGCGCCGGCTGCTGCTGATCGGTCATGTCGACGATGCCGAACAGATGCTCACGAACCTCGATCCCGCGCCGCTGCCGGCGGCGTCGCGTACCGCCCACGAGCTGATCGCTGCCGGCATCGCGATGCGCCGCATCCGCACGCATGTGGCCCGCGCCGCGCTCGCCCGTGCGCGCGCGGCCGCCCGCGACGCCGGCATCGCCGCGCTGACGGCCGAGGTCGACACCGCGGCGCGCGTGCTCGACGCACCGGCCGCGCGACTCATCGCGCGCGGCACGTCGCGGCTCGTGCAGCTCGACGAAGTCGAAACGCTGTTCGCGTCGAATGCGCTCGTCGTCGACGCGTGCCGCCACACGGTGCGCGACGCCCGCACGACCGTGTCGCTCGCGCGGCGCCCCGTGCTGTTCGTGCTCGCCCGCGCGCTCGGCGAGGCATGGCCGGCCGACGTGTCGAGAAACGCGCTCGTCGCCGCCGCGTTCCGCGCGAAACATGCGGACGAATCGCATCGCGCGCGCCTGCGCGTCGAGATCGGCCGGTTGCGCGCGGTACTGCGGCCGCTCGCAAATATCATCGCGACGCCGCGCGGCTTCGCGCTCGAACCGCTCGGCGTGCGCGAGACCGTCGTCCTCGCACGCCCGGTCGACGATCGCCACGCGGCCGTGCTCGCACTCCTCGCCGACGGTGAGGCGTGGTCGAGTTCCGCGCTGGCGCTCGCACTCGGCGCGAGCCAGCGCACCGTGCAGCGCGCGCTCGACGCGCTCGCCGAAGCGGACAAGGTGCAGGCGCTCGGCCGCGGCCGCGCGCGCCGCTGGCTGACGCCGCCGCTGCCCGGATTCGCGACCACCTTGTTACTCCCGGCGCCGCTGCCGGGAGATTAGGATGACCTCACCGAACCACGAGGTGACGAACATGAAACGCTCCAGCGCAGACATCATTCGCGAATACGGCCCGTTTCCGGGCGTCGACGGCGTGCACGGCGTCACGTTCGACGGGCAGCACGTGTGGTACGCATCCGGCGACAAGCTGAATGCGCTCGATCCGGAACGCGGCACGACCGTCCGCTCGCTCGACGTCGCCGCGCATGCGGGCACCGCGTTCGACGGCCGCCACCTGTTCCAGATCGTCGAGGACCGCATCGAGAAGATCGATCCGGAATCGGGCCGCGTACTCGCGACGATCCCGGCCCCCGGCGGCGGCGCCGACTCGGGGCTTGCATGGGCCGAAGGCACGCTGTGGGTCGGCCAGTACCGCGAACGCAAGATTCATCAGATCGATCCGGAATCGGGCGCCGTGCTGCGCACGATCGAATCGAACCGCTTCGTCACCGGCGTGACATGGGTCGACGGCGAGCTGTGGCACGGCACCTGGGAAGCCGACCAGAGCGAGCTGCGGCACATCGATCCGCGCACGGGACAGGTGCTGGAACAGGTCGACATGCCACCCGGCGTCGGCGTGTCGGGGCTCGAATCGGACGGCCGCGACCGTTTTTACTGCGGCGGCGGCAACAGCGGGAAGCTGCGTGCCGTGCGGCGGCCGGCGCGTACGTCGAGCGACGGTGCCACGGCGACGCCCAATCCGGCAGACGCCTGAGCCGCCGCCAGTCGCCGCGCCGCCCTGCGCCGAGTGCAGGAATGAACAAGACGCCGCCGGGACGGCGTCGCTAAGATGCGCGCTCATCAGTCATTTGTTCGGAGCGGTCGATGCAGCGCGGTGTGGTTTATGGTGTCCTGGCCGGTGCCATGTGGGGCATGGTGTTTCTCGTCCCGCGGCTGCTGACCGATTTCTCGCCGCTGCTGCTGAGCGCCGGCCGTTACACGATGTACGGCCTCGTCTCGCTCGCGGCCGCGCTGCCGGCCGCCCGCTCGCTGCTCGCGCGGCTGACGCGCGAGGATCTCGTCGCACTCGTGAAGCTCGCCGTCGTCGGCAATGTCGCGTATTACATGCTGCTGTCCGGCGCCGTGCACCTGATCGGCATCGCGCCCAGCTCGCTGATCGTCGGCGTGCTGCCCGTCACCGTGACGCTCGCGGGCCTCGGCGACCACGGCGCCGTGCCGCTGCGGCGGCTCGCCGCGCCGCTCGGGCTGGTGATCGCGGGCATCGTCTGCATCAACGTCGACCTGTTCACGTCCGAGGCCGCGCACGCGACGACGCTCGGCCAGAAGCTCGCAGGGATCGCTTGCGCGGCGGGCGCACTCGCGAGCTGGACCTGGTACGCGGTCGCGAACGCGCGTTACCTGCAGCGCCATCATCATTTCGGCGGCAACGAGTGGTCGGTGCTGTGGGGCGTCGTAACTGGCCTGATCGGCGGCCTCTGCTGGATCGCGATCCTCGCGCTGCCGACCGGCACGGTGCAGGCGGCCGTCCCGGCCTCACGCTGGCAGCTGTTCTGGCTGCTGAACCTCGTGCTCGCGATCGGCGCGTCGTGGCTCGGTAACGGGCTGTGGAATGCCGCGTCGAAGCGGCTGCCGCTTACGCTGTCGGGCCAGTTGATCGTGTTCGAAACCGTGTTCGCGATGCTCTACGCGTTCGTGTACGACCAGCGGATGCCGCACGCGCTCGAGATCGCGGCGCTCGTGCTGCTGCTCGCGGGCGTCTACGGGTCGGTGCGACAGCACGGCGACACGCCCGCCGGCGGCAATACGCCGGGCGGCGCAGCGGCAAACGCAAACGCCGCGGCCCATTGAGCGCCGCGGCGTTTGATCAGACGAATCGGAACAGAAGGCGCGGAACCGAGCGCGTCAGCGCGCGTCCTTATGCATCCACTTGCGCCCCTCGACGGAGCCGGCGCGGCGGGATTTGTCGACGCGCCGCTGGCGCGCGAGCTTCGGATCGACGATCAACGGGCGGTAGATCTCGACACGGTCGTGGTCGGCGAGCGGCGCATCGAGCGGCGCGAGCTTGCCGTACACGCCCGTCTTCGCATGCGCGAGATCGATCTCCGGGTGCAGCGCGAGCACGCCGCTCGCGTCGATCGCCGAGCGAACGGTCGCCCCTTCCGGCAGCGACAACGGAATCAGCGTCTGGCGGTCCGGCAGCGCATAGCAGACTTCAATCGACAGCATCGCATCACCCCTTCCCGTAGCGCTGGTCGGCGCGCTTCACGAACGAATCGACGAACGTGTTCGCGATGTGGCTGAACACGGGCCCGATGATCTTCTCGAGCAGGATGCTCGAAAACTCGTAATGCAGCGCGAATTCGATCTTGCACGCATCGGCGCGCAGCGCCGTGAAGCGCCACGTGCCCGTGAACTTCTTGAACGGGCCGTCCGTGAACTCCATGTCGATCCGCGTCGGGCGCTCCTGCGTGTTGCGCGTCGCGAAATGCTGCTTGATGCCCTTGAAGTTGATGTCGATGCGCGCTTCCATCCCGCTCTCGTCCTGACGGCGAATCTCGACGCCGCCGCACCAGGGCAGGAAATTGGGGTAGTCGGCCACGTCGGTGACGAGGTCGAACATCTGTTCCGCCGAGTGACGGATCAATACGGTTTTCTGGACATCTGCCATAAATCGCGCGGCATCGCTGAAGGTGGGAACGCAAGCCGGGCGATTCTCGCCCCGCTTTGCTAAAATCGTGATTTTAAACGAGTTGGCCCAATCCATTCATGAGCATCATCGACAACAGGAAAGCGCACTTCGATTATCACATCGAGGAACGCTACGAGGCGGGGCTCGTGCTGGAGGGCTGGGAAGTCAAGGCGCTACGCGCCGGGCGTGGCCAGATCAGGGAGGGCTACGTCGTGGTGAAGAGCGGCGAGATCTTCCTGATCGGCACCCACATCAGCCCGCTGCCCGAAGCCTCGACCCACATCACGCCCGACCCGGTTCGCACGCGCAAGCTGCTGCTGCACCGCGACGAGATCAAGAAACTGATCGGCAAGGTCGAGCAGCGCGGCTACACGCTCGTGCCGCTGAACTTCCACTACAAAGGCGGTCGCGTGAAGTGCGACATCGCGCTCGCGAAGGGCAAAAAGCTGCACGACAAGCGCGAAACCGAGAAGAAACGCGACTGGGAACGCGAAAAGGCACGCATCATGCGCGCCGGCACCTGACACACGCAACGCGCATCGCAAACGACACGGCCCGCTCGAAGCGGGCCGTGTTGCTTTGGGTTCCTGAATCGTGCGGGCCAGTCACCCGAAGGCTGCCAGCGGCATTCGGCACGCAACGCCGGTGGTTTCGGCTGGCGATTCGTGCCGAAGGCACCCTATCGCCCCCAGCCGAACGCCCGGCTGCGCGACGATTCGCCGCACGCTGATCGCCGCATGCTGCTGCCCCCCGCGCACCGGGCCCACCGGCTCAGCCCTTCCCGCCCGCGGCCGGCGACGCGCTCTTGACGATCGTCAGCGCCGACGCGACCGCCGAACCGAGATCCGACAGGTTCGACGGCACGATCAGCGTATTGCCCTGCTTCGCGAGATTCGCGAACGCGCCGACATACTGCTCGGCGACCTTCAGGTTCACCGCGTCCATCCCGCCCTGCGACTGCATCGCGTTCGCGATCTTCTGGATCGCCTGCGCGTTCGCCTCGGCCACGGCAAGAATCGCGGCGGCCTCGCCTTGCGCCTGGTTGATCGCGGCCTGCCGTTCGCCCTCGGATTTCTGGATCGCCGCCTCGCGCGCGCCCGACGCGAGGTTGATCTGCTCCTGCTTGCGGCCTTCGGAGGCGGCGATCAATGCGCGCTTTTCGCGCTCGGCGGTGATCTGCGCCTGCATCGCGTGCAGGATTTCCTTCGGCGGCGTCAGGTCCTTGATCTCGTAACGCAGTACCTTCACGCCCCAGTTCGCGGCTGCGTCGTCGAGCGCCGACACGATGCTGTGGTTGATGAAGTCGCGCTCCTCGAAGGTTTTGTCGAGCTCCAGCTTGCCGATCACCGAGCGCAGCATCGTCTGCGACAGCTGCGTGATCGCGAACACGAAGTTGCTCGACCCGTACGACGCCTTCATCGGGTCCATCACCTGGAAATACAGCACGCCGTCGACCTGCAACTGCGTGTTGTCGCGCGTGATACAGATCTGGCTCGGCACGTCGAGCGGAATTTCCTTCAGCACGTGCCGGTATGCGATGCGATCGACGAACGGCAGCACGATATTGAGACCGGGCGACAGCGTCGCGTGATAGCGCCCGAAACGCTCGAGCACCCACGCATGTTGCTGCGGCACGATCTTCACCGTCTTCGACACGATCACGATCGCGATGACGAGCAGGACAACCCAGATGATCAGCGAATCCATGAAGCGTTCCCTCCTTGTTTTATCAGCGGACAATCAGCCCGCGGGTTTCGCCACGACCACGAGACAGTTGCCTCGTACGGCGCTCACCTGATACACGCGCGCATCGTCGCGCTCGCCGTTCGCCAGCTCGACGTCCCAGTCGGCACCGCGATACTGCACGCGCGCGCGGCCGTCACGCCACGCATCGACCATGACGGTCGAGCCGATATCGAGATTGACGTCGGGATTCGTCGACGTGTCGCGCTTCTGCTTGCGGCCAAGCCCCGAACGGCGCAGCACGATCATTGCGATGATCGCGACCGCGGCCGCCGCGCCGAACTGCACATGCGGCGCGAAACCGGCCAGTTGCAGCAACCCGCCCGCGAGAAAGCCGAGCGCGATCATCAGCAGGTAGAACGTGCCCGTCAGCAGCTCGGCCACGACCAGCACGCCCACCGCGACCCACCAGAACAGATGCCCCGACATCATTGTGGTCTCCAGAAAAACCTTCCCGACGCGCACTTGCGTTGCATGGGCCCGGAATTCGCGTCGAAGCGCGACTCCGGGTCGGCACGTCCGCTGCCCCCGAGGGGATGGTCGGCACGTTCGGAGCGGCCCGGTGCGTACCGACAAACAAAAACACCCCGGTGCCTACCGGGGTGTTTATAGCATGAACCTTGCATTTTGCCTTCATCGAAAGAGCAGCGGTGCCGCCCTTTCGCCGAAGATGCATTACCGGCCGTTACTTCCGGTTGGCCAGCGCCTGCCACGTTTCGATGATCGTGTCGGGGTTCAGCGAGATCGACACGATGCCTTCGTCGGTCAGCCATTGCGCGAAGTCCGGGTGATCGGACGGACCCTGGCCGCAGATGCCGACATACTTGCCCATCCGGCGGCAGGTATCGATCGCACGCTTCAGCAGGAACTTGACGGCCGGATCGCGCTCGTCGAAGTCGACTGCCAGCAGTTCCATGCCCGAGTCGCGGTCGAGGCCGAGCGTGAGCTGCGTGAGGTCGTTCGAGCCGATCGAGAAACCGTCGAAGTGTTCCAGGAACTCTTCGGCGAGGATCGCGTTGGTCGGGACTTCACACATCATCACGAGGCGCAGGCCGTTTTCGCCGCGCTTCAGGCCGAACTTCTCGAGCAGGCCGACCACACGCTCCGCCTGCTTCACGGTACGCACGAACGGCACCATGATCTCGACGTTGGTCAGGCCCATCTCGTCACGCACGCGCTTCAGTGCACGGCATTCCATCTCGAACGCCGGCGCGAAGTCTTCGGCGATGTAGCGCGATGCGCCGCGGAAGCCCAGCATCGGGTTTTCCTCGTCCGGCTCGTAGCGCGAACCGCCGATCAACTTCTTGTACTCGTTCGACTTGAAGTCGGACAGACGCACGATCACGGGCTTCGGATAGAACGCCGCGGCGATCGTCGCGACACCTTCCGTCAGCTTGTCGACGTAGAACTGACGCGGCGACGCGTGGCCGCGCGCGACGCTCTCGACCGCCTTCTTCAGGTCCTGGTCGATGTTCGGGTACTCGAGGATCGCCTTCGGGTGAACGCCGATGTTGTTGTTGATGATGAACTCGAGACGCGCGAGGCCCACACCGCCGTTCGGCAGTTGCGAGAAGTCAAACGCGAGCTGCGGGTTGCCGACGTTCATCATGATCTTGACCGGGATTTCCGGCAGTTCGCCGCGCTGCACTTCCGTGACTTCCGTCTCGAGCAGGCCGTCGTAGATCTTGCCTTCGTCGCCTTCCGCGCACGACACGGTGACGAGCGCGCCATCCTTCAGGATGTCGGTTGCATCGCCGCAGCCGACGACCGCCGGCACGCCGAGCTCACGCGCGATGATCGCCGCGTGGCAGGTCCGGCCGCCGCGGTTCGTGACGATCGCGGCCGCGCGCTTCATCACCGGCTCCCAGTTCGGGTCGGTCATGTCGGCAACCAGCACGTCGCCCGGCTGCACGCGTTCCATTTCCGACGGATCCTGGATCACGCGCACGGGGCCCGCGCCGATCTTCTGGCCGATCGCACGGCCCGTCGCCAGCACCTGCGACTGGCCCTTCAGCTTGAAGCGCTGCTCGGCCTTGCCGGTCGCCTGGCTCTTCACCGTTTCCGGGCGTGCCTGCAGGATGAAGATCTTGCCGTCGCGGCCGTCCCTGCCCCACTCGATGTCCATCGGACGCTGGTAGTGCTTCTCGATGATGACCGCGTACTTCGCCAGCTCGATCACGTCTTCGTCGGTGATCGAGTAGCGATTACGCTGTTCGTGCGGCACGTCGACCGTCTTCACGCGGCCCGGCTCGCCCGGCTGCGTGAATTCCATCTTGATCAGCTTCGAGCCGATCGAGCGGCGGATGATCGGGTACTTGTCCTGCGCGAGCGTCGTCTTGAACACATAGAACTCGTCCGGGTTCACCGCGCCTTGCACGACGGTTTCGCCCAGGCCATAGCTCGACGTGATGAACACGGCGTCCTTGAAGCCCGATTCGGTGTCGATCGTGAACATCACGCCGGCCGCGCCGACGTCCGAGCGGACCATGCGCTGCACGCCGGCCGACAAGGCGACCTCGGCGTGCGTGAAGCCCTTGTGCACGCGGTACGAGATCGCGCGATCGTTGTACAGCGACGCGAACACGTGCTTCATGCGGTCGAGCACGTCTTCGATGCCGACGACGTTCAGGTACGACTCCTGCTGGCCGGCAAACGATGCGTCCGGCAGGTCTTCGGCGGTCGCGGACGAGCGCACGGCAAACGACAACTCGCTCGGCGAGCCGTTCTTCAGGACTTCGAACTGCGCGCGGATTTCCTGCTCGAGGCGTGCCTGCATCGGTGCGTCGACGATCCACTTGCGGATTTCGGCACCGGCTTCGGCGAGCGCCTTTACGTCGTCGATGTCGAGGGACTCGAGACGCTTGGCAATCCGATCGGTCAGGTCGTTGTGCGTGAGGAAATCGCGGAAAGCGAGCGCGGTCGTGGCGAAACCGGTAGGTACGCGAACGCCAGCCTCGGAAAGCTGGCTGATCATCTCGCCGAGCGACGCATTCTTGCCGCCCACGATCTCCACATCGGTCATCCGCAACTGCTCGAACGGAATTACATACGCCTGGTCCTTTGCGACGTTTGCTGCGTTAGTCATACAAGCCCCTAAGTGTGAAAAAAATGCTCGATTGCGCAAGTGGGCTCGGACGCGGGCGCTTGCAAAAAGGCGCGGCGCGTCTTGCGCAACCTGTTAGATAAACAATCGCAGCAGCGGAAATCTTCCGACCCGATTTGCAAAAATCCCGGCAGAAGGGCGATATTTTCAGACAAATCGCCGAACTTGCCGGGAATTTTGGAATCGAGCGGGCAAGCCGACGGCGCCGTTCGCGCCCTGCCCCCGCAATTGCTTATCCAACAGGTTGCCGCTATTCTACCGTGCCGGCTGCCGGATGTGGCGCGACCTTGTCACTGCGTCTGGAGGCGAACCTCCAGCCCCCGCGCAACCGCCCTTCACGTTCGACGCCCAGATTCATGCTGCCTACCGTATTCATCGTCTCCGACGGCACCGGGATCACTGCCGAAACCTTCGCGCACTCGATCCTCTCCCAGTTCGACCAGAAATTCCGTCTCGTGCGCGTGCCGTTCATCGACTCGCCCGACAAGGCCTACGCGACCGTCGAAAAGATCAACGACGCCGCCGTGCACGACGGCCGCCGCGCGATCGTGTTCACGACGCTCGTCGACAGCGAGTCGAACGACATCGTCAAACGCTCGAACGCGCTCGTGCTCGACATGTTCCAGCGCTTCGTCGAACCGCTCGAGCAGGAGCTGGAGCTCAAGTCGAGCCACGCGATGGGCCGCGGCCACCAGAACGCGGACACCGAGGAATACAAGACGCGGATCGAGGCGATCAACTTCTCGCTCGCGCACGACGACGGCCAGTCGAACCGCAACCTGTCGGAGGCCGACGTGATCCTCGTCGGCGTGTCGCGCAGCGGCAAGACGCCGACGAGCCTGTATCTCGCGATGCAGTACGGCGTGAAGGCCGCGAACTATCCGCTGATTCCGGAAGATTTCGAACGCGGCAAGCTGCCGTCGTCGCTCTCCACGCACCGCGAGAAGCTGTTCGGGCTGTCGATCGACCCGCAGCGCCTGTCGGAGATTCGCAACGAGCGCCGGCCGGGCAGCAAGTACGCGGCGCCCGAGAACTGCCGCTACGAGATCAACGAGGCCGAAGCGATGATGCGCCGCGAAGGGATCAAGTGGCTGTCGTCGACGCACAAGTCGATCGAGGAAATCGCGACGACGATCCTGCAGGAAATCCGCCTCGACCGGCAGTCGTACTGAGCATCTGCGCGCGGCCGCCTGGCCGCCGCCGGAAACAAAAAGGCCGCGGTCGACGCGGCCTTTTTTCGTTGTGCGGGTTACGCGTGCGGCAGTGCACGCCCGGGCATCATGCGTGCCGCTGCTGTCGCACCTGTTCGAACAGGCACACCGCCGCGGCAGCGGCAACATTCAGCGACTCCATTCCGCCCGGCTGCGGAATCGTCACGCGATGCGTCGCCGCATCGCGCCAGAACGCCGATACGCCGGCGCCCTCGTTGCCGAACACCCATGCGACCGGCCCCGACAGGTCGCAATCGTAGATCGCCTGCGCGCCGTGCGAGTCGGTCAGCGCGACCGGTACGTCGAGCCGCCCGGCGAGCGCGTCGGGCGCCACATCCTCGTGGATCGACAGCAGGAAGTGCGCGCCCATGCCCGAGCGCAGCACCTTCGACGACCACGCGTAGGCCGTACCCGGTGCGCAGAACACATGGCGCACGCCGGCCGCGGCGGCACTGCGCAGGATCGAGCCGACGTTGCCTGCATCCTGCACGCCGTCGAGCACGACCGACGTGTGCGTCACGCGCTCCGGCAGCGGGTGTGCCGGCCGGTCGACGAGCAGCAGGAACCCGACGCCGTTGACGACGCTCGACAGCTGCCCGAACAAAGCATCGGGCAGCGTGACGACACACTGCGCGTCGACGCGCGCGACGATCGCCTGTGCCTCGGCGTGGCCGAGCGCGCCTTCGGTGGCGACGCACAGCTCGGGCGTGGCGCCCGTGTCGAGGTACGCGCTGGCAAGGTGAAACCCTTCGAGCAGTGCCTGATCGCCGCGGCGCTGCTGGGACGTCGAACCCGCGAGCGCCTTCAGGCGCTTGTACAGCGGGTTGTCGCGGGAAGTGATGCTTTTCATCGAATCAGATCAAGTGCGGCGCGAACCGGTGCGAACGTGCGCCGATGCGCTTCGCACGGGCCGTGCTCGCGCAGCGCGGCAAGGTGTTTCGCGGTGCCGTAACCCGCATGCACGTTGAAGCCGTACACCGGGAAGCGTTCGTGCAGGTCGACGAGCATGCGGTCGCGCGTGACCTTCGCGAGGATCGACGCGGCCGAGATACTCGGCACGAGCGCGTCGCCGCTGACGATCGCCTCGGCGCGAACCGCCAGCGTCGGACAACGGTTACCGTCGATCTGCGCGAGCGTCGGCAGCACCGACAGGCCTTCGACGGCCCGCTTCATCGCCAGCATCGTCGCGTGCAGGATGTTCAGCGTATCGATTTCGTCGACGCTTGCCGACGCGACGCAATACGCGCGTGAACGCGCAACGATCAGGTCGTACAGCGCGTCGCGCTTCTTCGCGGACAGCGCCTTCGAATCGTCGAGTCCGTCGATCGGCTGCGCCGGATCGAGGATCACCGCGGCGGCCACCACCGGCCCCGCGAGTGGGCCGCGCCCGGCTTCGTCGACACCGCAGACGATCTCGTTGGGCCGGCTGAAGTCGAAGCCGCCCTGCACGTCGCTCGATGCGCGGCGACGCGTTGCACGTACTGCCGTCATGCGCGCCCCTTGCGTTGTTCGAGCACGCGCACGACCGCTTCGGCCGCCTTCGCGGCCGTGTTCTGCCGCAGCGAAAGATGCATTTCGGTAAACACTTCGGTCAGCGTACGGCGGTTCGCGTCGTCGCGCAGCTGCGTGAGCGTCGCATCGGCAAGCGCCTCGGGCGTCGCGAAATGCTGCAGCAGCTCGGGCACGACGAAGCGCCCCGCCAGGATGTTCGGCAAGCCGACGTAAGGCAGGTAGCCCTGCCGGCGCATGATCTGCCCGGTCAGCCAGGGCACCTTGTACGAGATCACCATCGGCTTCTTCAGCAGCGCGGCTTCCAGCGTGACGGTGCCGCTCTTCACGAGGATCGCGTCGGCGGCCGTCATCGCAACTTGCGAGCGGCCGTCGGTGATTGTCAATGCCAGCTGCGGATGCGCGTCGACGAGCGGCTGCAGCAACTCGCGCAGCGCAGGCGTCGCCGCCGGCATCACGAATCGCACGCCGGGCTCGCGTTGCTGCATCAGCGCCATCGCCGCGAAGAACGTCGGGCCGATCAGCGCGATCTCCGAGCGCCGGCTGCCCGGCAGCACCGCAATCACGGGGCCGTCGGCCGGCAGTCCCAGCGCGATGCGCGCGCCGTGCGTGTCGGGCTCGAGCGGAATCTCGTCGGCCAGCGGATGGCCGACGTAGGTCGATGCAACGCCTGCCTTGTCGAGAATCGCCGGTTCGAACGGGAACAGGCACAGCATGTGGTCGACGGACTTGGCGATCTTCTTGATCCGGCCGCCGCGCCATGCCCAGATCGACGGGCACACGAAGTGGATCGACGGGATGCCCGCGTCGCGCGCGGCCTGTTCGACGTTGAAGTTGAAGTCGGGTGCGTCGACGCCGATGAACGCGTCCGGCCGCTCGGCGAGCAGCTGGCGCTTCAGTTCGCCGCGAATCCGCAGGATCTCGGGAATCTGGCCCAGCGCCTCGACGTAGCCGCGCACGGTCAGCTTGTCCATCTGCCAGTGCGAGTCGAAGCCCTGCGCGATCATTCGCTGCCCGCCGATCCCGTAATACTGGGCCGATTCGGGCAGCCGCTCGCGCAGACCGCCGAGCAGCGACGCCGCGAGCAGGTCGCCGGACGGCTCGCCTGCCACCATCGCAAGCCGAAGCTGATTGGTCGGAAGCGGCATCGCTTAGCGGATGATGCCGCGTTGAGACGCGTCGACGAACTCGACGAGCGCCTTCACGGGCGCATCGCCCTCGCCGCCCGCCTCCGCCAGCTCGCGCAGCTGCACCTTCGCTTCCTCGAACGACAGGCCGTTCTTGTACAGCAGGCGGTACGCGCTGCGCAGCGCCGAGATCGCGTCGGCCGAGAAGCCGCGCCGGCGCAGCCCTTCGACGTTGATCCCGTGCGGCTCGGCCTTGTTGCCTGCCGCGATCACGAACGGCGGAATGTCCTGGACGAGTGCCGACGCGCCGCCCAGCATCGAGTGCGCGCCGATGCGCACGAATTGGTGAACACCCGACATCCCGCCGACGATCGCAAAGTCGCCGATCTCGACGTGGCCGGCCATCTGTGCGTTGCTCGACAGGATCACGTGGTTGCCGACCCGGCAGTCATGGCCGATGTGCACGTAGGCCATGATCCAGTTGTCGTCGCCGAGCGTCGTCACGCCGACGTCCTGCACGGTGCCCGTGTGGATCGTCGTGAATTCGCGGATCGTGTTGCGATTGCCGATCACGAGCTTCGTCGGCTCGTCCTTGTACTTCATGTCCTGCGGACGGCCGCCGACCGACGCGTAATGGCCGATGCGGTTGTCCTCGCCGAGCGTCGTATGGCCTTCGATCACGCTGTGCGAGCCGATCGTCGTGCGCGCGCCGATCGTGACATGCGGACCGACGATCGCGTACGGGCCGATCTCGACCGACTCGTCGATCTGCGCGCCCGGTTCGACAATCGCGGTGGGATGAATCCTGGTCATGCGCCGTTGCCTCTCGATGTGATGTGTCGCGTTGCGTTGCCCATGCGTGCCGCGTCGCTCAGGGCGCCGCGTCGGTCGTCTTGACCGTGCACATCAGCTCGGCTTCCGCCGCCACCTTCCCGTCCACTTCCGCCACCGCCTTGAATTTCCAGATGCCGCGGATGTAGCGTTCGAACGTCACGTTCAGAATCAGTTGATCGCCCGGTTCGACCACCCGCTTGAAGCGGGCGCCGTCGATCCCGACGAAGTAATACAGCGTGTTCTCCGGATCCTTCGGCTGCTCTTCCGCGAAGGTCAGCAGCGCCGCGGCCTGCGCGAGCGCCTCGAGGATCAGCACACCCGGCATCACCGGCCGCTTCGGGAAATGCCCCTGGAAGAACGGCTCGTTGATCGACACGTTCTTCAGCGCTTTGATCCCTTTGTGCGGCTCGAGTTCGAGCACGCGATCGACGAGCAGAATCGGGTAGCGATGCGGCAGCAGCGTGAGGATCTTGTGGATGTCGAGATTGATTTTTTCAGTGCTCATGATGGTTCGTCTCACGCAGATGCTGCGCGGTGGTGATGCAAAGGCTGAAGCGGGCCGCCGCGCGGCCCAGTCTGGCAAACCGGGCCGGTTGCGCTGGCCGTGCCCGGTTCGTGGTCTCGCATGGTGCGCTCAGGCGTCCGTGCCGCCCTGGGCGGCAAGCGCGGCTTCGAGCGCCTTGATGCGATCACGCAGCTTGTCGAGATTGCGCACGAGCGCGGCGCTCTTGTTCCATTCGCCGTGGTCGACGGCCGGGAACGCGCTGGTATAGATGCCGGCCTTCGGCAGCGACTTCGACACGCCAGAATTCGCAGTGATGATGACATAGTCGCCGAGCGTCACGTGGCCGGCGATCCCGGCCGCGCCGCCGATCATGCAGTGGCGGCCGATCGTCGTGCTGCCCGCAATGCCTGCCTTGCCGGCGATCACCGTGTAGGCGCCGATCCGGCAGTTGTGGGCGATCTGCACCTGGTTGTCGATCTTCACGCATTCCTCGATGACGGTATCCGCCATCGCGCCGCGATCGATCGTCGTGTTCGCGCCGATCTCGACGTCCGGGCCGATCGATACGCCGCCGACCTGCGGGATCTTGACCCAGCTGCCGGTGCGCGCGTCGCCGTCGCCGACGAAATCCGGCGCGAAGCCGAAGCCGTCGGAGCCGATCACGGCACCCGAATGGATGATCGCGCGTGGGCCGACCTTGCAGCCGTGGTACACCGATGCGTTCGGATAAAGATGCGAGCCCGCGCCGATTGTCGTGCCGCGGCCGACGAATACGTTCGCATCGAGCTGCACGCCGTCTTCGATCACCGCGCCGGCCTCGACCGTCACGTGCGGGCCGATCACCGCGCTCGCGGCGACCTGCGCGGCCGGATCGACCGTCGCGCTCGGATGCACGCCGGCGGCGCGCTGCGGCGCGGCCAGGTCGATGAACAACTGCGCGACGCGCGCGAAGTACGCGTACGGATTCGGCGTCACAATGAAATTGCGGGGGCCAGCCATCTGGGGGCCGGCCGTCCGGCCGTTAGCGGCCGCGCCCAGCTTTTCCAGATCCTTCGGTGCGATCAACACCGCGCCTGCGCGGGTCGACTCGACCTGCGACAGGTACTTCGGATTCGCGAGGAACGCGAGCTGCTGAGGGCCTGCCTGGTCGAGCGGTGCGAGCCCGCTCACCTTGCACTGTGCGTCGCCGGCGATATCGCCGCCGAACCGCTTTACGAGTTCCTCAAGCGTCAATGCCATTCGTCGTCTGCTCCGTTCAGTTCGTCGAGCCGGACGCGAGCGCCTTGAGCACCTTGTCGGTGATGTCGATGCGCGGGCTGACGTACACGGCTTCCTGCACGATCAGGTCGTAATTCTGCTGCTCGGCAATCTGCTTGATGACCTTGTTCGCCCTCTCCAGCACGGCTGCCAGTTCCTCGTTGCGACGCTGGTTCAGGTCTTCGCGGAACTCGCGCTGCTTGCGCTGGAAGTCGGTATCGAGCTGCGCGAGATCGCGCTGCTTCTGCGCACGATCGGCCGCCGACAGCGACGTGCCGTTCTTGTCGAGCGAATCGGACATCGACTTCAGACGCGCCGCCAGGTCCTGCAGATCCTTGTCACGCTTCGCGAACTCGGCTTCGAGCTTCGTCTGCGCCGCCTTTGCGGGCGCCGACTCGCGCAGGATCCGATCCGAATTGACCGCCGCGATGCGGGCGACGTCCTGTGCGTGCACCGTTGCCGCGCCCAAGGCCAGCGCAACGGTCAGCGCGCACATCACTCGTTTCGAAAACTTACCGGTTAGCAAAATTACCCTCTCGTTGCTGTTGTCATGCGTTCGATCAGAACGCCGTCCCGATCTGGAACTGGAATTTCTGATACTGGTCGCCTTCGTGCTTCTGCAGCGGGAAGCCGAGGCTCAGCTTAAGCGGGCCGATCGGCGAGATCCACGCCAGACCCACACCATAGCCGTAACGCAGGCCGTTGGCACCCGTACTCGTGCCGCCCGGCGCGTTGCCCCACACGTTACCGCCGTCGAGGAACGTAAACACGCGCAGTGTGCGGTCGTAGCCCGTGCCCGGCAGCGGGAACGTCAGTTCGATGTTGCCGACGAGCATCTTCGAACCGCCGATCGGGTCGTTCGTCTTCGTGTCGCGCGGGCCCAGCGAGCTCGGCTCGTAGCCACGCACGGAGCCGATACCGCCTGCGTAGTAGTTCTTGAAGATCGGGTACGGGTTGCCGATACCGTTACCGTAGCCACCCTGCAGGTTCATGCCCAGGATGAAACCGCGCGAGAACGAATAGTAGTACTGCGCCTGCAGGTCGGCCTTGTAGTACTGGATCTTGCCGACCGGCACGCCGTACTCCATGTTCGCCTGCGTGAAGTAGCCGCGACTCGGAATCAGCGCGCTGTCACGCGCGTCGCGTGACCACGCGATGGTCAGCGGCACCGTGTTCGACACGCGGCCGAACTGGTTCACGTAATCCTGGTAGCTCTGCGGCGTGTTCGAATCGACGTCGAGGCGGTTCTGCTCGAAGCCCGCGCCGAAGTAGACGGTATCGACTTCCGAGAACGGAATGCCGAACTTCAGGTTGCCGCCTGCGCTGATGATTCGGAAGCTCGAGCTCGTCGAATAGTAGAGCGGCTGGTACGTGCGGTAGTAGACGTCCGTGATCCGCTTGATGCCGTCGACCGTGAAGTACGGGTCGACCTGCGTGACGGTCAGCGTGCGATAGCTCTTTGCAGTGTTGACGTTCACCGACAGGCTCGTGCCCGAACCGAACACGTTGTCCTGCGACACGCCGGCCGACAGCACGACCTTGTCCGTCGACGAGAAGCCGGCGCCCAGCGTGATCGCGCCGGTCGGCTTTTCGTCGACCTTCACGTTCACGTCGACCTGGTCGTTCGTGCCTTCGACCGGCACCGTCGTCACGTCGACGTTGGTGAAGTAGCCGAGACGGTTCACGCGGTCCTTCGACAGCGCAAGACGGTTCGAATCGAACCACGAGCTTTCGAGCTGGCGCATTTCACGGCGCACCACTTCGTCGCGCGTACGCGTGTTGCCGACGACGTTGATGCGGCGCACGTACACGCGGCGGCTCGGATCGACGACGAGGTTCAGGTTCACCTTGTGGTTCGCCTGGTCGATGTCCGGCTGCGCGTTGACGGCCGCGAATGCGTAGCCGTATTCACCGAGCTTGTCGACGATCGACTTGGTGGTCTGCTGCAGCTTTTCGGCCGAGAAGCGGTCGCCCGGCTTGATCTTGATCAGCTTGTTGAGTTCGGCCTCGCGATCGAGCAGGTTGCCCGACAGCTTGATGCCCGACACCGTGTACGGCTCGCCTTCGTGCAGCGTCACCGTCAGGTACATGTCCTTCTTGTCGGGCGAGATCGACACCTGGGTCGACTCGATATTGAACTCGAGGTAGCCGTGATTCAGGTAGTACGAGCGCACGGCCTCGAGGTCGCCCGTCAGCTTTTCCTTCGAGTACAGGTCGTTCTTCGTGTACCAGGAGAACCAGTTCGGCGTCGACAGCTGCATCTCGTCGCGCAGCGTGCTGGTCTTGAACGCCTTGTTGCCGATGAAGTTGATCTGGCGGATCTTCGCGCTCGGACCTTCGGCCACCGCGAACAGGATCGACACGCGGTTCGCGTCGACCGGCGTGACCGTCGTCTTGACCTCGGCCGCGTAGAAGCCGCGCGTGAGGTACTGGCGCTTGAGCTCCTGCTCCGCCTTGTCGACCAGCGCCTTGTCGTAGTAGCGGCCGTCGGCGAGGCCGACTGCGCGCAGCGCCTTCGTCAGGTTGTCCTTGTCGAATTCCTTCGTGCCGGTGAAGTCGATCGACGCGATGGCCGGACGCTCCTGCACCTGCACGATGACGACGTTGCCCTGCGTGGCGATGCGAACGTCGTTGAAAAAGCCCGTCGCGTACAACGCGCGGATTGCTTCGGATGCCTTGTCGTCCGTGAAGGTATCGCCCTGCTTGATCGGCAGATATGCGAACACCGAACCCGCTTCGACGCGCTGCAGCCCCTCGATCTTGATGTCTTGCACCACGAACGGTGCCGCTGCATGCGCCGCGAGGCCGTGAGCGGCAAGCGCGGCCGCCGCAACTGTCTTAGGTACAAAGCGATGAGGTTTGAACAACATGCATCCCCAATATTTAGCTGCATCAAATCGGGCGGCTGCCGAGCGGCCGCCGCCTGACGCTTCAGAAATGGATTAACCGAGCCAGATCGTTGAACAGCGCGATCGCCGACAACGCGACGATGCAGATCAACCCGGCTCTTTGCAGAATCAGCTGCCAGCGCTCCGAGACGGCTTTCCCGGTCGCGGCTTCAACCGCATAATATAACAGATGCCCCCCGTCCAAAACGGGAATCGGCAACAAGTTCAGGACGCCAAGGCTAATGCTGACAAGGGCGAGGAACGACAGGAACGCCGACGGACCGAGCCGCGCGCTCTTGCCCGCGTAGTCCGCGATCGTCACGGGGCCGGATAGATTCTTCAGTGACGCGTTGCCCGTGATCATCCGCCCGAACATCCGCAGCGAATACACGGAGATGTCCCACGTGCGATGCACGCCGAGCTGCAGACTCTCGATCGGCCCGTAGCGCACGTCGACCGACGGCGTGTGCATCGACAGCGCCGCGCCGATGCGGCCGACCTGCTGCCCCGATTCGTCGTCGCGCTGCATCTGCGGCACGATCGATACCGTCTGCGCGGTGCCGTCGCGCTCGATCTTCAGGTCGAGTGCCTTGCCCGCATGGTGCTTCACCGAATCGATGAACCGCGACGCGCCGCCGATCGGCTTGCCGTCGAGCGTGACCAGCTTGTCGCCGGCCTTCAGGCCCGCCTGCTCCGCCGCGCTGCCGGGCTGCACCGACGCGACCGACAGCGTGCCGCCGCCGGTCTCGAAGCCCAGATGGGCCATGAAATCGTCGTCGAGCTGACTTTCGGGAACATTGCGGAGGTCGACGCGGAAATCGAACGTCGCGCTGCCGTCGCGCGCGCCGAGCACGATCTCGCGGTGATCGAACGCGGCCGCCAGCAGCTTCCAGCGCAGGTCCGACCACGACCGCACCGGCTCCGACTCGCCGCCCTGCGCATTGCGGATCGACACGATCGTCTCGCTGCCGTCGAAACCCGCGCGCGCCGCCGCCGTACCGGCGGCCGGCGGCGCGACGACCGCGGCCGGCTCGGTCACGCCGGTGGCGAATACAACGGAAAACAGCGCGATTGCCAACAGGAAGTTCGCGATGGGCCCGGCCGCGACGATCGCGATGCGCTTGTAGACCGACTGCCGGTTGAACGCCTGCCCGAGTTCCTCGGGTTTGATGCCGGGGCCCGGATCGCGCTCGTCGAGCATCTTCACGTAGCCGCCGAGCGGCAGCGCGGATAGCGTCCACTCGGTGCCCGTCCTGCGGCTGACCCAACGCGCGACGGGCTGGCCGAAGCCGATCGAGAAACGCAGCACCTTCACGCCGCACCAGCGCGCGACGCGATAATGTCCGTACTCATGCACGACGACCAGCACCCCGATCGCCACCGCAAACGCGATCAGTTCGACCAGCACGTTCATGAGCACTCCATTCAGACAGTACGTTCCACGCGGGGCGCAGGCGCTTTTGCAATGATCGCGGCGGCAAGGCGGCGTGCCTCGGCATCCGCCGCCAGGACGTCTTCGAGCCCGTCGGGTGCACGGTTCGGCAGCGCGTTGAGCACTGCGTCGACCGTCGCCGCGATCGTCATGAAGCCGATCCGGCGCTCGAGAAACGCTTCGACCGCAACTTCGTTCGCGGCGTTCAATGCCGCGCTCGCGATACCGCCTTCCTCAAGCGCCTTCAGCGCAAGCGCGAGGCACGGGAAGCGCGCGTAATCGGGCTTTTCGAACGACAGTTGGGCGATCTGCGCGAGGTCGAGCTGGTCGACGCCCGCATCGACGCGATCGGGGAACGCGAGCGCGTGCGCGATCGGCGTGCGCATGTCGGGGTTGCCGAGCTGGGCAAGCACCGAGCCGTCGCGGTACGACACGAGCGAGTGGATCACGCTCTGCGGGTGGATCAGCACGTCGATCCGGTCGCCCGGCAGCCCGAAGATCCAGTGCGCCTCGATCACCTCGAGGCCCTTGTTCATCATCGTCGCGGAATCGACCGAGATCTTGCGGCCCATCACCCAGTTCGGGTGCTTGCACGCCTCGTCCGGCGTCACGTCGACGAGCGTGGCCGGCTCGCGCGTGCGGAACGGGCCGCCCGACGCGGTCAGGATGATCTTCGAGATCCCGCCGTGCTCGGCCGCATCGCGCGGCATGCACTGGAAAATCGCGTTGTGTTCGCTGTCGACCGGCAGCAGGATCGCGCCATGGTCGCGCACGGCGTCCATGAAGATCGCGCCCGACATCACGAGCGCTTCCTTGTTCGCCAGCAGGATCCGCTTGCCCGCACGCGCGGCCGCGAGGCTCGGCGCGAGGCCGGCCGCGCCTACGATCGCCGCGACCACCGTGTCGCAGCCGTCGCTCTTCGACACGTCGACGAGCGCCTGCGGCCCGTGCAGCACGGTCGTCTTGCTGCCCGCCGCGCGCAGTTTCGCGTCGACCTGCGCGGCCGTCGCGGCATCGCCGACCACCGCCACTTCAGGCGCGAAGCGCAGACACTGCTCGACGAGCTTGTCGCCGTTGCGGTGCGCGGTCAGCGCGTAGACCGAGAATCGTTCGGGGTGGCGCGCGACCACGTCGAGCGTGCTGTCTCCGATCGAGCCCGTGGAACCGAGCAATGTCAGACGTTTTTGCATAACAGAGATAGTGGTTTAACCAAGCAGCAGCATCGCGAGCGGCAACACCGGCAGCAGCGCGTCGACACGGTCGAGCACGCCGCCATGGCCAGGCAACAGTCCGCTCGAATCCTTCACGCCCGCCTGCCGCTTCAACAGCGACTCGAACAGGTCGCCGATCACGCTGTACGCGACCAGCAGCGTCAGCGCGGCCCATGCACCGGGCATACCGTAGCGCGCGGCGAATGCAGAAAACAGGGTCGGCTCGAACGCATGCGCGACCATCGCGACGCCGGCGACGAGCATGACCGCGAGCCAGCCGCCGATCGCGCCTTCCCAGCTCTTCCCGGGACTGATCGTGATGGCCAGTTTACGCTTTCCGAAGGCTTTGCCCGCGAAGTATGCACCGATATCGGCCAGCCAGACGACCAGAAGCAACGACAGCACGAACGGCACGCCCTGCGCGCGCGCCGCGACGAGCGCATGCCAGCAGGCCGCGAACACCACGAGGCCGGCTGCCAGCAGGAACGGCCGCCACACGCCGCCCGCGAGTTCGGGCTTGCGCCGCAGCGCGAACGGACCGACCAGCAGCCAGAACACGCCGGCCGCCATGAAAAGGGGACGGGACGAAGCCACGTCGATGCCGAGCGGTGTGGTGGCCGCCAGCGCAAGCGCCGCGACGACCGCATAGACGACCGGGCCGGCGCCGCCGAGCTTCAGCAGGCGCGCCCACTCCCACGCGGCAAACACGAGCACGGCGCCGATCAGCGCCCCGAACGCGCCGAGCGGCGCAAACAGCGTCACCGGCAGCAACACCGCCAGCATCACGAGCGCCGTGATCACACGGGTTTTCAGCATGAAAGGGAATCGGCGTTCTGCGATTGCGGTTCGAGCTGCGCACTCGTGCGCCCGAAACGGCGCTCGCGCTCGGTATACGACGCAATCGCGTCGGCCAGCGCCGCGCCGTCGAAATCCGGCCAGTATTTGTCGGTGAAATAGAATTCGGCGTACGCAAGCTGCCACAGCAGGAAGTTGCTGACGCGCTGCTCGCCGCCGGTACGGATGAAGAGATCCGGCTCCGGCGCATAGGCCATCGCCAGGTGCGGCGCGAACGCGTCCTCGGTCACTTCGACCTCGCGACCCTCGCGCACGGCCTGCTCGACGAGCTTCTTCGTCGCCTGCAGGATGTCCCACCGGCCGCCGTAGTTGGCCGCGATGGTGAGCGTCAGACGGGTATTGCGCGCCGTCTTGGTTTCGGCGCGGCGAATCAGTTCGCGAATGCGCGGCTCGAAGCGATCGAGATCACCCACGACACGCAGGCGGATCCCGTTCGCATGCAGCTTGCCGACCTCGCGCTCGAGCGCGGTGATGAACAGCCGCATCAGGAACGACACTTCGTCGTTCGGCCGGCGCCAGTTTTCCGAACTGAACGCGAACAGCGTCAGGTATTCGACACCGGCGCGCGCACAGCCTTCGACCACCGCCCGCACGGCATCGACGCCGCGGGTATGCCCCGCGACGCGCGGCAAGCGGCGTTCGGTCGCCCAACGGCCGTTGCCGTCCATGATGATCGCGATGTGACGCGGCACGACGCCGACGTCAGGCACGCGAACGGTAGAGCTGGTATAGGTCATGGCCGTTGAGACAGTAATGCGGGAAGAAGGCGGCGCGCGAGGACGGTCGTCAAACCGTCATGATCTCGGCTTCCTTGCTTTGCACGAGCTTGTCGATTTCGGCCACGTGCTTGTCGGTCAGCTTTTGCACGTCGTCGCTCGCACGGCGCTCGTCGTCTTCCGAGATTTCCTTGTCCTTCACGAGCTTCTTGAGCGCTTCGTTCGCGTCGCGGCGCAGGTTGCGGATTGCGACCTTGGCCGTTTCGCCTTCGCTCTTGACGACCTTGGTCAGCTCGCGGCGGCGCTCTTCCGTCAGCGCGGGCATCGGCACGCGGATCAGGTCGCCGGACGTTGCCGGGTTCAGGCCGAGATCGGCTTCGCGAATGGCCTTCTCGACCTTCGCGACCATCGGCTTTTCCCACGGCTGCACACCGATCGTGCGCGCGTCGACGAGCGTCATGTTGGCAACCTGCGAGATCGGCACCATCGACCCGTAGTAGTCGACCTGCACGTGATCGAGCATGCCGGTGTGCGCACGGCCCGTACGGATCT
The DNA here is from genome assembly GCF_001039005.1 of Burkholderia cepacia. Taxonomy (GTDB): domain Bacteria; phylum Pseudomonadota; class Gammaproteobacteria; order Burkholderiales; family Burkholderiaceae; genus Burkholderia; species Burkholderia theae. Next base: position 171,698 of record NZ_LDWR01000041.1, read on the forward strand.
TCGCCAGATCGCTCTTGAATGCATCGATCGAGCGCTGCATCTTCTGCTCGACGCCCTTCTTGGTATCAGCGACACTCATTTCAACCTCCGAACCTTCAAACCTTCAAAAAATGCGGGCACTGCCCGGCGCACCATGCACACCAGGGCCGACGACCCGCATCCGCGGGAGTTTACACGTGGACGAGCGTACCTTCGTCCTCGCCCAGCACGATGCGCTTGAGCGCGCCCGGCTTGTTGATCGAAAACACGCGAATCGGCAGCTTCTGGTCGCGGCACAGCGCAAAGGCCGTCGCGTCCATCACCTGCAGGTTGCGGCTGATCGCCTCGTCGAAGGTGATCGTCGTGTAGCGCGTGGCCGCCGGATCCTTCTTCGGATCGGCAGAATATACGCCATCGACCTTGGTCGCCTTCAATACGACCTCGGCGCCCACTTCCGAACCGCGCAGCGCGGCGGCCGTGTCCGTCGTGAAGAACGGGTTGCCCGTGCCGGCCGCGAAGATCACGACCCGGCCTTCCTCGAGCTGACGGATCGCGCGCGGCCGGATGTACGGCTCGACGACCTGGTCCATCCGCAGCGCGGACTGCACGCGCGCCTCGATGCCGGCGTGGCGCATCGCGTCCTGCAGCGCCAGCGCGTTCATCATCGTGGCAAGCATCCCCATGTAGTCGGCGGTCGCGCGGTCCATGCCGGCTGCGCCACCCGCGACACCGCGGAAAATATTACCGCCGCCGATCACGACCGCAAGCTGCGTCCCGAGACGCACGACTTCGGCGATATCGGCCACCATCCGTTCGATCGTCGCGCGATTGATGCCAAAGGCATCGTCGCCCATCAGCGCTTCGCCGGAGAGTTTGAGGAGGACGCGTTTATAGGCATTGGACATAGGGGCTTCCGAGCGACGAGAGGATGACAACCACGAACTGTAGGGGCGAAATACTGATTCGGGCAAGCGCCGACGGTCGGACCGGGTTTCCCGGCCGGCCGGCGGCGGCGCCGACCGCGGCGGAGCGGACGCCCGCCGCGGATACTGCCTGACTGCTTACTGCTGCTTTGCTGCTGCGACTTGCGCGGCCACTTCGGCGGCGAAGTCGTCCTGGCGCTTCTCGATGCCTTCGCCGACGACGAACAGCGCGAACTTCTGCACTGCGGCATTCGCTGCCTTCAGCATCTGTTCGATCGTCTGCTTGTCGTTCTTCACGAACGTCTGGTTCAGCAGCGACACTTCCTTCAGGTACTTCTGGACGCTACCGTCGACCATCTTCGCGACGATTTCGGCCGGCTTGCCCGATTCCGCAGCCTTTTGCTCGGCCACGCGGCGCTCCGTCTCGATCAGCTCGGCCGGAACATCAGCCGACGACAGCGCGACCGGCTTCATTGCCGCGATGTGCATCGCGACGTCCTTGCCGACCTGCTCTTCGCCGCCCGTGTACTCGACGATCACGCCGATACGCGCGCCGTGCAGGTACGTCGCGATCTTGTTCGCGGTTTCGAAGCGGACGAAACGGCGGATCGACACGTTCTCGCCGATCTTGCCGACCAGTGCCAGACGCACTGCGTCGACCGTCGAGCCTTCGAGCGGCAGTGCCGACAGCGCGGCCACGTCGGCCGGGTTCTGCGTCGCGACGAGTTCGGCGACCGTCTTCGAGAACGCGAGGAAGTCGTCGTTCTTCGCGACGAAGTCGGTTTCGCAGTTCAGTTCGACCAGCGCGCCTGCGTTGCCGCCGACGAACGATGCGACGACGCCTTCAGCCGTCACGCGCGATGCCGCCTTGCTCGCCTTGTTGCCGAGCTTGACGCGCAGCAGCTCTTCAGCCTTGGCCAGATCGCCGTCGGCTTCCGTCAGCGCCTTCTTGCACTCCATCATCGGTGCGTCGGTCTTTGCGCGCAGTTCTGCCACCATGCTTGCGGTAATTGCCGCCATCATTCGCTCCTTGAGTCTGTATTCACAACGCCGCCCGCTTTGACGCGGACGGCCGAGATTCGTTTCCGGACCCGCGCCGATTCGGCGCGATCAGGTCCGGCGCACAAGCTTAAAAAAAGGGGGCCTGTTGAGAGCCCCCTTTTTGCGCCGGCTCGGGGCCAGTTACGCGTTTTCCTCGACGTACTCGTCGTCGCCGCGTGCTGCCTGGACCACTTCGTTGACCGCGTTCGCACGGCCTTCGAGGATCGCGTCGGCCACGCCTTCAGCGTACAGCGCGACTGCCTTGCTCGAGTCGTCGTTGCCCGGGATCACGTAGTCCACACCTTCCGGCGAGTGGTTCGTATCGACCACGGCGATGACCGGCACGCCCAGCTTGTTCGCTTCGGTGACGGCAATCTTGTGGTAGCCGACGTCGACGACGAAGATCGCGTCCGGAATGCCGCCCATGTCCTTCACGCCACCGATCGACTTTTGCAGCTTGGCGATTTCACGTTCGAACAGCAGCGCTTCCTTCTTGCTCATCTTCTCGGTTTCGCCCGATTCGACGGCCGCTTCCATGTCCTTCAGGCGCTTGATCGACACCTTCAGCGTCTTGAAGTTCGTCATCATGCCGCCGAGCCAGCGTGCGTTGACGTACGGCATGCCTGCGCGCTGTGCTTCCTGAGCGATCGTGTCGCGCGACTGGCGCTTCGTACCGACGAACAGGATCGTGCCGCGGTTCGCTGCCAGCTGACGCACGTACTTCTGTGCGTCCGTGAACATCGGCAGCGTCTTTTCGAGGTTGATGATGTGAATCTTGTTGCGGTGACCGAAAATGAACGGAGCCATCTTCGGGTTCCAGAAGCGCGTCTGGTGACCGAAGTGGACACCCGCTTCCAGCATTTGGCGCATCGTAACTGCCATGTAAATTCTCCACGAGGGTTGGGTCTTAAGCCGGCTGCCGTACCGCCGCGCGAACCTGCCCCGAAGGGCGTCGAATTCAGCGCGGCCGGCACCCTGGTTGCGCCGGCTTGCGATTCGGCACGTGCGGAATGCCCGTGCCGTAAGCCTTTCACCGCGATGCTGCCCCAAGATGGGGAAAACTCAGCATTTGGATATCGACTTAGCCAAAGAGTATAGCACGCCGATTTGTCCGCTCTCAAGTCGCGCACCACTTTCGCTTGCCGCGCGGCAGCCGGCCGGACAATCCGCGAAAACCCGCATCCGCGCGGCCGGCAGGGGCTGCGAGGCCCGCCATAAGGTGCGATAATCCGTCAATTCACCGCATTCCAGGCATACCTCGATGGCTATTACGCTCAAAAACGAACACGATATCGCCGAGATGCGCGTCGCCTGCCGTCTCGCGAGCGAAGTGCTCGACTTCATCACGCCGCACGTCGTCGCGGGCATCGCGACCGCCGAACTCGATCGCCTCTGCCACGAGTTCATGCTCAACGAGCAGGGCACGATCCCCGCGCCGCTGAACTACCAGCCGCCCGGCTACCCGCCGTACCCGAAGGCCACCTGCATTTCCGTCAACGACGTGATCTGCCACGGCATTCCCGGCGAGAAGGTGATCAAGAACGGCGACGCGCTGAACATCGACATCACCGTGATCAAGAACGGCTACTTCGGCGACACGAGCCGGATGTTCATCGTCGGCGAGGGTTCGATCCTCGCGAAGCGCCTCGTGCAGACCACCTACGAGTGCATGTGGCTCGGCATCGACCAGGTCAAGCCCGGCGCGCACCTCGGCGACATCGGCTACGCGATCCAGAAGCACGCGGAAGCGCAGGGCTACAGCGTCGTGCGCGAATACTGCGGCCACGGCATCGGCACGGTGTTCCACGAGGATCCGCAGGTCGTCCATTACGGCCGGCCGGGCACGGGCATCGAGCTGAAGCCCGGGATGATCTTCACGATCGAGCCGATGATCAACGCCGGCAAGCGCGACATCCGCACGATGCCCGACCAGTGGACGGTCAAGACGCGCGATCGCAGCCTGTCCGCGCAGTGGGAGCACACGGTGCTCGTCACCGAAACCGGCTACGACGTGCTGACCGTGTCGGCAGGCACGCCGGCGCGCCCCGTGTTCGCGCAACCGACCGCCGCGGTCTGAGCGCCGTCGCGCCCGCCCCGCCCGCACCTGAACGGCCCCCCATGAGCGCTCACGCTGCCCCCTCTCCCGAAGCGCTGTCGCGGCGCGCCGAATTCAAGGCCGCCAAGACCGACATGCTCGAGCGCTTTCGCCGCGCGACGAACGTCGCGTCGCTGATGCACGCGCTGTCGAAACTCACCGACGACGCATTGAAGCGCGTGTGGGACGAATGCGGGCTGCCCGCGACACTCGCGCTCGTCGCCGTCGGCGGCTACGGGCGCGGCGAGCTCGCGCCCTATTCCGACGTCGACATCCTCGTGCTGCTGCCCGATGCGCACGACCCGGCGCTCGATGCGCGCATCGAGCGCTTCATCGGGATGGCGTGGGATCTCGGCCTCGAGATCGGCAGCAGCGTGCGCACGGTCGCGCAGTGCATCGACGAGGCGTCGCAGGACGTCACGGTACAGACGTCCCTGCTGGAAGCACGCCGCATCGTCGGCAGCACCGCGCTGTTCGAGCGCTTCACGGTGCGCTACCACGAGGCGCTCGACGCACGCGCGTTCTACACCGCGAAAGTGCTCGAGATGCGCCAGCGCCACGCGAAGTTCCAGGACACGCCGTACAGCCTCGAACCGAACGTGAAGGAAAGCCCCGGCGGGCTGCGCGACCTGCAGACGATCCTGTGGATCGCACGCGCGGCGGGTTTCGGCAGCAGCTGGCGCGAGCTCGACACGCGAGGCCTCATTTCCGAACGCGAAGCGCGCGAGTTGCGCCGCAACGAAGGCTTCCTGAAGACGCTGCGCGCGCGGCTGCATGTGATCGCCGGCCGCCGCCAGGACATGCTCGTCTTCGACCTGCAGACGCAGGCGGCCGAGAGCTTCGGCTACCAGCCGACGCAGGCCAAGCGCGCGAGCGAACAACTGATGCGTCGTTATTACTGGGCCGCGAAAGCCGTCACGCAGCTCGCGACGATCCTGATCCAGAACATCGAGGCGCAGCTGTTCCCCGCGACGAGCGGCATCACGCGCGTGCTGTCGCCCGATCGCTTCGTCGAGAAACAGGGGATGCTCGAGATCGTCGACGACAGCGTGTTCGAACGCCATCCCGACGCGATCCTCGAAGCCTTCCTGCTGTACGAAACGACCCGCGGCGTAAAGGGCCTGTCCGCACGCACGCTGCGCGCGCTGTACAACTCGCGCGAAATCATGAACAACGCGTGGCGCCGCGATCCGCAGAACCGCCGCACGTTCATGCTGATCCTGCAGCAGCCCGAAGGAATCACGCACGCGTTCCGGCTGATGAACCAGACGAGCGTGCTCGGTCGCTACCTGCTGAACTTCCGCCGCATCGTCGGCCAGATGCAGCACGACCTGTATCACGTGTACACGGTCGATCAGCATATCCTGATGGTGTTGCGCAACATCCGCCGCTTCGCGGTCGCCGAGCATGCGCACGAATATCCGTTCTGCAGCCAGCTGATCGGCAACTTCGAGCGCCCGTGGGTACTGTATGTCGCGGCGCTGTTCCACGACATCGCGAAGGGCCGCGGCGGCGATCACTCGACGCTCGGGATGGCCGACGCGCGGCGCTTCTGCCGCGAGCACGGGATCACCGGCGACGACGCGGCACTGATCGTGTGGCTCGTCCAGCATCACCTGACGATGAGCCAGGTCGCGCAGAAGCAGGACACGAGCGACCCCGAAGTCATCAAGCGCTTCGCCGAACTCGTCGGCAACGAACGACGGCTCACCGCGCTCTACCTGCTGACTGTCGCCGATATCCGCGGCACGAGCCCGAAGGTGTGGAACACGTGGAAGGGCAAGCTGCTCGAGGACCTATACCGCATCACGCTCGCGGTGCTCGGCGGCGCCAACCCCGACGCGCATTCGGAACTGAAGTCGCGGCAGGAACAGGCACTCGCGCTGCTGCGCCTCGAGACCGTGCCCGACGACGCGCACCGCGCGCTGTGGGATCAACTCGATGTCGGCTTCTTCCTGCGTCACGATGCGGCCGACATCGCGTGGCAGACGCGTGTGCTGTACCGGCACGTGAACGCCGAAACCGCGATCGTCCGCGCGCGGCCGTCGCCGATCGGCGACGCGCTGCAGGTGCTCGTGTACGTGAAGGACCGCCCCGACCTGTTCGCGGGTATCTGCGCGTATTTCGACCGCAACGGGCTGTCGGTGCTCGACGCGCGCGTCAGCACGACGCGGCACGGCTATGCACTCGACAACTTCATCGTCACGCAGACCGAACGTGACGTGCGGTACCGCGACATCGCGAATCTCGTCGAGCAGCAGCTCGCGACGCGTCTCGCCGAAACGGCACCGCTGCCGGAGCCGTCCAAGGGCCGCCTGTCGAGGCTGTCCCGGACGTTTCCGATCACGCCGCGCGTCGACCTGCGGGCCGACGAGCGCGGCCAGTACTACATCCTGTCCGTGTCCGCCAACGACCGGCCGGGCCTTCTCTATTCGATCGCGCGCGTACTCGCCGAGCATCGGGTCGGCGTCCATGCGGCGCGGATCAATACGCTCGGCGAACGCGTCGAGGACATCTTCCTGCTCGCGGGCGCCGGCTTGTCCGACAACCGCCTGCAGATCCAGCTCGAAACCGAATTGCTGCGCGCGATCGCAGTCTGAATGAATCCCAGCGTTTATGCGCACCAAACTGACCGTCAAGAATCCGCAGCCGGCGTCGCCGACCCGCGCACCCGTCCGCTCCGGCAGCCACGTTGCCCGCAAGGCGGTGCGCCCCGCCCCGCCGCCCGCGGCAGACAAGCCGGCGCGCCCGAAAAAGGCGGCCCCGGCTGCCGGCGGCGAACGCACGTTCAAGCCGCGCGGCGCCGCGGGCGCCGAGCGCCCGGGCGCGGATCGCGCAACGGCCAAGCGTGCGCCGCGCGACGGCGGTGCCGAACGCAGCAGCTATCGCGGCGCTGACGGCAAGCCCGCGGCGCGTGGCGAGCGCGGTGAGTCCCGCCCGTATCGTGGCACCGATGCCCGACCGGCAGGCGACCGCCGCAGCGGTGACAAGCCGTTCAGCCGCGGCAATCCCGACGCGCGCCCGCCCCGTCGCGACGACGATGCACGGCCGCGCCGCGCGGGTGCCGAAGGCGGCCCGCGTGCGCCCTATCGTGACAACGCAGCCGGTGAAGGTGCGAAGCGCAGTTATGGCGAGCGCCGCACGTCGTCGGACCGCCCGCCTCGTCGCAGTGATGACGATGCACGGCCGCGCCGCGCAGGTGCCGAAGGCGGCCCGCGTGCGCCCTATCGGGACAAGGCAGCCGGCGACGGCCCGAAGCGCAGCTTCGGCGACCGCCCGCCGCGCCGCAGCGACGACGACGCACGGCCGCGCCGCGCGGGCGCCGAAGGCGGCCCGCGCGCACCCTATCGCGACAACGCAACCAGCGAAGGCCCGAAGCGCAGCTATGGCGAGCGCCGCACGTCGTCGGATCGTCCGCCCCGTCGCAGCGATGACGACGCACGTCCGCGCCGCGCAGGCGCAGAAGGCGGCCCGCGCGCACCCTATCGTGACAAAGCAACTGGCGACGGCCCGAAGCGCAGCTTCGGCGACAGCCGTACGCCGTCGGACCGTCCGCCCCGCCGCAGCGATGACGATGCACGTCCGCGTCGCGCAGGTGCCGGCGAAGGCGGCGCACGCGCGCCCTATCGCGACAAGGCAACCGGCGACGGCCCGAAACGCAGCTTCGGTGACAGCCGTACGCCGTCCGACCGACCGGCTCGTCGCAGCGATGACGATGCACGTCCGCGCCGCGCAAGCACCGGCGAAGGCGGCGCACGCGCACCCTATCGCGACAAGGCAGCAGGCGAAGGCGCGAAGCGCAGCTTCGGCGACCGCCCGGCTCGCCCCGCACGCGCCGACGAGCGTAGCGGCACCGAGCGCCGCTCGACCGGTGCAGGCCTGAAGACCTCGCAACCCGTCAAGCGCCAGGCGGCCGACATCGATTACGGCGACGAAACGGGCCTGATGCGCCTGTCGAAACGGATGTCCGAACTCGGCATGTGCTCGCGCCGCGAAGCCGACGAGTGGATCGAAAAGGGCTGGGTGCTCGTCGACGGCGAACGCATCGACACGCTCGGCACCAAGGTGCGCGCCGACCAGAAGATCGAGATCGACGAACGCGCGAGCGCCGAGCAGGCCGCGCAGGTGACGATCCTGCTGCACAAGCCGGTCGGCTATGTGTCAGGTCAGGCTGAAGACGGTTATGAACCGGCGGCCGTGCTGATCACGCGCGGGAACCACTGGAGCGGCGACCATTCGCCGCAGCGCTTCTCGCCGCAGCACCTGCACGCGCTTGCGCCGGCCGGCCGGCTCGACATCGATTCCACCGGCCTGCTCGTGCTGACGCAGAATGGCCGGATCGCGAAACAGCTGATCGGCGAGCAGTCGGACATCGACAAGGAGTACCTGGTGCGGGTGCGCTTCGGCGAACGGCTGCTCGACATCGACCAGCACTTCCCCGCGGAATCGCTCGCGAAGCTGCGCCACGGCCTCGAGCTCGACGGCGTCGCGCTGAAGCCCGCGATGGTGAGCTGGCAGAACGGCGAGCAGCTGCGTTTCGTGCTGCGCGAAGGCAAGAAGCGCCAGATCCGCCGCATGTGCGAACTGGTCGGCCTCGACGTGGTCGGCCTCAAGCGCGTGCGGATGGGGCGTGTGATGCTGGGCGCGCTGCCGCAAGGGCAATGGCGCTATCTGTCGGCCGACGAGACGTTCTGACCGCGGGCACGCGATGTGTGCCATGCAATGAAAAAGCCCGCGCGCATGCGGGCTTTTTCGTTTCCGGTGGACCGGACGTGGCGAACCGGGCACCGGCAGCACGCCGGCCGCCTCGCATGCCGGTCAGTCGTCGGCGGCCGGATCGAGCCCCGGGAACAGCACCTCGGTGAAGCCGAAGCGCGTGAAGTCGGTAATCCGCATCGGATACAGCTTGCCGATCAGGTGATCGTATTCATGCTGGACCACACGCGCATGAAAATCGTCGGCAACGCGATCGATCTTCTGGCCGAACTGATCGAAGCCGCTGTAGCGCACCTTCGCGTAGCGGCTGACGACGCCGCGCATGCCCGGCACCGACAGGCAGCCTTCCCAGCCCTCTTCCATGTCCGGCGGCATGTACTCGATCTTCGGGTTGATCAGCACGGTCTCGGGCACCGGCGGCGCATCCGGGTAGCGGTTGTTGTTGCCGAAGCCGAAGATGATGATCTGCAGCCCGATGCCGATCTGCGGCGCGGCCAGGCCGGCACCGTTCGCGTGGTGCATCGTCTCGAACATGTCCGCGACGATCTCGTGCAGTTCGGGGGTGTCGAACCGCTCGACCGGTTTGGCGATTTCGAGCAGGCGCGGATCGCCCATCTTCAGGATCTCGCGAATCATGGCGTATTACCCTCCAGGAGTTGGTGCAGGCCGTCTTCGTCCAGCACGGGGATGCCGAGTTCCTCGGCCTTCGCGAGCTTGCTGCCGGCTTCGGCGCCCGCGACCACGTAATCCGTCTTCTTCGATACCGAGCCCGCCACTTTCGCGCCCGCCGCTTCGAGCATCTCCTTCGCGGCATCGCGCGTGAGGGTCGGCAGCGTGCCCGTCAGCACGACCGTCTTGCCGGCCAGCACGCCTTGCGGCGCCTTCGGCGCGGGCGGCCCTTCCTGCCATGTGACCTTGCCCGGCGCGCGCAACTGCTCGATCACGGTCCGGTTGTGCTCTTCCGCGAAAAACTGGTGGAGCGATTCGGCGACGATCGGCCCGACGTCGTTGACTTCGAGCAGTTCGTCGAGCGACGCGTCCATGATCGGCGTCAGCGAGCCGAAGTGCTTCGCGAGATCCTTCGCGGTCGATTCGCCGACATGGCGGATACCGAGCCCGTAGATGAAGCGCGCGAGCGTCGTGTGCTTGGCCTTCTCGAGCGAATCGAGCAGGTTCTGCGCAGACTTCTCGGCGAACCGGTCGAGCTCCGCAAGCGTCGCGAAGCCGAGATTGAACAGGTCGGCCGGCGTGCGCACGAGATTCAGGTCGACGAGCTGGTCGATGATCTTCTCGCCGAGCCCGTCGATGTCGAGCGCGCGGCGCTGCGCGAAGTGCCACAGCGCCTGCTTGCGCTGCGCCGGGCAGAACAGGCCGCCCGTGCAGCGCGCGATCGCCTCGTCCGGCAGGCGCTCGATCTTCGAGCCGCACACCGGGCACTCGGTCGGCATCACGAATTCGGCCGCATCGTCCGGGCGCCGGTCGAGCAGCGCGCCGACAACCTCCGGAATCACATCGCCCGCGCGCCGCACGATCACGGTGTCGCCGATCCGGATGTCCTTGCGGCGCACCTCGTCCTCGTTGTGCAGCGTCGCGTTGGTCACGGTCGCGCCGCCGACGAACACGGGCTCGAGTCGCGCGACCGGCGTGATCGCGCCGGTACGGCCAACCTGCACGTCGATCGCGACGAGCGTCGTCAGCGCTTCCTGCGCGGGGAACTTGTGCGCGAGTGCGAAGCGCGGCGCGCGCGACACGAAGCCCAGGCGCTCCTGCTCGTCGCGCCGGTTGACCTTGTAGACGACGCCATCGATGTCGTACGGCAACGACTCGCGCTTCTCGCCGACCTTGCGGAAGAAACCGAGCAATCCTTCGGCGCCGTGCACGACCGCGCGCTCGCGGTTCACGGGCAGGCCGAGCGACTCGTACCAGTCGAGCAGCGCGCTGTGCGTGTCGGGCATCGGCATCCCGTCGAGCACGCCGATTCCGTATGCGAAGAACGACAGCGGACGCTGTGCGGTGATCTTCGAGTCGAGCTGGCGCAGGCTGCCGGCCGCCGCGTTGCGCGGGTTCGCGAATTCGCGCTGCTCGGCCGCGCGCTGGCGTTCGTTCAGGCGTGCGAAATCGCGCTTGAACATCAGCACCTCGCCGCGCACGTCGAGCACGGCCGGCACATTCGCCCCCTTCAGCTTCAGCGGAATCGAGCGGATCGTGCGCACGTTCCCGGTCACGTCCTCGCCGGTCGTCCCGTCGCCGCGCGTCGACGCCTGCACGAACACGCCGTGCTCGTAGCGCAGCGAGATCGCGAGGCCGTCGAACTTCAGTTCGCACGCGTATTCGACGGGCTCCGTCACCGAGCCGGCGAGATCGGTCGTCTTGTCGAGCGCGTCGGCGACACGCTTGTCGAACGCTGCGATGTCCTCGTCGGCGAAGCCGTTGTTCAGCGACAGCATCGGTGCGTCGTGAACGACCGGCGTGAAACCGCCGGCCGCCTCGCCGCCGACGCGCTGCGTCGGTGAATCGGGCGTCACGAGTTCGGGATGGTCGGTTTCGAGCTGCTGCAGTTCGCGGAACAGCCGGTCGTATTCGGCGTCGGGCAGATCCGGCTGGTCGAGCACGTAGTAGGCGTAGTTCGCCCGCTCGAGTTGATCGCGCAGCCACGCGGCACGCGCGTCGGGCTGGCTGGCTGGCGGTTCGGCTTGGGTTCGGGCCATGCTGGCGGCAAATTCGTTCTGAGAAAATCGGATGCCCGATTATCTCAGTTTGGCGCCGTGGCGGGGCGTGCAATGCGCGCCCGACAAGCGTGCTGCAGCGCACACGGAAAGGTGTGCGCTGCAACGGCGAACGACGGCGCCGAAGGCCGTGGTCCGCGCAATCGCGTTACTGGCTGAAGAGGCGGCGCGTGACCGGCGAACCGGCCGGAATGCCGGCTTCCTCGAGCTTCGCGTACAGCTTCATCAGTTGCTGCTCGATCGCCAGCAGCGTCGACTCCGGCAGCGGCCGGCGCGAATCGTCGACGACCCGCGCGCCGATCCGTTCCGACAGCGACTTCGCGTAATCGCACATCAGCCGGAACGGCAGGATGTCCTCTTCGGCGACTGGCACGTCGAGCACCAGCGTGATCATGTTGCCGCCTTTGTACGTGAGGTCGTCGCGCAGGAAGTTCGTGTCGCCGAACTGCAGCATGAACACGGGGTTCTGCTTCGCGTCGAGCTTCACGAAACGCGTACCGTCGCGCGACAGCAGCAGTCCGTCCTGCGACGCGACAGCCTGCACGTAGTTCGCCGACCACGGTGCGCCGTCCGACATCACGTTGATCGACAGTTGCGCGTCGCATTGCGCGGCAAAGGCGTCGAGCTCGCGTGCCATCGCCACCGTTTCCATCATGTCCGGGAATTCCGGCGCGCCGTCGATCGCGTCCGCGAACTGCTGGACACCCGTCACGAATTCGGAGAACTCGAGTTCGTTCAGCGCGCCGCTGCGGTTCGCGAGCTGCGCGGCCGCGCGCAGTTCGTCGTAGCGCACGCCGTTCTGCAGCAGCTCCCACTGGCCGCCGTCCGGCTTGCCTTCGATGTGCACCGGCTTGCTGCCGGCACGGCGCAGCCGCTGCGCGGCCGGCAGGATCTTGTCGCCCGGCAGCGGCCCGGCGAGGCGGATCGGCACGATGCAGTCGATCCGGCGATCGACGATTGCGGGCGGCGCCGACGAGATCGTCGTCGCCGCCGGCAGCACCGGTTCGGACGGCTCGGCCGATTCAGCGGCCGCTTCGTGCATGGCGACAGGCACCGCTGCTTCACCGGCGGCCGGTTCGGTCGACTCGGACGACAGATCGACACCGGTCGCCTCGGCCTGCAGATCGGCCGGCATGTCGGCAGGTGCCGCGCCACCGAACGTCGGCTCGACACGCGCGACTTCGGCCGGCGTGGCGGCCGCCGCAACCGGTGCCGCGGGCTCGCGCCGCACCGGCTGGCGCACCGGCTCGATGAACGGCAAATCTTCGTCGCGCTCGGGGCGATTCATCGCCTCGGCCGCTTCCTCCGGCATCGGGCGCGGCATCCTGCGCCGCACCTTCGCGCCCTGCCATGCGTTGTAGACCACGACGCCGCCCACCACGACGGCGCCCGCGCCGATCAAACCGAGTGTCAACTCGTCCATGCACGCTCCATCAGCAATTCTTTTTCGTCGGAACCGCGAACGGGCGCCCATGCGCCACGCGAACGCGGTCCGGTTTCGTCAAACGTCAATTCTGGGCAAAACCCGCGGCGGTTTCCATGTCCACCGCAACGATCCGCGACACGCCCTGCTCCTGCATCGTCACGCCGATCAGTTGCTGCGCCATCTCCATCGCGATCTTGTTGTGCGAGATGAACAGGAACTGCGTCTTGTTGGACATCGCGCGCACGAGGTTCGCGAAACGTTCGGTGTTCGCGTCGTCGAGCGGCGCGTCGACCTCGTCGAGCAGACAGAACGGCGCCGGGTTCAACTGGAACATCGCGAACACCAGCGCGGTCGCGGTCAACGCTTTCTCGCCGCCCGACAGCAGGTGGATCGTCGCGTTCTTCTTGCCCGGCGGCTGCGCCATTACCTGCACGCCTGCATCGAGAATCTCGTCGCCCGTCATGATCAGCTTTGCCTGACCGCCGCCGAACAGGCGCGGGAACAGGTCGCTGAAGTGACGGTTGACCTCGTCGAAGGTGCCCTGCAGCAAAGTGCGGGTTTCCTGGTCGATCTTGTGGATCGCGTCCTCGAGCGTCGTGATCGCGTCGATCAGGTCGGCCGACTGCGCATCGAGGAACACCTTGCGCTCGCTCGCGGCCTTCAGCTCGTCGAGCGCGGCCATGTTCACCGGGCCGAGCGCGTTGATCGCGTTGTTGAGCCGCGTGACCTCGCCCTGCAGGTACGACGGCTTGAGATCCGGTGTCAGCTTCTCGGACAGCGCGGCCTCGTCGACCTCGGCCGTCGCGAGCTGCTCGGCGAACTGCTCGACGGACAGGCGCGCGGCCTGCTCCTTCAACTGCAATTCGGTAATGCGGTCGCGCAGCGGCTGCAGCGAACGCTCGGCGACGAGACGCTGCTCGTCCGACGCGCGCAGCTTCGCGGTCAGGTCGTCGAGCTCGATCCGCGCGGCCTGCAGCGCCTCTTCCTTCACCGCGCGAATCTCGAGCGCGTCCTGCAGGCCCGTGTGCGCGGTTTGCTCGTTGATCGTCTCGAGCTCGGCGCGTGCATCTTCCAGCGACGCGGCGACGCGTTCGCTCTGTTCGTGCGCGACCTGGATGCTGCGCTTGAGCTCGTCGATCCGGGTCACCGCGTTGCGTGCCGCGAAGCGCGCGTCGTTCGCGCCGCGCTCCAGGTCACGCGCTTCCTGACGCGCCTGCGTCAGCGATTCGTCGAGCGATTCGAACGCAAGCTGGTTGTCCTCGAAGCGCGCCTGCAGTTCCGCGAGTTCGCCGTCGAAGCGCTCGAAATTCGCTTCCGACTCCGCGCGCAGCGCGCGCTGCTCTTCGATCTGCGCGCCGATTTCCTCGAGTTCCTCGCGGATCTGCGTACTGCGCTGCGTGTAACGTTCGTGCGCCTGCGCGAGCTTCAGCACGTCCATCTGCAGCGCGTGCACGCGCTGCGTCGCACGCTCGGCCTGCGCGCGCACGTCGCCGAGCGCCTGCGTGGCCTGCGTGTGCGCGGCTTCCGCGCGCACGGCTGCCGTGCGCGCCTCATCGGCGAGCAGCGCCTGCGCACGCACCTGGCGTGTCAGGTTTTCGATTTCCTGCTGGCGGGCCAGCATCCCGGCCTGCTCCGAATCGGCCGCGTACAACTGCACGCCCACGCGCGTGACGATATGGCCGGCCTTGACGACGAACGCGCCGCCTGCCGGCAGTTGCGTGCGCGTCGCGAGCGCCTGCGCGACGTCGTCGGCGACATACACGTTGCCGAGCCAATCGTTCAGCACCGCGCGAATGCCCGCGTCGTCGATGCGCACGAGCGACAGCACCGGACGCAGCCCGGCCACCGCCGCGGGCGGTTCGCCGGCCGCGGGCGGCGCGTAGAACGCGAGCTTCGCGGGCGGCGCATCGGTCGCGAACGCCTTCACCCAGTCGAGATTCGATACCTCGAGCGCGGCGAGGCGCTCACGCAGCACGGCCTCGAGCGCCGCTTCCCAGCCGGCTTCGACGTGCAGCTTCTTCCACAGACGCGGCAGCGCGCCGAGCTCGTGCTTGTCGAGCCACGGCTGCACCTTGCCTTCCGTCTGCACGTTTTCCTGCAGCTGCTTCAGCGCGGCCAGGCGCGCCTCGAGCTGGTGGATCTGTGCGGCTTCGGCCTGCACGCGCTCCTGCGCGGCACGGCGCTCGCCATCGAGACGCGGCACCGTTTCCTGTGCATCGGCGAGACGCGCCTGCGCTTCGGCCAGGATTTCTTCCTGCTCGGCGAGCTGCATGCGCAGCTCCTCGAGCTGTGTCTCGTCCGGCGCGTCGAGCCCGCCCGCTTCGCTCTTCAGGCGCTCATGGCGCTGCTGAAGCTGCTGGAGCTGCTGGTCGGCGTTGCGCTGGTGCGCGGCTTCGAGCTTCAGCGACTGTTCGGTCTGCGCGATCCGCGCGCGCTCGTCGTTGAGCTGCGCCTGCGCATCGCGCCACTTCGCTTCGAGCGCCGGCAGCGCGTCGTGCTTCGCGGCCGCGTTGTCCTCGGCGAGCGCCGCCTTCTCGTCGGCCATCGCGCGCGCCTCTTCGGCTTCCTCGAGCTCGTCCTGCGACTTCTCGGCCTGCGCGCGCCATTGCTCGCGCTGCGCGTTCAGCGCGGCGATCTGCGCCTGCACGCGGTTGCGCGATTCGACGATGAACTTGATCTCGGCTTCGAGGCGGCTCACCTCGGCGTTCGCCTCGTAAAGCGAACCCTGTGCGCCCTGCATCGCATCACTCGCCGCGTAATGCGCGACGCGCAGCGTTTCGAGCTGCGACTCGACCTCACGCAGCTTCGCGGTCTGCGCCTCGAGGTCGATCTGCGCCTGTTCGATCGCGCGCTGCTGCTTCTGCTGCTCGCCGGCGGCCTCGTTCTTGCGCAGCAGCCACAACAGGCGCTGCTTCTCCTCGCCGTCGGCGACGAGATCCTTGTACTTGGTCGCGACGACGGCCTGCGCCTCGAGTTTTTCGAGGTTCGCGCCGAGTTCGCGGACGATGTCCTCGACGCGCGTCAGGTTCTCGCGCGTGTCGTGCAGGCGGTTCTCGGTCTCGCGGCGGCGTTCCTTGTACTTCGATACGCCCGCGGCTTCCTCGAGGAACACGCGCAGCTCTTCCGGCTTCGCCTCGATGATCCGCGCGATCATGCCCTGCCCGATGATCGCGTATGCACGCGGCCCGAGGCCCGTGCCGAGGAAGATGTCCTGGATGTCGCGGCGGCGCGCCGGCAGGTTGTTGATGTAGTAGCTCGACGTGCCGTCGCGCGTGAGCACGCGCTTCACGGCGATCTCGCCGTACTGGCCCCACTGCCCGGCCGCGCGGCCGTCGGAGTTGTCGAAGATCAGCTCGACGCTGGCCCGGCTGCCGGGCTTGCGGGCGGTCGAGCCGTTGAAGATCACGTCCTGCATCGACTCGCCGCGCAGCTCGGAAGCGCGCGACTCGCCGAGCACCCAGCGCACGGCGTCGATGATGTTGGACTTGCCGCACCCATTCGGGCCCACCACGCCGACAAGCTGGCCCGGAACCTGGAAATGCGTGGGATCGACAAAGGATTTGAAGCCAGCGAGTTTGATCGAGCTCAGACGCACGGCGGTATCGGATGTGAAGAAGGTGTCAAACGGACGGTACCGCGATGCGCGGGGCCGAACGGCCCATGCGCGCGACGCGACCCGGAATTCAAAAACGGGGCCGCGCGCATACAGCGTTGGGCCCCGCAAACGGCTTCCATCATACCATCGCGCGTGCGCCGTCCCGACCGTCGCCGGGTTTGTCCGGTGCCGGCGCCGAACGATGGACCCGGCTCGACAGTAGCGTCGCCAGCACGATGCACACGCCGCCCGCCCACTCGCGCGCGGTCGGCAGCTCGTTCGCGAACACCCACGCCGACAGCGCGGTGATCACGATCTCGAACAGCATGATGATCGACGCGCGGTTCGCGGGCACGCGCGCCAGACCGTATTGCACGAGCAGGTTGTTGGCCGCCATCGTCACGCCGATCGCGGCGATGATCAGCGCCGCGACGCCGAGCTGGCCGCCCGCCGGTGCGGCCGGCAGCCCCTCGAACAACGACGCGATTGCGCCAAACACGGCGGCGCCGCCGAACAGCGTCGCGGTGCGCATCTCCGCGCGCATGTCGGGCAGCTCGCGGCTCGCCTTGATCACGAGCACGTTGCTCATCGCGAAGCTCAGTCCGGCCGCGAGGCCGGCCCATTCGGCCGGGTTGGCCGGCAGCGGCAAGCCGAGCTTCGGCGACCACAGCATCAGCATCGCGCCGCCGATCGACAGCGCCGCCAGCCCCGCGCCGGCCCAGGTCAGCCGCTCGCGCAGCAGGAAGTGCGCGTAGATCGCGGTCCATGCGGGGGTCAGGTAGAACAGCAGCATCACGCGCAGCACCTCGCCGTGGATCGTGCCCCATACGAAACCGAGGTTCGTCACGCCGGCCGTCACCGCGATGCCCGGCAACACCCAGTGCCAGCGCAGCGTCGCGATCGTGCGGTGCCGCGCGACGACCACGAACAGGAACGCGACGAGGCTCGTCAGCGCGCTTGCCAGCGTGCCCGTCACGCCGAGCGACGCGAGGATCCGCAACGGATACCAGATCAGGCCCCATACCGATGCGCCGACCAGGATGGCCAGCGTCGGCAGGCTGCCGCGTACCGCGTTATTCATTTGGTTCAATACCCTTTATTCCACCGGCCCGGCCGCCGTTCCAACGGGCCGTGACCGCATTCCGTCACGCTATAATGATCCGTTGCGACCCGGGTGCCGTGGGCTCCCGTTCGCAACCGCGCGGCGCGCCCGCCGCTTCTTTCGCTCCAACCGGCCGCGATGGCCGCTTCGCCCGTGAACCCTCGACTCGACTCGCTCCAGCCCTATCCCTTCGAAAAGCTGCGCGCCCTGTTCAAGGACGTGACGCCCTCCGGCGACCTCAAACCGATCAGCTTCGGCATCGGCGAGCCCAAGCACCCGACCCCGGCGCTGATCCGCGACGCCGTGGTGGCCGCGCTCGACGGCCTCGCGTCGTATCCGGCCACGGCCGGCTCGGACGCGCTGCGCACGTCGATCGCGCACTGGCTCGAACGTCGCTACGGGCTGCCGGCGATCGATCCGGCCACGCAGGTGCTGCCCGTGTCGGGTTCGCGCGAGGCACTGTTCTCGCTCGCGCAGACCGTGATCGACGCGGGTCCGTCCGACCGGGGCGAGAAGGCGATCGTACTCTGTCCGAATCCTTTCTATCAAATTTACGAAGGCGCGGCGCTGCTGGCCGGTGCCGAACCCTATTTCGCGAACAGCGACCCGGCGCGCAACTTCGCGTGCGACTACGCGGCCGTGCCCGACGAAGTCTGGGCGCGCACACAGCTGCTGTACGTGTGCTCGCCGGGCAACCCGACGGGCGCCGTGCTGACGCTCGACGACTGGCGCGAGCTGTTCGCGCTGTCCGACCGCCACGGGTTCGTCATCGCGTCCGACGAGTGCTATTCGGAAATCTATTTCGACGAAGCGGCGCCGCCGCTCGGCGGCCTCGAGGCCGCGCACCGCCTCGGCCGCGGCTTCGAGCGGCTCGTGATGCTGTCGAGCCTGTCGAAGCGCTCGAACATGCCGGGCATGCGCTCGGGCTTCGTGGCCGGCGACGCGGCGCTGCTGAAGAAATTCCTGCTGTACCGCACGTACCACGGTGCCGCGCTGTCGCCGGTCTGGCAGCACGCGAGCATCGCCGCGTGGAACGACGAGGCGCACGTGCGCGAGAACCGCGCGCTGTACCTCCAGAAGTTCAATACGGTCACGCCGATGCTCGCCGACGTGATCGACGTGAAGCTGCCCGACGCCGCGTTCTACCTGTGGGCCAACGTGTCGCGCACCGGGCTGTCGGACACCGAGTTCGCCCGCCGCCTGTACGCCGACTATAATGTGACGGTTCTGCCCGGTTCGTACCTGGCGCGCGATGCGCACGGGTCGAATCCAGGCCGCGATTTCATCCGGATCGCGCTCGTCGCGGGCACCCCCGAATGCGTCGAGGGCGCGCAACGCATCGTCGATTTCTGCCGGGCTCTCGCGCGGTAATCGTCCATCCCGATCAATTCCATCCATCTCCTGCGAAAACGAACATGTCGCAACAACTTCAGCAAATCATCGATACCGCCTGGGAAAACCGCGCCGAGCTGTCGCCGAAGGCCGCTCCCGCCGACGTCCGCGAGGCCGTCGCGCACGCGATCGAGCAACTCGACAAGGGTGCGCTGCGCGTCGCCGAGAAAATCGACGGCAACTGGACCGTGCACCAGTGGCTGAAGAAGGCCGTGCTGCTGTCGTTCCGCCTGGAGGACAACGCGCCGATGGCAGCCGGCGGCTACTCGCAGTTCTACGACAAGGTGCCGTCGAAGTTCGCGAACTACACGGCCGAAGACTTCGCCGCGGGCGGCTTCCGCGTCGTCCCGCCGGCCATCGCGCGCCGCGGCTCGTTCATCGCGAAGAACGTCGTGCTGATGCCGTCGTACACCAACATCGGCGCGTACGTCGACGAAGGCACGATGGTCGACACGTGGGCCACGGTCGGTTCGTGCGCGCAGATCGGCAAGAACGTGCACCTGTCGGGCGGCGTCGGCATCGGCGGCGTGCTCGAGCCGCTGCAGGCGAACCCCGTCATCATCGAAGACAATTGCTTCATCGGCGCGCGCTCGGAAGTCGTCGAAGGCGTGATCGTCGAGGAAAACTCGGTGATCTCGATGGGCGTGTACCTCGGCCAGAGCACGAAGATCTACGATCGCGAGACGGGCGAGGTCAGCTACGGCCGCATTCCGGCCGGCTCGGTCGTCGTCGCCGGCAACCTGCCGTCGAAGGACGGCTCGCACAGCCTGTATTGCGCGGTGATCGTCAAGAAGGTCGACGCGAAGACCCGCGCGAAGGTCGGCCTGAACGAGCTGCTGCGAGGCGACTGATGGCGAAGCCGCACACCGTGGTCGTCTACGGCATTCCGAACTGCGACACCGTGAAGAAGGCCCGCGTATGGCTTGACGATCACGGCGTCGAATTCGAGTTTCACGATTTCAAGAAACTCGGCGTCAGCGTGCCGCTGCTGGAAGACTGGCTGAAGGACGTGTCGCTCGACGCGCTCGTGAACAAGCGCGGCACCACGTGGCGCGGCCTGGACGACGCGATGAAGGCAGCCGCCGAAACGAAGTCCGGCGCGGTCGCGCTGATGATCCACAAGCCGTCGGTCATCAAGCGCCCCGTGCTCGTCGTCAACGGCCGGGTGAAATCGCTCGGCTTCGTGGCCGATCAATACGCGGCGCTGTTTGCCGCATAGGGCCGCTCGCGCTGCGCCTGCCGGCGCAGCCCGACGTCTTGTCGCTGCCGGCCACCGCGCCGGCATTTTTTATCGAAAGTGGTCCGAACCATGTCCGCCACCCTAGCCCTTACCGAACAGCTGATCGCCCGTGCGTCCGTGACGCCCGACGACCAGCATTGCCAGCAGATCATGACCGAGCGCCTCGTCGCGCTCGGCTTCGAATGCGAGACCATCGCGTCGCACGGCGTGACCAACCTGTGGGCCGTCAAGCGCGGCGCCGACGGCCGCGACGGCAAGCTGCTCGCGTTCGCGGGCCACACCGACGTCGTGCCGACCGGCCCGCTCGAACAGTGGACCTCGCCGCCGTTCATCCCCGCCCATCGCGACGGCAAGCTGTACGGCCGCGGCGCGGCCGACATGAAGACCTCGCTCGCAGCGTTCGTCGTTGCATCCGAGGAATTCGTCGCGGCCCATCCCGGCCACCGCGGCACGCTCGCGTTCCTGATTACCAGCGACGAGGAAGGCCCGGCCACCGACGGCACCGTGAAGGTCGTCGAACTGCTGCAGGCGCGCGGTGAACGCCTCGACTACTGCATCGTCGGCGAGCCGACGTCGACCGCCGAGCTCGGCGACGTCGTCAAGAACGGCCGCCGCGGGTCGATGTCGGGCGAACTGATCGTCAAGGGCGTGCAGGGTCACATCGCGTACCCGCATCTCGCGAAGAACCCGATCCACCTGCTCGCGCCGGCGCTCGCCGAGCTCGCCGTCGAGCAGTGGGACGAAGGCAACGAATACTTCCCGCCGACCACCTGGCAGGTGTCGAATCTGCACGCGGGCACCGGCGCGACCAACGTGATCCCCGGCCACATCGACCTGCTGTTCAATTTCCGTTTTTCGACCGCCAGCACGGTCGAGGGCCTGCAGGCACGCGTGCACGCGATCCTCGACAAGCATGGCCTCGAATACACGCTGAAGTGGTCGGTGAGCGGCCTGCCGTTCCTCACGCCGCGCGGCGAACTGTCGAATGCACTGGAAAACGCGATCCGTACCGAGACCGGCATCACGACCGAGCTGTCGACGACGGGCGGCACGTCGGATGGACGTTTCATCGCGCGCATCTGCCCGCAGGTGATCGAATTCGGCCCGCCGAACGGCAGCATCCACAAGATCGACGAGCACATCGAAGTGCGTTTCGTCGACCCGCTGAAGAACGTGTACCGCCGCGTGCTCGAACAACTGATCGCCTGATGGAGCCTCGCATGACGACACCTTTTGCAACTGTTCGCGACCTGCTGCGCTACGCGGTCACGCGCTTCTCGAAGGCGAAGCTCGCGTTCGGCCACGGCTCCGACAATGCGTACGACGAAGCCGCCTACCTCGTGCTGCGTACGCTCGACCTGCCGCTCGACACGCTCGAGCCGTTCCTCGACGCACGGCTGCTGCCCGACGAAATCGCGGCCGTGCTCGCGGTGATCGAACGGCGCGCGACCGACCGCGTGCCGGCCGCGTACCTCACGCATGAAGCGTGGATGCATGGCCACCGCTTCTACGTCGACGAGCGCGTGATCGTGCCGCGTTCGTTCATCGGCGAACTGCTCGACGACGGGCTGCAGCCGTACGTCGCCGATCCCGAGCAGGTCGGCGCGGTGCTCGAACTGTGCACGGGCTCAGGCTGCCTCGCGATCCTCGCGGCAAGCGCGTTCCCGAACGCCGAGATCGACGCGGTCGACCTGTCGGACAAGGCACTCGAAGTCGCCGAGATCAACGTACGCGACTACGGCCTCGAAGACCGCATCGCGCTGCACCGCGGCGACCTCTACGCGCCGCTGCCCGCGTTCCGTGCCGACCCCGGCGCACGCTATGACGTGATCCTGACGAACCCGCCGTACGTGAATGCGTCGTCGATGGCCGGACTGCCGCCCGAATACCGGCACGAGCCGGAAATGGCGCTCGCAGGCGGTGACGACGGGATGGACATCGTGCGGCGCATCGTCGCCGAAGCGCACCGCTGGCTGCACGACGACGGCGTGCTCGTCGTCGAGATCGGCAACGAGCGCGAGCACGTCGAAGCCGCGTTCGGCGGCCTCGAACTCACGTGGCTGCCCACCAGCGCGGGCGACGACGCCGTGTTCCTGATCCAGGCGTCGGACCTGCCGCGCAAGTCCTGAGCCTCCCCGGCTCCTCAACCGTGCGGCACGGCGTACCGCTGCGCCGTACGGTTGGGTAAGATGCGCGTAAGCGGCCACCGCGCCGCACGACTTCAGGAGTCCGTCACGCGCCCATGACCCTCGACTGGCTACATCTCGGTACCCTGCTCCTGACGATCCACGTGCTCGGGATCGTCGCGGCGTGCCATGCGATCATGAACACGCGCACGTCGCAAGGCGCGATCGCGTGGGCCGTCTCGCTCGCCGCGATGCCGTACCTGACGCTTGTTCCGTACCTGTTCCTCGGCCGCAGCAAGTTCTCCGGCTATGTCGACGCACGGCGCCACGAGCTGGAAATGGTGCGCATGCACACACCGCGCTCGCCCTGGCTCGACACCGACGCGACCGACGGGCCGGCCGCCGACGCGCTCGGCCAGGCCGCCGTGCTCGCGCTCACGCGGCTCGGCGGCATGCCGTTCCTCGGCGGTAATTCGGTGCGCACGCTCGTGAACGGCGACGCGACGTTCTCGGCGATCCTGTCGGCGATCGACGCCGCACGTGATTACGTGGTCGTCCAGTTCTTCATCGTGCGCGACGATGCGCTCGGCCAGACGCTGCGCGACTCGCTGCTGGCGCGTGCGGCGGCCGGCGTGCGCTGTTGCCTGCTGTACGACAGCATCGGCAGCTTCGACCTGCCGCACAGCTACGTCGACGCCTTGCGCCGGGGCGGCGTCGAGGTTCATCCGTTCGCGACCAATCGCAAGTTCGTCAACCGCTTCCAGCTCAATTTCCGCAACCATCGCAAGATCGTCGTCGTCGACGGCAATCGCGCGTTCGTCGGCGGCCACAACGTCGGCGTCGAATATCTCGGCGCGAAGCCACGCCTGTCGCCGTGGCGCGATACGCACATCGAGATACGCGGCCCCGTGGTCGCGAGCATCCAGTACGTGTTCGCCGAAGACTGGCACTGGGCGACGCAGAAGCTGCCGCCGCTCGCGCTGCCGCCGCCCGCGCAGCCCGGCGACGACATGCATTGCCTCGTGGTGCCGATGGGGCCGGCCGACAAGCAGGAAACCGGTTCGCTGTTCTTCGTCGAGGCGATCAATGCCGCGCGCGAGCGGATCTGGATCACCTCGCCGTACCTCGTCCCCGACGAAGCCGTGATCTCCGCGCTGAAGCTCGCCGTGATGCGCGGCGTCGACGTGCGCATCCTGATCCCGAGCCGGCGCGATCACTACGTGGTGTTCGAGGCATCGAAGCTGTACGCGCGCGATCTGGTCGACGCGGGCGTCAAGGTGTTTCGCTACCGGCCCGGCTTCCTGCACCAGAAGGTCGTGCTGATCGACCGCATCGCGGCGGCGATCGGCAGCGCGAATCTCGACAACCGCTCGTTCCGCCTCAATTTCGAGATCATGGTGCTGACCGTCGACCGCGCATTCGCGGACGCGGTCGAGACGATGCTCGATGCCGACTTCGCGCAGGCGTACGAGGTCGACGCGAACGAATACCGCCATTCGCCCGCATGGCGGCGAATCGCGATGCACGTCGCGCGGCTGTTCGCGCCGATCCTGTAGCCGCCCGGACGACGGCGCCGCCCCCCGCCATCACAGCAGCTTGTCGATATCCGCGGCGATTTCGTCGGGCTTGGTCGACGGCGCGTAGCGCTTGACGATGCGCCCTTCGCGGTCGATCAGGAATTTCGTGAAATTCCACTTGATCGCCTTGAGGCCGAGAATGCCGGGCGCCTCGTCGGTCAGATAGCGGTACAGCGGATGCGCATGATCGCCCTTCACGTCGATCTTAGCGAACATCGGGAACGTGACGCCGTAATTGCGCTCGCAGAACGCGCCGATCTGCGCGGCGTCGCCGGGCTCCTGCTTGCCGAACTGGTTGCACGGGAAGCCGAGCACGAAGAAGCCGCGCGCCGCGTACTGGTCGTACAGCTTCTGCAGGCCCGCGTACTGCGGCGTGAAACCGCACTCGCTCGCCGTGTTGACGATCAGCAGCACCTTGCCGCGATACGCATCGAGCGATACCGGCGCACCGGCAAGCGTCTCTGCGTTGAACGAATACAGGGTGGACATCGGGCACTCCTTTTACGAAACCGGATCGACGTGGAGTCTAGGCCAAAATGCACCATTGCGGCATCCGCCGAGCGGCCGATGTCCGGCGCGAGCGGTGCGCAGTCTAGAATAGCGGTTTTGGCCAGCCATTTCCGCCGTGATCCGTTTCAATCAGTTCAGCCTTGCGCGCGGCACCAAGCCGCTGTTCGAGTCGACCTCGTTCGTGCTCAACCCCGGCGAGAAAGCCGGCCTGATCGGCGCGAACGGCGCCGGCAAGTCGACGCTGTTCTCCGTCCTGCGCGGCGAGCTCCACTCGGACGCCGGCGATTTCTCGATGCCGCCGTCGTGGCGCATCGCCCATGTGTCGCAGGAAACGCCCGCCGTCGACCGCTCCGCGCTCGACTACACGCTCGACGGCGACGCCGCACTGCGCGAGATCGAGGCGCGCATCGCCGCCGCCTCGGCAGCGCATGACGGCGCCGCGGAAGCCCACGCGCACGCCGCTTTCGCGGACGCCGACGGCTACACCGCGCCCGCCCGCGCCGAAGCGCTGTTGCTCGGCCTCGGCTTCACGCTCGCCCAGACACGCGAATCCGTCGCCAGCTTCTCCGGCGGCTGGCGCATGCGCCTGAACCTCGCGCAGGCGCTGATGTGCCGCTCCGACCTGCTGCTGCTCGACGAACCGACGAACCACCTCGACCTCGACGCGATCGTCTGGCTCGAAGACTGGCTGCACCGCTACCCCGGCACGCTCGTCGTGATCTCGCACGACCGCGAATTCCTCGATTCGATCTGCAACGTCACGCTGCATCTGGAAAACCGCCAGGTGAAGCGCTACGGCGGCAACTACTCGCAATTCGAAGTGCTGCGCGCGCAGCAACTGGCGCTGCAGCAAAACGCATACGAAAAGCAGCAGAAGACGATCGAGCACCTGCAGAGCTTCGTCGACCGCTTCAAGGCCAAGGCGACCAAGGCCAAGCAGGCGCAAAGCCGGATGAAGGCGCTCGAGAAGATGGAGCTGATCGCGCCCGCGCACATCGCGTCGCCGTTCACGTTCGAATTCCGCACGCCCGACGCCGCGCCGAACCCGATGATGGTGATGGAAGACGTCCGCTGCGGCTACCATGCCGACGACGGCGCGGAAATCCCGATCGTCGAGCGCGTGGCGCTGTCGATCCAGAACGGGCAGCGCATCGGCCTGCTCGGCGCGAACGGCCAAGGCAAGTCGACGCTGATCAAGACGCTGGCCGGCACGCTCGCGCCGCTGTCGGGCCAGGTCCGCGACGGCAAGGGGCTGACGATCGGCTATTTCGCGCAGCACCAGCTCGAAACGCTGCGCGAAGACGATTCGCCGCTCGTGCATCTGGCGCGGCTCGCGCCCGACACGCGCGAGCAGGAGCTGCGCGACTTCCTCGGCGGCTTCAATTTCTCGGGCGACATGGCGACGAGTGCCGTCGGCCCGTTCTCGGGCGGCGAGAAAGCGCGCCTCGCGCTTGCGCTGATCATCTGGCAGAAGCCGAACCTGCTGCTGCTCGACGAACCGACGAACCACCTCGACCTCGAAACACGCCACGCGCTGACGATGGCGCTCGCGCAGTTCGAAGGCACGCTGATCCTCGTATCGCACGACCGCCATCTGCTGCGCGCGACGACCGACCAGTTCATGCTCGTCGCGAAGCACCGGCTGCAGCCGTTCGACGGCGACCTCGACGACTACCGCGACTGGCTGCTGCAGCACGCGGCGGAGCAGCGCGCGGCCGCGAAGGCCGACAGCGCGGCTGCGCCGGGCGCGGGTGCCGCGGCCAACCGCAAGGACCAGAAGCGTCAGGCCGCCGAGGAACGGCAACGCCTGTCGGTGTTGAAAAAACCGCTGCAGACGCGCATCACGAGGCTCGAAAAGGAAATGGAGACGCTGCACGCGGAGAAGGCGCGCCTCGACGCGTTCGTCGCCGATCCGGCGAGCTACGACGCCGCACGCAAGACGGAACTGACCGACGCGATCCGCAAGCTCGGCGACGTCAACACCCGGCTCGAAACGATCGAGGCCGACTGGCTCGCCGCGCACGAAGAACTCGAGCAGATCGGCTGAACGCGGCCGCGGCGCAGCCGGCCGACACGCCAACCCCGGGCACGCCGGCGGCCGCGGTTTCGACAGCTCATCAAGCCAACGGGCCCGCGCCGGGCCCGGATACGACAAGGCCGGGCACGCTGGCCCGGCCTGTCTGTTGCCGTTGTTCTTCGGTGCGTCGGCCGGTCGCCGTGTTGCCGGCTCAACGCCGCGGCAGCGTGTCGCGCGGCATCTGCTCGTCGTCGCCCATCAGGTGCCGGCGCCCTTCGGTCGGCCGCCGGATCGCCGCAGCGACCTCCTCTTCCGTCACGTCCTCGGACACCACCTTGCGCGCCAGGCGCCCTTCTTCGTCGATCCATTCGACGATCCGGCATCCGCCGCCCCAGGGCTGGCGAATCGGCTCCGACACGCGGCAGCCGCGCAGGTTGTAAAGACGTCCGCTTGGCACTTCCACGTACGATTTCAACATAGGTACCCTTCGTATTCGCGGTTCGACAATCCGGCAAAGGATAGGGAAAAGCGATGTCCGGCGGGTTACAGAAGCCTACATATTCTTTACAGCGAATTACGTGACAGATCGCCGGCAGGCCCAGCCCGCGCGGCTGCCGGGTCGATCACTCGAGATCGCGCACGCGGTCGATCGCCTGCTCGATCCGCTCGACGGCCATCACGTTCAGCCCTTCGATCGGCTGTTTCGGTGCATTCGCCTTCGGGATCAGCGCGGACGTGAAGCCGAGCTTCGCCGCCTCGCGCAGCCGTTCCTGCCCGCGCGGGGACGGCCGGATTTCGCCCGCCAGTCCCACCTCGCCGAACACGAACAACCCCTTCGGCAGCGCCTTGTTGCGCATCGACGAATGGATCGCGAGCAGCACCGCGATGTCGGCGGCCGGCTCGGTGATCTTCACGCCGCCGACTGCGTTGAGGAAGACGTCCTGGTCGAAGCACGCGATGCCCGCGTGCCGGTGCAGCACCGCGAGCAGCATCGCGAGCCGGTTCTGCTCGAGGCCGACCGCAAGCCGGCGCGGATTCGGCACATGCGCCGTATCGACGAGCGCCTGGATTTCGACGAGCAGCGGACGCGTGCCTTCCTGCGTGACGAGCACGCACGAGCCGGGCACGACCTGCTCGTGCTGCGACAGGAACAGCGCGGACGGATTCGCGACGCCGCGCAGCCCGCGCTCGGTCATCGCGAACACGCCGAGTTCGTTGACCGCGCCGAAGCGGTTCTTGAACGCCCGCACGAGCCGGAACGACGAATGCGTGTCGCCCTCGAAATACAGCACCGTGTCGACGATGTGCTCGAGCACGCGCGGGCCGGCGAGGTTGCCCTCCTTGGTCACGTGCCCGACCATGATGATCGCGGTGCCCGACTGTTTCGCGATACGCGTGAGCTGCGCCGCGCATTCGCGCACCTGCGCGACCGAGCCCGGCGCCGACGTGAGCGCCTCCGAATAGACGGTCTGGATCGAGTCGATCACGGCCACGTCCGGCCGTTCCGCGTCGATCGCGGCCTGGATCTTTTCGAGCTGGATCTCGGCGAGCAACTGCAACTCGGCCGCCGGCGTGCCGCCGTCGAGCAGCGCAAGCCGTTGCGCGCGCAACGCGATCTGCGCGGCCGATTCCTCGCCGCTGATATAGAGCGCGCGCCGTTCGCTGGCGATGTCCGCGAGCGACTGCAGCAGCAGCGTCGACTTGCCGATGCCCGGGTCGCCGCCGATCAACACGACGCCGCCGGGCACCAGCCCGCCGCCGAGCACGCGGTCGAATTCGCCGATGCCCGTCGAGAAGCGCGGCACGTCGGCCGCCTCGATGTCGACGAGCCGCTGAACGGGCGCCCGCTTCGCGAGCGACTGGAAACGGTGGGCCGACGGCGTCTCGGGGACCGATTCGACGAGCGTGTTCCAGGCCTGGCACGACGGACACTGCCCCTGCCACTTCGGGGACTGCCCGCCGCACTCGCTGCAGACATAGACGGTTTTCTGTTTGGCCACGCGTGACGCCCTTATTCCGCGCGCACGGGCACGCGGCCGGCGACCGCACACATCAGCTCGTAGCCGATCGTGCCGCAATGGCGGGCGACGTCGTCGATCGGCAGTGCGTTGCCCCACAGCTCGACGCGCGCACCGACGCCCGCCTGCGGGCACGGGGTCAGGTCGACGGTAATCATGTCCATCGACACGCGGCCGACGATCCGCGTGCGGATGCCGTCGACGATCACGGGCGTGCCTTCGGGCGCGACGCGCGGATAACCGTCCGCGTAGCCGCATGCGACGACGCCGACCCGCATCTGCGCTTGCGCGGAGAACGTCGATCCATAGCCGATCGCCTGGCCCTTTGCGATCGTTTGCACCGCGATCAACTCGGACGCGAGCGTCATCGCGGGCTTCAGCCCGGTGTCGGCGATATCGGACGACAGCCCGGACGGCGACGCGCCATACAGCACGATCCCCGGCCGCACCCAGTCGAAGTGCGTATCCGGATGCCACAGCACCGCGGCCGAGTTCGCGAGACTGCGCGCCCCAGCGATGCTTTCCGCACCGCGCTCGAACGTTGCGAGTTGCTCGGCGACGCCGCGCTCGTTATCGGCGTCCGAAAAATGGGTCATCAACGTGATCTGGCCGATGCCGGGGCACGCGCGGGCGCGCTCCCATGCAGCGCGGTATTTTTCCGGCACGTAGCCGAGCCGGTTCATCCCGCTGTTCATCTTGAGCTGCACGTTGACGGGCTTCGACAGCCGCGCCGTTTCCAGCATCCGCATCTGCTCGTCGTTATGGACCGTCGTCGTCAGGCTGTAGCGGTCGATCACGTCGATGTCGGTCGAGCGGAAGAATCCTTCGAGCAACAGGATCGGGCCGGCCCAGCCAAGCTCGCGCAGTTTCACGGCCTCGTCGAGGTCGAGCAGGCCGAAGCCGTCGGTGCCGCGCAAGCCCGGAAACGCGCGGGCGAGACCGTGGCCGTACGCGTTGGCCTTGACGACCGCCCAGACCTTGGACGGGGCGGCAAAGCGGCGGACGACGGAGAGATTGTTCGCGAGAGCGGCGGTGTGGATGGTGGCGGAGATCGGGCGCGGCATGGGAAATTTACGTAAAGACGCTTGCGAATCATCAGCTTACCGCGCCTTTTGAGCACCGAAGCCGACAATTTGCGGAACGATCGGGGAATCTTGCTAGTCCGAATTCACGTATTTTCATGTTATAAAGCCGTGCGCACAACCCATTTCGAACGGAATAAGCCGATCGCATATCAGGCGGCCTACGCGGCCCTGCCGCAGCGACGAAAGCATCGCATCAGATGAAAAAAGGTTTTTACACCATCATGGCCGCGCAGTTTTTCTCGTCGCTGGCCGACAATGCGCTCCTCATCGCCGCCATCGCCCTGCTGAAAGACCTCCACGCTCCCAACTGGATGACACCGCTGCTGAAGCTGTTCTTCGTGTTGTCGTATGTGGTGTTGGCGGCGTATGTCGGTGCTTTCGCGGATTCGCGCCCGAAGGGGCGCGTGATGTTCATCACCAACTCGATCAAGGTGGTCGGCTGCATGATCATGCTGTTCGGCGCCCACCCGCTGATCGCATACGGGATCGTCGGATTCGGCGCGGCGGCCTACTCGCCCGCGAAATACGGCATCCTCACCGAGCTGCTGCCGGCCGACCGGCTGGTCGCCGCGAACGGCTGGATCGAAGGCACGACCGTCAGCTCGATCATCCTCGGCACCGTGCTCGGCGGCGCGCTGATCAGCCCGCACATCGCGTCGCACGTGATCGCGCACACCCCCGACTGGATCAGCACACCGGCCGAAGCGGCGATGGCGATCATCATGGCGATCTACGTAATCGCCGCACTGTTCAACCTGCGCATTCCCGATACGGGCGCCCGCTACCCGAAGCAGGAGCGCGGCCCGGTCAAGCTCCTCACGGATTTCGCCGACTGCTTCATGGTGCTGTGGCGCGACAAGCTCGGCCAGATCTCGCTGGCGGTCACCACGCTGTTCTGGGGTGCCGGCGCGACGCTGCAGTTCATCGTGCTGAAATGGGCCGAGGTGTCGCTCGGCATGTCGCTGTCGGAAGGCGCGATCCTGCAGGCCGTGGTCGCGGTCGGCGTCGCGGCCGGCGCGATCGCCGCCGCAGCCCGGATCCCGCTGAAGAAGTCGCTGTCCGTGCTGCCCGTCGGCATCATCATGGGCATCGCGGTGATGCTGATGGCGTTCTACACGCGCGACCTGTTCCCGTCGCACTGGGCCGTGCACTTCGGCCACATGCGCATGCCCGTGTACCTGATCGTCGCGTACCTGTTCCTGATCGGCGTCGGTGCGTTGTCCGGCTACTTCGTCGTTCCGATGAACGCGCTGCTGCAGCATCGCGGCCACGTGCTGCTGTCGGCCGGCCACTCGATCGCGGTACAGAACTTCAACGAGAACCTGTCGGTGCTCGTGATGCTGTGCCTGTACGCGGTGCTCGTGTGGCTCGACGTGCCGGTCGGCGTCGTGATCGTGCTGTTCGGCACGTTCGTCTGCCTGACGATGTGGCTCGTGATGCGCCGCCACCAGGCGAACCAGCGTCAGTTCGACTCGGTCGCGCTGATCGGCGAATCGCGGCACTGACGCTACACTTCCCGTTTCCGTCCGTCGGCGCCGGTCTTCGAACCGGCGCGTTGCCCTCATGACGCACCCGATACCCAACATCCTGACGATCGCCGGCTCCGATTCGGGCGGCGGCGCAGGCATCCAGGCCGACCTGAAGACGTTTTCCGCGCTCGGCGCGTATGGCGCCAGCGTGATCACCGCGCTGACCGCGCAGAACACGCGCGGCGTGACCGGCGTGCATGCGCCGGACGCCGCGTTCGTGACCGCGCAGCTCGACGCGGTGTTCGACGACATCCGCATCGATGCGGTCAAGATCGGGATGCTCGCGAACGCGGCGATCGTGCACGCGGTGGCCGACGCGCTGCGGCGTTACGCGCCGCGCTTCGTCGTGCTCGACACGGTGATGATCTCGAAGAGTTCGCACGCGTTGCTCGCGCCCGACGCGGTCGACGCGTTGCGCGACGCGCTGCTGCCGCTGGCGACCGTCGTCACGCCGAACCTGCCCGAAGCGGCCGCGCTGCTCGGCGACACGCCCGCGACCACGGAAGACGACATGGTCCGCCAGGGCCGGGCGTTGCTGCAGACAGGCGCGCGCGCCGTGCTGATGAAAGGCGGCCACCTGCCCGACGCGGCCGCGAGCCCCGACTGGCTCATCGATGCGACGCACACCGTGCGGCTCGACGGCCCGCGTGTGCCGGTCAGCAATACGCACGGCACGGGCTGCACGCTGTCGTCAGCGATTGCCGCGCTGCTACCGCAGCAGCCCGACCTCGAAAGCGCGGTGCGCGAAGCGAAGGCCTACCTGACCGGCGCGATCGCCGCGAGCGGCCACCTCGACGTCGGTCACGGCGTCGGTCCCGTCCATCACTTCCATCGCTGGTGGTAAGCGCCGGCTGACGCGGCGTCAGCCGTCCTGCGCGGCGAACGCCTGCGCGTGCGCCGGCCAGTCGTCGGGCACGACGAAGCCGCGCGCCGTCTCGCGCCACGTGCCATCGCCGCCCTTTTCGTGGACGCCGATCAGCGCGGGCGCCTGACGCGCCGTCAACACCGGCGGCAGCTCGAGTGCGGCGGCCAGCGGCTCGGGTTCGAAGCCGGCGTCGGCGGCAACACGCCGCGGCGCGAGCCACGCAAGCCGCGGCAACACGCTCCATGCGACACCGGCACGCTGCGCGGCCGCCCACGTCGGCCACTGCGCGTGCGTCAGCCAGAAACCGCGCGGGTGATCCGGCGCGATTTCCGCGGACACCGGCGGCAACGGCACGCCGTGCGGATAGAACAGCCAGCCCTTGATGAACATCTGCGCATCGGACGGCGCACCGTAGCCGAGCAGCGCAAAGCCGTCGCGATCGCCGAGCCGCAGCTGGTGGTCGAGCAGCCGGCTGCGCTTGCGGTCGAGTCGGTCGACGAGGTTGGGCCCGACGAAGTCGGCGAGCGACGCGCCGTCGCGCACCGGTGCGCACAGATAGCACTTCACCGCGAGCTCCCAGTGCAGGCGCTGCCCGTCCGGCGCATCGACGAGGAAATCGACTTCGCCGAGCGTCCGGCCGTGGCTGCGCAGCGGGAGATTGGCCGCGACGAGCCGCAGCGACGGTCCGTGCGTGAGGAAATACTCGAGCAGGCATTCCGCATAGCGGCCGAGCCGTACGGGTCGCAGCCCATCGAGCGCGCGGCGCAGCGGCTCAGGCTGAGCATCGAGCGCAGCGAGCCACGCTTCGACGGCCGACCATCCGGCCGCATCCGGCCACGGATGCGCGAGCGGTGCGCCGGGTGCCGCGGTGAGCAGGCTCGGGCTCGCGAGCAGCCAGCCCAGATCGCGCACCGCGGCGTCACGCAGCGTATCGACGAATGCGAACGCCGCGCCGGCCGTCATTGACCGGCCGGCCCGTTCGCGTCGGCACCGACCGCACGCTGGAACGTGTCGCGCGCGAGGCACAGGTCGGCCCATGCCTTCGACTTGTCCTGCAGGCTGCGCAACAGGTACGCCGGGTGGTAGGTGACGATCACCGGCACGCCTTCGTACGCATGCACGCGGCCGCGCAGCGACGCGATGCTCGCGTCCGTCTTCAGCAACGTCTGCGCGGCAAAGCGGCCGAGCGCGACGATCAGCTTCGGCTTCACGAGCGCGACCTGGCGCTGCAGATAAGGCTCGCAGCTTGCGACCTCGTCCGGCTCCGGATTGCGGTTGCCGGGCGGCCGGCACTTGATCACGTTCGCGATATACACGTTGTCGCCGCGCTGGAGCGACAGAGACTGCAGCATGTTGTCGAGCAGCTTGCCGGCCTGGCCGACGAACGGCTCGCCCTGCTTGTCCTCGTTTTCGCCGGGCGCTTCGCCGATCAGCATCCAGTCCGCTTCGCGGTCGCCGACGCCGAACACGGTGTTGGTCCGCTTCTCGCACAACCTGCACTGCGTACAGCCGGCCACGCGCGCGGCCAGCGCATCCCAGTCGAGCACGGCAACCGGCGTTTCGGCGCGGCGCGGTTCGGCAGCCGGCACGGGATCGCCCGGCGGCGCCGCGTCAAACCACGCGAAATCGTCATCGCCGGCAGGCGGCGTGTCGTCCATCGGCGGCATCGCATCGGCCGACGCGGCCGGCACGGGTGCGCGATCGTCCTCGGCCACACGGCGCGCCGGCGTGCCGGGTTCGCTCGACGTCGATGCATCGACGGAACGCACGATGGACGGCGGCGCACCGTCTTGCGAAGGCGTACGCGCCGCGCGCGCCGGCCGATCGGCGGCAACCACGGAAGCGTCGTCCGCCGCATCGGTTTGCGCCGCGGCGGGCGCTTCGACTGCCGCGCCTTCGTCCGCGCGCTGCCCGCGCCGCACCCAGATCTGCGCGAGGCCCATTTCCTCGAGTGCCGCTTCAGCCCACGCCATGCGCGTCCCCCTCATCCTTGTTCAACGTCAGACGCATCACGATCGCGTCCTCCCGGCTGCGATGCTTCGCCGGATAGTAGTTCTTGCGCCGGCCGATCGTCACGAAGCCGAAACGCTCGTACAGATGGATCGCGCGCGTATTGGACGGCCGCACCTCGAGCAGCACGCCGTCGAGCCGCTCCGCGTGCGAAATGCGCACGGCCTCGCGCAGCAGCGCAAGCCCCGCGCCCGCGTGCTGCACGGCCGGCGCGACGCACAGATTCAGCAGGTGCATCTCGTCCACCACCGGCATCAGCACGCAGTAGCCGACGAGCGAGCCGGTCACGTGGCGCAGGCACACGCCCAGATAGCCGTTGCGCAACGAATCCTCGAAGTTGCCACGGCTCCACGGGAATTCGTACGCGACCTGTTCGATCGCGACGACCTCGTCGAGATCGGCGTCCGTCATCGGCGCCAGATAGCGGTCGCTCAGCAGTACACCCGTCATCCCTTCGCTCCGCCCGTCTGCGCGGCGCGTGCCGCGACACGCTCGGCGGTCGTCTGCGCGACCTTGTCGCGCACGTATTCAGGCGCCGCCTGATCGGCCGGCACCACACGCCCGTCGCGGAACGCGCGCAGCGCGGCATGCGCGACCGCCAGCGCATGCGGCAGCGCGTCGCCGTCGATCACGGCCGCGCGCGCCGCGGCCGGCAGTTGCGTGCCGAACGCGGCAGCCGCGTTGCCCGCGAGCGTGAACGGCACATCGGGCACGCCGACGGCACCCGGCGCGTCGAGCGAGGCCGGATGCAGCGTGCGCCAGTCGCCGACGCTGTCATCCCATTCGAAATCCGCCCAGTAGGCTTCGTCCATCCGCGCGTCCAGCGCGGCAAGCACGCGGGTCGTGCCGGGCGCGCGCAGCCGCGCGTGCTCCGCGCACGCGAGCAGCGTGCCGATCGGCACGACCGGCAGCCCGCCGCCGAACGCGAGGCCCTGGGTAATGCCCGTCGCGGTGCGCAGGCCCGTGAACGAGCCAGGGCCCGCGCCGAATGCGATTGCGTCGCAATCGGCGAGCGTCAGCCCCGATTCGGCGAAAAGCGCCTGGATCGCCGGCAGCACGCGCGTGCTCGACACGGCGCCCGTCTGCTCGTGGCGGACCCAGGTTTGCGGGGGGGAAATGGCGTCATCGGCTTGAGCCGAGCGCAGCAGCGCGACCGAGCAGTATTCGGTCGACGTATCGATGGCGAGGAGCACTGTTTGCGTCATGGCCGACATTGTAATGCGACGCCCCGCTCCCACGGGCGATCGGGCCCGATCTGCGCGTGCGCGCCGCGTCGGCGGCGGTTTGGAAGGATCGCTCGACCCCGCGCGGCGGTCCGCTTGTTAAGATCGCCCGACCTGAAACCCTTACGGAGACACCCGATGAGCGAACTCACCACCCAATTCGACCAGGCCCAGATCGACGTCAAGCAACTGACGGAACGACCGGGCAACCTGACTCTGCTGCGCCTGTACGCGCTGTTCAAGCAGGCGACCGACGGCGATGCCCATGGCGACAAGCCGGGCTTCACCGACATCGTCGGCAAGTACAAGTACGACGCCTGGGACGCGCTGAAAGGCACGTCGCAGGAAGCGGCGAAGCAACAATATATTGAGCTCGTCGAATCGCTGAAGAACGGCACCACCTCCTGACCGAATCGCCCCCGCCGCAATAGGCAATCAAATCAGTGGCGCAGCGCAGCAAATTTCTTTATAATGCGGCCTGCGTCACCTTCCGCGCTCGGCTCGCAAGCCGTTCCGGCCAGACGCCTCGTAGCGTTAAGCTCCAATCCGGTTTAGAACCTGTCCCCTCCTGCTTCGACCCTCGCGGTCGTCACTTATCAGGCTGGCGGCCCCGCTCCTGAAGCGCGCCGCACCCAAAACAGCTTCTAATGCCTCATCCGCCGACTGTTCGGCGGATTGCACCCGTTTCCCGATTTGCTCGCTGAATCCGACGACTTGGGTATGCGCGATTGGCGCCGACGTTTCACCCACTGTGTTTCAAGGATTGTTATGACTTCGAGCATCAACTCCAGCCCGCTCAACGCGATCGCCGACCAGGCGCTCGGTCTCGACGACGCCGCCGTACCGGCCGCGGTCGAACCGGCGTCGGACGAGCCGAGCTTCGCGTCGCTCGGGTTGTCGCCGGAGATCGTCTCCGCGCTGGAGGCCGCCGGCTATGTGAAGCCGACGCCGGTCCAGCAGCGCGCGATTCCGGCCGGCATCGCCGGCCGCGACCTGCTGGTGTCGAGCCCGACCGGTTCGGGCAAGACGGCTGCATTCATGCTGCCCGCGATCGAGCGTTTCGCGCAGCTCCAGAAAACGCTGGCGCAGCAACCGCGCGCGCCGCGTGAACCGAATCAGGGTGACCGCCGCGTGCGCCGCCCGCAACCCGTCGCGCGCCCGAGCCTGCTCGTGCTGACGCCGACCCGTGAACTCGCGATGCAGGTCACCACGGCCGCATCGAACTACGGCAAGCACCTGAAGCGCCTGCGCACGGTCAGCATCCTCGGCGGCGTCGCCTATGGCCAGCAGCTGATGCTGCTCGCGAAGAACCCCGAAATCCTGGTCGCCACGCCGGGTCGCCTGCTCGATCACCTCGAGCGCGGCCGTATCGACCTGTCCGAACTGAAGATGCTGGTGCTCGACGAAGCCGACCGCATGCTCGACATGGGCTTCATCGACGATATCGAAACGATCGTCGCCGCCACGCCCGCGTCGCGCCAGACGATGCTGTTCTCGGCCACGCTCGACGGCAAGATCGGTTCGCTGACGAGCCGCCTGCTGAAGGACCCGGAGCGCATCGAGATCCAGCAACGCCTCGAATCGCGCGCGAACATCGCGCAGACCGTGCACTACGTCGACGACCGCGATCACAAGGATCGCCTGCTCGATCACCTGCTGCGCGACGACGCGCTCGACCAGGCAATCATCTTCACGGCGACCAAGATCGACGCCGACCAGCTCGCCGGCCGTCTCGCCGACGCTGGTTTCGAGTCGGCCGCACTGCACGGCGACCTGCCGCAGGGCGCGCGTAACCGCACGATCCGTGCGCTGCGCGAGCGCCGCGTGCGCGTGCTGGTCGCAACCGACGTCGCGGCACGCGGCATCGACATCCCGGGCATCACGCACGTGTTCAACTACGACCTGCCGAAGTTCGCGGAAGACTACGTGCACCGTATCGGCCGTACGGGCCGCGCAGGCCGTTCGGGCACCGCGGTGAGCCTCGTGCACCACGCCGAGCAAGGCGCGCTCAAGCGCATCGAGCGCTTCGTGCGTTCGCCGCTGCCGGTCAACGTGATCGAAGGTTTCGAGCCGCGCAAGGCACCTCCGCGTAACGGCGGCACCGGTGGCCGCGGCCGTCCGGGCGGCGGTAACGGCGGCGGTCGACGTTTCGGCGGCAAGCCGGGCGGCGGCAATGGCGGTAGCGGCCGCAGCTACGGCGGCGGCAATGGTGGCGGCTGGAGCGGCAAGCCGGGTGGCGGCAGCCGTGACGGCGGCCCGCGTCGCGACGGCCAGCGCAGCGGCGGCCCGCGTCGCAGCAACTCTGCGTCGTAAGCACGCACGGGCGGCCCCTGGCCGCCCCACGGATGGCCACCCCACGGATGGCCGTCCCACCAATCCAGCCGACCGGCGCTCCTGCGCCGGTTTTTTTTCGCCCCTTCGCGTATTTCACGATGCGGAAAATTTTTTTGCGTCGTAAAAAATCATGTTGCGTGGCACAACATGAGTGATTGCGGGATGGGAAAATGCGTTTCTTATCCCGAAATTACAAATACAAGTAATTGAATTAAAACAATAAAAATTTTGCACACTTCCTGAGAAAGCCCCTGTCTCGCTCCTTTCGATTTGCCTAGACTCTTATACAAGACTTCACGAACCGGAATGCACCGCTCCGAGCTTCGCGAACAGCATCACCACCGTCAGATTCGACCCATTAGGCAACACACAGCATCAAGGAGCTCATCATGTCGCGTCAGCAACAGGCACAGGAACTGCAAACGCAATGGGAAACCGATCCGCGCTGGAAGGGCATCAAGCGCGGCTACACGGCTGAAGACGTGGTCCGCCTGCGCGGCTCGATCCCGATCGAGCACACGCTCGCCAAGCGCGGCGCGGAAAAGCTGTGGAGCCTCATCAACGACGAGCCGTTCGTCAATGCACTCGGCGCGCTGACCGGCAACCAGGCGATGCAGCAGGTGAAGGCCGGCCTGAAGGCCATCTACCTGTCCGGCTGGCAAGTGGCCGGCGACGCGAACGTCGCGGGCGAAATGTACCCGGACCAGTCGCTGTACCCGGCCAACTCGGTGCCGCTCGTCGTGAAGCGCATCAACAACACGCTGACGCGCGCCGACCAGATCCAGTGGTCGGAAGGCAAGAATCCGGGCGACGAGGGTTATGTCGACTTCTTCGCGCCGATCGTGGCCGACGCGGAAGCCGGTTTCGGCGGCGTGCTGAACGCGTTCGAACTGATGAAGGCGATGATCGAGGCAGGCGCATCGGGCGTCCACTTCGAAGACCAGCTCGCTTCGGTGAAGAAGTGCGGCCACATGGGCGGCAAGGTGCTCGTGCCGACGCGCGAAGCGGTCGCGAAGCTGTCGGCTGCACGTCTCGCGGCCGACGTGATGGGCACGCCGACCGTGCTGGTTGCCCGTACCGACGCCGAAGCGGCCGACCTGATCACGTCCGACGTCGACGACAACGACAAGCCGTTCCTGACGGGCGAGCGCACGGTGGAAGGTTTCTTCCGCACGAAGCCAGGCCTCGAGCAGGCGATCTCGCGCGGTCTCGCGTACGCGCCGCATGCCGACCTGGTCTGGTGCGAAACGGGCAAGCCGGATCTCGAATACGCGAAGAAGTTCGCGGAAGCGATCCACAAGCAGTTCCCGGGCAAGATGCTGTCGTACAACTGCTCGCCGTCGTTCAACTGGAAGAAGAACCTCGACGACGCGACGATCGCGAAGTTCCAGAAGGAACTCGGCGCGATGGGCTACAAGTTCCAGTTCATCACGCTGGCCGGCTTCCATGCGCTGAACTACTCGATGTTCAACCTCGCGCACGGTTATGCCCGCACGCAGATGAGCGCGTTCGTCGAACTGCAGCAGGCCGAGTTCGCGGCAGCCGACAAGGGCTTCACGGCCGTCAAGCACCAGCGCGAAGTCGGCACGGGCTACTTCGACGCGGTGACGCAGACGGTCGAGCGCGAAGCATCGACGACCGCGCTGCACGGCTCGACCGAAGACGAACAGTTCTTCGACGGCAAGAAGGTCGCGTAACACCCGCCACGCGTCGCATCGATGCCCACCCCGTCTCGCGACGGCGCGGCATCGGCAACAGGACAACAATCAGGGAGGAGACGGCAGGCGCGCGATTCCAATCGCGCGACCGGCCGCGCGGCCCGCGGGCCGCCAGCAACGACGCGCGCCGGCTCTGTCCGGCGCGCCCTTTTTCCATGGCGCGACACGCGCGGCCACGGCCGGCACCGCCCTACCGATAGACGATCACCGGAATTTTCGTATGGGTCAGCACGCGCTGCGTCTCGCTGCCGATCAGCAGGCTGCCGAGCCCGCGGCGTCCGTGGGACGCCATGAAGATCACGTCGCAGCCACCGCGTTCGGCCGCCTCGATGATGCCGAGATACGGCGACGGATGCACGCTCGTCCATGTGTCGCAGGCGACGCCGGCCGCCTTCGCGGCCGCTTCGACCTCGTCGAGGTGTGCGCGCGCCTCGCGCTCGCTGCGCGCCCGGAAATCGGCGGGCGGCTCGATGATCACTTCGGAAAACGGCGAGTACGGATACTGCGGCAGGCACGCGTAGGCCGTCACGCGAGCGCTGACCGCGCGCGCCAGGTCGATCGCGCCGTCGATCGCCTTCTGCGACAGGTCGGAACCGTCGGTTGGAACGAGGATGTGCCGGAACATCGCGCCCTCCTTCGTCAGTCGCACGCCGCGCGCCGCGATCCCATCCGAGCCGGCCGCAACGCATCTGGCATGCCTGTAACGATTGTAGTGTGCGAAACCGCGCATCCGGCACCCGAGGCGGGTTCGCCCTCATATCGGAAACGCGCGGGCACGCGCGGCCTACTCGCCCCAATAACCGGGCCGTTCGTACGTGTGCTTCAGGTAGTCGAGAAACAGGCGCACGCGCAGCGGCAGGTGCCGGCGCTGCGGAAACACCGCGTGGATGCCGATCGGCGGCGCGGCGTACGCGTCGAGCACGCTGACGAGCCGGCCGGCCGCGATGTCGTCGCCGACTTCCCACCACGAACGCCACGCCAGGCCGTGGCCGGCGAGGCACCACTCGTGCAGCACCGCGCCGTCCGAGCATTCCATCGTGCCGTTCACGCGGATCGACACGACCTTGTCGTCCTCCTGGAACGCCCAGCCGCGTTGCTGGTTCGCGTTCGCCGCGAGCGCAAGGCAGTTGTGCCGCGCCAGTTCCGCGAGCGTGGCCGGCGTGCCGCGCCGCGCCAGATATGCGGGAGACGCGACGCACACGCGGCGGTTCTCGCCGAGCTTCAGCGACACGAGCGACGAGTCGGGCAGCTCGCCGAGCCGCACCGCGCAATCGAACCCTTCGTTGACGAGGTCGACCATGCGGTCGGACAGGTCGAGCGTGACCGACACGTCCGGATGCCCGACGCTGAATTCCGGCACGAGCGGCGCGACGTGCCGCCGGCCGAAGCCGGCCGGCGCGGAAATGCGCAGGTGGCCGCTCGCCTTGACGCCGCCGGCGGACACGCTCGCCTCGGCGTTCTGCATGTCGTTGATGATCCGTTGGCAATCCTCGAGGAACGCCGAACCCTCGAACGTCAGCGTGAGCTTGCGCGTCGTGCGCACCAGCAGCTTGACGCCAAGCCGCTCCTCGAGCGCGTCGAGGCGGCGGCCGATGATCGCCGGCGCGACGCCTTCCGCGTGCGCGGCCGCCGACAGGCTGCCTTTCGCCGCGACCGCGGCGAACGTTTCTATCTGTTTGAACCGGTCCATGACTCGCAAGGACGGCGCTGCCGCCCTTCAAATGGCTTAAGCGCTCAAGATTAGGTATATGAAAGTAAAAGATCAAGTGATGATTTGCGTCTTTTTTAGCACCTACGATCACGAATAGAATCGGTCCGACCTCTGAAACTGGAGCGCAAGGCTATGTCGGCCACAACGACACTCTCCTCTCCCGACGCAATCCTCTTCGACGCATTCGGCACGTTGTTCGACGTGCGCGCGGTCGTGCCCGCCGCAGAACAGATGTTTCCCGGTCACGGGGAACGGTTGTCGCAGCTGTGGCGACGCAAGCAAATCGAATACTCGCAGCTGCGCACGCTCGCCGATCCGGGCGGCGCCCGCTATCGCCCGTTCCGGGACATTACGCTCGACGCGCTGCGGTTCGCCGCGCGCCGGCTCGGGCTCGCGCTGAACAGCGCGGCCGAGAAGCGGCTGATGGACGAATACGCCTGCCTGTCCACCTATCCCGACACGGTGCCCGCGCTGCGCAAGCTGCGCGCGCTCGAACCGCGCCCGCCGCTCGCGATCCTGTCGAACGGCACCCCGCAGATGCTCGACATCGCGATCAAGAGCGCCGGCATGTCCGGATTGTTCGATCGCGTGCTGTCGGCCGACACCGTGCGCGCGTACAAGCCGAGTCCGGCCGCCTACGCGCTCGGTACCGCCGCGTTCGGGCCGAACCCGCGCAACATCGTGTTCGTGTCGTCGAACGCCTGGGACGTCGCCGGTGCCGCGTGGTTCGGCTACACGACGTTCTGGCTCAATCGCACGGGCGCGCCCGCCGAGGAACTCGGCGTGCCGCCCGACGGTACGGGCACCGGCATGGCCGACCTGCTCGCATTCCTCGCCACCCCGGCTCCGTCCGGCAGACCCGCAAACCGCACGCGCCCCGGCCCGGGTGCATGACGTTCGCCATGCTGCCGCCTTCCCCCTTCACCGAAACCGCAACTGACCGACCAAGGAGATGAGACTCATGAGCACCCCGATCACGCTGCCGCAAGGCATGGCGATCACCGGCGAAATCAAGCCGGGTTACGAAGCGATCCTGACGCCCGACGCGCTCGAACTCGTCGCAGCGCTGCACCGCACGTTCGAACCACGCCGCCAGGCGTTGCTGCAGGCGCGCGTCGAGCGCACCAAACGCCTTGACGCGGGCGAGCGCCCGGACTTCCTGGCGGACACCAAGGCGATCCGCGAAGGCGACTGGAAGGTCGCGCCGCTGCCGGCCGACCTGCAATGCCGCCGCGTCGAGATCACGGGCCCCGTCGAGCGCAAGATGATCATCAACGCGCTGAACTCGGGCGCCGATTCGTACATGACGGACTTCGAGGATTCGAACGCGCCGAGCTGGACGAACCAGATCGACGGCCAGATCAACCTGAAGGACGCGGTGCGCCGCACGATCTCGCTCGAGCAGAACGGCAAGTCGTACCAGTTGAACGACAAGGTCGCGACGCTGATCGTGCGTCCGCGCGGCTGGCACCTCGACGAGAAGCACGTGACGGTCGATGGCCAGCGCGTGTCCGGCGGCATCTTCGATTTCGCGCTGTTCCTGTTCCACAACGCGAAGGAGCTGATCGCTCGCGGCTCGGGCCCGTACTTCTACCTGCCGAAGATGGAGAGCCATCTCGAGGCGCGCCTGTGGAACGACATCTTCGTCGCCGCGCAGGAAGCGGTCGGCGTGCCGCGCGGCACGATCCGCGCGACGGTGCTGATCGAGACGATCCTCGCCGCGTTCGAGATGGACGAAATCCTGTACGAACTGCGCGAACACAGCTCGGGCCTGAACGCCGGCCGCTGGGACTACATCTTCTCGGCAATCAAGAAGTTCAAGAACGACCGCGATTTCTGCCTCGCCGAGCGTTCGAAGATCACGATGACGGTGCCGTTCATGCGCGCGTACGCGCTGCTGCTGCTGAAGACCTGCCACAAGCGCAACGCGCCGGCGATCGGCGGGATGAGCGCGCTGATCCCGATCAAGAACGATCCGGAAGCAAACGACAAGGCGATGGGCGGCGTGCGCTCGGACAAGCAGCGCGACGCGACCGACGGTTACGACGGCGGCTGGGTTGCGCACCCGGGCCTCGTGCCGATCGCGATGGAAGAGTTCGTCAAGGTGCTCGGCGACAAGCCGAACCAGATCGCGAAGCAACGCGACGACGTGCAGGTCGAAGGCAAGAACCTGCTCGACTTCCAGCCTGAAGCACCGATCACCGAGGCCGGCCTGCGCAACAACATCAACGTCGGCATCCACTACCTCGGCGCCTGGCTCGACGGCAACGGCTGCGTGCCGATCCACAACCTGATGGAAGACGCGGCCACGGCCGAGATTTCCCGTTCGCAGGTGTGGCAGTGGATCCGCTCGCCGAAGGGCGTGCTCGACGACGGCCGCAAGGTCACGGCCGAACTCGTGCGCGAATACGCGAAGGCCGAACTGGACAACGTGAAGCGTTCGGTCGGCGGCAACACGCAGCCGTACGAGCACGCCGCGGCGATCTTCGAACAGATGTCGACGTCGGAAGGCTTCACCGAATTCCTGACGCTGCCGCTGTACGAGGAAATCTGACGAAGCTGCCCGCCGCGATCGGCGGCCGGCTACACGCCGTCGCCGGTCGCATGCGATAACGGCATGAGAAAAGCGCCCCGCGGGGCGCTTTTTCTTTGCGGTGCGAGCGTCTGCCGCGCGGTCGATCAGGCGGCTTCCCGCTCGCGTCGGTGCTGGACCCAGTCGCCCGACGCAATGCGCGGACGCCCGGCGACCGCGTGCGCGGCGATCGGATAATACAGGCAGGCGTACTGCCGGCCGCCGAGCTCGACGGTCACGTGTTCCGGCTTGAACAGCGAGTCGACACCCGGATAGACGCGCTCGATCTCGTCCAGCACGGGGACGAGCTGCTCGTCGACCTCGTAGACGTCGCCCCAGACCAGCGACTTGCCGGCCGGCCCGGCGATCATCCCCGGATACGTGCCGAAATCGTACAGTTCGCCCGGCAGCGCGACCGCGCCGAGTAGCGTCGGCGCGGCAATCCCGTGCCTGGCGGCCGCATGACCGATGTCGTTGGCCTCTCCGGTTCTCAAGGTGCCCTAGACGAATACGTAGCGCATCGTGGTTCTCCTCTTCGATTCGTATGTTGCCGTGTTCGCGCGCGATTCGTGCGAAATCGCTCAAGCATGGATAGACCATCGCATCGGCCCGATGGTTCGAACCCGTAAGTGCGCACGGCCACGGCCGCCGCCGCGGATTCACCAGGCTCCATACAAAGTTCATTTGAACACGGCATGATCGGCTGAAAAACCGCCGCATGCGCGCGCGCGGCACCTTCTAAAATAACGGCATCGCCGCCGCGCTGCCCGAACCGTCCATGAATCCGCCCGTCCCAGCCGACGTATCGAAACCCTACGACGTCATCGACATCCCGCCCGAATTCGCGCCGACCGCCGTCCATCCGATGCGCGTGCGCGCCCGGCAGGTCGATGCCGGCCGCCGCATCCCGCTGCACACGCATGCGTGGGCGCAGCTCGCGTATGCGTCGCGCGGCGTGCTGCGCGTCGCGACGACCGGCACGACCTGGATGGTGCCGCCATCCCGCGCGATCTGGGTGCCGCCGCACGTGACGCACGAGGTCGTGATCGTCGAAGAGGCGTATCTGCGCACGCTGTATATCGACGAGTCGATCGTGCCGGACGGGCTCGACGCGTGCCGGGTCGTCGAAGTGACGGGATT
Organism: Burkholderia cepacia; assembly: GCF_001039005.1. Taxonomy (GTDB): domain Bacteria; phylum Pseudomonadota; class Gammaproteobacteria; order Burkholderiales; family Burkholderiaceae; genus Burkholderia; species Burkholderia theae. Next base: position 216,368 of record NZ_LDWR01000041.1, read on the forward strand.
GCTGCGCGAGTTGATCGTCGCGCTCGACGCACGCGACCTGAGCGCCGCGCGCGAACGCCTGCTGTGCGGGCTCGTGCTCGACGAGCTGAGTCACGCCGAACCGTTGCCGCTCGCGGTACCGATGCCCGACGAGAAGCGGCTGCGCATGCTGTGCGAATCGGTACTCGCGCACCCGGCGCATGCGGAGTCGCTCGAACACTGGGCGAGCGAGGTCGGCGCAAGCACGCGCACGATTTCGCGGCTCTTCAAGCAGGAACTGGGGGTGAGCTTTTCGCAGTGGCGCCAGCAGGCATTGCTTGCACGCGCGATCCCGCTGCTGAACCAGGGCCGCCCGCTGTCGCATATCGCGCGCGAACTCGGCTACCAGAGCCAGAGCGCGTTCTCGGCGATGTTCCGCCGCGCATTCGGCGAAAGCCCACGCGCGTTCATGCTGCGCGGCTACGAGCACCGCGGCGCGGAAGGCAGTATCGCGGACGACGACACGCCGGATGACGATGCGATCGACGCGATCGGCTGACCGTCGCGTTCCGGACGCGTCAGCCGTTCAGACCGGCCGCACCATGTGACGGATTGATCCGAGTTGCGCAAGCCGCGACCCGGCTACCTGATACCCCATGCGCAAGTAGAGACGCGCGGCGGGATTGTCGACGAACACGCGCAACTGGAGTTCCTGCAGCCCGCGCGCACGCGCCCAGCGGTGCGACATGTCGAGCATGTAGGTGCCGGCGCCCTGCCCGCGATGGCCGGCCGCGATCTGCACGTCGCGGATATGCAGCGAGTCGCCCTCTTCGGTCACCCGCAGCACGCCGATGCGCTCGCCGTCGGCCTCGAGGATGAAGTTCTCGGATTCGCGCCAGCTCGCATAGAACAAGTCGCTGCGCCACACGAGCCCATGGCGCTTGTAGTAGCCGCCCATGTTGCCGTGCGTCAGCGCTTCGGCGAACGGGAAATCGCCGGGCTCCGCAGGCCGGAGCTGATACAGGAGTCGCAGGTCAGTCGGATCGAGCATCGCGCAGGGATCAGGAACGCATCCCGCCACGATATAGCGCAGTCGCGTGCGGATGCAATCGCGAATTTCTCGTAGCGGCTTGGCGCCTGAGACCCGGACGTCACGCGCCCGCCAGCGTACGCAACCGGAGACGCAAATGAAAAAGCCCGCACAAGGCGGGCTTTTTCATTTATTGGCGGAGCGGACGGGACTCGCCTACATCCTGCAGGCCGCGGATGCGCGTGCACGCGCATCCCTTCGAGTCCCGCCGGAAGCCGCGCAGGCGGCTTCCTCCGCTCCGCAGTCACGCGCCCGAGAACGGGCGCAACCGGAGACGCAAATGAAAAAGCCCGCACAAGGCGGGCTTTTTCATTTATTGGCGGAGCGGACGGGACTCGAACCCGCGACCCCCGGCGTGACAGGCCGGTATTCTAACCGACTGAACTACCGCTCCAGTCTTGCTACTTGCCTGGCAGGCGTCGGTTGCTTCCTGCCGGCGCATCGTTTGTTCGAACGACGCCGAAATCTGGCGTCCCCTAGGGGATTCGAACCCCTGTACTCACCGTGAAAGGGTGATGTCCTAGGCCTCTAGACGAAGGGGACAACGTACTGCTTACATCTTTAATGAAAAAGCCCGTTCAAAAAACGCTTTTTGAACGGGCTTCGTTCTGGCGGAGCGGACGGGGCTCGAACCCGCGACCCCCGGCGTGACAGGCCGGTATTCTAACCAACTGAACTACCGCTCCAGCTTTCTGCACTACCGCCTGCAGGACATCGTCACGTTCCTGCACGCGTTGCGACACTTCTACGAAACGCCGCTGAATCTGGCGTCCCCTAGGGGATTCGAACCCCTGTACTCACCGTGAAAGGGTGATGTCCTAGGCCTCTAGACGAAGGGGACAGCGTACTGCTTACATCTTTAATACAAAAGCCCGCTCAAAAACGTCTTGAACGGGCTTCGTTCTGGCGGAGCGGACGGGACTCGAACCCGCGACCCCCGGCGTGACAGGCCGGTATTCTAACCGACTGAACTACCGCTCCAACTTCCTTACCCAACCCGCAGGACGTCGGTTACGTTCCTGCAAGCCTCGCGACACTTCTACGAAACGCCGCTGAATCTGGCGTCCCCTAGGGGATTCGAACCCCTGTACTCACCGTGAAAGGGTGATGTCCTAGGCCTCTAGACGAAGGGGACATAATCTTTTCAGATCTGTCTGACTTTCGCTATTCACTTCTCATCAACAGCGAAGGCCGAAATTCTAACTGCTTTAGATCGTTCTGTGAAGCATTTATTACTACCGCTACTGCTTCGCAAAACAATCCAATTTGTTCTGTTGGTGGAGGTAAGCGGGATCGAACCGCTGACCTCTTGCATGCCATGCAAGCGCTCTCCCAGCTGAGCTATACCCCCTTGCAGAACAGAAATGAGATTATATGGACCGTCTTTGAACTTGTAAATACCCTTTTTGCGATTCGAGCGAAATTTTTGCGAAGCTGCCGCGCTGTCACGCACGGACAGCTTCATTCGCACACGAACCTCAGGCCAGCGCAGCCTCGATGCGCGACACCACGACGTCGCGACCGAACAGCACGAGCACCGCGTCGATCGACGGCGTATGCGTCGTGCCCGCCACCAGCAGGCGCACCGGCATCGCGAGTTGCGGCATCTTCAGCTTGTGCGTGCCGAGCGTCGCCTTCAGCGCAGCGGACACGGCCTCCTTCGTCCAGTCGGCCGCCTTCAGCGCGACGACCAGATCGGCCAGTGCAGGCCGCACCGCATCGGTCACGTGCTGTGCAAGCGCGTCGGCTTCCGGTGCCGGCACACGGTAGAACATCGTGGCGCCTTCGGCGATCTCCTTGATCGTCGTCGCGCGGTCCTTCATCAGGCCGACCACCGCGTCGAGCGCGGGGCCCGTCGCGATCGCCGCGTCGTCGATGCCGAGTGCGTCGAGGAACGGCTTCGCCAGCGCCGCAAGGCGTGCGTTGTCGGCTTCCTTGATGTAATGGGCGTTCAGCCAGCTCAGCTTGCTGTGGTCGTACTGCGCGGGCGACTTGCCGAGATGCTCGAGGTCGAACCATTCGACGAACTGTTCGCGCGAGAAGATCTCGGCGTCGCCGTGCGACCAGCCGAGTCGCGCGAGATAGTTGACAACGGCTTCCGGCAGGAAACCCGCGTCGCGATACGCCATCACGCTCATCGCGCCATGCCGCTTGCTCATCTTCTCGCCCTGCTCGTTCAGCACGGTCGGCAGGTGCGCGTAGACGGGCGCTTCGCCGCCGAGCGCATTCAGGATGTTGATCTGGCGCGGCGTGTTGTTGACGTGGTCGTCGCCACGGATCACGTGCGTGATGCCCATGTCCATGTCGTCCACCACCACGCAGAAGTTGTAGATCGGCGTGCCGTCCGGGCGCGCGATCACGAGGTCGTCGAGCTCTTCGTTCGAGATCTCGACACGCCCCTTTACCGCGTCCTCCCACACGACCGTACCCGTCAACGGATTGCGGAAGCGCAGTACGGGCTTCACGCCTGCCGGCGGCTCCGGCAGCACCTTGCCGGGCTCCGGACGCCACGTGCCGTCGTAGCGCGGCTTCAGGCCGGCCTCGCGCTGGCGTTCGCGCAGCGCGTCGAGTTCCTCGGCCGACATGTAGCACGGGTACGCGAGCCCCTTCTCGAGCATCTGCGCGAGCACCTCGCGATAGCGGTCCATCCGCTGCATCTGGTAGATCGGGCCTTCGTCGAAATCCAGGCCGAGCCATTGCATCCCGTCGAGGATCGCATCGACCGCTTCCTGCGACGAGCGCTCGACGTCGGTATCCTCGATGCGCAGCACGAACGTGCCCTTCATCTTGCGGGCGAACGCCCACGGATAAAGCGCGGAGCGGATGTTGCCGAGGTGGATGAAGCCGGTGGGACTCGGCGCGAAGCGGGTACGGACAGGACGGGTCATAAACGGTAACTCGAACGCCTGGGGCGCATGAATGATTCGACGCGGGATCGACGGCAGCAGCCCGGACAGCAACGGGGCCGGCGACACCCGGAACGGAAAAGAAGCCGGAATTATACTCGCGCCGGACATCGCGCCAAGCGCACCGCTTGCTTTATGATGTGCGCGCCGCGGCCGCCAGCCGGCGCGGCGCCGGCCGCACGGAACCCGTCGCGCGGCTGCGCTGAACCTATCGCCGCCACGGGCCGTGTAACCCGCCGCCAAGCCGCCGGAGAACCATTCGATGTCGTCCCCTCGCCTGTCGCGCCGCCACTTCACGATCGCGTGCGCGTCCGCCAGCCTCGCCGCCTGTACGTCGTTCGGCGACAAGTCACGCCCCGACAACGCATCCAACCCCGCACAACCGCACGAGAAGCCCGTGAAGATCGGCATCGCGCTCGGCGGCGGCGCCGCGCGCGGCTTCTCGCACATCGGCGTGCTGAAGGCGCTCGAGGCGCGCGGCATCCCGGTCGAAATCGTCGCGGGCACGAGCGCGGGCTCGGTGGTCGGCGCACTCTATGCGTCGGGCATGAGCGCGTTGCAGATCAACAAGATCGCACTCGACATGGACCAGGCGTCGATCAGCGACTGGGCGCTGCCGTTCCGGTCGCGCGGCCTGCTGCAAGGCGTCGCGCTGCAGAACTTCCTGAACAAGACGCTCAACAACCGACCGATCGAGAAGATGGCGAAGCCGCTCGGCATCGTCGCGACGGATCTGCAGAGCGGTCAGCCGATCCTGTTCCAGCAGGGCAACACGGGGCTCGCGGTGCGCGCGTCGTGCAGCGTGCCGTCGGTGTTCGAACCGGTCAAGATCGGCAACCGCGAATACGTGGACGGCGGCCTCGTGAGCCCCGTGCCCGCGTCGTACGCGCGCAAGATGGGCGCAAGCTTCGTGATCGCGGTCGACATCTCGGCCCGGCCGGACGGCGCGGCGACCAGCAACCCGATCGAGATGCTGCTGCAGACCTTCACGATCATGGGCCAGACGATCAAGACCTACGAGCTCGACAAATACGCGGACGTCGTGATCCGCCCGAACCTCGCGGCCATGGGCGGCAGCGACTTCAACCAGCGCAACGCGGCGATCCTCGCGGGCGAGGAGGCAGTCGCGCGCATCATGCCGGAACTGCAGCGCAAGCTCGCGGCGGCGCGCGGCGTGGCTGCCGCGTAAGCACGCGCTGCGCGGGACGGGGCGCGCCGCCGTCCCGTGACCGTCGGAACGGCGTCCGTCGCATCGCCTGCGCCAACCCCAAAACAAAAAACCCTGCCGCCTTTCGGTGACAGGGTTTTTTTATCCGGTCCGACTGACCGGCGAACGTCAGTTGCTGCCGTTCGCCGAATCGTCGCCGATCGTCGCGCGCACGCGCTGACGCAGATCTTCCGCCTTCATCGGGAATTCCGATTCGATCCGGCGCGCGCCGGTGAAACGCTTTTCCCAGTAGCCGCTGTCGAGATCGTCGACGCGGACGGTGCTGCCCGTCGACGGCGAATGCACGAACTTGTTGTCGCCGATGTAGATGCCCACGTGCGAGAACGTGCGGCGCATCGTGTTGAAGAACACGAGATCGCCCGGCTTGAGGTTGCTCATGCTCACCTTCTCGCCGACGCGGCTCATTTCTTCCGCACGGCGCGGCAGCGACATGCCGAGCGTGTCCTGGAACACGTAGCGCACGAAGCCGCTGCAGTCGAGGCCCGAATCCGGCGAGTTGCCGCCCCAGCGATAACGCACGCCGATCATGTTCAGCGCGCCGACCACCACGTCGCCTGCCTTGCCCGCCATGCCGGCAAGGAACGACTTCGCGCCGCCGCTCGACGGCTGCGCGCTGGTCTGCTGGAGGGAGGAAGTCGACCCGATTTGAGTCGAATTCGTGACATTCTGGTTAAAACTGCTGACTTCGTCGGCGAACGCGCCGGGAGCTGCTGCGAACAGGGCGCCGATGAACAGCCCGGCGATGGTGCGCGCGCATGCCTGGGTCAGGGATCGATGCTGCATTGGTCGATGGAATTTGCTTAAAAATCAGCTGATTGGCGGAAAATTTCGGTCGATACTAGCCAGCGCGTAATCGTTTGTCAAAACAAATTAAAAAATACAATCGAGATGGTCAGACCATTGGACGTCTATCACGCTTTCCAGACCGCTTTCAACAGCTTTTGTGTGTAAGGATGTGACGGTCTCGTGAAGATGTCGGTCACGTCGCCCGACTCGACGACGGCGCCGTCCTGCATCACCGCGACGCGGTGCGCCATCGCGCCGATCACCTCCAGATCGTGGCTGATGAATACATAACCGAGGTTGTATTTCTGTTGCAAATTCGCGAGCAGTTTCAGCACCTGCTGCTGGATCGACACGTCGAGCGCGGAAGTCGGCTCGTCGAGGATCAGGATGCGCGGCTCCAGCACCAGCGCGCGCGCGATCGCGATCCGCTGGCGCTGCCCGCCCGAGAATTCGTGCGGATAACGGTGCAGCACCGTGCGGTCGAGGCCGACTTCGCGCAGCACCGCGAGCGACTTCGCGCGGCGCGCATCGGGCGGCATGTCCGGGTGATGCAGCTCGAGCCCCTCGCCGACGATCCGCTCGATCGTGTGACGCGGCGAAAGCGAACTGAATGGATCCTGAAAGACGACCTGCATGTTCGAGCGCAGCGCGGTTTGCTCGCGGCCACGATAGGTCGACAGCGCGCGCCCCTGGAATTCGATCTCGCCGCCCGCCGTCTTCTGCAGCCCGAGCAGCGCCATCGCAAGCGTCGATTTCCCGGACCCCGATTCGCCGACGATGCCGAGCGTCTCGCCCTGCCGCACCGACACCGACACGTCCGCGACGGCCGTCACGGGCACCGTGCCGAACCAGCCCGCGAAACCCGGCCGCTTGCGCGCGAACTGCACGCTCACGTGGCGCGCGTCGAGCACGACGGGCGCGATCGGCATCACGGGCGCGACCGCGCGTTGCGGCCGGCTGTTCAACAGCCGCTGCGTATACGGATGCTCGGGTTCCGCGAAGATCCGCTCGACGGGCCCGCTCTCGACGAGCCGGCCGCGCTCCATCACCGCGACGCGCTCGGCGAAGTGCCGCACGAGATTCAGGTCGTGCGTGATCAGCAGGATCGCCATCCCGCGCTTTTCCGCTTCGTCGCGCTGCAGTTCCAGCAGCAGGTCGACGATCTGCGCGCGGATCGTCACGTCGAGCGCGGTGGTCGGCTCGTCGGCAAGCAGGAGGCGCGGCCGGCAGGCGAGCGCCATCGCGATCATCGCGCGCTGCCGCTGACCGCCCGACAATTGGTGCGGATAGCTGTCGACGCGCCTCTCGGGCTCCGCGATGCCGGTGCGCGCGAGCAATGCAATCGCGCGCTTGCGTGCCTCGACGGCCGATACGCCGTCATGCAGCACGATCGTCTCGCCGATCTGCACGCCGATCGTATACAGCGGGTTGAGCGCCGTCATCGGCTCCTGGAAGATCATCGCGATGTCCGAGCCGCGCAGCCCGCGCATCTCGCGTTCGCTCCTGGCCGAAAGGTCCTGCCCCGCGAAGCGGATCGTGCCGCTCACGTCGGCGTCGCGCAGCAAGCGCAGGATCGACAGCGCGGTCACGCTCTTGCCGGAACCCGACTCGCCGACGAGCGCGACGCGTTCGCCGCGGCCGATCGCGAGCGTCACGTCGTCCACCGCGACCGTGTCGCCGAAGCGCACCTGCAGATGTTCGAGCGACAGCAGCGGCTCGTGTTGCGTCGATACGACCGGTTCGCTCATCGCTGGCCTCCCGCCGCGCGCACCGAATCGGCGATCCGCGTGTCGAGCGCGTTGCGCAGCGCGTCGCCCATGAAGGTCAGCAGCAGCAGCGTCGCGACCAGCACGCCGAACGTCGACAGCGAGATCCACCATGCGTCGAGGTTGCCCTTGCCCTGCGCGAGCAGCTCGCCGAGGCTCGGCGTCGGCGGCGGTACACCAAGCCCGAGGAAATCAAGGCTCGTGAGCGCGAGGATCGAGCCGCTCATCCGGAACGGCAGGAACGTGATCACCGGCGTCAGGCTGTTCGGCAGCACGTGGCGCCAGATGATCTGCCAGTTCGTGAGCCCCATCGCACGTGCGGCGCGCACGTAGTCCTGCGCGCGGTTGCGCAGGAATTCCGCGCGCACGTAGTCGGCGAGCCCGATCCAGCCGAACAGCGACAGCAGCACGATCAGCAGCAGGAAACTCGGCTCGAAGATCGACGCGAAGATGATCAGCAAATACAACTCGGGCAGCGAGCTCCAGATCTCGATCAGCCGCTGCCCGACGATGTCGATGCGCCCGCCGAAAAAGCCCTGCACGGCGCCCGCGGCGATGCCGAGCAGCGTGCCGATCACGGTCAGGATCAGCCCGAATTCGACCGACACGCGGAACCCGTACACGAGCCGCGCGAGCAGGTCGCGCCCTTGCGCGTCGGTGCCGAGCCAGTTCGCGCGCGACGGCGGCGCCGGGTTCGGCACGTTCGAGAAGTAGTTCAGCGTGTCGTAGTAGTAGCGGTTCGGCGGGTAGACGACAAAGTTGCCGGGCGCCTCGAGCCGCTTGCGCACGTACGGATCGAGATAGTCGGCCGGCGTCGGGAAATCGCCGCCGAAGGCCGTCTCCGGATACGCATGGAACATCGGGAAATAGTATTGACCGTCGTAGCGCACGACGAGCGGCTTGTCGTTCGACCACAGCGGCGCGGCGAGGCTCGCGGCAAATGCGACGAAGAAGATCACGAAGCTCCAGTAGCCGAGGCGCTGCTGCCTGAAGCGCTGCCACACGCGGCGTGCGGGAGACGGCGACACGCGTGCGCGCGCCGCGTCGATGCGGGACGACACGATGGCCCGGTTCATTGCGACCCTCGCCCGGTGACGCCGGGCATGCGGACGGTCTGTTTCATGTCAGCGCTCCAGGTTTTCGAATTGAATGCGCGGATCGACCCATACATAACAAAGGTCGGAGATCAGCTTGGTTGCGAGCCCGATCAACGTGAACAGGTACAGCGTGCCGAGCACAACCGGATAGTCGCGCCGCACGACCGACTCGTACGACAGCAGCCCGAGGCCGTCGAGCGAGAACAGCGTCTCGATCAGCAGGCTGCCCGTGAAGAACGCGCCGATGAACGCGCCCGGGAAGCCGACGATCAGCGGCAGCATCGCATTGCGGAACACGTGCTTCCACAGCACGTTGCGCTCGGAGAGCCCCTTCGCGCGCGCGGTCAGCACATATTGCCGGCGGATCTGGTCGAGGAACGCATTCTTCGTGAGCATCGTGATGACCGCGAAGCTGCCGACGACCGACGCCGTGATCGGCAGCGCGATGTGCCACAGGTAATCGAGCACCTTGCCGACGAGCGACAGCTGCGCGAAGTTGTCCGACGTGAGGCCGCGCAGCGGAAAAAGCTGCCAGAACGAACCGCCGCCGAACAGCACGAGCAGCAGCACGCCGAGCACGAAGCCCGGAATCGCATAACCGACGAGCACGACGAGGCTCGTCGCGACGTCGAACGGCGAACCGTTGCGCACGGCCTTCGCGATGCCGAGCGGCACCGAGATCAGGTACGTGAGGAAGAACGTCCACAGCCCGATGCTGATCGACACGGGCAGCTTCTGCACGATCAGCGACCACACGCTCTGGTGGCGGAAGTAGCTGTCGCCGAGATCGAAGCGCGCGAAACGCTTCAGCATCAGCCAATAGCGTTCGAGCGGCGGTTTGTCGAAACCGTACAGCGCCTTGAGCTGCGCAAGCTGCTGCGCGTCGACGCCGGTGTGAGCACGCATCCCGAACGGCACCGCGCCCTGCTCCGTCGCGCCCTTGCGCAATTCCTGCACGGCCTGCTCGACCGGGCCGCCCGGCACGAACTGGATCACCGCGAACGTGAGGGTCAGCACGCCGATGAGCGTCGGGATCATCAGCAGCAGGCGTTTGAGGATGTAGCTCCACATAGGGCGTCGACTCGTGATCGGTAGGCGGGATTAATCGAAGGGCCGGCGCGGGTCAGTGATCGGGCTTCGCCCACCAGGTCGACACGACCCAGCCCTCGGCCGAATAGTACAGCGGCAGCGTCTGCGGATAAGCGAGCGTGCGCCGATACGCGACCCGGTGTGTCGTGCTGTACCACTGCGGGACCGCGTAGTAGCCGTGCATCAGCACGCGGTCGAGCGCGTGCGTCGCATCGAGCAGGTCGTCGCGCGACTGTGCGGTGCCGAGCGCGTGCAGCAGCGCGTCGACCGCCGGCGACTTCAGCCCGATGAAGTTGTCGGAGCCCGGCTCGTCGGCGAACTTGCTCGCGTAACGCGAGTACTGCTCGGCGCCCGGCACCTGCACGCCCGGCAAGCGGATCGTCGTCATGTCGTAGTCGAATGCATCGAGCCGCTTTTGCAGCAGCGCGTAATCGGCCGTGCGAAAACGTGCGTCGATGCCGAGCTTCGTCAGATTGCGCTGGTACGCGGTCACGACGCCTTCCATCGCACCGCCTGCATCGTCGAGGATCTCGAACGTGAACGGCTCGCCCTTCGCATTGCGCAGCGCACCGTCGCGATAGGTCCAGCCGGCCTGCGCAAGCAGTTCGCGCGCCTTCAGCAGGTTCGCGCGCAGCGAGCCCGGCGGGTTGGTGGCAGGCTGCGTGACCATCGGGCCGAACACGGCCGGGTCGAGCTGCGCGCGCAGCGGCTCCAGCAGTTTCAGTTCGCCAGCGCTCGGCGTGCCGGTCGCCTGCAGGTCGGTGTCGGCGAAATAGCTGTCGAGACGCGTGTACGCGCTATAGAACAGTTGCCGGTTCAGCCATTCGAAGTCGAATGCGAGGTCGAGTGCCTGACGCACCCGCACGTCGCGGAACAGCGGCCGGCGCAGGTTCATGAAGAAACCCTGCATGCCCGCGCCGTTGTGCTGGCGGAATTCGCGCTTGACGAGTTCGCCGCTGTCGAAGCGCTTGCCGACGTCGCGCCGCGTCCAGTTGCGCGCGATGTACTCGACGAGCACATCGTATTCGCCGGCCTTGAACGCCTCGAGCCTCGCGACGCCGTCGCTGTACAGCTTGTAGACGATCCGTTCGAAGTTATGGGTGCCGACCCGCACCGGCAGGTCGGCGCCCCAATACTCGGGGTTGCGCCGGTAGGTGATCGTGCGGCCGTTGTCGTAGCGCTCGATCAGGTACGGGCCGCTGCCGATCGGCTGTTCAAACGCGAGCTGGTCGAACGGGATGCGCGAGCCGTCCGTGCGCAACCCCCACTTGCGCGAAAACACCGGCACGCCGCCGGCGATCAGCGGCAGTTCGCGATTCGCGCTGCGGAACTCGAAACGCACGGTGGCCGGATCGACGACCACCGCCTTCGCGATCTCCGCGAAATATGCGCCGAACTGCGGCGCGGCCAGTTTGCTCTTCAGCGTATCGAACGAAAACTTGACGTCGTCGGCCGTGACGCGATCGCCATTCGAGAAACGCGCGCGCGGATTCAGGTGGAACGTGACCGATCGGCGGTCGGGCGCGATGTCGATGTCGTCGGCAAGCAACCCGTACGCGGACGCCGGTTCGTCCGAGCTGCCCGTCGCAAGGCTCTCGAACAGCATGTCGATGCCCGGCGCAGGGTTGCCGCGCATCGTGAACGGATTGAACTTGTCGAACGACGTCAGCCGGTTCGGGTTCGCGAGCACGAGCGTGCCGCCCTTCGGCGCGTCGGGGTTGACGTAGTCGAAATGCTTGAAGCCCGGCGGATACTTCGGCTCGCCGTACTGCGCAATGGCGTACGCCGCGTGCGCGGCCGTCGCGGCCAGCGCCGCCTGCATTGCGAACACCGCGGCAACGCGGCCGGCAGCCCGTGCGGCACGCAGCGCGCCGAAGCGGACGCGCGCGGCGGCGGCCCGGGGCGAACCCTTCGTCATAGAGGCCCTGTCGATCGAATGAAGGATGTAACGTGGGACGATTCTACCCATTCAATCGTTCGGGCCAAAAGAAAACCGCCACGCGGGCGGTTTCTTCACGAACGAACGTCGCGCACGCGTCACGCGTGTGCGACGTGCCGATCAGTGCCAGCCGTTGTGGCGGCCGTTATCCCAGTGACCGCGATCGCGGTCGCCGCCCCAGCCGCGGCCATGGCGGCGATACCATTCGTCGCGGCCCCAGTAGCGACGGCCGTCCCAGTAGCGGTCGCCATGCCAGCCGATCACGATGGCCGGACCCGGCACATACACGGGTGCCGGTGCGTACACGGGCGCCGGCTGATAGACGACCGGCGGCGGAGGCGGCGCATACACGGGCGCGGGCGCGACGTACACCGGAGCCGGTACGCCGAGATTGATCCCGACATTGACACCCGCCATTGCTGCGCCCGACACGAGCAAGGCCGTCATACCGGTCAAGAGCGAGGCAACACGCAAGGTCTTCATGGATTCCTCTTTTGGTTGTGTCATGTGTGATTCGACTATAACGGCAAGCGCCGTCTCCGCATATTTCAAGTTTGTAAGAACTGATGCGCCGCATCGCAACGGGATGCCTGCGCTAACGTCTTGTAACAATCGACGCCTGTCCGGCCCCGCCCGCCCTGCCACGCCGGGGCCGGGCCGATGCCGGCACGCGCCCGACTCGCACTCGCGAGCCCGATACGCCGGTCGTCATCGCAACGCCGGACGCGTTGCGCGGCGCGACTGTACCAAAACAAAAAGGCGGCACTTGCGTGCCGCCTTTTCTTCATCAACGCGCGCGGATAGCGAACCCGGCGCCGCGACGCCGCTCAGCGCGACATCATGTTCATGCTGACGTTGTGCATCACCCACAACGTGCCGACGATCAGGATCGCCGCGGTCAGCACCGTGTAGCTGAACGCCATCACGTTCCAGCGCTGGCCCGACGAGCCGTTCATGTGCAGGAAGTACACGAGGTGCACGACGATCTGCACGAACGCGAGCGCGGCCAGCGCGATCAGCGACGCATGCGGCGACAGCACGCCGCCCATCACGAGGCCGAACGACGCGGCCGTGAGCAGCACCGACAGCATGAAACCGGCGACGTAGCCGCCGACACTGCCGTGCCCTTCTTCGAGTTGAGACGAATGCGTATGGGCCATTTAGATCACGCTCGCGAGATAGACAAAGGAAAACACGCAGATCCACACGATGTCGAGGAAGTGCCAGAAGAGGCTCAGGCACGTCAGGCGCCGCAGGTCGCGATCGGTCAGGTCACCGCCGCGGAACACGATCTGCCCGGCGAGCACGATCATCCACAGCAGGCCGGCCGTCACGTGCAGCCCGTGCGTGCCGACCAGCGTGAAGAACGCCGACAGGAACGCGCTGCGCTGCGGGCCGGCGCCTTCCGCGATCAGGTGCGAGAACTCGCGCAGTTCCATCGCGAGAAACGCCGCGCCGAGCACGAACGTCACCGCGAGCCATGCGAGCAGCGCGCCGCGCCGCTGCTTGTACGCCGCGAGCATCGCGAAACCGTACGTGATGCTCGACAGCAGCAGCGCGGCGGTTTCCACCGCGACGCCCGGAATGTCGAACAGGTCTTTCGCCGTCGGCCCGCCCGCATACTGGTGGCCGAGCACCGCGAAGGTCGCGAACAGCGCCGCGAAGATCACGCAGTCGGTCATCAGGTACAGCCAGAAACCGAACACCGAATGCGACGGCGGATGGTCGTCGTGCTCGAGCAGGGTTGCGCTCAAGGTTTTCTGCAACATCAGTTGGCCTCCAGTTCCACGTCGTCGACCCGCGCGGCCACGCGCGTGGTCGGCTGCTTGCCTTCGATCTTCCGCACCGTCGACGCGGGAATGTAATAGCCGTCGTTATCGCGCGAGCTGTAGATCACCAGCGTCGCGACGATCCCGACGAGCCCGCCGATCGCCATCCACCAGATGTGCCACACCAGCGCGAAGCCGAGCACCAGGCTGAAAACCGCGACCACGAGGCCCGCTCCGGTATTCGACGGCATGTGAATGTCGCGGATCGATGCCGGATTCGGCCGGCCTTCGCCGCGCGCCTTCATGTCCGTGTAGGCGTCGAGCGTGCGCACCTGCGGAATCACCGCGAAGTTGTAGTCGGCCGGCGGCGACGTGGTCGCCCACTCCAGCGTGCGGCCGCCCCACGGATCGCCCGTCGTGTCGCGATATTCCGGCAGGTTGCGGTTGCGGATGCTGACCACGAGCTGCAGCAACTGGCACGCGATGCCGATCGCGATCAGCACGGCGCCGAACGCGGCAACCAGCAGCCACGGATGCCATGCGGGGTTGTCGTAGTGGTTGAGCCGGCGCGTCATGCCCATGAAGCCGAGCACGTAGAGCGGCACGAACGCGACGTAGAAGCCGACCTGCCAGAACCAGAACGCGGCCTTGCCGAGCCTCTCGTTCAGCTTGAAGCCGAACGCCTTCGGGAACCAGTAGTTGAAGCCCGCGAGATAACCGAACAGCACGCCGCCGATGATCACGTTATGGAAGTGCGCGATCAGGAACAGGCTGTTGTGCAGCACGAAGTCCGCGCCGGGAATCGCCATCATCACGCCGGTCATGCCGCCGAGCGTGAACGTGACCATGAAGCCGATCGTCCACAGCACGGGCGTCGTGAATTCGATCCGGCCGCGATACATCGTGAACAGCCAGTTGAACACCTTCACGCCGGTCGGGATCGCGATGATCATGGTCATGATGCCGAAGAACGCATTCACGTTCGCACCCGAGCCCATCGTGAAGAAGTGATGCAGCCACACGAGGAACGACAGCACCATGATCGCGCAGGTCGCGTACACCATCGTCTTGTAGCCGAACAGCGGCTTCTTCGCGAACGTCGCGATGACTTCCGAGAAGATGCCGAACGCCGGCAGGATCAGGATGTACACCTCCGGGTGGCCCCACGCCCAGATCAGGTTCAGGTACAGCATCGCGTTGCCGCCGGCTTCGTTCGTGAAGAAGTGCATGCCGAGGTAACGGTCGAGGCCGAGCAGCGCGAGCGTCGCGGTCAGGATCGGGAACGACGCCATGATCAGCACGTTCGTGCAGAGTGCGGTCCACGTGAACACGGGCATCTTCATCAGCGTCATGCCCGGCGCGCGCATCTTGATGATCGTCACGAAGAAGTTCACGCCGGTCAGCAGCGTGCCGATGCCCGAGATCTGCAGCGCCCACAGGTAGTAATCGACCCCTACTCCGGGGCTGTACTGCAGCTCCGACAGCGGCGGGTACGCGAGCCAGCCGGTCTGCGCGAATTCGCCGATCACGAGCGAGATGTTGATCAGGATCGCGCTGACGGCCGTCATCCAGAAGCTCAGCGAGTTGATGAACGGGAATGCGACGTCGCGCGCGCCGATCTGCAGCGGCACGACCAGGTTCATCAGGCCGACCATGAACACCATCGCCATGAAGAAGATCATGATCACGCCGTGGGCCGTGAAGATCTGGTCATAGTGGTGCGGCGGCAGGTAGCCGGGCGCGTTGTACGCGAGCGCGAGCTGCATGCGCATCATGATCGCGTCCGCGAAGCCGCGCAGCAGCATGATCAGCGCGACGATGATGTACATCACGCCGAGTTTCTTGTGGTCGACCGTCGTCAGCCATTCCGTCCACAGCCATTTCCAGCGGCCAGTGATCGTCAGTGCGGCGAGAATGCCCAGCACGGCCAGCCCCATGAAGGCGCCGGCCACCATGATGATGGGCTGATCGAACGGGATCGCCGATAGTGTGAGTTTGCCGAACATGCGTTACCCCTTCGTGCCGCAGGCGGCGTCCTTCAGGTCGAGGACGTGGCCATCGTTGTATTTCGCGATGATGTTGTGGAAGAGCCGCGGATCGACCGACGAGAAGTAGCGCACGGGCGCCTTCTCGCTCGGCTGCGCGACGGTGCCGTACACGGTCGCGTCGAGCCGGTCCGGCGACGCCTTCACCTTCTGCACCCATGCGTCGAACTGTTCGCGCGGCTCGGCGAGCGTGCGGAACTTCATGTCGGAGAAGCCGCGGCCGCTGAAGTTGGCGGACGTGCCCGCGTAGTCGCCGGGTTCGTCGGCGATCAGGTGCAAGCGCGTCTGCATGCCAGCCATCGCATAGACCTGGCCGCCGAGCTGCGGGATGAAGAACGAGTTCATCACCGAATCCGACGTGATGCGGAAGTTCACCGGCGTGCCGACCGGAATCGCGAGCTGGTTCACCGACGCGATGCCGAGTTCCGGATAGATGAACAGCCACTTCCAGTCGAGCGCGACGACCTCGACGTCGATCGGTTTCACCGACGACTCGAGCGGCTTGTACGGGTCGAGCTCGTGCGTGGTCTTCCACGTGAGCACGCCGAGGAACAGGATGATCAGCGTCGGCACCGTCCAGATCACGACTTCGATCGCGGTCGAGTGCGACCAGTTCGGCGCGTAGGTTGCGTTGCGGTTCGACGCGCGATAACGCCATGCAAACCACAGCGTGAGCAGGATCACCGGCACGACGACGATCAGCATCGCCCAGGTGGACGTCGCGATCAGCGCCTTTTCGGCAGCACCCACGCTTCCTTTCGGATTTAGTACATCTAAATTACAGCCTGACAGGCTTAGCGCCGCGCCGATTGACATCAGCGCCGACCAGCCTCTTGAAGCTCTTCTTTTCATCACACAGCCCGAGGGTCATTGAATTCGTTTGCGTATGCCCGATGCGCATTCGATCCACGAAAGTGGCCGCATCATACGTCGCGCGAGTGCGATGAAAAACCGGCGGATGCGGCAAATCATCATTGCAAAATCTGCTGTGAGACACATTGTCGCGGGGCAATTTCACGCAGCCGAACGCCGGCCCGGCGAACCCTGCGCCGGACCACGATCGATGCATGCGCAACGGGTGCATCGTCGTGCGATGCACCCGCCGTGCGCGACGCCTGGGCGATCAGTCGTGCGACGATGCCATGTAAGACGGCTGCGGCTGCACGGGGCTGTCCCCGGCCGGCACTTTCGATCGGCTGGCGTCTTCGATCAGCCGCGTCACGGTCGGATCGATTGCGTCGGTGAACGGCTTCGGATAGATGCCGACCATCAGCACGATCAGCGCGAGCGACCCGAACATCACGATCTCGCGACGATTCAGGTCGGCGAGCTTCGCGATCCGCTCGCTCGAGACCTTGCCGAACACGACGCGCTTGAGCATCCACAGCGTGTACGACGCGCTGAGGATCAGCGTCAGCGCCGCGATGGCGCCGATCCAGAAGTTGAAGCGGATCGCGCCCATGATGACCATGAACTCGCCGACGAACCCCGACGTGCCCGGCAGGCCGACGTTGGCCATCGCGAACAGCAGCGTGAAGGTCGCGAAACGCGGCATCACGCCCGCCACGCCGCCGTACGCCGCGATCTCGCGCTGCTTCGTGCGATCGACGAGCACGTTCACGCAAAGCAGCATCGCGCCCGCGACGAACCCGTACGACACGAGCTGCACGATCGCGCCTTCGATACCGATCCGGTTGAACAGGAACAGCCCGAGCGTGACGATCCCCATGTGCGCGACCGTCGAATACGCGAGCAGCTTGCCGAGATCGGTCTGCGCGAGCGCGATCAGGCTCGCGTAGACGATCGCGAACAACGACAGCGCGATCACGGCCGGCGCGAAGAAGTGGCTCGCGTCGGGCGTGATCGGCAGCGCGAAGCGCAGGAACCCGTAGCCGCCGAGCTTGAGCATCGCGAGCATCAACGCGGCGCCCGTCGGGCCGTCCGTGTAGACGTCGCTCAACCATGTGTGGACCGGCCACATCGGCACCTTGACCGCGAACGCGGCGAAGAAGCCGAGGAACACCAGCAACTGCGGCGCAAAGCCGAGCTGCAGCGTGCGCCACACGGCCATGTCGAACGTATGCGACTGCGCGTACAGGTACAGCATCGCCATCAGCAATAGCAGCGAGCCGGCGAACGAGATGAAGAAGAACTTCACGGCCGCGTACACGCGACGCTCCCGCCCCCACGTGCCGATCAGCAGGTAAAGCGGGATCAGCGTCGCTTCGAAGAAGATGAAGAACAGCAGCCCGTCCTGTGCGACGAACACGCCGACCATCAGCCCCGACAGGATCAGGAACGACGCGTAGTACTGCGCGACACGCACCGTGACCGACTCCCACGACGCGACCACCACCACGACCGTCGTGAATGCGGTCAGCACGACGAGCCACAGCGAGGCGCCGTCGATGCCGACCCGCCATCCGGAATTGAACGCCGCCAGCCAGTCACGGCTTTCGACGAACTGCATCGCGGCCGAGTGCGACTCGAAACCGGCGACCAGCGGGACGATGGCGGCAAACCCGGCCAACGCGCCGACGAGCGCGATCAGTCGAGTACGGCGTGGATGTTGATCGGAACCGGCGCGCAGCAGGCACACGCCGAACAGGATCGGAACCCAGATGGCCAGGCTCAGGAAGGGAAAGTCATGCATTTCAACAAGGCCTTGAGGATGTCGCACACTGCATTTGAGACAGGTGAAACGTAAGAAACGAAATCAAATCGTCAGGTAGATTTCGTGAATCATCGATGTTGGGAAAATGTAAAGAGGCATCATGACGAAGCTTGATGCCGCTCAATCGCGATCGGGTTAACGAGCATAAAGCGATTGATTATTTTCTGCAGCGCAACAGAGCATCGATTTTTTGGCGTCGAGCCATGCCGATGATTTAATTGAGTAATTTTTTGTGTTCCGCGACGACGCGCGCCGCGTGAATCGACGCAGTGCCGCAATTTTGATGCGAGCGCATCGTTCTGGAGGGTCGGAGCATGTTGGTTGAGGCTACGCGCGGCGGCAATCGTCCGGCGCCTCTAACCTTACAACGATACTTTCATTTTTATTTCAATCAGCTTTGACCGATGCGGATCGAGCGAATGCCCGCACCACTGTTTCGTGTCGCGGCATGCATCGCATCGTTCCTGTTCCCGTCCAGCTAGCGCTGGTGACTCAGCCGGTCCCAGACGCGCATCGTCACCGCGCGATAGTGATTGTGTTGCGCCGGAAAATGGACGAAACGGCTGTTGCGCGTCGCATAAACCGGCGATGACGCGAGCGTCATCGCATCGACGATATGGCGCGCATCGATCATGCCGGACTCCAGCAGCTCCACATAGATCGCCTGCTGATCGCCGCCGCTCGCGTAGACCGACGAACGATCGCCGAAACTCTCGATCCGCGCGCAAATGCGCTCGACCAGTTCGCGCATCGGCGCGACGTTACGCACGCCGATCATGCAAGAGTTGATCGCCCAGGCCGTGTGATCGGTGCCGATCACGAAGTCGCGGCCGTCGATCGTGCTGTCGATGGCCTGGCTCTGGTCGATCGCCAGGATGTCCGCATCGACCCAGAACACGAACGCGTGATGCGGCAGATGTTCGCGTATCAGGTGCAGCTTCGCCCAGTTCGCATTGATGCCGGCCGGCAGAAATGCGGGCGCTTCGCGATAGGAGTGGTAAGCGTAGCCGTGCCGCGTGCAGTAGCGCACGAAGTTCTCCTCGTGCAGGTCACCGTAGCCCGCGATATGCGATGTATGCAGGCTCACGAACGCCACCGGCGCGTGAGGATTCACGTGCCGCTCCGCATCGCGCGTGCGCCGCTGCGCGGCATGCCAGGCGTCAATTGCACGCGTGCGATCGCCGCGCTGGTAACGTTCGGCATCGTCGACGAGCGCGATCACATAGCGGAAGTCGTAGTCGGCTGCCGGCGCCCACCCGTCGTCCACCTGCCGCCATTCGGGCGCGTTGTGCGCGACGAGCGGCCGCACGCCAGCGATCGAGTCGATCGCGAGCCCGTCACCCCAGATCGTCTGTACCGACGGGAAATGGCCGTTCGCGAGCGGCACGTCGAACGGCAGCGGCGGAAAGCACTCCGCAAGTAGCGTCGCCTCGCACACATGCTGCCGCTCCGGAAGGCGCATCGCCCACTTGCCCAGCTCGACCACCAGCTTGCGCAACCGCTCGCGCACGTCGGGTACGTTGCGGAAGATCATCCCGCTTGCGGCCGGCAGTGCAGACTTCGGCGTCTGCGTGGTGACGATTGCGTCGTAACCGTGCGCGACATCGGGCAGCGCGTGCGGATCAAACACGACAGAGAACGAATCGAGCACGAGCAGCAATGCGCCCGGCTCCATCGCGACGAGCTGCGCGATGATCGTGTGGTACTTGTGCAGCACCTGCTGGCGCTCGCCGTACACGTGCATGCCGTCAACCGTCGCATGCCGGTAGCCGTGCAGCCGCGCATAACGCTCGTGGTTATCGACCAGTCCGTCGACAGGGCGATGAGAAAGAACAGTCAGAACGGAATGCGGGCTGGCCAAGAGCGTCACCTTGAGTCGTGCCAAACGATAGGTGATATGTAGCGCATTACCGCCCGCCAAGTCGAGCATTCATTGCTTTGATCGGCTGCACCGACCGAGCCGCCCGCGAACGCGATCCGGCAGCATCGAATGCGGGGCACATGCTACCGCGGAAAAGAAAAAGCCCCGCAAGTCCGAGAACTTGCGGGGCTTTGTCACCGCTTTTGGCGGAGACGGAGGGATTCGAACCCTCGATCCAGGTTTTGGCCCAGATGCTCCCTTAGCAGGGGAGTGCCTTCGACCTCTCGGCCACGTCTCCCAAACTTTCGCTCGCACCAGGGAGGCAGTGCGACGAGAACGAAATAGTATAGGGTTTCGAACCGCGCGTCAATTTCCGTGATGCAATTTCGTCATCGCATCACGAAAATTTCATCATGCCTGGTCGAGTTCGAACGCCTTGTGCAGCGCGCGGACGGCCAGCTCCATGTATTTCTCGTCGATCAGCACCGAAATCTTGATTTCGGACGTCGAGATCATCTGGATGTTGATGCCCTCTTCCGACAGCGTGCGGAACATCTTGCTCGCGACGCCCACGTGCGAACGCATGCCGACGCCGACGACCGACACCTTCGACACCTTCGGATCGCCCTGCACCTGCTCGGCATTCACATGGCCCTTCACCTGGTTGGTGAGGATGTCCATCGCCTTCTGGTAATCGCCACGGCCGACCGTGAACGTGAAGTCCGTCTTGCCTTCGACGCTCTGGTTCTGGATGATCATGTCGACGTCGACGTTCGCATCGGCGACCGGGCCGAGGATCTGATACGCGATACCCGGCTTGTCGGGCACGCCCATCACAGCAATGCGTGCTTCGTCGCGCTGGAACGCGATGCCGGAAATGACTGCCTTTTCCATGGTCTCGTCTTCTTCAAAAGTAATCAGGGTGCCCGAGCGCATTTCTTCGTCGAGCGCAATCAGCGGATCGGTCAGGCTCGACAGCACGCGCGTCTTCACCTGGAATTTGCCGGCGAATTCGACCGAGCGGATCTGCAGGACCTTCGAGCCGAGGCTGGCCATTTCCAGCATCTCCTCGAACGTCACGCGATCGAGGCGCCGCGCCTCTTCGACGACACGCGGATCGGTCGTGTACACGCCGTCGACGTCCGTATAGATCAGGCACTCTTCGGCACCCAGTGCAGCCGCGACCGCCACCGCCGACGTGTCCGAACCGCCACGGCCCAGCGTCGTGATGTGACCGTCCGGATCGACGCCCTGGAAGCCCGTGATGATCACGACCTTGCCGGCGTTCAGATCGGCCTTCACGCGCTCGTCGTCGATCGAGTGAATGCGCGCTTTCGTGAACGCGCTGTCGGTCTTGATCGGCACTTGCCAGCCCGCATAGCTCACGGCCTCGACGCCGATTTCCTGTAGCGCGATCGACAGCAGGCCGACGCTGACCTGCTCGCCGGTCGACGCGATCATGTCGAGCTCACGCGGGCTCGGCTGGCTCGAAATCTCTTTCGCAAGACCGAGCAGACGGTTGGTTTCGCCGGACATCGCCGAAGGCACGACCACCATCTGGTGCCCGGCCTGATGCCATTTTGCGACGCGTTTCGCGACGTTCTTGATGCGCTCGACCGAGCCCATCGAAGTGCCGCCGTATTTGTGTACGATGAGTGCCATTGTCGTTCTGAACTGGAGGAGAAACCGCACGGGCGCGCTGGGCAGGCCGCGGTGCCGTTCGGTCACGCGGCTTGTGGCTGTGGACGGACGACGAGGGAGACGGCTGGGACGCAACGCGCAAGCGTGACGGATTTTGCCCGGAAGGCCGATCAGGCCGCGCAAACCGGGTACGTCACGCGGAAAACCTGCACAAATCGCTCAAAAATCGAGCCGAGCAAACGTCCGAGCGTACCCGATAGAAGCCCGCTTGACAAGCCGCTCGCCGTGTCCGCGGCCGTTCCGGCGCTGTTTACCAAATGGTGAAAATGGGCACGCCATCGCGCCGCCGAAAGCCGGCCCGCGGTTACGCGATCAGCAGGTCGGGACGCCATTCGATCCGGCGCCACGCGCCATCGCCGGACAGTCCGCCGTCGGACATGCCGACGTCGCGGTTCACGCCGAGCCGCGGCACGTAAATCAGCCGGTCGCCCGCGAACAGCAGCGGCACGTCGCGCTGCCAGGCAGGCACGCCGCGCTCCTGGAACAGGTTCTTCAGCGTCCGGCCCGGCCCGCCCGGCGACGTGCGCATCCGCTCGCCGCCCGCCCGGGCGCGCACGGCCAGCCGCGCGCCGCGCAGCAGCGCCTCCGGCACCGCGCCGGCGCTTTCCGCGTCGGCCGGCGCGAACACGAACGTGCCGCGCCATCCCGGCAGGTGCCAGACTTCCTGCCCGTCCCACGCGAGCGTCGCTTCCGGGTGCGGCGTGCCCGTGCCGTCGTCGGCCGGTTCGGCGCTGTCGCCCGCTTCCCAGTAGACGACATCGCGGTAGAGCCGCAGGCATTGCCCCGCGTGATCGACGCGCAGCGCATGGGCATCGTGCGCGGCGCGCAACTGCCGCATCATGTTGGCGAGCCGGGCGGCCGACGCGCCCGGCAAGCCGAGCCGGCGCATCCAGAAGCGCAGCAGGTTCGCGCCGCGCGTGTCGTCGAACGCGACCAGCGACTCGCGCGACAGCGCGTGCCCGTCATCGCGCGCGGCAACGGCGAAATCCAGTTCGGCCAGATCGTCGAGCAGCCGCTGCGCGGCGGCCGCATGCTGGGCCGCGCGACCGAGCGCATCGCGAAAGCCCGGGAAATGCACGGCCAGTGCCGGCAGCACATCGATGCGCAGCGCATTGCGTGCATAGCGCGTATCGCCGTTCGATTCGTCGTCGATCCACGCGAGCGCGTGCTGCGCCGCATAGCGCTCAAGTTGCGCGCGCAACAGTCGCAGCAACGGACGCACGCGCTCGACACTCACGCCGTCGGGCCGGTAGCGCGGCGCCATCGCAGCGAGCCCCGCGATCCCCGCGCCACGCAACAGCTGCAGCAGCACGGTCTCGGCCTGGTCGTCCGCGTGCTGTGCCAGCCACAGCGTGGCCGCACCGTGGCGTTCGCACATCGCGTCGAGTGCCGCATAGCGCTGCTCGCGCGCACTCGCCTCGATACCGAGGCCGCTGTCGCGCGGCACGTCGACCCGCATCGCTTCGAATTCGACGCCAAGCCGGGCCGCGCTCGCTTCGGCATGCGCGACCCACGCGTCGGCGTTCGCGCTCAGGCCGTGATGCACGTGCAGCGCGACACAGCGCGACACACCCGCGACACGGACGGCCGCGTCGAGCAGCACCGTCGAATCGAGGCCGCCGCTGTAAGCGATCGCGATACGCGCATCGGGCAGCATGCCGGAAAGCGCAACGCCGACCGCGTCGAGTACGACGCGGTCGGCGGAGAATTCGGTCGGTGGGATCACGAGAGGGACGCGCGCGCAGCGGCGCGCGAAATGAACACGCGGCCGGTCATGCGCCCGGCGTGGTTTCCTTGAACTTGCCGTAGGCCATCAGGCGCTCGAAACGGCGCTCGCGCACCGCATCGATGCTCATGCCCTGGAACTGGCGCAGCGAATCGGCGAGCGCGCGACGCAGCAGCGCAGCCATGCCCTTCGGATCGCGATGCGCGCCGCCAAGCGGCTCGTTGATGATCTTGTCGATCAGGCCGAGCGCCTTCAGGCGGTGTGCGGTCAGGCCCAGCGCTTCCGCGGCTTCGGGCGCCTTCGCTGCGCTCTTCCACAGGATCGACGCGCAGCCTTCCGGAGAAATCACCGAGTAGGTCGAGAACTGCAGCATCATCACGGTGTCGGCCACGGCGATCGCAAGCGCGCCGCCCGAACCGCCCTCACCGATCACCGTCGTGATGATCGGCGTCTTCAGCTCGGCCATCACGTACAGGTTGCGGCCGATCGCCTCCGACTGGCCGCGCTCTTCCGCGCCGATGCCCGGATACGCGCCCGGCGTGTCGACGAACGTGAAGATCGGCAGCCCGAACTTCTCGGCGAGGCGCATCAGGCGTTCGGCCTTCCGATAGCCTTCCGGACGCGGCATCCCGAAGTTGCGCGCCGCGCGTTCCTTCGTGTCGCGGCCCTTCTGGTGGCCGATCACCATGCACGGATGGCCGCCGAAGCGCGCGAGGCCGCCGACGATCGACAGATCGTCCGCAAACGCGCGATCGCCGTGCAGCTCGTGGAAATCGGTAAACAGTTCCGCGACGTAGTCGAGCGTATACGGACGCTGCGGATGCCGCGCGATCTGCGAAACCTGCCACGGCGACAGGTTCGCGTAGAGGTCTTTCGTCAGTTGCTGGCTTTTCTTCGACAGCCGCTCGATTTCTTCCGAAATATCGACAGCCGAGTCGTCCTGCACGAATCGCAGCTCTTCGATCTTGGCCTCGAGTTCGGCGATCGGCTGTTCGAAATCCAGAAACGTGGTCTTCATGTGTTCGAATCCTTGGGTCTTGCGGCAGCGCGTATTCTACCCGCGCGGGCGACGCTCAAAACCGGCTCTCAACTATTGATGTTTAAAATCCGATAGCCGCCGCTCAGGCGTCGGCGTCGGGCGCATCGAGGCTGCGCCACATATACCAGGTCGCGACGGTGCGCCACGGTTCCCAGTTGGCAGCGACCTCGCGCGCCTCGCTGCGCGTGACGGGTTCCCCGCTGAAGTAATTGACGCTGATCGCGCGGATCAGGCCAGGATCGTCGAGCGGCAGCACGTCCGGCCGCGACAGGTTGAAGATCAGGAACATCTCGGCCGTCCAGCGGCTGATGCCGCGGATCTGCGTGAGTTCCGCGATCACGTCCTCGTCGTCCATCGACGTCCATTTGTCGACGTGCAGCGCACCCGACACGAAATGCTGGGCGAGATCGAGGATGTATTCCGTCTTGCGCTTCGACAGCCCGCACGCGATCAGCTTGTCCGCGCCGAGCCGGATCACCGGTTGCGGCGCGAGTTTCGGACAGGCGTCCTCGATGCGCGCCCACAGCGACTGCGCGGACGGAACCGAAATCTGCTGGCCGACGACCGAGCGCGCGAGCGTGACGAACGGGTCGCCACGCTTCACGAGATGCGCGGGACCGAACTTCGGAATCAGTTTCTTCATGATCCGGTCGCGCTTGACGAGGTCGGCGCACGCCTTGTCCCAGTACGCTGGACGCACGACGACCTCCGCGCCGTCAGCGTCGGACACGCGCGTCTTGCGAGCCGCGTCGGCGGCCGGCAGCGTCGCCGCCGGCTGCGCATGACCGTTGAGCGCGCCGGTCGGCACGGCGCGCGTCGCGTCCGCCCTTGCCGCCGGCGCACGCTTGGCTACCGGACGCGCGGCGACCGGGGTCGCGCGCCTGACCGGCGCTTTTCTGGCCGTTGCCATCTTGCCTCCTACCTGACGGATCGGTCAGTGGAACGCACCGCGCTCATACGCGACGCCATTCGGTCGATCCGCCCGGTTTGTCTTCAAGTGCGATACCGGCCTCGAGCAGT
Source organism: Burkholderia cepacia (assembly GCF_001039005.1). GTDB lineage: Bacteria > Pseudomonadota > Gammaproteobacteria > Burkholderiales > Burkholderiaceae > Burkholderia > Burkholderia theae. Next base: position 242,062 of record NZ_LDWR01000041.1, read on the forward strand.
TCCGCCCGGATCCGGTCCGCTTCGGCATAGTCCTTCGCTTGCTTCGCCGCGACGCGCGCGGCGATCTTCGCTTCGATCTCGTCGGCCGCGAGCGCGCCCGCCTGCGCGGCGCCGGACGCCTGCTGCAGGAACGTGCGCGGTTCGCGGCCCAGCAGGCCAAGCAGGCCCGCCAGCTGTTTCAGTTGCCGTGCAAGCGACGCGTCGCGCGTACGATTCACCTCGCCCGCCAGCTCGAACAGCGTCGCCACCGCGACCGGCGTGTTGAAGTCGTCGTTCATCGCGGCCGCGAAACGCTGCGCGTGCGGCTCGTTCCAGTCGAGCGCGAGCGTATCGGCCTCGACATCCTTCAGCGCGGTGTACAGGCGCGTGAGCGACGCGCGCGCATCGTCGAGATGCACGTCGCTGTAGTTGAGCGGCGACCGATAGTGCGTGCGCACGATGAAGAAGCGCATGACCTCGGCGTCGTACCGCTCGAGCACTTCGCGGATCGTGAAGAAGTTGCCGAGCGATTTCGACATCTTCTCGTTGTCGACCTGCACGAAGCCGTTGTGCAACCAGTAGTTGACGAACGTCTGGCCGGTGGCACCCTCGCTCTGCGCGATCTCGTTCTCGTGGTGCGGGAACTGCAGATCCTGCCCGCCGCCGTGGATGTCGAAATGCTCGCCGAGCAGCGTGCAGCCCATCGCCGAGCACTCAATGTGCCAGCCCGGGCGGCCCATCCCGTACTTGGACGCCCACGACGCGCCTTCCGGATCTTCCGGCTTCGCGCGTTTCCACAACACGAAATCGAGCGGATCTTCCTTCGCGTCGTTCGCGGCGACACGCTCGCCCGCGCGAAGATCGTCGAGCGACTTGCCCGACAGCTTCCCGTAGTTCGCGAACTTGCGCACCGAGTAATTGACGTCGCCGTCGGTCGCCTGATACGCGTAGCCGTTCGATTCGAGCGTCTCGATCATGCCGAGCATCTGCGGAATGAATTGCGTCGCGCGCGGCTCGATGTCGGGCCGCTGGATGCCGAGCGCGCTTTCATCCTCGTGCATCGCGCCGATGAACCGGTCGGTCAGCGACTTGATCGTCTCGCCGTTCTCGACCGCGCGGCGGATGATCTTGTCGTCGATGTCGGTGATGTTGCGCACATACGTGACCCGATAACCGATCGCACGCAACCAGCGCTGGACGAGGTCGAACACGACCAGCATGCGCGCGTGGCCCACGTGACAATAGTCGTAGACGGTGATCCCGCATACGTACATCCGCACTTCGCCGGAATGGCGCGGCACGAAGACTTGCTTGTCACGCGCGAGCGTGTTGTAGATGCGCAGTGATTCCATAGAGATGAACCGTGAGCCGAAGGAAACCGCCCTGGCGAAGCTCGCCCAGCATGCGACACGGACGGACCATCTGCTGCGGCGCCAGGCCGAGCGTCCTCGTATCACATGGGGCGGTCAGGCTGCAAGCACAGCGGTGACGGCCACGAGAGGCAAAGAAAGACTGTCTGCGGCTCGCCGGAACGCACAGACGTTTTGTTAGAATGGCTCGGAGTATAACATTCCGATTTACGCCTATGAAACCTCATCGCGGCCGCGCGCAGAGCGCTGCGACCCTCGTTGCGACCACCGTCATGGGCGTCGCGCTGACGCTTTTCGCGGCCCCCGCGGCGCATGCGCAGAAGGCCCCGGCCATCGCCGACGGCACCCCCGAAATCGACGCTTCCATCGCCGGCAAGCAGTGGAAGCAGGCACTCGCGCAACTCGACGCACGCATCGCGTCGAACCCGCACGACGTGCAGGCGCAGTTCAAGCGCGGCACCGTGCTGGCCCGCCTGAACCGCGACGACGACGCGATCCAGCAGTTCGTCGCGATCACGCAGGCGTACCCCGAACTGCCCGAGCCGTACAACAACCTCGCGGCGCTCTATGCGAAGCACGGCCGCTACGACGAAGCGCGCACCGCGCTCGTCACGGCGACGCAATCGAACCCGAGCTACTCGCTCGCGTACGAAAACCTCGGCGACCTGTACCTGCGCCTCGCGGCCGAGTCGTACAAGCGCGCGCAATCGCTCGGCCGCACGAGCGGCGCGACCGCCCAGCGCCTCGCCGACCTGCAGAAGATCGTGTCGCCGCCGAAGGCTGCGCCGAACGCCCGCTCGGCCGCGCCGGCGACGCGCGACTACACCGACCGCGCGGCCGCGAACGTGAGCACCACCACGCTGCCGATGTCGCCGACGTTCCAGTTCAGCGGTCCGTCGGGCGCACTGGCGGCGCCGTACGTCGCGCCGTCGCAATAAGCGGCGCGGCCTCCCTTTCCCTCCCAACCTGAGGATCGCAATGAAACGTCTGTTGCTGGCGCTTGGCGGCGCCGCCCTTCTCGCGACTGCGCCCGCGTTCGCGCAATCGGCTACCGCGCACCCCGTCGTGCAGCTGAGGACCTCGCAGGGCGACATCCGCGTCGAGCTCTACCCGGAGAAGGCGCCGAAGTCCGTCGCCAACTTCCTCGATTACGTGAAGGCCGGCCAGTACAACGGCACGATCTTCCATCGCGTGATCAAGGGCTTCATGATCCAGGGTGGCGGCTACAAGACCAACTTCGAGGAAAAGCCGACCCGCGCGCCGATTCCGCTGGAGAGCCGCAATGGTCTGAAGAACCTGACGGGCACGATCGCGATGGCGCGCACCAGCGACCCGAACTCGGCCACCGCACAGTTCTTCATCAATACGGTGGACAACAGCGGCCTCGACTACCCGAACCCGGACGGCAACGGCTATGCGGTGTTCGGCAAGGTCGTGTCGGGCCTCGACGTCGTGAAGAAGATCGAAGGCGTGGCGACGACCTCGCGCGGCCCGATGCAGGACGTGCCCGCGCAACCGATCCTGATCGAATCGGCCAGCATCGTCTCGAAGTAAGAACCTGCCGGCACGTCCGGCGACTCACGCGGCCGCGTCGCACGACCGGCCGCGTGCCATTTAAACCGCCTCATCGAAGGAATTCATCATGGTTGAACTGCATACGAACCACGGCGTGATCAAGCTCGAGCTCGACGCCGAGAAGGCACCGAAGACGGTCGAGAACTTCCTGAACTACGTGAAGAAGGGTCACTACGACGGCACCGTGTTCCATCGCGTGATCAAAGGCTTCATGATCCAGGGCGGCGGCTTCGAGCCGGGCCTGAAGCAGAAGCCGACCGACGCGCCGATCGACAACGAAGCGAACAACGGCCTGAAGAACGACAACTACACGGTCGCGATGGCGCGCACGAACGATCCGCACTCGGCAACCGCCCAGTTCTTCATCAACGTGAACGACAACGACTTCCTGAACCACTCGTCGCCGACGCCGCAGGGCTGGGGCTACGCGGTGTTCGGCAAGGTCGTCGAAGGCCAGGACGTGGTCGACAAGATCAAGGGCGTCAAGACGGGCAACGCCGGTTTCCACCAGGACGTGCCGGCCGACGACGTCGTGATCGAAAAGGCCGTCGTGGTCTGACGCGCAGCAAGTTACGGAGGCACTTCGATGTTGCAGGAGAGTCCGCCGCGAAGCGTCTCCGCGGGCGTGCCGGGCGAGCGCGAATACGCGCAAGCCGCACGCCCGTTCCTGTTTCTCTCCGATCTGCACCTGAGCGAAGCGATTCCGAAGACGGTCGCCGCGTTCGAGCATTTCGTGAAATACACCGCCGACAGCGCCGACTCAGTGTTCATCCTCGGCGACCTGTTCGAATACTGGATCGGCGACGACATACTCGACGACGATCCGTTCGCGGCACGCATGGCCGCGCTGATGCACACGTTCTCGGAGCGCGGGATCGCGCTCTACGTGATGCACGGCAACCGCGATTTCCTGCTCGGCCGGCGCTTCATGAAGGCAGCCGGCGCGATGCTGTTGCCCGACCCTTCGCTGATCATGGCGTTCGGCCAGCGCATCGTGCTCGCGCACGGCGACGCGCAATGCACGGCCGACCGCGGCTATCAGGTGTTCCGCCGCCTTGCACGCAATCGCGTCGCGCAATGGCTGTTTCTCGCGTGGCCGCTGCGCTGGCGCCGCGCGCTCGCGCAGCGCATGCGCTCGAACAGCGAAGCGGGCCGGATGCGCCCTGCTTCGGCGATCTACGATGTCACGCGTGAAGGCGTAGCCGCGCTGTTCCGGAAAAGCCGCGCGGCCGTGATCATTCACGGCCACACGCACCGCCCCGCGCACCACGCCGAACCGGGCGGCATCCGCTGGGTACTGCCCGACTGGGATCTCGATCACGGCACGCCGCGCGGCGGCTACCTGCGCGTCGACGCGGAAGGCATCCACGCGATGCCGCTCGACTGACGCCGCCGCTGCCGGCGCACTGACCGGCAGCAGTCGGCGTACACGTATTACGCCTGGCGTTCGACTGCCTTTCCTTCCAGCACCGCCGACAGCCTGCGCAGGTCGAGGCGCGCCGCATCGGCGCCTTGCAGCGTTTCCAGATGCGTGCCGAGCCGCTCGAGCGCCGCGACGATTTCGTCGACGCGGCGGCTTTCCTTCGCCGCGTGATCGATCAGGCCATGAATCGCGAGCGACATCGGATCGTCCGCGTTCGGCGTGATCCCGTAAGCGCAGAACGCCGCGCGCTCGGGCTGCGGCTTCGGCTGCGCCGGCATCACGATGCGCGCCGGATTACCGACCGCCGTCCCACCCGCAGGCACCGGCTTCACGACGACCGCGTTCGAACCGATCTTCGCGCCCGCGCCGACCGTGAAACCGCCGAGCACCTTCGCGCCCGCGCCGACGATCACGCCGGCCTCGAGCGTCGGGTGGCGCTTCGCGCCGCGCGTGAGCGACGTGCCGCCCAGCGTCACGCCCTGGTAGATCGTGCAGTCGTCGCCGATGATCGCCGTCTCGCCGATCACGACACCCATGCCGTGATCGATGAATACGCGCCGGCCGATCGTCGCGCCGGGGTGGATTTCGATACCCGTCAGGAACCGCCCGGCCTGCGACGCGAAACGCGCGAGCCAGTAGCGCTTAGCACGCCAGCATGCGTGTGCGAAACGGTGCAGCACGAGCGCATGCAGCCCCGGATAACAGGTCAGCACTTCCCAGGCACTGCGAGCGGCGGGATCCCGCTCGCGAATCGTTGCAACGTCTTCGCGCAGTCTCGTGAACATGATCTGATCGGGGAAAAAGCCGGCGCGCACCGCCGGCAATGACCGGCCGTTATCGCACCGGGTAATTTGCTTATGACGTCCGGCGATTGTAGGGCCAGTCGCGCACGGCCGCACGAGGCCGCGCGTTCACCCCGCAGCCGTCGCGGGTATTCGGGCGGGAGGCTTGCTGTTGCGGGGTTCGCGGGATATTCGGTCAGGCGGAGCGCTTCGAGCCCGGCGCTTCCGGCGGGCTGACGCAACGCCGCCCGGCCGGTCGGGACGCGGCGCCTGAACGCCCGGTTGCCGGTACGCCCCGCTTACGCGTCGCCGTCGGGCTTGCCCGATTTCAGCAGGATGTGCTTAGCGACGCCGCGCAGGATGTTGACCTCCTCGCGCTCGAGGCCCGTGCGCGCGAACAGGCGCCGCAGCCGCGGCATCAGTTTCTTCGGATTGCGCGGATCGAGGAAATCGAGTGCGATCAACGCGTTCTCGAGATGCACGTACATCCGCTCGATCTCGTCGCTCTGCGCGAGCGTGCCGACCTCGGCCGACGGTTGCGCCGACGGCTCGCTCGCCTGCTCGAGAAATGCGACGCGCAGCTCGTACGCGAGCACCTGCACGGCCTGCGCCAGGTTCAGCGAACTGTAGGCCGGGTTCGCCGGGATATGCGCGAGCGCACTGCACTGCTCGACATGCTCGTTCGCGAGACCGGTGCGCTCGTTGCCGAACACGAGCGCGATGTCGCCCGTGCCGACCTGCGCGCACGCCTGCGTGGCGGCCGCGCGCGGCGCGAGGCGCGGCGGGCCGTATTCGCGCGTGCGTGCGGTCAGCGCGATCGACCAGTGGACGCCGGACAGCGCGTCGCCGAGCGTCGGCACGACGTGCGCGGACGCGAGGACGTCGTCCGCGCCGCTGGCCATCGCGATCGCCTCGGGGTCGCTCTGCACGTGCGGCACGCGCGGCGCGACCAGCACGAGACGCGAGAAGCCCATCGTCTTCAGCGCGCGGGCGGCCGCCCCGACATTGCCGGGATGGCTCGGCTCGACGAGCACGAAGCGGGTTGACGTAAAGCCGCCGGACGGCGGCCGGGACGAGGCCGCGCCCGGTTCGGACGGCGCGGCGGTGTTCTGCGGGGTTTCCACTACGATACGACTCGGTTCATCAGAATGGCAGTATGGTATCGCCATCGCCCCCGCAAACCCACTCGTCCGGACGGCCAGTGGGGGTTTCCCCGCATTCCGGTCGCCTGAAACCGGCGAAAATCGGGTAAAATCATGCCTTTACGCGTCGCACACCGTGCGGCGCGGGTCGTACCCCGTTCTTTGTCAATTCGCGTCTCATCTCGCCCGGCACGCTTGCGCCGTTCCGGACGGTTGTTCCACTTCGCGGCGGCCCGTGCCGCCGGCTACAGGATCCAGGCTCATGCATCCCATGCTCAATATCGCTGTCAAGGCTGCGCGCCGCGCCGGACAGATCATCAATCGCGCGTCCCTCGATCTCGACCTGATCGAGATCCGCAAGAAGCAGCAGAACGACTTCGTCACCGAAGTGGACAAGGCCGCCGAAGAGGCGATCATCGAGACGCTGAAGACCGCCTACCCCGACCACGCGATCCTCGCGGAAGAATCGGGCGAATCGGAGAACGAATCCGAATTCAAGTGGATCATCGATCCGCTCGACGGCACGACCAACTTCATCCACGGCTTCCCGTACTACTGCGTATCGATCGCGCTCGAGCACAAGGGCGTCGTTACGCAGGCCGTCGTCTACGATCCGAACAAAAACGACCTGTTCACGGCCACGCGTGGCCGCGGCGCGTACCTGAACGACCGCCGTATCCGCGTCGGCCGCCGCGACCGCCTGTCGGATGCGCTGGTCGGCACCGGCTTCCCGTTCCGCGAAAAGGACGGCCTCGATGCATACGCGCGCCTCTTCACCGAAATGACGCAGGCCTGCACGGGCCTGCGCCGCCCGGGCGCGGCAGCACTCGATCTCGCGAACGTCGCGGCCGGCCGCCTCGACGCATTCTTCGAACAGGGCATCAACGTGTGGGACATGGCGGCGGGCAGCCTGCTGATCACCGAAGCCGGCGGCCTCGTCGGCAACTACACGGGCGACGCCGATTTCCTGCATCGTCATGAGATCGTCGCCGCGAACCCGAAGATCTACGCGCAGATGATTCCGATCCTGAACCGCTACAGCCGCGTACATCCGGCAGCGGAGTAATCGCCGCCCGCACCGCCGGTGCGGCGCGCTTCGACGGCCCGTGTCCGCTTCGTGCGGCACGGGCCGTTGGCAAAGGGGTGCCGCGTGCGTGACACGTCGCTGCCGCCCTTTTCCCTCTGGCGGCCGCATTTGTGCGTGGCATCGATATCGATGTGCTATGTTGACCAGCATGAACGACAAGGGCGGCTATGCCCGCCTGGCGTGGCTTTCGCACCGACCGCTCGCCGGCACCGTCATGATGGAGCGACTTTCGCATCCCGATGATTCGGCGGCGGAACAATCTTCCCCGCACAAGGCGCGCTTCATGCTCCCGTCCTGAAGTTGCCCGCGTTGTCCGGCCTGGTCGGTGTGCAGCCCCTCGTGCAGCTTGTTCCAGCGATGAATGGTTCGCGTCCGAGATGCCCGCGCGGCGAGCAACGCCGCCACCAGCATGTCGGCCCCGCCTGTTTCAACACCGCCACGACGCCGTGGCGACAGCATCCGAGTACCCATGTTACGGCTAAGCGAAGTTAAACTCCCCCTCGACCATCCCGAAAGCGCGCTCGAAGCCGCGATTCGCGCGCGTCTCGCGGACCTTGGCGTGCCGGCAGACGGGCTCCTCCGTTACACCGTGTTCCGCCGTGCGCACGATGCGCGCAAGCGCTCCGACATCAAGCTGACGTACATCGTCGATGTCGACGTCAAGGACGAAGCGGCCGCGCTGAAGCAACTCGCCGGCAAGCCGCATTGCGGCGTGACGCCCGACATGGCGTACCACTTCGTCGCGAAGGCCCCCGAGCACACCGCTTTCCTGCGCCCGGTTGTCATCGGCATGGGGCCGTGCGGCCTGTTTGCAGGACTGATCCTCGCGCAGATGGGCTTCCGTCCCATCATCCTCGAACGCGGCAAGGCCGTGCGCGAGCGCACCAAGGACACCTTCGGCCTGTGGCGCAAGAGCGTACTCAACCCCGAATCCAACGTGCAGTTCGGCGAAGGCGGGGCCGGGACGTTCTCCGACGGCAAGCTGTACAGCCAGATCAAGGATCCGAACCACTATGGCCGCAAGGTGCTGGACGAATTCGTCAAGGCGGGTGCGCCGGAAGACATCCTGTATCTGAGCCGGCCGCACATCGGCACGTTCCGCCTCGTCAGCATGGTGGAAAAAATGCGCGCGTCGATCCACGAACTGGGCGGTGAAGTGCGCTTCGAAACCCGCGTCGACGACATCGAAATCGATCAGGGCAAGGTGCGCTCGCTCAAGCTCTCGAACGGGGAAACGCTCCGGTGCGACCACGTGGTGCTCGCGGTGGGCCACAGCGCGCGCGATACGTTCCAGATGCTGCACGATCGCGGCGTGTATATCGAAGCCAAGCCGTTTTCGCTGGGTTTTCGCATCGAACATCCGCAGGGGCTGATCGATCGCAGCCGCTTCGGCAAGTTTGCGGGCCACAAGCAACTCGGTGCGGCCGACTACAAGGTGGTCCACCACAGCAGCAATGGCCGCGCGGTCTACAGCTTCTGCATGTGCCCCGGCGGCACGGTGGTCGCGGCGACCTCCGAGCCGGGCCGCGTGGTCACCAACGGCATGAGCCAGTATTCCCGGGCCGAGCGCAACGCGAATGCGGGCATCGTCGTCGGCATCACGCCGGAAGACTATCCCGGCGGCCCGCTGGCGGGCATCGCGTTCCAGCGCAAATGGGAAGAGCGCGCCTTCGAACTCGGCGGCGGCGATTACTGCGCACCGGGCCAGCTGGTCGGTGATTTCATCGCAGGCCGGCCGTCAACGTCGCTTGGCTCCGTGGAGCCGTCGTACAAGCCTGGCGTGCGGCCGACCGATCTCAGCACCGCGCTCCCGGACTATGTGATCGAAGCAATCCGTGAAGCACTCCCCGAGATCGACAAGAAGATCGCGGGCTTCGCGATGCACGATGCCGTGCTCACCGGCGTGGAGACGCGCACTTCGTCACCGATCCGGGTTCGACGCAAGGACGATTACCAGAGCATGAATGTCGAAGGCCTGTATCCGGCCGGCGAAGGCGCGGGGTATGCGGGTGGCATCTATTCGGCAGCCATCGACGGCATCGAAGTCGCGCAAGCGGTGGCGCTCAGCATGACGTCGGCACACGCGTCCTGAGGCGCGGGACAGGATCGGCTCGCGAAGGTCCCTGAGCCGAGCGAAGCCGACTGTCGATTGTCCGCCTGAGAACGGATTCGAATAGTCGTATAGGGCCGCCAGCCGCCGGACGCAATGTCCGACGGCTGGCCAAACGGCGAACTTCGTACTTGCAGGTCGGGGCCACTGGTAAACTCGGGCAACCAAAGCAACAACTTCATGCCTGACCTATGACCACGCTGTCGCCCGAAGCCTTTGCAGGCCACACTCCAATGATGCAGCAGTACCTGCGCATCAAGGCCGATCATCCCGACACGCTTGTCTTCTACCGGATGGGCGACTTCTACGAGCTGTTCTTCGAAGATGCGGAAAAGGCCTCGCGCCTGCTCGACCTGACCCTCACGCAGCGCGGCGCATCGGCCGGCACGCCGATCAAGATGGCCGGCGTGCCGCATCACGCGGTCGAGCAATATCTCGCGAAGCTCGTGAAGATGGGCGAGTCGGTCGCGCTCTGCGAGCAGATCGGCGATCCGGCCACGTCGAAGGGCCCGGTCGAGCGCAAGGTCGTACGTGTCGTCACGCCCGGCACGCTGACCGATGCCGCGCTGCTGTCCGACAAGAACGACGTCTACCTGCTCGCGATGTGCACGGGCCACAACAAGCGCGGCGTCGCGGTCAACATCGGCCTCGCGTGGCTGAACCTCGCTAGCGGCGCGCTGCGGCTCGCCGAAATCGAGCCCGAGCAGCTCGGCGCCGCACTCGAGCGCATCCGGCCGGCCGAAATCCTGACGGCGGACGGCGCGACCGACGCCGTGCCGGCAGGCACGGGCGCAGCCAAGCGCGTGCCCGCGTGGCACTTCGACATCGCGTCGGGCACGCAGCGCCTGTGCGACCAGCTCGATGTCGCGAGCCTCGACGGTTTCGGCGCGCATTCGCTGACGAGCGCGTGCGGTGCGGCCGGCGCGCTGCTGCTCTATGCAGCGGCCACGCAAGGCCAGCAACTGCGGCACGTGCGTAGCCTGAAGGTCGAGAACGAAACCGAATACATCGGGCTCGATCCGGCGACGCGCCGCAACCTCGAACTGACCGAGACGCTGCGCGGCACCGAATCGCCGACGCTGTATTCGCTGCTCGACACCTGCTGCACGACGATGGGCAGCCGCCTGCTGCGCCACTGGCTGCATCACCCGCCGCGTGCGTCGGTCGCTGCACAGTCGCGCCAACAGGCAATCGGCGCGCTGCTCGATGCGCCGGCGAACGCGAGCCTCGATGCGCTGCGCAGCGCACTGCGCCAGATCGCCGACGTCGAACGGATCACCGGACGTCTCGCGCTGCTGTCCGCGCGCCCGCGCGACCTGTCGAGCCTGCGCGACACGTTCGCCGCGTTGCCGGCGCTGCGCGAGCGCATCAGCGCGATCGTCGCGAATGCGGATGCGCTCACCCGCGTCGACGCGGCGCTCGCGCCGCCCGCCGAATGCCTCGACCTGCTGACGAGCGCGATTGCGCCCGAACCGGCCGCCATGGTGCGCGACGGCGGCGTGATTGCACGCGGCTACGACGCCGAGCTCGACGAACTGCGCGACATCTCGGAGAACTGCGGGCAGTTCCTGATCGATCTCGAAGCGCGCGAGCGTGCGCGCACCGGCATCGCGAACCTGCGCGTCGAATACAACAAGGTGCACGGCTTCTACATCGAGGTCACGCGTGGCCAGACCGACAAGGTGCCCGACGATTACCGCCGTCGCCAGACGCTGAAAAACGCCGAGCGCTACATCACGCCCGAACTGAAGACCTTCGAGGACAAGGCGCTGTCCGCGCAGGAACGCGCGCTGGCGCGCGAACGTGCGCTGTACGACGCGGTGCTGCAAGCGTTGCTGCCGTTCATCCCCGAGTGCCAGCGCGTCGCGTCGGCGCTCGCCGAACTCGACCTGCTCGCCGCATTCGCCGAGCGGGCCCGTGCGCTCGACTGGGTCGCACCGACCTTCACCGACGAGATCGGCATCGACATCGAACAGGGCCGCCACCCGGTCGTCGAGGCGCAGGTCGAGCAGTTCATCGCGAACGACTGCCGGTTCGGCACCGAGCGCAAGCTGCTGCTGATCACCGGCCCGAACATGGGCGGTAAATCGACGTTCATGCGGCAGACCGCGCTGATCGCGCTGATGGCATACGTCGGCAGCTACGTGCCGGCCAGGTCGGCATGTTTCGGTCCGATCGACCGGATCTTCACGCGCATTGGTGCGGCCGACGATCTCGCGGGCGGCCGCTCGACGTTCATGGTCGAGATGACCGAGGCTGCGGCGATCCTCAACGACGCGACACCGCAAAGCCTCGTGCTGATGGACGAGATCGGCCGCGGCACGTCGACGTTCGACGGCCTCGCGCTCGCGTGGGCCATCGCGCGCCACCTGCTTGCACACAACGCCTGCTACACGCTGTTCGCGACGCACTACTTCGAGCTGACGCAACTGCCGGCCGAATTCCCGCAAGCGGCCAACGTCCACCTGTCGGCCGTCGAGCACGGCCACGGCATCGTGTTCCTGCACGCGGTCAACGAAGGCCCGGCGAACCAGAGCTACGGTCTGCAGGTCGCGCAACTCGCGGGTGTTCCGGCACCCGTGATCCGCGCCGCGCGCAAACACCTCGCCTATCTCGAACAGCAGTCGGCCACGCAGCACACGCCGCAACTCGACCTGTTCAGCGCACAGCCGGTGATCGCCGACGATCTCGAATGCGCGGACGCACCGGCGCTGCCCGACACGCCGCATCCCGCACTCGAAAAACTGCGCGACATCGACCCCGACGATCTCAAGCCGCGCGAGGCGCTCGACCTGCTGTACGAACTGCGCACGCTGGTCCGGTCGCACGATGCCGACGGGCTCGCGTAAGCGCATCCCGCAGGGCCTGCCGGCCCGCGCCGCCGCCGCGCTCGTCGCGGCGGTGCTCGCGCTCGCGCAGGCCGGCGCGCAAGCCGCGCCGCCGAAGCGCAACACCGCGCCCTACTCGTTCGCGGTCGTGTCGGGCGTCATCAACGTACCGGCGGACGAACCGGCCGCGCAGCGGCTGCTCGATTCGATCGCACGCGAGCGCAACCTCGCGTTCGTCGTCTATGCGGGCGATCTCAAGGGCTCGAAGGAAGCGTGCCGCGATGCGCTGTATTCGCAGCGCGGCGCGATCCTGGACGCGGCACGCGTGCCGCTCGTGTTCATTCCCGGCCATGACGACTGGATAACGTGCAATACGGCGACCGGCGGCGGCTACGATCCGGTCGAGCGGCTCGACTTCCTGCGGCAGACGCTGCTCGCCGATTCGGCGCTGCCCGACCCGGGCGCCCTGCAGATCACGCGGGAGAGCGAAGTCGCGCGGTTCCGGCCGTATCGCGAGAACGCACGCTGGATGCGCGACGACATCGTCTATGTCGCGCTCAACGCGCCGGCGCCGAACAATCATTTCCTGACGGCCGGCGGCCGCAACGGCGAATTCGAGGACCGCGTCATCGCGAACGGTTTCTGGATCGACCACGCGGCCGAATACGCGAAGCGGCGCGAGGCGCGCGCGATGGTGGTGGTTTTCGAAGGCGATCCGCAGTTCGAGCGCTATGAACGCGCGGAGCGCTTCGCATGGCTGCGTTTCAACCGGCCGCGCGTGCGCGACGGCTTCCGTGAACTGAAACGAACGCTGGTGAAGGCGGCGGCGACGTTCCGCGGCCCGATACTGGTGATGCACGCGAGCAGCGAACCGCTTGCGAACGGCTTTCTGATCGATCGTCCGCTACGTGCCGACGACGGTGAACTGATCGGAAACGTGACGCGCGTCGCGATCGGACCGCGCCATCCGGCAATTCAGTGGGTGAAGGTGAGTGTGTCGCCGGCGAAGCAGACCATCTTCAACGTGAGCCTGCAGGAGGTGCCGAAGAACCTGCCGGTGCCGCCCGCGCTGCCGCTCATGCCGCACGACGATGTCCCGCTGCCGCAGATGCCGGAAATTCCCGCGTTGCCGGCGCTGCCCGACTCGTCGTCGGTCGCGCCGCCACTGCAGGGCGACGGCGCCGCACCCGGCGGCGCGTCGTGGCCTGCGCCGCCCCCTGCATCGGGGCCGGCGCCCGGCCTGCCTGCAAGCTCAGTGCAGGGTGCGCCCTGACGGCGATTCGCCGTCTTCCTCTTCGTCCTCGTCGACGATTTCAAGCCCTTCCGCGCCATGCGCGTGCTCATGCTCGATTTCGTCTTCGGTGGCTTCGCGAACGTCCTGCACGGTGAGTGCGAAACGCAGCGCCATGCCGGCCAGCGGGTGATTGCCGTCGAGCACGACCTTGTCGTCGGCGATGTCGGTGACCGTATAGATCAGCGAATCGACGTCCTCGTCGCCGTCTTCAGGCGTGCCTTCGAACTGCATGCCCACTTCGATCGGCTCGGGAAAACGATCGCGCGGCTCGATCTTCACGAGTTCGGGATCGTAGTCGCCGAACGCGTCCTGCGGCTCGAGCTGCACTTGTGCCTGGTAACCCGGTTCCTGGCCGTCGAGTTGTTCCTCGATCTTGGGGAACGTGCCATCATAGCCGCCGTGCAGATAGACCATCGGCTCGTCGCTTTCCTCGATCAGATTGCCCTGTGCATCCGACAGCTTGTAAGTGACCGACACGACGGTGTTTTTTGCGATTTTCATCCAATTCTCCCAAATACAAGTCTCATTATACGATGCGCAACCGGTCTCAAGCCGAACCGCGGGATGCCGCTGCCGCCCCGCTCGGCGCGCCGCCTTCCGATCTTCCCACACCGCTGCTCGGCGGTCTCACGCCGGCGCAGTTCATGCGCGACTACTGGCAAAAAAAACCGCTCCTGATCCGCCAGGCGATCCCCGGCGTTGCTTCGCCGGTCACGCGCGACGCGCTGTTCGAGCTGGCAGCGGACTATGACGCGGAATCGCGACTGATCACCCATTTTCGTAACAAGTGGCAACTGTCCCACGGACCGTTCGAGCCAGACTCGCTGCCTGCCGTCACGCGCAAGGCCTGGACCCTGCTCGTGCAGGGGCTCGACCTGCATGTCGATGCGGCACGCGCGTTGCTCGACCGGTTCCGCTTCATCCCGGACGCGCGCCTGGACGACCTGATGATTTCGTATGCGACGGACGGCGGCGGCGTCGGCCCGCACTTCGACTCGTATGACGTATTCCTGCTGCAGGTCGAAGGCCGGCGCCGCTGGCGCGTCGGTGCGCAGAAGGACCTGTCGCTGCAGCCGGACGTACCGCTGAAGATCCTCGAAAACTTCGAACCGAGCGACGAATGGGTGCTGGAGCCCGGCGACATGCTGTACCTGCCGCCACACATCGCGCACGACGGCGTCGCCGAAGGCGAATGCATGACCTGCTCGATCGGCTTCCGGGCCCCTTCCGCGGGCGAACTGGGCGCCCAGTTCCTGTACTATCTTGCGGAGCGTGGCGGCATGCGCGACGGGTGCGGCGACGACCTCTACCGCGATCCGAAGCAGCCGGCCGTCGACACGCCCGCGCAGCTGCCTCCGGCCATGGTCGAACGCGTCGCCGAGATCGTCGACGCCATCCGCTGGCGCAAACGCGACGTCGCCGAATTCCTCGGCTGCTACCTGAGCGAGCCCAAGCCGAACGTCGTATTCGACCCGCCGGCGCGCCCGCTGTCCGAGGCCGCATTCGTCGCGCAAGCGTCGCGCCGTGGCGTGTGTCTCGACAGACGGGCCGCATTGATGTATAACGCGCGCTCGTACTTCGTTAATGGCGAGGAAGGACCACTCGAGCATGCCGAAGAATGGCTGCCCGAACTGGCCAATCAACGCCAGATGGAGGCGAAACGGTTTGTAACACTATCCCGGGCTCCCTCGATGACAGCTTTATTGCACGAGTGGTATCGTGCGGGCTGGATACGGGTCGGGGACCGGAATTAGTGTGAGTCGCCCCGTATGCCCATACGGATCAAATTCTGTATGGGAAAGACAACGTATTGACCCCGCATTTGTCGACGGTCGATAGGAAAGTGCATATAATTTCCGCCCAAGCCGTAGGGAAGATTCACGCTCTAGAAGTGCATCTCCACCAGCGGCCCAGGTCGGTGTTGGAGCACATTACCGGTATTGTTTCGCGCTGTTGCTTACCTTTAACCATAAAAGGACGTGATCATGAAGAAATCCCTCCTCGTAGCTTCCCTGTTGGCTGCTGTTGCACTGGCTGCTTGCAACAAGAGCGCTGATCAAGCTGCTTCGTCGGCTGCAAGCGACGCGGCTGCTGCCGCTTCGACGGCTGCTTCGGCAGTTGCTGGTGCTGCGAGCGATGCTGCTGCTGCTGCTTCGTCGGCAACGGCTGCTGCGAGCGACGCTGCTGCTGCAGTGGCGTCGGCTGCTTCGGCAGCGACGGCTGCTCCGGCTTCGGGCGCAAGCCAGTAAGCCTCAGCAATCAGCTGAAAAAAAACCGGCCCGAGGGCCGGTTTTTTTACGTCTGCCGTTTGCGGATCGGTCGCCCGGCAGTCGTACCGGGCCGCCGCAGCGGCCCTGCCCCGCTCATCCGAGCGTCAGCCAGTCGAACCCCGCGTCCTGCGTGGCGACGATCACATCCTCTCCGCTCGTCCCCAGCACGCCGGCAAACGCCTGGCGGGCCAGTTCCGGCAGGTTGTTCTGCTGGCTCAGGTGCGCCGCGACCAGGTGCTTGAGCCGGCTGCGTTCGAGCGACGCGAGGATGTCGGCCGCCGCGTCGTTGCTCAGGTGGCCGTGGTTGCCGCCGATACGCGCCTTCAGCGACTGCGGATAGCGGCTCGCGGCCAGCATCGCGGTGTCGTGGTTGGATTCGAGCACCAGCGCGTCACAGCCGCTCAGGACGGCCGTGATGTGCGGCGTGGCCATCCCGACGTCCGTCAGCACGCCGAGCCGGCGGCAACCGTCCATAAAGACGAACTGGAGCGGCTCCCGAGCGTCGTGAGGGACCGTATAGGGCATCACGGCCAGATCGCGTATCGCGGCCGTCTCGTCGCCCCACAACACGTGGAGATCGACATCGGCCTCGTCCGCACCTACCGCGCGCGCGGTGCCCCAGCTCATGTAGAGCGGCAACGACGCACGTCGGGCAAGCGTCAACGCGCTGCCGACATGGTCGCTGTGTTCATGGGTGATGAGGATCGCATCGAGATCGTCGATGCCGAGATTCAGTCGGCCGAGCCGGCGCTCGACCTCCTTGGCAGAAAAGCCGCAGTCGAGCAGCACGCGGGTGGTCGTCGTGCCGCTCGAGGCCTCGACGACCAGCGCGTTGCCTTCGCTGCCGCTTCCGAGGCTGGCGAATCGCACGCGCTCAGTTCAGCTGCGCGTGGAGCAGCGAAATGATCCGCTGCGCGTCCGACGAATTGTCGACCTGGCCGTCAGCGCCGACCACCGCGACCTGCGTGCCGCCGCTGCCTTGCGCGCGCACGTTGACCATGAATTCCTTGCCCGGCTTCGCGGCCGACGGGCCGCCGTAGAACAGCTTGCCGAACAGGCCGTCACGCTTGAGCTCTTCCATCGAATTCGCATAGCGCACGGTGTACACGCCCTTCTCGCGGTCGCGATTGTCGACCGTGAAGTTGGTACGGTCGAGCGCAAGGCCCACACGCAGCCATGCACGGTCGAACGATTCGGCCAGCTGCAGCGTCGCTGCGCCGCTGCTCGTATCGGTAACCTGCGCCGGTGCCGTCGCGGGACGCGCATCGGTCAGCAGTTGCTTCGCCTGCGCGTCGGTCAGGCCGAACTTCTGCATCAGCTTCGACAGGAACACGGCTTCGAGCACCGGGTTGCGCGGCCGCTCCTCCCAGCGCGACGACGTGCCGCCCTGCGGACCGACCATCATTTCTTCCATCGCGCTGTGCGTGATCGAGATGTCGGTGTTGCCGTCCGACGTGCGGTTCACGAGCGTGCGGAAGCGGTCGCGCGTGCCGGACGAGTACGCGAAATCGATGACCTTGCCGATCGTGCGGCGGAACCAGTCGTCGGGAATGTTCGCGCGGTTTTCGGCCCAGTCGGTGGCCATGATGCCCGTCGACGGCGCATCGGTCTTCAGCGAGAAGCCGTTCTCCTGCCAGAACTCCTTCAGGATCGGCCACAGCTGCTCGGGCGTCCGGCCATCGACGACGAGCCAGCGGCGATCGCCGTCGCGCTCGATGTGCATGCCGAGCGGATCCTGCGCGCTCGGGATGCCGTCGGTCGCGTTGCCGGCCTGCGTCGTAACCCGCGGCGGCAGCGTGCCGAGCCCCGCGTTGGTCGGCGGCGCGACGAACTGCTGGGTCGTCGGCACCGGCTTCAGGTCGCTCGGCACCGCGAGCGGCGGCGCCGAACCGGTGTTCTTGTAGTTGACCCGGTCAGGGGCCAGATAGTCGTTCAGCGTATCGCAGCCAGCGAGCGCGCCCAGCGCCAGCGCCACCACCGACATCTGGATGGCGCGAGAGGAAAAGGCGAAACGTTTCATGAAATCCTTCGTCTTGCTAGAACGCTCGTCAGGAGCGGCGCCGGACGGAGCCGGCCGGTGCGGGTTGATCAGGGGTCGAGCGGCGGCCGCAGGACGCGGCCGCCTCGGCATCAGGCGAGGACGCCGGCCTCGACAAGGGCCGAACGCACGGCATCGTGGCAGCGCTCGTCGAGCGCCGTGAGCGGCAACCGGATGCCGCCCTGCATCTTGCCCATCGCCTGCAGCGCCCACTTCACCGGGATCGGGTTCGCCTCGATGAACAGGTTCTTGTGCAGCGACAGCAGCTTCATGTGCAGCTCGCGGGCCGTCTTCACGTCGCCCGCCAGCGCAGCGCGGCACAGCTCGCTCATCGCGCGCGGCGCGACGTTCGCCGTCACCGAGATGTTGCCGTGGCCGCCGAGCAGCATCAGCGCGATCGCGGTCGGATCGTCGCCGCTGTAGATCGCGAAATGCTTCGGCGCCGCCTTGATCAGCTGCGCGGCGCGATCGATGTTGCCGGTCGCTTCCTTCACGCCGATGATGCCCGGCACCTGCGCGAGGCGCAGCGTCGTCTCGTTCGCCATATCGGCGACCGTGCGACCCGGCACGTTGTACAGAATCACCGGCAGATCGACCGCTTCGGCGATCGTCTTGAAGTGACGGTACATGCCTTCCTGCGTCGGCTTGTTGTAGTACGGCACGACCTGCAGCGTCGCGTCCGCACCGACAGCCTTCGCGTGTTTCGTCAGCTCGATCGCCTCGGCGGTCGAGTTGCCGCCCGCGCCCGCGATGATCGGGATGCGTTTCGCCGCATGCTCGACCGCCGTGCGGATCATCAGGATGTGCTCTTCGACGTTGAGCGTTGCCGACTCGCCGCTCGTACCGACCACGACCAGCGCATCGGTGCCTTCCGCGATGTGCCAGTCGATCAGTTTGCGAAACGCCGGCAGGTCGAGACTGCCGTCTTCGAGCATCGGGGTGACGATCGCGGGGATGCTGCCGCGGATTTGAATGCCGTCTTGGGTGCCGTTAGCCATGAAACGCGATTGAGATTATGTACCGGTAAACATTGAGATTGTAGCGGATTAGCCGGGCAGTTCGTAACGTGGAATTCCCGCCCCCGCCTTCGGGGTCGCGCCCTCGCGCACCGCGCAGAGACGCTGGACGAACGCCTCGCGCGGCGCGGCAACGAAACCGTCCTCGTACGCAACCACCCGCAGGCGGCCGTGCACGGCGTCCAGCAGCTCGCCCGGGGCGAGCAGGAACGCGGGGTTGGACGGTTTCCCGACCGTTTCGTTTCCTTGCGCGAAGGTTTCGTAGATGAGCACGCCGCCCGGCGCCACCGCATCGAGCAGATGGGGCCAGAGCGGACGATGCAGATAATGGGTGACGATCACAGCCGAAAACCGCTCGCCGGCCGGCAACGGCCACGGCGCGCCTTCGAGGTCGGCGTCGCGGGCATCGACGCCCGGGATCGTGCGCAATGCAGCCAGCGCGGCCGGATCGCGATCGAGCGCGACGACCGGGTGCCCGTGCGACGCGAACCAGCGCGCATGGCGACCACCGCCCGCGGCAACGTCAAGCACCGCCCCGCCCGCCGGAACGAGCCGCGACCATTGCGCGACCCAGCGCGACGGCTCGGCCTGGGCGACGTGGCCGCCCGCGGCGGCGATGACGGATTCGCTCATCGGGATCAGTTGTACGACAGGCCCATCGCGTCGCGCACGTCGCGCATCGTTTCCGTCGCGTACTTGCGCGCCTTGTCGCAACCGTCCGCGACGATCGCGCGCAGCAGCGACGGATCGTCCATGTACTTCTGCGCGCGCTCGAGCATCGGTTGCTGCTCGCGCAGGATGCCTTCGACGACCGGCTGCTTGCAGTCGAGACAGCCGATGCCTGCCGAGCGGCAACCCTTCTGCACCCACTCGTGCGTCGCTTCGTCCGTATAGACCTGATGCAGCTGCCACACCGGGCACTTGTCGGGGTCGCCCGGATCGGTGCGGCGCACGCGCGCGGGATCGGTCGGCATCGTGCGGACCTTCTTCGTGATCGTCTCGGCGTCTTCACGCAGGCCGATCGTGTTGCCGTACGACTTGGACATCTTCTGCCCGTCGAGGCCCGGCATCCGCGACGCTTCGGTCAGGAGCGCCTGCGGCTCGACCAGGATGATCTTGCGCGCGCCTTCGAGATAGCCGAACAGGCGTTCGCGGTCGCTCATCGACAGGCTCTGCGATTCCTGCAGCATCGCGCGCGCCTGTTCGAGCGCCTCATCGTCGCCCTCCTGCTGATACGCGTTGCGCAGCTCGTGATAGAGCTTCGCGCGCTTGCCGCCGAGCTTCTTTGCGGCGTCGAGCGCCTTCTCCTCGAAACCGGGCTCGCGGCCGTACAGGTAGTTGAAACGGCGCGCGATTTCGCGCGTCATCTCGACGTGCGGCACCTGATCCTCGCCGACCGGCACGAGCGAGCCGCGATACAGCAGGATGTCGGCCGCCATCAAAACCGGATAGCCGAGGAAGCCGTAGGTCGACAGATCCTTGTCCTTCAGCTTCTCCATCTGCTCCTTGTAGGTCGGCACGCGTTCGAGCCAGCCGAGCGGCGTGCTCATGCCGAGCAGCAGCGCCAGCTCGGCATGCTCGGGCACCTTGCTCTGGATGAACAGCGTCGCCTGTGCCGGATCGATGCCGGACGCGAGCCAGTCGATCAGCACGTCCCACACGTTCTTCTCGATGACCTCGGGCGTCTCGTAGTGCGTCGTCAGCGCATGCCAGTCGACGACGCAGAAAAAGCACGGGTACTCGGACTGCAGCTTCACCCAGTTTTTCAGCACGCCGTGGTAATGGCCGAGGTGCAGCGACCCGGTGGGTCGCATGCCGGAGAAAATACGTTCTGGGAACATGATTGTCGTTAGAAAAGCGAGGCGAAGGGAGACAGGATGGCGCTCAGGACGGCGTAGCCGACATTGACGAGCGGGCGCAGCCAGAAGTTCGTCAGCACGCCCGTCGCGACCAGCACGAGGACGATGATGAAACCGTACGGCTCGATGCGCGACAGCGCGATCGATTGCTTCGGCGGCAGCAGCGCCGCCAGGATGCGGCCGCCGTCGAGCGGCGGCAGCGGAAACAGGTTCAGCACGCCGAGCACGAGGTTCGCGCTGACGCCGGCAAACGCCATCCGCGTGAAGAACGGCTCGTCGACGCCGACGGCGGGCAGCACGAGGGTCAGCAGGCCCCAGACCAGCGCCTGCACGAAATTGCAGGCCGGGCCCGCAAGCGCGACCCACAGGCTGCCCCAGCGCGGATCGCGCAGGTTGCCGAACGAAACCGGCACCGGCTTCGCATAACCGAACAGGAACGCGCCGCCCGTCAGGAAATACATCGCGAGCGGAATCGCGATCGTGCCGATCGGATCGATGTGGCGCATCGGATTGAACGACACGCGCCCCATCATGTAGGCGGTGTTGTCGCCGAGCAGGCGGGCGGCATAGCCGTGCGCGGCCTCGTGCAGCGTGATCGCGAAGATCACGGGCAGCGCGTAGACGGCGATGGTCTGTATCAGGGAAGCATCCATATCGCGTTATTGTAACAAGCGCACTCGCGCAAAAAAGGACGGCGCGCTTACGCGGCCGAGAGTCCGAACGGTTCGAGCGCGCCGCGCCCCACGCGCACGAGCTCCGGCTCGTCGCCGGTCAGGTCGATCACCGTCGACGGCTCGCGCGGGCATGCGCCGCCGTCGATCACGAGGTCGACCTGTTTCTCGAGCCGCGCGCGGATGTCGTCGGGATCGTTGAGCGGCTCGTCGTCCGGCGGCAGGATCAGCGTCGTGCCGAGCAGCGGCTGGCCGAGCGACTCCAGCAACGCGAGCGTAATCGCGTGATCGGGCACGCGCAGCCCGATCGTCTTGCGCGACGGGTGCGACAGCCGGCGCGGGACTTCCTTCGTCGCCTGCAGGATGAAGACGTACGGGCCCGGCGTCACCGACTTGATCTGCCGGTACTGGCGGTTGTCGACCATCGCGAAGTTGGCGAGCTCGGACAGGTCGCGCACGAGCAGCGACAGGTGCTGCTTCTCGTCGAGGCCACGAATCCGGCGCACGCGCTCGACCGCATCCTTGTCGTCGAGATGGCACGCGAGCGCATAGCTCGAATCGGTCGGCATCGCGATCACGCCGCCCTTGCTGATGATCTCCACGGCCTGTTTGATCAGGCGCGGCTGCGGATTATCCGGATGAATCCTGAAGAACTGGGACATGGGGACACGTAAAGAGGGAGAAATCGGATGCGCAGTCGGCGGCGATACGGGCGGCGGGCAGCCGCCCGGCGTCAGAGCCAGCGTTCCCAGACCGGCGTCAGGTCGGGCGGCAACGGCGGCAGGCCGCCGAGTTCGACACGGCCCTCGCCCGGCGCATGGAAATCCGAGCCGCGCGACACTTCGAAGCCGAAGCGGCGCGCAACGTCCGCATATTCGCGGTACTGGTCGGGCGTGTGGCTGCCCGTGACGACTTCGATCGCGCGGCCGCCAAGGTCGATGAACTCGCCGAAGAACGCGTCGAATTCGATGGGCGTATAGCGGTAACGGCCCGGATGCGCGACCACCGCTTCGCCGCCCGCCGCGCGAATCCACGCGACCGCGTCGGACAGCGCCGCCCAGCGATGCGGGACGAACCCGGGCTTGCCGTCGCCGAGCAGGCGGTCGAACACGTCGGACGTCGATTCGGCATGGCCGTTCTCGACGAGAAAGCGCGCGAAATGCGTGCGCGAGATCAGATCGGGATTCGATACGTACTTGAGCGCGCCGTCGTACGCGCCGGGAATGCCGAGCGTCGCGAGCTGCGCGCCGATCGCCACCGCGCGGGCCGCACGGCCGTGACGCGTGCGGTACAGGCCGTCGACGAGCGCCGGGTTCGCGGGATCGATGTTCAGGCCGACGATGTGCACGGTGCGCGACGCCCACGTGACCGAAATCTCGACGCCGCTCAGGTAGCGCATGCCGAGCGCTTCCGCCTCGCTGCGCGCCACCTCCTGACCGCCGATCTCGTCGTGGTCGGTCAGCGCCCACAGGGTCACGCCGCCGGCATGGGCGCGGCGCGCGACGTCGGCAGGCGACAGCAACCCGTCGGAAACATTCGAATGGCAGTGGAGATCAGCGTTCATTGTTGGCATGGCAGGTAAGGCTTCATTCTACTGCAACGCGGCAATTGCGCCGCTCGCCTGCCCCGCCGCTGCCGTCGCGCGCTTACGCGCAGAACGCCTCGATCAGCGCCGCGATCTGCTCGGGCTGGTCGTGATGCACCATGTGGCCGGCATCCTCGACGAGCTTCTCGCGCCAGTCGGGAAACGCGTTGAAACGCGCCTTGAATTCCGGCAGCGGGATGTCGCCGGCGAGGTGCGCGAGCGTCGGCGAATTGACGGCCTCGACGTGCAGCACCTTCGCACGCACCTGCGTCCAGGTGGCCATCACTTCGTCCAGCCGGTAAAGCAGCGGGCCCGGCATCTTGTGCGCGGGGTCGGCCAGCAGGTGATAGAGGCCGTCGTCGCCGCGCTTCGACCAGTGCGCGGCGAGGAACGCGGCGCGGTGCGGATCGAGCCGCGGATTGGTCTTGGTCAGCCGCGCCGCCACTTCGTCGAGGGACGCGTAAGGGCGCAGCGCGGGCGGCTCACGCAGCTCGTCCAGCCAGCCGCGCAGCCGGCGCGGTGCCTGCTCGGCCCGCGCCGGCACGAGCCCGAAACCCTCGAGGTCGACCACGCGCCGCACGCGCTCCGGCCGCGCGCCGGCATACAGGCACACGACGTTCGCGCCCATGCTGTGCCCGACCAGGTTGACTTCGCCGGTCGGCGCATAGTGGTCGACGAGCGCATCGAGGTCGCTCAGGTATTCGTGGAACCAGTAGTGACCGCCGCCCTGCCGCGCGACCGGCCAGTCGGACAGCCCGAAGCCGCGCGCATCGGGTGCGATCACCTGCCAGTCGCCCGCCAGCGCATCGACGACGAACTGGAACGACGCCGCGACGTCCATCCAGCCGTGCAGCATGAACAGCATCGGCGCATCGGGGCGGCCCCAGCGCCGCACATGCAGCCGGACGCCGCGCACCAGGACGAAATCGGAAACGGAACTCGAGGCACTCATTGCAGCCGCCAAAAAAAGAATGGTCGTTCGATTATAGCGGCGGCGCCTCCGTTCCGGCGGCCGGCAATCGAGGCACCGCTCTAGCGGCGTGGTCGCTCAACAGCCTGCCGGGCGGGCCGGTTGTCCGACCGGAAAGCCGCCAGCCAGGCGCGCGCGTCGGCCGTCGGGAAACAAAAAGCAGCCGAACACGAGCCGGCTAACGCGCCGCTTTTCCGTCTACGCCGTCCGCCCCGTCCTGCGCGGCCAGCTCGTCGAGTTCGGCCTGCTCGAATCCAGCATTTCGACGCGCATCGAAATTGAACGGACCGCGCAGCCGCGGCGCATGGTATTGCTCGGCGAGCTGCCGGTAGGCCGGCACCGGAGCGCGGCCGGCTTCGTCGCACAAATGCCGGAACCAGCGGTTGCCGATCGCGACATGGCCGATCTCGTCGCGCAGGATCACGTCGAGGATCGCGGCCGACGCCTCGTCGCCCGCCTGTACGAGCCGCGCGCGGATCGGCGGCGACGCATCCAGCCCGCGGGCCTCGAGCGTGCGCGGCACGAGCGCCATGCGCGCAAGCACGTCGCCCTTGGTCCGCTCGCACATCTCCCACAGCCCGTTGTGCGCGGGAAAATCGCCGTACGCATGGCCGAATGCCGCCAGCCGGTCGGACAGCAGCGTGAAGTGATAGGCCTCCTCGGCCGCCACCTTCAGCCAGTCCGCATAAAACGCATCCGGCAGGCCCGGAAAACGCCAGACCGCGTCGAGCGCCAGGTTGATCGCGTTGAATTCGATATGGGCGAGCGCGTGCAGCAGCACGGCGCGCCCTTCGGGCGAACGCATGCTGCGTCGCTCGAGCTGGCGCGGCTCGACGAGCGTCGGACGCGCCGGACGTCCGGGCAGATCGGCCGGTTCGCGCAGTTCGAGCGACGGTGCGATCGCGGCGCGCCCGGCCAGCAGCGCGTCGTACAACGCGCGCACCTGCGCGGCCTTGGCCGCGGGTTCGGCGACACGCAGCGCATCGAGCGCGGTATCGCGCACACAGGCCGGCGCATTGCCGAAAGAAGAAGACTCCATGCTCATAAACGGGGACACCCTGCATGCGCATCGCGGGAGCGCACGCACGCGACGGTTTACAATATGCGATTGTTCCGCGGCGCAATGCGCCGGGCAAACCAGACGCGCCATTCTACCGGCGCCCATCATCGAAGAGACAAGGAGACTCCGTGACGATCTACAAGCTGGGCGATACGGCCCCGACGATCCACGAAAGCGTGTTCGTCGCCGATACGGCGGCCATCATCGGCAAGGTCGTGCTCGAGGAAAACGCGAGCGTCTGGTTCGGCGCGACGATCCGCGGCGACAACGAGCAGATTTCCGTGGGCGCCGGCAGCAACGTCCAGGAAGGCGCGGTACTGCACACGGACCCCGGCTTTCCGCTGACGATTGCCGAAAACGTGACGATCGGGCACCAGGCCATGCTGCACGGCTGCACGATCGGCGAAGGTTCGCTGATCGGTATTCAGGCGGTGGTCTTGAATGGAGCGGTCATCGGCCGCAACTGTCTGGTTGGCGCCGGCGCGGTCGTGACGGAAGGCAAGACGTTCCCGGACAATTCGCTGATTCTCGGCGCACCGGCGAAAGTCGTGCGCGAGCTGTCGGCCGAAGACATCGCGCGGCTGCGCGCGAACGCGAAGACGTACGTCGAGCGGCGTGCGCATTTCAAGGAGCAACTCGTGCGGATCGGGTGATTCGCACGGTTTTCAAGGAAGAAGAGTGAGCGACCAGTTACAGAAATTCATGTTCAATGCGGCGCCCGTGCGCGGCGAGATCGTTTCGCTGCGCAATACGTGGCAGGAAGTGCTCTCCCGCCGCGACTACCCTGCCCCCGTGCGCACGGTGCTCGGCGAAATGATGGCCGCGTGCGCGCTGCTGTCCGCGAACCTGAAATTTCACGGCACCCTGATCATGCAGATCTTCGGCGACGGGCCGGTCCAGATGCTGGTCGTCCAGTGCGGTTCGGATCTGTCGATGCGGGCCACCGCGAAGTTCTCCGGCGACGCGGCGCAGACGATCGGCGACGACATGAGTTTCGCGTCGCTCGTCAACGCGAGCGGTCACGGCCGCTGCGTGATCACGCTCGACCCGGCCGACAAGCTGCCGGGCCAGCAGCCGTATCAGGGCATCGTGCCGCTGAACGGCGTCGACGGCCCGCTCGAATCGGTGTCGCAGGTGCTCGAGCAGTACATGCATCACTCGGAGCAACTCGACACGCGGCTGTGGCTCGCAGCCGATCGCGACCGTGCGGTCGGCATGCTGTTGCAGAAGCTGCCTGGCGACGGCGGCATCGTGCCGCGCAATGCCGAAACCGATATCGATACGTGGGAGCGTGTCTGCGCGCTCGGCGGCACGTTGTCCGCGAAGGAACTGCTCGAGGTCGAACCGGAAGTCGTGTTCCGCCGGCTGTTCTGGCAGGAGAACGTGCAGCACTTCGAACCGGCCGGCACACGCTTCCAGTGCTCGTGCTCGCGCGAGAAGGTCGGTGCGATGCTGCGCATGCTCGGCCGCGACGAAGTCGACAGCGTGATCGTCGAGCGCGGCCACGTCGAGATCCACTGCGAGTTCTGCAACCAGCGCTACGAATTCGATCCCGTCGACGTCGCGCAGTTGTTCGCGGCACCCGGGGCCGAGACCGGCATCGCGCCCGCGACCGACCAGCGTCACTGAGCAGCGCGCCCGCTGCCCGCCGTCCGGGCACGGGCGCATAATGACGCACGAGCGTCGTACGCACGATTCCGGCGCCGGAGGCTCGGCCTTCGGCGCAAGCTGCTTACCGTCGTCGGCGCGCTGCAGGAGAACCACATGAATCGCCCGTTTCGCATCATCGTCCTGACGAGCGTTGCCGCCGGCACGCTCGCGCTCGCCGGCTGCGCGGTGCCGCCGCCGACTGCCACGATCCTGAGCCGCCTGCCCGAACCGGGCGCGTCGGGCGGCCAGCCGCCCGTGCTGTCAAGCGCCGAACGCAAGCGCTACGACGAGATCGACCGGCAGGTCCTGCGCGAACAGGACAACGCGATCGCAGCCGAGGCGGCCGCGCGCGCGTGGGCCTATTACTCGCCGCCGCCCGTGACCGTCTACGGCGGGTATTACGGCGGATGGGGAAATCGCTGGGGCACGGGCATCGGCTACGGTTACGGCTACCCGGGCTGGTGGTGGTGAGCGCGTATCGCCCGGCCGATTGACGACTGGCAGGAAATAAAAAAGCGCGGCATTTCCCGCGCTTTTTCAATGGATTCGCGTTGTCGCGCTCAGTGATGCGCAGCCTTGCCCTTGTCGCCGCCATGATGCCGCGACGGCTTCGCCATCGACTGCGGATTCGGCACGACCCGCACCGGCGCCGCGGACACGGCACCGCGTGTCGACGTGCTCGAAGGCGTGTTGTTGAGCGGCCCTGCCGGCGCATTCGGCGACACGAACTGCACGAATACTTCGCCGTCCTTCACCATGCCCATCTCGTAGCGCGCGCGCTCCTCGATGGCCGCGGTGCCGCTCTGCAGATCCTGCACTTCGCCTGCGGTACGCTCGTTGCGCAGTTTCTCGTCCGCATTCTTCTGGAGCTGGTCGCCAAGCTGCTGACGCAATTCATGCACCCGCAGCCAGCCGCCGTGTCCCCACCATAGGGGGTACTGAATGAGCGCCAGCAAGGCAATCAGGACGACAGTGACAAGCCGCATGTAAGAGACGCAGATATAAGAAGCGCCGCTCTACGCATCATGCACAGAGCGGCGTCGATATGACGAACCCGATAGTAGCGCGTTAGCGCAGGTTATAGAAAGCCGATTTACCCGGGTAGCTCGCGATGTCGCCGAGATCTTCCTCGATGCGCAGCAGCTGGTTGTACTTCGAGATGCGGTCGCTGCGCGACAGCGAACCCGTCTTGATCTGACCGGCGTTCAGGCCGACCGCGATGTCCGCGATCGTCGAGTCTTCCGTTTCGCCCGAGCGGTGCGAGATCACGGCCGTGTAGCCCGCGCGCTTCGCCATTTCGATCGCCGCGAACGTTTCGGTCAGCGTACCAATCTGGTTGATCTTGATGAGGATCGAGTTAGCGATGCCCTTGTCGATGCCTTCCTTCAGGATGCGCGTGTTCGTGACGAACAGGTCGTCGCCGACCAGCTGCACCTTCTTGCCGAGGCGGTCGGTCAGCAGCTTCCAGCCTTCCCAGTCACTTTCGTGCATGCCGTCCTCGATCGACACGATCGGGAACTTGTCGGCGAGCGTCGCGAGGTAGTCGGTGAATTCAGCCGACGACAGTTGCAGGCCTTCGCCCGCGAGCTGGTACTTGCCGTCGTGGTAGAACTCGGATGCCGCACAGTCGAGCGCGAGCAGCACGTCTTCGCCCGCACGGTAGCCGGCCTTCTCGATCGCCTGCAGGATCGTCGACAGGCACTCGTCGTTGCTGCCGAAGTTCGGCGCGAAGCCGCCTTCGTCGCCGACTGCCGTGCTCATGCCGCGGTCGCTCAGGATCTTCTTCAGCGCATGGAACACTTCCGCGCCGCAACGCAGGGCTTCACGGAACGTCGGCTGGCTGACCGGGACGATCATGAATTCCTGGATGTCGAGGCTGTTGTTCGCGTGCGCGCCGCCGTTGACGATGTTCATCATCGGCACCGGCAGTTGCATCGCGCCCGAACCACCGAAGTAGCGGTACAGCGGCAGGCCGGCCTCTTCGGCGGCCGCCTTCGCGACGGCCATCGACACGGCCAGCATCGCGTTCGCGCCGAGGCGCGACTTGTTGTCGGTGCCGTCCAGCTCGAGCAGCGTCTTGTCGAGGAACGCCTGTTCCGACGCGTCGAGGCCCATGATGGCTTCGGAGATTTCGGTGTTGATGTGCTCGACTGCCTTCAGCACGCCCTTGCCGTTGTAGCGGCCGGCTTCGCCGTCGCGCAGTTCGATCGCTTCACGCGAGCCCGTGGACGCGCCCGACGGCACCGCCGCGCGGCCCATCGTGCCCGATTCGAGCAGCACGTCGCATTCGACGGTGGGGTTGCCGCGCGAATCCAGAATCTCGCGGCCGATGATATCTACGATTGCACTCATGGGTTTCCTCTGAGAATGACGATGGATTCTTCAAACTGCGACGGCATGCGTGCCGGAACCGCTTTCGCTACAGACGCGCGAAGCCGTCGCAAGGTTCATTCGATCTTTAGTTGAAATCGTTTTCCAGGAACGGATTGCGCTTCACCGCCTGGTCGAGCGTGACGAGGGTCTCCAGCAGCGCGCTCATCCGGTTCAGCGGCACCGCGTTCGGGCCGTCCGACTTCGCCTCGGCCGGATTCGGGTGCGTTTCCATGAAGAGGCCCGCAACGCCCGTCGCGACCGCCGCACGCGCGAGCACCGGCACGAATTCGCGCTGGCCGCCCGAGCTCGTGCCCTGCCCGCCCGGCAGCTGCACCGAGTGGGTCGCGTCGAACACGACGGGCGCGTTCGTCTCGCGCATGATCGCGAGCGAACGCATGTCCGACACGAGATTGTTGTAGCCGAACGAGACACCGCGCTCGCACGCCATGAAGCGGTCGTCCGACAGTCCGGCTTCACGGGCCGCGTCGCGCGCCTTGTCGATCACGTTCTTCATGTCGTGCGGCGCGAGGAACTGGCCCTTCTTGATGTTGACGGGCTTGCCCGAGCGCGCGCACGCATGGATGAAATCGGTCTGGCGGCACAGGAACGCGGGCGTCTGCAGCACGTCGACGACCGACGCGACCTGCTCGATCTCGTCGATCGAATGCACGTCGGTCAGCACCGGCAGGCCAAGCTGGCGCTTCACCTCCGACAGGATCCGCAGGCCCTCGTCCATTCCGAGGCCACGAAACGACTTGCCCGAACTGCGGTTCGCCTTGTCATAGGACGACTTGTAGATGAACGGTACGTTCAGCTTCTCGCAGATTTCCTTCAGGCGGCCCGCCGTGTCGATCGTCATTTGCTCCGATTCGACGACGCAGGTACCTGCGATCAGGAAAAAAGGCTTGTCGAGACCAACCTCGAAATCGCACAGCTTCATGCTTTCACTCCGCGCGCTTGCTTGCCGGCCAGCGCGGCTTCGACGAACGACTTGAAGAGGGGATGACCGTCACGCGGCGTGGACGTGAATTCCGGGTGGAACTGGACGCCGACGAACCACGGGTGCATCGAACGCGGCAGTTCCATCATTTCCGGCAGATCCTCGCTCGGGGTACGGGCGCTGATGATAAGGCCGCCGGCTTCGAGCTGGGGCACGAAGCGGTTATTGACTTCATAACGGTGGCGATGGCGTTCGTTCACGTCCTTGCCATAGATTTCTTCCGCCATCGTGCCGGGCTTGATCGGGCAGCGCTGCGAGCCGAGGCGCATCGTGCCGCCGAGATCGGATTCCTCGGTGCGCGTCTCGACCTTGCCGTCGCGGTCGAACCACTCGGTGATCAGCGCGACCACGCGTTCCGGCGTGTCCGGATCGAATTCCGTGCTGTTCGCCTGCTTCAGGCCAACGACGTCGCGCGCGAACTCGATCACCGCGAGCTGCATGCCCAGGCAGATGCCGAGATACGGCACCTTCGCCTCGCGCGCATAGCGGATCGCCGCGATCTTGCCTTCGGTGCCGCGACGGCCGAAACCGCCCGGGACCAGCACCGCGTCCAGGTGCTTCAGGCTGTCGACGCCGTTCGTCTCGACCTCTTCCGAGTCGATGTACTCGATGTTGACCTTGGTCGACGTGTGCAGCGATGCGTGGCGCAGCGCCTCGATCAGCGACTTGTACGACTCGGTCAGGTCGACGTACTTGCCGACCATGCCGATCGTCACTTCGTGCTTCGGGTTCTCCAGCTTCTCGACGAGCTCCGACCACATGCTCAGGTCGGCATCGTGCGGCGACAGCTTCAGCTCCTCGCAGATGATCTTGTCGAGGCCCTGGTCGTGCAGCATCTGCGGAATCTTGTAGATGCTGTCGGCGTCCCACACCGAAATCACGGCGTCTTCCGGCACGTTCGAGAACATCGAGATCTTCTTCGATTCGTCGTCGGGGATGCGGCGGTCCGCACGGCACAGCAGCACGTGCGGCAGGATGCCGATCTCGCGCAGCTTCTGCACGCTGTGCTGGGTCGGCTTCGTCTTCAGTTCACCGGCCGTCGCGACGTACGGCACGAGCGTCAGGTGCACGAAGCACGCGCTGTTGCGGCCGAGGCGCAGGCTCATCTGGCGCGCGGCCTCGAGGAACGGCAGCGACTCGATGTCGCCGACCGTGCCGCCGATCTCGACGATCGCGACATCCGGCTCGCCGCAGGTGGCCGATGCGGCCCCGCGCTCGATGAACGCCTGGATTTCGTTCGTGATGTGCGGAATGACCTGCACGGTCTTGCCGAGATAGTCGCCGCGGCGTTCCTTGCGGATCACCGATTCGTAGATCTGGCCGGTCGTGAAGTTGTTGGCCTTGCGCATCTTCGTGCTGATGAAGCGCTCATAGTGGCCGAGGTCGAGGTCCGTCTCCGCCCCGTCTTCCGTCACGAACACTTCCCCGTGCTGGAACGGGCTCATCGTGCCGGGGTCGACGTTGATGTACGGATCGAGTTTGAGGAGGGTGACTTTCAGACCGCGCGATTCAAGGATCGCGGCGAGGGAAGCGGCGGCAATACCCTTGCCAAGGGAAGAAACTACGCCGCCGGTGACGAAAACATATTTGGTCATCGCTGGATGCTCGCGGGAAAAACGGATTATACCGTAAAGCCCGCCCTTTTCTCAGCAATTGCCGGGACGACACGTGGTGATCGCGCCCTTTCGTTCGGACCCGCGCCGGCCTTTCGAGCCGGGACAAACCGGCCGGCCGGGCGACGCGACCGCACGCGCCGCGGCGCGTGCCCGGCGGCCGAATGACGCGTCACGCGCGCCTGGCCAGCGGGGCGCCGCCCCGCGAAACCTCGCCCTCCTCCGCCTTCAGCGAATTCAGCATCCGCTGCAGTGCGCGGGCGGTCTCGAGCGGCCGCTCCATCGGGAACAGGTGACTGCCCTCGAGCCATTCGACGCGGCCGCGCGCCGCACGCCGAGTCGCGTCGAGCCCGACCTGACGTACCTCGCGCGAACGCGTGCCGGCGAGGAAACCGAGCGGCACCGGCGCGCCGTGCGCGAGCCGCGGGCCGAGCGTGTGCGGCAGGGTCCGGTAGATCAGGTATTCGACCTGCCGGTCGAACGCGAGCGCACGCTCGCCGTCGGCGCCGGCCTGCGGAATGCCGTAGTCGATGTAGTCGGCCAGCATCCGTTCGTCCCAGCGCGCGAACGCGGGCTTCTCGCGGAAGTGCCGCCAGACTTCGTCGCGGCTCACCCAGCGCGTGCGCCGGTTGCGCGTCGCGGCGGCCGGCGACAGCCGCTCGTCGAGCCCCGCCCACTGGCTCGCACGCAACGCACCGGCGCGCCAGCCGGCGATGATCGGCGAATCGATCATCACGACGCCGCGCACCCATTGCGGCTTCTTCAGCGCGGCCATCAACGACAGGTAGCCACCGAGCGAATGGCCGACGAGCCAGACGGGACGCTCGTAACGGCTGCCGATATCGTCGAGCAGCTGCTCGACGAGATGCGGCCAGTCGCGCGTCACCGGATAGCGGCGGTCGTGACCGATCCGTTCGATATAGCGCAGCTCGTAGTCGTCGGCCAGTTCGGCAAAGATCGTCCGGTACGTCGATGCCGGAAAGCCGTTCGCATGCGAGAAATGGAGGATGTCCTTCAAACGCCGATGTCTCCTTTGTCGACGGGAGTGAGGGCTTTGACGCTTACTCCCGTCCCATGCTTTCTTGATAGGCGGCTTTCGCCGAGGTCACCGGTCCATCCAGTATCGCCGCTGTCCGTCGCGATGACGCTCGAATGCGAACCCATCATCGGCCGGCGCGACGTCGAACCGCACGGCGCCGTCGCGATCGGTGCGCGGCAGCGGAATCCCGCGCGCCTCGTAACGCGCGAGGACGCTCCGGTGCGGATGCCCGAAACGATTGCGATAGCCTACAGGAAATACCGCGACGCGCGGCCCGACCGAATCGAGGAAAGGCTCGACCGACGACGTGCGGCTGCCGTGGTGCGGCACGACCAGGATCTGCGCGGCCAGCGCGTCGCGCGCGGTGTCCACGAGCCGGCGTTCGGCGGGTGCTTCGATGTCGCCCGTCAGCAACGCGGACGTGCCGCCCGCGTCGATGCGCAGCACACACGACTGCCCGTTCGACGAACCCGTGCCCGGACCGCCGTGCGGCCAGAGCATCGTGAAGACGACGCCGTCCCAGGTCCAGCGCTGCCCGGCCGCGCACGGCAGCCGGTCGGCAACGCCGGCGGCCGTCGCATCGCGCCACAGCCCGCTCTTCGGCGGAATGCCGGCCAGCAGTTGGCGCACGTCGGCTGCCGCATAGACGGCCGGCACGCCGCCCGTGTGATCGGCGTGCGCGTGACTGAGCACGAGCGAATCGATCACCGCGATGCCGCGCGAGCGCAACGCCGGCGCGACGATCCGCGCACCGGCGTGCGTCGACTCCTCACCCGGCCCCGCGTCGAACAGCAAGGTCCGCCGCGCGGTCTCCACCAGCACCGACGCGCCCTGCCCGACGTCGAGCACGGTCAGCCGGAAGCCGCCCGGCGGCGGCGCATCGGCCGCCGGCGCGACGAGCGGCAGCCACGTGAGCGGCGCCGCCCAGCGCAACGGCCAGCCGCGCGGCATCAGCGCCCATGCGACGCCCACGCATGCCAGCACCAGCACCGGCCAGTCGGGCATGCGCAGCCAGAACACGCCGGCCGGCCAGTCGGCGAGATGCCCGAGCAGCACCATCATCGGTTCGAGCGCCGCGTGCGCGAGCCGGAACGCTAGCGCATCGAGCGGCGCGGGCAACGCGATGCCGGCCAGCACGATCGGCGTCACGACCGTGCTCACCCACGGAATCGCGAACGCATTGCCGAACGGGCCTGACAGGGAAATCTGCGCGAACCACGCCGCCGTCAGCGGCGCGAGACCGATCGTCACCGCGTACTGCACGCGCGCGGCCTCGGCGACACGGCGCGCGGCGCGCGTACCCCACGCGCGCAACCGGCTCGACAGGTCGGGCGTATCGTCCTGCGCTACGTCCTCGCGCGCCGCGCGCCAGCCGGCAACCGTCAGCAGGATCACCGCGACCGCCCCAAACGACAGCCAGAACCCGGCCGACAGCACGGCCCACGGATCGGCGAGCAGCACGCCGCCGAGTGCCGCGCACAACACCGCGGAGGTCGGTACACTGCGCCCGGCCAGATACGCGACGCCGCCTGCCGCGATCATCCACCACGCGCGCTGCGCCGGCACGTTGAAGCCGGCGAGCGCCGCATAGCCGGCCGCGGCCGCCAGCGCGGCAAGCGATGCCGCGTACGGCGCCGGCAACACGAGCGTCGCGGCCCGCGCGCGCCAGCGCAAGCGCCGCCAGACCATCGCCACGAGTCCGCCCGCGATTGCGCCGACGAGCCCGACATGCAGACCGGAAATCGCGACCAGATGGCTCGTGCCGGTATTGCGCAGCACGCGCCAGTCGTCGTCGCCGATGCCCGACTGGTCGCCGATCGCAAGCGCGGCGACAATGCCGCGATGACCGGCGTCGACCCCGAGCGTCCCGCCGATGCGTGTCCGCAACGCGTCGCGCAGCCGATCGATCGTTGCACGCCATCCCGCCGCGCGCGCATCGAGCAATGCCGCCCGCCGGGGCGCGCTGACATAACCGATCGCGCGAATGCCTGAGGCAAGCCACGCCGCCTCGCTGTCGCGCACGCCGGGATTGGCCTCGGCGTGCGGGCGCTTCAAGCGCACGACGAAGCGCCAGCGCTGCGCGGCACGCAGGTCGGGAAGCGCATCGCGTGTCGCGGATGGGCCATACGCGCGCCACGACAACCGGATCAACGGAGGAAAACGGGCCAGCCCCGCATCGTTCGACTCGACCGCGAACAGCAGTCGCGCGCCCGTCTCGTCGACGACGGGCAGCCCCCTGATCACGCCGGTGACGACGATGTCACGCCCTTCCCACTCGACGGGCAGGCTGTCGCTCAGCCGCCATTCGGCCCGCGCGGCCGCATAGCCGAACCCCGCCACGCAGGCCGCGAGCGCCCACAGCCCCCATCCGAGCGCGACGGTCGTGCGCGTGCGCCGACGACGCATGCACCACACTCCCAGCGCCGCGCAGCCCGCAAGCGTACCGGCCGTCCATCCGACCGCCCCCGGCAACGACGCCTGCCGCTGCAGCACGACCACACCGAGCGCGAACGCGATCCACCACACGCGCATCCCGCCTCCTCGTCGACCTGGCGCCGCCATCGCAAATGCGGCGCCTTCCGGTAACGATTATGCGGACGAAAGGGCGAGTCGCGGCAGCGCGGCGAGTGCGTTGGCCGAAGTGGATAGACCGAGTGAACTGGCGTCCAGACCGCGCAATTCGGCGAGCACGTCGCCGATGCGCGGCACCTGGTCGGGCGTGTTGCGGGATTTGTACGCCCATTCGGGCGCGATGTCGGGCGCGTCCGTCTCGACGACGATCGCGTCGAGCGGCAATTGCGCCGCGAGCCGGCGGATCTGCAGCGCGCGCGCGAAGGTCACGTTGCCGCCGAAGCCGAGATGGAGCCCCTGCGCGAGATACGCATCGGCCTGCTGGAAACTGCCGTTGAAGGCATGCGCGATGCCGCGCCGCACGCCGAACCGGCGCAGCCCGGCGAGCACGCGATCCTGCGACTTGCGCACGTGGCACAGCACGGGCAGGTCGAATTCGCGCGCCAGCTTGAGCTGCCCCTGATAGAAGAACTGCTGCCGGTCTTCGTCGAGCCCCGGCACGAAATAGTCGAGGCCGATCTCGCCGATCGCGACGAAACGCGGATCGTCGAGGCTCGCCTCGATCTCCATGCGCAGCCGGTCGAGATCCTCGTCGCTCGCCTGCGGCGTATACATCGGATGGATGCCGAGCGCATAGACCGCGCCCGGCGTGCGCTGCGCGAGTTCGCGCACCGTCGTGAAGTTGTCACGCCCGATGCTCGGGATCACGATACGCGACACGCCGGCCGCGCACGCCGCCCGCACGACCGCGTCGCGGTCGGCGTCGAACTCGGCGGCATCGAGATGGCAGTGCGTATCGATCCACATGGCGGCATTCCTGCGCCCTTGCACCGTGCCGGGACGCACCCGGCACGGTGCAAGGGCGTACGTTCAAACCGGCAGCGCCGGCTCCTCGTGCAGCACGCCGTCGCGCAGCCGCATGATGCGGTCGCAGCGCGCGGCGAGATCGGGGTCGTGCGTGACGATCACGAAGCTCGTTTCGAGTGTCTCGGACAGTTCGAGCATCAGGTTGAACACCGTGTCGGCCGTCGTACCGTCGAGGTTGCCGGTCGGCTCGTCGGCGAGCACGCATGCCGGCTTCGTGACCAGCGCGCGCGCGATCGCGACGCGCTGCCGCTCGCCGCCCGACAGCTCGCCCGGCCGGTGCTTCGCGCGCGGGCCGAGACCGACCCGCTCGAGCATCGTCTGGGCCTGCTCGCGCGCGTCCTCGGTCGTCATCCGGCGGATGCGCAGCGGCATCGCGACGTTGTCGAGCGCGGTGAATTCGGGCAGCAGGTGATGGAACTGGTAGACGAAACCGAGCGCGCGATTGCGCAACTCGTTGCGCTCGCGTTCGGCGAGTTGCGTAAACGGCTTGCCGAGCAGCGACACTTCGCCCGCGCTCGGCTCGTCGAGCCCGCCCAGCACGTGCAGCAGCGTGCTTTTCCCGGAACCCGACGCGCCGACCACCGCGAGCTTCTCGCCGCGGCGCACCGTCAGTTCGGTATTGCTGAGCACCTGCACGTTGAAGCCGCCCTGCACGAACGCCTTCGTGATCCCGCGCGCCTGAAGCACGTATTCCTGCATACCTGCCGAATCCTGTCTGTTGTGTTGTCGTGAATCCGCGAATGCGGTCGCGCGGTCATTCATAGCGGAGCGCCTCCGCCGGCTTCACCTTCGCGCCGCGCCAGCTCGGATAAAGCGTCGCGACGGCCGACAGCACGAACGCGATCAGCCCGATCCGGATCACGTCGCTCGCGACCAGCTCGGACGGCAGCTCGCTGATGAAATACACGGACGGCGGCAGGAACTGCACGCCGAACAGATGCTCGATCATCGGGATCAGCCACGGGATGCTCCACGCGATCAGGCAGCCGAGCGCGACGCCCGACGCCGTGCCGACGAAGCCGATCGTCACGCCCTGCACGACGAAGATCTTCATGATCGAACCCGGCTGCGCGCCGAGCGTGCGCAGGATCGCGATGTCGGCCTGCTTGTTGGTCACCGTCATCACGAGCGACGACACGAGATTGAACGCGGCCACCGCGATGATCAGCGTCAGGATGATGAACATCATCCGCTTCTCGATCTGCACGGCCGAGAACCACGTCTTGTTCTGCTGGGTCCAGTCGCGGATGTACAGGCTGCCCGACAGCGTATGCGACAGCTCGACCGCGACCTGCGGCGCCTTCTGCATGTCCGTCAGCCGCAGCCGCACGCCGGTCGGCGCGGACATCCGGAACAGCGCCTCGGCGTCGCGGATGTTGATCATCGCGAGCGTGCTGTCGTATTCGTAGTGACCCGACTCGAACACGCCGACGACCGTGAACTGCTTCAGGCGCGGCATCATGCCGGCCGGCGTGATCGAGCCCTCGGGCGCGACGAGCGTGACCTTGTCGCCGACCGTCACGCCGAGG
Organism: Burkholderia cepacia; assembly: GCF_001039005.1. Lineage (GTDB taxonomy): Bacteria > Pseudomonadota > Gammaproteobacteria > Burkholderiales > Burkholderiaceae > Burkholderia > Burkholderia theae. The sequence continues at coordinate 279,763 of NZ_LDWR01000041.1, forward strand.
TTGCCGGCGAGCGCGTCGCCGAGCACGATGCCGAACTGGCCCGGCACGAGCGCAGCGAGCTGCCCGGCCTTCATGTCCTTGCCGATGTCGGACACCTGCGGCTCGAGCGTCGGCTCGACGCCGCGCAGCATCACGCCGCTCACCGCGTCCTGGCGCGTGAGCAGCGCCTGCGCATCGACGTACGGCGCCGCGCCGACGACCGACGGATTGCGGCGCGCTTCCTGCGCGGTCAGTTGCCAGTCGGGCATCGAGCCCGTCGGCGAGAACACCTCGACGTGCGCGAGCACCGACAGCATGCGGTCGCGCACTTCCTTCTGGAAGCCGTTCATCACCGACAGCACGACGATCAGCGCCGCGACGCCGAGCGCGATCCCGAGCATCGACACGAGCGCGATGAAGGAAATGAAGCCGTTGCCGGTCGTGCGTTTGCCGGCGCGCGTGTAGCGCCAGCCGATCTGCCATTCGTACGGAAGTTTCAAGCGAATCCTTTCTGCTGGTTACGGCGGGAAGACGCCCCGCGGCCGGACCGCCGCCCGGCGGCGGCCACCGGCCCGGGCACGGTCGGAAAACGGCCGCCGGACGCGAACGGGCCGTCAGCCGGCCCGATCACGCGCGCAGTTTGCCATACAATGCGCACCATCATGCACGACCGACGCCTCCATTTTCTCGTTCCGTTCGCGCTGCCGTCGGCGGCCGATGCGGCCTCGTCCCTGCACACGCTGGACAGCCCCGCGCTCGAAAAGTTGCTCGCCCGCGCGAGTCTCGTCGAGCGCGTGGCCGGCGAGGACTTCCAGCGCACGCTGCCGCACGAGCGCTGGCTGGCCCGCCAGTTCGGCGCAACCCGGGGCAACGCCGCGGACGAAGCGCCGCTCGCGCCCTACATGCTGCTGGCCGACGGCGGCGCCCCCGGCACGCAAGCATGGGCGTGCGTCGAGCCCGTGCACGTCGAAATCGCGCACGATCACCTCGTGCTCGTCGATCCGGCCGCCCTCGCGCTCGACGACGGCGACGCCGCCGCACTGCTCGCGGTCGCGCGGCCGCTGATCGAGGAGCTCGGCGTGCGGCTCGAAGCGCCGAATCCGGCGCGCTGGTACCTGTCGAGCGAACAGCTCGCCCGGCTCGCCGGCGCCGCGCCGCTGCGCGCGAGCGGCCGCAACATCGAGATCTGGCTGCCGCACGAGGCCCACACGGGCGAGCGCTCGCGGATGTGGATGAAACTGCAGAACGAAGTGCAGATGGCGTGGTTCCTGCACCCGGTCAACGAAGCCCGCGAGGCGCGCGGCCTGCCGGCCGTCAATTCGATCTGGTTCCATGCACAGGGCACGCTGAAGCCGGTCGGCAAGCCGTTCGCGCGCGTGCTGTCCGAATCGCCCGCGGCACTCGGCCTCGCGCGCGCCGCGCAAGCCGAAGCCGGCCCTGCCCCGACCGCGTTCGGCGCGCTGCCCGCCGCCGCGGGCGCGACGCTCGTCGAACTGCCGGCGCTCACCACCCCGTTCATCGAGCAGGACTGGGCACGCTGGCACGACGGGCTCGCCGCGCTCGAGCGCGACTGGTTCGCGCCGGCCCTCGCCGCGCTGCAGAACGGCGCGCTGGCAAGCGTCGATTTCACGCTGTGCGGCGACACGAGTTCCGTGACGCTGCACGCGACGCGCGGCGACCTGCGCAAGTTCTGGCGCCGCCGCGCGCTCGCCTCCCTGTTCGAATAACAAGCAGAGCCCGAATGACCCGGATCGTTACCCGCCCCGTCGCGCCCGCCGACGCAGAAGTGCTCGCGCGTCACGGCCTGCATCCCGTGCTCGCGCGCCTTTACGCGTCGCGCGGCGTGCAGTCCCCGACCGACATCGAGACCGCGCTCGCGCGCCTCGTTCCGCCCACCGAGCTGAAAGGCTGCGCCGACGCGGCGTCGCTGCTCGCCGACGCGATCGCCGACCAGCGACGCCTGCTGGTCGTCGCCGACTACGACTGCGACGGCGCGACCGCATGCGCGGTCGCGGTGCGCGGCCTGCGCATGTTCGGCGCGCAAATCGACTACCTGGTGCCGAACCGCTTCGAATACGGCTACGGCCTCACGCCCGAGATCGTCGAGCTCGCGGCCGCGCGCAAGCCCGATCTGCTGATCACCGTCGACAACGGGATCGCGAGCGTCGCGGGCGTCGAAGCCGCGAACGCGCGCGGCATCGACGTGCTCGTGACCGACCACCACCTGCCCGGCGACGCGCTGCCCGCCGCCCGTGCGATCGTCAACCCGAACCAGCCCGGCTGCGCGTTCCCGAGCAAGCACATCGCCGGCGTCGGCGTGATGTTCTATGTGCTGCTCGCGCTGCGTGCCGAGCTGCGCCGCCGCGGCGCATTCGCGAGCAAGGAAGCCGAGCCGCGCCTCGACGGCCTGCTCGACCTCGTCGCGCTCGGCACCGTCGCCGACGTCGTACGGCTCGACGGCAACAATCGCGTGCTCGTCGCGCAGGGGCTGCAGCGCATCCGCAACGGCCGCATGCAGCCGGGCATCGCCGCGCTGTTCCGCGCCGCCGCGCGCGAAGCGCGCACCGCGTCGGGCTTCGACCTCGGCTTCGGCCTCGGCCCGCGGCTCAACGCCGCCGGGCGGCTTTCCGACATGTCGCTCGGCATCGAGTGCCTGATCACCGACGACATCGGCCGCGCGTGGGATCTCGCGCAGCAGCTCGACGTGATGAACCGCGAGCGCCGCGAGATCGAGGCCGGCATGCAGCAGCAGGCGCTCGCCGATCTCGCCGACGTCGACCCGGCCGACGCGTGCACGATCACGTTGTTCAACCCTGAGTGGCACCAGGGGGTGATCGGCATCGTCGCCGGCCGGCTCAAGGAAAAATTCCACCGCCCGTCGTTCACGTTCGCGCACGCCGACGAGGAAGGCAAGCGCGTCAAGGGATCGGGCCGGTCGATCGCCGGCTTTCACCTGCGCGACGCGCTCGACCTCGTGTCGAAACGCGAACCGGACCTGATCGTCGCGTTCGGCGGCCATGCGATGGCGGCCGGCCTCACGCTCGACACCGAGAACGTGCCGCGCTTCGCGGCCGCGTTCGAAGCCGTCGCGCGCGAATGGCTGTCCGACGACGCGCTCGCCCGCGTGATCGAAACCGACGGCGAACTCGAGGACGCGTATTTCACGCCGCAGTTCGTCGGGCTGCTCGACGAGGCCGTCTGGGGGCAAGGTTTTCCGGCCCCGCTTTTCTCGGGCGAATTCGACGTCGTGTCGCAGTCGCTCGTGAAGGACAAGCACCTGAAGCTGCAGCTTGCGCGCGGCCGCCAGCGCTTCAACGCGATCTGGTTCAACCACACCGAGCCGCTGCCGGCGAGCGCGCTGATCGCATACCGCCTCGTCGCCGACACGTGGAATGGCGTCACGCGCGTCCAGCTGATCGTCGAGCACGCGGCCGGCTGAGCACGGGCCGCCCGGCCCGCAGTGCCCGCGAGCGCATGCCTGCCGCGCCGGACGGGGCCGCGGCGCGCATGCGCGCACCGTTCGCGTCACCGGGCAACCCTGCCGATCGGCTATAATTCCGCTTTTTTACGAAGCAAGAATAGCGAGCGATCATGGAAGCGGAACGTCTCAACGCGATCGAAAGCTCCCTGCTCGACCTGCGCAACCGCGCAGGCGAGCTCCGGGGGTATCTTTGACTACGACGCCAAAGCAGCGCGTCTGATCGAAGTCAACAAGGAACTCGAAGACCCGAATGTCTGGAACGATTCGAAGAACGCCCAGGCACTCGGTCGCGAGAAGAAGCTGCTCGATGGCGTCGTCTCGACGCTGACGGTGCTCGATAGCGACCTGCGCGACGCGCTCGACCTGTTCGAGATGGCTCGCGAGGAAGGCGACGAAGATACCCTCGTCGCGTCGGAAGACGATGCCGCGAAGCTCGAAGCGCGCGTCGGCGACATCGAGTTCCGCCGGATGTTCTCGAACCCGGCCGACCCGAACAACTGCTTCATCGACATTCAGGCCGGCGCCGGCGGCACCGAGGCGTGCGACTGGGCGTCGATGCTGCTGCGCCAGTACCTGCGCTACTGCGAACGCAAGGGCTTCAAGGCCGAGGTGCTCGAAGAGTCCGACGGCGACGTCGCCGGCATCAAGAACGCGACGGTCAAGGTCTCGGGCGAATACGCGTACGGCTTCCTGCGCACCGAAACGGGCATTCACCGCCTCGTGCGCAAGTCGCCGTTCGATTCGTCGGGCGGCCGCCACACGTCGTTCTCGTCGGTGTTCGTGTATCCGGAAATCGACGACTCGATCGAAGTCGAGGTGAACCCGGCCGACCTGCGTATCGATACCTACCGTGCGTCGGGCGCGGGCGGCCAGCACATCAACAAGACCGACTCGGCCGTGCGGATCACGCACATGCCGACCGGCATCGTCGTGCAGTGCCAGAACGACCGCTCGCAGCACCGCAACCGCGCCGAAGCGATGGCGATGCTGAAGTCGCGCCTGTACGAAGCCGAAATGCGCAAGCGCCAGGCCGAGCAGGACAAGCTCGAGTCGAGCAAGACCGACGTGGGCTGGGGCCACCAGATCCGCTCGTACGTGCTCGACCAGAGCCGCGTGAAGGACCTGCGCACGAACGTCGAAATGAGCAACACGCGTGCGGTGCTCGACGGCGATCTCGACGACTTCATCAGCGCGAGCCTCAAACAGGGCGTGTAAGCGCCGCGGCGCGGCCTGACCGCGCCGCCCTTCCCGTTTGCGTTGCCGCACCCAATCCGAATTCCGACCATCATGACCGAACCGACCCAAACGCAGCCCGCCGTCGCAGCGGACGAAAACCAGATCATCGCCGAGCGCCGCGAGAAGCTGCGCGCCTTGCGCGAGCAAGGCGTCGCCTACCCGAACGATTTCCGGCCGACGCATCACGCGGCCGATCTCCAGGTGAAATTCGCCGACTCGGACAAGGCCGCGCTCGAAGCGAACCCGGTCGAGGTGTCGGTCGCCGGCCGCATGATGCTCAAGCGCGTGATGGGCAAGGCGAGCTTCGCGACGGTGCAGGACGGTTCGGGCCAGATCCAGTTCTTCGTGACGCCGAACGACGTCGGCGCGGAGACCTACGACGCATTCAAGAAGTGGGACCTCGGCGACATCGTCGCCGCGCGCGGCGTGCTGTTCCGCACCAACAAGGGCGAGCTGTCGGTCCAGTGCAAGGAGCTGCGCCTGCTGTCGAAGGCGCTGCGTCCGCTGCCGGACAAGTTCCACGGCCTCTCCGACCAGGAAATGCGCTACCGCCAGCGCTACGTCGACCTGATCGTCACGCCGGAAACGCGCGACACGTTCCGTGCACGCACCAAGACGATCGCGTCGATCCGCAAGTTCATGGATTCGGCCGACTTCATGGAAGTCGAGACGCCGATGCTGCACCCGATCCCGGGCGGCGCGACGGCAAAGCCGTTCGTCACGCATCACAACGCGCTCGACATGCAGATGTTCCTGCGCATCGCGCCGGAGCTGTACCTGAAGCGCCTGATCGTCGGCGGCTTCGAGCGCGTGTTCGAGATCAACCGTAACTTCCGGAACGAAGGCGTGTCGCCGCGTCACAACCCGGAATTCACGATGATGGAGTTCTACGCCGCGTACACCGACTATCGCTGGCTGATGGACTTCACCGAGCAGCTGATCCGCCAGGCGGCGATCGATGCGCTCGGCACCGCGACGATCCAGTACCAGGGCCGCGAGCTCGACCTCGCGAGGCCATTCCACCGGCTGACGATCACGCAGGCGATCCAGAAGTACGCGCCGCAGTACACCGACGGCCAGCTGTCGGACGACGCGTTCGTGCGCACCGAACTGAAGCGCTTTGGCGTCGACGTGTCGCAGCCGGCGTTCCTGAACGCAGGCATCGGCGCGCTGCAGCTCGCGCTGTTCGAGGAAACGGCCGAAGCGCAACTCTGGGAGCCGACGTTCATCATCGACTATCCGGTCGAGGTGTCGCCGCTCGCACGCGCATCGGATACGGTGCCGGGCATCACCGAGCGTTTCGAACTGTTCATGACCGGCCGCGAGATCGCGAACGGCTTCTCCGAGCTGAACGACCCGGAAGACCAGGCCGCGCGCTTCAAGAAGCAGGTCGAGCAGAAGGATGCGGGCGACGAGGAAGCGATGTTCTTCGACGCCGACTACATCCGCGCGCTCGAATACGGGATGCCTCCGACCGGCGGCTGCGGGATCGGCATCGACCGTCTCGTGATGCTGCTGACCGACAGCCCGACGATCCGCGACGTGCTGCTGTTCCCCCATCTGCGCCGCGAAGACTGATCGCCGCGCCCGCGTGTGCGCCGCGCCCCGCGGCGCGCACGCATCAGCTTTGTAACGACGCGTAAATCCCGCCAGCCGGCGTCCACCGGCTTTCGATCTTCCCCCGTTTTATTCCCTTGTCGCGACGGCCTGCCCCGGGTTTTCCCGGTCACGACCGCCGGCGCCCCGCTGCAATTCGTTACACCTTGATACGGTGCGCCCCGCGCCGGTATACGACACTCCGTTTGCGTCACCACGCATGACCACGGGACCAGAACCAGGCGCAGGAACGCCGAGTCTGCTCGCTCCCGAAGCGTGGGATCCGGCCCGGCGCCGACGTGCCGATCCGGATCGACATCGGAGAAAAAAATGGACAACCAGAATCAGACCACGCCGCAAAAGCAACGCCTCCACCCGCTCATCGCCACCGCCGCCGGTGCCGTCATCGTCGCCAGCCTCGCGGCGACGGCAGCAATCACGGGCGTCTTCCCGAAGGCCAGCAGCAGCAACGAACAGAACGGCCAGACCCAGGCTGCGCTGATCGCGTCGCAGCCGGCCGTCGATACGGCCGCAGCGGCAAGCGCCGCGCTGGCCGCACAAGCCCAGCAGCAGGCAGCCGAACAGGCCGCCGCGCAGCAGAAGGCGATCGCGCAGGCCGAACCGAAGCCCGCGCCGCGTCCGGCGGCGACGCACCGCCGTCACACGACGGCACCGCAGCCGCCGCAATACGCGCAGCAACCGTCGGCGCCTGCCCAGACCTACTGCCAGAGCTGCGGCACGGTCGTCGCGATCACGCAGACGCGCACGCCGGGCCAGGGCTCGGGGATCGGCGCCGTGGGCGGCGCAGCGGCCGGCGGCCTGCTCGGCAACCAGTTCGGCCACGGTAACGGCCGCACCGCGATGACGATCATCGGCGCGCTGGGCGGCGGTCTCGCCGGCAACCAGGTCGAGAAGCAGGTGCGCGCGGAAACCGACTATCAGGTGCAAGTGCAGATGGAAAGCGGCGCGACGCGCACGTTCACGTACCACGACGCACCGCCGTTCGGCCAGGGCCAGCGCGTGCGGGTCGAGAACGGCACGCTGGTCGGCGCGTAAGCGTCCCCTGCCCGCGCGTCGTGCGCGGGCGGCGCGACCTGAAAACAAAAACGGCTCGTGAGCAATCACGAGCCGTTTTTTTATCGCAGGCCAGGTGCGCCATTGCGGCGCACGCCGTACTCAGTCTTCGTCGTCGAAGTCCGATTCGTCGATCCAGTGCGCCTGGATCGCTTCGAGGATCTTCTCGCCGGAGTGCTTCGGATCGTCGTCGAAGCCGTCGAGTTCGAGCACCCATTGGCGCAGGTCGACGAAGTTGATCCGCTGCGGGTCGATGTCCGGGTGCTTGTCCGCCAGCGCAATCGCTATTTCACGCGAATCGGTCCATTTCATCGCCTGCCTCCGGTTCCTGTCAGTGGTTTTCCTTCGCGTGGTTGATCGAGTACTTCGGAATCTCGACCACCAGGTCCGAATCTTCCTTCACGATCGCCTGGCACGACAGGCGCGACGTCGGCTCGAGGCCCCACGCCTTGTCCAGCAGATCGTCCTCGTCCTCCTCGGACGGCGTCAGATCGTTGAAGCCTTCGCGGATCACCACGTGGCACGTCGTGCACGCGCACGACTTCTCGCATGCATGCTCGATCTCGATCCCATGGTCGAGCAGGTTGTCGCAGATACTCTTGCCGGGCGTCGCGTCGATCACTGCGCCGTCCGGGCACAGTTCGACGTGAGGCAGCACCACCAGTTGAGGCATGTCCGTTCCGTCAGTCAAGGTGCGGCGGCGGGCGCCGCACGGTTCATTATCGCGCGGGCCGTCGCCGGCCGATGCGCAGTGAGTGGGTTCAGATTTCGTCGAGACGGCGACCCGACAGCGCGCGCTTGATGCTCTTGTCCATCCGGCGCGCCGCGAATTCGTCGGTGCCGTCGGCGAGCGTCTTGGTCGCGGCTTCGATCGCATTCGTATCGTCGCCTTGCGCGACCGCGCGCAGCGCCGCGGCGAGCGCGTCGACCTGCGTGCGCTCGTCCGCATCGAGCAATTCGCCGTCGGCCGCCAGCGCGGCCTGCGTCGCCTCGAGCATCCGCTGGGCCTCGACCTGCGCTTCGCGCAGCGCGCGCGCGCGCATGTCGATTTCGGCGGTCTTGAAGCTGTCCTCGAGCATCTTCGCGATGTCGTCATCGGCGAGGCCGTACGACGGCTTCACGACGACCGACGCCTCGACGCCCGACAGTTGTTCGCGTGCGAACACCGACAGCAGGCCGTCGGCGTCGACCTGATAGGTCACGCGAATCCGCGCGGCGCCGGCCGTCATCGGCGGAATGCCGCGCAGCTCGAAGCGCGCGAGCGACCGGCAGTCGGCGACGAGCTCGCGCTCGCCCTGCACGACGTGGATCGCCATCGCGGTCTGGCCGTCCTTGAAGGTCGTGAATTCCTGCGCGCGCGCGACCGGAATCGTCGAGTTGCGCGGAATGATCTTCTCGACGAGGCCGCCCATCGTCTCGACACCGAGCGACAGCGGAATCACGTCGAGCAGCAGCCAGTCGTCGCCGGTGCCGCGGTTGCCCGCGAGCAGGTCGGCTTGGATCGCCGCGCCGAGCGCGACGACCTGGTCCGGATCGAGGTTCACGAGCGGCGGCTGGCCGAAGTATTTCGCGACCGCGTCGCGGATCACCGGCATGCGCGTCGCGCCGCCGACGAGCACGACACCCTTGATGTCGGCCGGCGTCACCTGCGCGTCGCGCAGCGCCTTGCGGGTCGGCGTGAGCGTGCGTTGCACGAGCGGCTCGACGAGCGATGCGAACGTGTCGTGCGAGATCGTCTGCACGAGGTGCGCGCCACTCGACAGCGTCACGTCGAGCGATGCCTGCGGCGCGGACGACAGCGCTTCCTTCAGCACGCGCACGCGATCGAGCAGCAGACGCACGTCCTCGGGCGCCAGCGTCTTCGCATCGATGCCGGCCTGCGCAAGCACCTGACCGAACAGCGCGTGATCGAAGTCGTCGCCGCCGAGCGCGGAATCGCCGCCTGCAGCCAGCACTTCGAACACGCCCTTCGTCAGCTTCAGGATCGACAGGTCGAACGTGCCGCCGCCGAGGTCGTACACCGCGTAGAGGCCTTCGGCCGCGTTGTCGAGGCCGTAGGCAATCGCCGCGGCGGTCGGTTCGTTCAGCAGGCGCAGCACGTTGAGGCCCGCGAGGCGCGCGGCATCCTTGGTCGCCTGGCGCTGCGCTTCGTCGAAATACGCGGGCACCGTGATCACCGCGCCGACCAGATCGTCGCCGAGCGAATCCTCGGCGCGATAGCGCAGCGTCGCGAGAATCTCGGCCGACACTTCGACCGGGCTCTTCACGCCGTCGATGGTGCGGATCTGCACCATGCCCGGCGCATCGACGAATTCGTACGGCGCGTTCGCCGCGCCCTCTACCTCGGCCTTGCCGCGGCCCATGAAGCGCTTGACCGACACGATCGTGTTGCGCGGATCGGTCGCGGCCTGCTCTTTCGCTTCGTGGCCGATGCGGCGGCCGCCCTTCTCGAGATAACGGACCACCGACGGCAGCAGCACACGGCCCGCTTCGTCCGGCAGAACTTCGGCCACGCTGTTGCGCACGGCCGCGACGAGCGAGTTGGTCGTGCCGAGATCGATCCCGACGGCGAGTCGCCGCTGATGCGGTGCCGGCGCCATGCCCGGTTCGGAAATTTGCAGTAAAGCCATCTTGGTTCGTTCGGGCGCTCGGCCCGTTTGCTGCGCGTGCCGCAAGGCACGCGGTTAAGTTTCGAGGCGCTCGATCTGCGCGCCCACTTCCGACGCGACCCGTTCGATGAACATCAGCTGGCGCACGGCCTCTGCAGCCGCCTGATCGGCGCCGCTGTCGAGCAGCGTGCCGAGGCGTTCGACGCGCACGCGCTTCTCGTCGCGCAGCTCGGCGAGCAGCGCATCGAGCGCGTCGACATTACGGGCGGCCGCGGCATCCTCGATGCTTTCGCGCCACTCCATCTGCTGCATCAGGAACGCGGGCTCCATCGCGGTGTTGTTTTCCGCGCCGATGTCGACGCCGCGCAGCGACAGCAGATAGGACGCGCGCTTCAAGGGATCGCGCAACGTGCGATAGCCCTCGTTCGCGCGGGTGGCCCATTGCATCGCGATGCGCTTCTGCGCGTCGCCGGCCGCCGCGAAGCGGTCGGGATGCACCTGCGTCTGCACCGTCCGATAGGCGGCGTCGAGCACCGCTTCGTCGAGCGCGAATTGCGCCGGCAGGTGAAACAGGTCGAAGTGGCTGTCTTTCAGCGAGACCATCGTCGCGTTCAATTCCGGTTCGTCGCGCGGCAAACGCCGCACATTAAAAAGGCGGCCCGTGCCGCCTCTTGCCCGCATCGCGCGGAGATCCGCGTCACACGCGGAACGATTCGCCGCAGCCGCACTCGTCCTTCACGTTCGGGTTGTTGAACTTGAACCCTTCGTTCAGGCCTTCGCGGGCGAAGTCGAGCTCGGTGCCGTCGATGTACGCGAGGCTCTTCGGATCGACGATGACTTTCACGCCATGGCTCTCGAACACCTGATCCTCGGGAGCCAGCTCGTCGACATACTCGAGCTTGTACGCGAGCCCCGAGCACCCGGTCGTGCGAACGCCAAGCCGCAGGCCCACACCCTTGCCGCGACGGACGAGGTATTTCTGGACGTGCTGTGCTGCTTTTTCGGTCAGTGTAATTGCCATGATGTCCTTGCCGCGGCGCGCCACCGGGGTTCGCCGCGTTTCCTTCTGAAGCCGCTCGATGCCGCTCAGGCCGCTGCCTGATCGCCTTCCTTCGTGTCGTGGCGCTTCTTGTAGTCGGCCACGGCTGCCTTGATCGCGTCTTCCGCGAGGATCGAGCAGTGAATCTTCACCGGCGGCAGTGCGAGCTCTTCGGCGATCTGCGTGTTCTTGATCGAGAGCGCCTCGTCGAGCGTCTTGCCCTTCACCCATTCGGTCACGAGCGAGCTCGACGCGATCGCCGAACCGCAACCGTAGGTCTTGAACTTCGCGTCTTCGATCACACCGTCCGCGCCGACGCGGATTTGCAGCTTCATCACGTCGCCGCAAGCCGGCGCGCCGACCATGCCCGTGCCGACCGTGTCGTCGTCCTTCGCGAACGAACCGACGTTGCGCGGGTTTTCGTAGTGATCCAGAACCTTGTTGCTGTAAGACATGACTCAGACTCCTTGACTCGTTACGCTGCGTGCGCCAATCCGCCCGCGGGTGCATTCAATGCGGTATTAGTGTGCGGCCCATTCGATCGTCGACAGATCGATGCCTTCCTGGTGCATTTCCCAGAGCGGCGACAGTTCACGCAGCTTCGCGATCTTGCCATTCAGCAAATTGATCACGAAGTCGACATCCTGCTCCGTCGTGAAGCGGCCGACCGTGAAGCGGATCGAGCTGTGTGCGAGCTCGTCGTTGCGGCCGAGCGCACGCAGCACGTACGACGGCTCCAGCGACGCCGACGTGCACGCGGAGCCCGACGACACCGCGACGTCCTTGATCGCCATGATCAGCGACTCGCCTTCGACGAAGTTGAAACTGATGTTGAGGTTATGCGGGACACGGTGTTCCATGTCGCCGTTCACGTACGTTTCCTCGATCTGCGACAGGCCGCGCAGCAGCTTGTCGCGCAGCATGCGGATGCGCTCGTTCTCGGTCGCCATTTCCTCGCGCGCGATACGGAACGCTTCGCCCATGCCGACGATCTGGTGCGTCGCCAGCGTGCCCGAACGCATGCCGCGCTCGTGGCCGCCACCGTGCATCTGCGCCTCGATGCGCACACGCGGCTTGCGGCGCACATACAGCGCACCGATGCCCTTCGGGCCGTAGGTCTTGTGTGCCGAGAACGACATCAGGTCGACCTTCAGCTTCGCGAGGTCGATCGTGACCTTGCCGGTCGATTGCGCGGCGTCGACGTGGAAAATGATGCCCTTCTCGCGGCAGATCTCACCGATCGTCTCGATGTCCTGGATCACGCCGATCTCGTTGTTCACGTGCATCACGGACACGAGAATCGTGTCGGGGCGCAGCGCTGCCTTGAGCACGTCGAGGTCGATCAGGCCGTCATCCTTCACGTCGAGGTAGGTGACTTCGAAACCGTCGCGCTCGAGCTCGCGGCACGTGTCGAGCACGGCCTTGTGCTCGGTCTTCACCGTGATGATGTGCTTGCCCTTGCCCTTGTAGAAGTTCGCGGCACCCTTGATGGCGAGGTTGTCCGACTCCGTTGCGCCGGACGTCCAGATGATCTCGCGCGGATCCGCGTTCACGAGCGCGGCCACCTGCTCGCGCGCTTCCTCGACCGCGCGCTCCGCGTCCCAGCCGTATGCGTGGCTGCGCGACGCCGGGTTGCCGAACTGCTCGCGCAGATACGGCACCATCTTGTCGACCACGCGCGGATCGACGGGCGTCGTCGCGCTGTAATCCATATAGATGGGCAGGTGGAGAGTCTCTTGGGTCATCTGTCGCTCCGGGTATTCTGTGCAGGGACTATGTGCGTTATGGGGTATGGCGGGCGCGTTGGCGCTCACGAACTCGCGATGTTGAACACCGAATTGGGGCCGAGCGGCATCGTGCGCACCGGCTCGGCCGGCGCGGCGACGGGCTCCGCCGTGCGCCGATCGCGCAGCACCGCGGGGGCACCCTCGCGTGCGCGCTGCTGATCGACGAGATCCTGCAGCGACACCGAATCGAGGTATTCGACCATCTTCTGGTTGAGCGTCGACCACAGCTCGTGCGTCATGCAATGGCCGTCGGGCTGCTTCGAGCCGTCGCACGTGCCTTTGCCGCCGCACTGCGTGGCGTCGAGCGGCTCATCGACCGCAATGATGATGTCGGCAACGGTGACGTCCTGCGCGCGACGCGCGAGGTTGTAGCCGCCGCCCGGGCCGCGCACGGATTCAACGATTTCATGCCTGCGCAGCTTCCCGAACAGCTGTTCGAGATACGAGAGCGAAATCCGCTGGCGCTGGCTGATGCCTGCAAGCGTCACCGGGCCCTGCTCCTGGCGCAGTGCCAAGTCAATCATCGCCGTGACGGCGAAACGGCCTTTGGTGGTGAGTCTCATGGTGTCTAGGGGACTGCAATCTTGACGATTTTGGTCAAGTATAAATATTTGACAGATTTAGTCAAGTATCCATGCCTTTGATAGGGTATTCGCAGATCGCTGAATACCGCGCGATCAACGCTCCGTGCGGGCCCGAAGCGTCTCCAGCAGGCCCGCGCACGCGCGTTCGACCTGATCGAGCACCTGTTCGAAGCCCTGCGCGCCGCCGAAATACGGATCGGCCACTTCGGTTTCGGTCGTGTCCGGCGCGAATTCCATCAGCAGGCGCACCTTGTCGCGATGCCGCGGCGGGCAGCGCCGGCGCAATTCCGCGAGATTGGCTTCGTCCATCGCGAGCAACAGGTCGAAACGCTCGAAATCGGCCGCGCCCACCTGCCGCGCACGCAGCGCCGACAGATCGTAGCCACGGCTGTGCGCGGCGGCCTGCGCACGCGTGTCGGGCGGCTCGCCCACGTGCCAGTCGCCGGTGCCGGCCGAATCGATCGCGATCCGGTCGGCCAGCGCGGCCGCGTCGACCTGATGGCGCATCACGCCTTCCGCGGTGGGCGAACGGCAGATGTTGCCGAGACAGACGAAACAGATCGCAACGCGGGTCATCGCACTATCGAAAAGCCGCGGCGGACCGCGTGGAAGAAGAACACGCCATTATACAAAGGCGCCCGAAATCGCGCCGCCGCGCCAAGCGACGGCGCCGTGCATTACAGCGCCTTCGGCGCCGCGAGCGCGACGTCGCCGGATGCGGCCGGCAGCGGCTTCGCCGCGTCGTCGACCAGCCCGAACGACACCGCGCGCGCCAGCTCGGCGGACGCTTGGTGAACCGCGAGCGGGCCGCGCGACGGCGCATCGGCCATTGCGTGCAGATAGGCAGCCGCAGCCAGCGGAACCACGATAACCAGCGGCCAGTACATCGATATTGTCTTTCTCATGATGCGGACCTCCTTGACCTCGTTCCCCGAAACCCAATTCCGGGGACTACAGACAGGATTCTATAGACCGCATCTATCGAGATAAATATGCAAATAGCGAACGCACTGTTGCCGCCCGATGAACAGTCATCAGCCGAGGTGGCTTTGCGACGCCGCGTAGAGTTCGCGGAACGTGCGCCCTGTCGGTGTCGGCATGTCGCGCGTGTTCATCCAGCCGCCCATCATCGGCAGGCGCCGCAGCGTGCCGCCGTTGCCGCCCAGCCGTTCGAGGACGCGCACCGCGAGCTTGGTCGTCAGCGCATACAGCATCGGCCGCCGCGCGAAGAAGCCCCATGCGGCGAGCGCCGCTCGCTCGCGCCACGGCCGCAGGTGTCGTTCGACCTGCTTTTCGCGCAGCGTGCGCAGCAGGCCGGACAACGGAATCCCGACCGGGCACACGCTGTCGCATTCGCCGCATAGCGTGGCGGCCTGCGGCAGGTCGAGCGCGCGGTCGAGGCCGACGTAGCTCGGTGTCAGCACCGACCCCATCGGGCCCGGATAGACCCAGCCGTACGCATGGCCGCCGACCTTCTGGTAAACCGGGCAATGGTTCATGCACGCGCCGCAGCGGATGCAGCGCAGCATCTCCTGGAACTCGCCGCCGATCAGCCCCGTGCGGCCGCCGTCGACGAGCACCACATAATTGTGTTCGGGGCCATCCTCGTCGCCCGGGCCGCGCGGCCCGGTCAGCAGCGAGAAATAGTTCGACGTCTTCTGCCCCGTCGCGGAGCGCGGCAACAGGCGCATCGCGGTCGCGAGATCCTCGAGCGTCGGCAACACCTTCTCGATGCCCGTCACCGCGACATGCACGCGCGGCATCACCGTGCACATCCCCTCGTTCCCTTCGTTCGTCACGATTGCGACCGAACCCGTCTCGGCGATCACGAAGTTGCCGCCCGTCACGCCCATGTCGGCCGACATGAAATGCGGGCGCAACACTTCGCGCGCCTCGCGCGTCATGTCCGGAATCTCGGTGAGCCGCTCGCGATGGTGCGTACGCGCGAACAGGTCGGCGATCTCGTCCTTGTCCTTGTGCACGACGGGCGCAATGATGTGGCTCGGCGGCTCGTTGTCGTTGATCTGCAGGATGTATTCGCCGAGGTCCGTCTCGATCGACTGCACACCCATCTCCGCGAGCACCGCGTTCAGGCGCATTTCCTCCGACACCATCGACTTGGTCTTGATGACCTTCTTCACGTCGTGACGGCGCGCGATGTCGGCCACGAGCCGCGCGGCATCCGCGGTCGTTTCGGCGAACAGTACCGTCGTGCCGCGTCGCGTCGCCTCGCGCTCGAATGCCTCGAGCCACACGTCGAGATTCTCCAGCGCGCGGTTGCGGCGCGCCTTGAGCGCGGCGCGCGTGGCCGGGAAGTCGATCGCGGTCATCGCGTCGGCGCGCGCGGACACGAACTTCGTCGACAGCTTCTTCAGGTTCTGCTGCAGGCGCTGGTCGGCCAGCTTTTGGCCGGCGCGCGCCTTGAAATGCATCGATTGGACTTGCATCGCGGTATCGGGGGAGGAAAGTGAGCGGAACCGGGCGTCAGACGTCGCCCGCCAGCACCTGCGCGACGTGCAGCACGCGCGTGTCGCGGTCGCCGGTGCGGCGCAACCGCCCTTCGATGTTCAGCATGCAGCCGAGATCGCCGAGCACGACGGTGCCCGCGCCCGACGCTCGCACATTCGCGCATTTCTGGTCCGCGATGGCCGCCGAAATGTCGCCGTACTTGACCGCGAACGTGCCGCCGAAGCCGCAACAGTGCTCGCAGTCCTTCATCTCGGTGAGCGCGACGCCGCGCTGCGCGAGCAGCGCGCGCGGCTGCGCCTTCACGCCGAGCTCGCGCAGGCCCGAGCACGAGTCGTGATAGGTGACGGGCCCGGTGAACTCGCCCGGCTCGAGCGAAACCCTGGCGACGTTCGCGAGGAAATCGGTCAGTTCGTAGACTTTCTGCTGGAACCGCCCATAGCGCCCCATCAGTTCGGGGTCGTCGCGGAACAGGTCGCCATAGTGCGCGCGAATCATCCCGCCGCACGAACCGGACGGCGCGACGACGTAATCGAACTGCTCGAACTCGCGCAGCGTCTTCTCCGCGAGATCGCGCGCGAGCGCGCGGTCGCCCGAGTTGTACGCCGGCTGGCCGCAGCAGGTCTGCGCGGGCGGCACGATCACCTCGTAGCCGGCGTCGCGAATCAGCTTGAGCGCCGAGAAACCGATTTCGGGGCGCATCAGATCGACCAGGCAGGTCACGAACAAACCGACTCGCATACGTGCTCCTTCGAGAAAACGGCTCTCATTATCCGCCGTTTGGCCAGCAAGACCAACGCCGGTTCGTGCGCAAGCCCGCTGTGCGCGAAACGAGGACTTCCTCGAACGGCGTTCGCTTTTTTCACAATACGAGATACAATCGTTGCAACACCGCTTGCCGCGTCAACCGATTTCTCCCCCGACATGAGCCAATCCACCCCGGATTCAAAAACGTCGATCCAGGTGATCGAACGCATGATGCGGTTGCTGGACGCGCTCGCCGCGCACAGCGACCCCGTCAGCCTGAAGGAGCTTGCGCAGCGCACGGAGCTGCATCCGTCGACCGCGCACCGCATCCTCAACGACATGGTGACCTGCCGTCTCGTCGACCGCTCCGATCCCGGCACGTACCGCCTGGGCATGCGGCTGCTCGAACTCGGCAACCTCGTGAAGGCGCGCCTGTCGGTACGCGACGCGGCGCTGACGCCGATGCGCGAGCTGCACCGCCTCACCGGGCAGACCGTGAACCTGTCGGTGCGCCAGGGCGACGAGATCGTCTATATCGAGCGTGCGTATTCGGAGCGCTCGGGGATGCAGGTCGTCCGCGCGATCGGCGGCCGCGCGCCGCTGCACCTCACGTCGGTCGGCAAGCTGTTCCTCGCGGCCGACGAAACGTCGCGCGTGCGCGCCTATGCAACGCGCACCGGCTTGTCCGGCCATACGCAGAACAGCATCACCGACATCGCGAAGCTCGAGCGCGAGCTGACGATCGTCCGCCAGCAATCGTGCGCACGCGACAACGAGGAGCTGGAGCTCGGCGTGCGCTGTATCGCTGCCGGCATCTACGACGATTCGGGCAAGCTCGTCGCGGGCCTGTCACTGTCGGCACCGGCCGATCGCCTGCAGGACGCGTGGCTCGGCCAGCTGAGCCGGACGGCCCTCACCATCTCGGAATCGCTCGGTTACCGGCCGGCACCCACGAAGGATACGGACGGACTGCAGCGGCAGGCGTAAGCCGCGCCACCGGCCCCGGCACTCCGGAACGAAAAAGCCCCGCGATTGCGGGGCTTTTTTTCATCCGTCGGCGCGGCGGCGAACCGCCGCGGCACGATCAGGTTCCGCCGTTCGGCGTGTTGGCAGCCGTCAGGCGCTCGCCGCCGCCGGCATCGAGCCAGTTGCGCAGGCGCGCCGCGTCGGCGAAGCGCGAATACTTGCCGAACGAATCGAGCAGCACCATCACCATCGGCCGGCCGTGGATCGTCGCCTGCATCACGAGGCATTCGCCTGCTTCGTTGATGAAGCCCGTCTTCTGCAGGCCGATGTCCCACGAGCCGTTGCCGCGGATCAGCGCGTTCGTGCTGTTGTACGCGAGATTGCGTTTGCCCGTGTTCACCTCGTAGCTGCGATCGGTCGAGAACTGGCGGATCATCGGGTACTGGTACGCCGCATTGACCATCTTCACCAGATCGCGCGCGCTCGAAACGTTCGAGCTCGACAGGCCGGTCGAATTCTCGAAGTGCGTATCGGCCATGCCGAGCGACTTCGCCTTCGCGTTCATCGCCGCGATGAACGCCGGACGGCCGCCCGGGTAGTAACGCGACAACGCGGCGGCCGCACGGTTTTCCGACGCCATCAGCGCGATATGCAGCATGTCTTCGCGCGACAGCACCGAACCGACCGACAGGCGCGAGCCCGTGCCCTTTTCATAGTCGCGGTCTTCGTCCGTGACTTCGATCTGGTCGGTCATCGGCGACTTCGAGTCGAGCACGACCATCGCCGTCATCAGCTTCGAGATCGACGCGATCGGCACGACGGCGTGCGAATTCTTGTCGAACAGCGGCTCGCCGGAATTCTGGTCGACGACGTACGCGACGCTCGAACGCAGCGCGAGCGCGTCCGGCGTGTCGTGCAGGCCGAACGCCTGGCCGACGGTCGGACGACGCGGCTGGAACGCGACCTTGCGGACCGCGCCGCGGTGGACGCCGTGCACGTTCGCCGCGAGCGTCACGCGCTTGCGCGACGCCTTCGCGCGCGGCGCATCGGCCGCGGCGACCTTGGCGGATTTCTCGGAGCTTGCCTTGGCCGACTTCTTCTTCGCGGACGAAGCAGGAGCGGCGGCCTTTTTCTTGGCGGCTTGTTGGGTACTCGCAGTGGCGGCAAAGGCGTCAGCAGGCGCGACGGACGCGGTGGTCGCCAGCAAGGCGACTGCGACCGACACAGCCGTGCCGAGCGTCATGCTCTGCAACAATCTGCGCGGTGAAAACGATTCGGCTTTCATTGGGGTCTGGACAAAGCGGGCGGGAGGTTTCCGCAAGTGTAGTTAAAGCTGAAAAAAAGAGCAATATTAGGCACTTACCGATCGTCGTTAAACCGGAATATAAGGGTCGGCCAACCTCTGGCAAATCGACCCTCCCGCTCCCATCGAAAAAATTCATGGGATGCGCTGCCCGACAGTACCCGTCTCCCGATTACCACCCGGTTAATTGAGATAACGTCACTTCGGAGGCGATTTAAAGCGGGGAAACTACGTATCCGGCGCTCGGCGTGCTAGGGGCGCCGGTCTCGACCGTGGCGGCGGCACGTCGCCACGGCACGCACATCGAAACGGCGCGCTTTTCGACAGGAACAGAAGGATAACGTTCCATGGGCCTGTCAGGTTTACCTGTGCATGCTCATGGTGCGCCGCGCTTGCCCCGCAGCCGTGCGCACCATGTGGGATCGCGCGTGAAACCGATTCCGAACGACCACGATAACTCGTTGTTTTATCGATAATTTGTCGCGATTGTGCAACGCACAAAAAATACTTGACATCCGTTTTCTCTGCCCTAAAATACGCTTCATTGCTGCGTTGCACAAAGCACGCGCATCCGAGGTTCCCCGTCGTAGTGCCCTTTACCCAGCGATCGACGCGATCGCTTTTCAGGAGCTGGACATGTCCTTGCTGACCCCCGAGCAAATCGCCGCTGCACAGAAAGCCAACCTCGAAAGCCTGTTCGGTCTGACGACCAAGGCGTTCGAAGGCGTCGAAAAGCTGATCGAACTCAACCTGCAGGTCGTGAAGTCGACGCTGGCCGAAGGCCAGGAAAACGCACAGCGCCTGCTGTCGGTGAAGGACGCGCAGGAACTGATCGCGCTGCAAGCGAGCCTGTCGCAGCCGGTCGCGGAAAAGGTGCTGTCGTACGGCCGTCACCTGTACGAAATCGCGTCGTCGACGCAAGCCGAATTCGCGAAGGTTGCTGAAGCGCAATTCGAAGAGCAGAACAAGAAGGTCCAGGCACTCGTCGACAACGTCGCGAAGAACGCCCCGGCCGGTTCGGAAACGGCTGTCGCCGCGCTGAAGTCGGCACTGAACGCTGCGAACACCACGTACGAAACGGTTCAGAAGGCTGCGAAGCAAGCCGTCGAAATCGCCGAGACGAACTTCAACGCCGCTGCTGCCGTCGCAACGAAGGCTGCTACCGCCGCTGCTGCACGTCGTACGAGCAAGCCGGCCGCGTAAGCGTCCCCTGCTCCTGAAAGAGCCGCGCACAGCGCGGCTTTTTCGTTTCCGGCGCCGGAACACGCACAAACCGGCCGCCGACTGCCGGGCTCGAACGGTCGTTTGAACGCCGGCCGCGGACCAAAGAAAACGCCGCCGCCCGGATTGCCCGGGCGGCGGCGTTTTTTCGTGGCCGGCGCATGGCCGGCCGTGAAGGTCGCGTTACTTCTTGCGCTGCGGCGGCAGGTCCGTACAGACGCCTTCGTACAGCTCGGCGGCCATGCCGACCGATTCGCCGAGCGTCGGGTGCGGATGGATCGTCTTGCCGATGTCTTCCGCGTCCGCGCCCATCTCGACGGCGAGGCACACTTCGCTGATCAGGTCGCCCGCGTTCAGGCCGACGATCGCACCGCCGATCACGCGATGGGTTTCCTCGTCGAAGATCAGCTTCGTGAAGCCTTCGTCGCGGCCGTTCGCGATCGCGCGGCCCGAAGCGGCCCACGGGAACACGGCCTTGCCGTACTTGATGCCTTCGGCCTTGCACTGGTCTTCCGTCTTGCCCGCCCACGCCACTTCCGGATCGGTGTACGCCACCGACGGGATCTGCAGTGCGTCGAAGTACGCCTTCTCGCCGTGCGCGGCTTCCGCTGCGACATGGCCTTCATGCACGGCCTTGTGCGCGAGCATCGGCTGACCGACGACATCGCCGATCGCGAAGATGTGCGGGACGTTCGTGCGCATCTGCTTGTCGACGTCGATGAAGCCGCGATCCGTGACGGCGACGCCTGCCTTGTCGGCGCCGATCTTCTTGCCGTTCGGGCTGCGGCCCACCGCGACGAGCACGAGGTCGTAGCGCTGCGCTTCCGCCGGCGCCTTTTCGCCCTCGAACTTCACGTAGATGCCGTCTTCCTTCGCTTCCGCGCCGACCGTCTTGGTCTTCAGCATCACGTTGCCGAAGCGCTTCGCGTTGTACTTTTCCCAGACCTTCACGAGGTCGCGGTCCGCGCCCATCATCAGCCCGTCCATCATTTCGACGACGTCGATTTCGGCGCCGAGCGTCGCGTACACCGTCGCCATTTCGAGGCCGATGATGCCGCCGCCGATCACGAGCATGCGCTTCGGCAGCTGGCGCAGTTCGAGCGCGCCCGTCGAATCGACGACACGCGGGTCTTCCGGCATGAACGGCAGCTTCACGGCCTGCGAGCCTGCTGCGATGATCGCCTGCTTGAACTTGACGACCTTCTTGCCGTTTTCGCCCTGCACTTCCATGTGATACGGATCGACGAATGCGCCGACGCCCGTCACCACTTCGACCTTGCGTGCCTTCGCCATGCCGGCGAGGCCCGTCGTCAGCTTCTTGACGACGCCGCCCTTGAAGTCGCGCAGCTTGTCGAGATCGACTTCCGGCTTGCCGAACGAAATGCCGTGCGACGCGAGCGCCGCGGCTTCGTCGATGACGAGCGCCGTGTGCAGCAGCGCCTTCGACGGGATGCAGCCCACGTTCAGGCACACGCCGCCGAGTGTCGAATAGCGTTCGACGAGCACCGTCTTCATGCCGAGATCGGCTGCGCGGAACGCGGCCGAGTAACCGCCGGGGCCGGCGCCGAGCACGAGCATGTCGCACTCGATGTCGGCTGCGCCGGCGTAGCTGCCGGCTTGCGGCGCGGGTGCCGGAGCGGCTGCGGCCGGTGCCGGTGCAGCCGCTGCGGGCTTGGCCGGTTCCGGTGCTTTCGCGGGTGCGGCCGCGCCTGCCGAGGCTTCGACGATGGCGATGACGGTGCCTTGCGAGACTTTCTCGCCGGCTTTGACCTTGATTTCCTTGACGGTGCCGGCGACGTCGCTGGGCACTTCCATGGAGGCTTTGTCCGATTCGAGCGTGATGAGCGTCTGCTCTTTTTCGATCACGTCGCCCGGCTTCACATTGACTTCGATGACATCGACGCCGCTGAAATCGCCGATATCCGGAACCTTGACTTCGATGAGACTCATTACTGTCCCCTTCTTGATTAGCTGCAGACAGAGAGGGAGAAACCCGCGATGAACCGAAGACGGCCGAACAAAAGAACAGGAACCTGGGCAGAACCACCTTTGCCGTCCGCCCAAGGACGCGCCTTTCTTTTGGTTACTTTTCTTTGGAAGACAAAGAAAAGTGACCGCCGCCCCGCGCAGGGGCGACGCTGACAGACCGTTAGCAATACAGGTTCAACGACGAAGCGTGGATAACCGACATAAAAAACCCACGCCCCCGCGAGCCAACTCCCCGCTCATCAAAGAATGATGCGACGGAAATCGCCGAGCAACGCGCCGAGATACGCGTTGAACCGCGCGGCTTCCGCGCCATCGATCACGCGATGGTCATACGACAGCGACAGCGGCAGCATGAGACGCGGCACGAACTGCTTGCCGTCCCACACCGGCTTCGTCTGGCCGCGCGACAACCCGAGGATCGCCACTTCCGGCGCGTTGATGATCGGCGTGAAGTTCGTCCCGCCGATCCCGCCGAGCGACGAGATCGAGAAGCAGCCGCCCTGCATCTGGTCCGGCTTCAGCTTGCCGTCGCGCGCGGCCTTCGACAGGTCGCTCATTTCCTTCGCGATGTCGACGAGGCCCTTCTTGTCCGCATCGCGGATCACCGGCACGACGAGGCCGTTCGGCGTATCGGCGGCGAAACCGACGTGGAAGTACTGCTTGAACACGAGGTTGTCGCCGTCGAGGCTCGCGTTGAAGGTCGGGAATTTCTTCAGCGCGGCAACGACCGCCTTGATCACAAACGCGAGCATCGTGAACTTCACGCCCGCCTTCTCGTGCTCCTTGTTCAGCTGGACGCGCAGCGCCTCGAGCTCGGTGATGTCCGCTTCGTCGTTGTTCGTGACGTGCGGGATCATCACCCAGTTGCGATGCAGGTTCGCGCCCGAGATCTTCTTGATGCGCGACAGCGGCTTCGCCTCGAACGGGCCGAACTTCGAGAAATCGACCTTCGGCCACGGCAGCAGGTTCAGCTCGCCGCCGCCTGCCGGCGCGGCTGCCGCGACCGGCGCTGCGCGCTGGCCCGTCATCACGCCCTTCACGAAGCCCGTGACGTCTTCCTTCGTGATGCGGCCCTTCGGACCCGAACCCTGCACGCGTGCGACTTCGACGCCGAGTTCGCGCGCGAACTTGCGCACCGACGGCGATGCGTGGCTTGCGCGGTATTCGCCCGACGGCGCGGCAGCCGGTGCGGCTGCAGCCGGCGCCGGTGCAGATGCCGCCGGCGCGGGTGCGGCGGCAGGTGCCGGCGCGGCAGCGGCCGGAGCCGGTGCGCTCGCCTGCGGTGCGGCAGCCGGTGCGCCTGCGGCGTCGAGCAGCACGATCAGCGTGCCTTCGGACACCGAGTCGCCCACCTTCACCTTGATTTCCTTCACGACGCCGGCGGCCGGGCTCGGCACGTCCATCGTCGCCTTGTCCGACTCGAGCGTGACCAGCGACTGTTCCTTCTCGACCGTGTCGCCGACCTTCACGCCGATCTCGATCACCGGCACGTCCTTGTAGTCGCCGATGTCGGGCACCTTCACTTCGAGCGTGCCGCCGGCTGCTGCCGGTGCGGCTGCCGGTGCTGCTGCGGCCGGTGCCGGCGCTGCGGCCGGCGCGGCCGCACCATTGGCCTGCGCCGCGGCGCCGCCTTCGAGCAGGATGATCAGCGAGCCTTCCGACACGGAATCGCCCACCTTGACCTTGATTTCCTTCACGACGCCCGCTACCGGGCTCGGCACGTCCATCGTCGCCTTGTCCGACTCGAGCGTGACGAGCGACTGCTCGGGCTCGACCGTGTCGCCGACCTTCACGCCGATCTCGATCACCGGCACGTCCTTGTAATCGCCGATATCCGGCACCTTCACTTCGATCGCTTGACTCATCTGTTTCTGTCTCCATGGCCGCGCGCGCTTCTCGCGGAAGCGGCGCGCGGCATCACACGGCGTGTGCGTTAAACGGTCATCGGGTTGGGCTTGGACGGATCGAGGTTGTACTTGGCAATCGCTTCCGCGACCACCTTGCGCTCGATCGTGCCTTCGTCGGCCAGCGCGTTGAGCGCCGCGACGGTGACCCAGTGACGGTCGACCTCGAAGAAGTGACGCAGCTTCTCGCGGGTATCCGAGCGGCCGAAGCCGTCGGTGCCCAGCACGACGAAGCGGCGATCGACCTGGCCGCGGATCTGGTCGACCAGCGCACGGACGTAGTCGGTCGATGCGATGACCGGGCCCTGCGTGTCCTTCAGGCACTTCTGCACGTGCGACAGGCGGCGCTCTTCGGTCGGATGGAGCAGGTTCCAGCGCTCGACCTGATGGCCTTCGCGCGCGAGCTCGGTGAAGCTCGGCACGCTCCACAGATCGGCGGCGACGCCCCAGTCGTTCTTCAGCAGGTCGGCGGCAGCGATCACTTCGTTGAAGATCGTGCCCGCGCCGAGCAGCTGGACGCGCGGCGCCTTCTTGTCGGCGTCAGCCTTCTTGAACGCGTACATGCCCTTGATGATGTCGGCCGCCACGTGCTCGCCCTGCGGAATCGCCGGGTGCTCGTAGTTCTCGTTCATCACCGTGACGTAGTAGTACACGTCTTCCTGATCCTGCACCATGCGGCGCAGACCGTCCTGGATGATCACCGCGAGTTCATAACCGAACGTCGGGTCGTAGCTCACGCAGTTCGGCACCGATGCCGCCCACAGGAGCGAGTGACCGTCTTCGTGCTGCAGGCCTTCGCCGTTCAGCGTCGTACGGCCCGCCGTGCCGCCGAGCAGGAAGCCGCGCGAGCGCATGTCGCCCGCGGCCCATGCGAGGTCGCCGATCCGCTGGAAGCCGAACATCGAGTAGAAGATGTAGAACGGCACCATGATCTCGCCGTGCGTCGAGTACGACGTCGCCGCCGCGATCCAGTCGCACATGCCGCCCGCTTCGTTGATGCCTTCCTGCAGGATCTGGCCGGTTTCCGATTCCTTGTAGAACATCAGCTGGTCGGAATCTTCCGGCACGTACTTCTGGCCCTGCTGGTTCCAGATACCGATCTGGCGGAACAGGCCTTCCATGCCGAACGTACGCGATTCGTCCGGGACGATCGGCACGACGCGCTTGCCGAGCGCCTTGTCCTTCAGCAGGATGTTCAGGATCCGCACGAACGCCATCGTCGTCGAGATCTCGCGGCCTTCGCCCGTGCCCTTCAGCAGCGGCTCGAACGCGTCGAGCGCCGGCACCGGCAGCGACGTCGCCTTCTCGCGGCGGTGCGGCAGGTAGCCGCCGAGGTCCATGCGCTGCTTGCGCATGTATTCGAGTTCCTTCGAGCCTTCCTCGAACTTCAGGTACGGCACGTCGGCGATCTGTTCGTCGGTGATCGGCAGGCGGAACTGGTCGCGGAACTTCTTCAGTTGCTCGACCGGCAGCTTCTTCTGCTGGTGCGTGATGTTCATCGCCTGACCCGACTCGCCCATCCCGTAGCCCTTGATGGTCTTCGCGAGGATGACGGTCGGCGCGCCCTTCGTGTTGCTGGCTTCGTGGAACGCCGCATAGATCTTGTGCGGATCGTGGCCGCCGCGGTTCAGCGCCCAGATATCGTCGTCCGACCAGTCGGCGACGAGCGCCTTCAGTTCAGGCGTGTTGAAGAAGTGCTCGCGGACGAATGCGCCCGATTCCGACTTGTACGTCTGGTATTCGCCGTCGACGACATCCATCATGCGGCGCATCAGCGCGCCCGACTTGTCGCGCGCGAACAGCGCATCCCAGCGGCTGCCCCAGATGACCTTGATCACGTTCCAGCCGGCGCCGCGGAATTCCGATTCCAGTTCCTGGATGATCTTGCCGTTGCCGCGCACCGGGCCGTCGAGACGCTGCAGGTTGCAGTTGATCACGAACACGAGGTTGTCGAGCTTCTCGCGGCTCGCCATCCCGATCGCGCCGAGCGATTCCGGCTCGTCCGTCTCGCCGTCGCCGAGGAACGCCCACACCTTGCGGCCTTCCGTCGTTGCGATGCCGCGCGCCTGCAGGTACTTCATGAAGCGCGCCTGGTAGATCGCCATGATCGGGCCGAGGCCCATCGACACGGTCGGGAACTGCCAGAAGTCCGGCATCAGCCACGGGTGCGGGTACGACGAAATGCCGTTGCCGTCGACTTCCTGGCGGAAGTTGTCGAGCTGCTCTTCCTTCAGGCGGCCGAGCAGGAACGCGCGCGAATACACGCCCGGCGACGAGTGGCCCTGCACGAACACGAGATCGCCGCCGTGCTGGTCGGACGCTGCGTGCCAGAAGTGGTTGTAGCCGACGTCATAGAGCGTCGCGGCCGACGCGAACGACGCGATGTGGCCGCCGACGTTCGTGTCCTTGCCCGCGCGCAGCACCATCGCCAGCGCGTTCCAGCGCGTGTACGAACGGATGCGGTGCTCGATGTCCTGGTCGCCCGGGATCTTCGCCTGGCCCGAGACCGGGATCGTGTTGATGTACGGGGTATTCGCGGAGAACGGCAGGTGTTCGCCGTGCATGCGGGCGAACTCGATCTGCTTTTCGATCAGGTAATGCGCGCGGCCAGTGCCCACGGAGGAGATTACGCCATCGAGCGACTCCAGCCACTCAACGGTTTCTTGCGGGTCGTCGTCACGTTCGGCGGCGACATATTTCATCACTTCGTTCGGTACAGCGGACATTCTCGTCTCCTGGGTCCTGGAATGTGAGGATCGCTCTCGTGCAGACGACGCGACGCGACCGGCTGCGGGCAAGCTCCAGCGGATTGTAATGAGCGTGCGCGGGCCTGCGCAACAAAATTTTCGAATCGTGAGATCTTTTCTCGTAATGCGGAATATTGCTGCGCTGCACCCATATTTCGGGGCGCTCCGGCGCGTTCCGGCTGAACAAATCCGTTTCCGTTCAACATATCCGGTATAGGTTTTCCATGTATTGCGCTGCGCTACAATCCTGCCATGTTGACCGATCGGCTTTTCGCACGCTCGGCGCGACCGTCGGGCCCGCCGGCGGAGTCGCAGCCGTCCCGTTGGCACCACGGACCGTGGTGGTCCAATTCCTATTTGCTGACGCCGCTGCTGTCGATCCTCGTGTTCCTCGTGGTGATGAGCCTCATCCTGTGGAGCCTCAACCGCCGCGAGCAGCAGCAGCAGGAAGACACCCTGTTCCGTAACGTCGCATGGGCGCAGCAGCAGATCCGCCTGTCGATGACGGGCGCACAGGAACAGCTGCAGGCGCTGTCGCGCGATCTCGCGTCCGGCCGCCTCGACCAGAACGCGTTCCAGATGGCCGTCGCCGACGTGATGCAGACGCATCCGGAAATCCTCTACCTGAACTGGTATACGGCACCCGGCGTGCAGCGCTGGCCGACCGTGCATCCGCCGCTGCTCGGCCAGCGGCTCGCGAAGCCCGGCGATGCGCAGATGCAGGACGCCGTCCGCGGCGCCTACGACGAAGCGCGCAGCACGCGCCGCCAGGCCTATTCGCCGCTGATCTACGACGACTTCGGCAACGGCTTCATCACGCTGCAAACGCCGGTGATGCGCGGCGACCGCGAATATCTCGGCTCGATCGCCGCGGTGTTCTCGGTCGAAGGCGTCCTGAAGCACGACATCCCGCAGGAACTGTCGTCGAAGTACAAGATCTCGATCACCGACGCGAACAACCGCGAGCTGTCGTCCACCTCGACGCGCCCGCGCCTGCCGCGCGACTCCCACTACGACCTGCCGCTCGATCCGCCCGGCCAGGGGCTGACCGTGCGCGTGTACGCGTTCCCGCAGCTCACCAACCTGACCAACAACACGCTCGTGTGGCTCGTCGCGGGGCTGTCGTGCTTCGTGCTGTGGAGCCTCTGGAGCCTGTGGAAGCACACGCGCCAGCGCTTCGAGGCGCAGCAGGCGCTGTACGCGGAAGCGTTCTTCCGCCGCGCGATGGAAAACTCGGTGCTGATCGGCATGCGCGTGCTCGACATGCACGGCCGCATCACGCACGTGAACCCCGCGTTCTGCCGGATGACGGGCTGGGACGAAACCGACCTCGTCGGCAAGGTCGCGCCGTTCCCGTACTGGCCGCGCGACGCTTACCCGGAGATGCAGCGCCAGCTCGACATGACGCTGCGCGGCAAGGCGCCGAGCTCGGGCTTCGAGCTGCGTGTGCGGCGCAAGAACGGCACGCTGTTCCACGCGCGCCTGTACGTGTCGCCGCTGATCGACAGCTCCGGCCGCCAGACCGGCTGGATGTCGTCGATGACCGACATCACCGAGCCGAAGCGCGCGCGCGAGGAGCTCGCGGCCGCGCACGAGCGCTTCACGACGGTGCTCGAAAGCCTCGACGCCGCGGTGTCGGTGCTGGCCGCCGACGAGGCCGAACTGCTGTTCGCGAACCGCTACTACCGCCACCTGTTCGGCATCCGCCCGGACGGCCATCTCGAACTGTCTGGCGGCGGCTTCGACCGCGCGCAGGCCTCGTCCGACTCGATCGACATGGTCGACGCGTTCGCGGGCCTGCCGGCCGCCGCGCTGACGAGCAGCACCGCCGATGCGCAGGAGGTGTATGTCGAGAGCATCCAGAAGTGGTTCGAGGTGCGCCGCCAGTACATCCAGTGGGTGGACGGCCACCTCGCGCAGATGCAGATCGCGACCGACATCACGACCCGCAAGAAGGCGCAGGAACTCGCGCACCAGCAGGAAGAGAAGCTGCAGTTCACGAGCCGATTGATGACGATGGGTGAAATGGCGTCGTCGATTGCTCACGAATTGAATCAGCCGCTCGCCGCGATCAACAACTACTGCTCGGGCACGCTCGCACTCGTCAAGAGCGGCCGCGGTACGCCCGAGACGCTGCAGCCCGCGCTGGAAAAGACCGCGCAGCAGGCGCTGCGCGCGGGGATGATCGTCAAGCGGATCCGCGAATTCGTGAAGCGCAGCGAGCCGAAGCGCCAGCCGGCGCGCGTCGCGGACATCGTCGCCGACGCGGTCGGGCTCGCCGAAATCGAGGCCAGGAAGCGCAGGATCCGGATCGTCACGGAAATCCTCGCAAGAATGCCTATTATTTATGTCGACCCCGTGCTGATCGAGCAGGTCCTGATGAACCTGATGAAGAACGCGGCCGAAGCAATGGCCGACGTGAAGCCGGTGTCGGCGGACGGCGTGATCCGCGTCGTCGCCGACATCGATGCGGGATTCGTCGACATCCGCGTGATCGACCAGGGCCCGGGCGTCGACGAAGCGACCGCCGAGCGCCTGTTCGAACCGTTTTACAGCACCAAGTCCGATGGCATGGGCATGGGGCTGAACATCTGCCGTTCGATCATCGAATCGCATCGGGGGCGTCTGTGGGTGGTCAACAACGTCGAGCCGGATGGCCGCATTTCCGGCGCGACGTTCCACTGCAGCCTGCCCATTGGGGAACCCGCTGATCTCGGCCGAGGGGGGCGCGACGCATCGGCATCACATACCGTTACGGGAGAACTATGAATAGCCCTGTCACCACCACTCAGGAAACCGTCTTTGTCGTCGACGACGACGAGGCCGTACGGGACTCGCTGCGCTGGCTGCTGGAGGCGAACGGCTATCGCGTGCAATGCTTCTCGAGCGCCGAGCAATTCCTCGATGCTTACCAGCCTGCGCAGCAGGCCGGCCAGATCGCCTGCCTGATCCTCGACGTCCGGATGTCGGGCATGAGCGGCCTCGAGTTGCAGGAGCGCCTGATCGCCGACAACGCCGCGCTGCCGATCATCTTCGTCACGGGTCACGGCGATGTGCCGATGGCCGTTTCGACGATGAAAAAGGGTGCGATGGACTTTATCGAGAAACCGTTCGACGAAGCCGAGTTGCGCAAGCTCGTCGAGCGGATGCTCGACAAGGCCCGAAGCGAAAGCAAGAGCGTCCAGGAACAGCGTGCCGCGAGCGAACGCCTGTCGAAGCTGACCGCGCGCGAGCAGCAGGTGCTCGAACGGATCATCGCGGGCCGCCTGAACAAGCAGATCGCCGACGATCTCGGCATCAGCATCAAGACGGTCGAAGCGCACCGCGCGAACATCATGGAAAAGCTCAACGTCAACACGGTGGCCGACCTGCTGCGCCTCGCGCTGTCGAAGAAACAGGCCTGAGCGTTCGCCGGCCGCGGCGGCGCTGCCCGCCCGGCCCAGGGGCCTGTTCACGCCGATGGCGGGCTTGCCCCTGCCGCCCCGCGCGATGCGGCCCACTCGCGCGGCGGCGGCGTTTCTTCCCGGCGCGCGAGCGCCGCGGCCATGACGCTTTCCGCTGATTCGCTGTCGGACGGCAGCAGGCGAACGGTATAATTGCGTGCTTTGCTGCGGCGCTTCGAGCGTCGCACGCCCGCATTCCAACTTCCCGGCAGGACCCACCACCATGACAGCCCTCCTCATCGACGGCAACGGCCTTTCGAAGACCCTGCGCGCGCAGGCCGCCGAACGCGCCGCCGCCCTGACCGCACGCGGCCACCAGCCCGGTCTCGCGGTGATCCTCGTCGGCGCGAACCCGGCGAGCGAAGTCTACGTGCGCAACAAGATCAAGGCGTGCGAGGACAACGGTTTCTTCTCGCTGAAGGATGCCTACCCCGCGACGCTGTCGGAAGCCGACCTGCTCGCGCGCATCGACGAG
This sequence comes from Burkholderia cepacia, assembly GCF_001039005.1. Lineage (GTDB taxonomy): Bacteria > Pseudomonadota > Gammaproteobacteria > Burkholderiales > Burkholderiaceae > Burkholderia > Burkholderia theae. Next base: position 310,409 of record NZ_LDWR01000041.1, read on the forward strand.
CTGAACCGCGATCCGAAGATCCACGGCATCCTCGTCCAGTTGCCGCTGCCCGCGCACATCGACAGCCACAAGGTGATCGAGGCGATCGCGCCGGAGAAGGACGTCGACGGCTTTCACGTCGCGAACGCCGGCGCGCTGATGACCGGCAAGCCGCTGTTCCGCCCGTGCACGCCGTACGGCGTGATGAAGATGTTCGAAGCCCACGACATCGCGCTGCAGGGTGCGAACGCGGTCGTGATCGGCCGCTCGAACATCGTCGGCAAGCCGATGGCGATGATGCTGCTCGAAGCCGGCGCGACCGTGACGATCTGCCACAGCAAGACGCGCGACCTCGCCGCGCACACGCGTGAGGCCGACATCGTGGTCGCCGCGGTCGGCAAGCGCAACATCCTGACCGCCGACATGGTGAAGCCCGGCGCGACGGTGATCGACGTCGGCATGAACCGCGACGACGCGGGCAAGCTGTGCGGCGACGTCGACTTCGCGGGCGTGAAGGAAGTGGCCGGCCACATCACGCCGGTCCCGGGCGGCGTCGGCCCGATGACCATTACGATGCTGCTGATCAACACGATCGAAGCCGCCGAGCGCGCCGCCGCCGCGGCCGCCTGACCGCGCGCCTGTTCAGCCGGCGCGCGGTTCGCGTGCGCCGGCGTCTCACCGGCCACTCCGCGCCGGCCTCGCCTCGCCTCGCCTCGCCTCGCCGCCGTCCCTCGCCAGACCGCTTTCCGCCCCGCATCCGACCCTGCGTCAATCGCGCCGTTAGAAACTAACGATTGGAAAGCGCACGATGCGCCCCAATAATGTCGATATCGGGCGCCGTTGCGCCTTACCGCCGTTACCCTTTTTATCCCGGTTCATCCGGCAACAGACAGGGAGTCTTATGTCCGCCAGCGCCAACACCAATCCGCTCCTCGACTTCTCCGGCCTGCCCCGCTTCGGCGAGATTCGCCCGGAACACGTGACGCCCGCGCTCGATACGCTGCTCGACGCAGCCACCCGCGCGGTCGAAGCCGCGAGCGCGCCCGCGACGCCGTCGACCTGGGCCGATGTGGTCGAGACGGTCGAACACGCGTCGGAGCCGCTCGGTCGCGCCTGGGGCATCGTCGGTCACCTGAACGCGGTCGCCGATACGCCCGAACTGCGGGCCGCCTACGGCGAGAACCTGCCGCGCGTGACCGAATTCTGGTCGAGCGTCGGCCAGAATCTCGCGCTGTACGAGAAGTACAAGGCGATCGCCGCGAGCGCCGAATACGCGACGCTGTCCGCCGAGCGCAAGAAGATCCTCGACAACGCGCTGCGCGATTTCCGCCTGTCGGGCGCCGAGCTGCCCGAGGACCGGAAACCGCGCTTCGCGGAATTGCAGGAACAGCAGGCCGCGCTGTCGAAGGCGTTCTCCGACCACGTGCTCGACGCGACCAACGCGTACGCGTACTTCGTGCAGGACGAGGCCGAGCTGGCCGGCCTGCCCGGCGACGCGATCGAGGCTGCCCGCGAAGCCGCGCAAAAGGACGCCAAGGACGGCTGGAAATTCACGCTGCACTTCCCGTCGTACTTCCCGGTGCTGCAGTACGCGAACAACCGCGCGCTGCGCGAGACGCTCTATCGCGCGTATGCGACGCGCGCGTCGGAGCTCGGGCCGCAGTACGGCGACGGCAAGGCCGAATGGGACAACACGGCGATCGTCGCCGACGAACTGAAGCTGCGCCGCGAAGAGGCGCAGATGCTCGGCTACCGCAACTTCGCCGAAGTGTCGCTCGCGCCGAAGATGGCCGAATCGCCGCAGCAGGTGATCGCGTTCCTCGAGGATCTCGCGACGCGTGCGCGCCCGCACGCGGACAAGGACTGGGACGAACTGCGCGCGTTCGCCGCGAAGGAACTCGACCTGGCCGAACTCGCGCCGTGGGACATCGCGTATGCGGCCGAAAAGCTGCGCCAGCAGCGCTACGCGTTCTCGGAAAACGAGGTCAAGCAGTACTTCCCGGAACCGGCCGCGCTGAAGGGCCTGTTCACCGTCACCGAGGCGCTGTTCGGCGTGCGGATCAAGCCGGACGAAGCACCGGTGTGGCACAAGGACGTGCGCTTCTTCCGCGTCGAGAACCGCGACGGCTCGCTCGTCGCACAGTTCTATCTCGACCTGTACGCCCGCGAAGGCAAACGCGGCGGCGCATGGATGGACGACGCGCGTTCGCGCGCGAAGCGCGGCAGCGACGTGCAGACCCCGGTCGCCTACCTCACCTGCAACTTCTCGGCGCCGGTCGGCGGCAAGCCCGCATGCTTCACGCACGACGAAGTCATCACGCTGTTCCATGAATTCGGCCACGGGCTGCACCACATGCTCACGCGCGTCGACGAGCTCGGCGTGTCGGGCATCAACGGCGTCGAATGGGATGCGGTCGAGCTGCCGTCGCAGTTCATGGAAAACTTCTGCTGGGAATGGGACGTGCTGTCGTCGATGTCGTCGCACGTCGACACGGGCGCCGCGCTGCCGCGCGAGCTGTTCGACAAGATGATTGCCGCGAAAAATTTCCAGAGCGGGCTCGGCACGCTGCGCCAGATCGTGTACTCGATGTTCGACATGCTGCTGCACGTCGACTTCGACCCGGCCGGCGCGACCGGCGTAAACGCGTTCGCGCGCGAGATCAACGAGCGCTACCACGTGATCCCGCAGGCGGCGTTCTCGCGCTGGCCGAACACGTTCAGCCATATCTTCGCGGGCGGCTATGCAGCCGGCTACTACAGCTACAAGTGGGCCGAGGTGCTGTCGGCCGACGCGTACGCGGCATTCGAGGAAGCGGCCGCCGCAAGCGGCAGCGTGCTCGACGCGGCAACCGGCACGCGCTATCGCCGCGAAATCCTCGAGGTCGGCGGCAGCCGCCCGGCGATGGATTCGTTCAAGGCGTTCCGCGGCCGCGAGCCGAAGATCGATGCGCTGCTGCGCCACAACGGGATGGCCGCGCCCACGCACTGAGCGCGCTGCCCGGCTCGGCCGGCAGGAACGACAGGCACCGCTTCGGCGGTGCCTTTTTTCATGGTGCGGACGATTCGTCGTCGAACAGCGAGAACTGCCCGTGACGCTCGGCCGTGTCCTCGTCGATACGCACACCGACGCCGAGCAGCCGCACGGCCTGCGCGCGCCGCTGCAGCCCCTTCGCGAGCAGCGTGACGGCCGTGTCCGCATTCGTCGCGTCGGCCACGCACTCGACCGTCGTGCGCTGGAAATCGGCGAAGCGGATCTTCACGTACAGCTTGCGGATCGACCGCGCGGCGCCCGCGCGCTCGACGCGCGTGTCGAGCTGCACGACGAGGCGGCGGATTTCGTCCGCGCATTGCTCGAGCGTCGTCAGGTCGGTCACGTAGGTCGTCTCGACGCTGACCGACTTGCGCTCCTGGTCGGCCTGCACGGGCCGCTCGTCGATCCCGCGCGACAGTTCGTACAGCCGCCGCCCGAAGGCGCCGAACTCGCGATGCAGGTCGATCAGGGGCCAGTCGCGCAGCTGCGCGCAGGTCTGGATGCCGAGCCGGTCGAGCCGCGTGGCCGTCACCTTGCCGACGCCGTGCAGCTTGCGCACCGGCAGCGCCGCGACGAATGCGTCGATCTCGTGCGGCCGCACGACGAACAGGCCGTCGGGCTTGTTCCAGTCGGATGCGATCTTCGCGATGAACTTGTTCGGCGCGACACCGGCCGACACCGTCACGCCGACGGTGTCGTGCACGCGCTGGCGGATCTCGCGCGCAATCAGCGTCGCACTGCCCTGGCACCGCTCGGAGCCGCTGACGTCGAGGTACGCCTCGTCGAGCGACAGCGGCTCGACGTCGGGCGTGTAATCGCGATAGATCGCCATGATCTGCCGCGACGCCGCGCGATACTTGTCCATCGCGGACGGCAGGATCAGCAGGTCCGGGCACTTGCGCATCGCGAGCGCCGACGACATCGCCGAATGCACGCCGTAGCGCCGCGCCTCGTAGTTACAGGTCGCGATCACGCCGCGCTGGTCGGGCCGGCCGCCGACCGCGAGCGGCCGGTTGCGCAGCGACGGGTCGTCGCGTATCTCGACCGATGCGTAAAAGCAGTCGCAATCGCAGTGGATGATCTTGCGCATGCGCGGCAGCGCGTCGCCCGGCGGCGGCACGTGCGGATCGGCAGGCGGAATGGTGGTCGGGTTCACGGTGCCGATACTGTACAAAAACACAGTGCCGGTTTCAACTGTCGCGTGCGCCCGCCATCGGCCGCCCGGCCCGGCGGTGCCGTACCGGTCCGCTGCGCGCGGATCGTACCGTCCGTGCGCCGGTTGCGGCCCCTATACTCGTCTGCCACGACACACGACATGCAGAGGCGACGGATGAAGACGATCGGACTGATCGGCGGGATGAGCTGGGAATCGTCGGCCGAGTACTACCGGCTGATCAACCGCCACTCGAAGGCGCTGCACGGCGGGCACCACAACGCGAAGAGCGTGCTGGTGACGGTCGATTTCGCGGAGATCGAAGCGCTGCAGCGCGCGCACGACTGGGCCGCGCTCGGCGAACGGATGGCCGACGCCGCGCGGCAGCTCGAAGCGGCCGGCGCCGATCTGGTCGTGCTGACGACCAATACGATGCACCGCGTGCACGAAGCGATCGAAGCCGCGGTGACGCTGCCGTTCCTGCATATCGCCGACCCGACCGGCGCCGCGCTGCGCGACGCGGGCATCGAGCGCGTCGCGCTGCTCGGCACGCGCTACACGATGGAGCTGCCGTTCTATGCGCAGCGGCTGCGCGAAAAGTTCGGGATGGAGGTGCTGGTGCCGGACGAACGCGGCCGCGACGACGTGCACCGGATCATCTACGACGAGCTGTGCCACGGCATCGTCGACGCAGCGTCGCGCGCGACGTACGTGACGATCATCGAAGGGCTGGCGGCACGCGGCGCGCAGGCCGTGATCCTCGGCTGTACGGAAATCACGCTGCTGATTGGCGCGGACGACTCGCCGCTGCCGGTGTTCGACACGACCGCGCTGCATGCGAAGGCGGCCGTGGAGTGGGCGGCGCGCTGATACGCGCGCAGAAAACAAAAAACCCGGCACGGGGCCGGGTTCCTGTCGACGAAGCGCGCAGTGGTCACTTGCGCTGCACATCGTCTGGTGTGCTTGGTTGCGGGGGTAGGATTTGAACCTACGACCTTCGGGTTATGAGCCCGACGAGCTGCCAGACTGCTCCACCCCGCGTCAGAGAAATAAATTATAGGGTGAGGAAGTACTTACGTCAACACTTTTGTCACAATCCTTTCTTCCCGCCCCGCTGCAGTGCCCCGTGATGCGTGATGCCTTCATCGCGTCGCGCGCGTTCGCACCGCGTGCTCGCGGTAAGATGGCGCCCTCCGCATTTATCCCGCACGCACACTTCCGTTCATGAAAATCGCCACCTGGAACGTCAACTCGCTCAACGTCCGCAAGCAGCACGTGCTCGACTGGCTCGCGCAAAGCGGGACCGACGTGCTGTGCCTGCAGGAACTGAAGCTGCCGGACGAGAAATTCCCGCGCGCCGATCTCGAAGCGGCCGGCTACCGCAGCTGGTTCACGGGCCAGAAGACCTACAACGGTGTCGCGATCCTCGCGCGCGACACGCTGTCCGTCGACGAAGCGGATGTCGTGCGCAACATCCCCGGCTTCGACGATCCGCAGCAGCGCGTGGTCGCCGCGACGGTCGACGGTGTGCGCATCGTGTCCGCGTATTTCCCGAACGGCCAGGCGCCCGACTCCGACAAGTTCGCCTACAAGATGCAGTGGCTCGACGCGCTGCAAGCGTGGCTGCGCACCGAACTGCAGCGCTACCCGAAACTCGCGCTGCTCGGCGACTACAACATCGCACCGGAAGACCGCGACGTGCACGATCCCGCGAAATGGGAAGGCCAGAACCTCGTGTCGCCGCAGGAGCGAGCGCATTTCGCGCAGCTGATCGAGCTTGGCTTCGTCGATGCGTTCCGCCGCTTCGAACAGCCCGAGAAGACCTTCACGTGGTGGGACTACCGGATGATGGCGTTCCGCCGCAACGCGGGGCTGCGCATCGATCACATCCTGCTGTCGCCGGCGCTCGCGGAAACCTGCACGTCGTGCGAGGTCGACCGCACGCCGCGCACGTGGGAACAGCCGTCCGACCACACGCCCGTCGTCGCGGTCGTCGGCTGATCGCGCCGCCCGCGCGCGTTCAGCGACGCGCGGGCGCCGGCCCGAGATGGGCCCACAGGAACCCGAATTCGGCCGCGTCGGATTCGGCGCGTTCCAGATCGTCGGCACTGCCGTGGCCGCCGTCGGTGTTCTCCCAGTACCACACCCGTTCGTGACCGAGCGCCTGCATGCGCGCGGCCATCTTGCGCGCATGCGCGGGATGCACGCGGTCGTCGCGGGTCGACGTCGTCAGCAATAACGGCGGATACGTGACGCCTTCGCGCACGCGGTGATACGGCGAATACGCGGCCAGCGCCGCGCCCTCACGCGGATCGTCGGGGTCGCCGTATTCGTCGAGCCATGCGGCGCCCGCGTGCAGCTTCGGATAGCGTCGCATGTCGAGCAGCGGCACGCGGCAGAGCACCGCGCCGAACAGTTCCGGCCGCTGCACCATGCACGCGGCGACCAGCAGCCCGCCGTTGCTGCCGCCCTCGATCCCGAGCTGCGCGGCGGTCGTCACGCCCGTCGCCGCCAGATCCTCGGCCACCGCGATGAAATCGTCGAACGAACGCTGCCGGTGTTCGCACTGCGCGTCGACGTGCCAGCGCGGCCCGAACTCGCCGCCGCCGCGGATGTGCGCGAACGCCATGACACCGCCGCGTTCGAGCCACGCGATGCCGAACGCGTCGCTGTAGCCCGGCAGGTTCGGGATCGCAAAGCCGCCATAACCCGACAGCAGGCACGGCCGCGCGACGCGCGCGGCGCCGTCGGGCGCATCGAGTGCATCGCGCGGCCCGATCAGCGTGTACGGCACCACCGTGCCGTCGCGCGAGCGCGCGCTCGCGCGACGCACGACGAGCCCGGTCGCGTCGAACTGCACCGGTGGCCGGTCAAGCAGCACGCGGCGCGACGGCGCATCGGCCGCGCGATCGGCAAGATCGGCCAGCCAGCATTCGGGCGGATCGAGATAGGTGTCGACGTCCACATAAATCTCGTCGTTCAGCGTCGACTCGACCGGCTCGACGTCGATCTGCGCGTCGCCCGGCCAGTCGAACGGCCGCGCGTCCCACGTCCACGTGCCGTCGTCCGCCTGCCGCGGCCGCCACAGCATCGTGCGGTTGTGCACGTCGTCGAGCCAGCTCGCGATCAGCGTCGTGCGCGTGTGCGTCCACGTGCACGCAGACGTCGACGGTTGCGGCGCGAACAGCGTCGTGAAGTCGCGCGCCCCGTCCATGAAGGCCTGCTCGCGGATCGCCAGCAGCGAGCCGCCCGCATGGCGCACGCCGTCGCAATCCCAGTCGAGACGCGGCTCCAGCACGAGCCAGCCTTCCCAGAACCCGACTTCGACATGCGTCGGCACGTCGTAGCGCGCCCAGTCGCCCGCCTCCGTCAGCCGGTACGCGTGCGCGTCGAAGAAATCGACGCTGCGCCACGCGACATGACGGTTGTCGATCGGATCGAACCCCGCGCCCGCGCTGATGTCGTCGGGTTCGCCGCGAAATACGACGGGCGCGTCGGCGAGCGGCGTGCCGCGCACCCAGCGCCGTGCTTCATACGGATAACCGGCCGCGGTCGCATGCGCTTCGCCGCGATCCCAGCTCACGTAGACGGTGTCGTGGTCGATCCAGCCGATCGTGTGATGCCCGGGCTCGTCGATCGTGAATCCGCCATCGACGAAACGGCGCTCGACGAGATCGAATTCGCGCACGACGACCGCGTCGGCACCGCCCGGCGACAGCGAGAGGAGCGCGCGGTCGCCGTCCGGATACAGGATCGCGTCCTGCTCGAACACCCACGATTCGCCCTCTTCGGCACCGAGCGCGTCGACGTCGAGCAGCGTTTCCCATGCCGGCCGGCCGGCGCGCCAGTCATCCCAGCGCGTGCGGCGCCACAGCCCCTTCGGATGGAGATCGTCCTGCCACAGGTCGTAGGCCCAGTCGCGCCAGCGGGTCGGAATCACCGGGCGTTCGCGCGGCAGATACGCTTTCGCGAGACGCGCCGTGAGCGCGCGATACGCATCGTCGTCGCGCAGCGCGGCGCGCGTGCGTGCATTCTGCTCGTCGACCCACGTGCGGGCGCGCTTGCTGTCGAGCGCTTCGAGGAAACGGAACGGGTCGGCCCCGGCGGGCCAGCGGAAGGAATCGGACATTGCGGATTGGCGTAACGGCAAACCGCGATTATGTCCGATCGCGGCACGCGCGATGCCCGCGCGTGCCGCGAATCATGCTCAGGGCTCCAGATGGAGTTCCTGGATCTTGCGCGTGATCGTGTTGCGGCCGATGCCGAGCCGCTCCGCGGCCTCGACCTTGCGGCCGCGGGTGAAGTCGAGCGCCTCGCGGATCACGGCCGCCTCGAAGCGGCGCGCGAGCTCGTCCATCACGTCGGCGGAGTTCTCGCGCAACAGCCGCGCGACTTCGGTGCGCAAGCCATGCTCCCACACCGGATAACCGGCCGGCGCGCCGTTCGGCGCGGCCGCGACGGGCGCGGACGCCACCGGCGCCGCACCGATGGCCGGCTGCCCGGCCAGCGCGCCGCCGCCGTTGCCGTGCGCATCCATGCCGTCGCCCGTCGCGACGACCGGCGCACCGGCCGGCACGAGGTCGGGCGGCAGATCCTTGATCTCGACGGTCTGCGCGGGCGCCATCACGGTCAGCCAGTTCGCGAGGTTCTCGAGTTGCCGCACGTTGCCGGGAAACGCCAGCGACGTGAGGTATGCCAGTGCGTCGTCGGACACCCGCTTCGGCTCGACGCCGAGATCGCGCGCGCTTTTCTGCAGGAAGTGGCGCGTGAGCAGCGCAATGTCTTCGCTGCGTTCGCGCAGCGGCGGCAGGCGCAGCCGGATCACGTTGAGCCGGTGGTAAAGATCCTCGCGGAACAGCCCTTGCCGCACGCGCGCCTCGAGATTCTGGTGCGTCGCGGCGATCACGCGCACGTTCGCGCGCAGCGGGTTGTGCCCGCCGACACGATAGAACTGCCCGTCCGACAGCACGCGCAACAGGCGCGTCTGCAGGTCGAACGGCATGTCGCCGATTTCGTCGAGGAACAGCGTTCCGTTCTCGGCCTGCTCGAAGCGGCCCTGGCGCGTCGTCTGCGCGCCGGTGAACGCACCGCGCTCGTGACCGAACAGCTCGGATTCGAGCAGGTCTTTCGGAATCGCCGCGGTGTTCAGCGCGATGAACGGTCCGTTCGCACGCGGGCTGTGACGATGCAGCGCACGCGCGACGAGCTCCTTGCCGGTGCCCGACTCGCCCGTGATCAGCACGGTCGCGGCCGAGTGCGACAGGCGCCCGATCGCGCGGAACATGTCCTGCATCGCGGGCGCCTGGCCAAGCATCTCCGGCGCCTCGGCGACACGCTCGTCCTGCGGCGTGCCGCCGCGCAGGCTTTCCTCGACCGCGCGGCGGATCAGCTCGACCGCCTTGTCGACGTCGAACGGCTTCGCGAGGTATTCGAACGCGCCGCCCTGGAACGCCGCCACGGCGCTGTCGAGATCCGAGAACGCCGTCATGATGATGACGGGCAGGCCCGGCAGGCGTTCGTGCATCGCCTGCAGCAACTCGAGGCCCGAGCCGCCCGGCATCCGGATGTCGGACACGAGCACCTGCGGTGTCTCGTGATCGAGCGCAGCCAGCGCGTCGCGCACGTTCGCGAAGCTCTTCGTCGCGAAGCTGTCCCGGGCGAGCGCCTTTTCAAGCACCCAGCGGATCGATTGGTCGTCGTCTACTATCCAGATCGGCTTCATAGGTCGGTCAGAATGGGGAAATCCGGTGAATCGCACTGCCGCCGCTCAATGGTCGAGCGGTAGCAGGATCTGAAATTCGGTACGTCCGGGCCGGCTTTCGACCTCGATCATCCCGTCGTGCTGCTGCACGAACGTCTGTGCGAGCGTGAGGCCGAGGCCGCTGCCGTCTTCGCGCCCGGACACGAGCGGATAGAAGATCCGGTCGCGGATCTCTTCCGGAATGCCGGGCCCGTTGTCGATCACATGCAAGTCCAGTGCCAGCCTGTACAGGCGCTTCGCGATCGTGATCTTGCGCGCGATGCGCGTGCGCAGCTCGATCTTCGCGTCGCCCTGCGCGATCCGTTCGCGCAGCGCCTGCGCGGCGTTGCGCACGATGTTGAGCAGCGCCTGGATCAGCTGCTCCTTGTCGCCACGCAGATCCGGCACGCTCACGTCGTAGTCGCGCTCGATCGTGAGTCCGCGCGGGAATTCCGCGAGCATCACCGCGCGCACGCGTTCGCACACTTCATGAATGTTCACGTCGCCGACGATATGCGGATGCCGATGCGGCTCCAGCAACCGGTCGACGAGCGTCTGCAGGCGATCGGACTCCTTGATGATCACCTGCGTGTATTCGCGCAACTCGCCGCGCTCGCGCTCGCCGAGTTCGAATTCGAGCAGCTGGGCTGCGCCGCGAATTCCGCCGAGCGGGTTCTTGATCTCATGCGCGAGGTTGCGGATCAGCTGCTTGTTGACCGCGGTCAGGTCGTGGATGCGCTCCTCGCGATCGGTACGCGACTGCCGCTCGTTCTCGAACAGCTCGACGAGCACGAAATCGGGCGCGGTCTCGAGGAAACCGACGATCGCATGCACGTGCAGCGGTTCGCGGCCGGGCCGGTCGAGCACGGTATCGAGGTGCGTCGCATGAAAGCGCTCCTCGCCGATCGCGGTGATCGTCGATGCAAGCTCGTTCGCGTTCGGAAAAATCTCGCCCCACGGCCGCTGCGCGAGTTGCCGGCGCGAGATGTCGAGCATCGCCTCCGCGGACGGGTTCGCGAACGCGATCCGCAGCGTCTTGCGGTCGAGCACGATCACGACCGTCGGCAGCGCTTCCAGCCCCGCAAGCAGGCCTGAGCGCGCGAGCCGCTCGTCGTCCGTCAGTCGCTCGGGCTGCCCCGTCTTCGCCTTGATCAGATTCTTCAGAACCATCTGCGTGCTTGTCGCGCCTCACCGGGCCAGAAAATGAAAATCCTCGGAACAAAAAAGGGACGGCTGGACGCCGTCCCCTTTCAGACTCCGCCGTTCCCGCCGCAAGCCGCGCGACGGGAACGAACCGGCAAAACGGCGCTGAATCGAAGCGCCATCGCCGATTACAGCGAGTAGTACATCTCGAACTCGATCGGGTGCGTCGTCATGCGGAACTTCGCCAACTCCTGCTCCTTCAGCGCGAGGTACGCATCCAGCATGCCGTCCGTGAACACGCCACCGCGCGTCAGGAACTCGCGATCCTTGTCGAGTGCTTCGAGTGCCTGGTCGAGGCCCGCGCAAACGGTCGGGATCTTTGCATCTTCTTCCGGCGGCAGGTCGTACAGGTTCTTGTCCGCGGCTTCGCCCGGATGGATCTTGTTCTGGATCCCGTCGAGGCCGGCCATCATCAGCGCCGTGAAGCACAGGTACGGGTTCGCCATCGGATCCGGGAAGCGCGTTTCGATACGGCGACCCTTCGGGTTCGACACGTGCGGAATGCGGATCGATGCCGAACGGTTGCGCGCCGAGTAAGCGAGCTTGACCGGTGCTTCGAAGTGCGGGACCAGACGCTTGTACGAGTTCGTCGTCGGGTTCGTGATCGCGTTCAGCGCACGGGCGTGCTTGATGATGCCGCCGATGTAGAACAGCGCCAGTTCCGACAGGCCGGCATAACCGTTGCCCGCGAACAGGTTCTGGCCGTCCTTCCAGATCGACTGGTGAACGTGCATGCCCGAACCGTTGTCGCCGACGACCGGCTTCGGCATGAACGTCGCCGTCTTGCCGTACGAGTGCGCGACGTTATGGATGATGTACTTCGACCATTGCGTCCAGTCCGCACGCTCGACCAGCGTCGAGAACTTCGTGCCGATTTCGTTCTGGCCCTGACCCGCCACTTCGTGGTGGTGCACTTCGACCGGGATGCCGAGCTGTTCGAGCAGCAGGCACATTTCCGAACGCATGTCCTGGAACGTGTCGACCGGTGCGACCGGGAAGTAGCCGCCCTTCGTGCCCGGACGGTGGCCCGTGTTGCCGCCTTCGAACTCCTTGCCGGCCGACCACGGTGCTTCTTCCGAGTTGATCTTCACGAAGCAGCCCGACATGTCCGTGTTCCACTGGACCGAGTCGAAAATGAAGAATTCCGGTTCCGGGCCGAAGTAGGCCGTGTCGCCGATGCCCGTGCTCTTCAGGTACGCTTCGCCGCGCTTCGCGAGCGAACGCGGATCGCGCTCGTAGCCCTTGCCGTCTGCCGGCTCGACCACGTCGCAGGTCAGCACGAGGGTCGACTCTTCATAGAACGGGTCGATGAAGGCAGCGCTCGGGTCCGGCATGAGCAGCATGTCCGACGCCTCGATACCCTTCCAGCCCGCGATCGACGAACCGTCGAATGCATGACCGCTTTCGAACTTGTCTTCGTCAAACGCCGAAACCGGCACCGACACGTGCTGTTCCTTGCCGCGCGTATCCGTGAAGCGGAAATCGACAAACTTGCAGTCCTCGTCCTTCACGAGTTGCATGACGTCGGCGACGGTTTTACTCATAACCTCTTCTCCTGATTGAACAATTCCGGCGGACTGGGAACCGCCTCGTTTATCGAGCTGATCGGGATCAAGCTTTTGCGCAGCGCGCCCCGATTTGACCGAATTCTATAAAGCAGCTTCCGTGCCACCCATGCGCAAGATTGGCGCGAACCGCGCCGGCGCTCGCCGCGACGGGGCTGTGCTGCGCGATTCCGGGGCCCGGGGCCGCATCGGCCGCCAACCGAAGGCACCTGAATGGTGCAATCGCCGAAACGCGCCGAACTCGTTGAATCATTCTGGTGCATGCGCGTCATTCTGCACCCTTTTGGTGAACGCGTGTGCGGTGCGCGCACCGTGCCGCATACGGACATCCGGGAAGCGACGCCGCGCTAGAATGTTCGTTTGACCGACAGGAGACTCCCCGCCATGAGTACGCTCGACCAGCTTTACGCGAAGGCCGACGAACGCCGCGCACAAGGCGCGCTCAACTACGCCGGCGCACTGCTGCCGGTCGAAGCATTCGAACTGCTGCAGCTCGACCCGTCGGCGCGCCTCGTCGACGTGCGCACCCGCGCCGAACTCGACTGGATCGGACGTCCGCTCGTCGGCGACGGCCAGTACCTGCACCTCGAATGGACGCGCTACCCGGGTGGCGTGCCGAACGCCGAATTCGTCAACGAACTGAAGGCCGCCCTCCCGCCCGATACGCCCGTGCTGTTCCTGTGCCGCAGCGCCGCGCGCTCGAAGCTCGCCGCGGTCGCGTCGTCGCAGGCCGGCTTCACCAAGGCATTCGACCTGCTCGAAGGCTTCGAGGGCGCGAAGGATGCCGAAGGCCATCGCAAGACGGTCGACGGCTGGTGCTTCCGCAAGCTGCCCTGGATCGGCGCCTGACGGCACGCCCCTCCCGGCGGTTGCAACTGCACCATCGTCGAGCCGGGCGATGACATGCCGATGACGGGCCGCATTGCGCGGCCCGTGGCTTTTGTGCGTTTGATTGACGCGCCGCTCAGGCGCGCGGCAGATCGGGCTCGACGACGTCGCCGCCGAGCAAGTGCACGCCTTCGCGCAGCTTCACGAACGCGGCCGCGACCGCTTCCGGCTCGCCCTTCACGCCGAGGTCGATGTGACGGCGCGCGTAGATCCCGCCGCGCTCCGCGTCGCCCACGCTCGGCAGGCTGAACACGCGCACGCCCGGGAAATCGCGCTCGATGCGCTCCATCAGCGGCGTGAGCGTCGATTCCGGCAGCTCGAACACGTACAGCGAGCGCTCCGCGTGCGGCGTCGCATGATGCAGGTGCGCGTACTTCGTATCGAGCACCCATTCGATCATCGGCCACGCCATCACCGGAAAGCCCGGCACGAAGTGGAGATCGCCGACCGAGAAGCCGGGAATCCGGTTATAGCCGTTCGGGATGATCGTCGCGCCCACCGGGAACACGCCCATGTTGAAGCGGTGCTGGTTCTCCGGCGAGTCGAAGTCGACCGGCGTGGCCGGATCGGCGTGCGTTTCGCGGATCCGCTCCGAGATCAGCACCTTCGCTTCCGGATGCAGTTCGAGCGGCACGCCGAGCGCGGCGGCCGCGCACTGGCGCGTGTGGTCATCCGGCGTCGCGCCGATGCCGCCCGTCGAGAACACGATGTCGCCCGACGCGATCGCTCGCGCGAGCGTCGCCGTGATGCGCGCCGGATCGTCGCCGACGTATTCGGCCCAGTCGAGCGCGAGACCGCGCGCGTCGAGCAGCTCGATGACCTTCGCCAGATGCTTGTCCTGCCGGCGGCCCGAAAGGATTTCGTCGCCGATGATGATGATGCCGATGCTCATGCCTGCCCCATGTCGATTGCGGTGGCGCGCGCGCTCGCGCGCAAGTCCTCCAGCGCGCGCAGGCAATAGTGCCCGAACCACAGCGCCGAGAAGACGAGGATGAAAGCGTAAACCCAGATCATGGCCGCCGCGACGAACGGAAACAGCACCATCATCCAGACCGACGACACCCACACGAAGGTCGGCACGGTGCCGAGCAGCCCGGTCGCGACGCCGATGCCGATCAGCTGCCAGCGGTGCTGCTTCACGAGTGTACGGCGCTCGTCGCGGCTCGCGTGCAGCGCGAGCGCGTCGTAGGTCATCACGCGATACGTGAGCCAGCCCCAGATCACGGGCGGCAGCAGCGCGAAGAACGGCGGGATCAGCCACAGCGGAATCGTGACGACGAGCACGACGATGCCGGCCAGTGCCGCCCACAGCGAATTGAACACGCTGCCGAAGAAGGTGCCGCCCCGCTTCGACTCGAGCGCCGCGAACTGCCGGTTCGACAGGTGCTTGATCACGACCGGCATCGAAATCGTCGCGATCAGCAGCAGCACGGTCAGCACGATCAGCGGAATCGCGAGCGACACGACGACGAACGGCGCGACGACCGCATGCAGTTGCGACATGCCGATCGCGTCGAATGCGCGATACAGCGCGGCCGTCAGCACGAAGCCGTCGAGCGCGCCGCGCGCGGCGTCGATCAGCGTCTGCCACGAGAACCACAGCAAGACGCCCCACAGGACGGCCGAGACGAGGAACGGCATCAGGGTGAGCCAGAGCATGCGCGGATGCAATGCGCTCGCCAATGCGCGGACGAAGGAACGCAGCAGGTCGTTCATGCGGGCCTGTATCGACGGAGAAAAACGGGGAAAGGATAAACCACGCGGCCCGCATGCGCCAAAGCGCATGCGGGCCGCGTGGGAGAGGCGTTCAACGGCGGCGTAACCGGATCAGGCCGACGCCGCGCCGCGCTTCGCGGGGAACAGGCGCCGGAAGATCCGCACGAACGCGAGGCCGTGCTGCGCCCAGAAGCCTTCGCCGTAGGACACGCCCTCGACCTGGTCGCGGATGCCGGTCGGCTCGACCGTGCGGTTCCACGACGCGGTGCCGAACATCATGTCCCACCACGGGAACAGCACGCCGAAGTTGCAGCCGTACTTGGTGCCTTCGTGGCCGTAGCCGACCGCGTGGTGGCGCCGGTGGAAGATCGGGCTCACGAGCAGGCGCTCGCCGAGCCAGCCGAACGACAGCCGCGCATTCGTATGCTGGATGCTCTGCATGAAGTTCGTGAACGCGGTCAGCACGACGAACTGCGACGGCGTCACGCCGATCACGAGCGCGATCGACGCGAAAAAGCACGACTGGATCACGTCGTCGAGCAAGTGGTTGCGGTCATCGCACCACAGCGACATCTGCCGCTGGCTGTGATGGACGGCGTGCAGCTCCCACCAGATGCCGAACTTGTGCTGCCAGCGGTGATACCAGTAGCCGGCGAAGTCGAGCACGACGAGGTAGATCGCGAACGCGACGATCGGCTGCGAGGTCACGCCCGGCCACAGGTAGTCGAGGTTGAAGTTCGAGACGCCGTGCAGCCGCAGCCATGCCTGGAAGTTATCGAACACCGGCTGCAGCGCGAAGAAGAAGAACAGCGTGTAGATGCCGAGCTTCGAGATCGCCGTGTAGATCACGTCGACCCGCACGGCACGGCGGTTCTTCCAGCGTTCGACCGGCAGCAGCGCCTCGAGCGGGCGCAGCAGCGCGAACATCAGCACCATCTGCAGCGCGCCGACGATCACCCAGTACAGCGCGTCGTAGGTGTCCTCGTCATAGTCCATCAGGTTGAACTTGAAGAGGAGCGGCTGCACGACGTCGACGTACAGCCAGGTCTGGATGTCCGACACGAACGCATCGATCAGGTGCAGCATCGTTCGCCTCCGTCCGTCACGCGCCGTTCGCCGCCTTCCACGGCGCGCGGTCGTAGAAGTAGATGCCGTGCGGCGAGCGGCCGACGGAGATCGTCTGCACCAGCTTGCGCGACGGCAGATCGATGATCCCGACCTTCTTCGCGAAGCGGAACGTCACCCACAGCGTCTTCTTGTCGGCGGACAGCTCCATGTCGTCCGGGCCCGGCAGCAGGCCGGTGATGTCGCCGACGTTGGTGAGCGTGTTTTCGTCGATGATGCTGATCGTGTTCGCGACCCGGTTCGTGATCGCGACGTGCGTGCCGTCGGCGAGCGAACGGAAGTTGTGCGCGCCCTTGCCGGTCTGGATCGTCTTCACAACCTTCTGGTTGCGCCAGTCGACGACCGCCACGTAATCGGCGCCCGTCATCCCGACGAGCAGGTACTTGTCGTCCGGCGTCAGCCACAGGCCCGCCGGCACCTTGCCGACCGGCATCTTCCACTTGACCGTCTGGGTAGCGAGGTCGACCGCCGCGATCTCGCCGGACACCTGCAGCGACACGAGCACCGTCTTGCTGTCTTTCGTAAACGCGAGGTGGCTCGGCATCACCGCGAGCGGCACGCGCTTCGCGATCTTCACGTCACGGCCGTCGTAGCTGTAGATGTCGAGGCGATCGAGGCGCAGCCCGGTCGACACGAACCACTTGTGATCGGGCGAGAAGCCAAGCTGGTATGGATCCTCGATGCCTTCGACCGTGCGTTGCAGCTTGCCCGTCTTCGGATCGACGAACATCAGGCTGTTCGAGACCGAATTCGCGACGATCAGCGAACCGTTGTCGGGCGTGGCCATCAGGTGGTGCGGTTCCTTGCCGGTCGGCATCGTGCCGACGACCTGGCGGGTCTGCTGGTCGATCAGGGAAAGCGTCGCTTCGGCCGAATTGAGGACGATCACGTTATTCGCGTGTGCGGCGGGCGCCAGCACGGCGGCGGCCAGCACGAGCGTGCGGCCGAGGGAAAGGAAAGTGCGCATGAAGACTCACGTCGAGGAACAACCGTCATTGTAAAACGTTCAACCGGCCCCGCCGGTTGACGGAAACCGGCATTGCGCCACTTCGACGCACGCGGCGGCGGCCGGATCGGCCGGTGCGGCAAGCGCCGCGCGGCCGACCGTCGCCGGCCGCCGGTGCGGGCCGGGAAACCGCTGTTGCGCTAGCGCTGCATCGACTCCCAGACCTTGTGCAGCCGCTTGACAGAGACCGGCATCGGCGTGCGCAGTTCCTGGGCGAATAGCGAAATCCGCAATTCCTCGAGCAGCCAGCGGAATTCCGCGAGCCGCGGGTCGGCGACGCCGCCGCGCTGCGACACCGCGCGCTGGTACTGCTGGGCGAGCGGCAGCAGGTCGCCGGACTGCTTCGCGTCGCGCGCCGGATCGGCCTTCAGCTTGTCGATCCGCAACGCGATGCCCTTCAGGTAGCGCGGGAAGTGCGCAAGCTGCACGTAAGGCGTATCGATCACGAAGCGCTTGCCGACCAGCGCGGCCAGTTGCTGCTGCAGATCCGCGTGCGCCTGCGCGAACGGCTTGGCCTGCGCGAGTTTCTTCACGAGCCCGGCGTATTCGGCCAGGACCTGCCCGACGAGCCGCGCGATTTCCTGCGCGAGCAGGTTCACGCGGCTGCGGCCCTCGTCGCGGCGCGCATGGAAGCTCGCGTCGTCGTCGGGCAGCGGATCCTGCAGGCACGCGCGGTCGAGCGCCGTGTCGATCAGCTGGTCGCGCAGCTCGTCCTGCGAGCCGAGCGACATGTACTGCATCGCCATCTCGCGCAGGCCCGGCAGGTTCTTCTCGAGGAACTTGATCGGTTCCTTCAATTGCAGCGCGAACAGCCGCCGCAAGCCGGCCCGGTGGATGCGCGCGGCCTCCTCCGGCGAATCGAACACCTCGACGTCGCAATGCGTGCCGCGGTCGACGAGCGCCGGGTAGCCGTACAGCGTCTGGCCGCGCCGGCGGATTTCCAGCAACTCGGGGAGCTTGCCGAAATTCCACGTCGTCAGGTTCTCGTACAGCGCCGTCGCGCCGCCTTCCGCCGGGGCACCCGTCTGCGGCGCCGCACCCTTGCCGGCCTTCGCGCCGCGGCCGACGGCGGCACCGGCCGGGGCGGCAGCCGCCGGCGCCTGGCCGGCTGCCGGACCCGCATCGGTCTCGCCGCCGGTCGCGATCGTCGACGCCGCCGCGATCTTCTGGAACTGCTGCTGCGCCTGCGCGCCCAGTTCCTGGCGAAGCTGCGCGAGATTGCGCCCCATCGCGAGCTGGCGGCCGTGCTCGTCGATCACCTTGAAGTTCATGAACAGGTGCGCGGCCAGCGTCTCGAGCTTGAAGTCGGCCGTCTTCATCGCGATCTGCGTCTCGCCGCGCACGTCGGCGATCAGCGCCTCGACGAGCCCGCCCGCGCCGAAGCGCTCGCGGCCCATCCGTTCGACGAAGCCGGCCGCGTACTCGGGCAGCGGCACGCAGTGCCGGCGCAGCTTCTGCGGCAGCGACTTCAGCAGCAGCTGCACCTTTTCCTTCAGCATCCCCGGCACGAGCCACTCGCAGCGGCGCGCGTCGACCTGGTTCAGCGCGTAGAGCGGCACCGCGAGCGTCACGCCGTCGCGCGGCGTGCCGGGCTCGAAGTGGTACGTGAGCGCCATCTCGACGCCGGCCATCGTCGCGCGCTTCGGGAACAGCTCGGTCGTCACGCCGGCCGCCTCGTGGCGCATCAGGTCGTCGCGCGACAGGTACAGCAGCCGCAGCTTGTCCTCGGGCTGGCCGCCCTGCTTCACCTCGTCGCGATACCAGCGCTCGAACGCGGCGCCCGTATGGATCCCTTCCGGGAGGGCCTGGTCGTAGAACGCATAGATCAGTTCGTCGTCGACCAGCACGTCCTGGCGGCGCGACTTGTGTTCGAGCTGCTCGATGTCGGCAAGCAGCTTGCGGTTGTGCGCGAAGAACGCGAGCTTCGTGTCGAACTCGCCTTCGACGAGCGCGCCGCGGATGAACAGCTCCCGCGCGCGCGCCGGATCCTGCTTGCCGAAGGCGACGCGCCGCCGATGATAGATCGGCAGCCCGTACAGCGTCGCGCGCTCGAACGCGCTGACCTGCGCCGGGCGCTTTTCCCAGTGCGGCTCCGACAGCGATTTCTTCAGCAGGTGCGCGCCGACCTTCTCGATCCATTCGGGCTCGATCTTCGCAAGGCAGCGCGCGTAGAGCCGGCTCGTCTCGACGAGTTCGGCCGCCATCACCCAGCGGCCGGCCTTCTTCGCGAGCACCGAGCCCGGCCACAGGTAGAACTTGATCCCGCGTGCGCCGAGGTAGTGCGGATCGTCGTCGGCCTTCAGGCCGAGGTTGCCGAGCAGGCCCGTCAACAGGGCCAGATGGACCTGCTCGTAGGTCGCCTCGGCTTCGTTGAGCCGCCAGCCGTGCTCGCGCACGACGGTCAGCAACTGCGAATGGACGTCGCGCCACTCGCGCAGCCGCAGGTGCGACAGGAAGTTCTGCCGGCACGCGTCGATCAACTGGCGATTCGACTTCTTGTGCGCGACGGCGTCCTCGAACCACGCCCAGATCTTCAGCCACTGCAGGAATTCGGACCGCTCGTCGGCAAACCGACGGTGCGCCTGGTCGGCCTGCTCCTGCGCCTCGATCGGCCGGTCGCGCGGGTCCTGCACGGACAGCGCGCTCGCGATGATCAGCACCTCGCGCAGCGACTGCTGGTCGCGCGCGGCGAGAATCATCCGGCCGACGCGCGGGTCGAGCGGCAGCCGCGCGAGTTCGCGGCCGAGCGGCGTCAGCGCGTTGTCGTCGTCGACCGCGCCGAGCTCGTTGAGCAACTGGTAGCCGTCCGCGATCGCGCGGCCGGGAGGCGGTTCGAGGAACGGAAACGATTCGATCGCCGTCAGGTGCAGCGACTTCATCCGCAGGATCACCGACGCGAGAGACGAGCGCAGGATTTCCGGATCGGTGAAGCGCACGCGCGCCTGGTAGTCGCTTTCCTCGTACAAGCGGATGCAGACGCCGTCGGCCACGCGGCCGCAGCGGCCCGCGCGCTGGTTCGCGGCAGCCTGCGAGATCGACTCGACCTGCAACTGCTCGACCTTGTTCCGGTACGAATAGCGCTTCACGCGCGCGAGACCGGTATCGACGACGTAGCGGATGCCGGGCACCGTCAGCGACGTCTCGGCCACGTTGGTCGCGAGCACGATCCGGCGTGCGTTCGACGCCTTGAACACCTTGTCCTGGTCGGCCGCCGAGAGCCGCGCGAACAGCGGCAGGATCTCGGTGTGCGGCGGATGATGCTTGCGCAGCGCCTCGGCCGCTTCGCGGATCTCGCGCTCGCCGGGCAGGAACACCAGCACGTCGCCGGGGCCTTCGCGGCACAGCTCGTCGACCGCGTCGACGATCGCGTCCATCAGGTCGCGCTCGGCTTCGCGCGCGGTCTTCACGCGGTCGCGGCCCGCGGTGCCTTCGGCATGCTTCACGGCCGGGCGATCCTCCGCCACCGGGCGATAGCGCATCTCGACCGGATACAACCGCCCGCTCACCTCGATCACGGGCGCCGGGCGCTCGTCGGTGCCGAAATGGCGCGCGAAGCGGTCGGCGTCGATCGTCGCGGACGTGACGATCAGCTTCAGGTCCGGCCGCCTCGGCAGGATTTCCTTCAGGTAGCCGAGCAGGAAGTCGATGTTCAGGCTGCGCTCGTGCGCCTCGTCGATGATCAGCGTGTCGTACGCCTTCAGCAGCGGGTCGGTCTGCGTCTCGGCGAGCAGGATGCCGTCCGTCATCAGCTTCACGGACGCGCCGGGCGCGAGATTGTCGGTGAAGCGCACCTTGTAGCCGACCACCTCGCCGAACGGCGTGCCGAGTTCCTCGGCGATCCGGCGGCCGGTCGACGACGCGGCGAGACGCCGCGGCTGCGTATGGCCGATCAGGCCCGTGCCGCCGGCGCCGAGGCCGCGGCCGAGATCGAGACAGATCTTCGGCAACTGCGTGGTCTTGCCCGAGCCCGTTTCGCCGCAGACGATGACAACCTGGTGACCGGCGATCGCGCGCGCGATTTCGTCGCGCTTGCCCGACACGGGCAGGCTTTCGGGGTACGTGATCGGCGGGACGGGATTCGGCGCGACGACAGCGCGCGGCGGACGTTCGCGGCGCGGCGCGCGCGCGTCCGTTGCCTGGGGCGCGTCCGCCGTGGCCGGCTGGCGCTCGTCGCCACGGTGCTCGTCGCCGCGCGGCGGCTTGCCTGCCTGCTTTTCGTGCTGCTGGCGCGGCGGCTGGCCCTGCTGCTGGCGCGCATCGGCCGCACCATCCGGGTGCCGGGCCGACGGCGCTTTGGCCCGCGTCGGCGCGGGACTTTTAGGTACATTCGACATGGGGGCGCATTATAATCCCGCCCATGAATTCCCAAACCGACCTCCCTCCCGCCCAGACCGGCACCGCGACGCCGCCGGCCGCCGACGATTCGGCCGCCAGCCACGCGCAGTTCGTCGACTGGATGCGCTCCGTCGCGCCCTATATCCACAAGTTCCGCAACAGCACGTTCGTCGTGGGGTTCGGCGGCGAGGTGGTACAGCAGGGGCTGCTGAACGCGCTCGTGTCCGACATCGCGCTGCTGCAGGCGATGGGCATCCAGATCGTGCTCGTGCACGGCTCGCGCCCGCAGGTCGAGGAGCAGCTGAGCCTGCACGGTGTCGAATCCGAGTTTTCGCATGGCCTGCGCATCACCGATGCGCGCGCGCTCGAATCCGCGAAGGAAGCGGCCGGCGAAGTGCGCCTCGACATCGAGGCCGCGATCAGCCAGGGGCTGCCGAACTCGCCGATGGCGCACGCGCACATCAGCGTCGTGTCGGGCAACTTCGTGACCGCACGGCCGGTGGGGATTCTCGACGGGGTCGATTTCGCGCATACGGGCATCGTGCGCAAGATCGACGCCGAATCGATCCGCCATTCGCTCGCGAGCCGCAAGCTCGTGCTGCTGTCCCCGCTCGGTTTCTCGCCGACCGGCGAAGCGTTCAACCTGTCGATGGAAGACGTCGCATCGGCCGCCGCGATCGCGCTGCGTGCCGACAAGATCGTGTTCCTGACCGACGGCCCCGGCATCGTCGACGACGAAGGCGAACTGATCCGCGAAATGTCGCTCGACGCGGCGGCCGAGCTGCTCGATTCCGGCAACGTGCAGGGCGACGACGCGTTCTTCCTGAAGCACTCGATCCGTGCATGCCGCGGCGGTGTGATCCGTGCGCACCTGATTCCGCAATCGCTCGACGGCAGCATGCTGCTCGAACTGTTCCTGCACGACGGCGTCGGCACGATGATCTCGTACGAGAATCTCGAAAGCCTGCGCGAGGCGACGCCGGACGACGTCGGCGGCATCCTGTCGCTGATCGAGCCGCTCGAGTCGGACGGCACGCTGGTGCGGCGCGGCCGCCACCAGATCGAACGCGACATCGACCACTTCTCGGTGATCGAGCACGATGGCGTGCTGTTCGGCTGCGCGGCGCTGTATCCGTACCAGCAGGAGAAGATCGGCGAGATGGCGTGCCTGACGGTCGCGCCGGAAGCGCAGGGCTCGGGCGACGGCGAACGCCTGCTCAAGCGCATCGAGCAACGCGCACGGGCGCGCGGCCTCACGCACATCTTCGTGCTCACGACGCGCACCGAGCACTGGTTCCTCAAGCGCGGCTTCGTCAAGGTCAGCGTCGACGACCTGCCGGAAGACCGCCGCAAACTCTATAACTGGCAGCGCAAGTCGCTCGTGCTGATGAAGCAGCTCTGAGCGCAGGCACGACTGCCCTCCCCCAGTCCGATTACAGGAGAAGTAAACGATGGCTCGAATGATTCAATGCGCGAAGCTCGGCAAGGAAGCCGAAGGCCTCGATTTCCCGCCGCTGCCGGGCGAACTCGGCAAGCGCATTTACGAGAGCGTCTCGAAGGAAGCATGGCAAGGCTGGCTCAAGCAGCAGACGATGCTGATCAACGAGAACCGCCTGAACATGGCCGACCCGCGCGCGCGCCAGTACCTGATGAAGCAGACCGAGAAATACTTCTTCGGCGACGGCGCGGACCAGGCGTCCGGCTACGTGCCGCCGACGGAAGGCTGATGATGTGATGCGCATGGCCGGCAGCTTGCCTGCCGCGCGCTCCGGACAAAACGGCACCGTGTATCGCACGGTGCCGTTTTCCTTTTGGGGAGGTGCGATCGATGCGATCGGACCTCTCCGGCTGCGGCGCTCGCGCCGCTCAACCGGCCGGTTTCAGCGCGCCACCGTCGCCCGGCGCTTCCGCCCCGCCACTCGCGTTGTCGGCACTTTCGGCTTCGGCGCCCCATTCCGCCGCGTCGCTGCGCTCGGCCGTCGACAGTTCGTCCGCGCGGTACCCGGTGCGATTCAGCAGCGCCAGCATGCAGACGAGCGACACGAGCGCGTAAAGCCCCGACGCGACCGCGACGCCGACGATGCTGCCCGTCGCATTGAGGATCGCCTGTGCCAGCACGGGTGTGCCGCCGCCGACGACCAGCGCGCTCAGTTGATACGCGAGCGACAGGCCCGTATAACGAATGTTCGCCGGAAACACGCGCGCGAGCACGCCGCCAACCGCGCCGTAGAACATCGCCGACGGAATCGTCGAGATGCACATGCCCGCGACGGCCACCCAGTACGAACGCGTCGCGAGCGCATGGAACATCACCGGCATCAGCACGATCTCGGGAATCAGGATCCAGCACATCGCGCGACGCATGTCGACCTTCGACACAAACCACGCGCCGACCGGCTGCAGCAGGAACTGCACGACGAGCGAGATCGACAGGATGCCGAGAAATGTGCCCTGCGCGTAGCCGAGCTCCTTCGTCGCCCACGACAGCGCGAACGTGCTGCGGAAGTACGTGACGTTGATCACCGGCAGCGTGCCGGCCGCGAGCAGCACGACCACCCAGTGATCGCGCACGACGTCGCGCAGCGGCAGCTTCACCGTGCGCTTGCGTGCGAGCACGCGCTGCATGTCGGCCGACTCCTCGAGCCTCAGCCGGATCACCATGCCGATGATCACGAGCACGGCCGACAGCAGGAACGGAATGCGCCAGCCCCACATCAGGAAGGACGGCGTGGGCAGCGCGCTCAGCGCGAAGAACGCGGCCGTCGCCAGCAGGTTGCCGGTGGGCGAGCCCTGCTGCGCGAACGCCGCATACAGGATGCTGCGATGCTTCGGCGCGTTCTCGCTCGCGATCAGCACCGCGCCGCCCCACTCGCCGCCGACCGCGATGCCCTGCAGCACGCGCAGCACGACGAGGCCGGCCGGCGCCCATACGCCGATCTGCGCATAACCGGGCAGCAGGCCGATGCCGGTCGTCGCGAGGCCCATCATCACCAGCGTGATCACGAGCGCGGTCTTGCGGCCGACGCGATCGCCGAGATGCCCGAACACGATCCCGCCGAGCGGCCGCGCGGCGAAGCCGGCCCAGAACGTGACGAATGCGAGCAGCGTCGCGACGCCGGGATCCATCGTGCTCGAAAAGAACACCTTGCCGAACACGAGCGCCGCGGCCGTGCCGTAGATGTAGAAGTCGTACCACTCGATCGTGGTGCCGACGAACGCCGCGAAGGCGGCGCGGCCGGGCCGCAGCGGCGCGGCGGGCGGGGATAACGGACGGCTCATCGATGTCTCCAGGTTTGTGATCGGGGGCGCGACTGTCGCGCGCCTTTCCCGGGTGGCCGGCATGACGCTGCCGGCCGGCGGCGTCGTGTCAGTCGGGCGGTGCCTGGTCGGGCGCCGTTTTCAGCACGCCGGCATCGAGCAGTTGCTGCTGGAGCGCGCGATCGACGCCGAGTCGATCGAGCACCGCGCGCGTATCGCGGCCGAGCGCGGGCGGCGGCGAACGATAGGTGGCCGGCGTACGCGACAGCTTCACCGGCGACGCGGTGCCGCGATACGCGCCGATCTCGACGAACAGGTTCCGGTGCAGCGCATGCGGATCGTGCGCGACGTCGGCCACCGTGCGCACCGGCCCGCACGGCACGCCGGCCGCCATCAGGTCGCGCGCGAGCGGCTCGCATGCGTGCGCGGCGAGCCGCGCTTCCAGTTCGGCCTTCAGCTCGGGCCGGTGCGCGCAGCGGCTGCGGTTGTCGACGAAGCGTGGATCGCCCGCGAGCGCCGGCGCGC
The DNA here is from genome assembly GCF_001039005.1 of Burkholderia cepacia. Lineage (GTDB taxonomy): Bacteria > Pseudomonadota > Gammaproteobacteria > Burkholderiales > Burkholderiaceae > Burkholderia > Burkholderia theae. The sequence goes on from NZ_LDWR01000041.1 coordinate 335,933, forward strand.
CGAGATGCGCGACGAGCCGCGCGAACTGCCGGTCGTTGCCGACCGCGAGGAAGATCGGCACGGTCGCCGTGCGGTAGCTGTCATACGGTGCGATGTTCGGATGCGCGTTGCCGCTGCGCGCCGGCACGCGCCCCGAGCCGAAGAAGTTCGGCAGGTGCGGATGCAGCAGCGACACGCCGCAGTCGTACAGCGCGATGTCGACCGACTGCCCGCGCCCGCTCTTCTCGCGCTCCGCGAGTGCCAGCAGGATGCCCGCGAGCGCGTTGAGCCCCGTGACCATGTCGACGATCGGCAGGCCGATCCGCATCGCGTCGCCGTCGTGCTCGCCGTTCACGCTCATCAGCCCCGCCATCGCCTGGATCACCGCGTCGTAGCCGGGCAGCCCGCCGAGCGGACCGTCCGCGCCGAAGCCCGTCACCGCGCAGTGGATCAGCCACGGGAAGCGCGGCTGCAGGTCGCGCGCATAGTCCATCCCCCAGCGCGCGAGCGTGCCCGGCTTGAAGTTCTCGACGAGCACGTCGGCCTCGTCGAGCAGGCGCCACAGGATCGCGCGCCCTTCGTCGCGCGACAGGTCGAGCGCGAGCCCTTCCTTGTTGCGGTTGACGCCCGTGAAGTACCACGCGGTATCGCCGAGGAACGGCGGCCCCCAGCCGCGCGTCTCGTCGCCGTCCGGCGGCTCGATCTTGATCACCGTCGCGCCGTGGTCGGCGAGCGCCTGCGTGCAGTACGGGCCGCCGAGCACGCGGCTCAGGTCGACGACCTTCAGGCCGTCCAGTGCGCCACGCGTCGCGTTCATCGCTCGACCTCCGGCAGCAGGTCGAGCGCCATGTCGAGCGAGATCGGCGCGCCGCGCAGCAGCGCGTCGAACGCGGCCGATTCGTCGTCGCGCGGCGCCGGCGCGAGCGGATCGACCGGCAGCAGCTTGTGGCGCACGACCAGGTGCGCGAGCGCGAGGCGCCGGAAATCCGGCGCGAGCCGCACGCCCTCGCAGGCCATCAGCACGGCCGCGCTCGCGTAGTACAGCGCGGACGCGGCCTGCCGCACGCGTGAGTCGTCGCCTGCGTCCGCGACCCGCGCGAGCGCGTCGCATGCGCGCGAGAGAATGCGCCGCAATGCCGCGCGGCTTGCATCGGGCAGCGGCGCCGCACCGAGCCGGTCGCCGAGGAACGCGCGCAGCGCGTCGAGCGCATGCTCGCGCTGCGCGGCCCGCGCGACGTCGAGCGCGACGATGTTGCTCGTGCCTTCCCAGATCGAACCGAGATGCGCATCGCGCACGACCCGCGCGTCGCTCCATTCCTCGATGTAGCCGGTGCCGCCGCGCACCTCCATCGCATCGCCCGTCACGCGGCGCGCATCGCGGCATGCGCGGAACTTGATCAGCGGCGTCAGGATCCGCACGCAGCGCGCGGCCTGCTCGTCGCCCGCATCGGCCTGCGGCAGCAGCAGCGCGATCTGCATGAACATCGCGCGTGCGGCCTCGGCCGGCAGCAGCATCTTCATCAACTGGCGCTGCATCAGCGGCATCTCGATCAGCTTGCGGCCGAACGCGTCGCGGTGCGCGGCGACGTGCAGCGCTTCGTTCAGCGCGCGCCGCATCAGCCCCGCCGCGCGCACACCGTTCGACAGCCGCGACATGTTGATCATGTCGGCCATCTGGTGAAAGCCGCGGCCGATCTCACCGATCAGGTAGGCCTGTGCGCCTTCGAGCGCGATCTCGCCGCTCGCCATCGAACGGCTGCCGAGCTTGTCCTTCAACCGCACGATCCGGTAGCGGTTGCGCGTGCCGTCCGGCAGCGTCTTCGGCAGCAGGAACAGCGCGAGACCCTTGATGCCGTCCGGCGCGCCGTCGGGCCGCGCGAGCACCATCGCGAGATCGGCGTCCGCGTTCGAGCAGAACCACTTGTCGCCGGTCAGGCGCCATACGGTCTCGCCGTGCGCGTCGGTCTCGCGCGCCGCGCGCGTCGCGATGCGGCCGACGTCGGAGCCGGCCGCCTGCTCGGTCATGAACATCGCGCCCTGGTACAACGTGTCGAAGTCACGCGACGCGAGCATCGGGAGGTAACGTTCGACGAGCGCCGGATCGCCGAAGCGGCGCAGCGTGCGTGTCAGCGAATCGGTCATGCTGACCGGGCAGCACAGCCCGAATTCCGCCTGCACGAACAGGAACGTCAGCGCGTACTTGACGAGCGGCGGCCCGGATTCGGGCCCGTGGCTCAGCGACGCGAGCCCGAGCTCCGAATACGCAACGCGTTCGAGCGCGACATACGCGGGATCCTTGTCGATCCGCTGCACGGCCTCGCCGCGCCGGTTGCGGTGCTCGAGCACGGGCGGGTGCTTGTCCGCGCGCGATGCCCACTCGTCGAGCTCGCCCGACACGCGCGCGCCGAGCGCGCGCAGCCGCGGTTCGAGTTCCGCATAGTGCGCATCGCCGAGATGCAGCTTCAGCAACGCACCGAGGTCGGGATCGGCGGCGAAGAAATTGGTGCCCCGGCTGTCGGGGATATTGGTTGCGCCGGCGTCCGGCGTGCGAGCGGTGTCGTTCATGCGTGCGTCTCCTGGGTTGCCTGCACGTCGGCCGGACCCGGCGCCGCGGCCGGCCCTGTGCAAAGCCTTTCGCAGAGCGTAGGCGCGCGATCGATAAGCGTCCAATACAGGATTTATCCGGTACGATAGATATCGCTTATCGATGCCGACGCCGGGAGGAGACACCATGGAACTGAGGCAGTTGCGCTACTTCGTGGCGGTCGCCGAGGAGCTGCATTTCGGGCGCGCGGCGAAGCGCCTGTTCATCTCGCAGCCGGCGCTGAGTTTCGACATCCGCAAGTTCGAGGACGCGCTCGGCGTGCAGCTCTTCTCGCGCACCAACAAGACCGTCGCGCTGACCAACGCGGGCGAGGTGCTGCTCGGCGAGGCGCGCCGGCTGCTGCTGCAGGCGGCCGAGGCCGAGCGCCTGACGGTGCGTTCCGCATCAGGTCTCGCGGGCCGGCTGCGGATCGGCTTTGTCCACTCGATGCTGTATCGCGGGCTGCCCGATGCGGTGCGGCGCTTCGAGGCCGACTACCCGGGCGTCGAGGTCGTGCTGAGCGAGATGAACACGCACGCGCAGGTGCTGGCGATCCAGCGCGGCCAGATCGATCTCGGTTATGCGCACTGGGGCCATTTCCCGCCCGAGGTCGAATCGGCGCCCGTCTACGTGGAACCGTTCGTCTGCTGCCTGCCGGCCGCGCATCCGCTCGCGCGTCGCAAGCAGGTCGCGCTCGCCGCGCTCGCGGCGGAACCGTTCATCCTGTTTCCGCGCGAAGCGGCGCCGCACTATCACGACCTGATCATCGCGCAGTGCGTGAACGCGGGTTTCAGCCCGCTGATCCGCCACGAGGCGCGGCTGTGGCAGACGATCCTGTCGATGATCGAGTTCGGGATGGGCGTCGCGCTGGTGCCGCGCGTGCTGCAGCAGGTGAAGAGCGACCGGCTCGCGTTCCGGCCGCTGAAGGATGCATCGCTCGAATCGCGCACGCTCGCGCTGAAGCGCAGCGGCACCGCCGAACCGGTTGCGCTGCGCTTCGCCGACTACGTGCGTGCGTCGATCGACGCGCTGCCCGCGTTCGCGGGCTGACGCGCCACGCCGGCTACTTCGCTTCCGGCTAGAGCGCCGGCTGCGCGCGCCGATACCAGACCGCGTACACGATCGACAGCGCGACCAGGAACGGAATGCCGAAGATCAGCGTCATGTGGAATTCAGCCGTGAAGTAAGTCGTAACCATCACCGCGAGCATCAGGCCCGCGCCGAGCAGCGTCAGCAGCGGGAAGCCGCGCATCCGGAACGCGGGCGCCGGCAGGCCGAGCGCCGCACGACGTCGCCGGAAGCAGTAGTGCGTGACGAAGATCATCATCCACGTGAACAGCGCGCCGAACATCGACACCGACATCATGATCGTGAACGATGCATCCGGATACAGCACGCTCAGCACCGTCGCGAGCGCGATGCCGAGCGTCGACAGCATCAGCGCGCCGAACGGCACGCCGCGTGCGTTCACTTCGCCGAGCGCCTTCGGCGCATGCCCCGCGCGCGACAGGCTGAACATCATCCGCGTCGTGATGTAGAGCTGGCTGTTCATCGCGGACAGCGCGGCGATCAGCACGACGAAGTTGATCAGCCCGGCCGCGCCCGGCAGGTGAATCGCCTCCATCACCTTCACGAACGGGCTCTCGTCGCGCCCCGCCGCCGTCCACGGGACGATCGCGAGCATCAGCGCGAGCGTGACGAGGTAGAACAGCACGAGCCGCACGATCGTCGAGCGGAACGCGCGCGTGACCGCGCGCTCGGGATCCTCCGCTTCGCCGGCCGCGACCGCGATCATCTCGATGCTCAGATAGCTGAAGATCGACACGATCACCGCGACCCACATCCCCCACATGCCCTTCGGAAAGAAACCGCCGTGATCCGTGTAGTGGTGGAAGCCCGCGCGTGCCGCGCCGCCGCCGACCAGGCCCGGATTACCGAACACGACATACGCGCCGAGCCCGATGAAGCCGACGATCGCCGCGATCTTCACGACCGAGAAGCCATACTCGACCGCGCCGAATACATCGACGCTGCGTGCGTTGATGAACACCAGCAGTGCCGAGAAACCGACGATCCACAGCCAGCCCGGCACACCGGGCAACCAGTACTTCATGTACAGCGCGATCGCGGTGACCTCGGTGCCCACCGCGAGCACGATGCACGCCCAGTATGCGTAACGCACGAGGAACCCGGCCCACGGACTCACGTAATGTTCGGCGTATGCGCCGAACGAACCGGAGGTCGGGTGCGCGACCGTCATCTCAGCGAGACAGCCCATCAGCAGCAGCGAGATGAACGCGCCGATCGCGTAGCTGACGAGCACGCTCGGGCCCGCGAAGCCGATCGCGAAGCCGCTGCCGAGAAAGAGACCGGTGCCGATGGCGCCGCCGATCGCGATCATCGCCATCTGCCGCGCGGAAAGCGTGCGGCGCAGGCCTTGCTCGCGCGCCGCGATATGCTGGAATTGCCCTTCAGGTTGCATTGAATGACCTCGTACGAAAGCGATTGTCTGGTCGAAGCGTCGATGGCGCGCGGCACGGCGCCGGTCCGGCCGGCCACCGCGCGCCGCGCGCTCAGAACATGTGGCGCAGGCCGGCTGCGACGCCCGTCTGGTTGCCGCGTCCGGGCATTTCGGTGAACGCGCCGCCGGTTACGCGGTTGTAGTCGACCGTCGCGTAGACCTGCGTCGCCTTCGACAACGCGTACTCCGCCTCGAGCACGCCCGTATAGCGCTTGCCGCCGTTGCCGGCGACCCCGTTGACGTTGCGGATGTCGTCGTAATACGCAACGCCCGTCACCGACACGGCCGGCGTGACCTTGACGCTCGCGCCCGTGTAGAAGATCGCGTCGCGGCGCGGGTTGTCCGCGAACGAACCGTAGGTCACCTGGCGGCCGGGTGCGTTCAGCAGCGCCTCGTCGAGCACGCCCGAGCGGTCGATGCCGCCGAGATAACCCGCGTACAGCGTCGCCGCGCCGAACGCGTAGCGCGCGCCCGCGCCCCATGCCTGCTGGGCGCGGCTGTTCAGGTCGCGCACCTGCTGGTACGTCGCGCCGACCATCAGCCCGCCCTGCGTATACGACACGTGCGTGCCCCAGTATGCATTCGCGCCGAGGCTGCCCGCGACGCCGCCGAAGCCGTAGCTCGCGCCGACGTTCAGCCCGCCGAACGTGCCGTCGTAGCTGACGACGTTGCTCGCGCGGCCTTGCGTGAGGAAGTACGGCCACATGTTGGCCGTGTAGTTGCCGACCGTCAGCGGATCGAGATCGCCGAACAGGTTGAACGCCTCGGTCGCCTGGCGGCCGAGCTTCACGGTGCCCCAGTCGCTCGCCAGGCCGACGTACGCGTAGCGGCCGAACAGCGCGCCGTCCAGTTGCCCGTTCTGCGGCTCGAAACCGCTCTCCAGCTGGAAGATAGCCTTCAGCCCGCCGCCGAGCGCTTCGCTGCCCTTCAGCCCCCAGCGGCTGTTCGTGATCGCGCCATTGGTCATCTGCACGCTGGCGTCGTTCGACGCGTCGGCATGCGTCGTATAGCGGATGCTCTGGTCGACGATCCCGTACAGCGTCACGCTGCTCTGCGCCATTGCACCGCTCGCGGCAAGCGCACCCGCCATCATTGGCAGTGCGAATCGATTGATACTCTTCATGTTCTCCTCCAGTCCTTTTATCGGTTCTTGATGATGGTGGTGACTGCACGCCGCGTCACGCGGCGTTCCTGCTAGGTGCGCGCTGCCGGCAGCGCGACGTACGCGACGAGCTCGACACGCATCGCCGGATGCGCGAAGCCCTGCACGCCGACGCACGTGCGGTTCGGATAGGGTTCGCGAAAATGGCGCCGGTATTCGGCGTCGAATTCGGGCATCGCCTTCACGTCGGACAGGTAGACGAGCACCTGCGCGACATCGTCCATCGTCGCGCCGGCCGCCGCGACGGCTTTCGCGAGATTCGCGAGCGTGATGCGCGCCTGCTCGGCCATCGTGTCGCCGGCGATCGCGCCGGATGCGTCGACCGGCCCGTGACCGGTAAACATCAACCCGCCCGCGCGGGTCGCCCACGAGAACGGTTGCGCGAGCTGCGGCAAGTCGACCGGGATCATTTCTGCCATCGTGTCCTCCTTCGGATCGGGAATGGGAAGCTCAGGCAGCCTGCCGCGATGCGCCGCCGAGCACATCGGCAAGCGCGTTCGCCACGGCGTCGAGGTTTGCGTCGTTCAGGCCCGCGATGCACATGCGGCCCGAACGCAGCAGATAGACGCTGTGCAACGCACGCAGCCGATCGACGTCGGCCGCGGCGATGCCGGTGTAGCTGAACATCCCGCGCTGCGCGACGAATGCATCGAACGCACGGCCCGGCAGACGCGCATCGAGCCGTGCCTTCAGCTCGCTGCGCATCCGCTTGATGCGCGTGCGAATTTGCCCGACTTCGTCTTCCCACTGCGCACGCAGCGCGTCGTCGTTCAGCACCGTCGACACGAGTTGCGCACCGAACAGCGGCGGGCTCGAATAGGTGCGGCGCACGCCCGCCTGCAACTGGCTCAGCACCGTCGCGGCCTCGCCCGCGTTCGCGCAGACGATCGACAATCCGCCGACGCGCTCGCCGTACAGCGAGAAGTTCTTCGAGAACGAGTTGCCGACGATCGCGGGCAGGCCCGCATCGACGATCGCGCGCACGGCCCATGCGTCGTCGGCGAGACCATCGCCGAAACCCTGGTACGCCATGTCGAGGAACGGGATCAGCCCGCGCCGCACGAGCACGTCGATCACCTCGCGCCATGCATCGCGGCCCAGGTCGAGCCCCGTCGGGTTGTGACAGCACGGCTGCAGCAGCACGACGCTGCGTGCCGGCAACGCGTCGAGCGTCGCAAGCATCGCGTCGACGCGGATGTCATTGCGCGCTTCGTCGTAGTACGGATAGGTATGCACGTCGAGGCCGGCCGCCGAGAAGATCACGCGATGGTTGTCCCACGTCGGGTCGCTGATCCAGATCGCGCTGTCGGGGAAATAGCGCTTCACGAATTCCGCGCCGAGGCGAATCGCGCCCGAGCCGCCGAGCGTCTGCAGCGTCGCGATGCGCCCTTCCGCGAGCGCGGCGCAATCGGCGCCGAACACGAGCCGCTGCACGCCCTGCCGATATGCGGCGAGCCCTTCCATCGGCAGATACGTGTGCGGCGCACCGGCTTCGCGCAAACGCTCGGCCGCGATGCGCGTGCTGTCGAGCACCGGAATCCGGCCCGCTTCGTCGTAGCAGAGACCGATGCTCAGGTTGACCTTGTGGGGATGCGCATCCTGCTGGAACGCCTGGAACAGCGACAGGATCGGATCGCCCGGATAGGCGGGAATGTGTTCGTACATGGCGGAATGACGGTAGGCGTTGAAGGCGGCGGCGCGACCGGCGGCATGGCGTCGCGTCAGGTCGGGCAGCCGAGGCATGAAGCGCATGTTATCGAGGTCGAAATAGAATGAGCTTCATTTTTCGATGACGAATCGACTGGATTGAAGTAGAGTCTGCGGTTGTTATCTCTGAATTCACCGGATTCTGCGAAATGACTCTGGATCGAACCGACATGAGGATCCTCCGGCACCTCGAGGGTGACGGACGCATCAGCAATCAGGACCTCGCGAACGCGGTCGCGCTGTCTCCGTCGGCGTGCCTGCGGCGTGTGAAGCTGCTGGAGGAGCGCGGCGCCATTTCGGGTTATCGCTGCACGATCGATCCGAAGACGGTCGGCGTCGCGTTCGAGGCGCTCGTGCATGTGTCGATGCGCCCGGACGTACCCGAGTGGCATGACAGGTTCGTGGAGGCGATCCAGCAGTGGCCGGAAGTCATCGCGGCGCAGATCGTGACCGGCGGATCGAACTACGTGCTGACGGTTCGTGCTCGCGACCTCGATCACTACTCGGACTTCGTGATCAACCGGCTGCACCGCGCGGCGGGGGTGATGTCGATCAACTCGAGCATCGTGCTCGCGACGCTCAAGCGCGATGGATCGATCCTCGATCTCGTCGAGCCGTCGGCGGCCGGCTGACCGATCGTTGCGCGGTCCTGGAAAAAATTTGCAGAAAGGGCTTTACGAACCCCAAAAGCTCTGACATAATTTCAGCTTCTTTGGGCGGTTAGCTCAGCGGTAGAGCACTGCCTTCACACGGCAGGGGTCACTGGTTCGATCCCAGTACCGCCCACCAAAGAATTCAAGGGCCTGCGTCTCACGACGCAGGCCCTTTTCGTTTTGGTGCGCCGCATTTCACGCCGGCCTGCTTCGCCTCCCCTCCGATAGCGCATCGCCCGACACGAATCCGGCACTTCACACTCAGCCAAGCGGGCTCGCTGCTGCTTCGGGTCTCTCTTATTTCCAATCTGCACGATGTTGGCACCTGCGCGGCAACCCCGACTGGAGTGACACGGCCTCCCAACAATCATTCAATACTCCAAATCAAAATCTTCCGCAGGAACGTCTTCCCTCAAACAATTACCCATTGACGCCATCTGATTCTTCCAATACCAATGGCTTGTTATCGGCGATAAAAATCAGACAAATAGACTGTCAATTGCAAAATACCCTATTCCTTCGCCAATCAAGCTGTCACGTCGGTACTATCGACCGATTCGGCACCGGAACCAGCACAAAACTCGGACGTTTCATACAAGCCACCGCCGAGCCTTCAACATGAAAGAAAGAAAATTGCCACTGTAATTTTCGGTAATTCTTATGTAACATTTGTAGGTATTCGGATGAATAGAATCGTTGCACCATATAACAGCCAGCCAAATCGTCATCGCATTTACGGCACGGAAATAATGACTTGCGATGATGAGCTAGCGATAGAACCAATGTCCCCATGTCATCAGACAAGAACGATTACACCCTGTGGCTTACCGGTCTGAGCGGCGCCGGCAAGTCAACCCTCTCGCACGAAATTGCCAGGCAGTTGCGTGCACGCAATGTTCCGACATGCATTCTCGACGGAGACGAATTGCGCGCAGGCGTATCGCCAGATCTCGGCTTCACGCGCGAAGACCGTACCGAGAACTGTCGTCGCACCGCCGAAATGGCGAAACTGCTCAATAATCAGGGCTTTACGGTAATCGTCGCGCTGATCTCGCCTTACGAGGCCGATCGGCGGCGGGCACGACAAATCATCGGTGCCGATCGATTCGTCGAGATCTATCTGAAAACCGATATTGCAACTTGTTCCGCGCGTGATCCGAAGCGCCTCTATGAAAAGGCGATCACGGGCCAGACGACGCAATTTACCGGCATCTCGGATCCATACGAAGTACCGACTGCCCCCGATCTCATCGTAGAAACGGGCACGCTGGACATTGCCTCCTCGGTAGCGCTCGTCATGAACTTCGAGCGGCAGCGATTCGCGCACGCGTAATCTCGCCCCGCCGCCGTTTCGCAGCGGAGCCACATCCCGTTCCTTTCCCCTGATCAGGCCGATCCAGGAGTTGGCCCGATCACGGCGGACATGCTCCGCGCGGGTCGCCCGCGATCCGAACGCCTGTCCAGTCCGGCGAAACTCGCCTAAACCTCGGTCGAGCACGATGCAACGTGCTACCCCAAGATCGTGATTGCACGAGCGCCCGGTAAAGCATTGCGCGACTACCCCACCCGCTCCGCCGTCGCATCGAACGCGCGCCGCGCCTTGTCGACGATCTCGTCGACCTCCGTCTCACGGATCACGAGCGGCGGCGACAGCAACATCCGGTCGCCGGTCGCACGCATGATCAGGTTGCCGTTGAAGCAGAAGTCGCGGCAGATCGTGCCGATATCGACGGCCGCGCCGAACCGCTCGCGCCGGCCCCGGTCGCGCGCAAGCTGAACGCCTGCGATCAACCCCGTCCCCGCAATCTCCCCGACGATCGGATGACCACCCAGCGCGTCGCGCAGACGGCGCTGGAAATACGGCCCGATGTCGTGCTTCACGCGCTCGACGATCCCTTCGTCGCGCAGCAGCTTCAGGTTTGCAACGGCAACGGCCGCGGCGACCGGGTGACCCGAGTACGTGAGGCCGTGGTTGAATTCGCCGTTGTCGATGATCGGGCGCGCAACACGCTCGTGAATGCCGACCGCCCCCATCGGCACATAACCCGACGTGAGGCCCTTCGCCATCGTGATCAGATCCGGCTCGAAACCGAAGTGCTGGTGCGCGAACCATTCGCCGGTGCGGCCGAACCCGCCGATCACCTCGTCGGCGACGAGCAGGATGTCGTACTTGCGGCAGATCCGCTGGATTTCCGGCCAGTACGTCGACGGCGGGAAGATCACGCCGCCCGCGCCCTGGAACGGCTCGCCGATGAATGCGGCAACGTTCTCCGCGCCGAGTTCGAGAATCTTCGCTTCGAGTTGCTGCGCACGCGCGAGACCGAACGCTTCCGGTGTTTCGCCCGGCTGCGCTTCACCGAAGAAATACGGCTGGTCGATATGCACGATGTGCTCGACCTTCGACGGCATCTGCTCGTGCATGTAGCCCATCCCGCCGAGCGTGCCGCCCGCGATCGTCGAGCCGTGATAACCGTTCTTGCGCGAAATCACGAACTTCTTCTGCGGCTTGCCCTGCACGCGCCAGTACTGGTGCACCAGGCGCAGCACGGTGTCGTTGCCTTCCGAGCCGCTGTTGCAATAGAAGAAGTGGTTGAAGCCGGCGGGCGTCACTTCCGCGAGCATCGTCGACAGTTCGATCACCGGCGGGTGCGTCGTCTTGAAGAACGTGTTGTAGAACGGCAGCTCCTGCAGCTGGCGATACGCGGCATCGGCAAGTTCCTTGCGGCCGTAGCCGACGTTCACGCACCAGAGGCCGGCCATCCCGTCGATGACCTTGTTGCCGTCCGAGTCCCACAGGTAGACGCCGTCGGCCTTCACGATCACGCGGCTGCCCGCGCGGTTCAGCGCGCCCATGTCCGAGAACGGGTGGATGTGGTGCGCGGCGTCGAGCGCGCGGTATTCGGTGGTCGAGTGCACGGCCGGCCGCGGCGAGAAGGCTTCGTTTCGATCGATCATGTTTTCTCCGGATAACAGTGCCGCACTCATACGTGCAGCAGCAGATGCCTGCGCTCCCACGAGCTGATCACGCGGAAGAACGCTTCGTATTCGGTTTCCTTCAGCGCCAGGTAGGCCTTCACGAACTTGTCGCCGAGAATGCCGGCGAGCGGCTCGCACGCGGCCATCAGCGAAATGCCCTCCTCGAGGTTGCGCGGCAGCTGGTACGGCAGGTCGTAGCCGTCCGATGCGATCGGTTCGGTCGGCGCGAGCTGCTGCGTCATCCCGAGATAGCCGGCGGCGAGCGTCGCCGCGAACGCGAGGTACGGGTTGCAGTCGACGCCGGGAATCCGGTTCTCGATGCGTCGCGCCACCGGGCTCGACTGCGGGATGCGGAAGCCGACCGTGCGGTTGTCGTAACCCCACTGCACGTTGATCGGCGCGGCCATGAAGCGCGACAGCCGGCGATACGAGTTGATGTACGGCGCGAAGATCGGCATCAGCGCCGGCGTGTATTTCTGCAAGCCCGCGAGATAGCTGTGGAACAGCGGCGACACGACGCCGTCTTGTTCGGCGAACAGGTTGCGCCCCGTGTGCAGATCCGCGAGGCTCTGGTGGATGTGCATCGCGGACCCCGGCTCGCCTTCCATCGGCTTGGCCATGAACGTCGCGTACATGTTGTGACGCAGCGCGGCCTCGCGCACCGTGCGCTTGAACAGGAACACCTGGTCGGCCAGCGGCAGCGCGTCGCCGTGCACGAAGTTGATCTCCATCTGCGCGGCGCCGACTTCATGGATCAGCGTCTCGATATCGAGGCCCTGCATGTCGCAGTACTCGTAGATATCCTCGAACAGCGGATCGAACTCGTTGACGGCCTCGATCGAATACGACTGGCGGCCGGTCTCCGCGCGTCCCGTGCGGCCGACCGGCGGACGCAGCGGCAAGTCGGGGTCCTTGTTCATGTCGACGAGATAGAACTCGAGTTCGGGCGCGACGACGGGCTTCCAGCCCTGCGCCTTGTACAGGTCGAGCACGTGGCGCAGCACGTAGCGCGGCGAGATCTCGACCGGTGAGCCGTCGAAATGCACGCAGTCGTGGATCACCTGCGCGGTCGGATCGACGGCCCACGGGATCAGGCAGATCGTCGCGGGATCGGGCACGCACACCATGTCGGGATCGGTCACGCCGGTCAGCGTGCCGTCCTCCGGATAGTCGCCGGTGACGGTCTGCACCATCACGGCCTGCGGCAGGCGCATCGATTCGCCTGATTCGAACTTGTTGCGCGGAATGATCTTGCCGCGCGCGATGCCGGCCATGTCGGGAATGATCGCCTCGACCTCGGTGATGCGGTGCTGTCGCAGGAATTCGCTCAGTTCGGGTTGCATGATCGGCCTCTTTCAGTCGACGTCGGATGCGGCGGGCGACGGCATGTCGCCGCCCGCCGCATGAATGCGGTGCGTCATGCGTGCGCGGCACGCCGCGCCAAATGCCGCGAAGATGTCGCGCGACAGCGGCTGTTCCGCGAAGCGCCATTCGGGATGCCACTGCACGCCGAGCGCGAACGCGCGCGCGCCGCGCACGCTGATGGCCTCGACCAGTCCGTCGGGCGCGCTGGCTTCGACGGCGAGCCCCGCGCCGAGGCGTGCGATGCCCTGGTCGTGCAGCGAGTTGACCGTCGCTTCGTGCGCGCCGCGCGCGACCCGCTGCAGCAGGCCGCCCGGCGCGAGCTGCACGACGTGCGCGGGGCCGTACTGCCGTTCGAGCGGATCGGCCGGCCGTTCGCGATGGTCGTCGAAACCGTGGGTCGCATGCAGCCGCTGATGCAGCGTACCGCCGTAAGCGACGTTCAGTTCCTGCATGCCGCGGCAGATCGCGAGCACGGGCACGCCGGCTTCGATCGCCGCGCGGATCAGCGGCAGCGCGGTCGCATCGCGCGCGGGATCGTGCAGCGTGTCGGGCGCGCTCGCGTCACCGCCGTAATGATGCGGCTCGACGTTCGAGTAGCTGCCGGTAAACAGCAGCCCGTCGACCGCCGCGACGATCGCGTCGGCCGGCTGGCGCGCGCCGAGCGCGGGCAGCACGAATGCAAGCGCGCCGGCGCCGTCGACGAGCGCGGCCAGGTACTTCTCGCCCGCCGTGTGATTCGGATGCGCACCGCGCAGGATACGGTCGGCGGTGACGGCTACGATCGGGCGCGCACGCATGGACGTCTCTCCGGGAATGGCGCGCGGCACGTCCGCGCGCGGGACGATGAAGGTCCGCGATCGCGCCCCACGCCTGCACAACCACGCAGCGCGTGTGCAGGCGCGATCCTGCCGCGCGGACGATGCGGCAACAGGCGGTGCGAACCGGGACGAAAGCGGAAAAGGACGCTAGGGCAACAACGATGCGCTGCCGTCGCACTGCACCGCGCTGAACACGTGCGCGGTCACGAGATTGAAGCGGCGCAGGCCGCGATGGGAAATGGCGAAGAAACGAGGCTCGCTCAAAGGGGCGGCACGCGTGCCGCGTTCAGCATGCCGGATCGGCCCGGCCTGAGGCGGCGCGCCCGCCGACGGACTTCGCGTCCGGCGTATCGAAGGGCTGGCGGCTTTCACGATCGTACTCGACTGACTGATGGATGCAGGACACGTGTCGCGATCAAGCGCATGCGGCAATGCCGCGCGGCGACACGTCGGCAAGGTATCTCGCGACGGATTCCGGTGCGGCGCGGCCGTGGCCTCGCCGCCGGTACGCGCGTGACGACTCCCTGACATTCAGCTTATATCACCTAAAAATTGCGTCAAATTTTCAGGTATCGACGACGACATCGATCAGACGAAAAAAAACGGCATCGATCGCCGGGATCGATGCCGTGTTGTGCATTGCGTCGGGGCGCGCGCTGCGCGCAGACGGGCTGCCGCCCGCTGTTTCGCCGCGCCGCCGCACGCGGCCGGCCCGCGCTCAGCGATGCGCGAGCGCGGTTTCGACGAGTGTCTGCAGCAGCGGCACAATCCGCGCTGCACGCGCTTCGTCGTAGGCGTACGGGCGCGTCTCTTCCATGTAGGTGATCTGCGACAGCTCGAGCTGCACGGCTTCGACGCCGGTGTCGGGCACACCGTAGTGACGCGTGATGTAGCCGCCCTTGAAGCGCCCGTTCGCGACGGCCGTATAACCGCCGTGCTCGAGCACGCGCGCGGCCAGCGCCTCCGCGAGACCGGGCGCGGCACTCGCGCCGCTCGACGTGCCGAAGTTGAAGTCCGGCAGGCGACCGTCGAAGAAGCGCGGCACGTGCGAGCGGATCGAATGCGCTTCCCACACGAGCACGCGGCCGTGCTCGCGCTTCAGGCGCGCGACCTCGCGCTGCAGCGCGTCGTGATACGGAAGCCAGTAGCGGTCGCGGCGACGCATGATCTCGTCGTTGCCGGGCAGCGCGTTCGCCGGATAGAGCGGCGCCTTGTCGAACGTATCGACCGGCACGAGCCCCGTCGTGTCCTGACCCGGATACAGGTTCTCGTTGTCGGGCGGGCGGTTCAGGTCGACGACGTAACGCGCATGCGACGGGACGAGAATCGATGCGCCGAGGTCCGCCGCGAATCCGTACAGCCGCTCGAGATGCCAGTCGCAATCGTCGACGAAGCGCGCGTCTTCCGTCATCGTCGCGGCGATGTCGTCGGGGATGTGCGTGCCTGCGTGCGGAATCGAGATCAGCAGCGGCAGCGTGCCCTGCTTCAGCGTGAATACAGCCGGTTGTTCAGTCATGTGGCATCACCGTAAGGGTCTGCCGACGCACGCGCGCGGCGTGCGCCGGTTGCCGCGCGTCAGCGCAGCAGTTGCGCCAGTGCGGCGCGGTAGTCGGCATACGCGACGGCTTCGTCGCGATGGCGGCGGCCGCTCACGACGCGTTCGCCGCCGGTGTAGACGTCGAGCACGGGCGTCTCGCCATGCTCGGCGAACACGATACCCGACAGCCAGGACGCGCTGTCGTGTTCGGCGATCGCCGGATGGTCGGGATCGAGCACGAGCCAGTCGGCGCGGCAGCCTTCGCGCAGCGCACCGACGCGTCGCCCGCTGGCCTGCGCGCCGCCCGCGAGCGATGCGTCGAACAGGCGATCGGCGACATGCGCCTGCGTGTCGCTCGCCAGCACGTTGCGCGCGCGGTGCACGAGCCGTTGCCCGTATTCGAGCAGGCGCAGCTCGGCGCGCCAGTCGACCGACGCGTGGCTGTCCGAGCCGACGCCGATCACGCCGCCCTGCGCGAGATAGTCGACCGCCGGGAACACGCCGTCGCCGAGGTTCGCTTCGGTCGTCAGGCACAGGCCGGCGACCGCGCGACGCTTCGCGAGCGCCGCCGTTTCGGCCGCGTCGACGTGCGTCGCGTGCACGAGGCACCAGCGCGCATCGACGTCGAAGCGATCCAGAAGCCATTGGACGGGGCGCGCGCCGTAGGCACGAACGCAGTCGTCGACTTCGGCCGTCTGTTCGGCGATATGGATATGCACGGGTGCATCGCCGGGCAGGCCCTCGAGCAGCACGCGCAGCCCGTTCTCGGACACCGCGCGCAGCGAGTGCGGCGCGACGCCGTAGCGCAGCCCGCCGTGCTCGGGCGCAGTGCGGCGCATCGCATCGAGCAGTTCGAGCAGGCCGTCGGGTGTGTTGATGAAGCGGCGCTGGTCGTCGCGCGGCGGCTTGTTGCCGAAGCCGGCGAACTGGTACGACACGGGCAGCATCGTGATGCCGATGCCGGCCGAGCGCGCGGCATCGACCACGCGCGTGCCGAGCTCCGCGATCTGCGGATAGCGCGAGCCGTCCTGCGTGTGATGCACGTAGTGGAATTCGCACACCGACGTGTAGCCGCACTTGAGCATCTCGACATACAGCCAGCGCGCGATCGCCGCGAGCGCGTCGGGCGTGATCTTCAGCGCGAAGCGGTACATCAGGTCGCGCCAACTCCAGAAGCTGTCGGCGGGATTCGCGCGGTATTCGGTGAGCCCCGCCATCGCGCGCTGGAATGCGTGCGAATGCAGGTTCGGCATGCCGGGCATCACCGGCCCGGCCGCACGCGCAACGCCTGCCGGCGCGTCGGTGTCGGGCGTCACTTCGGTCAGCGTGCCGGCCGCGTCCCAGCGCAGCAGCACATTGCGGCGCCAGCCATCGGGCAGGTAGGCATGGTCCGCGAACAACAGGGTGTCGGTCATTGCGATTCCTTATTGACCAGAATCGACGCGCCAGCGTTGGATCTGGTCCCATTCCACGGTTGGCAGCGGCAGGCGCATCGGCGCTTGCTCATGCCCCGTTGCAGTCGACCAGACCGCAACGCGCTTCAGCGCTGGGTCCGGTCCCGTGCAAAAACTATCCGTTCATCCGGCGAAACACGGTGGTCCCGCCGCGTACGACTTGCTCGCACAGCGGCCGGCCGATCCAGTACGCAAGCTCCGCCAGCGAGCCGACCGACCACACGGCGAAGTCGGCCTGGCGACCGACCTCGAGCGCGCCGTGGCGATCCGCGCGGCCGAGCGCCGCGGCCGCATGGCGCGTCACGCCCTGCAGTACCTCGGGCACCGTCATGCGGAACAGCGTGCAGCCGAGGTTCAGCGTCAGCAGCAGCGATTCGAGCGGCGACGTGCCGGGGTTGTGATCGGTCGCGAGCGCGATCGGCACGCCGTGCTTGCGCAGCAGCTCGATCGGCGGCAGTTGGGTTTCGCGGATGAAGTAGTACGCGCCGGGCAGCAGCACGGCGACCGTACCGGCCGCCTTCATTGCCTCGATGCCGGCTTCGTCGAGAAATTCGAGGTGATCGGCGGACAGCGCGCGATAGCGCGCGGCGAGCGCCGTGCCGCCCGCGTTCGACAGTTGCTCCGCATGCAGCTTCACGGGCAGCCCGCGCCGCGTCGCGGCCTCGAACACGCGCTCGGTCTGCGCGAGCGAAAAGCCGATGCGCTCGCAGAACACGTCGACCGCGTCGACGAGGCCCTCGTCGGCCAGCGCCGGCAGCATCCGGTCGCACACTTCGTCGATATACGCGTCCGCGCGGCCCGCATATTCGGGCGGCAGCGCGTGCGCGCCGAGGAAGGTTGTATAAACGGTGACCGGAAAACGTTCGCCGAGCTGGCGCGCGACGCGCAGCATCTTGCGCTCGCTCGCGAGGTCGAGCCCGTAGCCCGACTTGATCTCGATCGCGGTCACGCCTTCGGCGAGCAGCGGCTGCAGGCGCGCGGCGGCCTGCACGAACAGTGCCGTCTCGTCGGCCGCGCGCGTCGCGCGCACCGTCGACACGATCCCGCCGCCCTGCCGCGCGATTTCCTCGTAGCTGACGCCCGCGAGACGCTGCGCGAATTCGTCGGCACGCGTGCCGCCGTACACGAGGTGCGTATGGCAGTCGACGAGGCCCGGCGTCACCCACGCGCCATGCAGATCCTCGCGCTGCCAGTGCGCATAACCGTGCGGCAGCGCGGACAGCGCGCCGAACCAGACGATCGTGCCGGTTTCGTCGACGGCGATCGCCGCGTCGTCGATCGTCTCGTCGGGATGGCCGTGCGGACACAGCCTCAGGTGATGCCAGACAGTCGGTTTCATGCGTTCAGTCTCGTTCGCCGATGGCGAGCGATACGGCCAGCAGCGCGCCGCTCCCGCTCACGACGACGTCAAACGCACGCTGCGGCCCGTCGAGCCGCAGCGTGTCCATTTCTTCCAGAGCGTAGTGCGTGCCGTCGAGCTCGACGCCAACCGCACCGGCCGCGCAAAACAGCAGCACGGTATCGGCGCGCTCGATGCGGTGCGCGCCTGCGCGCCATACGTCGAGCGATCCGCCCGCGGCCGAACGGCGCGTCATCAGGTTGAAGTCGCGCGTCGCGCCGTCGTGCAACGTCGCATCGATCGCCGTCTCGCCCGCGAAATCCGCGCGGGCGAGCGGCGCATCGAGCACGTGGCGCGCACCGCCTTCCTCGGCGAGCGTCATGCCCGCACCGGACAGCAGCACGAGCGTGCGGTCGACGCCGTCGAAACGCGAGAACGGCCCGGCCGTGCCGACGTCCGCGACGCTCACGCGCCATGCAAACGCATCGAGCGCGGCGCCCGGTGGGAACGCGCCGATCTCGCGCGTCACGCCGCCACCGTTCTTCCACGGCGACGCGACAAGATCCGCCGCGCGGATCATTGTCGCGTTCACCGGCGCCTGGTCAAGCGCCGTCATGCTCAGCGGCCGAGCATCGGCAGCTTCAGGCCGGCTTCGCGGGCCGTCTGCTGCGCGAGTTCGTAACCGGCATCCGCATGGCGCATCACGCCCGTCGCCGGGTCGTTCAGCAGCACGCGGCCGAGACGCTCGTGCGCTTCGGCGGTACCGTCGGCGACGATCACGACGCCCGAGTGCTGCGAGAAGCCCATGCCGACGCCGCCGCCATGGTGCAGCGACACCCACGATGCGCCGCCTGCCGTGTTCAGCAGTGCGTTCAGCAGCGGCCAGTCGCTCACCGCGTCCGAGCCGTCCTTCATCGATTCCGTCTCGCGGTTCGGGCTTGCGACCGAACCCGTGTCGAGGTGGTCGCGGCCGATCACGATCGGGGCCTTCAGTTCGCCGTTCTTCACCATCTCGTTGAACGCCTGGCCGAGGCGATAGCGATCCTTCACGCCAACCCAGCAGATCCGTGCCGGCAGGCCCTGGAACGCGATGCGCTCACGTGCCATGTCGAGCCAGTTGTGCAGGTGCGGATCGTCGGGGATCAGCTCCTTCACCTTCTGGTCGGTCTTGTAGATGTCTTCAGGATCGCCGGACAGCGCGACCCAGCGGAACGGGCCCTTGCCTTCGCAGAACAGCGGGCGGATGTACGCCGGCACGAAGCCCGGGAAGTCGAACGCGTTCTCGACGCCCATTTCCAGCGCCATCTGGCGGATGTTGTTGCCGTAGTCGAGCGTCGCCGCGCCGCGTTCCTGCAGCGCCAGCATCGCGCGCACCTGGACGGCCATCGACTGCTTCGCGACCTTCACGATGCTCTGCGGATCGACCTTCTGCGCCTCGCGCCATTGCGCAACGGTCCAGCCTTGCGGCAGGTAGCCGTTGATCGGGTCGTGCGCGCTCGTCTGGTCGGTCACGCAATCCGGCGTGATGCCGCGCGTGACGAGTTCCGCGAACACGTCGGCCGCGTTGCCGAGCAGGCCGATCGACACCGGCTTGCCGTCGCGCTTCGCTTCCTCGATCATGCCGAGCGCTTCGTCCAGCGTCGTCGCCTTCTTGTCGACATAACGCGTCTTCAGGCGGAAGTCGATGCGCGTCTCGTCGCATTCGACCGCGATCATCGAGAAGCCGGCCATCGTCGCGGCGAGCGGCTGCGCGCCGCCCATCCCGCCCAAGCCGCCCGTCAGGATCCAGCGGCCCGACGGATCGCCGTTGAAGTGCTGGTTCGCGACCGAGAAGAACGTTTCATACGTGCCCTGCACGATGCCCTGGCTGCCAATGTAGATCCAGCTGCCGGCCGTCATCTGGCCGTACATCATCAGGCCCTTGCGGTCGAGCTCGTGGAAGTGATCCCAGTTCGCCCAGTGCGGCACGAGGTTCGAGTTCGCGAGCAGCACGCGCGGTGCATCCTTGTGCGTGCGGAACACACCGACCGGCTTGCCCGACTGGATCAGCAGCGTCTCGTTCTCTTCGAGATCCTTCAGCGACGCGAGGATCTGGTCGTAGCATTCCCAGTTGCGCGCCGCGCGGCCGATGCCGCCGTACACGACGAGCGCATGCGGATGCTCGGCGACTTCCGGGTCGAGGTTGTTCTGGATCATCCGGTAGGCCGCTTCGGCCAGCCAGGTCTTGCAGGTCTTCTCGCTGCCGCGCGGCGCGCGGATCGTGCGCGTCGGATCGAGACGGGGATCGATGTGTTTCGGATGGTTCATGACGACTGCTCCCGAAGGAAAATGAATATCAAATAGGAATCAGAAATGCCCGGTGAAGCGATAACGGCTGCCGGGATGCCACAGATTCGCCACCGAGGCGACGACGCCCTGCGACCAGGTGCGCCGATGTAAAACCAGACACGGTTCGACGTCGTCCATCCGCAGCTGCTCGCGCCGCTCCGGCGCCGGGGCCGCCGCTTCGATCCGGTACTCGACGCGCTGCAGCGGAGCCGCGCGCATCAGGTACAGGTTCGGCGTCGTGTTCGTGAAATCCTGCTCGGCGTAATCCGGCGCAACCGCCGGATTCACCCATCGTTCTTCGAGCTGCACCGGCTCGTCGTTCTCGAAGTGCAGCACCTGCGAATGAAACAGCTTCGCGCGCACGGCCACCTGCATCTCGTCGGCGAGCGCCTCGTCGGCGCGGATCGTCTCGAGACCGAGCACGCTGGCGTGATACGCATGCCCGCGTGCACCGACTTCTTCCGAGATGCTGCGGATCGCAACCAGGGTCGACTCGTACTTCGGCCGCGCGACGTAGGTGCCGGCGCCCTTCATGCGCGTGAGCACCTGCTCGGCCGTCAACTCGCGCAGCGCGCGGTTGACGGTCATGCGCGCGACCTTGAACTCGCGTGCCAGCTCGTTCTCGGACGGCACCTGGTCGCCCTCCTCCCACTCGCCGGCGTGGATGCGGCCCAGGATGAAATCCTTGATCTCCTGGTAGACCGGCGCGCTCATGGGCTTACTGTTCCGATGCGAACGAGAACGGTGCGACCTTCGCGAACGCACGCTCGCCGACCAGCTTCGCGATCGCCGCGATGTCCGGTGCGAAGTAGTGGTCGAGCTCGTAGTGCGCGACCTTGCCGCGGATCGTTTCCATCACGGGCGCCAGCTTCGGGCTCGTGTGATACGGCGCGCGCAGGTCGACGCCTTGCGCAGCGGCCAGCAGTTCGATCGCGAGGATGTGCTTCGTGTTGTCCGCGATGTCGGCGAGCTTGCGCGCGGCGAACGTCGCCATCGACACGTGGTCTTCCTGGTTCGCCGAAGTCGGCAGCGAATCGACCGACGCCGGGTGCGCGAGCGTCTTGTTTTCCGACGCGAGGGCAGCCGCCGTCACGTGGGCGATCATGAAGCCCGAGTTCACACCGCCGTCCCGCACGAGGAACGGAGGCAGGCCCGACAGCGTCGCGTCGATCAGCAGCGCGATGCGGCGCTCGGCCAACGCGCCGATTTCCGCCGCGGCCAGCGCGAGGTTGTCGGCCGCGAACGCGACGGGTTCCGCGTGGAAGTTGCCGCCCGACAGCACTTCGCCGGTATCCGGGAAGATCAGCGGGTTGTCCGACACCGCGTTCGCCTCGATCAGCAGCACGTTGGCCGCATGGCGCATCTGGTCCAGGCACGCGCCCATCACCTGCGGCTGGCAGCGCAGGCTGTACGGGTCCTGCACCTTGTCGCAGTCGAGGTGCGACTGGTTGATCGGCGAGCCTTCGAGCAGGTCGCGGTAGGCCGCTGCCGCATCGATCTGGCCTTGATGGCCGCGCAGTTCGTGGATACGCGCATCGAACGGCTTCACCGAGCCGGCCGCCGCGTCGACCGACAGCGCGCCGGCGACGAGCCCGGTGCGGTACAGGTCTTCGATCGAGAACATGTTGTCGAGCGCCAGCGCGGTCGATGCCTGCGTGCCGTTCAAGAGCGCGAGGCCTTCCTTCGCCTGCAGCGTCAGCGGCGCGAGGCCCGCGACGCGCAGACCGTCGAGCGCGCTCGCGCGTTCGCCGCGGATGAACACTTCGCCGACGCCGAGCAGCACGGCCGACATGTGCGCGAGCGGCGCGAGGTCGCCCGATGCGCCGACCGAACCCTTCACCGGGATCAGCGGCAGCACGTCCGCGTTGAACAGCGTGATCAGCGCGTCCATCACTTCGCGGCGGATGCCCGAGTGGCCGCGGCCGAGGCTCGACAGCTTCAGCGCCATCAGCAGGCGCACCGACGAACGCTCCATCGGCGCGCCGACGCCAACCGCGTGCGACAGCACGAGGTTCTTCTGCAGCAGTTCGAGCTGGTCGTGCGGGATGTGGGTGCTGGCCAGGCGGCCGAAGCCCGTATTGATGCCGTAGGCCGGCTCGCCCTTCGCGGCGATGTCGGCGACAGCCTTGGCGCCCGCGTCGATCTTCGCGAAGCTGGCCGGGTCGAGCGTCAGCTGCACGGGTTCGCGTGCGATCTGGCGCAGTTGCGGGAGGGTCAGGTGGCCGGGGGTCAACGTAATCATGTGAGCAATCCTGTCTAGACAAGTTCGGAATGGATTGAAGTGTAGCCATCGGCACTTGTCTAGACAACCCGTTTTTCACTGATTTCGACTTGGGAGTTTCCCTGATGTCCGGCCCTGCCCGCCGGACCGGGCCGTGGGGTTCACGCATTAACATATGTTGCAGTTATTTTGTCTTTGGCAACATACGGTTCATCACTCGCCAAGGAGATCCCGCCATGCACTTCCCGTCACGATTCGCCGCCCTGCTCGGCCGCCGCCTGCTCGTCGCCGCGTGCGCGCTCGCGTGCGGCGCCGCGCTCGCCGCGGAACCGCTCTCCGGCACGCTCGAGAAGATCCGGCAGACCAACCTGATCTCGATCGGCCATCGCGAAACGTCGGTGCCGTTCTCCTATGTCGACACGAGCGGCAAGGTGATCGGCTTCTCGCAGGATCTGTGCGACCGCGTGATCGCCGCCGTGAAGGCGCGCACCGGCAAGCCCGACCTGCAGGTGCGCTTCATCCCGGTCACGTCGCAGAACCGCATCCCGCTCGTGCAGAACGGCACCGTCGATCTCGAATGCGGCGTGACCACGAACCTCGCCGCGCGTCACGCGCAGGTCGCGTTCTCGACCACCTTCTTCGTCGCGACGACGCGCCTGCTCACGCGCACGACGTCGGGCATCCGCGACTTCCCCGATCTCGCGGGCAAGACGGTCGTGACGAACCAGGGCACGACGTCCGAACGCCTGCTGCGCAAGATGAACGAGGAAAAGAAGATGAACATGCAGATCATCAGCGCGAAGGACTACGGCGAAGGACGCCTCACGCTCGAATCGGGCCGCGCGACCGCGTACATGATGGACGACGTGCTGCTCGCGGGCGTGCGCCAGCTCGCCGCGAAACCGGCCGACTGGACGATCGTCGGCACGCCGCAATCGTCGGAAGCCTACGGGTTCATGCTGCGCAAGGACGATCCGCAGTTCAAGGCGCTCGTCGACGGCGTGCTTGTGCAGTTGATGAAGAGCGGCGAGATCAACGCGCTGTACGACAAGTGGTTCATGAAGCCGGTGCCGCCGAAGGGGCTGTCGTTCGATTTCCCGATGAGCGACGTGATCAGGACGCGCTATGCGGCGCCGAACGACGCGCCGCTCGAATGAGCGACGGGCGTTGACACGGGCTCACACGCGCGTCCATGCGACGCACGCCGCGTAGCCGGGCGCCGCGTCGAGCCACGCCGCGTCGAACGCCGCCACGCCGGCGGCGGGCGCGGACGGCTCGACGATCGTCGTCGCCGGGGTCGCCGCATCGCGCGGCGGCACGACCGAGAATGCGCGCAGCCCGCCGACGATGCCCGTGCCGAGCGCCTTGAGCAACGCTTCCTTCGCGCTCCAGACTCGCATGAATGCGGCTGCGCGCGCGTCGGACGGCAGGCCGTCGAGATACGCGGCTTCGGCGGGCGCGCAGACTTCGCGCGTCAGCGCGCGCCAGTCGGCCGCGCGGTTGCAGCACTCGATATCGACGCCGACGCGGCCCGCGGGCGCCCACGCGAGTAGCGCATGATCGCCCGCGTGCGACACGTTGAAGTCGAGCGACGCACGATGGGCACGGTCCAGCGACGGCCGCCCCGCTTCGTCGACGACGATCGCGACCGCGTTCGGCGCGATCCCGAGGGCCATCCCAAGCACGTCGCGCAGCGCGGCGCGCGTCGCGGCGCTGCGCACCGCATCCTCATGCCGCATGAAGCGCGCGGCCCGCGCGCGCTCGCCATCGCTCAGCGCCGCATAGGCGGGCGCCGCAAGCGGCACGCGCCAGTCGAAATCGACGCGTGCGAGCCGCACGCCGGCGCGGGACGCGGCGGCCGGCACGTCGAGCGCCTGCATGCGCCATGCGCGGGGCGTTTCAACCGGGGAAGCGGAATCGGACGGAATGGACATCGGCACGCGGCAGCCTTTGCTGGGAGATGAAACGTCCGATGTTAATCGATCGCGCCGGCACGCGAACCGGCGTGTGCGTGCATTGCGGCGCCTGCCTCGAATCACGGAGGCTTCACTGATGGGATGCAAAGGCCGCGCGCCGCAACATGCCGCGCCTGCGCCGCGTTGCGAAGCCGCCCTGCGTCATCCGTTCGCGGCCACGCCCGGCACGCCGCTCCCCGTCGCCCGGGCGCGCGACGCCGGGTGAAGCGCATGCACGGCACCCGGCGCATCGGCCGGCAGCACGCCATGTTGCAGCCAGTACAGCGCGACGGGCCACAGCGCGTCGGTGAAGCGGCTGTGGAAAAACGCGAAATGGCCGATCGCGTCGACACCGATGTCGCCGGGCGCGATCCGCAGGTGCGTGACGTCGCTGCCCGTGTAATAGCCGACCAACCGCTCGATCGCGTCGACGGTGCCGAACGCGTCGTCGTCGACGCCGATCGCGAGCATCGGCGCCGACAACCCCGCGAAGCGCGCAGGCAGCGCCGCGCGGCTCACAGCGCTTTCGTCGCGCAGGCCACCCAGGTAACCGTCTTCGAAACGCGGTTGCGAGCGCGCCCACGACAGCGCGATGCCGCGCGGCGTGTCCTCCATCCAGCCGAGCCGCTTCGCGGGCACATAACCGAACACGGCCGCCAGCGCCGGCATCGCGACATGCCACTTCCACCACATGCGGCGCCGCTCGGCCGGCAGGTAATCGCGCCAGTACGCGTACTGCGCACCGACGGTCACCACGTGCCGCACGTGCACGTTCGATGCCGCGAGCCCGAGCACGCAGCCGCCGATGCTGTGCGCGACGACGTCGAGCGGCTGGCCCGGAAACGCATCGCGCGCATAGTGCAGCGCGGCCTCGCAATCGAGCCGCCCCCAGTCGAGCCAGTTCGCGCGCAGCTTCGCGAGCCGCGCGGGGCGCGACCCGCCGATGCCGCGATAGTCGTACACGAGCACGTCGCGCCCCTGCGCGAACAGCCAGGCCGCGAAACGGAAGTAGTAGTCGCAGCGCACCGACGTCGCGCAATTGATGACCGTCACCGGCCGCACCGCACCGCCGCCGCGATGGCGCCACACATGGCCGCGCAACGCATAGCCGTCGGCTGCGCGCAGTGTCACGGGTTCGGGTGGCAATGCGCCCGCCGTGCGCTCACGCCGTATGGCCCCGCCTTCTTCGTTCGAATTCGTCATCCTGTCTCCTGTCGATCGCAGTTAGCGCTTTAGCCCTTACTGCGATCCCATGCTTCGCGGTCGGCCGGAGTTGGCCCTTTAGCCCCCCTCCGGACCCACGCTTCGCGATTCACGCCAGCACGAACCACCGCCCGCGCCCATCGGCCAGCCTCCATTGAACTTGACGCGTGCCGCGTTCTCAACCAATCTTGCTGCTCCGTTCGCATGAGTCACGCGCATGTCAACGCCGCTCGTCCGTCTCCCGTCGCTCGACCTCGTCCGCGGTTTCGTCGCCGTCGGCCGCCGCATGAGCATCACGCTCGCCGCGCAGGACCTGTGCGTCACGCAGTCGGCGGTCAGCCGCCAGGTGCACGCGCTCGAGGCGCATCTCGGCGTCACGCTGCTGCAGCGCGGCTACCGGAAGATCGCATTCACGCCGGAAGGCGAGCGGCTGTTCCGCGCCGCGGATGCGGCGCTGCACAGCCTGCAGGACACCGTCGCGTCGCTCGCCGCCGCGCGCGAGCGCCAGCCCGTCACGATCACCGCAAGCATCGGCGTCACCGCGCTGTGGCTGCTGCCGCGGCTCGGGCGGCTGCAGGCGCGCCTGCCGGAGATCGACCTGCGCGTCGCCGCGAACGACAAGGTACTCGATTTGCGCGCGGAAGGCATCGACCTCGGCATCCGCTATTGCCCACGCGAGCGCGCGCCGGCCGGCGCGCTGCACCTGTTCGACGAAATCGTCGTGCCGGTCGCGCATCCCGCGCTCGCCGCGCGGCCGGTCACGAGCGCGGCCGCGATCGCCGACCACGTGCTGCTCGAATTCGACGGGCCGCCGCAACCGCAGCTGCAGTGGCTCACGCACCTGCACGCGGCCGGGCTCGGCGATGCGCGCCCGAAAGGCGTGCTGCGCTTCAACCAGTACGACCAGGTGATCCAGGCCGCGATCGCGGGCCAGGGCGTCGCGCTCGGGCGGCTCGCGCTCGTCGCGCCGATGCTCGCGGACGGACGGCTCGCGGTGCTCGGGCCGCAAACACAGGCGCTGACGGATACGTACGGCTACTGGTTGTTTCAGCACGATCCGGCACCGCGCCGCGAAGTGGCCGACGTGCGCGACTGGATGCTCGCCGAAGCGGCCGATTGCGATATCGCGATGCACGCGCACGACAAGACGTCGGCATAAACCGGGGCCGTATTCCCGGATGCACGTGACCCCGGCCGGGCACTGCCGCCCCACCCCGTCCGCACTTCGTCGCATTCCCCGCACGCATGCCAACCTGACCGAATGATCGCTTGAGCGGCGACGGGCGCGATCGTCTAATCGGATCGAGCGCGGCCGTTTCGCTGCGCGCCTTCATCCGGAGACACGCATGACCCCGATCGAGCAGGAAGTCCGACGCCGCTGGCTGCCCGTGCTGGCCGGCGGCCTGATCATGGGCGCCGCGCTCGGCATCCGCCACGTGCAGGGCCTGTTCCTCGCGCCCGTGTCGCTCGACCACGGCTGGTCGCGCGAAGCGTTCGGGCTCGCACTGGCGCTGCAGAACCTGATCTGGGGCGTCGCGCAGCCGTTCACGGGGATGGTCGCGGACCGCTTCGGCTCGGTGCGCGTGATCGTCGCCGGGATGCTGCTGTATGCGGCCGGGCTCGTCATCATGGCGCATGCGGCATCGACCGGTATGTTCACGGTCGGCGCCGGGCTCGTGATCGGCATCGCGCTGTCGGGCTCGGCATTCGCGTCGATCTACGGCGCGCTGAGCCGGCTGTTTCCGCCCGACCGGCGCGGCTGGGCGCTCGGTGTCGCCGGCGCGATCGGCGGGCTCGGCCAGTTCTGCATGGTGCCCGTCGCGCAGGAACTGATCGGCGGTGTCGGCTGGCGGCATGCGTTCATCGCGCTGGCGCTCGTCGCGGCGCTGCTCGCGCCGCTCGCCGTGGTGCTGCGTGACCGGCCCGCGCAGGCTGCCGGCGCCGCCACCGGCCCCGACCAGTCGATCGGCGAAGCCGTGCGCGAGGCGTTCGCGCATCGCGGCTTCTGGCTGCTCAACGCCGGCTTCTTCGCGTGCGGCTTCCAGCTCGCGTTCATCGCGACGCACCTGCCCGCGTACCTGCTCGACCACGGGCTGCCGGCGCGCCACGCGAGCGTCGCGCTCGCGCTGATCGCACTGACCAACGTGGCCGGCACCTATGCATGCGGCCATCTCGGCGGGCTGCTGCGGCGCAAGTACGTGCTGTCGGTGCTGTACCTCGTGCGCGCGCTCGCGATGGCCGCGTTCGTCGCCGCGCCGCTGTCGCCCGCGAGCGTCTATGCGTTCGCGGCCGTGATGGGCTTCACGTGGCTCGGCACGGTGCCGCTGACGAACGGCGTGATCTCGCAGGTGTTCGGCGTGCGCTACATCGCGACGCTGTTCGGTTTCGTGTTCTTCGGGCACCAGCTCGGCAGCTTCTTCGGCGTCTGGCTCGGCGCGCTCGTGTACGACGCAACGCATTCGTACCTGCCACTGTGGATCGGCTCGATCGTGCTCGGCGTGCTCGCGGCGCTCCTGCACCTGCCGATCGACGACGCGCGCGTCGCGCGGCCGGCCTCGGGCAACGCAGCATGGGCATGATCCGCGCGGCGCTGGCCGCCGGCGCGCTCGCGTTCGTGGCGTGGTGCGGCGCGGCCTACTTCGATTCGGGCGTCGCGTACGCGCTGCTCGAACACGTCGCGTTCTGCAACTGACGCGGCGAACGGTGCCGCGCGGGCGGACCGTCAGCGACGCTTCGGCAATGCGGCCAATGCATCGAGCGCGCGGGCGCGCGCGGCGGCGTGATCGACGAGCGGCGCCGGATAGTCGACGCCGAGCCGCACGCCGGCCGTGTCGAGCTCCAGCGGCGACGCTTCCCACGGCGCGTGGATCGACGCGGTGTCGAGACCGGCCAGCTCGGGCACCCAGCGCCGCACGTACGCGCCGTCCGGGTCGAACTTCCGGCCCTGCGCGACCGGATTGAAGATGCGGAAGTACGGCGCGGCGTCGGCGCCGCAGCCGGCCACCCACTGCCAGCTCGCCGCGTTGTTCGCGGGATCGGCGTCGACCAGCGTGTCCCAGAACCACGCTTCGCCCGCGCGCCAGTCGATCAGCAGATGCTTGATGAGAAACGACGCGACGACCATCCGCACGCGGTTGTGCATCCAGCCGGTCGTCCACAGCTCGCGCAAGCCCGCATCGACGAGCGGATAGCCGGTCAGCCCGCGCTGCCACGCACGCAGCGCGGCGGGATCGTCGCGCCACGGCATCGCGTCGAACTGCGCGCGGAAGTTGTCGGTCGCGAGCGCCGGGAAGTGATACAGCAGCGCGTAGCTGAATTCGCGCCAGCCGAGTTCGCTCAGGAACTTGTCGGCGCCCGCAGAGTACGCCGCACCGCCCGCCTGCGCGGCGCCCTGCACCGCATGCCACACCTGTCGCGGCGACACGTTGCCGAAGCGCAGGAACGGCGACAGCCGGCTCGTCGCGGGCCGGTCGGGACAGTCGCGCGCCTCCGCATAACCGGCAAGCGAAGTAGTCAGGAACGCGCCGAGCCGTTCGTGCGCGCCGGTTTCGTCGGACGTCGGCCACGCGTCGCGCAGGCCACCGGCCCAGTCCGGCACCGGCGGGCGCAATGCCAGCGTGTCGAGCGCCAGCGCGCGCTCGCGCACGGCTTCCGGCCACGGATGAAACGCGATCCGCTCGGGTTCCGGCAGCGGTGCAGCGACCGTGCGATCGCGGCGCGCCGCGCGCCAGTACGCGGTGAACACCTGGTACGGCGCACCGCTGCCCGTCAGCACCTCCCACGGCTCGTTCAGCAAGCTGCCGTTGCTGCTCTCGACCGTGACGCCACGCGCCTTGAGCAACGCCTTCAGCGCCGCGTCGGCGTCGCGCTGCGGCTGCGCATAACGACGGTTCCAGTACACGGCCGCCGCGCCCGTGTCGTGCACGACACGTTCGATCTCGCGCTGCGCGTCGCCGCGCAACAGCAGCAACCGCCCGCCATGACGCGCGAGCGCGGCGTCGAGCCCGGCCAGCGACCCATGCAGCCACCAGCGCGCCGCGCCGCCCGGCGGGCGCCCCGCGCCGTCGCCCGTGTCGTCGACGAATACGCATACGAGCGGCCGGCCCGACTCGACCGCGCGCGTCAACGCGGGCTGGTCGGTCACGCGCAGATCGTCGCGGAACCACACGATCGCGGGAGCAACGGACGATTTGGCGGACACGGGCACCTCGATGCGGAAAGCGGAACGGGACACGTATTGTCGCGGCTGCGCTGCGCGGTGTCGACGCCCGACACCCGACGCTTGACGTGCTCACGCCGATGACGGTCGCGGCACGCACGCCGCGTCGACCGCCCGGTGAAACGCCTTAGTCCATTCCGACGATTCTTCGCCGCGTCCGCCGGCCTACGCTCGATGTCGGGTGCGCCGCGATGCGCGGCACGTGCCGGCCGCTACCGGCACCGCGCGTCCCGACCCGCACCCGCCACGCGCGCCGGCCGCTGCCGGCGCGGATCCTTCCGACCGCCGCGGCGCGCGGCCACCCGGGCGCGCGCGCCGCCTCACCCGATAGACCTCCATGACCAAACCCTCGAATCTCGTCACCTCGATCACCGTCGACATCGACGCACCGGCGTCCGTCGTGTGGGAAGTGCTGACCGACTTCCCGCGCTACGGCGCATGGAACACGTTCTGTATCGGCTTCGAAACGACCGGCAAGCTCGGCGATTTCGTGCACATGCAAATTCGCATTCCGGGCACGGAGACCGTGATTCCTGTCAGCGAGATCCTCGTCGCCTGTGAACCCGAACGCCTGCTGTCGTGGGAGCAGCGCCCGACCGACGACAACAAGGACGCCGCGCGCCGCGACCAGTACGTCGACGCCGACGGCCCCGATCGCTGCCGCTACTTCACGACCGACCAGTTCCTCGGCGTCAACGCGGACACGATCATGCAGAACCACGGCGCGTGGGTGAAACAGGGTTTCGATCAGTGCGCGCGCGACGTGAAGCAGCGCGCCGAAGCGCTGCATGCGGCACGCCGGCGCAACGACGCGTGACCGGGAGCGGCCGATGCCCGATCTGCAAACCCTGTCCGACCATCACGACATCCGCGAGCTGATCGTCGCGTATTCGAGCGCGATCGACACGCGCGACTTCGACGCGCTCGATGCGGTGTTCACGCCCGACGCGGCGATCGACTATCGCGCGATGGGCGGCATCGCCGGCCGCTACCCGGACGTGAAGGCCTGGCTGCGCACCGTGCTGCCGCAGTTTCCGCAGTACCAGCACATGGTCGGCAACCTGTCGATCCGGCTCGACGGCGATACCGCGCGCGGCCGCACGATCTGCTTCAATCCGATGGAAGTCGCGCTGCCGGACGGCGGCACGCAGGTGATGTTTCTCGGGCTGTGGTACGTCGACCGGTTCGTGCGCACCGCGCAGGGCTGGCGCATCGCCGAGCGCGTCGAGGAGCGCTGCTACGGCCACAACGTGCCGGCCGTGCTCGCGGGCGCGACCGGCTGATCCGGTTGAACCGGCAACGGCGCGCGCCGTGCGATTGCCACATGGCGCGCGTGTCGAGGATCGCTAAATCAATCGAGCCGAAATGCCGCCTCGAAACGCGCGGCGAATGCGTCGAACTCGGTTTCCGGCAGATGGTTGATGCCGCCCGCGCGCTTGCGCCCGCCGCCGGTCGGGAAGCCGCGACAGAACTCGTCAGCGCCGAGCGGTCGGCCGTCGGGCACCCGCACGCTGACGACGAGCCCGCCGTCCGCTCGCGGCGACAGCACCGCGAGCGCCGCATGCGGCGCGTTGCGCATCCGCTCGTTCGCGAGCATCCCCGTTGCGCGTCGCGCCCACGGATGATCAGGCATCCGCACCAGCGTCGCGCCCGGCACCTCGCGCAGCGGCGCAAGCGCGCATGCACGTGCCATGTCGTCGCGGTAGCCGTCGCGCAGCGCGGCGAACACGGCGGTCGCGCGCACGAAATCGAGCGGATCGACGCACGGCAGCATCGCGTCGGCGAGCGCCGCCGGATCGAAGTGCAGATCGCCGACGCACTCGCCGTACGCGTTGTAGTTCAGGTAGAGCCCGAGTTCCGCGAGCGTGCAGCGCTCGGCGTCGTCGATCCCGTGCTCGCGCGCGAGCGCGTCGCCGAGCGCCGGCAGTTCGTCGCCGAAAGCCGCGACGATCGCCCAGCGCACGTGCCGGCCGCCGAGATAGCGGTTCACGAGCACACTCGTGCAGATATCGGCCGCCGTGTCGATATGCGCGTCGAAGCGCGGATCGTCGGGCAGCTCGCCCGCGAAGTGATGGTCGAAATAGCGGACCGTCGCCCCGTCGCGCAGCAGCCGCGCGCACGCGTCGCGATTCTGGTCGTGCGACACGTCGAGCACGGTGACGAGATCGCCCGAGCGCACGTCGATCCGCTCGAGCAGCTTGATGTCGCGTTTCACGCCCGTCACGAGCGTGCCGTGCACGCCCTCCGCGAGCCGCAGTTGCTGAAGCGCGCAGAGGCCGTCCGCATCGCCGTTGAACGCGAAGACATGCCGCGCGTTGTGGTTGTCCTGCATGATCCGTTGCTCCATCCTCGTCAAGGCATGAAATCGCCGCCGTTCGCGTCGAGCGTCGCGCCCGTCACCGCGTTCGCATAATCCGACGCGAGAAACAGCGCCGCGCGCGCGCAATCGTCGTCGGTCGGCAGCTTTGCGAGCGCGATGTTCGATGCGATCGGCGCGATGATCTGTTCTTCCGTCATCCCGTATTCCGCAGCCGCCTGCCGGAAATACGTCTGCGTCGGCACGCCCCACATCCAGCCCATGTGGATGCTGTTCGCGCGGATGCCGTGCACGCCGAGTTCGCGCGCCAGGTATTTTGCCGCAACGGCGAGCGCCCCCTTCGATACAGCGTAGCCGCCTTCTCCTGCAAAAGGCTTGCGGGTCGCCTGCGTGTTGATCATCACGATCGCGCCGCGCTGCGCGCGCTTCATGTGCGGCACGACTTCCTGCGTGAGCGCCATCGTGCCGAACACGTTGGTGTCGAACACCGCGCGCCAGCCGTCGAGATCGGCTTCCTCGACCGGCTCCGGAAACGCGCCGTGCACGAACGCGCTGTTCACGAGCGCGTCGATCCGGCCGAAGCGCTCGACGGCCTGCGTCGCGAGCTGCCGGCATTGTGCGCGGTCGGTGATGTCGGTCTTGATCTTCAGCACGTCGCAGTCGACGCCGAGTGCGCGGATCCGCGCTTCGGCGTCGTCGAGCTTCTCCATCGTGCGCGCCGCGACGACCACGCCGCGTGCCCCCTCGCGCGCGGCCTCGACGGCGAGCTTCACACCGAGCCCCGGCCCGATTCCGGAAATCACGACGATCTTGTCCTTCAGCAACATGGGTTGTCTCCTGGTTATCGTTCGTCTCGCGCGTGCGGCCGTCAGCCGGCGGCTCGCAGGTGCCGCGCGCGATACGCGGCGAAGTCGTGCGCGAGCTGTGCATCGGTGAAGCCGAAGCGCGCAATCGAATAGTCGTGCGCGGCGCGCTTGTCGCGACCGTTGCGCGCTATCCAGTCCGTCATCGCCGCGCGCTGCCGCGCATCGAGCGGCATGCCTGCAAACGCGTACACGGCTTCCGCCACGCCGAGCGGATTCGATACGGTGTCCTCGAAACGCACGTCGAGGAACCGATCGGCCGGCAGCGCGTCGCGCGCCGTCATCGCCGCGCCGATCGCGCGCGCCATCCCCGCGTTCCACTGCGCGCCGACCGCAAGCGGATCCGGATCGTCCGCATACATCTGCCACAGCGTGTGCGCCATGCTCGCCATCGACGGAATCGTCTGTGCCGGATCGCGATGCGTGAGCACCACCTGCGCGCGCGGAAACACGCGGCACAGCACGTCGAGCGCATGCAGGTGCTGCGGCGTCTTCAGCAGCCAGCGCTCGGCCGGCGCAACGCCGCGCCGTGCCTTCTGCCATTGCAGAAACTGCAGCATCCGCTTCAGGTATGTGTAGACCGGCGTGAGGTCCTGCTGCGCCAACCACGCCGTATAACGCGGCACGTTCGCATACGAATCCATCGCGCACACGAACGCGTGCTCCATCAGCATGAACTCCTCGTCGGCGAGCATCGCGTCGAGCGGATGGATCGTCAGGATCTGCGGAATGCAGTCGATCATCGTCGCGACTTCGGTTTGCGCACGCGCGATGCGCAAGGTCGGCGCGTCGAGCGTCTCGCCCGCGAGCGGCGCCGGGTAGCGCGTTTCCCACCACGCGGCCGAATGAAAGCGCGGGTCGACGGCCAGGAGCCGCTGCAGCAGCGTCGTGCCCGTGCGCGGCAGGCCGACGATCACGAGCGGATCGTCGATCGCGATGTCCGCGATCTCCGGAAAACGCCGGAAGTAATCCTCGATGACGAGCCGGTTCACGAGCTGGCCGACGAGCTTCTCGCGCATCATTTCCGCGCCGCGCGCGGACAGCTTCGCTTCGTCGATCAGCGACGCGCACATCACGTCGAGCGCTTTGCGATACGGCCCGTCGCCGAACGCGGTGAGCCCGCCCGTGCGCGACACGGCCTCGGCGATCAGCCCGTCGGCGGCGAGCAGCGTGCGAATCCGGTCGAGCGGCGCGTTCATGCGGCCTCCTTCAGCGCGGCGAGCTTCACGACGCGCGTGCGCGGATGCACGGGCTGCGCGGCACCGACCCAGCGCCAACAGATCGTGCCCGTGCGGTGCCCGGCCGTATCGAGCCAGTTCGCAGCGCCCGGCCGCGATGCCGCGACCACCACCGTCACGCCGCCGCCGGCATTCAACCGCGCGCTGTGCTTGTTCACGCACACGTCGAAGTGCCGGTAGTCGAGCGACTCCATCCAGTAGTTGTTGAGCTGCACGTTCCAGAAGTCGCAATCGGGCACCGTGTCGACGTCGATCACGAGCGCCTCGTCGACGGCCAGCGACCAGCACGAGTGGTAGTAGTAGATGTTCGGGTCGCCGCCGACCGACTGGCACAGCGCCTGGTCGGCGGGCGGCAGCGCGTTCACGTGCGACCGGTAGCTCGCGGCCCAGTCGGCGAACAGCTTCGAGGTCTGCTCGACGAACTGCGCGGCGCGCGTGAGGCCGCCTTGCAGCGCGAGCGGGTCGAGCGGCGCCGGGCGCTCCTGCGCGCCGATGCGCTCGATCTTCAGTTGCGCGGGCGTCTCCGCGCGCCGGTCGAGGAAGGTCTGGCGCACGAGCAGCGCGTTCGTGCCGGGCTC
The DNA here is from genome assembly GCF_001039005.1 of Burkholderia cepacia. Taxonomy (GTDB): domain Bacteria; phylum Pseudomonadota; class Gammaproteobacteria; order Burkholderiales; family Burkholderiaceae; genus Burkholderia; species Burkholderia theae. The sequence goes on from NZ_LDWR01000041.1 coordinate 370,950, forward strand.
CATGCGCACCCAGTTGCCCGCGCGCGGCGTCTCGCTCAGCACGATCTCGAAGCTGCCGTCCGGCGCGGTCTCCAGCTGCTTCGCGTCGAGAAAACCCGTCTGCAGCATCTTGCCGTCGGTCTCGTAGCCGCCCTTCTGCGTGCCGAAGCTCAGGTACGCGACCGTGCCGCGCCGCCCTGTCACGCGGTATTCGCAGCGGCCGTCGAGACGCGCGTACTGGTACAGGTTGTCGGGGTTGTCGGCGCCGATCTTCGCGGTCTCGTGCGACGGCGAGAAAAAGCCGGGCCACGCGCCGTCCGCGAACTCGACGTGCATTTCGAGCGCGATGCGCATCAGCCGGCTCAAGTAGCGGAACCCTTCCGCGCGCGTCAGCGGGTCGTCCGGCGCCTCGGCGCGCAGGATCTGCTGTCCGCTGCGTTTCAGGGTGTCGCAGAAATCGGCCCAGGTCTGGCCCGAAAGCAATTGCGTGGCACGTGTGTCGTCCGTCATGTGTCGTCTCCGCCGATGGTCGAGCGCTCACCTTAAGCGCCGGCGCCGCGCGCCACTTCGTCCGGGTGGACTAAGGAAAGATCCGCTGCGCCGCCGCGCCGCGGTTTAGTCCACCCGGACGAAGAGCGACATGCGCCTCGCTCGATACCGTTGGCGTCATGCACGAAACGCCGCACATGTCGCGCGGCGCCGTCATGAAACAAGGAGACGAACGATGTTGACCCACTTGGAGCGGCTGGAGGCCGAAAGCATCCACATCATGCGCGAGGTGGTCGCGGAGAGCGAAAACCCGGTGATGCTGTATTCGATCGGCAAGGACAGCTCGGTCATGCTGCACCTCGCGATGAAGGCGTTCTACCCGGCGAAGCCGCCCTTTCCGCTGCTGCATGTCGATACGACGTGGAAGTTCCGCGAGATGATCGCGTTTCGCGACGAGACGGCCGAGCGCCTCGGCCTCGACCTGCGCGTGCACATCAACCCCGACGGCGTCGCGAACGACATCAACCCGTTCACGCATGGCTCGGCCGTGCACACCGACGTGTGGAAGACGCAGGGGCTCAAGCAGGCGCTCGATCACTACGGCTTCGACGCCGCGTTCGGCGGCGCGCGCCGCGACGAGGAAAAATCGCGCGCGAAGGAACGCATCGTGTCGCTGCGCTCGGAGCAGCACCGCTGGGACCCGAAGCGCCAGCGCCCCGAACTCTGGTCGCTGTACAACGCGCGCAAGCGCAAGGGCGAAAGCCTGCGGGTGTTCCCGATCTCGAACTGGACCGAACTCGACATCTGGCAATACATCCAGCTTCACGACATCCCGATCGTGCCGCTCTACTTCGCAAAGGAACGCCCTGTTGTCGAACGCGACGGCGCGCTGATCATGGTCGACGACGAACGCCTGCCATTGCGCGAAGGCGAAGTGCCGCAGATGCGCAAGGTGCGCTTTCGCACGCTCGGTTGTTATCCGCTGACCGGCGCGATCGACAGCGATGCGACGACGCTCGACGACATCCTGCAGGAGATGCGCGAGACGCGCACGTCCGAGCGCCAGGGGCGCCTGATCGACAGCGATTCGGCCGGTTCGATGGAAAAGAAGAAACAGGAGGGATATTTCTGATGGCACACGTTCTCACCGCGCCCGACACGCTCGCGCGCCCCGCCGCTACCGCGTCCGCCAGCGACGATGCACAAACCCAGGACCTGCTGCGCTTCATCACGTGCGGCAGCGTCGACGACGGCAAGAGCACGCTGATCGGCCGCCTGCTCTACGAGTCGAACATGCTGTTCGACGACCAGCTCACGCAGCTCGAGGCCGATTCGAAGAAGGTCGGCACGCAAGGCGGCGAACTCGATTTCGCGCTGCTCGTCGACGGCCTGTCGGCCGAACGCGAGCAAGGCATCACGATCGACGTCGCCTACCGTTTCTTCGCGACCGCGCGACGCAAGTTCATCGTCGCCGACACGCCCGGCCACGAGCAGTACACGCGCAACATGATCACCGGCGCGTCGACCGCCGATCTGGCCGTGATCCTGATCGACGCGCGCAAGGGCGTGCTCACGCAGACGCGCCGCCACAGCCATCTCGTCGCGCTGATCGGCATCAAGCGCGTCGTGCTCGCGATCAACAAGATGGATCTGGTCGACTACGACCCGGCCGTGTTCGAGCGCATCGACGCCGACTATCGCGCGTTCGCGGCCGAGCTCGGGCTGTCGGAGATCGTCAGCATCCCGATGTCGGCACTGCGCGGCGACAACGTGATCGTGCCGAGTGCGCGCATGCCGTGGTACGCGGGGCCGACGCTGATGCAGCATCTCGACACCCTGCCGCTCGCCGCACGCGTGACGCGCGACGAGCCGTTCCGGCTGCCGGTGCAGTGGGTCAACCGCCCGCACCTGAACTTCCGCGGCTATGCGGGCAGCATCGCGTCGGGCGAGATCCGCGTCGGCGAACGCGTGCGCGTGCTGCCTTCCGGCAAGGAGAGCCGCGTCGCGTCGGTAATCACGCAAAGCGGCGAAAGCGACATCGCGCGCGCCGGCGACGCGGTGACGCTCACGCTCGCCGACGAGATCGACATCAGCCGCGGCGACCTGATCGCGCGCGCGGACGCGCCGCCGGAAGTGGCCGACCAGTTCGAGGCGACGCTCGTGTGGATGCACGACGAGCCGCTGCTGCCCGGCCGCCCGTATCTCGTGAAGCTCGGCACGCAGACGGTCGGCGCGACCAGCGCGACGCCGAAATACAAGATCGACGTGAACACGCGCGAACATCTCGCGGCGCGCACGCTCGCGCTCAACGAGATCGGCGTGTGCAACCTGAGCTTCGACCGGCCCGTCGCGTTCGATCCGTACGACCGGAACCGCCATACGGGCGGCTTCATCGTGATCGACCGCTTCACCAACGACACGGTCGGCGCCGGGATGCTGCACTTCGCGCTGCGCCGCGCGCACAACGTGCACTGGCAGGCCGTCGACGTCGATCGCGCCGCGCGCGCCGAGCAGAAGGCGCAGACGCCGCACATCGTGTGGCTGACGGGGCTGTCGGGCGCCGGCAAGTCGACGATCGCGAACCTCGTCGAGAAGCGACTCCATGCGCTCGGCAGGCACACGTACCTGCTCGACGGCGACAACGTGCGGCACGGGCTCAATCGCGATCTCGGCTTCACCGAGGCCGATCGCGTGGAGAACATCCGGCGCGTCGCCGAAGTCGCGCGGCTGATGCTCGACGCGGGGCTCATCACGCTCGTGTCGTTCATCTCGCCGTTCCGCGCGGAGCGCGACATGGCGCGCGCGCTCGTCGGCCCCGACGAGTTCGTCGAGGTGTTCGTCGACACGCCGCTCGCGATCGCCGAGGAACGCGATCCGAAGGGCCTGTACAAGAAGGCGCGGCGCGGCGAACTGAAGCACTTCACGGGCATCGACTCGCCGTACGAGCCGCCCGCGCAGCCCGAGCTGCGCGTCGACACGGTGGCCGAGTCGCCGGAAGCGGCGGCGGACCGCATCGTCGCGTACCTGCTACGCGAGCGCACCGCGTAAGCGCCGCGGGCAGGTTGCCCGCCTGCCCGCGTCGTCTACTCCGTTCGGATGACGCGGGCCGCCGGCCGGCCGGTATGCTGGTCCGGGAACACTTCATCCGGACCAAGGAGAAAACGAGCATGCGGATCGCGCTGGCACCCGACGATACGGCCGCGCACGACGGTTTCGACGACGCCGCGTGGACGGCGCGCGAACTCAGCGCGTGGCTCGGGCTCGTCTATCAGGGGCCGTCGGAAGCCACGCCGTGGGCCGGCTTTCTCGAAGCGATCCGCGTGCGGCTCGATGCGAGCTTCACGACGCTCGTGCTGCGCAATCCGGGCGGTTCGCACCACGGGCTCATCATCAACGCATCGACGCACGGGCCACTGCTGCCCGGCGAGCCGTCGTACAGCGAGCAGTTCTACGCGCTGTGTCCGTTTCTCGACCACCCGCCCGGCCAGGTGTTCACCGCCGACCGGCTGTTCGGCGAAACCGCGTGGCGCACGCACGATTTCTACCGGCAATACCTGCAGCCGCTCGACCTGCGCTACATCCTCGGCGCGAACCTGCGCGGCGAACGCGGCGTCGAGTGCGCGTTCTTCGTGAGTCGTGCGCACGGCGGGCGCGATTTCGACGCGGCCGAGCGCGCGCAGGTCGCGACGCTGTTGCCGCACCTGCAGCGGGCGGTCGAGCTGCACGCGGCGTTCGACGTGCTCGATGCCGAACGCGCGCTGTACGCGGGCACCGTCGACCGGCTCGATGTCGGCACCGCGATCGTCGACGAGGACGGCCGCGTGATCAAGCGCAACCGCATCGCGGAGCGGCTGATCGAGCAGCAGGACGGGCTGTGCGTGCGCCAGGAGCGGCTTCACGCATCGTGCCCGCTCGACGAACGCCGGTTGCAGAGGGCGCTGCAGGCCGCGCTCGAGCATTTCCGCGCGGGCGCGCTCGCGCGCATCGAAGCCACCACGCTGTCGCGCCCCGGCGGCGCGATGCCGTTGAGCGTGCTGCTGCGCCCGCTCGCGCCGTACCGCGGCGCCGAGGACCGCCAGCACCGGCCGGCCGTCGCGGTGTTCGTCCGCGATCCGGCATCGTCGCCGCAGACGTCGCGCGACATGCTGCACCGGCTGTTCCGGCTCACGCCGATGGAAACCGAAATCGCGCTGCTGCTCGTCGACGGGCTGACGCTCGACGAGGCGGCTGCCGCGACGGGCATCACGAAGAACACCGCCCGCGCGCACCTGCGCGGCATCTTCGCGAAAACGGGCGCGACGCGGCAGGCCGTGCTCGTGAAGACGCTGCTCAACAGCGTCGTGTCGATGGCGTAGCTGGCGGCGACCGGGCGTCCAGCGATCGATGTTCTCTCAATTCATGTCATACGTCATCAGACATGAATAAATCGAGCATCGGCCTCGTAATACTCCCCAATATTTGCGTAATTTCCGGGTAAACCCGCGACGTCTTTACCGGTACTCAGGCGTAACATGTCATACGACGACATACTACATCGATCGCCACCCAGATGCCGACGCGGATTGCAGACCCGTCCGCCGCCGCCCGACCGGAGACACCCTTGAACCCGCCCTCGCCCGCCCTGCCCGGACGCGACCCGCTCGCGTCCGCCGTCTCGAAAGTGAAATGGCATGTGCTGCCGCTCGTGCTGATCATGTTCATCGCGAACTACATCGACCGCGTGAACGTCGGTTTCGTCGATCGCCACCTCGAAGCGTCGATCGGGATCGGCGCGGCCGCGTACGGGCTCGGCGCCGGGCTGTTCTTCGTCGGCTACGCGCTGTTCGAAGTGCCATCCAACCTGCTGATGCAGCGCTACGGCGCACGCGTGTGGCTCGCGCGGATCATGGCGACGTGGGGCATCGTCGCGGCCGCGATGGCGTTCGTGTGGAACGACACGTCGTTCTACGCATTGCGCTTCCTGCTCGGCGTGGCCGAGGCCGGCTTCTTCCCCGGCGTCGTGCTGTACCTGTCGCAATGGCTGCCGCCGCAGGAGCGCGGCAAGGCGATGGCGATCTTCCTCGGCGGCTCCGCGTTCGCGTCGGTGCTGTCCGGGCCCGTCACGGGCGCGCTGCTGTCGATCCGCGGCTTCGGCCTCGAAGGCTGGCAGTGGATGTTCCTGATCGAGGGGTCGTTCTCCGTCGCGCTGTGCGGCGCGAGCTGGCTGCTGCTGAAATCGCATATCCGCGACGCGACGTGGCTCACGGCCGAAGAACGCGCGGCGCTCGAACACGCGCTCGACGAGGAGCGCGCAACGCGCGACGTGCGCTCGAGCGTGCCGGTGCGCGGCACCGCGCTGCTGCGCGATCCGCAGATCATGCTGTTCTGCTTCCTGTACTTCTCGATCCAGCTGACGATCTACGCGGCCACGTTCTGGCTGCCGACGATCATCCGCAAGATGGGCGGCCTCACCGATTTCCAGGTCGGCCTCTACAACACGATTCCGTGGATGATCGCGATCGGCGCGATGTACGGCTTCGCGGTGCTGTCGTCGAAGTGGAGGCATCCGCAGCGCTGGCTCGCATTCGCGCTCGTGCTCGCCGCGTGCGGGCTGTTCGCGTCGACGTCGCACGATCCCGTGTGGTCGTTCGCGTCGATCTGCTTCGCCGCGCTCGGCTTCAAGGCCGCGTCGTCGCTGTTCTGGCCGATCCCGCAGGGTTATCTCGACTCACGCGTGGCCGCGGCCGTGATCGCGCTGATCAACTCGGTCGGCAACCTCGGCGGTTTCGTCGCGCCGACGGCATTCGGCTATCTGAAGCAACATACGGGTTCGATCACGGGCGGGCTGTATGCGCTCGCGATCGCGTCCCTCGTCGCCGCGGTCGCCGCGCTGTTCGCGCGCACGCACCGGCGCAACGATCCGCCGCGCGGCCTGCCGGCCGACGAGTCCTTCACGAACGCTTCGATGCTCCGCCATGCCGAACACTGACCGCCTGACCGTCGTCGTCTCGAATGCCGCCGACGCCGACCTCGCCACGTTCTCCCTCGCGGCCGACGGCACGCTCGCGCCGCTCGCCCGCTACCCGGCCGCCGACGTCGCGATGCCGATCGCCGTGCAGGCCGACCGCGCGCGGCTTTACGTCGCGACGCGCGGCGAACAGCCGACGATCGTCGCGTTCCGGGTCGTCCCGGCCACGGGCGCACTCGCGCGCATCGGCACGACCGCGATCGACGCGAGCCACGCATACCTGTCGCTCGACCGCAGCGGCCGCTGGCTGCTCGGCGCGTCGTACGGCGGCAATTCGCTGAGCGTCTATGACGCCGCGCGCGTGCGCGACGGCGACGGCACACCGCTGCAGGTCGCCGGCGGCATCGCGAACGCGCACGCGGTGATCGTGTCGCCGGATAACCGTTTCGCGTACGTCAGCTCGCTCGGCTCGGACCGCGTGTTCAGCTTCGCGCTCGTCGAGGACGCGGCCGGCCTGCGCGCGCTCGAACACGGCGAAACGCGCGTGCCGGCCGGCTTCGGCCCGCGTCACCTGCGCTTCGCGCGCGACGGCCGCGCGCTTGTCGTCGTCAGCGAATTCCAGGGCACGCTCGCGACGTTCGCGCGCGATCCCGACAGCGGCCGGCTCGGCGACGCGCATGTGAGCGCGCGCCACCCGGCCGTCGCCGAACTCGCGCAAGGTCATGCGCGGCCGCCCGCGCCCGCCGCCCCGTCCGTGTGGGCCGCCGATCTCCATCTGACGCCCGACGAGCGTTTCGCGTATGTCAGCGAACGCACGTCGAGCCGGCTGCTCTGCTATCGCCGCACCGCCGACAACACGTTCGAGCCCACGCATGCGACCGCCACCGAGACCCAGCCGCGCGGGTTCGCGATCGATCCGTCCGGGCGCTGGCTCGTCGCGTGCGGCGAACAGTCGGAACACGTGTCGGTGTATGCGATCGCGCCGGACGACGGCGCGCTGTCGCTGCACGCACGCGTGCCGGGCGGCCGCGGCGCGAACTGGGTCGCGATCGTCTGACGATGCGGCGCCTGCGCGGGATCCGGCAGGCGCGCCGCGAAGGCCGGTGCCCTCCCGCGTTCAGCGCCGCTCGCTCGGCGCAACGCCCGTCCAGCGCTTGAACGCGCGCGTGAAATTGGCGCGGTCCGTATAACCGACGCGCGCCGCGATCTCGTCGACCGGCAGGCGCGTGCCCGCGAGCAGCCGCAGCGCGTCGCGCAGCCGGATCTCATCGAGCAGCGTCGAATAGGTCGCGCCGTACTCCGCGAGCTTGCGCTTGAGCGTGCGCGCCGACACATGCAGTTCGCGCGCGATGTCGTCGACCGACGGATAACCGCCGTCGCCGCAGATCAGCAAATTGCGCACGCGCTCGACGATGCTCTCCGCATAACCGAGCCGCGCGAGTTCGGCCTCGCACTGCTGGACGATCATCTGCGCGGTCTGCGCGTTCGCGGTGCCGATCGGCTCGTCGAGCAGCGCGGCGTCGCAGCGGATGCGGTTCGCGCTCGCGTCGAAATGGCAGCGCGGCAACCGCGCGCGATAACGCTCGAACCACGGCGGCTCGGGCCATTCGAAGTGGAGTTCGGCGCGCGACTGCAGCGTGCTCCCCTGCGCCGGATACAGCAGCGAATTGAACAGGATCGCGGTCTCGACCAGGAAGTTCTCGACCGCGAACTGGCGCAGCCGGCCAAGCGGAAATGCTTCGAGCACGTCGATGTCGACGATCCCGTCGAGCTGCGCGAGCCGCACCGAGAAAAACGGCACGCGCGTCGGCAGATAGCGGATGCCGAGCGCGATCGCCTCGCCGAGCGTCGCGCAGCTCATCAGCCCGAAGCCGATCAGTCCCGCTTTCGTCAGGCTGCTGCGCAGGCCGATCTCGATCGCGATCGACGGGTCGTCCGTCGCGTCGAGCAGGTTGAACACGATCGCCGCCTGTTGCAGCGGCGTGATGCGCGCATCGGGTTGCGCGAGCCGCTCGCGCTCGATGCCCGAGCCCGCGAGAATGCGGCCGCCGTCGATGCCGCGCTCCTCGGCCAGCATCAGCATGAACAGCGCATACGCGGACGACACCGTCGCCTTGTTCAGCTGGCGCGCGGCATCCGGGACGGACAGGACCATGCGGCGGACTCCGGAGCGGTTTCGGCGGATTGTAGCGTCGCTGGCCCGCAATGACACCGCGGCGGCACTCTAGCCGCGCGGCACCGCATCGTGCGCCCGTGCGTCGGCCAGCATGGCCCGAAATGACACCACCATTGGCACCGGCGGCCCTCGCGTGCGGTCCGGCGCGCGCCTATGCTTGTCACATCGGCATAACGCCCCACTCTTTCCGCACGGATTCCGGTCGATGAGCCAACCCGCACGAACCGCATTTCGCCACGACGCGGACAAGGTCGCGTACGTCCGCCGCGAGGTCAACGCCGCGAGCGACGCGATCCGCGCGCGCTTTCCGCTGCTCGACAACCAGAACCTCGTCGGCGCGACCGTGATGGCCGCCTCGGTCGCCGCGATGCTCGCGATCGCGTGGCTGTATGCGCGCGGCGCGATCGCGTGGTACGTCGCGCTGCCGCTCGCCGCGTTCGTCACGTCGCTGATCCACGAGCTCGAGCACGACCTGATCCACCTGATGTACTTCAAGAAGACGCCGTGGGCCTATCACCTGATGATGGCGCTGTGCTGGCTCACGCGGCCCGGCACGATCAACCCGTGGACGCGGCGGCGCATGCACCTGCATCACCACAAGGTGTCGGGCGGCGAATCGGATCTCGAGGAATTCGGCATCACCAATGGCGAGCACTGGGGCGTGAAGCGCCTGCTGATGATCGCGGACGGCATGCTGGCTGTCGTGCTGCGGCCGGCCGCGATGCGCCGCAAGGTGAAGCAGTACGTCGCCGCGCAGCCGGTGCAGGATGCGGCCGAACGCGTGCAGTTGCGTGTCGAGCAGGTGTCGTCGTACATGCCGGTCGGTCACGTGTATTACGCGCTGTGGCATGCGTTCATCGTCTATCACGTCGGCCTGTTCGCGCTGCATGCGTTCGGCTACGCGGCGACGGTGCCAGCCCTCGTCGAGCGCGCAATGAACGTCGTCGATTTCCTCGCGGTGGTATGGCTCGGGCCGAACTTCGTGCGCAGCTTCTGCATCAACTTCGTCAGCTCGAACATGCATTACTTCGGCGACATCGATTCGCGCAACGTGATCCAGCAGACCCAGGTGCTCAACCCGTGGTGGATGCTGCCGTTCCAGCTGTTCTGCTTCAATTTCGGCAGCACGCACGCGATCCATCACTTCGTGGTGCGCGATCCGTTCTACATCCGGCAACTGACCGCGCGCACCGCGCATGCGGCACTGCGCGAAGTGGGCGTGCGCTTCAACGACGTCGGCACGTTCGCGCGCGCGAATCGCTGGGGTGCCTATCGCTCGCCGCGCGGCGAGCGCCGCATGCAGGCCGACGCGTAACGCGGGCGTCCGGCGGCGCGCTGCGCCACCGCGGTCCATCAATCGCCGATCGGCGGCATCGCCCCCTGCCCGCGGATCCACGACCAGTTCGCGAGCTCGGCCATTTCCTTGTCGCCGCGGCTGTCGCCATACGCGAACAACTGCTTCGGCGGCCGGTTGCCCCACCATCCGCGCAGCCGCACGACCTTCTGCGGCCCCCAGCAGTTCTCGCCGTCGAGCCGCCCGGCGAACGTGCCGCGCTCGAACGCAAGCCGCGTTGCGAGCACGGCATCGAAGCCGGCCGTCTTCGCCCATTTCTCCAGATACAGCGACGGCGACGCGCTGACCAGCACGACTTCATGCCCGCGCGCCTGATGCTCGCGAATGCGCTCCAGCATTTCCGGACGCACGAAGCGCGGCAGATACGTGTCGACGAACGTGCGCGCCTGCGCGTCGAGCGCGTCCTCGCGGATCGGCCCGAACGCGAACGACGCGAACTTCGCCTTCGCGTCGCCGCGCGACAGCAGCCCGGCCTTCATCGCAACGATCCACGGCAGTGCGCGCAGCCCGGCCCATGCGAAGCGCGGCGTGCCGACCGCGTAGCGGACGAAATGGCGGAAGCTGTCGGTAGTCGTGATGGTGCCGTCGAAATCGAATGCGGCGACGATGCGGTCTGTCATGGGGAAGCGGCGGGAAAGCGATGAGATGCCCGGGAAGATAGCAGACTCGCGCCGGCGCGCGAGAAATGGCGTGACGTGATGCGCTCGAGGCAACGAACCCGCGCACCGCAGCACCCGGGTTCGTACCGTTCGCTCAGCGCTGCGGCCGCGCCGCCAGCGCAGCGGGCAGCACGACGTTCATCAGGTGGTCGGCGCGCGACAGCAGGTCGGCCACGCGTTCGTCGAGCCCGCGCAGTTGCGCGGGTTGCATCCGGATCTGCTGGACGGCCTGCCCGACGATGTTGCGGCGGTCGAACAACGTGCGCTCGACACCCGCGTCGTCCGGCACGTGCACGACGTCGGCCACCGCGCTCAGCGCCGCGAGCACGACCACGAGGTTTTCTTCCGCATGGCGGACCTTCGCAGCCAGCTCCTCGGTGCGGCGCGGGAAGAAGCCGAGCGACTGCTTGAGCGCGCCGAGTGCCGCACGGTAGTCGACATGGCCCGACGCCCCGCCGAACCAGCGTTCGAACATGCCGGCCTTGCGCGTCGCCTGCGCGAGCATCCCGGCCATCATGTCGGCCGCGCCGAGTTCGTTGAATTCGCGCGTCGTCGCCGCGACGGCTTCGACGAGGTTGCCCGCCGTCTCCAGCGCACCGTCGCCGATCGTCGCGACCGTCGCGAGCTTGAGCGGCACCAGTTGCCGGATGTGCCGCTCGATGCGCGGCGCGTAGTCGGGATAGAGATTCGGAAAGCTCGCCTGCGCGGCGCGGAAGCACGCGTCGAGCTGCGGGTGATTCGATTCGCCGAACAGCGCACGGCCGAGCGCATCGGCCGGCGCCGCGCGTTCGGCCTTGTCAGCCGCCGGCCCGAAGTCGAGCGCCTGCGGCGCCACTCGCTCGGGCACAGGCGCAGGCGCAGGCGGCGCGTCGAACGCAAGACGCCCGGGCGTGCGCTCGGGCGTCGTATCGAACTCGAGCCGCTGCGGCTCGTCGGACGGATTCGTCATCGCTGCATCCTGCCCGGCGCGGCGGTTTCCCGCACACCGGGCCGCGGCCAGTCAGACCGCGCCGCCGTAGGCGCGCACGAAGTCGCCGAGGCCGCGGTTGTAGCCGGCGCCGACGGCCTTGAACATGAAGTGACCGTCGCGGCGATAGAAGCTGCCGACCTGCACCGACGTCTCCATCGAGAAGTCTTCCTCGAGCGCGTACTTCGCGATCACCGCGCCCGACACCTCGTCGGCGATCTGGATATAGCTGTTGCGAACCTGGCCGAAATTCTGGCGGCGCGCTTCGGCCTGGTCGATCGTGACGACCACCGAGATTTCCTCGATATCGGCCGCGAGCTTCGTCATGTCGATGAAGATCACTTCGTCGTCGCCGTCGCCGCTGCCCGTGCGGTTGTCGCCGCTATGCACGACGCCCATGCACTTCGACGCGGGCATCCCGCGCTTCGGGAAATCGTCGCCCGGCTGGATGAAGGTTTCCTTGCGCTCCATCGTGCGCACTTCGCTGTTGTAGAACACGAAGTGCTGATCCGAGATCAGCTTCGGATTGCCCTGCGCGTCGTACTTGCACAGGAACACCGACACGTCGAGATCGAAATCCGTGCCCGTGTCCGTCGAGTTCGCGTCCCAACCGAGACCGATGCGGAATTTCTGCGTGCCGGGCGCTTCCTTCGACAGGTTGACGCGACCGCCTTTCGACAAATTGATCATCTGAACCTCTTCTGCTGGAACCGCCGTTGCGCCGGCGATTATGCCGAGCCGCCCTGCGCGGCCCCTTGTTGATGGTGTCCGTGCCGCGCGCGTTACTCGCTCGCCACCGCGGTCCGGTCTTCCCTGCGTTGCACGACGATCGACGACCACACGGCCGCCGCGATCATCGCCGCGCCGATCAGGCCCGTGACGACCTCGGGCACCTCGAACTTCACGCCGAGGAACATGATCGTTGCGAGCGCACCGATCGCCCAGAACGCGCCGTGTTCGAGAAAGCGATATTGCGCGAGCGTGCCCTTCTTCAGCAGCACGAGCGTCATCTCCCGGATATAGGCCGCGCCGACGCCAAGGCCGAGCGCGATCAGGAAGATGTTGTTCGACAGCGCGAATGCACCGATCACGCCGTCGAAGCTGAACGACGAATCGAGCACTTCGAGATACATGAAACCCGCGACGCCTTCGCGCACCACACGCGTTCCCGTCTCCCCGCCGCCGACCAGGTCGCCCACGCCGTGCGCGATCACGAAGCCGATCACGCCGAACGCGCCCGCGAGCAGGAAGCTGACCTGCTCGGCCGCCGGCACGTAGAACGACGCGACGATCACGATCGCGAGCGTCAGCGCCACTTCCAGCGCCGTGATGCGGCCGAGATGGCGCATCGGGCCTTCGAGGAAGCCGATCCAGTGCTCGTCCTTCTCGGTGTCGAGCATGAACTTGAAGAACACCATCAGCAGGAACGCGCCGCCGAACGCCGACACCTGGTGATGCGCGGACGTCAGCACCGCCGCGTACTTCTCGGGCGATTCGATCGCGAGCGTCAGCGCGTCCCACAGGCCGATGTGGCCGATCACCGCGACGATCAGCAGCGGGAACACGAGGCGCATGCCGAACACCGCGACCGGCAGGCCGAACACCATGAAGCGGTTGCGCCACTTCTCGGACCAGTTCTTCAGCACGGATGCGTTGACGACCGCGTTGTCGAGCGATAGCGAGATTTCGAGCACGGACAGGACCGCGACGATCAGCATGTCCTTCACGCCGCCGAGGAGATAGGCTGCGACCAGCGCGAGCACCGTGAGCGACAGCGGGATCTTGAAGTCTTTCAACATGATGGGGTATCGAGTTTCGGAAAAGTGGCGTGCGGGCCGCGCTTACTTCGCGCGCACCCAGTCGCAGAATTCCTGCGTGATCAGTTGTTCGTAGATCTGTTCGTCGCTGACGTCGAGCGATTCGAGATGCAGGAAACCGACGTTCGGCATCTCGTCCGCGACTTCCGCGAGGAAGCCGAATTCGCTCGGATCGCCGACGCCGACGAGCGACCAGTACAGCGGGAAGTGCTGCGACTCAGCCAGCAGCTGACGCACGCGCTTGCGGTCGTTCTTCGGGTTCTGGCCGTCGGTGACGAACAGCACCCAGGCAGGCAGATGGCCGTTCACCGGTGCGGATGCGGCCGGCGCGGGCGCTTCGTCCGCGCCGCCGAACAGCCGGCTCAGGAAGCCGCGCTTCGCTTCGCGCTGCGGCTGCGGCTCCGGCGCGCGGAAGAAGAAGTCGACGATGTCGTTCATCACCGGCGCATACTGCGTGCCGCCCCACTTGTCGATCCGGGCTTCGAGCACGTGATCGGAAATGTACGAGCCGTAGTTGTCCGGCGTCGCGGTCGGCAGGCGGTCGTAGCCCTCGGTGAAGGTCCACGTGTCGACTTCGCCGTTGTCGTCGAACTTCAGTGCGATGCCGAGGATTCGGTCGTGCGTGTCCTGGATTACACCCGACTGGTACAGCGGCTTCGCGGAGCCCGAGATGTCGAGCGCCGCGCCGACGCGCACGACGGGCGGCTTCAGGATCTGGCGTTTTTCGAGGACGATCACGACCTTCGCCGCGCGTTTCTCAAGCGTAATCATGCGGTGTTCCTCAAGAGTGCTTCGGAGCGAATCGTGTGATCAGGTCCTGTTCGAGCTGGCGCAGGCGCGGTGCGTCCTGGTCGCGCTGGCGCTTGCCGTCGGCGATGATCTGCGTGATGTCGTCGAACGCGCCGAACAGCTGCTGCTGCGCGTATTCGAACGTGTCGGTCGAGATCACCGGGCGCTGGCCGAGCTTCGCGACTTCCTGCGCGTTCTGGCGGTTCAGGTCGGCCTGCGCACGGATCGCCTCGTCGGCCGCGTCGTACGTCGCGTTCGCGAGCGCTGCCGCACGCTTCGTGCTGAGCTGCTCGAGATAGAGCGCAAACGCGTTGGTCCACGCGGGGATCAGCACGGTCTTGATCGTCATGAACTTCGACGTCAGCGTGCGTTTCTGGTCCTGCTCCATCCGGATCTGCGGCGCGAGCTGCTTCGACATCAGCATCGCGCGGTCGAGGTCGTCGAGCTTGCTTTCGAGCGCGTCGACCTTGCGCTTCACATCGAGCAGGCGTTGCGCGCCGAACGCGTCGTCCACCTGCTGCTGGCCGGCCGCGAGATGCGCGCGCAGCGTCGCGAGCGCCGTTTCGCCGTGCGCCTTCGACTGCGCGAGTTCCTGGTGCAGCGCGTAGTTGTCGTTGTACATCCGCTCGAGTTCGTCGATGCCGGCCTTCTGGCGCTGCGCATGGCTCCCGAGCTCGACGACGAGCGTGTCCATCCGCTTGCTCACCGACTCGTATTGCGACAGCAGCTTCTCCTTGGTCGAACGGAACAGCCGCGTGACCTGCGTGAGCAGCCCGCCCTTGTCGGCGCCGCGCGGGTCGAGCCCCTTCGCGGTCGCGATCAGTGCGTTGAGCTTGTCGCCGAACTGGTCGGCATCCGACGCGCGGACGCTCGCGAGAATCTGCTGGGAGAAGGCGGCGATCCGCGTGCCCTGCGTCGCACCGAGCTGGTCGATCTCGTCGACGGTGATCAGGCGCGCGTTCTCCATCGGCCGAGCTGCCGGCACGACGGCGGCGACAGGCACTGCGACGGGTGACAAAGACGGAGTGGAAGGACGATCGCTGACCGCATCGGATTTCTTGTCATCGAATAGCGGCTTCATGTGGCTACCACGTTTCCTTTTCTGCTTTTTTGCTACGTGTTGTCGTGCGCGCGAGGCGCGCATCCGCGATAACCGCCGTGCTCTCTCACGGGCGGCAGACGGACAATAAATGGCACGGCTGCATTACGTCAAGCGACGAAATTCTTTCAATTTCCATTCATTTTGTAATGAAATGCGTGGCCACGATGCCAGCCCGTCGCCACTCATGCCACCATGCGCGTTGGCCGCGTAAGGTTCGGACGCATCCAAACTTACATTCCCGACCAATACGAAAGAAAAATGAAATCACTGGTATTGGCGGATTTCAGACGCCGCGCATGGGCGGCCGAGAGGCTCACGATCGCCGATCGCGCGCTATCGATCCTGCACGCGATTCATGCCGAGCCGACGCAGGATGAACGGCACGGAGCGTTCACGAATCGTGAAGTCCCATCGCCCGTCGATACCCACGAACGTCGCGCTGAAATGCCGGTCGTCGACCCATGTGATGTCGTCCAGATGGCACGACGCATACATCGCGCCGACCGTGCGTTGCGCGCACACCTTCAGCGGATCCTTCGACACGAGCGTGAAGGTGACGGCCTCCTCGAACGGGCAGTCGTAGTCGGTGACGAGCAGATAGGCGGCCGGCGTTTCGAACTGGCGGAGCAGCACGTAGCCGGAAATGGCGAGACCGCAACGCACGCCGTCCACGAGCACATGCGTGCGTGACGGCCACGCTTCGTACGGACCGTCGTGCGTTTCGAGCGTAAAGCGCTCGACCGGCTTCATCGCCGCGTCAGTTCGCGGCCTTGCGATACAGCGCGACGTACCCCGCGAGCATCAGCAGCAGCGACCCGCTGACGCGGTTCAGCCACTTCTCCCCCGCCGCTTTCCACACCCGCACCGAATGCACGCCAAGCAGCGCGTAGCCGGTCATCCCGATGACATCGATCGCGACGATCGTCGCCGCGAGGATCGCGTATTGCGGCGCGATTACGTGCGACCGGTCGACGAACTGCGGCAGCAGCGCGGACATGAACAGGTAGTACTTCGGGTTGCTCATCGCGACGAAAAAGCTCTTCAGGAAAGCAGTCCGGCGATCCGGCGTCGGGGGCTCGAGTTCCTCGGCCACGGCGGACCGGCCGCTCGACATCAGCATCCGGATGCCGACATACGCGAGCCACGCCGCGCCGAGCAGCTTCAGCGTCACGAACGCCGTTTCGGATGCGTCGAGCAGCACGCCGAGGCCGAGCCCGACCAGTGCGACGAGCACGACGTCGGCCGTGACGGCGCCGAGCATGCCGACCATCGCGTGACGCAATCCGTAGCGCGAACCGTTGCTCATCGCGAGCAACACCGTCGGGCCGGGTGTCGCGACGCCGACGGACAGGATCAGGGCAAATGCGAGCAAGGCGGAGAGCGACATGGCGTGGCGTTCCTTCTGAAAGCGGCCGTGCGAACGGATGGCATCGTCGATCTCGGCCGTGCGGGCCGCAACCGGCGCGCCCGGTTTGCTACGACGAATGTGAACGGCCAATGATCGCACGCTCGTCCCGATGCCGCTCGGCGGCTGTGCGGTGCCGATCGTGCACGGCGATCGCCCGCCATCCCAGATAGTGATACCTCATTTTTGTAAACGACAATCATTCTCGTTTACGTTAGACTCCGCCGCTCGATAAAAACACGTCCGCGACAGCACGGACGCGTCACGCCGCCCGGATTCCGACTTGCCGCCCTGGGATGGATCACCGACTACCTCCGATTTGCGTCCCATGTCGACACTTTCGATACCCGTTCGGCGTCTCACGCCGATTGCATTCGGCATTGCGCTCGCCTGCACGCTCCCTGCCGCGGCGCTTGCCCAGCAGGCTGCCCCCGGCGCCAGCGCTTCGCCCGACGCGGCCGTGCTGCCGTCGATCAACGTGACCGGCGCCGCCGAGCCGCTGCCCGGCGACCTCGCGCCGACCTACGCGGGCGGCCAGGTCGCGCGCGGCGCGGATTTCGGCGTGCTCGGCCGGCAAAAGGCGAGCGACGTGCCGTTCAGCATGACCACCTACACGTCGAAACTGATCGAGGATCAGCAGGCGCGCACGCTCGCCGACGTGCTCGACAACGATCCGGCCGTGCGCAGCGCGTCCGGGTACGGCAACTTTTCGCAGGTGTTCGTCATCCGCGGCTTCCAGCTTGCCGGCGACGACGTATCGCTGAACGGCCTGTACGGCGTCACGCCGCGGCAGCTCGTCGAAACCGACGCGGTCGAACGCGTCGACGTATTCAAGGGCGCGAATGCGTTCCTGAACGGCGCGTCGCCGAACGGCTCGGCGGTCGGCGGCGGCGTGAACCTGCAGTTGAAGCGCGCGGACGACAAGCCGCTCACACGCGTCACTGTCGACGGCGAGGTGTCCGGTTCGTTCGGCACGCATGTCGACATCGGGCGCCGCTTCGGCAGCGAAGGCCAGTTCGGCGTTCGCGTGAACCAGTCGATCCGCGGCGGCGACACGGCCGTCGACGACGAGCGCCGCCGCAGCAACGTGACGGCCGTGTCGCTGGACTGGCGCGGTGACAAGCTGCGCCTGTACGGCGACTTCCTGTATCAACGGCAGCGCATCGACAACGGCCGCCCCATCGTGCTGATCAGCGGCAACGCGTTGCCGGCCGTGCCGTCCGCGACGCACAACTATGCGCAGCCGTGGAGCTTCAGCGAGCTCGAGGACACGGTCGGGATCGTGCGCGCCGAATACGATTTCCTGCCCGCGTGGACGGCCTATGTGTCGGCCGGCGCGCGTCATACGAACGAGCACGGCGACTACTACACACCGACCTACTCGTCGTCCGGCACGACCGGCTCGCGCCTGAGCGTGCCGCACAAGGAAGATGCGCAGTCGACCGAAGCCGGCGTGCGCGGCCGCTTCACGACCGGCCCCGTGTCGCACTTCGTGACGGCCGGCGCGTCGTTCATCCGCATCGACAGCCAGTCCGCGTACACGATGTCGAACGCGTTCCCGACGACGCTCTACGATCCGGCGCCGGTCACCTTCCCGCCGACCGCCTTCGCGGGCGGCAACATGGACGATCCGGGCACGGTCACCAGGACCTGGCTGCGCAGCTTCGCCGTATCCGACACGCTCGGCTTCCTCGACGACCGCGTGCTCTTCACGATCGGCGCGCGCCGCCAGTCGATCTCGGTCGACGACTTCAGCTACACGGGCGCGACCACCGCGACCTACAGCGACGCGATCACGACGCCGGTATTCGGTCTCGTCGTGAAGCCGTGGCGCAACGTGTCGATCTTCGCGAACCGCAGCGAGGCGCTCGCGCGGGGCGAAACCGCGCCGAGCACCGCGCGCAACGCGGGCCAGGCGCTGTCGCCGTTCCGCTCGAAGCAATACGAAGCCGGCATCCGCTACGACACCGACAAGTACGGCGCGTCGCTCGCGCTGTTCCAGATCGAGAAGCCGATGGCGTACACCGATCCGGCATCGAACCTGTTCGGCGCCAACGGCACGCAGCGGCACCGCGGCATCGAGACGGCCGTGTACGGCGAACCGTGGAAAGGCGTGCGGCTGATCGCGGGCGCGACGTACCTCAATGCAACGCTGCAGAACACCGCGGGCGGCGCCAACGACGGCAACCGGCCGATCGGCGTGCCGTCGTTCCTGTTCAACGCGGGCGCCGAATACGACGTGCCGATGCTGCGCGGCCTCACGCTGACCGCGCGCTGGATCCACACGGGGCCGCAGTATCTGGACGTCGCGAACACGATGTCGATCCAGGCGTGGGACCGAGTCGACCTCGGCGCGCGCTACGCGACGGAACTGTTCGGCAGGAAGACGACGTTCCGCGCGAACGTGCGCAACGTCGCGAACAAGTCGTACTGGTCGTCGACGATCGGCGGGTATCTGACGCAGGGCGATCCGCGCTCGGTGTGGTTGTCGATGACGACGGATTTCTGACGTCAGCGGAAGGGAGTGGCGGGCCGCCGCCAGAGTTTGCTATACTCTCGGTCTTCCGGAGAGATGGATGAGTGGTTTAAGTCGCACGCCTGGAAAGCGTGTATAGGTTAATCGCCTATCGGGGGTTCGAATCCCCCTCTCTCCGCCAGAACGCATGAAGCCCCTTGATTTCCCAGAAATCAAGGGGCTTCTCCTTTTGGCGCGCAGACACGTCCCTATCCGCCCGCCTCCCGCGTCACGGATGCCTGATGTAATCCACCAACGCCCGCGTATACTCATCCGGCCGCCGATCGCACAGACTCACCACGATCGCCACCGCAAACCCGGCCGGCACGCCGAACACGCCTGAGCTGATCGGCTCGATCCCGAACCACGTGCGCCCCGCGAACCCGGTCAGCTGCGTGAAGTACGGATAGGTCGACACGATGTAGTACACGCACACCGCGAGCCCCGTCACCATCCCGGCGATCGCGCCGCGCGTCGTCGTGCGCTTCCAGAACACGCCGAGCACGAGCACCGGAAAGAAGCTCGATGCCGCGAGCGAGAACGCGGCGCCGACGAGGAACAGGATCTTCCCCGTATTGAGCGACGCGACATACGACGCGAACAACGCGACACCAAGCAGCAGCACCTTCGAGATCGTCACGCGCCGCTGGCTCGACGCATCGGGCGCGACCATGCAGTAATAGACGTCGTGCGACAGCGCGTTCGCGATCGTCAGCAGCAGCCCGTCCGCGGTCGACAGCGCCGCGGCCAGCGCACCGGCCGCGATCAGTCCCGACACGACATACGGCAGCCCCGCGATCTCCGGCGCGGCCAGCACGACCATGTCCGGCTGCATCTGGATTTCCGACCAGTGCACGATGCCGTCGCGTATCACCTCGACGACGCTGATCAGGTCGGGCTCGAAGTGATGCCATTGCGTGACCCACGCCGGCAATTCGGCGAACGGCCGCCCGACGAGGTTCGCGAGGATCTCGTACTTGATCAGCACCGCGAGCACCGGCACGCTGAGATAGAACAGCGCGATGAAGAATAGCGTCCAGCCGACCGAGCGTCGTGCCGACGCGACCGACGTGGTCGTGTTGTAGCGCGTCAGGATGTGCGGCAGGCTCGCGGTGCCGAGCGACAGGCACAGCAGCAACGCGAGGAAATTCCGCTCGCGCGGCTTGCGTTCGTCGTCGCTCGCGGCGGGAAACGGCTCGTGCATCGGCACGGGCGGTTCGGCACGGGCAAGCAGATCGTCGCGCGCCTGCGTCCACGCGACACGCGCCGCCGCCGGATCGCGCGGGAAGTCGGCCAGCTCGCGCTCGCGCTGGCTGATCTCGCGCAACGGCCCGTTGTGGCGCCGCAGGTCGGCGAGCTGGTCGGCAAGATGCCTGCGTGCGTCCGCATAGGACGCCGGCAGCCGGTCGAGCCGCGTCTGGATGTCCGCGGCTTGCCGGCGGTACGCGTCGCGCACCTGCTGCTCCCCGGACGCATCGCGCACCTTCGCCTCGCGCGCCGCGACGCGCTCCATCAGCTTGCCGTAACTGAACTGCGGCACGGGGCCAAGGCCGTTCTTCATCGCGATCAGCGACACCGGAATCAGGATCGCGCTGATCAGGATGATGTACTGCGCGACCTGCGTCCACGTGACCGCACGCATCCCGCCGAGAAACGAGCACACGAGAATGCCCGCGAGCCCGCAGAAGATTCCGATCGCGAAATCGACGCCGATGAAGCGCGTCGCGATCAGGCCGATCCCCTGGATCTGCGCGACCAGATACACGAACGAACACAGGATCGCCGCGCCGGCCGCCAGCGCGCGCACGGCGGTGCTCGAAAAGCGCGTGCCGAGAAAATCGGGAATCGTATAGCGTGCGAGCTTGCGCACGTAAGGCGCGAGCAGGAAGGCGACGAGGCAGAACCCGCCGGTCCAGCCCATCACGTACGCCAGCGCGTCGTAGCCAGTGGAATAAAGCGATCCGGCCAGGCCGATGAACGACGCGGCCGACAGCCAGTCGGCCGCCGTCGCCATCCCGTTGAACGCGGACGGCACGCGCCGCCCGGCCACGTAGTACTCGACGAGATCGGACGTGCGCGACAGCAGCCCGATCACCGCATAAACGGCGATCGGCACGAACAGGAACACGTAGCCGATCCAGACGCCGGAGCCGGTCGCGCGCTCGATCCGCCACATCAGCAGCACGAACCCGAGAAACCCCAGCGTGTAGAGCGCGTACGCGCGTATCAGTCGATGCGTCAGCATGAATCAGCGCCCGCCGTGTGCGTTGGCGGTGCGCGCCGCATGGTCGTCATACGCGCGGCGCAGTGTGCGGTCCGCGCGTTGCATCAGCCCGATGTAGACGACGATCAGCACGAGATACACGAGAATCGCGCCCTGCGCGCCGACATAGAACGGCAGGCTGAAACCCGCGAAGCGCACACCCGCGAGCGCGGGCGCGAAGAACGGCACGACGAACGACACCGTGAAGCCGATCGCCATCAACACCGCGATCAGCGCGACGTTGAAACGCCAGTAGCGCGCGTGGGCACGCGCGAGCGGTTCGGGAACGGGCGGTGGCGCAACGGGCGCGGGACGGGTCGGAACGGTCATGCCGTTATGTAGCAAAAAGCCCCTGCGCGGACAATCGGGATTGCCGCGCAGGGGCTCATGCGCGCGTCGCGCAAAGCAGGTGCGATCAGCGCACTTCGGTGAGCTGGTCGAGGATCGCCGGGTTCTCGAGCGTGGACGTGTCCTGCGTGATCGCCTCGCCCTTCGCGAGCGAGCGCAGCAGGCGCCGCATGATCTTGCCCGAACGCGTCTTCGGCAGGTTGTCGCCGAACCGGATGTCCTTCGGCTTCGCGATCGGTCCGATCTGCTTGCCGACCCAGTCGCGCAACGTCTTCGCGAGCGCCGCGGCTTCCTCGCCTTCCGGGCGCGAACGCTTCAGCACCACGAACGCGACCACGGCCTCGCCCGTCGTGTCGTCCGGCCGGCCGACCACGGCCGCCTCGGCGACGAGCTCGTGCGAAACCAGCGCCGACTCGATCTCCATCGTGCCGAGCCGGTGGCCCGACACGTTCAGCACGTCGTCGATCCGGCCCATGATCGTGAAGTAGCCGGTGTCCTTGTCGCGCACGGTGCCGTCGCCGGCGAGATACAGCCGGCCGCCGAGTTCCTCGGGGTAGTAGCTCTTCTTGAAGCGCTCCGGGTCGCCCCAGATCGTGCGGATCATCGCGGGCCACGGGCGCTTGACGACGAGGATGCCGCCCTGCCCGTTCGGCACGTCCTGGCCCGTCTCGTCGACCACCGCGGCCATGATGCCCGGCAGCGGCAGCGTGCACGAACCGGGCACGGTCGGCGTCGCGCCCGGCAGCGGCGTGATCATGTGGCCGCCCGTCTCGGTCTGCCACCACGTGTCGACGATCGGGCAGCGCTCCTGGCCGACGTGCTTGTGATACCACATCCATGCTTCCGGATTGATCGGCTCGCCGACCGTGCCGATGATGCGCAGGCTCGACAGGTCATGGCTCTTCGGATGTACCTTGTCGTCGGCTTCGGCCGCCTTGATCAGCGAACGGATCGCGGTCGGCGCGGTGTAGAACACGGTGACCTTGTGATCGCCGATCATCTTCCAGAAGCGGCCGGCGTCCGGATAGGTCGGCACGCCCTCGAACACGACCTGCGTGCCGCCGCACGCGAGCGGGCCGTAGGTGATGTACGTGTGGCCCGTGACCCAGCCGATGTCGGCCGTGCACCAGAACACGTCGGTCGGCTTCCAGTCGAAGGTCCACTTCATCGTCTGCGCGGCCCACAGCAGGTAGCCGCCCGTGCTGTGCTGCACGCCCTTCGGCTTGCCGGTCGAGCCCGACGTATACAGGATGAACAGCGGATGCTCGGCGCCGACCCATGCCGGCTCGCATTGATCGGACTCGCCGTCCGACAGTTCGTGCATCCACAGGTCGCGGTCCGCATGCCAGTCGATCTTGCCGCCGGTGCGGCGATAGACGATCACGCTCTTCACCGCTTCGCAGCCGCCCAGCGCGATCGCCTCGTCGGCGATGCTCTTGAGCGGCAGCGTCTTGCCGCCGCGCGCCTGCTCGTCGGCCGTGATCAGCGCCACCGCGCCGACGTCGACGAGCCGCTCGTTCAGCGATTTCGCGGAGAAGCCGCCGAACACGACCGAGTGCGTCGCGCCGATGCGCGCGCAGGCCTGCATCGCGACGATGCCTTCGATCGACATCGGAATATAGATGACCACGCGATCGCCCTTGCCGATCCCGCGTTTCTTCAGCGCATTCGCGAAGCGCGACACGCGCGCCAGCAGATCCGCATAGGTGACGCGCGTGACGGTGCCGTCGTCCGCCTCGAAGATCACCGCGACGCGCTCGCCGTTGCCGGCTTCGACATGGCGGTCGAGGCAGTTGTACGACGCGTTCAGCTCGCCGTCGTCGAACCACTTGTAGAACGGCGCGTTGCTCTCGTCGAGCACCTTCGTGAACGGCTTGTGCCACGCGAGGCCCTCGCGTGCGAGACGCGCCCAGAAGCCTTCGTAATCGGCCTCGGCCTCGGCGGCGAGCGCGCGATAGGCCGGCATGCCGGAAATGGTTGCCGCCTTCTCGAGCGCCGCGGGCGGCGCAAACTGACGGGTTTCGTGAAGAACCGATTCAATCGCAGACATCGACTACCCCTTGGTGAACATGAATCCTCTGCATGGCGGCGCGATCGTGCGCGCCGCGCGTCTTGGCCGGCGCATGTGCGCCGCTGTCTCCCACCCATCCGCGCACGGCCGCGAAAGCTGCGCGCGATGCTGCACCGCACCACGTCACGCGTTGGCGAACGTGCGGCCCGGTAGTTTGCACGATAAGCGCTCCAACTTACCCGTCACTTACGCGGCATGGCCGTTGGCAGAGCCGTTTCGCACGTCGGGCGGCGCTTTACGCTGTTACAAACGCGACCCTACAATCCTAACTGAACTCGCCTCCCGGATTCCAGCTTGAATCGCTACGCCCTCTTCCTCATCCTGTCGATGCTGTTCGTCGGCAGCAACGTCGGTATCGGTAAATCCATCGTTGCATTCGTCCCTGTCGCCATCCTCACCACGCTGCGCTTCGTGATCGCGATCGCCGTGCTGTGGCCGCTGTTCAGCCCCGTGAAAATGCGCGCGGTCAAGCGCGGCGAGTGGCTGAACCTGTTCTTGCAGGCCTTCTTCGGCACCTTCATGTTCACGCTGCTGATGCTCAACGGCGTGCAGCGCACCAGCGCGGTGGCGGCCGGCGTCATCACGAGCACGATCCCGGCCATCGTCGCGCTGTTCGCTTGGCTGATCCTGCGCGAAAAACCGAACGGCCGTGCGCTCGTGTCGATCGCGCTCGCGATCGTCGGCGTCGTGACGATCAACCTCGCCAACGGCGGCGCGGCCGGGCACGGCGCGCACGGCGAAGCGTCCGGCTCGCTGGCCGGCAACCTGCTGATCCTCGGGGCCGTGTGCTGCGAATCGATCTACGTGATCCTGTCGCGCCGGCTCACGCAGACGCTCGCGCCGATCGACATCTGCGCGTATACACACCTGTTCGGCCTGTTCCTGATGCTGCCGCTCGGCGCGACGGCGCTGTGGCACTTCGATTACGCGAGCGTGCCGGCCGGCACGTGGGCGCTCGTCGTCTGGTACGGGCTGTCAGCCAGCATCTTTTCGTTCTGGCTGTGGATGAAAGGCATCCGGCACGTGCCGGGCAGCCTCGCCGGCGTGTTCAGCGCGGTGCTGCCGATCGCCGCCGCCGCGTACGGCATCGCGTTCCTCGGCGAACGCCCGACGCTCGCACACGGCATCGCGCTCGCGTGCGTCGTCACCGGCATCGTACTCGCGAGCCTGCGCGTGAAACGCGTGCCGGCCGCCGCCTCCTGATCGGTCCCCGACCGCGCCGGCGCGTCGCTGCAGTCGCGCCGGCCGACGCGTTACAATAGCGCGCCTTTTCAAGATTACCCCGATACCTGCGCACCGCGCCCCGCACCGCCATCATGTCCGCCCCGCATTCGCCCGGCCGCCCGGCCCGTCGCCCGCTTCGCCCGCTTCCCGCGCTGATCTTCATGAGCCGCTGGCTCCAGGTTCCGCTTTATCTGGGCCTGATCGTCGCGCAAGCCGTCTACGTGTTCCTGTTCCTGAAGGAAGTCTGGCACCTGCTGTCGCATGCGACCAGCCTCGACGAAATCAGCGTGATGCTCGCGGTCCTCGGCCTGATCGACGTGGTGATGATC
The DNA here is from genome assembly GCF_001039005.1 of Burkholderia cepacia. Taxonomy (GTDB): domain Bacteria; phylum Pseudomonadota; class Gammaproteobacteria; order Burkholderiales; family Burkholderiaceae; genus Burkholderia; species Burkholderia theae. The sequence goes on from NZ_LDWR01000041.1 coordinate 396,384, forward strand.
TCGAACCTGCTGATCATGGTGATCGTCGGCGGTTACGAAACATTCGTGTCACGCCTCGGCATCGAGGGCCACCCCGACGAGCCCGAGTGGCTCGACCACGTGAACGCGGGCGTGCTGAAGGTCAAGCTGTCGATGGCGCTGATCAGCATTTCGTCGATCCACCTGCTGAAGACGTTCATCAACCCCGACCAGCACACGATGCACGCGATCATGTGGCAGGTGATCATCCACGTGTCGTTCCTCGTGTCGGCGCTCGTGATGGCGTGGGTCGACCGTCTGACGACGCATACGCATCCCGCCCATTTCCACGAGACGCATGCGCCCGTCGCGGCCGCGTCCCGCAAGCCGGCCGAAGCAGCCGTCAACGCATAAAACGCATTCCCCACTGTCCCCACAGAGTCTCAGCCATGACCGTCATCAAACAGGAAGACCTGATCCAGAGCATCGCGGATTCGCTGCAGTACATCAGCTACTACCATCCGCTCGACTACATCCAGGCCCTCGGCCGCGCGTACGAGCTGGAAGAGAGCCCGGCCGCGAAGGATGCGATCGCGCAGATCCTCACGAACAGCCGCATGTGCGCGGAAGGCAAGCGCCCGATCTGCCAGGACACCGGCATCGTCACGATCTTCGTGAAGGTCGGCATGGACGTGCGCTGGGACGGCGCGACGATGGGCCTCACCGACATGATCAACGAAGGCGTGCGCCGCGGTTACACGCACCCGGACAACGTGCTGCGCGCGTCGATCGTCAACCCGCCGGAAGGCGCCCGCAAGAACACGAAGGACAACACGCCGGCCGTGATCCACTACGAGATCGTGCCGGGTGACAAGGTCGACGTGCAGGTCGCGGCGAAGGGCGGCGGCTCGGAGAACAAGTCGAAGTTCGTGATGCTGAACCCGTCCGACTCGATCGTCGACTGGGTGCTGAAGACGGTCCCGACGATGGGCGCGGGCTGGTGCCCGCCCGGCATGCTCGGGATCGGCATCGGCGGCACGGCCGAGAAGGCGATGCTGATGGCGAAGGAATCGCTGATGGATCCGATCGACATCCAGGAAATCATCGCGCGCGGTCCGCAGGACTGGGTCGAGGAACTGCGTGTCGAGCTGCATGAAAAAGTCAACGCGCTCGGCATCGGCGCGCAGGGCCTCGGCGGCCTGGCGACCGTGCTCGACGTGAAGATCATGGCCGCACCGACGCACGCGGCATCGAAGCCGGTCGCACTGATCCCGAACTGCGCGGCCACGCGCCACGCGCACTTCGTGCTCGACGGCTCGGGCCCCGCGAAGCTCGAGGCGCCGTCGCTCGACGCCTGGCCGAAGGTCCAGTGGGAACCGAACACGGAAACCAGCAAGCGCGTCGACCTGAACACGCTGACGCCGGAAGAAGTCGCCAGCTGGGCGCCGGGCCAGACGCTGCTGCTGTCGGGCAAGATGCTCACCGGCCGCGACGCCGCGCACAAGCGCATCGCCGACATGCTCGCGAAGGGCGAGAAGCTGCCGGTCGACTTCACGAACCGCGTGATCTACTACGTCGGCCCGGTCGATCCGGTCCGCGACGAAGTGGTCGGCCCGGCCGGCCCGACGACAGCCACGCGCATGGACAAGTTCACCGAGACGATGCTCGCGCAAACGGGCCTGATCTCGATGGTCGGCAAGGCCGAGCGCGGCCCGGTCGCGATCGAGGCGATCAAGAAGCACAAGGCCGCGTACCTGATGGCGGTCGGCGGCGCGGCTTACCTCGTGTCGAAGGCGATCCGTGGCGCGAAGGTGCTCGCATTCGAAGACCTCGGCATGGAAGCGATCTACGAGTTCGACGTGCAGGACATGCCGGTGACGGTCGCCGTCGATTCGTCGGGCACGTCGGTGCACCAGACCGGCCCGAAGGAGTGGCAGGCGAAGATCGGCAAGATCCCGGTCGCGACCACTTAAGCGCGATCGAACGAAAGGCCGGACGCGAGTCCGGCCTTTTTGCTTCTCGTTCTCATTATTGTGCGCGGCCGGTTATTCGAGGCTGATTCTCATTACACGCAAAAGGCAGGCCCGGCAAGGCTTCGAGGCTTGGCTTTTCTCGTTCGAGCGATTATCGTTCGGTTTCTGAAGCCCCACTGAACAAGGAACAGCCATGCAAGGCGACAAGAAAGTCATCGAATATCTGAACGCCCAGTTGAAGAATGAGCTCACGGCGATCAACCAGTACTTCCTGCATGCCCGCATGTACAAGCACTGGGGCCTCGACAAGCTCGGCAAGCACGAGTACGACGAGTCGATCGGCGAAATGAAGCACGCCGACTGGCTGATCGAGCGCGTGTTCATGCTCGACGGCCTGCCGAACCTGCAGGACCTGCACAAGCTGCTCGTCGGCGAGGAAACCGAAGAGATCCTGAAGTGCGACCTGAAGCTCGAGCAGATCTCGCAGACCACGTGCAAGGAAGCGATCGCCTACTGCGAATCGGTTCGCGACTATGTGTCGCGCGAGATCTTCGAAAAGATCCTCGACGACACCGAAGAGCACATCGACTGGCTGGAAACGCAGATCGACCTGATCGGCAAGGTCGGCCTGCAGAACTACCAGCAATCGATGATGGGTTCGCCGGAGTAAGCTCGCCCCGCCCTTCCCGCCATCGCCTCCAGCCCGTTCATGTCGACACCTTCCGTTATCGCTGCGACGGCCACCACCGTGGCCCCCATCGGCATCTTCGATTCAGGGCTGGGTGGCCTGTCGGTGCTGCGTGCCGTGCGCGCGCAGCTGCCCGGCGAATCGTTCATCTATGTCGCCGATTCGCACCATGCACCGTATGGTCCGCGCGATGAGGCGTTCATCACCGAACGCACGCTGGCAATCGGCGAGTGGCTGGCCCGCGAAGGGGCGAAAGCACTCGTCATCGCCTGCAACACCGCGACCGCACGCGCGATCGCCGCGATCCGCGAACACCTGTCGATGCCGCTCGTCGGCGTCGAGCCGGGCATCAAGCCGGCCGCCGCCGTGTCCGCGAGCGGCGTCGCGGGCGTCCTCGCCACGCAGTCGACACTGAACAGCCCGCGCTTCCAGGCACTGCTCGACCGCTACGGCGCGGGCCGCCGCTTCATCTGCCAGCCCGGCCACGGGCTCGTCGAGGCCATCGAGCGCGGCGACACGAATTCGCCCGCCTTGCGCGCGTTGCTCGACAGTTACCTGCAGCCGATGCTCGACGACGGCGCCGATACACTCGTACTCGGCTGCACGCATTACCCGTTCTTCACGGAAACGATTCGTGACCTTGTGGGCGACCGCCTGACGATCGTCGACACCAGCGACGCAATCGCGCGCCAGCTCATGCGGATTCTCGACGAGCGCAACCTGCGCGCGCCCGCCGGCACACCCGCCGCGCCGCCCCGCTTCTGCTCGACCAGCGACGGCCGGCAACTGCAGGCGCTCGCATCGACGCTGCTCGGCCTCGATGCGCCGGTCGAATCCGTCACCATTTCCTCGCCGAACGCCAGCGCCTGCGCGACCGCCTGACGCGGGCCCGCACGCCCTCTCCCGCCGCGGCTCCACCGCCCCCGCCGTTTCAAGGGTCCGATGACCTTAAAAAAAGCCCGACCCAGGCTTGTCAACGTCCGCAAAATTAATGATAATAATTCGCATTAACGTTAGCTATCGCAACTCATCATGATCGTCTGCGTGTGCAAGTCTGTTTCCGATCGCAAGATCCGCGCGTCCCTCGCAGAGGGCGTGAACTCTTTCGATGAACTCCAGTTCGAGCTCGGCGTGGCCACGTGCTGCGGCAAGTGCGAGGAGTCCGTACGCGACCTCATGGCCGAGCAAGGCGTCTGCGCGAGCCGGTGCGGTGTCGAGCATCACGCTCACCCGATCCCGGTCACGTTCTACGAACGCAAGGCTGCCTGACCGGCGCCGAGTGTGCGCATGCGACCCAGGCCGCATTTTTTGTCTTGACCGTCAGCAAGCCATCGTCCGCGCGAGCCAGCGGCTTACCTGCCAAGGAGCCTGTCATGGAATTGCTGATCGGATTTGTGACCACCGTTTGCATCTCGCTGCTGATCTTCCGCAAGTGATGCCGATTCACCCGCCGCGCCCCGGGTGCGACATCGTTCTTTCAAGCTAACATGCAGGCTTCGCATTTCGCTCCTGCCGGCGCCTTGCCGGCTGCACCACGTATGAATCCCCGAGTGATCGTCGTCGCGGTCGGTGTGCTTGCCGCACACGCGATCATGCTGACGGCCGCCTGGCTCCATCGCAACGCGCCGCCGCCGAAGGAGGTCGAGGTCCAGTCGATCACCGCGCAGCTCATTGCGCCCGCACCAGTCGCCAAGCAGGTCGCAGCCGAATCGCTTCCGCAGCCCGCGCCGCCAAAGCCCGTGCCAAAAGTAAAGCCGAAGATCGAGCCGAAGCCGGTGCCGAAAGCAGCGACGCCGACGCCGCTCGCACAATCGCCCGCTCCATCGCCCATCCCCGCACCGGCGGCCGATCCAACGCCCGCACCCGCCGCGCCGGCGCCTGCCGCACCAGCCGCCACGCCTGGCCCGGCCCGTGAAACGATGCAGGTCAGCGCGCCGAAGAACGTGTCGACGCTGCAGTGCAATTTCGTGAAGCCCGAGTATCCGTCGATGTCGCGCCGCCGCGGCGAATCAGGTACGGCCTATGTTCACTTCGTCGTCGGCGTGACCGGCAAGATCGAAAGCATCGTTCTGCAGAAGAGCAGCGGTTACCCGCGCCTCGACGATGCCGCACTCGACGCGATGCGTTCGACCACCTGCCGTCCGTACATCGAGAACGGTCAGGCGATCCGCGCCACCCACATACAGCCCTACAGCTTCGGGCTCACTGACTAACCTGCCTCATCCGGAAGATTCAAAGGAAACAAAAAATGCAAAGCTACGGTATCGCGCACGTCTGGGCGCAAGGTGATTTCGTCACGCGCGCCATTGCGATCACGCTGCTCGTGATGTCGGTCCTGTCGTGGATCGTCATCGTCGTCAAGGGCTGGAACGTGGTTCGCCTGAACCGCCTCACGAAGAACGCCGAACAGGCATTCTGGCATTCGGACAATTTCGACGACGGCATCAAGAAGCTCGGCCTCGCCGCATCGACGCCGAACGACAACCCGTTCCTCGCGCTCGCGCTGTCGGGCAAGGAAGCAGCCGACCATCACCACCAGACGCAACCGCACCTGCACGACCGCATGGACGTGTCGGACTGGGTCACGCGCTGCCTGAAGGACACGATGGACGAAGGCATCTCGCGCATGCAGAGCGGTCTCGCGGTCCTCGCGTCGATCGGCAGCACGGCGCCGTTCGTCGGCCTGTTCGGTACGGTCTGGGGGATCTACCACGCGCTGCTCGTGATCGGCGCAACCGGCCAGACGTCGATCGACCAGGTCGCGGGCCCGGTCGGCGAATCGCTGATCATGACGGCCTTCGGCCTGTTCGTCGCGATCCCGGCCGTGCTCGGCTACAACGCACTGACCCGCGCGAACAAGGGTGTCGTCAGCAAGCTGCGCCGCTTCGCGCACGGCCTGCACGCCTACTTCGTGACCGGTGCGAGCCTCGCATCGTCGTCGACGCGCGACGGCCTGCGCCTCGCGACGCGCGCCAGCTGAGACGGGGTGAACCATGGCAATGAACACTGGTTTCAGCGACGATGATGACGATGCAGTGATGAGCGAGATCAACATGACGCCGCTCGTCGACGTCATGCTCGTACTCCTGATCATTTTCCTCGTGACGATCCCGGCGATGCAGCATGCGGTGAAGATCGACCTGCCGCACGCCAGCAGCCAGCCCGTCGACGAAAAGCCGCAGACGGTCGACGTCGCGATCCAGGGCGACGGCACGATCCTGTGGGACGACCACACGGTCACGCGCGAACAATTGCAGGCACGCATCGCGGAAGCGGCGCAACGCAAGCCGCAGCCGGAGTTGCACCTGCGCGCGGACCGCAAGGTTGCATACGAGCATGTCGCCGAAGTGATGTCGGATGCGCAGGCCGGCGGCCTGACGAAACTCGGCTTCGTGACGGAGCCGGCCGCGAAAGCGAAGTAACGCGCGCACGTCGCGCTCCTTTCCCGGCACAAAGTAAAAGGCCTTCATCGCCAGATGAAGGCCTTTTTTCATGCGCACGCGGGCGCCTTCGGGCGGCGGGCTCTTTGGCGGTATCGGTTGCGCCTCGAGCAACGCAAATGCGACTCTGCCGTGGTCTGCACGGACTGCGCGTTCTGCCCTATCTGGCTCACAATATATGCGGCCACCTGATTTCGCTCAGAACTTCCTTCACGAAATGGGATTTCAATATAGGCCCGCGCGCGCGCGCATTCAAGGCCCCGGCGATTGAAACTTGCGATTGCAGGCGACGCTTCAATGACAAAACAAATTTGCCTCGTCGTGCGCGTCGTGTTCAGGTCGCCGAAGCATCGGCCGCGGCTTCCTTCTTCGCGCGCTCGGGGCACCCCTGCTCCTTGTAGGCACCGTGATCGAGCTTCTCGACCAGGTAGTCGACGAACGCACGCACCGCGGGCGGCATCCCCTGCCGCGACACGAACACCGCATACAGTTGCGGCACCGGCAGCGTCCAGCCCGGCATCACGGGCGACAGTTGCCCCGCGCGCAGCGCGTTGCCGTACATCATCTCCGGCAGCGCCGCGATGCCGAGGCCGTCGAGCACGGCCTCGCGGATCGTCATCAGGTCGGCCGTCACGAGCCGCGGTTCGTGCTCGTGCACATGACGCGTGCCGTCCGGCGCGATCAGGTTGAACACGTGCCGCCCGTCGACGCTCGGCGTATCGAGCGTCTCGAAGCCGGCCAGATCGTCCGGCACCAGCGGCGGCGCATTCTGGCTCAGCAGGCTCGGCGCACCGACCAGCATCTGCTCGGTACGCCACAGCGGCCGCACGACGATGTTGGCGTTCTGCGGCGGCTCCGAGCGCACGCGCAGCGCGACGTCGATCGAGTCCTCGAACAGGTCGATCACGCGATTCGTCACGCGCACATGCACCCTCACCTCGGGATAACGACGCAGGAATTCGGGCAGGATGCGCGACAGCATCGTCTGCGACAGCGTGACGGGCACGCTGACCCGCACCGAACCGCGCGGCGACGCGCGCAACTGCTGCACCGCATTCATCGCGGCCTGCGCCTCGGCGAGCATCGCCTGGCAATGCTGGTAGAACAACTCCCCCGCCTCGGTCAGCGCGAGCTTGCGCGTCGAACGCTGCAGCAGGCGCACGCCGAGTGCCGCCTCGAGTTCGGTCAGGCGCCGCGACAGGCGCGATTTCGAGATGCCCAGCACGCGTTCCGCGGCCGAGAAACCACCATGTTCGACGACCTGCGAAAAGTACATGAGGTCGTTCAGGTTATGTGCATCGATATTCATCTCATCGTTCCAATTTCAGAACAATCCATTGCGAACCATCGCAAATCGAACGGGAAAACGCCCAATATAATAGCGCTATGTTTCAAAAATAACGCTATTCCGTTGATTCCGAGGGCTTCCGCATGACGACCGCTCGCTCGCTTGACCGCACCTACCCCGCGCTCCGCACCACCGAAGGCGGCGGCTTTGTCGTTCACCGTCCGTTCCCGACCCGGCTGCTGATGGATTTCGATCCGTTCCTGCTGCTCGACGAAATGGGCCCCGTCGACTACGCTCCCGGCGAAGCCAAGGGCGCGCCCGACCATCCGCATCGCGGCTTCGAGACCGTGACCTACGCGCTCGACGGACGCTTCTGCCATCGCGACTCGTCCGGCCATGCCGGCACGCTCGGCCCCGGCGACGTGCAGTGGATGACGGCCGGCGCCGGGGTCGTGCACAGCGAAATGCCGGATCCGGCGTTCGCGCAGGCCGGCGGCCGTTCCCACGGCTTCCAGCTGTGGGTCAACCTGCCGCGGCGCGACAAGCTGATCGCGCCGCGCTACCAGGAGATCCCGGCCGAGCGCATCCCGACCGCGACGTCGCCGGACGGCCGCGCGCGCGTGCGCGTCATCGCCGGCGAAGCGTTCGGCGTCCGGGCCGCGATCGAGACGCGTACGCCGATCCTCTACCAGCATTTCACGCTGGAACCCGGCGCAATGGTCACGCAGCCGGTTCCGGCAGGCTATCGCGTGTTCGCCTATCCGATCGACGGAACGGGCCTCTACGGGCCCGACAGGCAGGCTGTCGACGCACGGCACATGATCGTGTACGGCGACGACGGCGACACGGTCACGTTCGCCGCCGGCGACACGCCGCTCGACCTGCTGCTGATCGGCGGCGTGCCGCTCAACGAACCGATCGTCCGCTATGGTCCGTTCGTGATGAATACCGAGGAAGAGATTCGGCAGGCCGTCGTCGACTACCAGACCGGTCGCATGGGCCGCATTGAAGCCTGACGCCCGATCGGGGGCGGCAGGTACCGCGAAACGGACGGTTTTGCGTCACAATAACTTCTTGAACCATGTGGCCGCCAACCACCAGAAGGAACCCGTCCCCTTGAACTTCGAACATCTGATCCAGATCAATTCCGATGATTCGGCCGTGCCGGCCCTCACCCGCGACCAGCTCTGGGAAGGTCTCGTGCTGCGTGCCGAACAGCCGCAACTGTTCGTGCTCGGCCTCGACAGCTGCGTCGTCCGCGAACGGACGGATATGACGCTCGAACGCGAACTGCACTACGGTCACGCGATCGTGCGCGACCATGTCACGCTCACGCCGAACCAGCAGGTCCGCTACGACATCCTCGCCGCCGACGGCGAGATCGGCGGCTCGCTGACGATGACGATCGAGGAACGCGAAGACCATCAACTGTTCCTGCGCTTCGAATACCGCACGACGCTGACCGTCACGGACGACAGCGAAGATGCCCGGCAGACGCACGGGATCGTCAAGGAAGCGTATCGCACGTCGGATATCGACACGGTCCGCCTGATCCGCGAATACGCGCAGGGCCGCAAGGACCCCGATCCGCTGCACTGAACCCGGCGGCGGCCTTCGGGTCGCCCCTTTGAATCAAACTATCAACTCATCATTCTCGATTGATAAAGAGTTTTTGCGAATGGGAATGGTTATCATTTAGAATTCATTCCATCGTATCGACAGTCACCGATCAACCGAATGACCGACACCATGCGCCCGACCACGCTGACCTTGCGCCACACAACCGGCACCGCAGGCAGCAGCCGTCAGAAGACGGCAGCGGTCACCACGCCGGCGAAACCCGCCGGCAACCGCGATGCAGGCACGCGGGTCGTCAACAGCGATTCGCTGCTGCAAGGCCACAGCCACATCAGCATCGCGCATAACGGAGAGACTTATCAGTTGCGTGCCACTCGGCTCGGCAAGCTGATCCTGACGAAGTAACGACAGAGTATTGTGGGGACCACCTCCCTGAGAGGTGTTGGGCATTAGCCAGCGCAACGGCTTGCACGCGAGATCTAGACCCCTTCGTGCAAACACACTCAAGCAGCCGCTGCAGCAAGCCAAGCCACTTTTTTTGGTTCTCGCACAAGGAAGAAAAAAAGCGGCACGTCGAACGACGTGCCGCTTTTTTATTTGGGCGGCGAATACGTAACGCATTGCCACCCGTGTTCGTTGCTGCCGTCAATGTATGGCCGCCGAAGCGGCACACCTGCCGCTTCAGAAACCCCAGAACATCAACCACCAGGCGCTGTCGACGACGGCAAGCCCGACGGCAAACCATGCGAACGCCGCCAGCCGGCGCGGCCAGGCCGCGTAGCGCCCCGTCACCTTCCATGCGAGCCACGCACTCCATGCATTGGCGCCGACCAGGATCGCGACGCGCACATCGGTCGCCCAGCCGAGCGGCACATGCTCGGCGCGCAGCAACGACAGCGTCGTTGCCGACAGCCCGAGGAACACGCCCGCCCCTGCAATCGGAATCAGCGCCTGCGCGAGGTGATGCAGCCGCACGCGATCGAAGCGGCCGAGCATCAGCGTGGCACCGGCCAACAGCACCAGCAGCGCCGTGCCGTACACGAGCCCCGTGCCGACGATGTAGCTGACGATCAGCCCGCCGTCGAGCCAGGAAAACACGTCGTTGCGATCCGGGTAATGCGTGAGCAGGAACCACGGCGCATTGGTTTCGAGCGGCCACGTGATGTCACGGTCGATCAGCCAGCCTGCGAGCCATTGCTTGATCTGCACGAACCACGGGCTGACGGTCCAGTGGAACGCACCGATCGCGACGCCGAGCAGGCCGTACAGGATCAGCGCGGTGTCCCACGGGTTCGCCTTTTGCGCGCCGAGCGTAACGACTTCGTCGGACGGCGAGCGCAACGACAGCGAGATCGCATCGCGGTGTCCGCTGCAGCGGCCGCACATATGGCAGTCCGCCGCGCCCTTCATGTTGCGCAACGGCACGAGCGGCGCGCAGTTGATCGGAATCACGCGATGGCCGTGCTCGCCGTTCTTGTACGAACGGCGCCACGCATCCTCGTCGACCTTGTAGCGCATCGGCGCGAGCCGCGCGAGCAGCCCGAACACGCCGTTGACCGGGCACAGATACTTGCACCACACGCGCTTCTCTCGGCCGTACAGCACGCCGATCACGATCGCGCCGACGGTCGAGCCGCCGAGCACGAACAGCACCGCGAGCGGGTACTGGTACACGCTTACCATCTGCCCGTAGATCGTCGTGATCCCGAACGCGACGAACGGCCAGCCGCCCCACCGTATCCAGCGCGGAATCGGGCCACCGCGCCCGAACTTGCTCGCGTATTCGGTAAGCGCGCCTTCCGGGCACAGCACGCCGCACCAGACGCGGCCGAGCATCACCATCGACAGCAGCACGAACGGCCACCAGATGCCCCAGAACGCGAATTGCGCGATGAGCGTCAGGTTGTTCCACAGATGCGCGGAATCGTCCGGCAGCGGCAACACCGCCGGCACGATGATCAGGAACGCATAGACAGCGACAACGATCCACTGGATGCCGCGGATCAGCGCACCGTGGCGCTGCATCCACTGGCCGGCCTGCGCGAGCCAGCCCGGCTTGGCTGCGGCGACCACGCTCATGCCGCGCGGCCCGCGGCGACGGCCGGACGACGGCTCGCGCGCTTCATCAACAGCCACACGACCGCCCAGTACACCGCATAGGCAACCAGGTTGGTCAGTGCCGGGTGCGCGCGATAACCGGTCAGCGTCGCGACGAGCGAGCCGAACGTGCTCGAATCATCGAGGATCGCGGACGTGTCCCACACCTGCGAAATGCCAAGCGGCAGGATTTCCTTGTCGATCAGCTTGTCGACGCCGGTCTGGAACAGGCCCGCGCCGAGGAACAGCAGCATCACTTCGGTGACGCGGAAGAAATACCGCCACGAGAAGTACTTGCCGCCGAGCTGCAGCAGATAGAACGTGAAGAACGCGAGGCCGAGGCCGATCACGACCGCGAGCATCTGGTTGCCGTCGACGTGGCCCGACTGGCCGAAACCGAGGCCGTACAGGAAGATCACCGTCTCGCTGCCTTCGCGCGCGATCGCGAGCGCGACCAGCACGGCGACGCCCCACCAGTTCGAATCGCGTGTGCTCTGCTGCAGCGATTGCTCCATGTCGCGCTTCAGCGTGCGGCCGTGCCGGCGCATCCACAGCACCATCTGCACGATCAGCACGCATGCGATCAGCACCATCGCCGTCTGGAAGTAGTCCTGCGCATCGCCGGACAACACTTCGGTGAAACCGACCAGCGCGGCGCCGAGGCCGATGGCCATCAGCAGGCCGGCGCCGACGCCACCCCACAGATAAGGCAGGCCGCGGCGCGCGTCGTCGTCGCCGTTTTTCAGCCATGCATAGAGAATGCCGACGACGAGCAGCGCTTCGACGCTCTCCCGCCAGACGATGAACAAGATCTGACCCATCGATACCTCCTGACGCGCGGGGCAACGGACGTGTGGCCCGCACGCAGATAAAACGCGTTACTTCGCGACGATCACGCCCTGTGCCTGCTGGTGGAAATCGTCGAAAAACTTGTATTCGCCCGGCGACAGCGGAGCGACGACCACGAACGAATCGGCGCCCGGCGCGAGCACCTTCTCCTTGCGCAGTTGCACGCTCTCGAATTCGGCGGCGCCCTTGCCGGTGTTCTTGATCTCGATCTTGAAGCGCTGGCCGGCCGGCACTTCGATGCGGGCGGGATTCAGCTTGCCGTCCGTCATCTCGAGCTTGAACGTCGGCAGATCGGCAGCGTGCGCTGCGCCGGCAAGCCACAACGCAGCGGCTGCGGCAACGATTTTCTGGGGAATTTTCATTCTGGGTTCTCTACGCCGACGGCGCGCCGAAGCGCGCCGTTCGTGATGCCACCGATCAGTAACCGCCCTTCTTGCCGATACCGGCGAACGGGAAGTCGTACTCGAGGGTGATGGGCTTGAACCACGCGCCCACGCCCGTTTCCTTGTCGATGTGACGGCCGAACGCCATGTGGCCCGACTGCATCGGCGGCTTGACGACCATCGACAGGTGATACTTGCCCGGCCCATTCAGCTTCACGTTGTCGCCGTAGTGCGGACCGTCGCTCGCGACCATGCCCATCAGGTCACCTTCAGCCTTCCACTTCGTGTCGCCCTGCTTCGTCAGCTTGTACGTGACCTGCAGGTACGGCATCCAGTCGCCTTCCGCGAAACCCGTCGGGTTGTTCTTGACCGCATGGATGTCGGCCTCGAGGTGGATGTCGGAATCCGACGCCTTGCGCATCATCCCTTCCGGGTCCATCGTGATCGGCTGCAGGTACACCGCGCCGATTTCCATGCCGCCCTGGATCTGCTGCTTGCCGATCGGATATTCGGCAGCCGAGGCCGACATCGCGGCAAGCGCCGCCGCTACCGCAACCGTCGTGCGGATGAACGAAGAACCCAACATGGACACTCCTTGTTATTTGTCTGACTAAATGACAACGCACGAACCGCCGCCGGGGCGGCTCGCTGGAAACACTAACGCGACGAAGAACGTTAATGCGAACAATTCTCAATAATTGCGGAGTTTAGCACCGAACCCGCTCCGGAACAAACGAGAAGCCGTGTAAACCCCTGATCCGACAAGGCTTACAGGCCCGTTAGTGCACCGTTTCGGTGACGCTTGGAAAGATTTACCGGCCGCCGCTGATGTGGTCGCCGACATTCGCGCCGAACACGCGCTCGCGCAGCAGCGCAAGCTGGTCGCGGGTCGCGGCGGCCTTCTCGAACTCGAGGTTCTTCGCGTAGTCGGCCATCTGTTTCTCGAGGCGCTTGATTTCCTTCGCGAGCTGCTTTTCCGACATGTCCTCGAATTTCGCGCGCTGTTGCGCTTCCTTCAACTCCGCGCGCGCCTCGTCGGCGTTGTAGACGCCGTCGATGATGTCCTTGATGCGCTTCACGACGCCGCGCGGCGTAATGCCCATTTTCTCGTTGTGCGCGACCTGCTTCGCGCGACGCCGCTCGGTCTCGCCGATTGCGCGCTTCATCGACTCGGTCATCGTATCGGCATAGAGAATCGCCTTGCCGTTCACGTTCCGCGCGGCGCGGCCGATCGTCTGGATCAGCGAGCGCTCGGCGCGCAGGAAGCCTTCCTTGTCCGCATCGAGGATCGCGACGAGCGACACTTCGGGAATATCAAGGCCCTCGCGCAGCAGGTTGATCCCGACCAGCACGTCGAACGTGCCGAGCCGCAGGTCGCGAATGATCTCGACCCGTTCGACCGTGTCGATGTCGCTGTGCAGATAACGCACCTTGACGCCATGGTCGGCCAGAAACTCGGTGAGTTGCTCGGCCATGCGCTTCGTCAGCACGGTGATCAGCACGCGCTCGCCGGCGTTCACGCGCGCGTTGATCTCGGTCAGCACGTCGTCGACCTGCGAGCTTGCCGGTCGCACTTCGATTTCCGGATCGACGAGCCCCGTCGGCCGCACGACCTGTTCGGCGATCTGCCCCGTCACGCGCTTCTCGTAGTCGGCCGGCGTGGCCGACACGAACACGACCTGGCGCATCTTGCGCTCGAACTCGGGGAACTTGAGCGGCCGGTTGTCGAGCGCCGACGGCAGGCGAAACCCGTAATTGACGAGGTTTTCCTTGCGTGCGCGGTCGCCGTTGTACATGCCGTTCAACTGGCCGATCAGCACGTGCGATTCGTCGAGCAGCATCAGCGCGTCGGGCGGCAGGTAGTCGACGAGCGTCGGCGGCGGATCTCCAGGCTCGGCACCCGAGAAATGTCGCGAGTAGTTCTCGATGCCCTTGCAGAAGCCGAGCTCCTGCAGCATCTCGAGATCGAAGCGCGTGCGCTGCTCGAGGCGCTGCGCCTCGACGAGCTTGCCGTCGCGGTGGAAGAACTCGAGGCGTTCGCGCAATTCGTCCTTGATCGTCTCGACCGCGCGCATCACGGTGTCGCGCGGCGTCACGTAGTGCGACGACGGATACACGGTGAAGCGCGGAATCTTCTGCCGCACGCGTCCGGTCAGCGGGTCGAACAGGTGCAGCGTCTCGACCTCGTCGTCGAACAGTTCGACGCGCACGGCCATTTCGGCGTGTTCGGCCGGGAAGATGTCGATCGTGTCGCCGCGCACGCGGAACGTGCCGCGCTGGAAATCCTGCTCGTTGCGCGTGTATTGCATCGCGATCAGCCGCGCGATCACGTCGCGCTGGCCGAGCTTGTCGCCGATGCGCAGCGTCAGGATCATCTGGTGGTATTCGGACGGGTTGCCGATACCGTAGATCGCTGACACCGTCGCGACGATCACCACGTCGCGGCGCTCCATCAGGCTCTTCGTCGCCGACAGCCGCATCTGCTCGATGTGCTCGTTGATCGACGAATCCTTCTCGATGAACAGGTCGCGCTGCGGCACGTAGGCCTCAGGCTGGTAGTAGTCGTAGTACGAGACGAAGTACTCGACCGCGTTGCGCGGGAAGAACTCGCGGAACTCGGCATAGAGTTGTGCCGCGAGCGTCTTGTTCGGCGCGAACACGATCGCCGGGCGGCCGAGCCGCGCGATCGTGTTCGCCATCGTGAAGGTCTTGCCCGAACCCGTCACGCCGAGCAGCGTCTGGAAGGCAAGGCCGTCGCCGATGCCTTCGACGAGCGTCTCGATCGCGGTCGGCTGGTCGCCTGCGGGCGGATACGGTTGATACAGCTGGAACGGCGACCCTTCGAAGGTGACGAATTTGGATTCGTCGAGCGCGTCGCCTGCTTCGGCATGATGTTCGGACATGGAATGCGGCTGGAGCGAGGGCAAAGGAGCCATTCTAGCGCTTCGCGGCCGCGCGAACTGCTGTCGGCTCCTGACGGCCGACGGCCGTCCGAAATCGCGATTCGCCGCCGAATCGCGCGCCCCCGCCTGCGCGAATTCGCTACAATATCAGGCTGCTGCGCTTTCCGGCGTCGTGCCCATTGGCGCGCGGTCTACTGCGCCCGCACCGCCGGCTGAAAGCCTGACCCTATTTTCACAACTGCCGAATCATCATGTCGCTCTTCTCCGCTGTCCAGCTTGCTCCCCGCGACCCGATCCTGGGCCTGAACGAAGCCTTCAACGCCGATGCGCGTCCGACCAAGGTCAACCTCGGCGTCGGCGTGTACACGAACGAAGAAGGCAAGATTCCGCTGCTGCGCGCGGTTCGCGAAGCGGAGAAGGTGCGTGTCGAGGCCGGCCTGCCGCGCGGCTACCTGCCGATCGACGGGATCGCCGCCTACGATGCGGCCGTGCAGAAGCTGCTGCTCGGCAACGATTCGCCGCTGATCGCAGCGGGCCGCGTGGTCACGGCCCAGGCGCTGGGCGGCACGGGCGCGCTGAAGATCGGCGCCGATTTCCTGCGTACCGTGAACCCGAACGTGAAGGTCGCGATCAGCGATCCGAGCTGGGAAAACCACCGCGCGCTGTTCGAGGCGGCCGGCTTCGAAGTCGTCGCCTATCCGTATTACGACGCCGCCACCAACGGCGTGAACTTCGAAGGCATGCTGTCGGCGCTGAACGGCTATGCGGCAGGCACGGTCGTCGTGCTGCACGCGTGCTGCCACAACCCGACCGGCGTGGACCTGACCGAAGCGCAATGGCAACAGATCGTCGACGTCGTGAAGGCGCGCAATCTCGTGCCGTTCCTCGACATCGCCTACCAGGGCTTTGGCGAGAACATCGAGGCCGATGCCGCCGCCGTCCGCCTGTTTGCGGCGGCCGACCTGAACGCATTCGTGTCGTCGTCGTTCTCGAAGTCGTTCTCGCTGTACGGCGAGCGCGTCGGCGCACTGTCGATCATCACGTCGAGCAAGGAAGAGGCCACGCGCGTGCTGTCGCAACTGAAGCGCGTGATCCGCACGAACTACTCGAACCCGCCGACCCATGGCGGCGCCGTGGTCGCAGCGGTGCTCGCGTCGCCGGAACTGCACGCTGCGTGGGTGCAGGAACTCGGTGAAATGCGCGATCGCATCCGTGCGATGCGCAACGGTCTCGTCGAGCGCCTGAAGGCAAGCGGCGTCGATCGCGACTTCAGCTTCATCAACGCACAGCGTGGGATGTTCTCGTATTCGGGCCTGACCACGGCGCAAGTCGATCGCCTGCGCGACGAGTTCGGCATCTATGCGGTCGGCACCGGCCGGATCTGCGTCGCAGCGCTGAACACGCGCAACCTCGACGTGGTCGCCAATGCCGTCGCAGTCGTCCTGAAGTAACTCGGCGCCAGCGGGCGGCAGCCGTCACCGGCCCCGCCCTGCCGAAATGAAAAACGCGCTCTCCGGAGCGCGTTTTTTTTGCCGTTCGCGCGCGGGCAGCCATGCTGCCCGCGCCCGCATTACTGCATGAACCAGCCGTGGCTGACTACGAACGACTGGCCCGTGAGCGCCGCGCTCGGGAACGCCGACAGGAACAGCACCGTCTGCGCGACGTCCTGCACCGTCGTGAATACGCCGTCGACCGTGTTGCCGAGCATCACCTTCTTGATCACTTCTTCCTCGCTGATGCCGAGCTCCTTCGCCTGCTCCGGAATCTGCTTGTCGACCAGCGGCGTGCGCACGAAGCCCGGACACACGACATGCGAGCGCACGTTGTGCTTCGCGCCTTCCTTCGCGAGCACGCGGGCGAGGCCGAGCAGCCCGTGCTTGGCCGTCACGTACGCCGACTTCAGCGGCGACGCTTCGTGCGAGTGCACCGAACCCATGTAGATCACGACGCCGCCGCGATCGTCCTTGTACATGTGCTTGAGCGCGGCCTTCGTCGTCAGGAACGCGCCGTCGACGTGGATCGCCTGCATCTTCTTCCAGTCGGCGAACGAGTAGTTCTCGATCGGGTTGACGATCTGGATGCCCGCGTTCGACACGAGGATGTCGACCGAGCCGAACGCTTCGGCCACCTTGTCGATTCCGCTGTTCACGGCTTCCTCGTTCGTCACGTCCATCGCGACGCCAATGGCCTTGCCGCCCGCCTTGTTGATCTCGTCGGCGACCGCATTCGCGCCGTCCTGGTTCAGGTCGGCGATCGCGACGGCCGCGCCTGCCTTGGCGAGCTCGAGTGCGATTTCCTTGCCGATGCCGCTTGCGGCGCCCGTGACGACTGCGGTCTTGCCGTTCAGATCTGCTGCCATGTCCGTCTCCTCCCGTTGTCGGATCGATAAAGCATGCACCCGCCGCATCCGCTTTCGTCGAGCGACCGCGCCGGCGGGCCAGCCGTCATTGTGCACGATCGGCCCCGCCGTTCGCGCGCAAAACGTCTAAGCTTAAGGTCGGTTCGGTCACGCAGGAGATTCGCATGCAATATCGACGGTTAGGCCGTTCCGGCCTGCAGATCAGCGCGCTGTCGCTCGGCTCGTGGGTCACGTACGGCAATCAGGTCGACCAGCGGGTCGCGCGCGAATGCCTCGCCGCGGCACGCGACGCGGGCGTCAATTTCTTCGACAACGCCGAGGTCTACGCCGGCGGAAAATCCGAGGAAATCATGGGCCAGGCACTCAAGTCGCTCGACTGGCCGCGCATCAGCTATATCGTGTCCACGAAGTTCTTCTGGGGGCTCGCGGAAGCGCCGAACCAGTATCACACGCTGAACCGGAAATACCTGCTGAATGCAATCGACGGCTCGCTGCGCCGGCTGCAGCTCGACTATGTCGACCTCGTCTATTGCCATCGCCCCGATCCGCATACGCCGATCGAGGAAACCGTCTGGGCGATGAGCGACATGATCGTGCGCGGCAAGGCGCTGTACTGGGGTACGTCGGAATGGAGTGCCGACGAGATTCGCGCCGCGTGCGAGATCGCCGAACGGCATCACCTGCACAAGCCGGTCGTCGAACAACCCCAGTACAACCTGTTCCACCGCATTCGGGTCGAACAGGAATATGCACGGCTCTACGACGACTACGGTCTTGGCCTCACGACCTGGAGCCCGCTGGCGTCCGGCCTTCTCACCGGCAAGTACCGCAACGGCGTGCCGCCCGGCAGCCGCGCGCAACTGCAGGGTTACGACTGGATGCGCGACCGATTGACCGATCAGGCCAGCAACGAAATCGTCGAGCGGCTCGGCGGGATCGCGGCCGACCTCGGCTGCAGCACGGGCCAGCTCGCAATCGCGTGGGTGCTCGCGAATCCGCGCGTGAGTTCGGTCATCACCGGCGCATCGCGGATCGAGCAGATCGGCGACAACATGGGTGCGCTCGACGTCGTCGCGAAGCTGACGCCGGATGTGAAAAAACGCATCGAGGAAGTGGTCGGCGATGCATACGAGTAAGGCGACTCACGGCCACTCGCGTACAATACGCGGCCGCGTCGGCGCCCGGCTTGACGGCCGCGCGCGATCGACCGCTTTCATCGATTCACCTTTCGTTTCAGGCAGCCCGCCATGCTCAGTTATCGTCACGGTTTTCACGCAGGCAACCACGCGGACGTGCTCAAGCACGCCGTCGTCGTCCAACTGCTGCGCTACCTGAACAAGAAAGACAAGTCGTACTGGTACATCGACACACACGCGGGCGCAGGCGTGTACTCGCTGCGCGACGGTTACGCGGCGAAGACGGCGGAGTTCGACACCGGCATCGGCCGGCTGTGGAACGACAAGAACCTGCCGGAAGCGCTGGGCGACTATGTGGACGAAGTACGCGCGCTGAACGACGACGGCGAACTGCGCTTCTACCCGGGTTCCCCGTACATCGCATGGCGATCGATGCGCGAGCAGGACCGCATGCGGCTGTTCGAAATGCACACGACGGAAATCGACGTGCTGCGCCACAATTTCCGCGACGCGGGGCGACGCGCGATGATCTTCGCCGGTGACGGTTTCGAAGGCATCAAGGCGCTGCTGCCGCCGCCGCCGCGCCGCGCACTCGTGCTGATCGACCCGTCCTACGAGGACAAGAAGGATTACGCGCGCACGGTAAGCTGCGTGGCGGAATGCCTGAAGCGTTTCGCGACGGGCTGCTACGCGATCTGGTATCCGCAGGTCACCCGGTTGGAATCGCAGCGCTTTCCCGAGCAGTTGAAGCGCCTGCAACCGAACAACTGGCTGCATCTGACGCTGACGGTCTCGAATCCGCCGACCGATGGGCTGGGACTCTACGGCAGCGGGATGTTCATTCTGAATCCGCCGTATACGCTCGCCCAGAGCATGAACGAGGCACTGCCCTATCTGGTCGAGACGCTGGGACAGGATAGCGGCGCCCGCTTCCAGATCGAGCAGCGCGGAAACTGATCGCGCGACCGGTCGTTACGGCTGCGGTCTAGGCGCAAGCCTTGGCTGGTTGGCCGGCGGCGCGCCACCCCAGCCGGGGACATTGATATACGGCGCGACAAACAGCGGAACCGACGTGTTCGGCGCTTGCCCGGCCGGCGCCCGCATGCCCGCCGGCTCGACGATCGGCTCGGAAGACAACGGCGCGGTCTGCAGCACCAACCCGCCCTTGCCGTCCTGGATACCGCGTTGCGTATCCAGAATCAACGGTTTGGACGACGTCGCCGCGCCGGCCGCGAGACCATGGACAAGCACCACCGCGCCCAGAGCGAGGCGCGCGCGGGCACTGCGACGCACATCGAGACGCAAACGCATGATCGTGTCCTTCAGGATGAAAAGCAGGCCCATACCATAGCGCTGCGCAGACGATTTCGCCAGATCCGGCGCACAAAAAAACAAAGCCCCGTCAATACGGGGCTTGCTTATCGTTCGGTGCCACACGGCACCTGACGGTGACTCGAATTACAGCGAGTAGCCGTTGGTTTCGAGCGAACGGATACGGCGCTCGAGCTGGACGATGTCCGACGACGTGGCGAGGTAAGCCTCACGGCGCTCACGTTCTGCGGATTCGAACCAGTTGCTCAGCTTTTCGACGATGTAGGCGATCATGACGTTCTCCAAGGAAAAGGGACCCCTGGTGAATCGAGATTCAGGGATTTCCCGTATAGGGTATTCCCGAATTATAGCGACGCCGCACCAAGATGCTAGTGAAATACTTGCATGGAAGCCATTCCAATCTGGAATACCCGCACGCCAACCCATCGCAAACAATTGATTTTTATAGATATTGAATCAGGCGCCCATGTCGGGCCTCGAGTGCACGCACTAATCTGGTTCACTGACGGGGTCGGCCAGGCGCGCCAAAATCGGGCACTCGGGCCGGCCGTCACCATGGCAGTGCGCGGCCAGGTCGGCCAGCGTATCGCGCATGTCGCTCAGCTCCGCGATGCGCTTGTCGAGTTCGGCCACGTGCTCGAGGGCAATCGACTTCACCTCGGCGCTGGCGCGGGAGCGATCTTGCCAGAGCGTCAACAGCTTGCGGATGTCCTCGACAAGAAAACCAAGCCGTCGCGCCTGACGGATAAAGCGCAGGATATGGATTTCGTCCGCGCCGTAGACCCGGTAGCCGGCGTCGGTACGCTTGCTCGGTGCAAGCAGGCCGACCTGTTCGTAGTACCGGATCATTTTTGCGCTGACTCCGGATTCGCGTGACGCGTCGCCGATATTCATTCCCCGCCCTCTCCATCAAGCCCTGGTTTCGAACATGAGCGTCGACGTAAGCAATCGCCGACGACATTTCGATCGTATCAAATCGCGCGGTTTCGTTCCGCGGTGAGGGCCGGCAGCGGGATGGACGGTGGCTGACCTGGCGTAGGTCGACGGATGCAGCGATTGGGCCACGCAGCGCTAGCCGACCCTGAGTGCATTTCCGTCGCCGAAATGCAAAAACCCCC